>CANRDI010000050.1 GCA_947629335.1 uncultured Clostridia bacterium | reverse complement strand
GTTTTTTAGTCCTCTGTTTCTGTTCTTGTTTCTATAATTCCTCTTGCGGTGGCTTCAATAATCGGCAAGTCCCTTTCGGATATGCTGTCAATCAATCCGTCAACTTGTCGGCGAAGCGTTGAGCGTTCCGGTTGCTTTTCAAAAAAATATTCATCTACCGATATATTGAAAAGTGTTACGAGTTCATATAATACTTGCAGACTTGGGTGTTGCCCCTCATTTTCTATTGATAATAAATATCTTGGAGCAAGGTTTAATTTTTCTCCTAACTGGTCTCTTGTCATTCCGGCAGCTACCCTTGCATCTTTTATTGCCTGTCCTAAGGCTTTGAAATTATAGTTTCGTCTGTCTTTTGACATTTTACATCACCCATATACATTTTACATCTCGCATATAAAATATTAAACGAGTTGTAACATCGCTATTATTACCTAAATATATCGTATTATATACTTGACATTGTTCGGAAAGCCGTATATAATATGTATCAGAATATATTTGCGGGAAGGTGCAAGATTATGAATTATATTACGGTTAGCGAAGCCTCCGAAAAATGGGAGATTTCTGAAAGACGCATACAAAAGCTATGCGAAGAAAACAGAATTGACGGCGCTGTGAAGTTTGGGCGAAGCTGGGCGATACCCAAAGAAGCGAAAAAGCCCGCCGACGCAAGATTTAAGAAAGAAAAAGGGGTTTAATGATGAAAATTCTAATTGTTGAAGATGATTTGAGTTTAATAAACGGTCTATCTTTTGCTATAAAAAAACAAGGTTACGAGTTAGATATTGTCCGCACAAGTGCGGAAGCAGATAAAATATGGGGAAACAGAAAATATGACTTGGTAATTTTGGACGTGTCGCTCCCCGACGGCAGCGGGTTTGACATTTGCAGAAAAATCCGTGAAGTGTCTAAGGTGCCGATTATATTTCTCACCGCCGCGGACGAGGAAACGGATATTATAATGGGTCTTGACATCGGCGGTGACGACTATATCACAAAGCCGTTTAAGCTGTCGGTGCTGATGTCGCGGATAAATGCGATACTTCGCAGGAGCAACGGCTTTAAGAACGATGCGGAGCTTAACTCAAACGGAATAACGGTAAAGCTGTTAAAGGGCGAGGTTTATAAAAACGGCGAACGGATTGATTTGACGGCGGGCGAATATAGGCTGCTTTGTATGTTTATGGAAAATCCCGATATTGTTCTTTCGTCCGAGCAGATACTCGGAAGGCTGTGGGACTGCGACGAAAAATTTGTTGATAACAACACGCTCACTGTGTATATTCGCCGCTTGCGGACAAAAATAGAGGATGAACCGAGTGAGCCGAAAATGATTGTTACCGTTCGCGGTATGGGATATAAATGGAGCGTGTAATATGAAAATATTTACAAACAGAAAAATCAAATCCCTTTTTGCGGTAATACTGCTTTGCGTTTTTGTTTTCGCGCTCGTTTCCGCGCTTTTGATGATTTTCGACGTTAAGAACGCGGCGGCGTATATTTTTGCTGCCGCTTTTGCTGCGTTTGCGGCGGTGCTGATAAGCATATACATATATTTCCGCAATCAGAACAAAACCATAGAAGCCGCTGAGGAACAGATTACGGATTATATTTCCGGCAACAGGGACGCGCGTATCGAATGTGACGATGAGGGCGAGCTTAACAAGCTGTTTCACAAGATCAATTCGCTCGCTTCCGTGCTGAACGCTCACGCGGAAAACGAGGCGCAGTCAAAGGAATTTTTGAAGAACACCATATCGGACATTTCGCATCAGCTGAAAACACCTCTCGCGGCGCTTAACATCTATAACGGCATTATGCAGGACGAAGCGGAAAATCCCGAAATAAAGGAATTTACCGAGCTTACAGAACAGGAGCTTGACCGTATTGAAACGCTTGTGCAAAATCTTTTGAAAATAACAAAGCTCGACGCGGGAACGATACGGATCGAGAAAAAAGAGGAAAATGTGTCGGAGATGATGAACGACATAAAAAATCATTTTCTGTTCCGCGCAAGGCAGGAGGGAAAGCAAATCAGCTTATCGGGAAACAGCACGGTTACTTTGATGTGCGACAAGGGCTGGCTCATACAGGCGATTGAAAATATCGTAAAAAACGCGCTCGACCATACGGAGCAAGGCGAGCAAATAAATATCGAGTGGAACAGCCTTCCGTCCGTTTTGCAAATCACTGTAAAGGATAACGGCAGCGGTATTCACCCGGAGGATATACACCACATTTTCAAACGCTTTTACCGCAGCCGTTTCTCAAAGGACACGCAGGGTATCGGTTTGGGGCTTCCGCTTGCGAAAGCGATTATCGAAGCGCATAACGGCAGTATTGAGGTTGACAGCGAAATCGGCAAGGGAACAGTATTTATTATAAATTTTTTAATTCCTACAAAATTGTAGGCTAAAATTCATCTCTCAGTAGGATTTCGGTGTTATTCTGTTATTATACAATAACAGAAAGAGGTGTTTTATATGAACTTATTGGAGGTACGATCCATTTCAAAAACCTACGGCAGCGGCGAAGCGGCGGTCGAAGCGCTCAAAAACGTCAGCTTCACCGTGCCAAAGGGCGAGTTTGTCGCGGTCGTAGGCGAATCGGGTAGCGGAAAATCAACGCTCTTAAATATGATAGGCGCACTCGACACTCCGACGAGCGGCAAGGTTTTCATAGACGGAAAAGACACATTCGCGATGAAGGAAAAAAATCTTACGATTTTTCGACGCAGAAATATCGGTTTTATTTTTCAGTCGTTTAATCTCATTCCCGAACTCACGGTAGAGCAAAATATAATATTCCCCGTCCTGCTCGACTATCAAAAGCCGGACAAGCGTTATTTGGAGGAATTGTTGACGGTGCTCAATTTGCAGGATCGCCGTAATTATTTGCCGAGCCAGTTATCGGGCGGACAGCAGCAGCGTGTGGCAATCGGGCGCGCACTTAT
>CANRDI010000049.1 GCA_947629335.1 uncultured Clostridia bacterium | reverse complement strand
GAGCGGGGGAACCGGCAGGTGCCCCTGCGGTTTGGTTTTTCCACATTATAAAGTAAACGGAAAATGTAACGGGTGCGTGCGCATTAGTTAAGAGAAACATAAATGGAAACGTTTAAGGTGTAGTGTTCCTATTGGTTTGGTTTTTCCACAGCGAGAAACAAACGGAAACTGAAACGGGCGTGCCTATGAACCAAAGCAACAAATAACAAAGCAAAAACCGCAAGGGAGAAAACCTTTTGAAAAAGGTTTTCTCCCTTGAACCCTCTTTCCAAAACTTTTATGTTCCGCGCCTTACGGCGCGGTCGAAAAGCGGAAGCGTTTTTCGACTTTTTCTTACCTCTTACTTCTAACCTCTTACATTTAATAAGCTTCAAACTCCCGCTCAAAGAGCGGGAGTTGTGTTTTATTCTTCTCCATATAAAAGCGTAAAACTTTCATAGTGGTCGTCGGTGTAATAGATAAGCCCGTCGTTTGAAAATACGATCCGCTTTGCTCCGCGCGAGCTTTTTCCGAGAGTGTCTATATCGCACTCAATATAGCTTCTTCCGTTCTTCTTCGGTAATAATCCCTCATAGTTTCCGAAAGTGTCGCCGCCTATGCACATTCCCTCAGCGTATTTTTCAAGTGAACCGCCCGACCAGCCGAGCTTCTGCGCTTCTTTTTTAGTTATAAAATTCTTCGGCAGCTTTCCGTAGACGTGAATGTAAAGCGCAACATCATCTTTTGCTGTATAACTTCCGTCCTCGTCAATTTTTGCGGTGCTTTCAGCTGTTGATGAACTTTGTACCGTTAAACTCTGTTCAGCTTTTGAGGAGCTTTCCGTTTTTGATGAATTTTCGACAGCCGAAGAACTCTCAACTGCCGAGGAACTTTCAGCCGCCGAGGAGCTGAACGCCGAAACAGATGAATTTCCGCCTGCGCTCTCGTTCTTTTTACTGCACCCTGCCGCAAAAAGCGCGAGAACAAGCGACATTATCACGCACAGTATTCTGATCGTTTTTTTCATATTTCCTCTTTGTTTCTTCATTTATTTGTTTGTTGAAATGAGGCGCTGTGAAAATTCATCCGCCGGGATAGGCTTTGAATAATAGAACCCCTGAGCCATATCACAGCCGCATTTTTCAAGGAAATTTGCCTGTTCAAGAGTTTCAACGCCCTCCGCGATAATGTCTATGCCTATATCGTGCGACATAGAGATAGTGTGAGAAATAATTTTTCTTCCCCTGTCACTGCCCATAAACTCGTTGAGAAATCCGCGGTCGATCTTCAAAACGTCAAACTGAGTTGTTTTAAGCATATTAAGCGACGAATATCCCGAACCGAAATCGTCCATAAGCATAGTAAATCCTGCTTGTTTCATATTTCCGACGATCTCATCCACGCCGAAAGAATCGACGCTTTCCGTTATTTCAAGCTCTAAAAGCTTTATTGGGATATTATACTTCTTTACCAATCCGGAAATATAGCCTACGACATCGAAACTTTTGATATACTCCCGCGAGATATTTACGGAGATAGGAACAGCTTCGATGCCTTTGTCAAGCCATTCGCGTATCTGTATACAGGCTTTCTCCCAGATAAGCCTGTCAAGTTTTAAAATAAATCCGTTTTTCTCAAAAACAGGGATAAAATCCGCGGGAGAGATCATTCCTTTTTTGGTATGATTCCAGCGCGCAAGAGCCTCCGCACCGATTATCCTGTTTGTAGAAATGCTGTATTTAGGCTGTAGATACATCAAAAACTCGTCTTTCACGAGAGCCTTATACATGTCGCTCTCAATGCTCTGCATTTTTTCCAGTTCAATTTTAAGCGTACCGTTATACCAGCCGATATTTTCCAGAGCATTTCCGTGCATTTTCTGCCTTGCCAAAGCGGCGTTATCCCCACAGCGGCGGGTATGCATAGACCTGTCTTCAACGATATAAATGCCGAAAACCAGACGATATTCGAGACCCTTATAGCCTACTATCATACTTTCGATATGACGAATAAATGAAACTATCTCTTCCTTTTTCTTAAACGTCATGACCACCATAAACACGTCCGCTGTAAGACGGCAAAAAGGCATTTTGTCGCCGCAGATTATGCTGAGACAGTCATTTATAAATTTCAGCAGTTCATCGCCGATCTCTACGCCCGATCTTTCATTTATCATCTTAAAGCGCTCGATATCCAACTGGATAAACGCGATTTCCTCATCGGGATGCATATCGTAAAATTCCCGTATGTAAGCGCTCAATATTTTCGGAGCTTTATCCGACGTAAACTCGGAAAGTATCTGTTTATTAAAAACCTGAATTGTATTAAACGGGCGGATACTGATGAAAACGGTGCTTACGCGCTTTTCGCCGTCGCACATAAACAGTGCGAAACAGTGATAAAGGGCATACTCGTCGCTTCCTGGAAATTTCAGTTCGACATCGGCGGAAACATATTCATGATCCGTACCGGAAAGGATACCGTCTTCGATTTTTGCGGCGAAAACATTAAAGGTATCTTTTGAAGTATCCGAAAGAATATTATTTTCTCGTATATAATCGAGCGGATCGCTTACATTGTCGGGCAATATCTTTTTTCCGATTGAAACAGTAATGCCCTCTTTACACATCCACAGAATATGCGACGCATAAGTACCGTCAAGGACGTTTACAAACAAATCGCGGTATTTTTCAGGAACTTCCGACGCCGTCATTTCGCTCGCCTCCTTCTCAAATTGTTTAAGAAAACTCTCCTGCGTACAGGAATAAAAAAGAAATTACAATTCCTAACATTTATAATATTGTAACATATTATTTGACATTAGTCAAGTGCTTTTGTGCAATATAACGAAAAAGTTTGGCAAACAATATGAAAATACAATTACAGGAAGTAAAAAGGAGACCCTTTTTAGAGGCAAGATGAAAACTGAACAACGCTTCCGCTTTCCGACCGCGCCGCAAGGCGCGGCACATAAAAGTTTTGGAAAAAGGGTTCAAGGGAGAAAACCTTTTTCAAAAGGTTTTCTCCCTTGCGGTTTTTGCTTTGTTATTTGTTACTTTAGTTGATAAGCGTACGCCCGTTTCAGTTTCCGTTTGTTTCTCGCTGTGGAAAAACCAAACCAATAGGAACACTACACCTTAAACATTTCCATTTACGTTTCTCTTAACTCAAACGCACGCACCCATTTCATTTTTCGTTTACTTTATACTGTGGAAAAACCAAACCGCGGGGGCACCTGCCGGTTCCCCCGCT
>CANRDI010000048.1 GCA_947629335.1 uncultured Clostridia bacterium | reverse complement strand
GCCGACGGTTTTCTGTGATTGTCCGCGACGAACTTTTTGTATTCGTGGAAAGTCTTTATCCAGCGTTTCTGGGGCATTTCTCGGGTTGAAGAAAAGTGAGCTATGTCAATGTCAAGCTCCGCAAATCTGTCAATCAATTCTTGCGGCAGGTTGCCCTCACGACAAAGCTTTTTCTGACTTAATAACCAAAGATAAAGGTCGGTGTTATGGTACTTTTCCTTGCTGTACGGCAGGCGACCGTGTTCTTTTATGAACTCTTTCAGCAGCTCAAATTTCTTCTCCCACGCCACGCTTGTCTGCGGTTTTTCGAGTGCAATTGCATTTATCTTTTTCGTTTTAATTTCATCAAGCGTTCCGCTCTTTAACCGCCTAAGTTGCTCCGAATACCATTGACCTATTGCCTTGTTTTTAAACTTTTCGTTGGCAGAGGGAGTTCTTTTGTTTTCACGAATAAACTCGTTCAACAGTTCAAGCTGTTCGTTCCATTTTGCGTCAGATAAATCCCAGGCCATGCCTAATTCATTAAGAAGTTTAACTCTGTCCTCGGACAATTTTCCCTCGTTATATGCTTTTCTCTGACGGATTATCCACCTGTAAACCTCGTTTAATTCGGGAGCATTTTTCACGTCCGTTGTTGTCGGGAATCGGTTATTCTCATCGCAAAACTTTTTTATCTCAAAATACAGCCTGTTCCAGCGTTCGTCATTCGTTTCGGTATTTAATTCAAAGCCGATGTCATTAAGCAACTTTTGCTTTTCCTCCGACAGCTCTCCCCTGCCAAATTTTACGCGCTGCGCCGTGAGCCAGACATACAAGCTCCATTTGCCCTCGTCTGCGCTGAAGTCACTTCGCTTAGGAAAATGTCTGTATTGCTCTACCATTTTCTTTACTTCAAGATAATTCGACTGCCAGCGTTCTTCGTCAGTGTCCCAGACAAAACCTATTGAATTTAACTTGTCAATTTTATCTTTTTCAAGTTGACCTTTGTTGTTCAAAATACGCTGATTGGTACACCAGACGCCTACCCTTAAACCCTCGTACTTCTCGTCAGAAAGAGGAAAACGCGCATATTTATCTTTGAACTCGCTAACTGTTTCAAATACAATATCCCACGAGTTTTCAAAGGAATTATGAAGCTCGTTGAGTATCTCTCTTATATCGCGTACATAATCATAAAGCTCAAATTCAATTGTATCGTTTTCATTCTCGCCGTAATTCCTGCCTATTTCCATTATCTGCGCATACTGGTTTGCGGTATCGCCCGTTTCGTAATTATTGACCAGATCGAAAATTACGGGATTTTTACAATTTTCCGAGCAAGCTAACGCGCGCCCTAACTGCTGATAGAAAACATTAGCGGACTGTGTCGTGCGGAGCATTATAACGCCGTCAATGTCCTCAATATGCACTCCCTCGTTGAGCATATCCACGCAGAAAAGTAACTTCAACGAATTATTGTCATTGTCGTTTCTGAAACTTTCGTAATTTTGTTTTGCGTCGGAGCTTGCGGAATAAACTCTGTATTTATGTACATTTAAATTTACGTCAGAAAACCAATCGTCACACTCGTCATAAGCCTTTATTAACGCCTCGACATTTGAACAAAAGACGATAAACTTTCCGTTTTTGTTTTTGATATGACGGCTGAAAATTGTTTCAATTCCGCAATCAAGGTCGGCTATCATTGTTTTTGCCTTACGGATCTTTCCGAGCAGGACTTTTCTTAAGCGCGGGTTTGTGCTGTTTTCGGCACGCTGTTCAAGCCTTGCAATGTCGCCTGAAAACTTATAGAACGAGGTGACGTAAACGGGCAATGGGAGGATCTTCCTGTAAATTGCCTCAGCCAAAGTCATATTGACCGCGTAATTGCTGTGAAAAAGTTCTTCTGCCATATTGCGCATTGAGTCGAGATAGCGAATGGGCGTTGCGGAGGTACCGAGGATTTTTGCGTTCGCGTGTGTTGACAGCAATTTTTCAGCACCGTTTCCCCATTCGGGCGAGCCCAATCTATGAAATTCGTCGAAGATTATGTAATCGGCTTTGAGCTGTTTTATTTCATCGACTTCAAGCTGACTTAGTTTTGTGTAAGTCAGGTAACTGCAATTTTCAAGCGGGATTTCATACTTCTCGGCGTGTGCTTGGATCTGTGAGAATATGTAGCTTGACGGCGAGCAGAGCAGGAATTTTTTCTCCTGATTGTCCGCAATAAGCTGCAACATCAGAAAGCTTTTGCCCGTTCCCGTAGGCTGGACGCAACAAACCCTGTTACCGCTCTGAAACAACTTTTTGATTTTCTCATATGTGGATATGTTGTGCCGGCGGAGGAGCATATTCTCACCTTCTTTATAAAGTTATGTATGCGAACTATTTCAACATTTTCGAGGATAATTCGAGAGCGGCGGCAATAACCTGATCCATGTCGTAATACTTGTATTCGCCGAGCCTGCCGCCGAAGATAACGTTTTTCTCCTGCTCGGCAAGATTTTTGTACTCAGCATAAAGCGCGCCGTTCTTCTCATCATTTACGGGATAATACGGCTCGTCGCCGGGTTTCCACTCGCTGCTGTACTCACGGCTGATAACCGTTTTCGGAAGATCGTTTCCGTTTTCGTCCTTGCCGAACTCAAACCATTTATGCTCGATAATTCTCGTCCAAGGCGTTTCACGGTCGGTGTAATTTACTGCGGCGTTGCCTTGGAAATTAGGTTTGTCAAGAATTTCATTTTCAAAGCGAACAGAGCGATACTCCAGATAACCCAACTGGTAACCAAAATATGCGTCTATCGGTCCAGTGTAAACAACCTTCTCCGCGAGCTGGTCTAATTCCTCTTTGTTTTCAAGATAATCGACACCAAGGCGGACTTCAATGCCTTCAAGCATTTTTTCGATCATCTTCGTATAGCCGCCTACTGGAATACCCTGATAAAGTGCATTAAAGTAATTATTATCGAAAGTTAAACGCACAGGCAGGCGCTTGATAATAAACGCGGGTAGCTCTTTGCAATCGCGTCCCCATTGCTTTTCCGTGTAACCTTTTACAAGCTTTTCGTAAATGTCGCGACCGACAAGCGAGATTGCCTGTTCTTCAAGGTTTTTAGGCTCACTTGTTATTTCTTTACGCTGTTCATCTATTTTTGCTGCCGCTTCTTCGGGTGTTACAACTCCCCACATTTTATTGAAGGTGTACATATTAAACGGCATTGAGTACAACTCGCCCTTGTAATTCGCAACAGGGCTGTTCGTGAAACGGTTAAACTCTGCGAAACGGTTTACATATTCCCAGACGGTTTTATTGTTAGTGTGGAAAATATGTGCGCCGTATTTGTGAACGTTTATGCCCTCGATTTTTTCAGTATAGACGTTGCCGCCGATGTTGGGGCGCTTGTCAATGACAAGGACTGATTTGCCCGCGGCTTTTGCTTCCTGGGCAAAGACGGAGCCGTA
>CANRDI010000047.1 GCA_947629335.1 uncultured Clostridia bacterium | reverse complement strand
AGCTCGATTTTTTCTTTTATTCGTGGATCTCCAGAAGCGATAGCTTGTATCTCGGAGTAATTAAGCACTGCCTCGTCAACGTCCTCACAAGTTCTTGCAGGAGTTTTTCCACTCATAAGCTGAGAAATAAATTTCTGCTTGTTGACGATTATATTCATCATATAAGCGTCGAACGTTCCCTCGGTAACGTAATTGTATATCTCGACTTGCTTAAAAGTGTTGCCCTGCCGCAGAATACGTCCGTTCCTTTGCTCAAGGTCAGACGGTTTCCAAGGTATGTCGAGATGATGTAGAGCCGCAAGCCGCGTTTGAATGTTAGCGCCCGTTCCCATTTTTGATGTAGATGCTATTACAATGCGTTTTGTACCCGACCGCAGCTCTGCATACATTTCTTCGCGCTGTTTCTGGTCTTTAGCGTCAGCTGCTGTACAGATTTCATCTTTAGGTATACCTCGACGCTCTAATTCTTCTTTGATATAATCGTATACCGAAAATTTGCCGTCATCACCGTTTACTGCGATGTCGCAGAAAACAGCCTGTACGCCTTTTTGCTCGGTTGTTTTGTTATATATCTCCATAATTTTGTTAATGCATAAATTAACCTTGCTGTTTGGCGTGTTTTCTGCTTCGGGGTTTATACATCGAGCGTCCAGACCGAGCAGGCGAGCTTCGTTTGTAATTTTAAGCATATTATCTTCAGACGGATCTACTGCGCCGTCCTGAATTCTCTTGGCGCGTTCCGAAAGGACTTGCATATAAGCCTTTTGAAACTCATCGGGTTCTGCTTTTATTGTCTGAGGTTTTCCTCCCACAATTTCGGGAACAGGCAACTTTAGCATTTCCGCAGTTCTGATGTCGGCAAATTCTTTGTACATTGCCATAAGTTCGGGCAGATTTGCAAATTTCGCAAACCTGTTCTTGGTACGGTATCCGTCGCCTGTGGGTTTCATTTCGAGCTGTGATACTACTTCGCCGAATGTCGAAGCCCAATCGTCGAAATTTTGCAGCCCTGCTTTTTGAAGCAGATCCGGACGAAGATACTGTTGCATTGTGTATAATTCAACCATAGAGTTGCTGACGGGCGTTCCCGTGGCGAAAATAATATTGCCGCTGTGATTTTCGTTAAGCCACTGCGTTTTCATCAAAATATCCTCGCTTTTCTGAGCGGGGGTAGACTGTACGCCTGCAACATTGTTCATCTTTGTAAAAACAAGCCCGTTTTTGTAGTTGTGGGCTTCATCTACGACAAGCGCGTCAAAGCCGAGTTCCTCAAAACAAAGAGAGGTGTCTTTTTCTTTTGCGTTAAGTAGCTTCTCAATTTTAGCCTTTACGCGCTTTTTCTGTATTTCAAGGTCTTTTATACTGAGGTAAGAACCGTGTGATGAGCGTGCTTCTATCAGACCTTTTTCTATCTTTGCAAGCTCCTTTTTCAGAAAACTTTCACGATATTCCATTGACATCGGTATCTTCTCAAACTGCTGATAAGACATTATAACTGCGTCATAATTACCCGTACAGCAGCGACCTATAAATTTCTGTCTCCTATCCTTTGTGAAATCTTTTTCTGTTGCGGTGAGAATATGCGATTGTGGGTACAACCTCATCCATTCCGCTGCCATTTGTCCCACAAGATGTTTCGGAACGACTACACAGGCTTTGTTTATAAGTCCAAGCCGCTTTTTCTCCATTGTTGCCGCCACCATTTCAAAGGATTTACCTGCGCCGACGCAATGCGCCAACAAGGTGTTGCCGCCGAATTTTGCTCTCATAATTGCGTCTTTCTGGTGAGGATTAAGACTTATAGACGGTGACATCTGCGGGAAAGACTGATGTGATCCGTCATATTCTCGCCCAACGATACTGTTAAACAGCTCGTTGTATCTCGTGACGTACTTTTCACGGCGTGCGGGATCTTCCCACAACCACCGTTTAAAAGCATCTTTCATTTCCCTTGCTTTTGCCGCCGCAAGTTCGGTTTCTTTCCTGTTGACAACGTATTTTTCATTGCCGTTATTATCGCGTATTTTGTCGCGAACAATACAGCCCCTGTTATTGAGAAGATTTTCAAAAATCTCGTAACTGCGCATACGTTTTGTACCGTAAGTGGACGTAGCTGCAATAGAGCAGTCATAAGTCTTAGGCACTTTGTATTCTCCGTTGTATGTGCGTATAATAGTTTCGCTGATATTTGCCTTTGCGTATTCACGCAAAAACTGTGTATAATCGCTTGTATCAACCCACGGTACACCAATACGCGCCGTTATTTCTCCCGCTGTAATTGTAGGCGGTAGCGCTTTTTCGAGCGCGGCAACATTACGCGCAAACATTTCATTATTTTTTGCGGCTGTTTGCGCTTTGCGCAGTTTTTCGCGGACATTCCCCGACAAATATTCGGAGGTTTCTTCATAGCCCTTATAAGGATTGTCGGGATCATATTTTTCGGGATTGAGGTAAATAAGGTCGTGTGAAATAAGTTGATTGCATATATCCTCCGCATTTTCTCCACAAAGCTCTGCCATATACGGTATATCTAATCTGCCTTTAAGGTCAAGGGAAATCTGCATTGCTTCTTGTTCGTTTTCAGCTTTGGTGATTGCCACGTTCGGCTTTATCGTCCGTTTAAAGAAAATGTCCGCTTTTTCTACGGTTTTTGTTTCGGGATTGACATTTTCCAAAGCGGAAAGCGTATTATAGTCATCATCATCGCTGAATACAGATTTGTTAGGAGAACTGCTTATATTGCCGAATTGTTTAACAAAACTGTCATATTTTTTATTCAGTTCACTTTGTATAGCGGCAAGTTCTTCATCATTACAACCCTCAGACTGAGCATTGATAAGAGTACGCATTATATTTCGCAGTTCGTGCAGCTCTTTCATACGATCGAGCTTTGTACCTGTTTCGCGTACTTTGGTCATTATGTTATTTTCGCGATAATACATTTCACCTTCTACAAGACCGAAAGTAAAATTGCGAACATCATCTGTTGCAGGAATAATACCACGCTCTTTTTCGCTCTTTTCTTCGCGCTTTTGCACAATATGTTCGGCGTGTATTCTGGAAACTGCTTTGTCAAGCTGTTCCGAGAGGACTGCGCCCTCAATCGGCATACAAGTTGTATCATTAGCATTCCCGTACATTTTTTCGGAATATTCCATTTTACCGAGTATCATTTCGGGGTGGTCTATAAAATAGTTGTTTACGGGAATACCGTCGCTGTTTTTGCTTGTATAGCACCAATCGGGCAATTCTACCGCCATTTTCTCGCGCTTTTGCAGGAAGATAATATCGGTTGTTACTTCGGTGTTTGCAACACCCTTGAAAGCGTTATTCGGCAGTCTGATCGCGCCGATTAAATCTGCTCGTTTTGCAATATATTCACGAGCGCTGGAGTTCGCTTTGTCAAGCGTTCCTTTTGAAGTTACAAACGCTATAATCCCGTTCGGCGCGACTTTATCGAGCGTTTTCGCGAAGAAGTAGTCGTGTATCAGAAAATGCTCTCTGTCATACCTTTTGTCAGCTACGCTGTAGCTACCGAACGGAACATTTCCTATAGCAGCGTCGAAATAGTTATCCGAAAAGTCGGATTTTTCAAAACCTTTGACTTGAATGTCCGCGTTCTGATACAACTGCTGTGCAATTCTGCCCGATATGCTGTCAAGCTCTGATCCTTTCAGCCTGCTGTTTTCACGGATATTTTCAGGCATAGCACCAAAGAAATATCCGACACCCATTGCAGGCTCAAG
>CANRDI010000046.1 GCA_947629335.1 uncultured Clostridia bacterium | reverse complement strand
CGCGGCTTCGCCGCGACCAGAGAGGAAACTTTTTTGAAAAAAAGTTTCCTCTCTGGACTCTCCTTCAAAAAACTTTCTTTCCGCCGCTTGCGCGACGGTCGGAAAAACGGAAACGTTTTCCTTTACTGCAAGTAACATAAAAGTTTTGAAAAGGGGTTTGGGGGAAAACTTTTTCAAAAGTTTTCCCCCAAAGCTGTCAGTTTTTACTTAAATCTTTCAAGAAGCGTTTCGAGCGTTCTCGCCTGATTGTTGAGTTCTTCGCTCGACAAAGCGCTTTCCTGTGCCGTTTCGGAGTTTCTCTTCGCCACAGCCGAGATAATTCCGATCTTCTCGTTTATTTCGGAAACATTTTTGCTCTGCTCGGAACATGCCGCCGAGATCCTCGCAACAAGCTTATCAACCTCTTTTGACTTCTCGGTTACAGCCTCAAGCGACGCCGCCGTTTCATTTGCTATCTTCGAGCCTTTTTCAATTGCCTCCGCTGTGCTGTAAATAAGTTCTGTTGTTCCGCTTACAGCTTCGGCGGACTTCGACGCAAGGTTTCTTACCTCGTCAGCTACGACTGCAAAACCCTTGCCCGCTGTTCCCGCTCTTGCGGCTTCAATAGACGCGTTGAGCGCCAGAATATTGGTCTGAAACGCAATATCGTCAATTGTCTTTATGATCTTTTCAATTTGCGTAGACATTTCGGTTATCTGCTCCATTGACTGCAACAGGTCTTTCATGCTCTCGTTGCTTGCAGCAACAGCATCTCCCGTCTGATTTGAATAGAACAGAGCCTTTTCCGCGCTGTCGCCGTTTTCCTTTGTCAGCGACATAAACTTGTCGGCAATATAGCTCATTTGGTTTACAGTCTCAGTCTGTTCATTCGCGCCCGAAGAAAGCTCCGAAGCAGTTTCGGAAACGCGTGTCGCGCCCGTGTTCACCTCTGCCGAGGCAGTGCTTATGCCATCAATGACAGAACCTATGGAAACGGATATCTGCTCTATCGAATCCTTTATTGAAGCGAAGTCGCCGATATACTCCGCGCCGAACTTGACGTTGAAATCGCCGTCTTTCATACGCGAGAGATTTTGTGAAATGTCGTCAACATAACTCTTCAGTGCAATGTTCGTTGCCTGGAGATTGGAGCTAAGTCTTCCTACAGCGTCGTTGCCCTGATATGTATGAATATAGCCGAGGTTTCCTTTCGCCATATTTTCCGCAGCAACCGACAATTCGTCCACGGGCTTTAAGCAATTCTTTATTATGATAACGCTTACAAGCGCTATAACAACCACTCCTGCGACTGCAATAACAAGCTGCATAATGATAAGCGACGTAAGTCCGCTTACATAAGTTGTATAATCGATAGCATAACCGAGCGTCCAGCCGTTTCTCAGCTCAACCGCGCCCAATGCTCTGACTTTTCCGTCATAATCCCGCTTTATTGTAATGGTATCCATTTCCGTTTTTGTCTGATATGCGGGAATGTCAGCAACGTTCGTGTATGTAGAGCTGTCGCCTTCAATTTTCGGGAGATAGCTGTCGTCTTTGTGTACAAGGATATTTCCCTGATCGTCTATCAAAAACGGATATGCGTTGTCGGAAATGTCTATCTGCTCGCAGATACCGATAAAAGTATCTATGTAAATATCGCCGCCTGCGACGCAGTAAAGCTGTCCGTCTGACGAATAACCCGCGTTCGCAATGGTTATTACCATATTTCCGCTCGCCGCGTCAATATAGGGCGAAGTGCATATAGGCTCTCCGTTTGCTGCAACAGCGTCCAAGTACCAGCTTCTTTGCGTTGCGTCAAATTCTGCGGGAAGCTCTGTCGGAACGTTAAAATGCGTTTCGTTACGAGGATAGGAAACGTAAGAAGTAAACATTATCCCGCCGGAGTTATCGCACGCCGCCTGCAATACCGTCACAAGGTCGCTTACGTCGGGCTTCAGCGAGGCAGTTATCGCCGCAACGTCGGAAACGATAACTTCTTGTTTTTCAAGCCAGTCGTCAAGCACTGCCGCCTGATGTTTAAGTTCGTTTATAATTTTTGCTTCGCTTTCGTTTGAAACCATGTTGTAAGTTATGAGATAGCTTACTGTCGAAGAAATGATAAGCATTAACGCGGTAAGCGCGCTTACAAAGAGGGTTATCTTTTTATCAAGTCCCATTTGTTTCTTCATATAATTATCTCCTTTATTTTGTATAGTACATAATTAACCAAAAACTACAGTATTATTTTATCACTTTTTGCTCAAATTGTCAATAATTTTTAAATTTTTTTCAAATACTTTTCATTTTGACAACAGCAGTACAAAACAGCGCAAATGCGTGAACATATGCAGCTTTCAAAAAGATTTTAAATGCCGCGGGAATTTTTGGCAAAGTTCAGCGGCGTAAAATCAAGAGATGAATTTCTGCAAAAAAATTTTTTAAATCCCCTTGACAAAAATGAAAAGGGGTTGTATAATATTATTAAGATATCAAATTGATATCAATTTAATTACGAAAGAAGGCTTTGTTATGGACAAAAAAGTAATTTATGAGGAAAAAGAGCTTAAAGCAAAAAGCGGCTGGCTTGTGCTGATACTTACGATAGTGCTGTATTTGTGCGCTGTAGGCGGCGTGATATTCGCGGGAATACAGCTCGACAACTCATACGGCAGCAGCGTTTTAGCCGGTATTCTTATGGCGGTGTGCATTATCTGGCTTGCGTTTGGCTGGACGCTGTTTCTGGGGCTTAAAATAATCCGCCCGAACGAGGCGTTTGTGTTTACGCTTTTCGGAAAGTACATAGGTACTCTCAAAAAAGAGGGCTTTTATTTCGTAAATATCTTCGCTTCGGCTGTTTCGCCGAAACATTTTGACGAGTCGTCCGCGAACGCTGTAGTTTTAGTTCCGACTATCAGCAGAAAAATCTCGCTTAAAACTATGACCCACGACAACAAAAAGCAGAAGATAAACGACCTTTTAGGAAACCCCATTGAAGTGGGGATAGTGGTGACGTGGCGCGTTGTAAATACGGCAAAGGCTGTTTTCAATGTCGACAACTTCACTACGTTTCTTTCAATACAGGCTGACTCGACGCTCAGAGATGTTGCGAGATTGTACCCTTATGACAGCACGGACACTGACGAGAAAACGCTTCGCGGCTCGTCTGTAGAGGTTTCGGAAAAGCTGAAAGCGCTGCTTCAGGAGAGGGTTGAAGTTGCGGGGCTGGAGATAATCGAGGCAAGAATAACTCACCTTGCTTATGCTCAGGAAATAGCCGCGGCAATGCTCCAGCGCCAACAGGCAACGGCAATTATCGAAGCCCGTCAGAAGATAGTAGACGGCGCAGTCGGAATGGTTGAAATGGCTCTGCAAAAACTTTCGGACAGCAAGGTGTGCGAGCTTGACGAAGAGCGCAAAGCGCAAATGGTAAGCAATCTGCTTGTCGTTCTCTGCGGAAACAAAGACGCTCAGCCGATAGTAAACAGCGGGTCGATTTACTGATAAACCGAGGTTCTGAAAATGTTCTTTACAAATGACGTAATTATAACTCTCGCTGTTTGCGGAGCGGTGGGGGTGCTGCTTCCCGCGGCGATTATCGTTATAGGCTGCGTAAAATTAAAGGCGGCCTGGAAACCGTCTGCGGCGATTGGGGCGGGAGTGTTCGTGCTGTTCGCTATGTCGCTTGAACAGTTGCTGCACAAGGTAATGATTCCGATAGTCGGAAAGTCGGCGGTCGGTTATGTGATATACGGCGCGCTTGCGGCGGGAATTTTCGAGGAAACGGGGCGGTTTATTGTCTGTAAGCTGTTTCGCAACAAGCTGAACACACAAACGGCAATTTTAGGCGGATTGGGTCACGGCGGCGCGGAATTTGCGATACTTATCGGATTTAATTATATTTCGTATGTTTCTGTCGCGGCAATGGTAAACTCAATGGGATTTGACAAGTTTGCCGAGATGACAGGCGCGGGAGCTGACGTTAAAGAACAGCTTTCAGCGCAGCTTAATGCAATTGCGGGAATAACTCCCGCTCTCGGAGCGCTTTCGCTGTTTGAGCGGCTCTTAGCAATGACTGCGCACGTTTGTTTATCGGTCATTGTTGCAAAAAGCGTCAGCGCGAAAAAGCCCTTGCTCTTCCCTGCCGCGATAATACTTCACGCGCTGCTTGACGCAGGAGCTGCGATGTACCAGGTCGGAATAATAAAGTCAATTGCTGTCGTCTATGCAATAATGGCGGCGCTTGACGTGATGATGATACTGTTTGCGGTATTTCTTTGCAGGAAAAAGCGCGGGAATGAAAAACAAAGCGAATGACAACAAAGATCGCGTTGTCAAAAACAATAACAAAACAGAAAGGAAATGGAGAGCTTGAACGAAAACAAAACGCCCGAAAAAGAGCAGAAAAAACAAGTTCCGCTCAGGCTCTCGCCTACTCTCTACGCGGAGCTTGCGAAGTGGGCTGAGGACGATTTCCGCTCGATAAACGGGCAGATAGAATATCTGCTGACGGAGTGCGTAAAGCACAGAAAGAGAGCTAAAGATGAATGAAATATCAACGGATTATATCATCTGCGGAATATGTATGCTGCTTGAACCGATCACTGTAATGATCGTGGCGGGGCTTATCTGGAGATTGCAGCCTAAATATATGACGGAGTTTGCCTATAAGTCAAAACTTGCAAAAAAATCGCCCGAAAGTTGGGCGTTCGCGCAAATCTATTTCGGAAAAACTACGTTTTTTACTCATGTCGTTATACTCGTTTTGTCGGCAGGCGTAAGCGTTGCAGGTATTCTTCTAAGATTAGAGGAAAACGTGTTTGTGTGGACAGTGACCGGAGCAGCGATATTGCAAACGTTTGGAATTCTCGTCAATATTCTCAACACAGAACATAAGCTGAAAAAATTTTTCAGGAGCAAATAACGCGCTTCAAATTTTTGGGGGAAAACTTTTAAAAAAGTTTTCCCCCAAACCCCTTTTCAAAACTTTTATGTTACTTGCAGTAAAGGAAAACGTTTCCGCTTTCCGACCGCCGCGCAAGCGGCGGCACGAAAGTTTTTTGAAATTCTTTGGGGGAAAACTTTTGAAAAAGTTTTCCCCAACCCCCTTTTCAAAACTTTTATGTTACTTGCAGTAATGGAAAACGTTTCCGCTTTCCGACCGCGCCAAAAGGCGCGGCACGAAAGTTTTTTGAAAAGGAAGTCCAGAGGGAAAAACTTTTTTTCAAAAAAGTTTTTCCCTCTGGTCGCGGCGAAGCCGCGAAACAAGCGAAGCTTAGCGCTAAAGGGTGCGGGGAAAACAAGAGTTTTCCCCGCA
>CANRDI010000045.1 GCA_947629335.1 uncultured Clostridia bacterium | reverse complement strand
CGGTGCGAATGGGGCGGAAGTTATAAGTATAAAAGCAATCCGCTTGACTTATCGGCTTTAAAAATGATAAAACCCGACCGCGCGGAAATGTTCATCGAATTTGTGCAAATGACCTCCAAAACGGTTTTATCGCAAATGGAAAAGGAAATCAACGTCATAAATGCTGAAAGGAGTATTGAAAATGAACGAGCAAGACGAAATCAAACAGATCTGGTGCGAAGAGGACAAGATGTTCTACCCGGAATACAAGACGGTGAACGGCAAGACGTACAAGCTCCACCCGAAATGGTTCGTATATCTGGAAGAGTTTCAGCCGACGCCCGAACAGGAAGAGCTGATGAAAGAGCCGATAGGACGCTTCGGGAGACAGTGGCGGAAGTTTATGGAGGAAACATATCCGGAACAGGCGGAACGAATGAAAGACTTCGGTCTGGATTGGGAACTGATACCCCGCAGGATAGACAAACAGGCACAGGAGTTGTACGATATAGTGAGGAAAGAGTATCAGCAGAGAACCCCGCGCCCGATGACGTTCAAGGAAATATCCGAATGGGAGGAAACATTCAGACTGATGTGGATACATCGCGTGGAAACGGAACTGATATATCTTCCGTGGGAAGAAGAGATCTCGACCGACCCGAACTCGGACAAATACCCGTTCTGAACGAGGAAGATAATTCTCACAAAGAGCAAGAAGCGGAGGTTAATTCCTCCGCTTTTTCTTTTGAAAATCTTCCTACAATTACCTGTGTGTGGAGTGAAAGCAACGCATTTGAGGACGGTAAAACCTATTCCGTTTATGAGTTTGACCGTTTAATGAAACAAGCTGATGATGAGAGTGTTGCGGGAGCAAAAGCCGCCATTGAAAAATATGGTTCGTTAGATAAATGGTATAACTCCAAAGACGAAGATTTCATCAGATATACGGGATATGACAAGGTGAAATTCACTTTAAACTTGCCAAACGGAACATCATTTACCGAACGGCAGGACATTGGTGACGGTGACGGCGGCGTTATTGATTTTCTGTCGCAATATTCTCAAAAGTACGGTGCAATCATACCATTACTTGAGCAAGCGCGCAAAGCGGCAGAGCCAAAAACAGAAAGCGAGAAGCCGCTTGAATTGCCCGACAATATAGACAAGTTTTATATCAACAAAGAAAACGAAAGCGTGACGTGGATTTACTATAATCCCGACAGCGACAAGGGCGGGCAACTTGTGTATAATCACTTCACTTTCGACCAGCTTTTCGATAACTTGTTCGAGAGCAATGTATCTGAGACTCTGACACACGTTGCCAAAACGGAACTTGTGGACATTGACGATCCCTCTTTTAAGGAATGCGCACAGAAATTTACCGCAAACAACGAGGATTTTTCTTTTAGAAGTGGCAAGTGGGATAGAAATAGGCTCTCTGCGGTGGTCGAGCCTACATACACAATCTTACAGCTTTTTACGCCCGAAGATGCGGAACGGAACGGGAACGATATTTTGAGGGACTACCGCTTTTCTTCGCTTTCCGATTTGCAGAAAAGAGGACTGTATGTAGACCGCGAAAATTATCTTGAAGTTTATCGCGGCAGACTTAAAGACGGCGAAACGCTCGAAGATATATACGCTAAATTCAATACAAACCGCCCCGCCGATTTTCGCGGTCACTCGCTCTCTGTCGGGGATATTGTAACTGTAAGGCAGGACGGAAAACTGACAGCGAATTATGTTGATAGCTTTGGATTTGCAGAAATACCCGATTTCTACCTCTCTATTGACGAAAGAAAGGCAAGGCGCACTCTAACCGACAATCTGACTTTGTTGGCAGAAAACCAACTTGCAAGTGATGAAATGGACGATTTAGGCGATAAACTCTTTGATTACGATAACGCCCCGAAATATAGCGGTTTGAGCAACTCTTGGAAAATCGGTGCAGGACTTAGTGCAGACGATTTTGAAAATCTTACTTCCCGTTATAACAACGGCGAGGATATTCGCGCAGAGCTTGCGCAGAAGATTTACGGCAATATATCGCATATTGAATTTTACGCTGACGGTATAGGTCATATTGATATATCTACTGAAACAACCGACAGCGGAATGATTTTCCGTACCAAAGGCGACTTTGAGATTACACATAGTTGGGAAACGCTCGGTGACGCATTGATAACCGCCGCACGTCAAGAGTTTGACCGCCACGAAGAACTTGATAGACAGTACAGGGAGCAGGAAAATATCGGCGAACAACTCAACCTTATAGAGGACACATCTCCAAAACTTCGGGATATTGTAATAGACCTCTCTCCACGCTCTGAGGGCATTGAAAAACCTGTGGATAGTGCTGAAAAGCACGATTTTACCATTACAGACGAACATCTCGGCGAGGGCGGTCAGAAGTCGAAATACGCGGCGAATGTCGCAGCTATAAAGGTACTGAAAGCTGTTGAAAGCGAGAACCGCCTTGCAACTCCCGCCGAACAGGAAACGCTCTCAAAATATGTCGGTTGGGGCGGTATTCCGCAGGCGTTCGACGATCAAAATCAACAATGGAAGAAAGAATATGCCGAATTAAAAGGACTGCTGACAGACGAGGAATACACCTCTGCCAGAGCCTCGACACCTAATGCACACTATACTTCTCCCGAAGTAATTAAAGCGATTTACAAAGGCTTGGAAAACCTCGGTTTTGAGGGCGGCAATATTCTTGAGCCTGCAATGGGTGTCGGATATTTCTTTGGTGCTATGCCTGAAAATATCCGTGAAAACAGCAGGCTGAAAGGGTCAGAGCTTGACAGCATTTCGGGCAGAATTGCACAGCAGTTGTATCAAAATGCGGATATTCAAGTCAATGCTTTTGAAAAATCCGACTTTTCGGACAACTATTTTGACGCTGCTATAGGAAATGTTCCGTTCGGCAGTTACAGCGTAGCTGACAAGCGGTATGACAAGGAGCATTTTCTCATACACGACTATTTCTTTGCGAAAGCTCTCGATAAGGTCGCGCCGAACGGAATTATAGCGTTTATAACATCAAAAGGAACGCTTGACAAAGCGAACACAGGTGCTCGTGAATATATAGCAAAACGAGCAGATTTAATCGGCGCGATCAGACTGCCGAATAACGCTTTCAAGGGCGTTGCAAACACCGAAGTAACAACCGATATTATCTTTCTACGAAAGCGCGAGAAAATGGCGGTAGAATTGCCCGATTGGTGTTATACAAGCAATAACAGCGACGGTATTCCCGTAAACAACTATTATATCGAACACCCCGAAATGATACTCGGTAAAATGGAATATTCCGAAAAGATGTACGGGAATGTCAATGATACAACTTGTACGCCGATTGAGGGCGCAGTCCTCTCAGAACAGCTTGAAAAAGCAGTTTCCAGAATACACGCAGAACATATTGTACATAAGCGCGAGGAACGAAGCGAAAAAGAACGCGGTGTAATTCCTGCAACAGATGATGTTCGCAATTTTACTTTCGGTCTTGTAGACGGTGAAATGTATTATCGTGAAAATAACATAATGACAAAAGTACGCGAAACAGGCACAAAGCTCGAACGTATGAAAGGAATGCACGAGCTGCGAAACACAATGCGTACTCTTATCACAGCTCAATCTGAGGGGTGCAGCGACGAAGAACTTGCTGTTATACAAGGTGAACTCAACAGAAAATACGACGATTTTATCAAGCAATTCGGCAGTATAAACAGCTCTCCGAACAAATCCGTATTCTGTGATGATGATGACTATAATACGCTTTCCGCTTTGGAAAATGTCAATTCGGAAACTAAAACCGTCGAAAAAACGGACATTTTCTTTAAACGGACAATAAAGCCTATCATAAAAATAACCAAAGCTGAAAACGAGCAAGAAGCAATGCAGATTTCCCTTGACCTTAAAGGCAGATTGGATATACCGTATATGGCAGAGCTTTGTGGAAAAAATGCGGAAGATATATGCAATCAGCTTATTTCACAAGAGCTTATTTACCTCGATCCCGAAAAATATGATCCCGACAATTCTTATGAGGGATATGAAGAAGCCTCCGAATATCTGTCGGGGAATGTACGCGAAAAACTCCGCACGGCGCAAGCAGCCGCAAAAAACAATGAAATGTTTGCGCGTAATGTTGCCGCGCTCGAAAAAACGCTCCCGCCTACAATAACAGCGGGAGAAATAACAGCGCGTATAGGTGTACCGTGGGTAGATACAAGCGATTATACACAGTTTTTGCGTGAATACGCAAAGGCAAATATCAACGAAAGCATTATCCGCACATACAATGGAGAATACAAAGTGCCTAAAACTTACGACTGCTCTATTGCAGCTACGTCTACTTACGGCACAAAACGTATGCGCAGTTATGAGATATTTGAAAATCTGCTCAATAACAGAGGCTGTGTTGTGCGCGATAAAACGCTTGATAATAACGGCAATGAAAAATATGTTGTCAATCGAAAGGAAACAGAACTTGCGGCGGTAAAAGCAAAGGAAATGAAAGAGGCATTTAAGCGGTGGTTGTGGGAAGACCCCGCGCGCCGTGAAAAGTACGTTGCAAGATACAACGAGCTGTTTAACAGCATTGTCGGACGTGAATACGACGGCTCTCATCAGTCTTTTCCGCAGATGTCGCCGTCCATTAAACTTAATCCTCATCAGCAAAACGCAGTAATGAGAGCAAAATTCGGCGGCAATACACTTTTGGCGCATTGCGTCGGGGCGGGTAAATCCTTTGAAATGGTGGCGGCAACAATGGAGAAAAAGCGGCTCGGACTTATAAACAAAGCCTGTGTAGTCGTTCCGAAACATCTTGTGGGACAAATGGCAGCAGAATGGATGAGGTTATACCCGCAAGCGCACATCCTCACCGCAACAGAAAAAGATTTCACAAAGGATAGGAGGCAGAAATTATAGGTCGCTGCTGTACGGGAAATTATGACGCAGTTATAATGTCTTATCAGCAGTTTGAGAAGATCCCGATGTCAATGGAGTATCGTGAAAGTTTTCTGAAAAAGGAGCTTGCAAAGATAGAAAAAGGTCTGATAGAAGCACGCACATCACACGGTTCTTACCTCAGTATAAAAGACCTTGAAATACAGAAAAAGCGCGTAAAGGCTAAAATTGAGAAGCTACTTAACGCAAAAGAAAAAGACACCTCGCTTTGTTTTGAGGAACTCGGCTTTGACGCGCTTATCGTAGATGAAGCGCACAACTACAAAAACGGTCTTGTCTTTACAAAGATGAACAACGTTGCAGGCGTACAGTCTACCCCCGCACAAAAAAGCGAGGATATTTTAATGAAAACACAGTGGCTAAACGAAAATCACAGCGGCAATATTATTTTCGCCACGGGAACGCCCTACGCATCACCTTATCAACACTAAAAAATACCGAAATTCCGCACTTTTTCAAATGCTGAATTTCACCT
>CANRDI010000044.1 GCA_947629335.1 uncultured Clostridia bacterium | reverse complement strand
GACATAAGAGTTGAAATTTGCTCAAAGTGCCACCCTTTCTTCACGGGCAAGCAGAAGCTCGTTGACAGCGGCGGACGCGTTGACAGATTTAATAAGCGTTATAATCTCGGAAAATAATTCCGTTTCGCTGAAATCGTTTTGTTTCATAAACAAACTTCACGCGCGTCGTCTGATGCGCGTGAATTTGTATAACTGCGGTTTAACGAGCGGTAATTGTTGGATATTAAACAGATGACAGCTCTCGGCGGCGGTCAAAATCATGCGGCGCTTAACGGCTCTTATCTCAGGCGGCTCAGTGCCCGAAAAAGAGCTTTGACGCAATGACCGACAAACCGAGAGGCTTATCATTATAAGGGGTAAAATGGAATATAAAACCGTTGAGGGGCGCGCAGAAGCGCGGTTTGAGGAGAAAAGATCGGAGTTTATAGGTTATCTTTCTCATGTTGAGAGCGACGAAGAAGCGTGTGAGTTTATTGAGAAGATAAGGGCAATGCACCGCAAAGCCCGCCACAACTGTTATGCGTATATCTTAAAGGACGGCGGCGCGCGTCATTCAGACGACGGCGAACCGCAGGGAACGGCGGGAGTTCCAATCTACGAGGTATTGCAAAAAGAGGGGCTTTCGGAAGTATGCTGTGTGGTGACGAGGTATTTTGGAGGAATACTTCTCGGAGCGGGAGGACTTGTACGCGCATATACAAGAGCCGCGGCGGAAGCTGTCGCGGCGGCAAAGATAAAGGAAATGGCGAGCGCGGTAAAGGCTGAAATCCGAACGGATTACTCTATGTACGGAAAACTTGCGAAGATCTTCAGCGAACTCTGCGTCATAACAGCAGATGAAAAATTCGAGGACAACGTTAAGATAACCGTCTATGTAAAAGAACAATTCGCAGATGAATTAAAAGAAAAGCTCACGGACGCCTGCAACGGGAATGTTGAGTTTGAAAAGTTAGGAAATGAATACTTCGATTTCGCGCCTAATCGAGCTTTATAAATTCGGGTCTTCTTTGCCTGAATATTGCATAATAGTTGAACCCGGCGGCTTTAAGAGCCGCTTTTGCTTTATCAAAACCGTCTGCGACGCGAGTTCTTTCGTGTGCGTCAGACCCGACGGTTATTATCTCCCCGCCAAGCTCTTTATAGCGTTTGAGAATAAATTCATGCGGGTGGACATAGCCGAGCGTCCTCAATCCCGCCGTATTTATCTCTATTCCTTTGCCCATTGCAATTATCTTTTTCAGTATCTCTTCGATAATATCGCGGAAGTTTAGCGGGTCGTAAGCTTTTTCGGGCGAATATCTCGCCGCATAATCAAGGTGTCCGTAAACATCAAAATCAGTAAATGCGCTAAGATTTTCCGAAATGCTTTCAAAATATTTTTCAAGCCCGTTTTTTGTCCCCATGCTTTCAAAATATTCGGGATAATACGGGTCTTTTCCGTTTACAAGATGAGAAGAAGCGATTATAAAATCAAATCCCTTTCCGTTTACAAATTTCTTCAGCCTTTCGGAAAGGTATCCCATGACCCCCAGCTCGACGCCGAAAAGCACCTCTATGCTTCCAGAAAATTCTTCTTTCAGCCTCATTATCTCGCTTTTGTACTCCTCGACATTCAGCTCGAACTCGCCGTTCGGGTAATCCATATCATAATGCTCTGTCAGGCACAATATTTTCAGACCCTTCTGCGCCGCCGAGGCTATCATCTCCCTGCTCGGCTCGTCGCTGTCGCCCGAAAAATATGAGTGTGTGTGAAAGTCCGCTGTTATCATATTTTTTCCTTTCGCTCGCTTGTTTTACGGATTACATCTCGTCAAGAACTTTAAAATAATCCCGATATTCGGCATATTTTGCCTTATGATTTTGCGAAAGAGCTTCTGCGCTTATATCAAAATATTTTACGCCGATACCGCCGTTTTTATATCTTCCGTCGCTGTAACGATAACAATAGCTGTTCCAGCCCGAATCTATCCAAACGACCCTTCCGTCTAAAAGCGCAAAGTTCCATTCGTGATATTCGCCGCTGCTTTTTTCGGCAAATGTATAGCCGTTATTTACCGCGCTTCCGTGGACGTTATAGACCTTTATTCCCTGAACTGCCGCAAGCGCGGACGTCATATTTGAATATCCTCCGCAGACGCTCGACGAATTTTCAAGCATATATTCGAGCGTCAGCGTTTCTGCGGGAACACCCTCGCCATACGCCTTATAGTCGTAATAAATATTCGCCGATACCCACTGTGATATGGCGCGGAGTTTGTCATAATCGTTGTTCAGGCCTTCGCATATCTTGTCGCTGAGTTCGGTTATCTTTCCGAGTATCTCAGTTATCTTTTCTTTGTCGGCATTTACGGCAATATATTCCGCGACCTGAGCCATTGGCTGGTCGATAGCTCCCTTTACCGCCTTTTCATTCGCTTCTTCAGCCTCAGCCGACCTCACGACTTCGACATTTCCCTTTTGTGCATATATCCGTATATTCCCGTCTTTTATGACCGAAATATTTCCGTATCCCGTAAAATTTTCTCTGATAACGGCAGTATAAGTAAATATCCCGTTTGAAACGGTATATTTTTCCGTATGCGGAATGCTTATCGAGGGTTTAAAACCCTCGCATACCGTTCCTGTCATTGTAATTATATTTTTATTGCAGGAGATAGTCCTCTCGTTTATCGGGTCAAGCAGAATGTCTGTTACTGCTTCGGACATTTCTTCCGAAGAATTAGAACTCTGGGGCAGAGTTTTTGTTGAACTCACCGACGAGCCTTGTACTGAACTTTGAATATCTCCGTCCGACGAGCTTTGAACGGCCGAACTTTCGGACGAGAACTCTTCTGATGAGCTTTCGCCTTTGCTTTCTGACGAACTTTCTCCCCTGCTTTCAGATGAGCTTTCAACTGCCGAAAAAGAACTGTAATCGGAGCTGAACGGCTCGTCAAAGCTGAAATCGGGGGTCTTATATTTATCGGACGTATCCGCGCATGCTGTCAGTATACATACTGCAAAAAGCAGCGTGATAATTTGTTTTTTTCGCATAAATGCCTCGCTATTCTTATATGATATATGACTGCCGCTGTTTTCGGCGGCTGTCCTCAAAAAATCGGCGCGGCGCCGCACATGATCTGCGGCACCGCGTTCTTTTTTTATAATGCCGCGGTTTTACGGCGCATAAGCTCAAAATCGTATCGGAACTTCCTGATTCCATGTTCCTTCAACAACTCTCTGTGCAGAGTTCCGGTCGATCTCATTCCACCGTTCCCTTATCTCTTCGGCAATTTCGTCGCACTCTCCCGTACAGAAGCTCGGAAGATTATCCTTGCGGTAATATCCTATCCTCGTCGATTCGCAGTCTGCGCTTGCGAGCAAGCCCGTTTTTGCACAGTATTTGCGCTCGACAGTGCTTTCTTCCGCCTTAAATTTGTTTTCAACCTTTGTGTCCTCGATACCCACCATGACACTATGCCATATCTGTGAGCAATATCTGTGGTGGTCGGCGCCCGTTATTTTCCGTCCGTCGTCAAATCCGAGCCATGTCGCCGTAACGTGTTCGGGCGTTAATCCCATAAACACAAGGTTCTTTTCGTCGTTTGAAGTACCCGTTTTACCTACGACTTCGACCTTTCCGAAATCCGTAAAACGTCCCGAACCCGTCGGATCGGTAACGACTGTTCTCATCATTCTGTTTGTTATCCATGCCGTGTCGTCGTCTATCGCCTGAGTGCCGTAGAAATCCTGTGAAAGAATTACATTCCCCTTCGAGTCGATAACGCGGCTGTAAAGCATAGGCTCGTAATATATTCCGCCGTTTCCGAATATCTGATATGCCGCCGTAAGTTCAAGAAGTGTAATTCCTTCCGTCACAGCGCCGAACGACATGGGCGACAAAGCTATATCGTCTTTAGTGAGGGTGGTAATGCCGAGGTTCTGGGTGAGCTGGTTATAGCATACCTGCGGAGTGAGCATTTGCGTAACTCTTACGGCAACGGTGTTTCTCGAAGCCTGGACAGCCTGCCATACGGGCATGAGCGAACCGTCGTTTCCCGCATTTGCAAAGTTATTGGGCCAGTAATCTACCTTCTTCGGATCTTTTTCGGAAGGACGCGGTATACTTTTATCGGGGATCATGGTGGAATAGGTTATGAGGTTCTGCTGGACAGCGGTCGAGTAGACCGAGATAGGCTTCATGGTAGATCCGGGCGCTCGCTTAGCCATTGTCGCGCGATTGAAACAGTCGTTTCCGGGTTTGTCGCCGAGACCTCCCACAAGAGCCAGAACCGTTCCGGTATAATCCATAACAACGCACGCCGACTGGATAAGGTCTTCGGATTTTGCATTCTTATTATATGACGAAACGGCTATGAGCGGATCTCTGTATTTCTCTTCAAGATAGTTCTGCATCTTCATATCCATATTCAGATACATTTTATATCCGCCGCCGTAAATCTCGGTTTTTGCAGAGGTAAATGTGATGCCTTTGAGGTCGGCATAGTCCTGTATGACCTGGCGCAGAGCCGCGTCTACATACCAGTTCTGCGTGACCTCATATTCGTCCCACCTGTATGCTTCATACCCCTCTTCATCTTCTATGTCGTCAGGATTTTCTTCTTCATCGGGTTCGGTTTCGAGCGACCTGGGGTCAACATACCCGAATGCGTCTCCGTAAACGACCTTGGCGAACTGAACTTGTTCTACCTTTGCTTCTTCGTATTCTTTAAGGGTGATATATCCCTGTTCATAGAGGTTATAAAGCGCGGTCTGCTGGCGCTCTTTGCAGGCTTCAAGATCGGCATAAGGCGAACGCGACCTCGGATTTTTGATTATTCCCGCAAGTATAGCCGCCTCGGCTATAGTAACGTCCTTTATATCTTTTCCGAAATAATACTGTGCCGCCGCGCCTACTCCGCAGACAGTTCCGCTGTACGGAACTCTGTTCATATAGCTTTCAAGAATGTCTATCTTTGTATATTTTTCCTCAAGCGACAGCGCTCTGAATATTTCTCTCAGTTTTCTTTCCCATGTCTGCTCGTCGTCGGCGGTTATATTTTTTATAAGCTGCTGGGTAATGGTAGAGCCGCCCTGACCTTCTCCCGAAAGCCCGAAAACATCTGCCGCAAGAGCATATGCCGTTCTGCTCCAGTCTACGCCCTTATGCTCCCAAAAGCGCTTATCCTCCGTAGCAACAATAGCGTTTATAACGTTCGGGCTGATGTCCTCGTAATCGACCCAGATACGGTTTTCGCCCGCGGTAATGCGTCTGACCTCGACCTCTTGTCCGTTTTCGTCGTATGCGTAAACATAGCTCACAAAATCCATTTCGGCTTGTTTAAGGTCGGCGTCAAAGCCGTTATCGGCGAAATCAAGAACATAGACCGTCACGACCGTCACGACTATGCATATCATTATCACCAAAATCAAAAGCATCGAAGAAACAGTCGTACCTACGATCATAAGCGTATTTCCGACGGTCTTCATCATTTTCTGCTTTTTCTTCGAGCTTTTTTTCGGGACTTTTTCGTCCTTTATTTTTATATAATGGATTTTTTTGTTCATAAATATCTACCTCAATGAATATATAAATATGTTTGCTGTTTGTTATGTACGGAAAATAATTCCTAAGGATATGTCAGAATAAATGTACTGATATTCATAATATAGTATAACATATTTTTTCGGGAAATGGAATACCTTTTCTATGATTTTTTTGTGAAAAATTCGGGAGGGGGTCGAAAATTGCCGGAGCTTTGCCCCCGCGCCCCCATTGGGGGAAAACTTTATTGAGGGAAAACTTTTGAAAAAGTTTTCCCTCAAACTCCTTTTCAAAACTTTTATGTGCCGCGCCTTGCGGCGCGGTCGGATAGCGGAAACGTTTTCCGATTTTTTCTTACCTCTAAAAGTTTTCGGCGGTATTAACAAATATTTCGCCGCGGGTTGATTATTTTTGACTGAAATTTGCGAACAGGCTTGAAATCGAATGGAATACCTTTTCTATGATTTTTTTGTGAAAAATTCGGGAGGGGGTCGAAAATTGCCGGAGCTTTGCCCCCGCGCCCCCATTGGGGGAAAACTTTATTGAGGGAAAACTTTTGAAAAAGTTTTCCCTCAAACTCCTTTTCAAAACTTTTATG
>CANRDI010000043.1 GCA_947629335.1 uncultured Clostridia bacterium | reverse complement strand
CGGTGTGAACGTTCTTTTAGGCTTTTCCATTTTCCGTCATATCGCTTTTGCCAACGATATATTGACATTCGGCTGACGCCATATCGCCTGCTTGCCTCTGTTTCCCCATGCTTTAGAGAATATTCCACTACCACTTGACGAACCCGTGCTTCTTGTGCTATAATATCCATGAAGACAAACCCTCTTTCGTTATATGTTTTTGTGGTTATTAACATTATAACATTGTTGAGGTCGTTTGTCTTCATTTTTGTAACATATCTATTGTAGCATAACAATTTTGAAAAAAAGTTCCGTAAGGGAAATCAGTGTACAGTGTATAATTATTTCAAAATTATAACGCATAGGCTTGAACTCACTTGGGTTCAAGCCTATGCGCTTCTAATTCAAAAACAGTCTAAATACTATCTGCGAAGCGGATTCAGCAACTGTACACTATTAACTATTAACCATACACTTTCAATCGACAGGAGTTATGGTTATAGCCGGTTCTTCTTCCTCGCTGTTTTCCTCGCTGTCAGAAGAAGTTTCGGGCTTAGTTCTCCTGTTTTGATCCGAAAAGTTTACAGAAAGCGAATAATATGGGCATTTAAGCGATATAAGATCTCCGCTCGTGTCCGAAGTGACCGTTACGATATTCCCGTCATATTCCGTGTCTATGGTTATTATCCCGTCAGATACTCTTCTGCTTTCGGACGGCACATCCGCCAGCGCTTCTACTGTCTTTGCAATAACTTTCGGGAGCAGCGTATATGTATCGCTTTCATCAACGCCGAAACTCAGCGCTCCCAATTCCCCGCCAACGCCCTCTTCCGTAAGCGTCAGCTTCATGCCCGAAAGCGACTTCGGCTCGGTAAACGTAAATTCCCAGTCGTTCTCATTGTTATATGAAATGTTCGCCTTTGCTTCGAGCTTTCCGCAGTTTATTTCAGCGCTTACAGTATATCCCGCGCTGTAATCCGGGCGCGGCTGAATAAACGGGATATTCTCCGTACATCCGCTCAATATACACCCACACAGCATTACCGCCGCTATTTTCGTAAATCTTTTCATAAAAGCCTCCTGTTCCGCCGCTTAAAGTTATGCGGCAATATGAAGGCATTTACGGCTTATAATCCCGCAATAATATCCCCCGCGAGTATGGCGCGCTGCGGTTTCTCCCGTGCGAGCATATCGGCGGTCATTCCGTGGATAAACGCGCCCTCAGCCGCCGCTTTCAGCGCCGTAACGCCCTGCGCAAGCATTGACGCAATAATCCCCGTCAGCACATCGCCGCTTCCGCCCTTTGCGAGCGCGGCATTTCCCGAAGCGTTCACACAGACCTCTTTCCCGTCGGTTATGACCGTGTACGCGCCTTTAAGCAGCACCACGACGCCGTATTCTTCTGCAAAACTTTTCGCCGCAGATATTCTGTCGCGCTGGATTTCCGAAACCGAAAGACCGCTTATCCGCGAAAATTCGAGCGGATGCGGAGTGATAACGGTATCACCTGTCCTTGCCTTCAGAATATCTATATTCGCCGCGATAGAATTTATTCCGTCCGCGTCAATAATTATCGGACAACTTGCGTTTTTTACGACAAATTCCGTGAGCTTTCGCGTTTCTTCGCTGTTTCCAAGTCCGCACCCGACCGAAACGGCATTCATTTTCGGCAGCGTCTGTGCTATCCTCTCCGCCCAGCCTTCCGCAACAGATCCGTTTTTATCCTCAGGCAGCGGCAGATATGTTGTTTCAAAAATTGCCGAACCGAGCATTTTTACTACGCTTACGGGCGCGGCAAGCGTACATAGTCCCACGCCCATTTTGAGCGCCGCTTTTGTTGACAGCCCCGCCGCTCCGCAGTATTGCAGGCTTCCTGCGATATTCATAAGCCTGCCGAATGTTCCCTTATGAGAAGACAAAAGCCTTTTCGGAAGAACATCCTCGGCGCTGTCCTTGAAAACTGCGGTATATTCGCAGTAACATTCCGACTTTATACCTATATCTATAAGTTCAATCTTCCCTAAAATATCAATGCACGCGGGATTTATAAGCCCCTTCTTCATTGCCGCAAGCACAAGCGTGTGAGTTGGTCTGAAACAGTTTTCGTCATATTCTCCCGTGTCTGAATTTACGCCGCTCGGAACGTCCACCGCAAACCTCAGCGGTATTTTATTTGCAAGCCTTATGATACCCGCGATCTTTTCGGGCAGTTTTCCGTGAAATCCTGTTCCGAAAATGCAGTCAACGACAATATCCGCTTCACATAAGACCTCCTTACAGCGCGCGTCCTTTTCAATTCCGAGCGCTGAACGGTCGTAATATTCGAGCGCAGTATCTGTTTTCGGCTCGCCGTTTACGAGGATAATTTCCGTTGAAATATAATTTTCGCGCAGAAGTTTTGCGATAACAAAGCCGTCACCGCCGTTGTTTCCCGAACCGCAGAGCACAGCCGCGCGGATCTTTTTATCACAATGTGCGAGGATATAGTTTCCCGCGGCAGTTCCCGCGTTTTTCATAAGCTCGGAATACGACAGAAAATTTCGGTCGCATTCGGCCTCGGCTGCTTTCATCTGTTGATTTGTAACAACATAGTTCATAGAATTATTGCTCCTTCATTAAAGCCTTTTCACATAGAACAAAATACACGCTGCCGTTTATTTGAACGGGCAAGCCCAAACGCCGAAAATATCCTTTTGTCATGCGTCCACGCTTTCGTCGCCGCCGACAACTCTTATCTCCAGTCTGTGCGGAAGACATACTATCGGCACTTTCCCGCTTATTTTTCCCTGTCTTACGCAGACTTTATCAGGACAATCCGCCGAGGAAACGCAGATCTTTCCGTCTTCTACCGTGACAACGTTAAATCCCTCGTCACAGTAAACCGTAAATTCCGTGTTTTCCGACAGCGAAACAGTCCTTATAAGTTCGCCGTTCTGATAGATCTCCGCCTTAGGGTCGGTCTGACTGATGTTGTTCATAATCAGGAAAACTATAATTCCCGCCAGCGAGACAACAGCTAAAATTATTGCTGCGATAATTATTTTTTTATTCATTTCTTCTCCGCCTGCTAAAAAGCCTCGTCCGAAACAGCGCCTCACCTGTCTGCGGCACACCGTCAAATGCGCTCTGAAATATCCAGATAGCCGAAAAGGTCGTTTTCAAAAAAATCAGCCGTTTCTCTCAGCTCAGACTGACTGCTCTCGAAATTGTCGTAAACCGCACAGGTTATAAATCCCGCCGCTTTCGCCGTTTTTACCGAGTAAAGCGAGTCCTCGAAAACAAGCGTTTGCCGCGGTTCTTCGCTTAATTTCAAAAAACATTCGGGCTTTGATTTATCCGCGCCGCCTACTATAGCGGCAAAATATCCCGAAAGTCCGAGCCTTTTAAGCGCCGCGCGAGCCTGATTTTCGCCGGACGACGTTAATACATAAAGCGTAATTCCCCGTTCGTAAAGCATTTTCACAAGTTCCTTTGCTCCGCGCTTTGCCTCTGCTTCAAAGCGATAATAGCTGTCCGTCATTTCAAGCACCTGCTCTGTCATTTCACTTTCGGAAAATTTTATGTCATATTCCTCTTTCAGCATCTTTGCCGCATCAAAAAGCGACCTCTCCCAAAGCCTTTCGGAGAGATCATCCGCAGGAATTTTTCCGAGCGAGCGCACATAACGCTCGCCTATTGTCCTCCACATTTCACAAGAGTTTATAAGCGTTCCGTCGAGGTCAAATATTGCTGTTTTTATCGTCTTTATCATTTTCAGTCATCTGCTTTTCCCGAAAGTCTTTCCGAATATTTATTGCGAAACTCCTCAAAAGTGCCGTTGTCAAGAGCGGCGCATATCCTGTCCATAAGCGTGTTGTAAAAATAAAGGTTGTGCGTTACGCAAAGCCGCCCCGCAAGCTGCTCACCCGACTTGAAAAGATGTCGGATATACGCGCGCGAAAAGTTTTTGCAGGTCGGACAGTCACATTCTTCGTCGAGCGGGCGCGGGTCGGTCTTATAGCGCTCGTTGGTGGCGTGCATAATGCCGTTCCATGTGAAAATGGTCGCGTGTCTGGCATTTCTGCTCGGCATTACACAGTCGAACATATCCACGCCGCGGTACACTCCCTCTATAATATTTGACGGAGTTCCCACTCCCATTAGATAGCGCGGCTTGTTCTTCGGTGCATATGGCAGTACTTCGTCAAGGATATGATACATCACTTCTGTCGGCTCTCCCACGGCAAGCCCGCCCACCGCATAGCCGTCAAGCTCCATTTCGCTTATGGTCTTCATATGCTCAATTCGTATATCATCATAAGTTCCGCCCTGATTTATTGCGAACAAAAGCTGGTTTTTGTTTATGGTCTCATCAAGGGAATTAAGCCTTTTCATCTCATTTTTGCACCGTTCGAGCCAGCGCGTCGTGCGCTCGACAGACTGTTTTACATAATCCTTAGGCGCAGGGTTTTCAACGCACTCGTCAAACGCCATAGCTATCGTCGAGCCTAACTTAGACTGTATCTGCATACTGATTTCGGGACTTAAAAAAAGTTTTGCTCCGTCGATATGCGAGGAAAAATAAACGCCCTCTTCTTTTATTTTCCTCAGCTTTGCAAGCGAAAACACCTGAAACCCGCCGCTGTCGGTAAGTATCGGCTTATCCCAGTTCATAAACTTATGCAGCCCGCCCATTTTATAAACAACGTCCTCTCCGGGACGGAGATGAAGATGATAGGTATTGCAAAGTTCAACGCGCGTTTTAAGTCCGCGCAGATCTATGGACGAAACGCCCCCTTTTATCGCCGCGGAAGTTCCGACATTCATAAAAAACGGTGTCTGAATGTCTCCGTGAACAGTGTGGAATATTCCGCGCCGAGCGCGGTTTTCGGCTTTGATAAGTTCAAACATAATAACCTCTTTATTAGCTTGTATAAAAACCTATTTATGGTTCTTTTCAAACGATATTTCTTTAAATAACGTTTACTTGCCCTTTTAGAAGTTAGAAGTTAGAGGTTAGAGTTTTGGACTTTAACCTTTTTTCTTTTTTTATACGTTATATTTGGCAAATAACCTCTTAATTTAAACTCTTACCTCTAAAATGTGCTTTTTATACAGCTTGTTTTTATATTTATCCGTTTCTTTATTCTACTGCTCTGCTGAGCGTGACAGCAAGGATATCGTCGCTGTTGGGGTTTTTCATATAATAATTTGTTGTTTCTATGCGGCGGTAAATGCCGTCGTCGCCGAGCTGGCGGGTAATAACGCGTCGTGTGCGTTCTCCGCGCTCATAGGCGGCTATCTGGTCGTTTATGTCGAATGTATCGGAAAACAGTTTTTGATCGTCAGGATACATCGTTGACGCGCCGTGAACTATAAGCTCGGTATAAATTCCCGTAGACGGGCAGGAACGCGTCGAAAAATTGTCATAAGCCATCATATAGAAGCTGTTGCGAGTGAGATTGCTCATAATGACAAGCGGGAAAGCCTCAAAAACCGCGTTCATCAAAAGCTGTGTAGCTGTCGCGGAGGATTGGGCAATTAAAATATCGTCTGTTTCTTTTATTTCAACTGCCTCCAAAAGCGCGTTTCTGAAATCGTCTTCGGGCATAGGCTTTGCAAACAAAAATCCCTGTATCAGCTCGCAGCCGCACGTTCTCAAAAATCCAAGCTGTTCTTTGGTTTCAACACCCTCGGCGACTGTCGTCATATTCAGGCGGTGAGCAAACTCGAAAATTGCCTCAAGAACAATGCGCTCTTTTTCATTTTCACAGTTGTGTGAAAGAAGTGATTTGTCAATTTTAAGCTCGGTCGCGGGAACGTCCTTTACGAAATTCAGCGACGAAAGTCCGCTTCCGAAATCGTCTATCGAGATAGCGAAACCTGCGTCTTTTATTGAAGACACAAAGTCAATTATGTCCACGCCTTCGAGCGCAAGCGCAGACTCGGTTATCTCGACTTCGAGATATTTTCTCGGAACACCGAACTTGTCTGCGGTTTCGGAAAGTTTTTTGGCGAACTGCGGTTCTTTTGCATGGAGGCGGGAGAAGTTTGCAGAAATTGTGACCATTTTCCGGTTAGCTTTAAGTTCACTTGAAATAAAGCGGCAAGTTTCCTCAAACATATACCAGTCGAGTTCTACTATAAGCCCCAATTCTTCAAGAAGCGGCACAAACATTCCCGGAGAGATCATAACTCCGTCCGACATCTGCCAGCGCGCAAGTGCCTCTGCGCCTTGTATACGACAGTTTACGGCATTAAACTTAGGCTGATAGTAGACTTTTATTTCGTGATTTAGGAAAGCGTTTTTGATAAGCTCGGCGATATTATCTTTGTTGATTTCAATTCCCATAGCGACACCCTCATTTCAGATATTGGTTTATTTACATTGTAACATATTTATTCGGATTTGGGAATATCTTTTTAGAAAAATTTATATCACTGTGAAAAGCTCGACAAAGAAAAAATTGGAGAGCTAAAGTGCATTTTCCTTACGGCACGTTACATAAAAGTTTTGAAAAGGGGCTTGGGGGAAAACTTTTTCAAAAGTTTTCCCCCAAAAAACATTTTACG
>CANRDI010000042.1 GCA_947629335.1 uncultured Clostridia bacterium | reverse complement strand
GGTCGCGGCGAAGCCGCGAAACAAGCGAAGCTTAGCGCTAAAGGGTGCGGGGAAAACAAGAGTTTTCCCCGCATTGCTGTTTCAAAACTTTGTTTTGAAACAGCAATCTGCTGGAGGGGGAGCGGGGGAACCGGCAGGTTCCCTCCGCGGTTTGGTTTTCCCACAGTGAGGGGCAAACGGAAAATAAAGCGGGTGCGTGCGTTTGAACAAAGCAACAAATTAAGAGCTTAAAATTTTTTGGGGGAAAACTTTTAAAAAAGTTTTCCCCCAAACCCCTTTTTAAAACTTTTATGTTACTTGCAGTAGCGGAAAAGCTCCTCGGCTTTTTCTTACCTCTAACAATTACTTCTACTTCACTATAAACGCGTCGGGAAGCTGCCACGAAGATTTACTGTAATAAAATGTAACGCAATTTTGCAGATATTCTCCGTTATAATACATACACGTCGAACTTCCCCCGTCAAGATTTGCAGCGTTTACCGCGCCATAACGCGACATTATCTCGATAAGATCAGCCGCCGACGCGCCGACATGATTGTTGTATCCCCGTCCGTCTGTCACAAGAAGCAATATCGCGCCGTCCGCACGCTGTCCAATTGCCGTCCGAGGATTAAGACCGCTTCCTGCGCCGTTTATCTCGCGCTGAACACCGTTTATGATAAGCTGTACAAAATGGTTGTTGTCAGTGCTTGTGTTGTCCTGAAAACATACCGCGTCGCGTATGCCCTTTTCTTTTATCATTTTCAGGCTGTCGGCTGCACTCATATTCTTTACGTCAATTATTTGAAGAATGTTGTTTTCCGTAAGCCCCACAAGCACAAGCCCCGGCAGTTCACGCGGCTTGTTTCTCAAAACAACGCCGTTTGAAACAAGTATGCCGTAGGCATGGTCGCCGTTATAATTTGAAGCGTCAAATAATCCGCCGTTTATCCCTCCGACAGCTCCCGCACGGTCTATAAGGGTCTTAAGAGGAACTCCTCCTTCTTCCGGCCAGCTATCCGGTCCGTATGCGGTAGATGTGACGCTCACTCTCGACGGGTCTTTTACTATCATAAGCGTTGCTTTATAGGTAAGTCCCGCTATATCAACTATCTCTATGTCCTGTTTATTATCAGAACTTCCGTTATTTTCAGTTGTTTCGTCCTGCGGAGGAATAGTTATCATTTGCTCGTTTACGGTCGAATCAACAAGTTCTTCAAGAGATGTAGAGTTTACTATTTTCTGTATCTCATCTTTGGAAACGCACAGCGAGGCAAGAAATTTAAGGCTTCCCGATTCAAGAACGGTCGTTACAAACGTGCTTTTTGACGACTCGTATGAGCATATCAGCTTTAACATACCGAACAGCGTAAGCGTTATCACAATCACAAATGATATAATAAATGCGAAAACCTGAGCTATCCTTTTGGGGATAGACTTTCCCGCCGCCTTAGGCAGCTTTGGATTTTTTGTTTGATTATTCTCCGCCATTATTTTCCCCTTCCAGATCATCATGCATAATAGCTATTCTCCAGCTTCCGTTGTCGATCTTCGTAAAGTAAACGATACTGTTGAAAACATCCGTCCTGCTTCCGACATAGTTGTTATTATAGATAAGATCCATATTCTTTTCAAAATAAACGCTGCATGAAAAACAGCCGCTGCCATAGCTCGTAAAATTGCTTACAGACTCATTGGTAAAGTCTTTAAGAATATGGTCGCTCACAAAAGATATATCTATTCCGAAGGCCCATTGTCTTGCGTATTCCTGATATTCCGAACCGGGAATAAGGTATTTTGAAACAGCGCTGTAACCTCTGTCGCCTCCGCCGACGTCGTTTGTCATAAACTTGCTCCAAAGTTTCATGACACTCAGCACGTCTATCTCTTTCGCAATATCCTCAGGAACAGCATCGAGCGTTTCTGGAGAAAGGTTTGCCGTTCCGTAAGGAACATTGAAGTTTTTAGAAACAGCGCTGTCGGCAACTGTTGCCGAAACGCTGTCGCTGAAAAGAGAAAACGTATAGCCCTTCTTCTTCGGAAGTGTCACTCCTGCATATTTCAAGAGCTTTTCCGCGTCGGGATCGTCCGATATTTTTGGTTCTGGGAGAGCTGCGCCGTCTATTGAAAGCGTACAGTTTTCGGGAATGAAAATGCTGTAATCAAAAAGCGGTATCTCCTCATTATCGGCATATTCATATGTCATTCCCATACAGTCTTTTATAACAACAGCGGGTTTTTCCATTTCACGAATACGATAAATCACGTCATCTCCGCTCGCCGTTCCGGTGACAGCATTTTCGTTTACCAAAACGGTCATACCTTTCGGGAGAGTTATATGATAGTCGAACAAAACGGGTTTTACGGTATTTTCCTCGACCATATACGGAATTTCATTTCCCTCGCCGTCGGTAAATTTTATAGTCGGGTCGTTCAAAAGCCCCGAAACGGAATACAGCGGTATTTGGGACTGTTTCTCGCGCTCCTCTTCAGACGGCACGACGCCGTTTATCGTTGCTTTAATTCCCTCAGGGCAGTAGATGCGGAGGTTATAGACCGTCATAGAGATCGTAGGGGTAAATTCGCTCATGCTCCAGTCTGCGGAGGTAAAAAACAGCAGTTTTGTTCTGGGATTTTTTCCGTTCAAGACGATTTTTCCGACGTTTTCCTCGCCGCTTTTGATGACATAAGTTTTCCGAAGCTCGCCGCTTTCCGACGCGACAATTTTATATGTAAGATCTTTTCCTACGACCTTTGATGAATATTCCTGCTTAAATTTTTCGGGGTCGTTGTTTTCATAGCGGTTGGTGCAGAGTTTTTCAAAGTTGATCTCAGACAACAGCGAGCCGTCTTTCAGTTTGTTTATTTGAGTTTCGACAATATTTTCGGGCTGAACGCGGTCATATTCGCTTACAACTACATTTACATAAATAAGAAAACCGCCGCACAAAAGCAAAAGAGCAGCCAGAAATATAATCAAAGAAAAAATAAATTTGTTTTTTATTTTCATAAATTATCCTCCGAATTATTTTTAAAATTATTTTGTGACAAGTGTTAAAACAGCGTAAATTTGAGATATAAAGGACAGCGTTTGCATTACAAAATTTTTTTGAAAAGGGAGTTTGAGGGAAAAACTTTTTTTCAAAAAAGTTTTTCCCTCAATAATTACGCGAACTGACGATAAAAGAGAAAGCATTTTGAAAAAAGTTTCCCCTCCAAACCTCCCCTTTAAAAACTTTTGTACTGCTGTTTGTGTGTTACATAAGTTTTTTGAAAAGGGAATTTGAGGGAAAAACTTTTTTTCAAAAAAAGTTTTCACTCAATAATTACGCGAACTGAAGATAAAAGAGAAAATATTTTGAAAAAAGTTTAAAGTCGTTGTCAAATAATACTGTTTTGTTAGAGCTGTTTTCTGCGGTCTGTAAAAACGCCCATTTTTTATTATATCATATTTATTATTTTTTTTCAATACTTTCTTGTAATAATTATCTAAAAGTAAAAATTTTTTCGGTAAAAAAAGAATTACAAAATAAATGATGCTTCCTTGGGCAGCCTCCCAAAACGCAAAGGACGATAATTTTTGAGATGAATGGGGCCGACTTCCTCCAAAAAATGTAATCTATATGCAATTTGAAAATTTGTTATATTAGGCAGCTCCTCTTGCAATTGTTCATAAAATTGTATACAGCGAACAAAATGTTATAAAAAAATTCGGTAATAATTGCCGATGAATTTTAGGAGAAAATCGGGTATAATGTTCATAGATGAAAAATACTATGAACAAGGTGATTAAAATGCCCGAAAAAACATATATCGCTATCGACCTGAAATCATTCTATGCGTCGGTAGAATGTGTTGAGCGCGGACTTGACCCGCTTTCGACAAATCTTGTAGTGGCAGATGAAAGCAGGACCGAAAAAACTATCTGCCTCGCAGTTTCTCCGTCGCTCAAAAAATACGGTATCCCCGGAAGACCGCGCCTTTTTGAAGTCATAAGCCGCGTAAATCAGATAAACTATGAGCGCCGAAAAAAAACGCCCGGAAAAATGTTTTCGGGAAAATCGGTTTTTGCAAAAGAACTTAAAGATCCGTTTTTAGCGGTGGATTATATCGTCGCTCCGCCGAGAATGTCGCTTTATATCGACTACAGTGCGCGGATATACGGAATTTATCTGCGTTATATCGCACCGGAGGATATTTACGCTTATTCGGTAGACGAAGTTTTTATAGACGCGACAGGATATTTGAAGACATATAAGAAAACTCCCCGCGAGCTTGCGGCGGCGCTGATAAAAGAAGTGTACAAAGAAACGGGAATAACCGCAACGGCAGGCATAGGAACAAATCTTTATCTCGCAAAGATCGCAATGGACATTATTGCAAAGCATATTCCCGCAGACAAGGACGGCATAAGAGCTGCAAAGCTGAATGAAATGAACTATAGGCGAATGTTGTGGGGACATACGCCGATAACCGACTTTTGGCGTATCGGCAGAGGAACGGCAAAACGCCTCGAAGAATACGGAATGTATACAATGGGCGACGTAGCAAGAAAATCGCTAAAAGACTACGATCTTTTTTACAGGCTTTTCGGCGTGAACGGCGAGCTTTTGGTAGACCATGCATGGGGCGTCGAACCATGTACTATCTCAGATATAAAAGCCTATAAGCCGCGCTCAAACAGCATGAGCCGCGGACAAGTCCTAAGCGAACCGTATCCCTATGAAAAAGCGCGGATAATTGTAAGGGAAATGGCGGACGAGATCGCGCTTGCGCTAACTGAAAAGCGCGTTATCACAGGGCAGATAACGCTTTCTATAATCTATGACGCGGAAAATCTGTCAAATGAAATAAGCGGAGAATACACGTTTGATATTTACGGCAGACCGATACCGAAATATGCGCACAAAACGGCAAACTTGCCGAAAAAGACTTCTTCGGCGAAGTTGATAGCTCAGACGGCGGAAAAGATCTTTGACGAGATAATAAACAAAAACTTTACGGTGAGAAAGATAAACATTTCGGCAAACGATATAGTTTCAGAGGAAATATGCAAAGAAGAGTATGATCAGTTGGATCTGTTTACGGAAAACCAAGATGAAATCAGCGAAACGGAACGCGAAGCAGAAATTCAGCGGGCGCTTATAAAGATAAGAAATAAATACGGAAAAAACGCAATAATAAAAGCAATGGATCTTCAGAACGGCGCAACGGCACTTAGCCGAAACTCGCAGATCGGAGGACATAAAGCGTAGTGTACAGTGTAAAGTATACAGTTGCGGTATCCGCCTGCGGAGGATAATATTTAGATTGTTTTTGGACAATAGGCAGATGGAAGACCTTTAAGTTTAATAACAATCTGATATTATCCGCGAAACGGATACCTTAGCTGTACACTTTACACTATAAACTGTACGCCGCCTTCGACGAGTTTTTATCAACAGTCGGAGTATTTCATGCCCCAAGTGTTTCTTATACTGTCCATAACCCTCGACAGTGAAATGCTGTCGCGGGGTGTGTAGATGTCGCTATGCGTTTTGCCTGCTGAAATGCAGTTTTCCGCCTCGCGTATCTCGTATTCAAAACCGTTTATATCCGGCGGAAATTCGAGCGTGTATTCCCCGCCGCCGTTTTCTTTTACGGTCATCTTATATGCGCCCTGAAAATCGGGCAGATAGATGCTCGCATTGTCAAAATAAAGAGCCGCCTGCCGCTCTATTTGAAGCCCTATCGTCTGAAGGCACTGAGCTGTCTTTCCGTTCGGATATACAAGTTGTATGACGCTGTATTCGTCCGTTTCATACTCGTTCATTCTCACTTCCGTGTCAAACCGCTCAGGTTCTCCGCCCATTACCATATTCAGAAAACCGAGATTGTAAATGCCTATATCAAGAAGCGCTCCGCCGCCAAGCTCATTTAAAAATTTCCTCTCGCGCCTCTTCCCTTCCGCAATAAAACCGTATTCACAGCGTGCATGGCGAAGCTCTCCGTATTTCTTCGAGGAAATTATTTTTAAAAGCTCGCCGTAAAGCGGCAGAAATCTTGTCCATAATCCCTCCATTATAAACAGCCGTTTTTCCTCAGCTTTATCATAGAGCATTTTTGCGTCTCTTTCGCAAAGCGTAAACGGTTTTTCACAAAGAACGTGCTTTGAATTTTCCAGACACATCAGAGCGTTTTCAAAGTGAAGGTTGTTCGGAGAAGCAATATAAACTGCATTTACGTTCTTGTCCGAGCACAGTTCTTCATAGCTCCCATAGGCTTTTTCCGCACCGTATTGCTTGGCAAATTCTTCAGCTCTTGAAAGGTCGCGCGAACCTACGGCAGCTAATTTCTGCCCCTCGCCCGCCATTAAGTTTATGGTTTTCGCAAATTTTCCCGCAATATTTCCCGTAGCAATTATGCCCCAGTTCATAACTAACACTCCCTGTTTTTTTGTATTATAAGCCGCCGCGACGTGCCGAAAGGCTCTGTTTCTTACCGCTCGTTCCTGTCCGACATCAATTGTCCGCAAGCCGCTTTAAGTTCTGCTCCGAACTCTTTTTGTTTTGTTGCAAAAATGCCGCTTTTTCTTAGCAATTATGCCCCAAATTCACAACAAACACTCCCTGTTTTTTTTTATAAGCAGCCCCGATGTACCGAAAGGCTCTGTTTCTTACCGCTCGTTCCTGTCCGACATCAATTGTCCGCAAGCCGCTTTAAGTTCTGCTCCGAACTCTTTTCGTTTTGTTGCGATAACGCCGGTCTCTTTAAGCACACGACAAAAATTGTCCACAACATTGGGCGCAGGCTTTTTGAAATCGGTATCGGTCTCGTTATACGGAATAAGATTGACATAAAAATCCCGCCCGCGAATAAGCTCGGAAAGCTCTTTTGCCTGCGCTTCAGAATCATTGACGCCCGAAAGCAGGATATATTCGAGCGTTACACGTTTTCCCGTTTTTTCCGAATAATACTCTGCCGCGTCAAGAACTTCGCCTATAGGATAAGTTTTATTTATCGGCATAAGCCGCGAGCGCAATTCGTCATTTGGAGCATGAAGGCTTATTGCGAGGCTGACTGTCGGTGAAAGCACGGCAAACTCGCGTATTTTCGGAACAATGCCGCAAGTCGAAACAGTAACACGCCGTCTTGACACAGAAAGTCCCTTGTCCTCGGTGATTATGCTGCAAAAATCCGCGACCGCTGAAAAGTTGTCAAACGGCTCACCGATACCCATAACAGAAACGCCGCTTATCCTACAAGAAAATTCACGCGACAGCGCCAGAACCTGTCCGACTATCTCCCCTGCTGTTAAATTTCTTCGTTTTTTAAGCATACCGCTTTTGCAGAATTTACAGCCCATATTACAGCCGACCTGAGTTGAAACGCACACACAATTTCCAAAGCGCTGGCGCATGAGGACTGTCTCGCAGAAATTGCCGTCGGAGAATTTTAAAAGAAGTTTTGCGGCATCCTTACTGTCGAGTTTTTCTATTACCTCAGGCTCGTCGAGGGTAAATACCGACAATTTTTCAACGACTCGCCCGCTAAACCCGAATTCGTCAAAACTTTTGAACCCTCGGCGGTAAATGCCGTCAAATAAAATTTCAGCCTTTGCGGGATTTTCGTTCTGCTCTGTCAAAAATTTCCGCAGACCGTCCACTGTCATATCGTAAAAGTTCACATTTTCACCTCAATAAATCAAATGCAGCGCGCCGATTTTAAATGTTCCGCCCGAACAGTTTTCGGAAACTGCACAAATTTAAACCTGCATTAAGCCGATGTTTTCCAACATTTAAAACCGTTTTTACCGTCAGAGGGGAGTTGTCTATAATAACTGTCGTTAAGCTGTTTTGCAACTCTTGAACCGCAAAAACTCCACAAATCTAAACCCGCATTTTCCGCTTAACTTTATATTATCATATTTTTCAAAAAATGTCAACAAATTATAAAAAAGTGCTTGACAAATTTTTAACTGTGTGGTATAATATCAATGTTGAATTTCTGGGTGTGGCGCAGATTGGTAGCGCGCTACCTTGGGGTGGTAGAGGCCGCAGGTTCAAATCCTGTCACTCAGACCATTTTGACTTCCCGCAAATGGCTTAACAGAGCCATTTGCGGGATTTCTTTTTTGCGGATTTCGGTTTTTGTCCGCTACTTGTCCGCTACGGGGTATTTTTTGTTTCGAGCAACTTCACGCCCCGTGCTTTTTCTTCAAGAACCCGAATGCGCCGTCCATTGCCTCGCAAACACGCGCCTGCGCTGTCTGGAATTGATGCGAGTAGACGTTCAGCGTGGTGGTTGAGTTGCTGTGCCCAAG
>CANRDI010000041.1 GCA_947629335.1 uncultured Clostridia bacterium | reverse complement strand
GCTAAGTTCATTCGTTCTTTCATATTGTTCAATTTTCAAGGAGCTGACGCCGCCGCTTCCTGCTTTCAGCCGTCTTTACAACAGCTTTCCTGCCATTTCCTCCCGTCATTTTCTGACGAGCCTTTCTTTCGGCGACTTGTTTATTATACCACACCATTTTGCTCTTGTCAAGGGGTTTTTTTAAGTTTTTTAAAAATTTTTTATTTTTCTTTTTGTTTCGACTTTCTCCTGTTGATTTTCGGCGAACTCAAAAGGCAAAGCGCCGACCGCGCCGTCAACTTACCCTTCGGGCAGCCGGCGGCGCGGATTGATTTTCCACTTTCAAACTGTTATGATTTTTTTGTATCTTTCATCTCGGAGATTATCTTCACAAAACTGTCGACGTCGTTAAACTCGCGGTAAACGCTCGCAAAACGGATATAAGCCACGTCGTCGATCTCTTTAAGTTTATGCAGGACAAGCTCTCCGATCTTATCAGATGTTATCTCGCGCTGAAGTGTGTTTTTAAGCTCTCCCGCGATTTCCTCGACCATATTTTCGATAGTTTCAAGGGAAACGGGGCGCTTTATTGTCGCGCGGCAAAGGCGCTCCACAAGCTTTTCGCGGTCAAACGGTTCTATCGTATGGTCCTTTTTAATGACCATAAGCGGTATTTCCTCGATTATCTCGTATGTAGTAAACCTCGCTCCGCAGCGAATACACTCGCGGCGGCGGCGCACCTTGTTTTCTGTCGGGCGCGAATCAATGACCTTGCTCTCCTCAAATCCACATTCGGGACACTTCATACAAATACTCCTTTCAGTCTAAACTGAATACTACATATTGTATTATAACATAATTGTTTTAAATTTTCAACCGAATGTTTCTTTATTTTTCATTATAAAATCCTCCTTATCTTAGAGTTACACCATGTTCTCTATTCCATTCTGCCCATTCTTCTGCATGCTTATTCACATATTCTTGATATTTTTGTTCATCGTCATAATATCTAGGCATACCTGAAGAATCATATCCAATTATATATGCTCCTTTTTCCTCATTTTTTACCCCTATATAAGGAACACCATCAGATGTAAATCCAATTATGGTATAACCTTGTTTTGTTTTGTCTCCGACTTTGAGATTTGGAGCTGGATCATATAAATTTTCACGAGTATCTACACCGGGTGTGAGATTTGATGAAGAATTAGATGAAGATGGTTTTGATGAGCCGGAATTTACAGAACTTGAGCTTGATGATACCGGTGTTTTTGAGCTGCTTGAACTGCTATTTTTGGAACTTGAACTTGCAGGTGTTTTACTTGATGACGGGGTTTCAGAACTGCTTGTTGGAGTTTTTGATGATGTACTGCTTTGGCTATTGCTTGAACCGCTCGAAACGCTTGAACTGCTTGACGAACTTATACTTGACGAGTTAGCGCTTGATGAACTAACGCTTGACGAACTGCTGACTGATGAACTTCCGCTTGATGTACTGCTTGACGAAGCGGCGCTTGACGAACCGACGCCTGATGAACTGCTGTTTGATGAGCTATCATTTGAATTGCTCGGCTGACTGCTGCAAGCGGAAATTCCGATGCCGACAACTGCCGCCAGACATAATGCCCCAACCGAATTTTTTAATGATTTCATAATTTGATCCTTTCTTTAAATAAAAAAAAATTTAGCTTTATAGATTGATTATAGCACAAACATTTTAATTTTTCAACACCTCGGCAAAAATATTTTTTAAAGTTTATTACACTTTTGTAATATTTATTGCAAAATAATCGGCGGTGTGATATACTTATTTTAAAAGGAGCTGGTTTTATGCTGTCAATAATTTTTCTTATAATGCTGATTATCGTGCTTTATCTTGCAGGAATAAAGGGCGTTGAAAGACCGGCGCTCACAAATGCAACTTATGTTGTGGGGCTGCTGACAATAACGCTTACAATTATCGTCAATTGCGTAAAAGGCGATTGGGACGATATGTCAACCGTTCTGGCGCTTGTAAGTCTTGTGTTTATGTTTTTGCTCAAACCCGCTGTGCGAAAACTTCTTGACCTTTACGACATAAACCATCAAGTAAAGCCCGACGAAAATGACCGCTTATATTCAAAATACGAAGTTCACGGCGACAGCTCAAACGCTGACGACGACCTTATAGACCGCAAATAATTTTGTTCAGCGCAAAGGCGCTTTTGGTCTGCCTCGGCGGCAGAACGAAAAGATCAGGGGGAAACCTTTTCAAAAGGTTTCCCCCTTACTTTTTCGGATATCGAATGCACTTATTTGACGAGCTTTGAAAATTCAAGCGCCTTTCCGACGTCGCCCTCGACTTTAAGTTTTCCTGTTGTGAATGCAAAAACAGGGTCTAACTTTCCGTTCAAAAACTTCATAAAGTTTTCGGGCGTCATTGTGATCGCGCAGTTTCTGTCGTTGTATTCATAAGGCTCTGCGCTGACCTTTCCGTTCTTTACCTCGACATAGAAAACTCCCCCGTTTTCTCCTGTGAGATTGACCTGAACCGCCAGAAAATCCGTTTTGCCCGCGTCAATTACCGCCGCTTTCTTTTTTACTGCCGTCATAATTTCCTCAAATGTCATTTTTAAGTTCCTTTCAGATTTTTTATTTTCACTCTATGTGAATTACCTCTACAGGACACGACTGTGCCGCTTCTTTTACGGCGTCTTCTTTCCCGTCAGGCTCGGCTGTCACTTCGGACAACCCGTCGTCCGCAATGTGAAATACTTCCGGACAGATCTCCGCACAAACTCCGCAGCCTATACAGCCCTCACGGTCAACCATTACTTTCATTAATATCCCTCCTTTGGCGATAATTTTCCCAAACGGAAGGAATTTATACCTTTATATGCCGATATAATTATGCCTTTATATCAGCGAATGAAATTCGTTCTTATCAGCGGTTCGCTTTCGGGAAAGTTTATTCCCGCCGCTTTTCCCGCTTCAATGCATTTTAAAAGCCACGCCATATTATTTCCGAGCGTCCTCATGGTCTGAAGTCCCTCTTCGTCCTGCAAAACCTGTTCGGGCGTATTTCCGTGTACTTGGTTCCAGTATTGCGAAGAAACGATCGGCATATTTGTTATGGTAAAATACTTATTTATCTGGTCAAACGCCGCCGAAGCTCCTCCCCTGCGGCAGCTCACAACAGCCGCCGCGGGCTTTCCAACAAAGACCGTTTTTCCCGAATAGAATGCTCTGTCCATAAACGACGTAAGCGCGCCCGACGCTGCGGCGTAATGCACGGGAGAACCGAAAATAAATCCGTCCGCGCTTTTTGCCTTATCGACAAACTCATTCACGCTGTCCGAAACCACGCACTTTCCGAGTTTTGCACAAGCCCCGCAGCCCTTGCAGCCCGCGATTGGCGCGCTTCCAACCCAAAATATCTCCGTCTCGATACCGTTTTTGTTAAGCGCCTTTTCCGCCTCGCAAAGCGCCGTATATGTACAGCCCTTTTCTTTCGGCGAACCGTTTACAAGAATAACCCTCATGATAATCGCTCCTTCATAATGTGATATAATAATCGCAGTGCGATTATTATAGATTTCAATGCCTTGCGCATGCGCAAAATTTTTTCAAAATTTTGCTCCGCGCATATCGGCAAATTATATCATATCCTATAGTGTATAATTATAGGTGTCCGCTTCGCGGATATTATTAGATTGTAGTCAAACTTAAAGGCTGCTCGTCTGCCTATATAGTTTTGCAGCATTTTAATATTATCCGCCGCAGGCGGATACCATAGCTGTTCACTATTAACTATTAACTATTAACTATACACTGTCAACTGCCATCAGTCGCCCGTGGACTCGCGCAGTATAAGCGTGTGCGGGAGCATATATGTAGAAGTGTCCTGATCGTCCGATGCAATATTTGCCATAAGTTTTTCCGCGACAGTTTTCCCCTGCAAATAGCACGGCTGGTCTATGGTCGAAAGTTTTATAAACATATCCGAATAGGCTATGTTGTCGAAACCGATAAACATAATGTCCTTTCCGATCGTAAGCCCGTGCTGTACGGCACATTTCATTGCTCCGAAAGAGATAGTATCGGAAATGGAGAATATCGCGTCCGGCTTTTCATGAAGCGCCAAAAACAGCTCGCAGGCTTTTACTCCCGTATCCGAGGTATAATCCCCGAAATATATATAATTTTCGTCTATGGGAAGTCCCGCTTCTTTAAGCGCGCGGTAATATCCGTTTTCTCGGTCAACCGACGACTGGCTTCTTATCTCGGTCGTTATAAGCGCGATCTTTCTTTTGCCTTTGCCGATAAGATATTTTGTCGCGTCATAACCCGCCTTTTCGTTGTCTATGGTTACGCACAGAACGCCGCTTGTGTTCAGCCTTTCAAGACATATCGCTATCTTGTATTTTCTCGAAAGTTCGACTATCGTTCTGCTGTCAAGTTTCGGCGCAAGCAAAACCGCCCCGTCTACCGCCCTCGAAAACAACATTCCGAGCAGATGAAGCTCATGTTCGGGGTCGTTTCTCGTCGTTGCGATAAGCACATCATACCCTTTTTTTGCGCAGGCGTCCTGCATACCCCTCAGAACATCATTATAAAAACTCTGCTCCGTAGAACTTATTATCGCCAAAATACGCTTTGTTTCACTTTTGCGCAGATCCCTGCCTAAAAAGTTCGGACTATATCCCAACTCCTCGACCGCACGGTTTACCGCATTTACAGCTTCCTGTGAAACGTTGTTTTTGTTGTTCAATACTCTTGAAACCGTTGCAACAGATACATTCGCCGCTTTTGCAACATCTTTTATAGTTATATTCATAACAGTCACCCTTTATGAAATTACAGCCCGTTCTTTTAAGTTCCCGACTCTTTACTCTGACCTTTTTTCTTTGATAATAATTTCGCCCTTATACCGCGCGTCCTGTCTTATTATCTCGCCGACTGACGGGACGCTTATTGTTCCTGAAATCGGATTTTTTATGCTGATAACAGGCGTCGTTATATCGGCATTCACCTCTGATTTTTCAAACGCAAGATCCGTATCATGCATTTCGCAGTTTACAAGCCTAAGCCCTTTACAATAGCACAGCGGCTGAGTTCCTATTATAATACAGTTTTCAAACGTCAGCCCGTCCGCATACCACGCAAGATATTCTCCCTTTACAATGCTGTTTTTAACAAGAACGTTTTCCGCATGCCAAAAAGCGTCTTTTGTATCAAATCTGCAATTATCAAAAACGGAGTTTTTAATATACTGAAAAGAATATTTACCTATTAGAGAAACATTATTGAACGTTAAATTTTCAGAGCGCATCATAAAATACTCGCTCTGAGCGGAAGTATCGTACATCTTAACGTTCTTACAGCTCCAGCCGAACTCAGGCGAAATTATATCGCACCCGTTTATTTCAATATCCGAACATTCGCGCAGCGCTTTTATGCCGTGCATTTCCGTATCGGAAATTTTTATGCTGTCCGAATACCATATCGCCGCGCGGCAATTTTCCGTCATCTTAGATGAAGAAATTTCAAGCGCGCTGTCGTGCCAAAGGGGATAGCGCAGATCAAAACAACAGTTTTTGACATTGACGTTTTTACATTCTTTAAGCGCGCTTTCTCCGTCGGCTTCGCCCTCAAATCGGCAGTTGTCCAGAAGAATACCGTTTTTTTCATAAAGCGCGCGTTCTTGGTCGAACGATCTGTCCGAAATATATTCCATTAGTCTCATCTCCGTTTTTATCAATAAAAAATCAGCAACGATAAGACGGATATCCGCATTTTGCAGAAAGCTCCGAACTGTCATTACCAATTCAAGATCTGTAAACCGAACGGTATTAAACATTCGGCAGTTTCAACACTCTATTGTCTTAATTATTGTAACATATTCGCACATATTTGTAAATAGGTTTCACACATTTTTGACAAATAGTTAATAAATTGAGGGATATTTTTGTGCATGATGACATCAACTAAAAATCAAAGCAGCAATATTTCATAACTTGTTCATGAAAAAAATAGCGGAGAAAACGCTTGTTTCCTCCGCATTTTTAATTCTTGGATGCCGTTTTCGAGAGCTCGCGCTCCCCGAAAATTATTTTATAACTCTGATACCAACAACATTCGCTACCGTTTTGAGCTTTTCCTCAATACCCGTAGGATTGCCCTTTACATCAAGGCAAGTATACGCAAAATTCTTCTTTGACTTGCTCTGCATATTTTCAATATTCATTCCCGCCGCCGAGATAGGAGCGGTGATATTGTTTATAACGCCCTCGACGTTTTTGTGGAGAACGCATATCTTCGCGTCGCCTGTCTTTTCCATTTCAAGGTTGGGGAAGTTTACCGAGTTTCTGATGTTGCCGTTTTCAATGTAATCGACAACTTCTTTTACCGCCATGACCGCGCAGTTGTCCTCGCTCTCTTCCGTAGAAGCGCCAAGGTGAGGAATAGCTATAACTCCCTCCATATTTGCGGTCTTTGCGTTCGGGAAATCGGTGATGTATTTGCGTACCTTGCCCGATTTCAGAGCCGCTTCCATAGCGTCGTCGTCAACAAGCGTGTCGCGCGCAAAGTTCATAATGATAACTCCATCTTTCATCATAGCGATGGTGTCGGCGTTTATCATATGCTTTGTGTTTACGTCAGGGTCGTCAGACTCAACAAGCGGCGTATGAATGGAAATATAATCGCAGCTCTTGAATATCTCCGCTCTGGTCTTGACGTGTTTTACCTTGTCAGAAAGGTTCCATGCCGCGTCTACCGTAATATATGGGTCGCAGCCCAAAACGTCCATTCCGAGTGCGACCGCCGCGCTTCCGAGAGGACCGCCTATTGCTCCCAAACCTATAATGCCGAGGGTCTTGCCCTTTATCTCTGTTCCCGCAAACTGAGATTTGCTCTTTTCGACTGTCTTTGCAATATCGGGGTCGGCTTTGTTTGCCTGCACCCAGTTAGCGCCGCCGATAACATCTCTTGACGCGAGTATCATTCCCGCAACCGCAAGCTCTTTAACGCCGTTTGCGTTAGCTCCGGGGGTATTGAAAACTACGATACCCTGCTCTGCGCACTTGTCTATGGGGATGTTGTTTACACCCGCGCCCGCTCTTGCGATAGCGACAAGGTTCGAGCCGAACTCCATATCGTGCATTTTCGCCGAGCGTACTAAAATAGCGTCGGGATTTTCAGCGTTATCGCTTACGGAATACTTGCTCTTGTCAAGCAGATCAGTACCGCAAGCCGCAATTTTGTTCAATGTCTGAATATTGTACATAATTATTCACTCCAAATCAAAATTTAGCCGTTTTCAGCCTCAAACTTCTTCATAAACTCAACGAGCTTTTCAACGCCCTCGATAGGCATAGCGTTGTAGATAGAAGCTCTCATACCGCCGACTGTTCTGTGACCCTTGAGGTTTTCAAAGCCCGCAGCCTTTGACTCCTTGACAAATTTAGCGTCAAGCTCCTCGTTGCCCGTAACAAACGGAACGTTCATCATTGAACGGTCTTCGGGACGAACTGTTCCCTTAAACAGTTTTGACTGGTCGAGGAAGTCGTAGAGTATCTTTGCTTTCTTCTCGTTGCGCTCTTTCATAGCCTCTAAGCCGCCCATTTTCTTTATCCACTTAAATACTTTTCCGCAGATATAGATAGCATAGCAGTTCGGGGTATTGTAAAGCGAATCGTTGTCCGCCTGCGTTTTCCATTTAAGCATTGTGGGAGTGCCGGGGAGGACATCATCTGTTATGAGATCCTCGCGGATTATTGAAATAACAAGTCCCGCAGGACCAACGTTTTTCTGAACGCCGCCGTAGATAACGCCGTATTTCGTAACGTCTACAGGCTCAGACAGGAAACAGCTCGAAACGTCCGCAACAAGTATATGACCCTTTGTATTCGGAAGCGTTTTAAACTTTGTGCCGTAGATGGTGTTGTTCTCACAGATGTAAACATAGTCCGCATCGGCGGGTATGTCAAGATCCGAACAGTCGGGAATATACGAAAACGTCTTGTCCGCAGAAGAAGCAACAGCGACAGCCTCTCCGAAAAGCTGCGCCTCCTGATAGGCTTTCTTTGCCCACTGACCGGTAATGATATAAGCGGCTTTTTTGTTTTTCATAAGGTTCATGGGTACAGCCGCGAACTGCTGTGAAGCGCCGCCCTGAAGGAAAAGCACCTTATAGTTGTCGGGAATGTTCATAAGCTCGCGGATATCTTTTTCGGCGGTTTTGATTATATCGTCGTAAGCCTTCGAGCGGTGTGACATTTCCATAACGGACATACCTGTGCCGTTATAATCGAGCATTTCATCTGCTGCCTCTTTAAGTACCTCTTCGGGAAGCACGGCAGGACCTGCGCTGAAGTTATAAACTCTCATTAAAAAAATCCTCCTGAAAGAAATTTAGGTGAAAACACCACTGTTTCTATTATATGACAATTTCCGCTCATTGTCAAGACGATTTTGAAAAAAAGTTCCGTAAGGGAATGTTCATTTGTCAATGATATGTTACACTATTCTCAAAAAAATTATAATGTTAATAACTAAGATTGAAATCAGCC
>CANRDI010000040.1 GCA_947629335.1 uncultured Clostridia bacterium | reverse complement strand
GGGGAAAAACTTTTGAAAAAGTTTTTCCCCAAACCCCTTTTCAAAATCTTTATGTAACGTGCTGTAAAGGAAATGCGTTTCCGTTTTCCAACCGCCGCGCAAGCAGCGGAACAAAAGTTTTTTGCGAATTTTTTTGGGGAAAAACTTTTGAAAAAGTTTTTCCCCAAACCCCTTTTCAAAATCTTTATGTAACGTGCTGTAAAGGAAATGCGCTTCCGTTTTCCGACCGCAGCGCAAGCGGCGAAACAAAAGTTTTTTGCGAATTTTTTGGGGGAAAACTTTTGAAAAAGTTTTCCCCCAAACCCCTTTTCAAAACTTTTATGTACTGCCGCTTGCGCGGCGGTCGGAAAAAGAAGACGCTGTTCTTTTTTCTTACCTCTTATTTTGTAATGCAGATAAATTATTAAATTTTGAAAAGCTATGGACATTTGTGATCTTAGATGTTATAATAAAATTGTAATTTATTTCATAAGGAGTACATAATATGAAAAATATTTCCGAGCAGCTCATTCTGTCACTCGCGCCAAATGCTGCGGCAGCGGCAAACGGCAGAAAAATCTCTTCGGGCGGCGGCTTTATAAATCGCTTTCGCTCCGAGGACGGAACGTTCTTTATGGGCGAATGCAAGGGCAGCGGAAAAAGCCCTTATATCACTTCCGCCGACTACATCGACGAAAACCACCCCGTTTTCCGATGTTCCTGTCCGAGCAGACAGTTCCCCTGTAAACATTCGCTTGCGCTTATGTATGAGATGATGACGGATAAGGAGTTTGCTGTCTGCGAGATACCCGAAGATATTCTTGAAAAGCGTAAAAAACTTGCAGCTAAAGCTCAAAAAGCAGCAAATGCCGAGGAAGCAGCGCCCGAAGCTGACGAAAAGAAAAAATCCGCCGCAAAGAAATCAGCAAGCTCCGCAAAAAAGAAAAAGCTCAAAAAACAGCTCGAAGGTCTTGAACTCTGCGAAAAGGCTGTAAAAGAACTTATCTCGGCAGGTCTCGGAACAATGGGCGGCGCGTCGCTGTCAAATTATCAGGAATTATCAAAACAGTTCGGTGACTATTATCTTATAGGAATACAGCGCCTGTTCAACAGACTTATCATCGAGATCACCGAGTATCAGAAAGATAGCCTTGAAATTCATTATGATACGGCAATTGACGTACTGGAAAAATTAAATTCGCTCATTAAAAAGTCAAGAAAGTACATAACCGAGAAGATAGAAAACGACGATCCTGCGCTTGATGATACGGCGCTTTATGAAGAACTCGGCGGAAACTGGAAGCTCACAGAGCTTGAAGCCATAGGAAAGTGCGTTAAGAATGCGCGCATGGTACAGCTTTCGTTTTGGGTGACTTTTGACGACGCAAGAAAGGAATATATTGAAACGGGCGCATGGATAGAACTGAACAGCGGAATGCTCTATCTTACAAAAAACTTCCGTCCGCTTAAATCTCTGAAACATGTAAAAGCAGATGATTCGGTTTTCGGGGCGGTCGATATTCCCGTTATGGCTGTTTATCCGGGAGAGGGAAATGTAAGAGTGCGCTGGGACAGCGCGAGCTTTTCGGAACTTACTGATGATGATTTCAAAAAGCTGCGCTCATATGCCGCAAGCTCCGTTAAATCGGAGATAAAAGCCGTGAAGAACTTTTTGCAGAACGCAATGTCAAGCCCCGTCATCTATAAACTTATCGCATTTTCGGAAATAGATAAGATCGGCGAAAAAACAGTGCTGAGGTCAAAAGACGGCGATACTGTCGAATTAAAGGATTTTGACGAAACCGAAAAAATGACAGAGCGCCTGCAAATGCTTCCCGACAAAAAACTTCTTGAAAACGGCGTTATGCTATGCGGATTTCATTATGACGCCGCTGAAAACAGGATTTCCGCTCAGCCTTTCTGCATTATACCCGACAGCGAAAATGCTGTCTTAAGACTGCTTTATTAACGGAGGTAATTTATGGATATAACGCCTATCACAGAACTTCGCGCACAACTGCGTTCGGCGGCAATAGCGGGCGCTTCTCTGCTTTCGGAGAATTTCAGACTGAAAAAAGCTGTCAGTGCATTCTCACCGCTGAAAGACGCTTCTCCCGTTTTCGGGAAATTATACGAGCTTTCAAGCTCTCTTGTTTCGGAAAACTGCATTGACCCGGCTGGAACGCTTCTTGACGCGCTGTCGCTCACTGATTCGATAATGACAACGATAGCTAAAACAGATGTTGAGGGAGAAGCTGAAAAACTTCCTGTATTTGAAGTTCCTTCAAAGATAATAAACGCGCCGTATTCGAGGCTGTCAAAGCTGATAAACGCCCTTACAGGTTCGGGCGGCGGGCAGTACGACATTATCCGTAAGGCGCAGGAGGAAAAGTCGGAGTTGTTTGAGGACTACCGCGTAAAGCCCGCGCTTGTGGAGTGCCTCGGCGCGCCTTACGGCGAGCAGTCAAATCTTGTATACTCGACCGTCAGAGGTATGGGAAAGAGTATGCTCCCGCTTTTAAAACACGGCTTTGACCCTAAGGGAAAAAAGGGAACTATAAAACGCATATTGCTTATTGACGAGCTTGGGGGAGCTGACGAAAACGACTTTTATCTTGAAAACATTCCGCTTACGGAAAAAGACGCGAAAAGGCTGCTTATCCGCGCTTTGCGGCACGACGTAAACAACGCCGATAAGCTTATCGAGCTTACAAAAACCGAAAAAGGCGCGATAAAAACCGAGGCACTCAATACTCTTGCAAAGCTGGACTGCGACAAGGCAAAAGAGTTTTTTGAAGAAATGGAGAAGAAAAAACCGCAGGAAACGCTTGGACACTTAGCATACAGCCGCACCCCGTGGGCTTGCAGGCTTGCCGCGAAAATCGGCAACAGGCTTTTTGACAACAACGACGGCGGCAGTTACAAGATGAACGGTCTGGGTCTTGTGGATATTGATTATTTCGCGTTTCAGGGGAAGCTCGGAAAGGAAGTTGTTGAATTTTTAAGGAAAGCCGCCGCGCCCGAGGACGCGGATAAAAAAACCCTCCGCTCACGTATAAGAGATATGATAAACACCGCGCTTACGGTAACTGTTGCGACGACGGGCGACCCCGATATGTGCGCGCTTGCGCTGGAGTTTGAAAAGAAATATCCCGTCCAGTTTGAAGAAAGTGCATTTTTCGCGCATATTTTAGGCACTGACGACTGCACCGACTATTTCAGAAAGAAGATCCTCGAAGCAAAAGAGCGCGCTCAGAAGCAAAGCAACAAGAGCGTATTCTACTCTCCCGCGATGTCCTGCGTTAAACATATAGTGTGCATTGACGGGAAGTATTACGTTCAGTTTAAAGTATATGACACCAACACGACCGTTTCCGAAGTGTGCGAAACCTATACTGTCCCCATTCACCAGCCCGTAAAGGAAAAATGGTTCGATATGTTTTTAAGCTGCGACTGGTATATGCCCGAATATTTTGCAAGCGAGATGTACGACAGGAATGACGAAGAAATGCGCGAAAAACTGAAACAGTTTTTCTTCAACAGGGTAGTTTACAGCGAGGACACTTTAAACTATCTTTTAATTCTGAAAGGTATGGGCTTTACAAATATCGAGGGGCTTGTATTCCAATATTTAAAGGAAAACCACACGAAGTTCAAGGATAAATATAAGGACGCGTTTAAATTTCTGCGGTGGGTGCCGAGCGATTATGAATATCTTTGTCGGGAAATGGACGCTCTCGAAAACTATGCAAAGGCTAACAACATAACGTTAAACCTTGATTTAGAGGATCTAAGGGCAGATATATATCATTACTGGGCTCCACAACATTGACAGACTGCCGATAAAGCCTCATCTGCGTCGTCAGTCTGAATGTAGACTTAAATTTTCAGTCAATTTAAAGGAGAAATTTATGGACAATTCAATACTTAGACTTCCCGCCGAGCAGCTTTTTGAAGAAGAGCTGAACGCGCTTATCAAAGCCGAAAAAGACCCCATACCCGAAGGCTGGAGAATGTCGCCGAAGTCGGTTAAGACCTACATATGCGGCGGCAAGGTCGGGAAAACTGTCATTACGCCGAAATATATCGGTCACGAGCGCCTTGTTGAAATAGCAATTGCGACGCTTGTCACCGACCGCGCTTTATTGCTTATAGGCGAACCCGGAACAGCTAAAAGCTGGCTCTCCGAGCATCTTACTGCGGCAATAAACGGCAATTCCTCGCGCGTTATACAAGGCACGGCAGGCACTACCGAAGAACAGATACGCTATTCGTGGAACTATGCCATGCTGATAGCGAACGGACCTTCGGAACAGGCAATGCTCAAAAGCCCCGTTTTTACGGCAATGGAGGACGGAGCAATCGCAAGAGTTGAGGAAATTTCACGCTGCGCTTCGGAGGTTCAGGACACGCTGATTTCCCTGCTGTCGGAAAAGCGGATAAGCGTTCCCGAATTGTCGCTCGAAGTTCCCGCGAAAAAGGGATTTTCGATAATTGCAACAGCTAACACCCGTGACAAGGGAGTAAATGATATGTCGGCGGCGCTTAAAAGGCGTTTTAACATTGTTGTGCTTCCTGCGCCCGAAACCTTGGAAGAGGAAATGAACATTGTAAAAACGCGCGTAGAACAGCTTTCGGAAAGCCTTGACCTGAATGCCTCGCTCCCGAAAGATAAGGTCATAGAAAAGATTTGCACTATCTTCCGCGAACTGCGCGGAGGCGAAACGCTTGACAAAAAGCAGAAATTAAAAGCTCCCGCGGGAGTACTTTCAACAGCCGAAGCAATCTCGCTTTTGTGCAACAGTATGGCGCTCGCGGGCAGCTTCGGAAACGGCGATATATCCGACGACGATATAGCCGCGGGTCTTCAGGGCGCGGTAGTAAAGGACGACAAAGACACCGTAGCATGGAAAGAATACCTCGAAAACATCATGAAAAAGCGCGGTTCGGAATGGAGCGGGCTTTACAGAGCTTGCAGGGAGCTTAACGAATGAGCGGCGTAAACTTTTTCGGCATACGCCACCTTTCTCCTGCGGGAGCGTTTTATCTTCGGCAGTATCTTGACGAAATAAAACCCGCGCTTGTCATAATTGAAGTGCCAAGCGATTTTGAGGACGCAGTTTCGGACATACTGCGCAGTGAAACAGCCCCTCCCTTTGCAATATTAGCGTACACGCAGAGCGTTCCGATAAGGACGATACTGTACCCGTTCGCGGAATATTCCCCCGAATATCAGGCGATAAAATGGTGCAGTGAAAACGGAGTTTCTGTGCAGTTTATGGACTTGCCGTCCGAAACGTTTCTTGCGCTGTCGGACGAAAGGATAAGAGAAGCCGAGCGGGAAATTGACGAAAACAATGAACAAGACGACAGCCCGAAAGAGCAGGACGGGCAAGATCCCGAAACAACAGCCGGCCAAAATCCCGATGTTTACGAGCTTATTTCTGAAAAAAGCGCGGACGGCTCGCACGAAACTTTCTGGGAGCGCACGCTTGAACACTGTGCAAATGCGGAGGCTTATCACGAGGGCGCAAACCTTTTCGGAGCGAATATACGCGAATTGTCCGAAAAGAACGGGATCGACGAAAAGGAAACAGCCCTGCGCGAAATCTATATGAGAAGCGTGATAAGAAACGCCGTAAAAAGCGGTATCTCTCCCGAAAAGATAGTTGTAGTTACGGGCGCGTATCATGTCGAGGGGCTGAAAACATGGGAAACAGATGAAGATGTGCCGACGTTTCCGAAACTGCCGTCGCTGCATACGCTTATGCCGTATTCATATTACAGGCTCTCAACGCGTTCGGGCTATGGCGCGGGAAACAAAGCCCCCGCATATTACGAGCTTATCTGGGAGGGACTGAACAAGGGCGACAGGCTTTTTGCCGCAAACGCTTATCTCTCAAAGACAGCCGAAAAAACGCGCGAAAACGGAAACGCCGCGTCCTCGGCGCAGGTGATAGAGGCGTTAAGGCTTGCGGGAGCGCTTGCAAAAATGCACGGGGGAAATATCCCGACGCTTTCAGACTTGCGCGACGCGGCGACGACCTGCATAGGCGAGGGAAGCTTTGCGGCTGTAAGCGTTGCTTGTGCGGATACGGAGATAGGCACTAAGATAGGAAAACTTCCCGAAGGCGTTTCAAGAACGAGTATTCAGGACGATTTCTACCGCCTGATGAAAGAGTTAAGGCTTGAAAAATACCGCTCTGTCACCGCGCAGAATTTGAGGCTCGATTTGCGCGAGAATATACGGGCAAGTTCGGAAAAGTCAGCGTTTTTAGACCTTGAGCGATCGTATTTCCTGCATAAGCTCAGAGTGCTGGGGATAGGCTTTGCAGTGCTTTTGCCCTCGCGCCAGGACAGCGCGACATGGGCAGAAGAATGGCAGCTTTGCTGGACGCCCGAAGCGGAGATAGTCCTTGTTGAAAGCGCCTTAAAAGGCGACACGGTGGAGCTTGCGGCGGCATTTCAGATAAAGGAAACGGTCGAGCACAGCGCAGATGTGTCCGTAATAGCACAAGCTGTCGAGGACGCGTTCTGCTGTGGAATGTCCAAAGCCGCAAGCTATGCGGTAAGCGCGCTTCAAGCCGCAGCGGCTGATAATATCCCGTTTAATGAGATAGCCAAAACTATGTTCAGACTTTCAAACATAATAAGCTACGGCGACATACGCAAAGCGGATTGTTCGGCTGTCGAGCCTATTCTGAAACAGCTCTATTACCGCGCCTGTCTTATCATGAGTTCTTCGTGCGTGTGCAACGACGACGCGTCGCAGGAAATGTCAAATGCAATGAATATGATAAACTCCGCGGAGCTTGCACAAGATTTTCTTGAAACGGAAAAATGGATAAAGGCACTTCGTGAAGTTTCTTCACGAGATGATCTGAACACCCGCCTTTCGGGATTTGCCGCAGCAATTCTCCTTGAAAGAAACGAGATGACGAATGACGAGCTGAAAACCGAGGTTTCGCGGCGGCTTTCAAAGGGAGTTCCCGCAGATCTCGGCGCGGGCTGGTTCGAGGGGCTTATGCTTAAAAACCGCTATGGACTTATTGCGAGGCTGTCGCTTTGGGAGAGCCTTGATAATTACCTTGGTTCTCTTGATGATGATGAATTTAAGCGCGCTTTGGTATTTTTGCGTAGGGCGTTTGCGGATTTTTCGTCAGGTGAAAAGGATTCTGTCGCTGAAAATCTTGGTGAAATATGGGGATTGAACGGCGCGCAGGTGAGCGAGGTCTTGAACTCAACTCTTGACGCCGCCTCGCAGGAGATCATAGACGGTCTCTCGGATTTTGATTTCGATATATAACAGGTGAATTATGGATACAACAGTACAAATGCAGCGCTGGCGGCTTATTTTAGGGAATGAAAGCGAAAAACGGCTTATGGACATGAATATGCCCGCGCTTTCAGAAGAACAGCTCCTTATGGACAACGCTCTCGCTTCTATCTACAACAAAAACGGCGGATTTTCAGACAGCGGGGGAAAAGGTCCGTCAAATCCGCAGATCTCGCGCTGGCTCGGCGACGTGAGAACGCTTTTTGACAAGGAAATTGTAAAGATTATTCAGAATGACGCAATGACGCGCTGCGGGCTGAAACAGCTCATTTTCGAGCCGGAGCTTCTGGAAAACGCAGAGCCTGATATTTCGCTTGCTTCCTCTATCCTCACTCTCAAGGATATGATACCGAAACGCTCAAAGGACAGCGTAAGGGAGTTTATCAGAAAGATAGTTGATGGCATAAATCAACTGTTAGAGCAGGACATAAAGCGCGCCGTCACCGCGGCAGTAAACAAGCGCGAACACTCGCCCATACCGTCAGCGTCCGCGCTTGACTATAAAATGACAATCCGCAGGAATTTAAAGCACTATTCTCCTAAACTCAAAACGATAGTCCCCGAACATTTTTACTTTTTCGAGCGCGCCGCAAGATCCGCCGCAAACAAGTGGACGATAATTTTAGACATCGACCAGAGCGGCTCTATGGGCGAAAGCGTTATTTATTCCTCGGTGATAAGCTGTATTTTAGCGAGCATGAGCGCGCTTAAAACAAGAGTTGTCGCGTTTGACACGAACATAATCGACCTTACGGACAAATGCTCTGACCCTGTGGATTTGCTCTACGGTTTTCAGCTCGGCGGCGGCACGGATATTGACAAGTCGGTTGTTTATTGCAGTCAGTTTATCGAAAACCCGAAGAAAACGCTTTTCTTTTTGATCTCGGACTTGTGCGAGGGAGGAAACCGCGCGGCATTTTTGCGCAGAATGGAAGAAATGAAAGCGTCGGGAGTGACAGTCGTTTGTCTGCTTGCGCTTGCTGACGGCGGAAAGCCGTATTATGACGAGAACATTGCGAAAAAACTTTCGGGATTTGGGATACCGTGCTTTGCGTGCGCTCCGCAAAAGCTCCCCGAATTGCTCGGACTTGTGCTTAAAGGGCGTGATATTGCCGAGTTTTCAAAAACAGCGTATAATGCCGGGAAGTAAACCGCGTTAATTTTCTCTTTTCTTGTAAAGTGCAATTGACAATGCCCATGACAGCGCGTAAATTCCAGCTCCGACAAGGATAGCCGCCGCTATTATCCAAATGTTTCCGAGCTTTTCTATAAACTGCGGTGAAAACTCGCTGCTCCAAGTTGCAAAAGAGAAAAGGGCAAACGGCAGCACTATAAAAAGCCTTAAAATAATTCCGTAGGTTCTTCCTTTTTCAACTCCCAGCCTGAACGAAACAGGAAGATCGACCGCTGAAATCAACATCCCGACAAAGAATAAAAGCGCAAGAACCGCGTATTTTTCAAACTGCATTTCGTGAGTTATCAAGCCTTTTATTATGTTCACCGCTAATATAACTACCAACATCGCAAGCTGCGAAAAAAGCCCGATGAGATATTTTGACGAAACAATCTGCGCTTTTGTATACGGGAGCGCGCCGCTGTACTTCTCCCAGCGGCTTTTCTCGTCGTCGGAAAGCAGATTTATGGGTATACTCGCCGCACTGCACGCCAAAAACACCATCATAAAATCCGTGACGCCATCGAAAAAAATCGTCGTCACCATACAAAGCGCATCTATGATCAATATGCTTTTATAAGATTTTATCGTCACATAAAAATCCTTTAATAACAAACCTTTCATCATTTCTCCCCCTTTACCGTAAACAAAAACAGTTCTTCAATGCTTATGGGGCTTATGTTTATCCCCGCGCCTGCCTTATTCCTGCAAACCATTGCTTCGACCCCGTAAGGGGTTTCTTTTTTATACCTTATCGCGCTTTCATCAATTGTTTTGAGCTGTTCGGCTGTGCAGCGGACAATGCCGTACCTCGCTAAAAGCACGTCTTTTTCCTCGCACAAAATGAGCTTTCCCTTATGTAAAAATGCTATGTAGTCGCACAGCTTTTCGAGGTCGCTTATGATGTGCGATGAAATAAGTATCGAGCAGTTTTCGTCTCTCGTGAAATCTATAAGCATATCCACGACCTCATCTCTCACCACGGGGTCAAGTCCCGACGTCGGCTCGTCAAGAATAAGCAGCTTTGCGTTATGCGAAAGGGCTATCGCTATGCCGAGCTTCATTTTCATTCCGCGCGAAAAAGCCCCGAACTGCTTTTTTTCGGGCAGCGAAAATTTTTTTGCAAGCGAATAAAACTTTTCGCTGTCCCAGTTTTTAAATGTTCCGCGCATAACCGCGTCGATCTGCTTTAAGGCTAAACATTTGGGAATACCGATAGTGTCCGTCACCACGCCGATTTCCTGCTTTATCTGCTCAAGGTTTTGAGAATTGTCGTTTCCGAAAATTTTTACAGAGCCGCTGTCCTTGTTGAGCATACCTAAAATGAGCTTTATTGTCGTGGTTTTTCCTGCGCCGTTTTCTCCGACAAGTCCCATAATACAGCCGCTCGGCAAATTGAAACTAATATCGGACAGCTCGAAGCCCTTGAATTTTTTTGACAGGTTTTTGATTTCAATTGCGTTTTGTGTCATTTTTTATCCTCCATACTGAAATTTATCATTTCGATTATTTCCTCTTTGCTTATATTCCCGCACGCGCAAAGCTCGGTTATGCGCGAGATAAGCTCTTCAATTTTTCTTAAAGTTTCCTCGCGGATAAGCTCGGCGTTTCTTGCCGCAACATAACAGCCCTTTCCCTGAACAGTGTAGATAAACCCCTCTTTTTCAAGCTCGTCATAAGCGTGCTTGGTGGTCAGAAAGCTTATGCGCAGGTCTTTCGCAAGCCCGCGTATCGACGGCAGAGGCTCATTTTCTTTAAGCTCTCCGCTTATTATCTGCCCTTTTATCTGGGAATAGATCTGGTTGTAAATCGGTTCGCCGTTTTTGTTATCTATAAAAATGTTCATAGTCCCGACCTTTCTGTTATATCTGTTATAACTGTATTGTATCACAGCATAACAGTTTTGTCAATAGTTTTTTTAAAAAAATTATTTGGGGGAAAACTTTTGAAAAAGTTTTCCCCCAAACCCCTTTTCAAAACTTTTATGTAACTTGCTGTAAAGGAAATGCGCTTCCGCTATCCGACCACGCCGTAAGTCGTGGCACGAAAGTTTTTTGAAATTTTTTGGGGGAAAACTTTTGAAAAAGTTTTCCCCCAAGCCCCTTTTCAAAACTTTTATGTAACTTGCTGTAATGGAAAAGCGCTTCCGCTCTCCGACCGCCGCGCAAGCGACGGGACGAAAGTTTTTTGAAATTTTTTGGGGGAAAACTTTTGAAAAAGTTTTCCC
>CANRDI010000039.1 GCA_947629335.1 uncultured Clostridia bacterium | reverse complement strand
CGCGGCTTCGCCGCGACCAGAGAGGAAACTTTTTTGAAAAAAAGTTTCCTCTCTGGACTCTCCTTCAAAAAACTTTCGTACCGCGCCTTTCGGCGCGGTCGGAAAGCGGAAGTGCTTTTCCCTTACAGCACGTTACATAAAAGTTTTGAAAAGGGGCTTGGGGGAAAACTTTTTCAAAAGTTTTCCCCCAAAAAAACCGCAAAAAACTTATGTACCGCGCCTTACGGCGCGGTCGGAAAGCGGAAGCGCTTTTCCCTTACAGCACGTTACATAAAAGTTTTGAAAAGGGGTTTGGGGGAAAACTTTTTTAAAAGTTTTCCCCCAAAAAATCCCCCCAAAAAAATACAACATCAGCGCAAAATTCTTTCATCACAATACTCGCATATATAAATATCGCCATATTTTATAAATCTGCGCGGAAGATATTTTTCAGTCTGTGTAACACATTTCGGATTAGTACAACAAACATCATTATGGATCTCTCCCGTAAGAAGCGGCTTTATGCGGGGAGATGAATACATTGTTGTGAGGATAAGCGCCATACGGACATACATTCCGTTGCTTGCCTGTCTGAAATAAGCGGCGCGCGGATCTTCATCGACCTCTGTCTCTATTTCATTTACTCGCGGCAGAGGATGCATAACTATCATATTCTTTGACGCATACTGCATTTTATCTTTTGTTAGGCAGTAAACGTTTTTTTGGCGTTCATATTCTTCATCGCTCTCAAAGCGCTCACGTTGGATGCGCGTCATATAAAGCATATCAAGTTTTCCGATACATTCGTCTATAGTTCTTACTTCGGTAAACTCACACTTATGCGAGATAAGAAAATCCTTTATATAAGACGGGAGAGCGAGCGCAGGAGTTGAAATAAGTACAAATTTGTTGTTCGGATAACAAGCGAGAGCCTTTACGAGCGAATGGACCGTTCTTCCGTATTTAAGATCTCCGCAAAGCCCTACAGTAAGGTTGTCCAACCGTCCAAGCTCACATTTCAGCGTAAGCAGATCTGTAAGCGTCTGAGTGGGGTGTAAATGCCCGCCGTCACCTGCGTTTATAACATGACAGTTCGCACAGAGCGCCGCAGCTTTTGCCGAGCCTTCCTGATTATGGCGCATAACGAGAATATCCGCGTAGGTGCTGACTATTTTTATTGTATCCTTTAAGTTTTCGCCTTTGGCAACGGACGAGTTGCTCGGATTATCAAAGCCGATTATGTTTCCGCCGAGGCGTATCATTGCCGCCTGAAAACTCATCTGAGTACGGGTAGAGGGTTCATAGAAAAGCGTAGCCATAATTTTTCCCCTGCACTTTTCGGAATATTCCTCAGGGTCTGCTTTTATTTTTTCAGCAAGCTCTATGAGTTCATTCCATTGTGAGACGGAATAGTCGTCCATATCTATCAGATGATTGAATTTGTTTTCCATATAAAACTCCTCCGCAAATTTGTTTTACAGAACATGTTTACATAAATCTCAAAGCCCGTCTTTTGCGCGGTATTTATGTACAACTTTGATCTTCATTCTTAAAGAATATTGATACATCTGTAAGTTTTTCTCATTCTGAGAAAAAATTCATATTCCGAGCATATTTGATTTATGTAAACAGGCTCTAATCAATTATAACAAATTCCCTGTCGGATTTCAAGGCTTTTTGCAAAAAATAGAGGTAAGAAAAAAGAGGAACATCGCTGTTCCTCTTTCGTCTTACCTCTTAAAGCGTAAACGGCGTATACTTGCGGACAATTCCCGTTTTTGCGAGTATCTCCGCAACCACAAGCCCTATAACTATTCCGAAAACGCCCTGTACAAGATTGCTTGGGATACTGTCAAGCGCGACAACAAAGCCCTTTCCGAGAAATTCCGCCGCATATAGATAATATCCCGCAACCATTATTATTTCAGCAACAACGCCGCTTGTTACAAATCCGACGGTGCGGAACTTTTCGTTTTTCTTTGCAAAAGCGCGGAAAATATAAACAGCCGCAACCGCCATTAAACCCTTTATCAAAAATGTTCCGGGGACATAGTGGGCATAGCCCGAAAACAGGTCTGCAAGCGCCGAGCCAATTCCCGCCGCTGCAAATCCGTATGCGGGACCCAAAATCCAAGCCGCGATAAGTACAAATCCATCGCCGATATTTACAAATCCGCCTATCGGCGACGGCACCTGTATAATCATTGTCGCAACGCACGTAAGCGCCGCCATCATTGCCGTAATGCTGAGCTTTAAAAGCATTTCTCTCTTTTTTGTATACTCGCTCATAAAATCATCTCCTTTTCTCAGACCGCATTTCTTCACAACATCTGCCCCTGCCGAAGATTTGTGGTTTGTGTATATAATTGTAACATTATAAAAGAATTTTGTCAATGTATATTTTCCACAAATATAATTAACAATACACCTATCTAATTAGTAGGTATATATCCGAAATATTGCCCTTGATAAACATCAAGTTGTGCCATTTTCTTGTCAATACCTCCAAGCACCGCAATTTTATCCCTGCTCCAATTAGGAGCAACAAGAAGCCTTTTGTCGCCGTCGCCCGTAAGCCGCTCGATAACTGTTTCTTTCGGCAATACTTCAAGCTGTTTTACTACAACGTCAATATAATCCTCAAAACTTATCGGAACGTATACCCCGCTGTTGTACATCTCTTCGAGCCTTGTGTTTTTCATAACGTGGCAGGAGTGTATCTTTATCCCGTCAATTCCGAGCTTTCCGAGAGTTTTCGCGGTTTCTGTCATCATCTGTTTATCCTCGTTCGGAAGCCCGTTTATAATATGCACGCAAACTCGGATATTGCGCTGTTTCAACATTCTGAACCCGCGCAGAAAATCCTCGTATGAATGTCCGCGGCAGATAAGTTCGGCGGTTTCGTCGTGAATTGTCTGCAATCCAAGCTCTGCCGTAAGCGGCAGTTTACAGCCCGCTAAAATATCAGCCTTTTCCTCGTCTATACAGTCAGCGCGCGTTGCTATCGACACGGAAAATGCTCCCAGATTGACGGCGGTTTCAATCAGACGTTCAAGTTTCTCAGCATCACAGAATGTATTTGTTCGTATCCCGAAATACGCGCATATTTTAGCATTCGGGTCTTTTCTTGATATCCTTTGTTTTTCCGCTTTCCATTGTTCTTCTATAGACAGCCTGCATTTCGGCGTTTGCAGGCAGTATATGCACTTCGGCTCGTTCGGGCAGGAAAACCCCGCGTCGAGCGTCGCTTTGTAAACTCTCCCGCCGAATTTGTCATTGTTGTAGTCGAAAAGCGAATAATATCTCTTTGTCATTTTCATTTCATCAAGGAACAACAGGGAAGAAATTCAGCACTATGATCCCCCCAAGCATCATGACCATAATAACCGACGCGATAATATCCCTTGCCGCGATTTTAAGCTGACGCATACGCGTTCTTCCCTCGCCGCCTCTGTAACAGCGGCATTCCATTGCCGTAGCAAGCTCGTTTGCGCGCTTGAATGCCGAAACGAAAAGCGGTATCAGTATAGGTATAAACGATTTTGCTTTGCGCAGAAGATTTCCCGAATCAAGCTCAGCGCCTCTTGCTTTCTGCGCGGACATTATCTTGTCCGTTTCTTCCACAAGAGTAGGAATAAATCTCAGCGCAATCGTCATCATCATCGAAAGCTCGTGAACGGGAAAATGCAGCTTTTTCAGCGGCGACATCAGCCTTTCGAGCGCGTCCGTCAGCATGATCGGAGACGTCGTATAAGTCAAAAGCGACATTCCCACAATAAGCGCTATTATCCTCAATAGCATAAATGCCGACATTCTTAATCCTTCGGGATAAATTGAAATTATCCACCACTGAAAGAGCGGCGTTTCGCCCTTTATAAAAAGCATATTGAGTATCGCCGTAAATATCATCAGCGGCAGTATGGGCTTTATGCTTTTTATTATCATGATAAGTTTTATATCCGAAATAATATAGCATATCACTATAAAAAACAAGCCGACAAAAATCCCCGTAAAGCTTTGCGAAACAAAAAGCATGACAAGATAAACTATATCAAGCAGAAGTTTTATGCGCGGATCCATTTTATGGATGACCGAATTTCCCGGAAAATACTGTCCGATAGTAATGTCCTTTATCATCTTTTATCCTTTTATCAGCGAACAAATTCGCTCTTTTGCTCTTTCAACCGTGTAAATGTCATTTCCTATATCAACGCCAAGTTCTTTGAGCTTATGAGAAAATCTCGTTATCTGCGGAACGTCAAGTCCTATCGCTGCAAGCTCGTCTGTTCTCTCAAAGACCTTATCCGTATAGTCAAAACAGAACATTTTCCCCTTATTCATCACAAGAACCTTTTCGGCGTATTTTACTATATCCTCCATAGAATGAGATACAAGCAATATCGTTTTTCCCGAAGTACGCTTATATTCTTTAATAAGACCGAGTATCTTTTCCCTGCCCTTTGGGTCAAGTCCCGCCGCAGGCTCGTCAAGAATAAGTATCTCCGGTTCCATAGCAAGTACTCCCGCAAGCGCCGCTCTCCTCTGCTGTCCGCCCGACAGATCAAACGGAGATTTTTCGAGCAGATGGGTTATCCCCATACTTTGCGCGGCAGACTCTACGCGCTTTTTTACCTCGTCCTCGGAAAGTCCCATATTTGTCGGACCATAAGCAATGTCCTTCGCCACTGTCTCCTCAAAAAGCTGATGCTCGGAATACTGGAAAACTATCCCGACCTTAAACCTTATGTCGCGGATATTTATATTTTTATCATGGATATTTTTCCCGTCTATCAGCACTACCCCGCTCGTCGGCTTTATCAGACCGTTCAGGTGCTGTATCAGCGTAGATTTTCCGCTTCCCGTATGACCGATAATGCCGATAAATTCGCCTCGGTTTATAGAAAGGCTCACGTCGTCCACAGCGGTTTTCTCAAACGGCGTTCCTACCGAATATTTGTAGGTGACGTTTTCAAGACGCGCCGCTTCGCTTGATTTATCCTCTCTGATATGCCCGACTTTCTTTTCTGCGACAGCCGTTTTCGTCCTCAGTTTAAGCTCGGATACTGCCTTTGCACATTCGTCCTCGAAAATTATTTCCGAGGAAATATTTACTCCGCTTTCTCTGAGCATTTCACTGAGTTCGGTTACCTGTGGAACGTCAAGACCCGCTCTGCGAAGCTCTTTTCCCCTCGCAAATATCTTATGCGGCTCGCCGTCCATCAATATCGAGCCTTTGTCCATTACGATTATTCTGTCCGCAAGAGCGGCTTCGTCCATATAGTGTGTAATGAGAATTACGGTAATTCCCTGTTCTTTATTAAGGCGCTTTATTGTTTTCATGACCTCGCGTCTGCCTTTTGGGTCGAGCATTGCCGTGGGTTCGTCCATTACGATACAGCGAGGCTGCATGGCGATTATACCCGCTATAGCTACGCGCTGTTTCTGACCGCCCGAAAGCTGATGCGGCGAATGTTCGCGGAAATCGTACATATCGACCTGTTTGAGCGCCTCGTCAACGCGACGTCTTATTTCATCGGGAGGAACTCCCAGATTTTCGGGAGCGAACGCGACGTCTTCTTCGACAATTGTCGCAACGAGCTGGTTATCGGGGTTTTGAAAAACCATTCCGACAGTTTTTCGTATATCGTAAATTCTTTCTTCATCCGAGGTATCTATGCCGTCAACAATCACCCTGCCGCTTGTCGGAACAAGGATGGCGTTGAAATGTTTAGCAAGAGTTGATTTACCGCAGCCGTTATGTCCGAGGACAGCCAAAAACTGCCCGTCGGGAACGGAAAAACTGATATTTTTAAGCGCTTCGGTCTTTTCTACCACATTATCGTTTTCATCTGTCATGATATAATCATAACATAGATCTTCGATCTTTATTATGTCCAACAAAATCACATTCCTAAATACAAATTCTCTTTATTACCTACAAAAATACATTTTATATTATACTACAAACTGAAGCTCAAAGTCAAGTATTTTCACCAAATTTTCGGCAAAAAATTGTAGACAAATAACACTAAAAATGGTAAAATAATTGTATATGAGAAAACGACGGGAGAACTTTTATGAGAATTTCGGACAAATGGACTGACTATGAGCTTATAGACACATCTGACGAAGAAAGGCTGGAGCGGTGGGGAAATGTAATATTGATACGTCCTGACCCACAGATAATATGGAAAGACAGCAAAAGCGCAGATGAATGGAAAACCGCGCACGCCAGATATATCCGCTCGCAGAACGGCGGGGGAAGTTGGGATTACCGCAGAAAGCTTCCCGAAAGCTGGCAGATAAGCTATGGAGAACTGAAGTTTCTGGTGAAGCCTACGGGATTTAAGCACACGGGGTTGTTTCCCGAACAGGCGGTGAACTGGGATTACTGCTCGGAAATGATAAAAAAAGCGGGCAAACCCGTAAATGTTCTTAATCTCTTTGCATATACGGGCGGAGCGACGCTCGCCTGTGCAAAAGCGGGAGCGAGCGTTTGCCACTGCGACGCAGTAAAGGGAATGGTTGACTGGGCAAGAACGAACGCAAAACTTTCAGGGCTTTCAGAAAAACCAATAAGGTGGATAGTTGATGACGCGAACAAATTTATAAAGCGCGAGATACGCCGCGGCACGCGTTATGACGGCATAATTCTCGACCCTCCGAGCTATGGGCGCGGCACAAACGGCGAGATGTGGAAAATTGAGGACTGCATTTACGGACTGATGAGCGACATAACCGAACTTCTTAGCGAAAAGCCGCTGTTTGTTGTCTTAAACAGTTATACAACGGGGCTTTCACCATCGGTCATGGACTATCTAATGCAGATGACTGTGGGAAAGCGCTTTAAAATAACAATTAACAGCGAGGAGATAGGACTTCCCGTAAGTCAGACAGGGCTTGCGCTGCCGTGCGGGAACACGTCGATAGCGAGGTTTGGATAAACAAATGGGCTTTGTAAATATTCTGGGCGTTGACTATGACATTGAAACGACCACGAAATTAGAACTCGAATACCTATCTTATACAAGCGAAGATATAACCAATATCGGGGAACTTGTAAATCTCACACTTCTTGATTTGTCTGAACCGGGACTTCTGGAGGGTATGAGAAAATTTGAAGATTCCGAAAGTACTTATGAGGAAGGACCCGATTTTTCCATATGCGACCTTTCTCCCCTTAAAAATCTGAATAAGCTTACGCACTTATATCTGGGGGTAAATTGTATAACCGACATAAGCGCGCTTTCGCAGATGAAACATCTGAAGGTTCTTAACCTTGGTCACAATCGGATAAGCGATATTTCTCCGCTGGCAAATCTGAATGAACTTGAAAAATTGTCCTTGGAGAGCAATAATATAACGGACATTTTGCCTGTTTCCGAACTTAAAAAGCTTTCATCTTTAACATTGTCCGGCAATAATATCGGCGATATATCACCTCTTGGGTGGCTTTCCGATTTGGAGTATCTCAGTATTAACGACGCGGGAATTGCTGATATTTCTTCTCTCAGAAATTTTTCAAACCTCAAATATCTTCAAATGAACAATAATAAAATAAGCGACCTTTCGCCGCTTTACAAACTTAAAAAACTTAAAGATTTGGGCTTGTCGGGAAATAATTTCAGCGATATTTCTCCGCTTTCTGATCTTGACAATCTTTTCTGTCTTGGCTTAATGAATGATAATATCGAAGATCTGACTTCGCTCAAAGGTCTGACCTATCTGCAATATCTGTATTTGCAGAATAACCGGATAAGCAATATTTCTCCGCTCCAAGATCTCAAAAGGCTTTCATACCTGTATTTATCGAATAATCTCATAAACGATATAACACCTGTTAAAAGCCTTGCAAAACTTAAGACCTTACATCTGAAAAACAATCCGTTAAGCGCCGAAAGCATAGCCCTGCTTAATTCGGAACATAGTTTTTACGTTGATATCTGATGTCGAAACATTACTGTGAATATTGAATTATGAAAAATAAGAGCGAACTTTTTTCTATCAATGTTTCTCATTATTTGCGTATTCTTCCCAACATCGAGAAAACCACAAACAATACAACACCTAAAACAATCATAATAACGCCAAATAAAGTGTTATCGGGAATAATTATTATCCCAAAAACGATAAGCGCAACACAGACAGCCATTTTCAATATTCCGAGAATAATTCTCAACGGTTTTGGAACTCGGCTGTTATTCGACAGATCGAATAATCCCTCAAAAATTTCATCTGCGAAAAACTCTAAAATAAACTCTATTATATCGTCAAGCATATCCGTCAGATCCTTTGCAGAATTTCAAGCTGATTACAGTATAACATTTTTTGAAATTGCTGTCAATAGGGTTGAAGGTATGGTGTTTCTTGGCGAAGTTTTGGTTAATAGGAACACACCCATTTTGAACTTCGCTCATTATCCACTGTCAATAAAAGTTCGGGGGAACCGGCAGGTGCCACCGCGGTTTGGTTTTCCAACCGTATAAAGTAAACGAAAAATGAAACGGGTGTGCGCCTATGAACCAAAGTTAAAAATAACAAAGCAAAAAGCCATAAGGTTTTCAAGGTAAAAAACACAAGGGAGAAAACCTTTTGAAAAAGGTTTTCTCCCTTGAACCCTCTTTCCAAAACTTTTATGTGCCGCTGCTTGCGCGGCGGTCGTAAAGTGGAAACTCTGTCAGTCCTTTCTTACCTCTATTCAATATTCCTCTTCTTCAACCACTTCCGCTATATCCGTCGGCGGCTTTTCAAGTCCCTCAATCTTTATCCCGTGTTTCTGTGAATAATCCCAGAGCGCAGCGTGTATTGCTTCCTCTGCAAGCAATGAACAATGCACCTTTACGGGAGGAAGTCCGTCGAGTGCTTCCATAACCGCCTTATTCGTCACTTCAAGCGCCTGTTGGACGTTTTTTCCCTTTACAAGCTCGGTCGCCATGCTGCTTGTGGCAATTGCCGCGCCGCATCCGAACGTTTTAAACTTTACGTCGCGTATTATCCCGTCATCGTCAATGTCGAGATATATCCGCATTATATCGCCGCATTTTGCGTTTCCGACCGTTCCTACGCCGCTTGCGTTTTCTATTTCTCCGACATTGCGGGGATTTGTAAAATGGTCTACAACTTTTTCACTGTACATAATTTATGCTCCTTTCTTTTTCGCGGTAAAGTCCTCATAAAGCGGGGACATTTCACGAAGCCTTTTTACAATTTTCTTCAGTTCGTCTACTGTATAGTCTATCTCTTCTTTTGTTGTCTCTTCAGACAGTGTAAGCCTCAGAGAACCGTGTGCAATTTCGTGTTCAAGCCCTATTGCAAGCAGAACATGTGACGGGTCGAGCGAGCCGGAGGTGCATGCAGAGCCGCTTGACGCATATATCCCGCATTTGTCAAGCATTATCAGCATCGACTCGCCTTCTACAAACCTGAAACAGAAATTCGCGTTGTTCGGGAGGCGCTCATTTTTATCGCCGTTTAGCCGAGAATAAGGTATCTCGGAAAGAACGCGTTCTATCAGATAGTTCCTCAGCTTTGTTTCATATTCAATGCGGGTCTGCATTGTCTTTTGAGCAAGCTCCGCGGCTTTTCCCATTCCGACAATTCCCGGAACATTCAGAGTACCCGCGCGGCGACCGCGCTCTTGAGCGCCGCCGTGAATAAACGAGCGTATTTTTACTCCCTTGCGGATATAAAGTATGCCTACTCCCTTTGGTCCGTTCAGCTTATGCCCGCTTGCAGAAAGCATATCTATATTTATTTCGTCTACATTCATTCGTATATGCCCGAACGATTGCACCGCGTCGGTATGAAACAACGCGCCATGCTCATGCGCAATTTTTCCGAGTTCAGCAATAGGCTCTATTGTACCTATCTCATTATTTGCAGTCATTATGCTGACCAATATTGTATCGGGACGCATAGCCTTTTCGAGTGTTTCGGGAGATACTTTTCCAAACTCGTCCACATCAAGATACGTCACTTCAAATCCCATTTTTTCGAGGTACTCGCAAGTATGCAGCACCGCATGATGTTCGATTTTACTTGTGATAATATGCTTACCCTTTTCGGAATATGCTTCGGCAACGGCTTTTAAAGCCCAGTTATCCGACTCGCTCCCGCCTGCGGTAAAATAAATTTCCTTAGCGTCTGCACCAATAAGAGCGGCAATTTGCTGTCTGGCATTTTCAACAGCTTTCTGATTTTCCGCGGCAAAGCTGTAGATTGCCGAGGGATTGGCGTAATTCTCCGAAAAATACGGCAGCATTTCTTTCAGAACATCTGAACTTACGCGTGTAGTTGCGGCATTATCAAGATAAATATTCATTTTGTTACCTTCTTTTTATTCATTTATGCGTACAGGAAAAAGCTCTTTCGGAACAAAAGCTGTACGCTTACTTAGCCTATTAACATAGTAGGTATGTTCCAAAAAGTATAATAGCATATTTTTATGGATTTGTCAAGGGTTTATTTTAAAAAAATAAAAAAATTTTCAGGCGACCGATAAAGCAGTTAGAGGTAAGAGTTAATACGGAAACGTTTTCCTTTACAGCAAGTAACATAAAAGTTTTGAAAAGGGGTTTGGGGGAAAACTTTTTTAAAAGTTTTCCCCCAAAAAATTTTAAGCGAGTTATTTGTTGCTTTGTTCAAACGCACGCACCCGCTTCATTTTCCGTTTGCCCCTCACTGTGGGAAAACCAAACCGCGGAGGGAACCTGCCGGTTCCCCCGCTCCCCCTCCAGCAGATTGAGATTTTCAAAATTTCATTTT
>CANRDI010000038.1 GCA_947629335.1 uncultured Clostridia bacterium | reverse complement strand
TGGGTAATCGACGAGCCTGCTGCTGAGGTGGTACGCAAGATATTCAAGCTCTGCATTGACGGCTACGGTCCGGTGCAGATTGCCCGTATCTTGACCGAACAGGGTATCCCTACGCCTACCGCCTATGCTCTCTCGCAGGGCAGGGACAACGGACGGCATAATGCAAAAACATACCGCTGGGGAGCGCAGACAATCGCCCATATTCTTGAACGCTATGAATACTGCGGTCATACGGTCAACTTCCGCACGAAAATGAAGTCCTACAAGGTTCACAAGATCGTCTACAATCCGCAGGACGAGTGGCAGATATTCGAGAATACGCAAGAGCCTATCATCACACAGCAGACCTTTGACTTGGTGCAGGAGCTTCGCAAACACAAGCGCAGACCGCAACGCTCTGAGGTAGTCAACCCGTTCGCAGGAATGGTGTACTGTGCCGACTGCGGAGAGAAGATGTACCTGAGCCGTCGCAAGGACGAGCGTCCCGAACAGGAGCATATGCGTTGTTCTACATACGCAAAGGAACAGGATAAATGCACCGTCCACTATATCCGCACCTGTGTCCTGAATGAGATCGTCCTCGGTGAACTGAACAAGCTCCTTGCGATGGTGAGGGAGAATGAGGACGAATTTATCCAGACCGCTATGAGCAATTCCGTTCAGCGAAAGTCATCGGAGCTTACAAAAGCAAAGAAAACGCTGAAACAGGCTGAAAAGCGTATCTCCGAACTGGACAAGCTCTTTACAAGGCTCTATGAGGATAATGTTCTCGGAAGGCTGTCGGACGAGCGCTTCACGATGATGTCCGCAGGATATGAGGACGAACAGGCAAAACTGAAAGCAACTGTTGCGGAGCTTACCGCCTACATTGATACCGCCGAGCAGAAGTCCTCCGATGTGACTGCTTTTCTGAAAGTCGTACACAAGTATGAGCATATCGAAACGCTCACGCCTGAGATCATGCACGAACTGGTTGACAAGATCATCGTCCACGAACCCGACAAGTCCAGCGGAAAGCGTGTGCAGGATATTGAGATACACTTCCGCTTTGATGTGGCGGTGTCCACGATTTCAGTTGAAACAGGTAAATATGGAAAAAAGGTCGCATAACCGACGGTGTTATGCGACTACACTAAGGGAGAAAAAACTTCTATATCACTACTGTGCTTTCCCGCCGTGGTTATCATCACGACAAGCGGCTGCCGCCGCGAGGAAGTAGACTGTTTCATAACTTCGTACAAATTGCGGTCGCGTATCGCGTGCAGCTCGTCAATAATAACCGCGTGGGAGTTTAAGCCGTCAAGCGTGTTGCTGTCCGACGCCAACGCCTCAAACGTTGACGAGGTAGCGGGAAAATAAACGTCATTCCTGCGCTTTTTTACGACTGCCCGAAGTTCGGGAGACTGTTTAATCATGTTCACCGCTTCCGTCAGACACTTCTTCGCCTGGTCTTTTTTCGTAGCTACGGAATATATCTCCGCTGCGCCCTCATAATCGGCTATAAGCATATACAGCGCGATACCCGAAAGCAACGTTGTTTTTCCGTTCTTACGCCCACAAAGAAACATTGTCTCGCGGAAACGCCTGAACCCCGTTTCTTTTTCTATCCAACCGAACAGCGACTGAATATAAGCCTTCTGAAAGAGTTCAAGGGCTATCGGCGCGCCGATCGTGCCTTGACTTTGCTTGCAGAATGTTTCGATAAACAGAATAGGGCGTTCTCCCGCGTCCTCGTCAAAATAAAAAGCGGAATTTTTGTCGTCCATTTCCCCGCAAAGCCGCTCGTAGACCGTTTTCACGCGCCTGCTTGTAATTATTTCGCCGCTCGAAATACGGTCGTAGTAATCTTTTACATAGTTCATTTACTCTCATTTCCCGCAAGTTTTTATATCTCAGACTTTCTCATTGCTCAATTTTTCAGCAAAATAGTTTCGTTTCTCGAAAGTTTAAAATTTTTGCAATTGATTGCAAAACCCGTTTAAAAAAATTCCGTCAAAACGCTTGACAATGTAAACCAAAAGGTATATAATCAAGATAGAGGTTAATGCTGTACACTGTAAGCTGTATACTGCAAAAGGGGGGGTAATTTTATGGCAACAACACCAACACAAATCAGGATAGACGCAAAAGTAAAAGAAGAAGCGACAGCGCTTTTTGAAAATCTCGGACTTGATATGTCGTCGGCGGTAAATTTGTTTTTGCACCAGTGCGTTTTACGCGGGGGATTGCCGTTTGCGGTCGAAATGCCGACGTATAACAGCCAAACGCTTGCGGCAATGGAAGAAGCAAGGCGCATATCCCGCGACCCTACTGCTACCGCATATAATGATTTAAAGAGCTTAAAGGCGGAGCTTGAAAAATGAAGTACAAAATTAAATTCACTTCCGCTTTTAAACAGGGGTATAAGCTGATGAAAAAGCGCGGCGCGGATTTAGCCGCTCTTGATGATGTTTTAGAGCAGCTTGGAAACGGAATACCGCTTGCGCCGAAGTACCACGACCACGAGCTTTCGGGAAATTTCAAAGGTTTCCGCGAATGTCATATAAACCCCGATTGGCTTTTGATATACCTTGTCGAGGACGACATTCTGACCTTGACCCTTGCCCGAACAGGAACGCACTCTGACCTTTTCAAAAAGTAAATAAAAAATCGGCAATCGTTCGGACTGCCGATTTTTATTGCAATTATAATTATATCACAATAAAACGGGACAAAGGGGACAACTTTTGCGCCCTCGCAAAAATCAACTGTTGAAAACTTTCTCCGACCCTACCGCATAGCCGCAAACAACAATTTAACGCATAAACTTTCAGCAAGTTTTCCACCAAATGTTAAAAATAAAGCAAAAAGCCGCTCACTTTTCGTTCAAATATCCCCCTCGTTTAGCCTGCAATACCAATTCGCAGAAAAAAATTTTTTATAAATTTCAAAAAACCTCTTGACATACGTAAAAATACGTGATATAATATAATCAAGAGGTGAGGATATGACATACGGGGAATTAAAACGGCTGTTAAAGAAAAACGGATGTAAGATCATTCGGGAAGGGTCAAACCACGAAATCTGGTACAGCCCGATAACAAATGAGCAAATCCCGATAGGACGGCACACAAAAGAAGAAGTGCCACGAGGTACATTACAGTCAATAAAGAAAGCTGCGGGGCTAAAATAAAGCCCGCGCCGCTTGCATATAATAAATTGAAAAGGAGAAAATCTTATGAAATACGCATATCCCGCAATTTTTACTTTTGATAAAAAGGACAATGTTTACTATGTGAATTTTCCTGATCTAAAAAATTGCTTTACAGACGGGAAAACGCTTGCAGAAGCACTTGAAAACGGCGAGGACGTTTTGACGCTTATGCTTTGCCAAATGGAGGACGACGGTGTTAAAATTCAAGCTCCGTCAGATGTGAAGGCAATAATGCCCAAAGAAAATGAAACCGTATCGCTTGTTTTCGCAGATACCACGGAATACCGCAGGATAAACGACAGCAAAGCCGTGAAGAAAACGCTTTCAATTCCGAATTGGCTGAATATAATGGCAGAGCGAAAGGGAATAAATTTTTCTGCTGTTCTGCAAAAAGCACTTAAAGAGGAACTTGATGTGAATTGATACAGCTGTAAATTATAAACGGTCTACGGAGGTTTACAATGAAAAATTCATATCCTATTGTTTTAACGCCCGATGAAAAGGGATACACCGTGTTTATTCCCGATTTTAATATCAATACCGAAGGCGACAGCTTGACAGAAGCGATAGAAATGGCGCGCGACGCTATAGGTTTAATGGGCATTGATATGGAAGACGACGGGGAGAGCATACCGCCTGCGATGAACGCAAAAGATATAAAACCCGCAAAGGGCGAGATCATCTCGCTTGTTGATGTTGACTTTACGGAATACCGTCGTAAAAGCGAAACAAAAACAGTAAAGAAAAATTGCACTTTGCCGAGCTGGTTATGTTATGAAGCGGAAAAGGCAAATATAAATTTTTCACAAGTTCTGCAAACTGCGCTAAAAAAAGAGCTTAACATTACAGACAGATAAATGCAGAAACGCTTTCGGAAAACCGAAAGCGTTTTTTACTGAATACATCATCAGCGCGGGGATCTCCGAAAGTCCTCTTGGACCTTCTCCCCCGCGCCGATGAGCGTTATTCAAGGAAAATTTACGCGCCTTGTGACCTCAACAATTGCTCCATTGCGTCCTCAGCCGTTCCGACGTCGCCTTCACAATTTTCCTTGACAATCTGGAATATCTGATACCATAAGTTGTTGATTTGCTTCATATAATTTTGCGACATTGCGACAAACGGCGAAGCAATTTCCTGTCCCGTAGTCGGGTGTTTCGACAAAAAGCCTTTTTTGGAGATAATATGCTCGCATTGTATCCACCTTGAAACACTCATTGCGTAATTTCTGACAAGCTGCACACTGACCGCCTTTTCACATCCTCTCTCTTTAAGCCATTTCCAAGTTTCCTCGAACACTTCCGCCGCAACAATTTCTTCACCGCATTTCTGTTTTTCCGTCATATATCCCTTAATTTCAGGGCATTGTGCATTCTCGGTATTTTCCGACAATTTAATATTCGACAGCTTTTTTCCGCTCGTCTTGCTCGTTTTCTTGCGTCCCGAAACAGTTTTAAAACCGATTTCCGCACTAACCGAGCTTTTTTCGGAAAGAGCCTTCGGCTTGCGCCCGCTGCCTGCTCTTGCGCCGCCGCGCATAGTCCCATCTTTCGCCATTTTTTCACCCCCAAAAACACAACCTGTTAATACCCCGTTTGATTTTGCCATTTTCGCACGCGATACCCCACGCCGTTGTCCGCTTTCTTTGCCCGTAGGGATTTAAACTCCCCCTACCGGTCGTGCAGCTCGTTGCAATGTATCTTAGTGTGACACGACTTGCACAAACTCATTAAGTTTTCAAAATCATTTGTGCCGCCCTGCGACACCGGTTTCTTGTGATGCACCTCTTCAACAGGTGTTAATCGTCCTTCTTTCAGACACATTTCGCACAGCGGGTGCAGCGCAACATATCTCGCGCGGATTGACTTCCAGTCACGCCCATAACGCTTGTTTACGTCTGGGCTGCGCTCAAAGCGATTGTAATTATCACATGCAATTTTCGCGTGTACATTGCAATAATTGCCGCTCGTAAGGTTCGGACAACCCAGAAACTTGCACGGCTTTTTCGGTTTTCTCGGCATAATAACCGCTCCTTTCTTAATCCCATTTTATCACACAGTCCCGTGACATTTGGGACAAAATTTATAAAAAAATTCAAAAAATTTAAAAAAAGGCTTGACATATCACACAATGTGTGATATAATATAATTGTAAGGCAGAGGAAAACCTCTTATGAAAGGAAGTGAGGAAATGAATGAAGAAATGCAAAAAAGTGAACTTGCTGCGTTAATCGAATGGCTTAAGGCTCACGGACATACAGATACCGAAATCGTAGAATGCCTTGAATACATCAGCAAAACGCGCTAAATAAAATGAGCGGCTGACCGCTTAAATCAAACCGCTCATCATAACAAAGAGAGTGCCGCCGAGCCTTACCGACGGCTACTCTGTTATTATAATACCACAGCAAAATAAGATTGTCAAGAGGTCAAAATGAATAACAAAATAAAAGCACTTAGAGAAAAATTCGAATTAACTCAAAAAGCTTTTTCCGAAATAACAGGCATTCCCAAACGAACAATTGAAAGCTGGGAAGAAGAGAAAAGAACCCCACCTGAATGGTTGCCAAAAATGATTGAATGTTATCTCGAAAACAATATCCCGCAAAATCAATAATTTCTCGCCGTCCGTTATTTGGACGGCTTTTGCTGTATGTACCGATAGCACGCCTTTTTCGCTGCGTCCTCGGTGTTGCCCGTTTTTGCGGCAACCTGTCCCCACGACAGCCCGCCGATAAAACGTAGCTTGAAAATCTGCCTTGTCAGACTGTCTGGAATATCGGCAATATAACGCTCTAAACGGTTTCGCTCGTGAATACACTGCTCCTGCTTAGAGCGTATAATCGCTTCAAGGTCTGCAATTTCCTCGGCGTATCGTTCAATTTTACTTGTAATGCTCCGAGATTTCGACTTTCCGAGCTGTACCGCTCCCGCGCTTGTTGATTTTTGCCGTAGCTCTGCGAGCCGCTCGGTATCAAGCTGTATCTCTTTTTTGAGATAGTAGAGCTGTGACAGCTCTTTAAGCGTCATTTTTATCACCTCGATTTAAAAATCAAATGTCGTACATTCGGCAAGACCAAGTATTACCGTTCCCTCTAAACAAAATTCTTTGTCGTTGAGAATGTACGAAATTTTCTTAACCGCATGAACCCCCGTGTAAAACCCGCCGTCAACCTTACGCCAATTCTTTCCCACTTTATATTCTGTGTCGTCGTCTGGTTCAGGACTTTCGGGAACAAATTCGTTAAGTGTAATAACATCATTGACTTCAAACGGTCTATCAGACTTGCAAACTACAAAAGTTTGACGTCCGCTCGCAAGCGGTTTAAAGTATTTCGGCAGGCACTCTAATTCGTGACACACTTCTTTTTCCTCCCTCTTTTCTTCTTTTTCGGTCTCTTAGCTGCCTCGGCTAAATAGTTAGGATAGTCAATCCCCGCGCCGTAGTCGAGCGTGGACGGTCCGCTGTAAATCGGGTCGGGTATCTCGTTTTGGCCGCGTTCGTTTATCGACATATAACTTTTCGGCGCGAGTTTTCGTTTCAGCCGCTTTTCATACTCCCGCGCGACATATTTGCCGTAAGACAGCCCCTCTGCCGCCGCCTTTCTGACAACTATATCGAGCCTTTCATTTCCGCTTAGTCTTTTCACCTCAACCCCCCCCTTTTTATTCAAGCCGTTCCTGTTCGTCCGCTTCGGCAGGATACGTTTTTGGTATACTTTTTCTTACCGCATCGATTACAGCATAGCATTGCTTCTCAATTTCATTAGCACTCGGCTCCGGGAATGCCATCGCCACGATAATTGCCTCAGGACATAAGCCGTGCTTAACGCAAACAACTGTCGGGGCTCCGGGCTTAATATAAAACGAGGTAGTGGAATCCATTATTATCGGCGTGAGAAGTGCTGCGGGAATGACCGCGAAACAAAATTCCTCCGAAAAGCACAAATACTTTTCGTTGCCGTAAATAAACTCCGTCGGCTCTGCTTGTACGATAATTTCCTCGTCTGCTTCAATTGTTCTGCTTACGTCAACTTCCGCGATAGAGGACTCGGATATGTCCTTCTCGGAAAAGTCAAACGCTGACGTGTACTCTTCGGGCGTCATTTTCGGAAGCCCGTCCATCACGTAAAACGCGTTTGCCGTACCAACCCATTGCGTTCCGCCTTTAAGCGTGCATACTTTCAGCGCTCGGTGCTTCTTGCAGATTTGTGCTACTTTCTTTTTGCTTATCATTATGTACCTCCCATAATATTTTTTGTCCACAGCTCTCGCAGTAGGTGATTTTGTGCTTTGCGCGCCCTATCTGGCATTGTATTTTTGCCGTGCAAGCTGGGCAACTCCCATGCATTATCTTGATTATTACAGTTCCGAGCGGCTGCCGCGCGAGCTCTTTTTCGGTGTATGTATCATACTTCATTTTCCCACGCTCCTTATAATCCACGCGATAACGTCAACTGTCCAACCGTTTCCTATACACTTGTAGCGTTGTGTGTTTGATATTCCCTCGGTATAATTATCGGGGAGCGTCTGCAAACGCTCGGCTTCTATCGGCGCAAGTTTGCGGATTATGTAATCGCCGTCAGGCAGGTCAATTTTATACAAGCCCGTTTTCGCGCCAAGACCGCCACAGCAGGATTTAAGAGATACCGATTTTCCGCGAACAGAATATATCCTTTCGGCTTGTCGCCCTTTCCCGATTTGCCCTATTCGGACGGGTTCGGCAACAAAATTGTTTTGTTGCCAACTGCCTTGTGAAGTCAGCGTAGGAGATTTACGAAATTTTACGCCGCCTTTGTTGTAGCCGTGTCCGCGCTGTAAAATTACGGGTTCGGCGATTACGTTATACGGCACCCCTTTACAAAAACTTGCAACAACACATTTGGCGTTTGATGTATTTAAAAATCTTTGATTTCTCTCATCTCTTAGCAAATAGTCAACTTCTCCCTCGGTCATTTCTTTTCCACCGCTTAAAATATCTTCTAACATAATATTTTTGTCTTCGGGCTGCTTTACGTTCGGGATATTAGTCCAATAACAGCGTTTTCTGCTTTGTGCTGATACGAGAGCTGAGTTAATCATAATCGGCTCAACTCCGAGCTGTTCGGAAATAAAAGCCTTGATATTCTTATGTATTGAATAGTTGTTCTCGTACAAGAAATATCTGCACCCACTCTCTTTCAAGGCTCTGACGTACTGCATAAAAAGCTGTCCGCCTATACCGTCGGGCGTTGTTTCTCTGCCTGCTTTGGCTATACTCCAGTATGTACAAGGCGAGCCGCCGAGCAGTAAGTCAAAGTCTTTGAATTGTGTAAAATCGCCCTCGAAAACGTTGCCGTGATGAATTATATCGGGATAATTCTTTTTTGCTGTCTGTATAGCGTACTTGTCAATTTCAAATGCGTGATATTCTTCTACGGGTATTCCTGCGCGTTTCAGTGCAACACGACCGCAGGCTATGCCGTCAAACAGTGATAATACTTTCATTTTCCCCTCTATTCTAATCTTAGTTGCAAGTCCGACATTTCCCGTTCCTCGGCTTTCCTGCGCTCTTTGTACTCGTTATACAATGCCCTATACTCGTAAGATTTCCCAAAGATGTTCCAAGCCGCTCGTACTACGTTAGGCTCATAAGGTCTGATTTTTTCCATATCATCAACCGCCTTATAGCTTATCGGACAACCACAGCACCCCGTCCGCGTAAGCCCGTACACCTCGTAAGCGTCGCTGTATCTTATCCCGTAATAATCCTTATACCACACCTTGTCCTTGTCATTGACGTAGTAGAGCGGTCTAAAACGGTATTGGTCGCCCTGCGTGTAGAAACACATTGTGTTTCCGTCATTCTCAAAATCAACCCCGCGCGGAACGGAACGCATACCGCCTTCGGCTCGCCGCTCTCCCGTGATTATCATCTCAAAGCACTTTTGCATTTTGTGCGCTAATTGCTTTTTGCAATAATCACAGCACTTAGCAGAGATTTTAAATTCTGGCGGATATTCCGCGATAAAATCTCGCATATACTTTTGACGAGTTGATTACAAGCTGTATTTCCGGTCTTGGTTCGCCCGCAGAATTACAGCAGCACAAAAAGTTAATTACACTTTCACAACCCGGAAACCGCTCTTTAAGCTCTGCCCGTTTCGCGGATTTGTCCTCGGCTTTGTCGTATTCGTCGGCAATCGACAGCGGAATATTTTTGCTCTGCCACCCCGAAAGCCCCTCTGACATTATTTTGCTCACAAACGGCACTCCGTAAGTTCTCACGGCTTGTATTATGTTGACTTTCGGGCGCGCTTCTTCTATCTCTACTCCGTACTTCTGCGCGGTCACCTTTACATAGTCTTTCGTCGCCCGCATTTCAAGCCCAGTATTAAAAAATACATACTTGACTTTCGGGAGCGACGGAAAAAGCTCCCTTGTCCGCTCGATTATATCAATCAAAATATCTCTGTCAGCTCCGCCCGAATAGCTGCAAATCGCTTTCGGGTGTTGTGATAAGCACGTTGCGATTATGCCTTGTATAGCTTGGAATTTATCGGGCGTTTCTGCGTCGGCATACGACGGACGCTCAGTATAAACTCGGCTCTTATATTCGCTACTCATTTTTTCTCTTTCCCTTTCTAATCGCCTTGTACAGCGATATATACCGTCTGTAATTTTGTTTTCGCAAGAGCTTAAACCGTGAATAACCCCGCCCCGTAACGGGATTTACGCCGACATCATAGTCAATCACGCACCACCCGACATAAATTCGCTCTATAACTCGTTTAACTTCGTCGTTCCGCTTTGCTTCCTGCACCTTTCGCATTCGCTTTCGAGATACGCTGTTGTCGTCCGTTACGTCGTTCGGGCGTTTGAGGTTCGCGGAGCAGTTCCAGGCTCGTTGGAATTTATCGTTATACGCCTTACTTTTTGTGAGATACCTTGCGAGAGCCGACAAACCGTCCTGCTTGTCAATTTGCAGGCGGTCAGCATTCGCAAAGCCGCTCGTTCATTTGCGCTCAATATCATCTCTCGGCACTCCGCCGCTCATCACAATGTGATAGTGCAGCCTTACGTTGCTTTTACGATCCTCACACACATAGAGATATTTAAGCTCCGCGCCTGCCTTATCATATAGCCGCCTTATGCGCTTGATGTAATTTGCAAAATCTTTCTGTGCCTGTTCTCTGGTCAGCTCACGCTTAAATGTCAATGTGATGTGATAATCACTTGATGTAAAATTATTTTGCAAAAGCCAACGGAAATATTTTCTCGATCGCTCATCATTCAACTTCTTGATTTTCGGCGGTGATGCGCGGGCTTTAATCTTCCTTGTCTGTCTGACTGCCTGTTGTTCTTCTTCGGAATACTCGAACCAATCAACTTCTTTATAGTTGCAATTGTATCGTTCAAGACTTTTCTTCCGAACAAAAGTATGCTTCAATTTTTATCATCTCCCAGTATGGAAAATCTCAAAAACGGCAGACTTGTTAATACTCATTACAAGCCCTCAAAACGGCACTACAACGCCGCTTTTTGAAAATTTTGTTATGCTACAATAGATATGTTACAAAAATGAAGACAAACGACCTCAACAATGTTATAATGTTAATAACCACAAA
>CANRDI010000037.1 GCA_947629335.1 uncultured Clostridia bacterium | reverse complement strand
TTGTCAAGATAGCGGATATTTGTCGCGGAAAGTCCAAGCATTGGAACATTTGGAAACGATGCAATAAGGTGCTCCACGCCCTCCTGCCAGCAAGTTGCTCCCGCACGGTGGTACTCGTCAAGAATGATGAAATCGGGCGCAAGTTCTGAAATTTCCTCGTTGTTTAACATCATCAGCTTTGAGTAAGTCAGAAAAGTAACATTTTTAGGAATTTCTGCACCTGTTTCCTTGAGATTTTCAAGCTGCGTTTTAAAAATGTACTCGCTCGGTGAAAGCCACAACACTTCCTTATCGGGATTCTCCTCACAGAGCTTGAAACCGATAAAAGATTTTCCGGTGCCTGTGGGGTGAATTATGGACGCCTTGCCCGTTTCGGACAGCATCACAACTGCCGAATCATATGCTTTTTGGTTGTGTTCAAACAGTTTTATCATCACTCTCACCACACTTTTTTTGAAAAAAGGTCTTTCGCAAAGATACAAAATGTGCGAAAATAAATCATACGGATATAATACATTATAGCTAAAAAAAAGAGGTTTGTCAATAGTAAAATGATAGAAAATTAATAATAACGACCGAAAAAATTGTTAAATGTGATACATATATTTGATTTTTGTATACAGTTGGCTGCTATAAACTGCCGATATGTCAAAATATACCATTTAATTGATTGAATTAAAAAACAAATCGGGATTTTTAAGCCGTCAAAATTATGGTCAAAAGGAGAGAAAAATATGGCGAGACACGGTGAAAACATCTACAAACGCAAGGACGGACGTTGGGAGGGTCGTTATAGGAACGGACGAAAAACTGACGGGAAAACGAGGTATTCTTCTGTTTACGGCAGGACGTATAACGAGGTCAGAACGCTGCTCTCAAAAAAACGAAGCGAGTGTCAATCACAAGTTTCAAAATGCAGACTGACCTTCGGCGAACTCGCAAAAGAGTGGCTTAGAACCATTAAAAACGGTATAAAAGAATCTACATATGCTAACTATTTTTGCAAACTGCAAAAACACATTTTACCGAAGTTTGAAAATTCGAAATACGAAAAATTGACGGCAAATTTTCTTAATGACTTTGTGCAGGAAAAACTTTCTGAAAATCTTTCCACAAAATATGTTTCAGACATTATAAACGTAATTAAGTCAATAACGAAATTTGCAAGACGCAAATATAATTGTGAAGATAAAGCGGAGAACGTAATTGTGCCAAAAGATAAAAAGGTTTTTGTAAAGCCAGTTTTAGATAGTTTTCAGCAGAAATTATTGACCTCATATTTATCTAAAAATCCGACCTGTTCAAATATCGGGATAATGCTTTCGCTTATGACAGGACTGCGAATAGGAGAATTATGCGCTCTTAAATGGTCGGATATTGACCTAAAAAACGGACTGATAAACGTCACAAAAACTATGCAGAGAATAAGAAATTTTGACGGTAAAAATTCTACAAAAATAATTATAGATGTGCCGAAAAGCAAAACTTCCGTACGGGAAATCCCTATTCCAAAACCGCTTTTGAAAATTCTAAAAAGTATGAAGTCAGATGATGAAAATTATTTTCTGACGGGCAAAGATCTTTATGTCGAACCCCGAACAATGCAGTATCGTTTTCGATCAGTTTTGAAGAAGATCGAACTTCCGCAATTTAATTTTCATACATTACGACACACTTTTGCAACTAACTGTGCAGCCCTCGGATTTGATGTAAAAACACTTTCAGAGCTGCTCGGACACAGTTCTGTGGAGATCACGCTCAACCGCTATGTACATTCCTCGCTCGATAGAAAACGCTACTGCATGGAGCGTTTAAGCCGTCAGTTTTCTGGTCGGGCACTACTTTGAAACCGCACAAAATATGAATATTTTAAAAGGTCTTTCGCACATTTTGTATCTTTGCGAAAAAATTACCGATCCGGTTTTATCCGGATCGGTCAGACTGTATACCCCCCATTTTCCAAACGAAAATGGGGGGTATATAAGCTGAAGGAAAACTTTTTTAAAAAAGTTTTGTGCCTCCGCTTGCGCGGCAGTCGGAGAATGGAAGCGCTTTTCCCTTACAGCACGTTACATAAAAGTTTTAGAAAGGGGTTCAAGGGGGAAACCTTTTTCAAAAGGTTTCCCCCTTGCTCTTTCGGTTGACGCCTCACAGCATCTCCGCTATTTCATAAATCAGCCTTTCGGACTTTTCCCATCCGAGGCAGGGGTCGGTTATCGACTTACCGTAAACTCCATCCTCGATTTTCTGACAGCCGTCCTCAATATAACTTTCGATCATAAGTCCCTTTACGGTTTTTCCGACTATCGGAGAATGGCGCATTGAATGAAGAACTTCTTTGGCTATTCTTATCTGCTCTAAATACTGTTTTCCCGAATTTGAATGGTTTGTGTCAACAATTATCGCGGGATTTTTAAGCCCTTTTTCAAGATACAAGTCACAGCAGAGTTTCAGATCCTCGAAATGATAGTTGGGAATTGTCTGCCCGTGCTTATTCTGCGCACCGCGGAGAATTGCATGAGCAAACGGATTTCCGTCAGATGTTACCTCCCAGCCTCTGTAAATAAAGGTGTGAGCCGCCTGCGCCGCCTGTATTGAGTTGAACATAACCGAAAGCGTTCCGCTCGTCGGGTTTTTCATGCCGACCGCACATTCCATTCCCGACGCGACAAGCCTGTGATGCTGGTCTTCAACAGACCGCGCGCCAATTGCCACATAAGACAAAATGTCCGAAAGATAACGGTAGTTTTCGGGATAAAGCATTTCATCCGCTGTAGTAAGATGAGTTTCCTCTATTACCTTTGTATGAAGCTCGCGGATCTTTATTATTCCCTCAAGCATATCCTCGCCCTTTGTAGGGTCGGGCTGGTGCAGCATACCTTTATATCCCATGCCGTTTGTGCGGGGCTTTCCCGTATAAACACGCGGAATGACAAGAATTTTATCCTTTACCTTTTCCGCAGCTTTCGCAAGCCGCGACGTGTAATCAAGTACCGAGTCCTCATTATCCGCCGAACAAGGTCCGATTATAAGCAAAAACTTGTCCGAATTTCCCAGAAATACATCGGCGATCTCCTTATCGCGCTTGGATTTTACCGATTTAACAGTATCCGAAAGCGGATACATCTCCTTTATTTCCTGCGGTATAGGCAGTTTTCTTTTGAACGTCATTGACATATTAAACATCTCCTTCAGTAAAAATCACATATATTGTAACATATTTCACAAAAAATGTCAATAACCGCTTTTGTGTTTTTACTGCAATTCGCCAAAAACCAAAGGCGCGTGTTATATCCAAAATTTAAAAAAATTTCAAAAAGCTATTGACAAACTTTATTTTGTATGATATAATTCTATTGTTGCAGTGCTGATATAGCTCAGTTGGTAGAGCACATCCTTGGTAAGGATGAGGTCATCAGTTCGACTCTGATTATCAGCTCCACACGTTGCCCCCGCTGTGAAACAGCGGGGGCAACGCTGCACATTTTTACTTTGAATTGCCCTTATGGCAATTCAATTTTTGCTTCGCAAAAACCGTAAAAATGCGCCACTCCCCGAAAAGTGGTTTTAAATTCTAACTTGCAAAAATCTTTTTTATAAAGGTTAGACATTTAGAAGTAAGAGGTTAGAGGTAAGAGGTTAGAATTTGTACCGAACAGTTGTTCGCCGAGTTCTTACCTCTTACTTCTTGTTTCTTACAGTGTTATACTGTCAACTGTCAACAGCGCGCCCATTTTGTTTTCCGCTTGCTCGTCACTGTGGAGAAACCAAACCGCGGAGGGAACCTGCCGGTTCCCCGCTCCCCTCCAGCGGATTGCCGTTTCAAATGCAGGCATTTGAAACGACAATGCGGGGAAAACTCTTGTTTTCCCCGCACCCTTTTGCGCAAGCTAACGCTTATTTCGCGGCTTCGCCGCGACCAGAGAGGAAACTTTTTGAAAAAAGTTTCCTCTCTGGACTCTCCTTCAAAAACTTTTATGCGCGCCGCCCGTTAGGCGGTTTTAATCAGAAAAGAGCCTTGCCGCTCAATCAAATTCTTACCTCTAATCTCTAACCTCTAAAAGGAGAAAAAATGATTTACATAACAGGCGATACCCACAGGGATTTTGACCGTATATTTGATTTCTGCGAGGAATACTGCACACAGAAAGACGACATTCTTATTATACTCGGCGACGCGGGTATAAATTATTTTCTTGACGAGCGCGACGCTGAATTAAAACGGCAGCTTTCGGAACTTCCGATCACGCTTTTCTGCATTCACGGAAATCACGAAGAACGTCCGTATGAAATAGACAGCTATGAGGAAACAGATTGGCACGGCGGACTTGTATATGTTGAGCAGGAATTTCCGAATTTGATTTTCGCAGGCGACGGCGAAATTTATGATTTTAACGGACGAAGCGTTCTTGTCATTGGCGGAGCATACAGCGTTGACAAAAATTATCGTATCGCAAATCATCTGCCGTGGTTTGAAACCGAACAGCCCGATGACGCAGCAAAAAATTATACAGAAAATCAGCTTAAAAAAGTCAACTACCGCGTTGATACAGTTTTAACGCATACTGCGCCGCTTAAATTTGAGCCGACTTGGGCATTCCTGCCGACAATTGACCAATCACAAGTGGATAAATCTACCGAAATATGGCTTGACAGCATTGAAAAAAAATTGTCCTATGAACAGTGGTATTTCGGACATTTTCACGTTGACGACCACAGCGGGTCTGTAACAATATTATACGAGGAAATCGAGGAATTTGATCGGGATTAAGTAAATGAGGAAATATGATCGGCAACTTGAATTTTATGATTATCACTCATAATAAGCACACCCCGCAATCTTCCATTAAGATATGATCCAAATGGTTTATATAGCCCCACAATCCATCGTCTTTATTATTGCCCATCCAATCCTTACAATTTCTAAGTGACATCTCATTACTCAGCAAATTAACCCTCATTTTATTTAGTAGAGTTTCATCTGCCATCATAAACGGCGACGGATACTTAGAATGTTCATTAAAAATTTGATTCCAGCAAGCCATATAAGCACACCAAACCCGAATAGGTGTATCGTTTAAGTTTTCAATTGCCTTGCGAAATTCAGCTATGATTTTTTCATCATGCGTCTTTGAATATAGCTTGTATATACCGTTTATTAATATTCTGTTGAAATCGGTAGGAATGTTAGCGGGGATATCGGGGTTTCCGTGGACAGCATATCCGTTTTCTCCGCACAGGAACTCGGCAACTTCGTTATTGTCGAATGCCTTTTTAGTAAGAGCAAGCAGTTCTTCATTTGATACTCTCTTTTTTATGTCCATGGTTTTTCTCCCTGTCAAGTACTGCCGTGCCTGAAGAATTTCACGGGTTTCCGCGCCTTGTTTTTTCAGCCTGCGTAGAGGTAATCAGATTTTGTTGCAATGAACGATGAGCCACTGCTAAAAGATTTTTGCAAACAGGCTATTGCAAAATGAAACTACACATAGAAAGATCTGTCATTCCCTTTAGGAGATTGGGGGTTCAATGTATCTTGTTTGTTTTCCAGACTATTACCAGTAGACTGTATAAAAGAATTATAACCTATTCCCGTATATGATTTTTCATATTGCTTTTTTGAAAGAACCAATATAATTCCGGATAGCATAAATGTTATTACAGAACCCACAATAAGCACAGTTTTAAGTGTCATCGCTCCTGAAATTTTTCCTCCTTCAAGCGCTGCCGCTATAATGTAATTGTATGCGTCCCCGCCAACGTATTTTTCTACATTTCTGTAGCTTAACTCTGACGTAGGAACAGGGAAAAATATTCCTACCATTAACAGTCCCAATGCCAAAATAAAGCCAAAAATTGCAAATGTTTTCATATTACACCTCAAATAAATAAAATATCCCAAATCGGGATATTTTTATTATACCATAGTGGTATAATCTTGTCAAGGGGGTATGCGAAATTTTTTTCAGGTTAAAAGAATTACGGGAAGAAAAACACATCTCGCAGGTGCGTTTGGCTATCGACCTTGACCTAAATCAAAATTCCGTGAGTCGATATGAAACCTGCGCGCGGGAGGCTGACTACAAGACGCTGATAGCGTTTGCCGACTATTTTAATGTATCACTTGACTACCTTTTTGGCAGAACGGACAATCGAAATATCAACAAATAACCCCCAACCGCTGTGGTTGGGATTATTTTTACTTACTCATCGGAAACTTGTCCTCATTTATCCACGCCCATTGAACATTTTGGCGCTTGCCTGGCTTTCTGTCCTTTTCGAGAAAGTAAGAAAGCGCCGCCATGTATTGCTCAACGTCCGTGCAGACCATGTACGCGGGATATTCTCCCTCAAAGAATTTCACGGGTTTTCTCGCCTTTGAGCCGTTTCGCCAGCTCGCGTAGCCGCCTTCCTGCGAGGTGTGTGCGTCATAACTTATCCGACAGCATCCCTCTCCGAAATTAAACCACATCTCTTCGCCGCTGATGTGCTGAATAGTAAGGGTGTTCAGCGTGCCGTTTAAGAACACCTCTCGGAAATGCAAAAGCAGTTCTTTAATGTTTTCAGCCGAGAAACCATATATCACACGCTTTACACTGCCGTCGCGCGCTTTTTCCGTGACCCAAATCGGATTTTCAGGGAGCGCTTTTGCTGCCGTAAATCCGCTTATGTCAATGTGGAGCTTACGTTTCGGAGTAATTTCAAAAAAGTAAACAAACAGGTTCGGGTATTTTTCCGACAAAAAATCGCTCTCGCTGTCGCTTTGCATATTATAAAGCGAAATTACCTCTTTTTTGCATTGCAGAGCGTTTTCTTTCGGTATGTCCCAGCACATGAGATTCCTTCCGCGCCCGTAGATTTCCTCTTGCGTGAAGCCGTGAGCCAAAAGGCTTTGGACAACATTTGCGGTTACCCCCGCATACCACTTTAAATCTCCGTCAAAATACCTACCGTATTTTATTTGTTCGAGTATTGTTTCAACAGTGTTTTCGCTGTAATTTCCGCGCCGCCAAATCATATTACTACCTCGCTTGCCAAACCGAAAAAATGCCTTAGCTCGGACATTTTCGCAGTCAAATATTTATCCCACAGTTACATTATACACCTTAATTAAATTTTGTCAAGTGAAAAACAAACATTTTTATTCAACCGACCTATGCTGCAAAACGCAAAAATTCGGATTTGACAACGCTTTCTCTGTTCAAAAAGTCAATTTGCAATTTATGTTTCGGAATGTAAAAAATGACGGGCAAAATTCTCTGCCCAACACTGTTTTGGATATTATCTTTTTTTATTCTTCGCAACAACTACCGCAGCTATCGCGCCGACTAACACTGCCGCGCCGCCTGCAATTGCAATTATCGTCCGCAGGTTGCCGGGATATTTTCAACATTATCAGTAGAATTTACAGATGAACTTTCGGGAATGCTTTTCTGCAAAGAACTGTTGCTTTCGGCAGGAACGGAAGATGTGAAAATTGAAGATCTTGCTTTTATACTGCTCCTTTTAGTCAAATTCGTGAATATTTCAATATTATACTGTACCAAAATTAAATTGTCAACCGTTTTTGCTGAAAAAATAAAGTCCTCATTTATGGCAGGTCACCTAAGGAATATATCCGTGAACCCGCATTACTAAAAGAAATGTGATGCCGTTTGAAAACGCAGAATTGCCCGCAAGGGTAGCGTGACCATATCTAAACAACAAATTATGACGCTTTTCAACCAAAAGCGTCCTTATTTTTGACAATTGAATAATTTACAGTTTATGAGAAAGTGCGCCTTGCGTTTCTTGATAAAATAAGTAAAGCGGAGAGTTTTTAGCTCTCCGCTTTTTGATTTAGTGACCGCAAGATTATCAAACAGCTTGCCGAAAAAATTAACAAGACGTAATTTAAATCCTGTCAGCCGACTGTTTTTCACAGTCTTTTTTATGATTTTCAAGCAAAATATGTGCAGTTTTTTGCAGTCTTTTTCAAGTTAAACTTAAAAAAAACTTGAAAAGAGGAAAATTATGTCAACAGTATTCAGAGTTGATAAAACCGCTAATTTCACGGTTATGTCCAACATTCACCTTAAAGACAAAAATCTTTCGTTCAAAGCGAAAGGGCTTTTGTCCGTTATCCTGAGCCTGCCGCCCGAATGGGATTATACGTTCACGGGGCTGGCGCATGTTGCCGCGGACGGGGTTGACAGCGTTCGGACAGCGGTTAGAGAGCTTGAAAAATTCGGTTACATAACCCGTCGGCAGCTCCGCGACGAGCGCGGACGTATGTCCCAAAACGAGTACCGCGTTTACGAAAATCCCCAACAAAACCCCGCATATTTCTGCGAAAATTTTAATCACGCGGATTGCTCAATTGCAAAGAAAAACCCTGCCTATGTACGCGGACAAGCTGAAAATTACAATTGCAATTCTTCGAAACAAAATTCGGATTATTCCGAGCAATTTTGCAATACAAAACAAAGCTCCGCCCTTGCACGCGGACAAGCTGAAAATTACAATTGCAATTCTTCGAAACGAAATTCGGATTATTCCGAGCAATTTTGCAATACAAAACAAAGCTCCGCCCTTGCATGCAAACAAGCAGACAATTACGGCTATAATTCGCAAAGCCCCGAAAATTCTAAGTCCGCGCAAACGGACAATATTTTTTTGTGCGAACCGTCGGCGGTTTTACCGTCAAAGGAAATCCCGTCAGCGGAATTGCCGACAGCGTATACATTTAATATATTAAATACTAATAAATCAAATACTTATTCATCAATTCACTCAGTCCGCGCTTCGCGCGTGAATGACAGGAATGACGGGAATGATTTTTTTGAAAATAAAAATATTATTTCTGTAAATGAGCGTGAAAAGTATTTGCGGACAATTCACGAGAATATTGAGTATGACAGTTTTCGTGAAGACAAAAAGGTCGATGAACTGGTCGGGATAATGGCTGACGTGTTGAGTTCGACAAAGGGGACTGTTCGCGTGAACGGTGGGGAATTGCCGACCGATCAGGTCAAAAAGTGCTTTCTTGAACTCAAAAGAGCGCATATTGAACACGTCCTGACTTCGCTTGAAAACAACACAAGTGTTGTACGCAACATTCGCGCGTATCTCATAACAGCGCTCTACAATGCTCCGACAACTGTCGGCTGTTTCCGGCAGAAAAGTGTTACAACAAGCGCTCCGGCATACGCTCCAACAAGCGCCCCACCGCTCGATAGTTTTAAAATGCAAACTTCGTCGATCGATATGGACGCAGTAATGGCGCAAATAAAAGCGCGGTATAAAAGCAGCTGACAGTATAAAGCGAACGGTTGACAGCAAAAGAATACGCTTCGCGGGAATTAAAATTGCCGCAAAGATAAATTCGGCAAACCCTTGCGCCAAATAAAAGAGCGCACAAAATGCTCCACATTACGGCGCTTTGGACTGCTTGCCATTTGCGGCAGAGCAGTACGCGGTGAGCAGGTCTTTATTTAGACAAATGCGCGGCATTGCTAAACAGACTAATCCGAGTTCAATATGAAATTTTTGTGAAATCCGAAAAATTTTTGAAAAAGGTATTGACACGGTGTCAGAATAGTGGTATACTATCCATAGCGACGCGGTGTCAGAATAAATTGCTAAGGCAGGTCTTATGATCTTTAAGTTCCCGTCTTATCAGTATTTGAGAACAGGCGGTGTTATAGGGAAATGCCTTGCGTTCAAAAAATAAGGAGGTCATAAAATGCCAAAAGGTTCGCCGGAATTAACAAATGCGCGGAAAGAAGAGATTATAAACGCCTGCGAAAAGCTCTATAAAACGCTGAGTTTCAAGGAGATAACGCTGAAAGACATCAGCAATGAAACAAGTTTTACGCGCACTTCTATCTACAACTATTTTCAGACGAAAGAGGAAATTTTTTTAGCGCTTTTACAGCGTGAATACGAGTTGTGGAATGCTGAACTGAACAAAATTATGCGCAAATTCCCTGCGCTCACAAAAGATGAATTTGCCGACAAGATCGCACATTCCCTCGAAAACCGCGCGCAATTGCTCAAAATTATGTCCATGAACCATTACGATATGGAGAGCAACAGCCGTCCGGAAAGACTTCAGGAATTTAAAACTGCATACGGAAACTCTCTGCGGACGGTGATGAACTGTCTTGAACAGTATTTCCCCGAAATGCCCGCGGAAGAAAAGCAGGGATTTTTGTACACGTTTTTCCCGTTTATGTTCGGCATTTACCCGTACACTTTCGTTACCGAAAAACAGCGTGCGGCAATGGAAAAAGCAGGCGTAAATTACGCGTTTATGACGATTTACGAGATAACTTTCAACTGCGTAAAAAGGCTGTTGGGGGAATAAATATGAAAAAATTTTTGATAATGCTTATAGCGCCTTGTATTGCTCTATGTTTATCGGCATGCGGCGAAAATCCGAGCGAACAGCACGGCGGGCAAAGCTACAGCCAAATTGCAGGCGAAAATAACGAGAACAGCGAAAATTCTTCCGTTGACATAAATGCTGCCGCGTCAAAAAGCGAAAGTTCTTCCACTGACATAAATGATGCCGCGTCAAAAAATGATGAAAAGGAGCAAACGCAAATACAAATTAAAATTCAAATCGGAGACAAAACTTTCACGGCGGAATTAGAGGACAACGAGGCGGCAAAAGAGTTCGCACGGATGCTGCCGATAAGCGTTGAAATGCGGGATTACGGCGGCTTTGAAAAGGTCGGTGCGCTCGGAAAAAGCCTTACTTCAAACGACAGCCAAACAACGACCGAAACGGGGGATATTGTACTGTACAACTCCGACCAAATCGTTATTTTTTACGGCTCAAACTCGTGGAGTTACACAAGGCTCGGACATATCGACAACTTCGGCGACATTGGCGGCGGAAATATCACGGCGGTATTTTCGCTTGAATAAACATTTTCAGGAGGAATTTTTATGGAAAAAATCACACAGACGGCAGGCAGAGATCAGCTCGGCAAATTTGCTCCCGATTTCGCGCATTTCAATGATGATGTGCTGTTCGGAGAAAACTGGAACAACACGGACATTGACCTGAAAACGCGCTGTATAATCACGGTTGTAGCGCTGATGAGTTCGGGCGTTACGGACAGTTCGCTCGTGTATCACCTTGAAAATGCAAAAGCTCACGGCGTTTCGCGCGCGGAAATTGCCGCGATAGTAACTCATGTTGCATTTTACGCAGGCTGGCCGAAAGCATGGGCAGTGTTCAGAATGGCAAAGGACGTGTGGAAAGAAACCGCGCCTGAGCTGACAGAAAAGGACAAATTTCAGAACACCATTCTGTTTCCGATTGGCGCGCCGAACGACGCGTTCGCGCAGTATTTCATAGGTCAAAGCTATCTCGCGCCCATTTCAAAAGAGCAAGTCGGGATCTTTAACGTCACGTTTGAGCCTAAATGCCGCAACAACTGGCACGTTCACAAAGCCGACAAAGGCGGCGGGCAAATTTTAATCTGCGTAGGCGGGCGCGGATATTATCAGGAATGGGGAAAGCCTGCGGTCGAAATGTGCGCGGGCGACTGCATAAATATTCCCGTCGGCGTAAAACACTGGCACGGTGCTGCGCCTGACAGTTGGTTTTCGCATCTTGCGATCGAAGTTCCCGCTGAAAACGGCTCTAACGAGTGGTTGGAGGCGGTTGACGACGAGCAATACGGAGCATTGAAGTGAAGTCATGAATTGGTTAAATTATTTCGGGAGGAATTTATTATGATGAATTTTGTTTTCAACAATCCTACAAAACTGCTTTTCGGAGTTGGCAAATTAGGCGAGCTGCACAACGAAAAACTGCCCGGCAAAAAGGCTCTTTTACTGTTATCAAGCGGGCAGTCCGTCCACAAAAACGGCTCTTATGACAAGACAGTTGATGAACTCAAAAAAGCGGGCGCAGAATATGCCGAGTTTGCGAAAATTATGGAAAATCCGCTTGTTGAAGTGGTGGAAGAAGCTGCCGAATTTGCGAAAGAAAACGGCTGCGATTTTATAGTTGCGCTCGGAGGCGGAGCGGTTCTGGACTCGTCGGTTGCAGTTGCAACAATGGCGACAAATCCGGGTCATTTGTGGGATTATGTTGTCGGAGGAACGGGAAAGGCTCTGCCGCTTGTTAATAAGCCTTTACCGATTGTGACGATTGCAACTTCATCAGGCACAGGCTCTGAGATGAACGAGTGGGGCGTTATCTGCAAGGAAGATACTCACGAGAAGATTGGATTCGGCATACCCGGCGTTGGAAAGCCGTATCTTGCGGTTGTTGACCCGACGTATATGACCACTGTCCCACCGAAATACACGGCTTATCAGGGATTTGACGCGCTGTTTCACAACACTGAGGTAATGATGTCAACTTCGCTGAATATTATGTCGGAGGCTATTGCATTGTCGGCAATTGAGAACATTGCAAAGTATCTGCCGCGTGCCGTTAAAAACGGAAACGACCTTGAAGCGCGTGAACACGTCGCTTACGGCAGTACAATGGCGGGAATTACAATGCAGCTTACTTCCACAACCGCCCAGCACTCAATGGAACACGCCATGAGCGCTTATCACAGAAATTTGCAGCACGGCGCGGGGCTTATCATGATTTCAAAAGAGTTTGCGCAGTTTTTTGTTGACAAGCACGCCTGCGACGACAGATTTATCAAAATGGCGAAGGCAATGGGCGTTGAAAACCCCACAAGTCCGCAGGATTTTATTGATGCGCTGGTTCAGCTTCAAAAGGACTGCGGCGTGGACAATCTGAAAATGAGCGAATATGGGTTTACGAAAGACGAATGCATGACGCTTGCCAAAAATGCAAGAGAAACCATGGGCGGTCTGTATGCCGCCAATCCATGCGAAATGACTGACGAGGACGTCGCGGGAATTTTTGAGCGGTCGTTCAGATAATAAGAGGTACGAAAGTTTTTGCGAATTTTTTTGGGGGAAAACAAAAGTTTTCCCCCACCCCCCTTCAAAACTTTTATGTAGCGTGATGTAAAGGAAAAGCGTTTCCACTTTCCGACCGCGCCGTAAGGCGCGGTACATAAGTTTTTTGAAGGAGAGTCCAGAGAGGAAACTTTTTTTCAAAAAAGTTTCCTCTCTGGTCGCGGCGAAGCCGCGAAATAAACGCGTCAGCAAGGCGCTAAAGGGTGCGGGGAAAACAAGAGTTTTCCCCGCATTGAGATTTTCAAAATGAAATTTTGAAAATCTCAATCTGCTGGAGGGGGAGCGGGGGAACCGGCAGGTTCCCTCCGCGGTTTGGTTCTTCCACAGTGAGGGGCAAGCGAACCACGAAATGGGCGCGTGCGTATAATTTAAGACAACGTAATAAATAACGGGAAAACATAATACATCTAACCGTTTGGCTTTCACGCGGTATAAAGTAAACGAAAAATGTAGCGGGCGCGTTCGTTTGAGGCAAAGCAACAAATAACACTCTTAAAATTTTTTGGGGGAAAACTTTTGAAAAAGTTTTCCCCCAAACCCCTTTTCAAAACTTTTATGTAACGTGCTGTAAGGGAAAAGCGTTTTCACTCTCCGACCGCGCCGTAAGGCGCGGTACATAAGTTTTTTGAAGGAGAGTCCAGAGAGGAAACTTTTTTTCAAAAAAGTT
>CANRDI010000036.1 GCA_947629335.1 uncultured Clostridia bacterium | reverse complement strand
GCCCCCGCACCCCTATTGAGGGAAAACTTTTGAAAAAGTTTTCCCTCAAACTCCTTTTCAAAACTTTTATGTAACGTGCTGTAACGGAAATGCACTTCCGCTCTAAATTCTCTCCGCTATCCTATTCATGACCGCGCGATCGTGGACAATTTTTCGGTCAACGCGCGAAAGCTCGCCCGTCACGCTCTTTTTGCAAACCGCCGCACGAAAAAGCACAGCCGTAAATATCCCGAAAACCAACGTATAAAACCTAAAGTTTTCGTAAACGCTCCCGTCCCCAAAACAAAACGGCATTTTCAGCTCGAAAAGCAGATTAAGCGCAATGTTTTTCAAAAAGTGCTTTGGAAAAATTTCTTGTACAGCCTTGATCTTCTCATAGTCAAGGACATATTCCTCACCGAAAAATTCCCTTAAAAGCTCCGAAACGCCCGCAAACAACTCCTCGTTTCTCTCAGAGCAAACGCCGCGTTGGATAATTTCCGCTGTTTTGGGAATATCTTCCGCTTTTGACAGTTCAAACGCTGCCGAAAGAGCCATACCCAGATTTTCGTAAACGCTCTTTTTCGGACATGAAACAATGTCATAAAAAAGCGAGAAAATCTCGTTTCTAAAGCGCATTGCGGGATTTTTCTCAAAGTCGCTTTCGTCCTCGCATAAAACGGCGCGCAAAACAACTTTTTCTTCGCTCGCGGGAATTTGCCTCGTGCATATTTCAAGCGCGCTTTCGCTGTCAATAACCGCATTTGCGATTTCCGGACAACTCATATAACAGCCGCGCGTCAAAACTCCCTCATTGTACACCGAAACACGCGGATAAACGCGGCAGGTGTTTGAAATAAATTCCTCGCCAAAATCACGCTGAATTGAACACAGCGAGTTTTCCGCGAGGAAAGGACAATTCTTGCCCGAAAGTCTTAAATTCCACAAAACACCGTCATATTCGGGAATTTCGAGCATTTCAAACGCGCTCTTTACATTTTCGAGCATTTCCTTTGTCAAATCGAGAGCGCAAAGCCTTTCATACTCATCATTAAGCCAGATAATATCTTCCCAGCCGTTACAGCAGTTGCTTTCGCACTCTGCGCCCCTGCACACGAAATCCCGAAAATAACTCGGTTCTTTTATTAAATAATATCCCATTAAATGCCTGCGGAGTAGTTCGGCGCTTCTTTAGTTATGTAAATGTCGTGCGGGTGGGATTCTTTAAGACCTGCGCCCGTTATCTTTATAAACTCGGCTTTTTCCTGGAGGTCTGCAATTGTCGGGCAGCCGCAGTATCCCATACCGCTTCTTATTCCTCCGACAAGCTGGAAGATAGTGTCGGCTACAGAACCCTTATACGGAACTCTGCCCTCTACTCCCTCAGGAACGAGCTTTTTCGCATTGTCTTGGAAATATCTGTCCGCGCTGCCCTGTTTCATTGCCGCAAGAGAACCCATACCTCTGTACACCTTGAACGAGCGTCCCTGATATATCTCGACATCGCCCGGCGCTTCTTCACATCCGGCCAAGAGCGACCCCAACATAACAACGTTTGCTCCTGCCGCAAGCGCCTTTACAATATCGCCCGAATACTTTATGCCGCCGTCGGCAATTATCGGAACGCCGTATTTAGCTGCCGCACACGCACAGTCATATACCGCAGTTATCTGAGGAACGCCTATGCCCGCGACAACTCTCGTCGTGCATATAGAGCCGGGTCCTATTCCTACTTTAACTGCGTCGGCTCCCGATTTTATAAGATCCTCCGCCGCAGCCGCCGTCGCAACATTTCCTGCTATTATCTGTATTTCGGGATAAGCGTTCTTTATCTTGTCGAGCGTGGTCATTATATTTTTCGAGTGTCCGTGAGCCGAATCGAGAACAAGAACGTCCGCCTGAGCTTTTATAAGCGCGCCTGCTCTTTCCAAAACGTCGTGAGTTATGCCGATAGCCGCGCCGCAGAGAAGTCTGCCGCTCTTGTCGCGCGCAGTATTCGGATATTGAACGGACTTTTCTATGTCCTTTATCGTGATAAGCCCTTTAAGCATACCGTTTTCGTCAACCAGCGGCAGCTTTTCGATCTTATGTTTTCTGAGTATTTCCTGTGCGCCTTCGAGCGTTGTTCCCACAGGAGCAGTAATAAGGTTTTCTTTCGTCATTACCTCGCCTATTTTCTGATCGGGGTCTGAAATAAAGCGAAGGTCGCGGTTGGTAAAAATGCCGACAAGCTTTCCGTTTTCAACAATAGGAACGCCGCTTATCCTGTATTTTCCCATAAGCGCGTCTGCGTCTTTTACGGTATCGTTTGGGGCGAGGAAAAACGGGTTTACAATAACGCCGTTTTCCGAGCGTTTTACCTTATCTACCTCGTCTACCTGCTGTTCTATAGTCATATTTTTGTGTATAACGCCTATGCCGCCCTCTCTCGCAACAGCAATCGCCATTCTCGATTCTGTCACGGTATCCATTGCCGCCGTCATTATCGGCGTATTAAGGCTTATTTTCTTTGTGAGATTTGTTTTTATGCTTACCATATTCGGCGTTACTTCACTTTTGGCGGGAATAAGCAAAACGTCGTCAAAAGTAAGACCCTCTTTGATAAATTTCTGTTCGTAATTACAGTTGAGCATATACTTCCTCCTCTGACTCATTTTATATTTCTGAATGTTATTATATCTATTATACACCGAACAAAAAAATTTTGCAAGCATAATTAAAAAGAAAAATAGACAAATATCTTCGTTTTTTTTACTCTCGTTTGGAACATTTTAACGCACTTGATGAAAAAATGATAAAAATCCTGTTTTTTTACTTGACTTAAAGACGTATTTATTATAAAATATATATGTATGGTGAAAAATATTGGTAAAAAGGAATGATCATTATTAAGAAAACTATTGTTTCCGCGTCTCTTTTAGCGTGTGATTTTGCGAGCCTCGCCTATGAAAGCGAGCGCTGTGCAAAGGCGGGAGTAGACTGGATCCATTTTGACGCTATGGACGGGCATTTTGTAGAGCAGATAACATACGGCTCTCCCGTGCTTAAAGCGATAGATAAAGTCACGGACAAGTTTATGGACGTTCACCTTATGGTGGACAACCCCGAAAGACAGATACCGCTTTTTGCGCGCGCAGGCGCGGATCTTATAGATATACATATCGAAAGTACAAGAGATGTTTTCGGGTGTTTGGAGGAAATACGCGCGTTTCGCCTTAAATCAGCCGTCGCGGTTAAACCGAATACCCCGATCGAAGAGGTATATAAATATCTTCCGCTTTGCGATATGGTTTTGGTCATGACGGTCGAGCCGGGTTACGGCGGGCAGAGCTTTATGACAAATATGCTCACAAAGGTCTCAAAGCTCCGCGAATATGCCGACAAAAACGGCTTTTCCGACCTCGATATACAGGTCGACGGCGGCGTTAATGTCCGAACGGCGAGACTGGCGCGAAACGCAGGGGCGAATGTTCTTGTCGCGGGAACGGGTCTTTTCGGCGCCGCAGATATGAACGCGGTTTGTGCCGCGCTGAAAGGAATATAACTATGGCGGATAATGCCACAAGATCGCCCGAAAGGGCGTATACAGAACGGCTTATTTTTATGATAATGATAGTGGCTCTCTCTGCTTTTATGCATGGCGCGAGAGCCGCGGTCATCTGCGTTATAAGCACCGTCTCGGCGATGCTTTCCGACGCACTTTGCTGTTTTGTGAGAAAAATCGAATATGATCCGAAAGACACTGCGGTCATTTTCTGGGGACTGAGCGCGGGTATGATGATGCCCGTGAGCGTTTCGTTCTGGGCGGCGGCTATGTCGGCTGTTGTGTGTATAATTGTCGGAAAGCATTTTTTCGGCTCTTCGGACAACATTTTGTTCTGTCCGCCCGCTATTTCGACGGCGTTTATGATAATATGCTATCCGGCGCAGATGCTGTATTTTCCGAAATTCGGAGAGATATATCCCGTTTTCGGAAACTATGACGGAATACTTACCCGCTCGGCGGAATATTCGCTTCAGCTCGGATATACTCCCTCTGCAAATATCTGGGACACGCTTCTGGGATTTACGGCAGGTCCGATAGGAACTATCTACGGGATAGTTCTGATTGTCTGCGGAATATGTCTGGCGGTAAGGAGAAAGAACAGCCCCGCGGCGATGATTTCGTGCCTTGTGACAGTGGGGGTTCTGGCGTTTTTCTTTCCAAGGGCAAAATACGGGGCATGGGATTCGGTATTTTACGAGCTTTTTTCGGGCTATCTGCTTTTCGGGACAGTTTTTCTCTGCGCAGAGCCATATCGCCTGCCTCAGAAGATTTCGGCGAGGATAATATACGGCGCAGTTTTGGGATATGTAACAATGATGTTCAGGATCTACGGGCGCACAGAGGGCGGATTTTTGTTTGCGCTTTTGATAGTGACGGCGCTGACGGACTGTTTTGACAGATTTGTGGATAATCTGGCATACTGGAGAAAGACATATTTTTCGTCGTTTGAAAAGAACAAGACCCGTGTTCAGAGCGGAGAAATAAAACTTTCAGACACACAGGAACTGGTCATACCGAAAAAATATCGGTATAATACTCCGCCTATTGACGGAAAAATAAAGAAACAGACCGGAAGATACAGGAAAAACAGGAGAGACTACCATGGAAAACAATAGTAAGTCCTTCAAATATGACGGGCTTCTGCGTCAGAATATAGTGCTTTCGGGCGGACTTGTCACGGCGTCGGTCATTGTCGCGTGTACGACGATGATGCGCGCGTTCGTTTTGGTCATAAGTTTTTTTATGATCTCGTATTTGTCTATACTTCTGTGCAGATTTATTCCGAAAAAGATTGCCTACAGCTTTAGAACATTGCTGTATTCGCTGGTCGCGGCGGCGCTGTTTGTTCCTACGGCGTTTGTTTTGCATATGCTGTTTCCCGGAACTTTGAATGAAGTTATAGTGTATATAGAGCTTATGATAGTAAACTCTCTGCTTCTTGCAAAGACCGAAAGCAGATTTTATCTTATCCCCTACGGCGCAATGGCGGCGGACGCCCTTATATACATTATGGGATATGCTTTGGCGGCGTTTGCGGTAGGATTTATAAGAGAACTTCTGGCATACGGAACGATTTTCGGGATAAAAATATCCGGCGCGTTGATGCCGGCGGCTCGTTCGCCGTTTTTCGGGTTTATTATTGTGGGGCTTCTGTCGGCTGTCAGCAAAGCCGCTGTGATACACCGAAAGGAGCGCTGAAAAATGGCAGAGGTTTTTGCAAGAATGGTAAGTCTTGTGATGATTTCGGTATTTACTCAGAACGCGATCTTCGACAGGGCTTTCGGAGTAAATGTCGCTATATACGCTTCGAGAAAAAATTCTCACATACTCGGTTTTACTGTCGGTATAACTATTATGACGACCCTTGCGAGCGCGGCGGCATATCCTTTTGACATAATGCTTTTGCCGTCTGAATACGGATATTTGTTTATGCCGCTTATTTATGTAGGCATAGTAAGCGTATTGTATCTCATAGGACTTTTTATACTCTGGAGATTTTTCCCGAAGATATTTTATCAGGTAAAAAAATATGCGCACTTGTCGGTATTTAACTGCGCGGTTTTCGGTGCGCTTTTCCTTAATTATAATTTCGGAAAGGGATTTGCGGGATATGTCGGCTACGGCTTTGGAACGGGGATAGGTTTTTTCCTCGCGTGCTTTTTGCTTAATGTCGCAAACGACAGATTAAACAGCGATAAAATACCGCAGGTTTTCAGAGGCTATCCCATTATGCTTATATTTATAGGGATAGTTTCTCTTGCACTTAATGTTTTAGTGGGATATACGGCGGAATTTTGAATACAATTATAAAAAATATTATAGTAATACGGGACTGAGGTATGCGGCGGTGAAAAACAAGAAAACAAAAATCAAGATCAAACGCAGTAAAGTAAATCTTTATAACAAGAAAAAAAATAAAACAAAACAGGTCGTTGCAATCATTATTACCGCGGCTGCGGCTTGCGCGCTGTGTATATTGGGATATGGCATAGGGAAACCGCTTATGGACTATTTCAAAAACCGAGGTTCAACCGCGGAATCGTCGTCTGTCTGGACTCCGGCAGGCTCGGAAGCCTCCGCTGTTCCCGAAAACTCGACCTCTGTAAACTCATCTTCCGGCACAAGCGAAGAGCCTGTTCCTTTGCTGTCAAATGCCGTGTATTATCTTTCAAATGCGGCGACGCTGAGTTATGCTTCGCTTAATTCCGAGCTTGCCGCGGCAAAATCGGCGGGCGTTTCGGTCGTTGCGGCGACGCTCAAGGATAACGAGGGTTCTTTCCTTTACAGCAGCGCCATTAAAAAAGTCACTTGTAAAAGCACCCTTTCTGCTTCGCAGATATGCGAGGAAATAGAAAAAGCAGGATTTATTCCCGCCGCCAAGATAAGCACGCTAAAGGATAAGACAAACGGTGTTCCTTTGGGGTGCAACTATAAGTTTGCAAACGGAACGATATGGATAGATGATGTTCCGGGCAAGGGAAAGACATGGCTCTCGGCATTTGACGATAAAACGCTGAGTTTTATTAAAGAAATAACTGCCGAGCTGTCGCAGTCGGGATTTAAGCGCATAATCTTAGCGGACACAATGTATCCCAATTTCTACCCCGTCGATATAAAAACAAATCTTTCACACCTTCCCCTTTCCGACAAGTCAAAGCGGACCGAGGCTTTGTGGAATGTCGTAAATTCTGCGGCTGAGGGCGCACAGAGCGGCGGCGCAGAGGTCTATATAGAGATGAGCGGAGCGGCGATGATAAAAGAGAAAAAGGACGGGACAAACGCGGAATTGGCATATAATGCCTCAATGCTAAAGACATCAAATCTTATCGTATACTATTCTCCGACAGGACCTGACGCATATACTTCGGCGCAGACATTTATCACAAGCCTTAAAGAAGCTCTTTCGGGCGCGGAATGTGTCGTAAGAATAACGGGAAGTTCTTCGGCTATTGTCGAAAGCGCGAAAAAAGCCTTTGATGAAGCGGGAATAGAAGCCTTTTCCCAATAATTTTAAAAAAATTCGCTTGATTTTTCCTGAAGAAAGCGATATAATATAAATAATCAAAAATTCAAAAAATTAAAAAACGGAGGACAACTTATGAATTTACTTGCACTTATGTCGGAAAGCTCAGCGACGGAAACAGGAGGTATCGGTATTACGTCGATATTGTCGATGATACTTCCTTTTGTGATAGTTTTATTGATATTTTATTTTCTTATAATTCGCCCCGAAAAAAAGCGCAATAAGGAAATGCAGGATATGCTGAGCAATATCCAAATAGCGGATGAGGTCGTTACAACAGGCGGTATTATCGGGCGCGTGCTTTCGGTAAAAGAGGACACCGTTCTTATCGAAACAGGAAGCGACCGCACAAAGATCCGCGTTATTAAAAGCGCGATAGCAAAGAACAACACCGCTCACGAGGCTCCTGAAGAAGTCGCTGAAACAAAGCCTACAAAGAATAAGAGCGGAAAGACCGAAATAAAGTAAATGAAAACCGATCTGCGGGTCATAAAGACGCGGGCAGTCATAAAGAAAACGCTTATTGAAATAATGTCCGAAAAAGAGATCTCAAAGATAACGGTTTCGGAGCTTTGTGAAAAGGCAAAAATAAATCGAAAGACTTTTTACCGGCATTATTCGGAGATTGCAGATGTAAAAGCAGAGCTTGAAAACGAAGCCTTTGAGGAAATTTCAAAAAGCTTTAAGAGCGAAAGCATACTTGACGCGGGAATGGTCATATCGGTCATAAGCACAGTGCTTTCTCAAAGGCGTGATTTTTATGCAAGAATGTTAAAGTTCAATCCCGACCTGTTCGGAAAGGGAAGACTTAAAACTGCCCTTTGCAGGACAATTGCCGCGGTAATCAGAAGCGCGGGCGCGGAAAAAAACGAGCAGGTGATCATGACCGCTGCGGAGTTTACAGCGGCAGGAGTTTTTTCGTTGTATTCGGGCTGGCTTGAAAGCGGCGGGGACATAGAGTTTGTAACGGAAACGTCTATAAGGCTTGTGAATGGTGCGCTTGGTGATTTTGTAAAGCTGCCTGAGGGCAGAAGTTAGCGCGGACTTTCGGCGGTTTCGGTGAGGGTCATGTTTGACTGACGGCTGTTTTGTCGTACAGCTTATGCTTGGTATATACGTTCAGTTTGGGTGACTTAGTTTGTTTTCGCTTTTAAGCAGAAAGCTTAAATTGTGAAATTTATCTAAATTATTATATAATTTTTTGGTGTAATTGATTGTTGCAAAATTTATAATAAAATGGTATAATGTATTTATTAAAGTTGTAGGATAGTATAAAGTCCTAAGGACTATATACTTCTTATATATTTTCCCCAATTATTTTTGCCGATAAAACTGTTTTCCCCAAACAGTCGGCGCATGATTTTCTTTTCGCGGACGCCCCCTGTCCGCGATTTTCTTTTTTATTGGGGCAAATTAGAGGTAAGAGGTAAGAAAAAATCGGAGAGCGGAAGCGCTTTTCTCTTACAGCAAGTTACATAAAAGTTTTGAAAAGGGGTTTGGGGGAAAACCTTTTCAAAAGTTTTCCCCCAAAAAATTTTAAGCACGTTATTCGTTGCTCTTGTTCAAACGCATACGCCCATATTGTTTTTCCGCTGACTTATCACTGTAGAATAACCATACGGCGGATTGAGATTTTCAAAATTTCATTTTGAAAATCTAAATGCGGGGAAAACTCTTGTTTTCCCCGCACCCAAGATAAAAAGCCGTAGGCTTTTTATCTGATGCGCTTCGCTGACGCGATTGCGGGGGCTTCGCCCCCGCGACCCCTATTGAGGGAAAACTTTTTTGAAAAAAAGTTTTCCCTCAAACTCCTTTTTAAAAAACTTATGTGCCGCGCCTTGCGGAACGGTCGGAAAGTGGAAGCGCTTTTCTCTTATAGCAAGTTACATAAAAGTTTTGAAAAGGGGCTTGGGGAAAAACTTTTTCAAAAGTTTTCCCCCAAAAAGTTTTCAAAAAACTGCTGTTCGGCTTTCTTTCCTCAATATCATTTGTTCTGCTTAAATACGTCCGCAACGTCCGTTATGGTTATGTATGCAGTTTTATCTATCTCATGAACGATATTTCTCATCTTTCCGATCTGAAAACGGTTTATAACAAAATAAATGACCGTCTTAGGCTGTTTGAGATAGCCGCCTTCGCCCTGCATTGTCGTCATTCCCGTTCCAAATTCTTCGGACAGTCTCGCGCATATTTCCTCCGCTTTCGATGTTATTATCATGGCCGACTTTGCTCTGTCAAAGCCCTCAACGATAAAGTCTATGGTTTTAAGTCCCGCAAAATATGTCACTATCGAATAAAGCGGCAATATCCAGTCTTTTAAAATTATTCCGCAAAGAATATACAAAATAACATTGTATATCATCACAAATGTTCCGACCGTTATCCCTATTTTTTTCGCAAATATTACCGCCATAACTTCTATGCCGTCCATTGCTCCGCCAAAACGAATTGCAAGTCCGCTGCCTACGCCGGAAATTATTCCTCCGAAAAGCGCGCATAAAAGCAAGTCCTCTCCCGCAAACGGCGATGAAACGTCAACATCTATCGGCAGTATGTCCGTTATAAGCCACGCCCCGACCGAATATACCGCAACCGTATATATGGCGTAAACCGTAAATACTGCGCCTTGTTTTTTCAGCCCTATTATAAAAAGCGGCACGTTCAGCACAATAAGCAGTATCGAAAGCGATATGTAATCGGGCGTTATCTGCGACAAGAGCATGGATGTTCCGGAAATGCCGCTGTCGTAAAGTTTTACGGGAGCAAGAAATACAGTAATTCCAAATGCGTTTATAAGCCCCGCAATTGTCAGCGCAATAAAATTTTTGTAATTTATGTTTTTCATATTCGACCTTTCCATTATTAGAACGTTTAATTTATACCTATTTTTATTATACAATTTTAAAAATATTATGTCAAGATAAAAAAATATTTGTCAAAAAAAGAATTTTTTAAACATCAGTTTTCCAATTTATGTAATTTTTTAGCTCGTTTTTTGGCTGTGTAAAATTTTTTCATAGAAAAAATGTGCAATATTACATACAACATATGTAAAAATACAGTTGACATTTATAAATAATGGTGATATAATATGAATAGGATAGTGTCCGGAGGTGAGACTATGCAGAACATTTCCTTTGATATTGTAGCACTTCTTATCTATGTGCTTTTAATAATATCCGTGATCTCCAGAAAAATGACAAAAAGCAGAAGCAATAAGCTCTTTATCCTTACAATGATAATCGGCTTGGCTACGACTGTTTTTGATATTCTGAGCGTTTTGTCGGATCAGCTCGGAAACAGCGCGATCGTTTTCAGGGCTGTTTGCCATACGCTGTACCTTGATTTTCACGTTTTGCAGACTCCTATTTTTGCTTTGCTTATCATCAGCTATATGGAGATGTGGCAGAAATTCGTTTCAAAAAAGGCTGTGCTTGTACTGTTCTGGTTTCCGTATGCGGCGGTCACGGGTCTGCTTATAGCAAACCTCTCGACAGGTATCGTATTTACGCTCGAAAACGGTTATGCTCACGGAATGTTGTTTTGGGTGCTGTATGCGGTGAGCGCGGCTTATCTTGCGGCAGAAGCGCTTATGCTTATCGCGGGTCGCAAGTTTGTCACAGCTTTACAGCTTCTGGCGCTGTTTGGGATAATTGCGCTTTGCATTACGGCAATTGTCATTCAGATGTTCTTCCCGAAACAGCTTCTTGAATGTATCGCAATATCCCTCGGCTGTTATATCCTTACTTCTACTATCCAGCGCCCTGAGGATTATATCGACGTAACCACGGGTCTGCTAAAATTATCCGCATACACAAGAGACGCCAGAAACGGATTTAACAGCGGAAATCACTGGCACGTTGTAATGCTTAATATTGCGAACTACGAAAGTGTAGTAAATCTGGTGGGATTTGACCAGGCGACCGAGCTTGTGCAGATAATTGCCGACAAAATTTTCAGACTGAACAAAGACCTCGGCAGAAAAGGACTGGCATATTATCTCGACCGCGCGAGGTTTAGGATAACTTTCCCCGAACATCAGCGCGCTCTGGCGGAAACCTATGCTACGCTTTTAAACAACGACCTTAAACAAAAAATACGTCATAACGGTTTTGACATTTCGCTTGTGCCTTGTATTATCTTGGCGCGCTGTCCGGAAGAAATCGAAAGCTTTAAATCGCTTATGTCATTCGGGCAGGATTTCCATTTGAAGATGCTGCACACGGGAAAAGTAATGATGGGAAAGGACGTTTACGATCCCGACGAGTTTAAGGTATCAAACAATATCGACAACATTATCGAAAAAGCTCTCGAAAACAACAGTTTTCAGGTCTACTATCAGCCCATATATTCTATTGAAAAGAAAAAGTATGTTTCGGCAGAGGCATTGCTGAGATTATATGATGAAGAACACGGGTTTATAAATCCTGAGGTAATAATAACTGCCGCAGAAAGAAGCGGCGCGATACACAAAATCGGAGAGTTTGTTTTTGAAGAGGTATGTAAGTTTATTTCAAGCGGCGAAGTTGATAGGCTCGGACTTGATTATATCGAAGTAAACTTGTCTGTCGCACAATGTATGCACGGCGACCTTGCGGATAAGATACTAAGGACCATGCAGCAGTATAACGTTCCTACAAACAAGATAAACCTTGAAATAACGGAAACCGCTGCCTCTTATGCACAGCGGGTAATGACCGAAAATCTGAACAAGCTCTCGCGTTCGGGCGTTTCATTCTCGCTCGACGATTATGGAACGGGCTATTCAAATATGAAGCGCGTTATTTCCCTGCCGCTGAAGATAGTAAAGCTCGACAAGTCGTTTGTCGATGAAAAGCACAATCCTAAGATGTGGATATTCCTACAGAATACCGTTCAGATGCTGAAAGCAATGAATATGCAGATAGTTGTCGAGGGAATTGAAACTCAGGAAATGGTAGACGCATTTTCGGCGATAAACTGCGATTATATTCAGGGTTATTTCTTCTCGCGCCCTCTTCCGATGGCTGATTTTGTAAAACTTGTTGAAAGTTCGAGAGAGCCTGCATAGATAGTTGGCAGCGCTGAAAAAATATAGTTACGTCAGCGGCTGAGCAAGCCTGAAAATCAAAAATAATAAAAAGCGTCTGCGGTGAAATAATATTGCTGACGCTTTGCTGTTAGTTGACAGTCGGACAATTCAGCATACATTAAGCTGCATTTTCGGCGGCTGAAAAGCGGATCGGTTATCGGCTGTTGCCTGACAAAAAATAAAAACAGGTTCTGACTGTTAAAGGAGGATAATTTATGTGTACCGCGGCATCATATACGGCAAGAGAGGGGTTTTATTTCGGCAGGACGCTCGATTATGAAATATCCTATGGAGATAGGGTCTGTGTTGTTCCGAGGAATTTCAGGATCGATTTCCGTCACATAGCCGCTTTTGAAAAGCATTATGCCATGATAGGAATGGCGTCTGTCGCAGACGGATTTCCGCTGTTTTATGACGGGGTAAATGAAAAAGGTCTGGCAATGGCGGGATTGAATTTCGTAAAAAATGCGGAATATTCCCGCGGAGAAATTGACAATAAAACAAATATCGCGGTGTTTGAGTTCATTCCGTATATGCTCGGAAAATGTGCAAATCTGAATGAGGCTAAAAAAGCGCTTGAAGATATAAATCTTATTGATGAGAATTTCAGCGAAAGGCTTCCGTGTGCGCGGCTGCACTGGCTTATTGCCGACAGGTCGGGCGCGATAACTGTTGAATGTACAAAGGACGGAATGAACGTTTATGATAATCCCGTAGGTGTTCTGACAAACAATCCGCCTTTTCCGCAGATGATGAATAATCTGAGCAATTACGCTAATCTTTCCCCGAAACAGCCCGAAAGCGTGTTTGACGGGAAAGCACCGTTCTCATCATATTCGAGAGGAATGGGCGCGTTCGGACTTCCGGGGGATTTGTCGTCTATGTCAAGGTTTGTGAGGGTAGCGTTTGTAAAACTTAATTCTGTGTGCAAGGACACAAAGTTGTCCGAAGTATCTCAGTTTTTCCATATTTTGGGTTCTGTTGACCAACAGCGCGGGTGTTGTGAGGTCAAGCCGAACGAGTACGAGATAACGCTTTATACAAGCTGCTGCGACTGTGATAAAGGTATCTACTATTACACAGGGTATGATAATCACCAAATAAATGCGGTCAATATGCACCATGAGGATCTTGACGGAACGGAACTCATACAATATGAGCCTATTTACGAAGAACAGATAAACTTTATGAATTGAAAGGCGGACAATGTTTCCGCAATTGCGTAAGCAAGGGGGAAAACCTTTTAAAAAAGGTTTTCCCCCTTGACACCTTTTCCAAAACTTTTATGTTACTTGCAGTAAGGTAAAAACGCTTCCACTTTCCGACCGCCGCGCAAGCGGCGGCACATAAGTTTTTTGAAATTTTTGGGGAAAAACTTTTGAAAAAGTTTTCCCCCAAGCCCCTTTTCAAAACTTTTATGCAACTTGCTGTGAGGGAAAAGCGCTTACCTCTAAACCAAATGCTCCCCTTTAGGGGAGCATTCTCTTTTATTTGTTCGAAGAATTACTTATTAAGTCTCTTCTCAATCATATCAAGCTCGTCATAGAGCTTCTGAGGAATATTGCCGCCCTTTGCCTTGATATCCTCGTTGTAATATCTGCGCATCTCAGCGATCTCTTTCTTCCAAAGGTCAATATCGACCGACAAAAGTTTCTTCTCGATTTCGGGAGTTACCTCGTCCTCGATGCCTGTGAGATTGATATCGCCAACCTTCGGCAGATAACCGATAGGTGTTTCAACAGCGTCTACCTTGCCCTCGCAGCGCTTGATTATCCAGTCGAGAACGCGCATATTATCGCCAAATCCCGGCCACATAAAGTTTCCGTTTTCGTCCTGTCTGAACCAGTTTACGTTGAAAATCTTGGGAGCTTTATCGCCGAGTTTCTCGCCCATTTCAAGCCAGTGTGCCCAATAATCTCCGACATTGTATCCTATAAACGGCTTCATTGCCATAGGATCGTGACGGAGAACGCCTACAGCGCCCGTCGCAGCAGCAGTTGTTTCCGAAGAAACCGCAGAACCCATATATGTGCCGTGTACCCAGTCAAATGACTGATAAACAAGCGGAGTTGTAGAAGCGCGTCTGCCGCCGAAAATCATAGCCGTTACGGGAACGCCCTGCGGGTTGTTGAATTCGGACGACAAGCACGGGCAGTTCACCGCAGGAGCAGTAAAGCGTGAGTTCGGGTGAGCAAGGTTCATCGGCTTTCCGTTTGCGTCAAGCTGAGCCTTGAATTCCTTGCCGTTTACCTTTGCGCCCTTCCATTCTTCCGCGTTTTCGGGCGGGTTCTTGTCCAGACCTTCCCACCACGGCGTCATCTCGTCAAGATTTATCGCAACGTTCGTGAAGATAGTGTTCTTCTTTGTACATTCAAGAGCATTGTAGTTGGACTTTTCGTTAGTTCCGGGAGCAACTCCGAAGAAACCGTTTTCGGGGTTTATTGCGTAAAGTCTGCCGTCAGGTCCTTGCTTCATCCATGCGATATCGTCGCCAACGGTAAATACCTCATATCCCATATCCTTATACGCTTTAGGCGGGATAAGCATAGCAAGGTTTGTCTTTCCGCAGGCTGACGGGAATGCAGCAGTGATATACTTTATATCGCCGTCGGGCTTTTTAACGCCGAGGATAAGCATATGTTCAGCCATCCAGCCCTCTTTCCAGCCCTGATAAGAAGCGATACGGAGCGCGAAGCACTTCTTTCCGAGAAGAACGTTTCCGCCGTATGCGCTGTTTATCGACCAGATAGTGTTGTCCTCAGGGAACTGTACGATATATCTCTTTTCGGGATCAACGTCAGCTTTCGAGTGAAGTCCTCTTACGAAATCGTTTGAATCGTCGGGGAGGTTTTTAAACGCCTGAGCGCCCATTCTCGTCATAATGTTCATATTGAGAACAACATAGATAGAGTCTGTAAGCTCAACGCCGACTTTTGCGATAGGAGAGCCGATAGGTCCCATAGAATACGGGATAACGTACATTGTTCTGCCCTTCATAACTCCGTCGTACATGGGAGTAAGCATTGCGTACATTTCCTTGGGGTCCATCCAGTTATTTGTAGGACCTGCGTTTTCCTTTGTGCGCGAGCAGATAAATGTTCTGTCCTCAACGCGCGCAACATCGTTCGGTTTTGTGCGGTGATAAAGACAGCCGGGGAGCTTATCCTGATTGAGCTTTATCATTTCGCCTGTTTTAATAGCCTCGTTTGTAAGCTCGTCGAGCTGCTCCTTAGAGCCGTCTATCCAGACTACTTTGTCGGGCTTTGTGAGAGCCTGCATTTCCTCGATCCACTTCAGCACATTTTTGTTCTGAGTTAAAGCCATAGTAAATCTCCTTTTTTAACAAATTATAGAGAAAACTTTCTCCACAATTACTATTATACACAAATATTTTCAAGTTGTCAATACTAAAAAATAAAAAAGCTGACCGACGGATTTTCAAGTCCTCCGTCCGTTTATTTACTGCGCTTTTATCGAAAAAAACTTATTGACAAATTGCGGCGCGGGTGGTATAATTTACTTGCGACATAATTTCATAATCTGATTTAGTCAGGCTTACACTTTTATCTGGTAAAAGTGTACGCTCTTTTTCGTATGCCTAACTAA
>CANRDI010000035.1 GCA_947629335.1 uncultured Clostridia bacterium | reverse complement strand
GGGGCTTGGGGGAAAACTTTTTCAAAAGTTTTCCCCCAAAAAACATTTTACGCGCACGCCCATTTTGTTTTCCGCTTACCACTCACTGTGGAAGAACCAAACCGCGGAGGGAACCTGCCGGTTCCCCCGCTCCCCCTCCAGCGGATTGCCGTTTCAAATGCAAGCATTTGAAACGGCAATGCGGGGAAAACTCTTGTTTTCCCCGCACCCTTTAGCGCAAAGCTAACGCTTGTTTCGCGGCTTCGCCGCGACCAGAGAGGAAACTTTTTTGAAAAAAAGTTTCCTCTCTGGACTCTCTTTCAAAAAACTTATGCAACGTGCTGTACTGGAAATGCACGTTACATAAAAGTTTTGAAAAGGGGCTTGGGGGAAAACTTTTTCAAAAGTTTTCCCCCAATAGGGGCGCAGAGCGAGTAAACGTTATTTAGAAAAATACCGTTTGAAAAGAACCACAAATAGGTTTTTATACAAGTTGAGAGCGTAAACCTTATCATAAGTTTACGCTCTAATAATTTCAAAACAATCTTAATATTATCCGCTTACGCAGATACCTGCTACTGTGCACTTTACAATGTAAACTGTACACTGTCGACTGTGCGCCGCCTTCCGCTGCGTCAGCTTTTGAATGATTTTTTCTTTTTCTGCAAAAATCTGCTTCTTACTGCTATCATTCCTGCAAACAATACCGCTCCGCATATTGTCATAGCTATACCTGCCGCAAGTCCGTCAGGGAAAAAGCTTAATGTTATGGTGTGTTTTCCTTTCGGAACTTCTATACACAAAAGCGTATTATTCACCGCCGTGCTTATATTGCATTTCTTCCCGTCGATATACGCGCTCCAGCCTCTCTCGTAAGGTATCGTTGTAAAAAGCGCGCTGTCGTCATTTGCTTCGAGCGTTATTTCAAGGGTCTGATTTCCCGCCTTTTTGACTTCATAATGCGGGAATTTTTCAGTGAATGTTTCAAGCTCTTTTTCGTCGATAACACAAAATATCGGATTATCAAATGTCGCATTGTTTCCGTAAAGTTTAATCCCTACTTCTATCTGCTCATTTGCGGAAAAACTTCCTAAATATGCTGTGCTGTGTTCAAAACCGTTGAAATATCCGCGCAGATATTTGCCGTTTACATAGAGCGCACAGCCATATTCCCGCTCGGTCGGAAAATACGCATAAAACGCTCCGCTCTTCGGCGCAGTAAAGGTGTATATTATCATGCCGTCCTTGCTTGTATTGTTCTTCTGATAGTTATACCCGTATGCCGAGACGTTTTTGAACGAGGTCGAATAGCTGCGTATCTTGGTAAAAATATTCTCCTGTTCTCCTAAAAGAGCCGAAGCCAGATCCTGTTGGAATGAGATAGGGTCAGCCGATGTAAAAGCGCTGTTTATGATATGCTTGTCCGAAAGAAACGCTATCGGCATCGCGTCGGGGTTTTTATATACTATCCCGTTTTTCTCAGTATACGGCACAAGCCCTTCGTCCTTTGACATAACATATTTTATCCCCAAAATGTCATCCAAAAACATTGTCGATCCTTTATAGGTCGTATGCCAGTCGTATTGTCCGAAGCCGAGCTTTCTCATCATTTCAAGTACGTTTGCATTATAAACGCTCGTCGAAAACGAAACGCCGTATATCCCCGCGCCGATATTATCGTTGAAAGCGCGGGAAAAAGTCTTTTCAACGCGGTAAAATCCGCTGTCATCTGCCTTTATGCTGTCGGAAATTTCCCGCATTTCTTTCATCTGCGAGACGTATTCGCCGCGGTCTTGATAAACGAAATCATTGTCGATGTCGGAAATGTAGCTTGTTGTGTTTACATAAAGCTCCGTACACACAAGCCCCAGAACTATCATTTTTATCGGCAGTTTCGCGCTCTTTTTTATCAAAAGCGCGCAAATTGCCGCAACAGTCAAAAACAGGATCGAGAAAAGCGCGATATATTCCGCATTTTTGAAATCTCTTTGCTTAAATCCGTTTGCAATAAGGAAAACACCGAGCAAGATCAAAAATGCCGAGCCGATATATCTTGCCCGTACATTTTTAATGCTTTCAAAAGCGCCTGCGCCTAAAATTATCAGCATAAATATCAGCAAAAACGAATATCTGTGTTCAAACCACATCGGCGCGCGCCCGCCGTGCCAAAGATTATCGAGGGGCTTAAAATACATCGAAAACATCAGCGCTCCGCAGATAACGCCGTTTACAATGCGTTCTCTCACGGGAAATTTCCTGCAAAAGAAATATGAGACCGCAAATATAAGCGTAAAAAGTCCGCAGTAAAGGAAAGGAAGTCCTCCGTAGCGCTGGGTATCGTAAACCGTCGGATAGAACTTTAAAATGCCGTCCATTATGTTGAAGCATTCACGAAATTCCACACGGTCAAGTCCGTTGTCGAGTTTTCCCTCCAAAAGCGGCAAAAACGCGGGTAAAATCACAAATCCCGACATAAAAACCGCCGCAGCCGACGAAAGCGCGAAGATACCGACCTTTCGCCTTTTATGCGCAAATCTCTTTGAAACAATAAAGCCGATAAAATAGATCCCCGAAAAGACGCAGAGCATATATCCCGTATAATAGTTTGAGATTATTGCGAGGAAAAGAGTGATTACATAAAGGATAAATCCGCGCTTTTTGCAGATGTTTTCAATTCCGCAGATAATCAGCGGAAGCAGTATAACCGCGTCGAGCCACATCGGGTTTATAGTGTTTGCGGCGGCATATCCGCTAAGCGCGTATAACGGCGAAAAGAGCAGCGAGGTGAAATCAGAATACTTTCTGTGCTTTTTGAGGAAAAAGGACATTGTAAGTCCCGCAGCGCCTGCCTTCACAAGAAGCATTGTAAAAATGCCTTCAGTCAGGTTCTCTCTCGGAAACAGAAGTACTAAGAGATTAAACGGGCTTGCGATATAATAAGCATAAGTTCCGTAAAAGCTGCCCGAAAGCGACCCGCTCCAGTTGTAGAACAGGCTTTCCTTTCCCGAAAACACATTATGGAGATACTCGAAGAAATAAACGTATTGGGTACTGAAATCCACGGCAAGCACCGATTTTTCGCCGAAAGGGTATATTCCTGCGAATGCGTATGCCGTAAGCAATAGGGCGCTTGGGATAAAAAAAGCGGCAAACAGTATTATGTTTTCACTAAAAAAGTATTTTGTTCTGACAAGAAATTTCTTCATTAACTGCTCCTTAGAATACAGATATATTATCTTAATTTAAAATTGAAATTTACGGCATTGAAAAAACGAGTGCATAATCTGCCGGCAACTTACAGCATACGACCTATGATTGGCAATTTTTTAAGATGTAATTTCGGCAAGAATTTAAATTTTATCTTATAGTAAAAGCATTTATGCTTTTATTATATCATATCCGCAGGATATGATATAATTTGCCGATATGCGCGGAGCAAAATTTTGAAAAAATTTTGCGTATGCGCAAGGCATTTAAATCATATAATAAAAGCATTTATGCTTTTATTATATCATATCCGCAGGATATGATATAATTTGCCGATATGCGCGGAGCAAAATTTTGAAAAAATTTTGCGTATGCGCAAGGCATTTAAATCATATAATAAAAGCATTTATGCTTTTATTATATCACAACGGAAAAATTTTGCATATTGTTATTTTTTACAAAAAAATTTCCTATGCCAATGGGTTTTTTATATCTTTTGGACTATCCGATATCAATAAACAGGCGATAATCGGAGATAGGAAAAACCTAAAGTAACGCTCTGCCGGTCGGCGTTTATTGCCCGTTGACGGCAAGCAGTCACAGTTCATAACCGACAGTTAATTTGTACTTTCTTTAACGATTTATAAGCATTGGCTTTTCAGTATCGGACTAACCGTAAACTGTCAGTTCTGACACTGTTCATGCGCTGTCCGCCCCATGCGCTGTCCGAGGAACTTACTGCTTGCCGCGCGAAAATTACTGCCTTGCCATTGCCGCAGGGACATTGAAATTATTGTCCTCTTTAAGACAAGACAGAAAAATCACGGGGAAACCCCTGCACAGGAGTTTCCCCGCCATCATTCACAAATTTACCTTGTTCAAGCCGAATAAAGCATATCCGAGTAAAATTTTATAACTGCGATTTTTGCTCTTAAACTTTAGATCTAAAAATCAAACTTTCATTCTGTTTACCTGATCCTGCATAATCTTTGACTGTGCCGAAAGTTCTTCGCATGACGCGGCAGACTGTTCTGCGGTAGAAGAATTCTGCTGGATAACATCGCTTATCTCATTTATGCCGATAGTCGCCTGTTTAAGCTCTTTCGCCTGAGAATCCGCGCTTACTGCAATTTCTTTGACCATATCGCTCGACTGTCTCGATTTTTCCGTGACATTTTCGATAGCCTTAGCAGCCTTGCGCGCAATCTCGATAGAAGTTTCTACGGCTTCAAGAGTGCTGTCAATGATCGTCCTCGTCGAATTTGCAGACTCAGCCGACCTCGCCGCAAGCGTTCCGACCTCCGTCGCAACGACCGCAAAGCCCTTTCCTGCGTCTCCTGCGCGCGCCGCTTCAATAGAAGCGTTCAGCGCGAGAATGTTTGTCTGGAACGCAATGTCCTCGATTGCCTTGATAACGTTTGCAATATCCTCGGATTTCTTTTCAACGATGTCCATTGCATTTATAAGGTCCTGCATATCAGCAGTACGCTGCTGCATGATATTTGAACATTCCATGCTGATCTCGGATGCTGTTTGAGCGGCTTGGGCGGTGTTGTTTACATGACCGCTTATAGCAGAGATAGTTGATGAAAGCTCGTCAATCGTCGCCGCCTGGCGCTGAGTTCCTTCGGCAAGCATCTGTGTTCCTTCTGCCATCTGATCTGCGCCCATTGCAACATTCTCCGCCGAAAGCGTAACGTTTGAAATTATGTCGCCGAGCTGAGAACGAATTTGCTCAAACGCTTTTTCAATCGAAACAAAATCGCCCTTATACGAAACCGCAGGCTTTCTTGAAAAATCGCCCTGCGCCATTTCGTCAAGAATGGAAACAATGTCGCGGACATATTCGTTTATAGTTTGCTTCGACTCGATAAGCGCGCCTGCGAGATGACCTATCTCGTCGTTGTGGAAATTAAACGTTGTGTTGGTATTGCTGAGGTTTATGTTCTTAATATCGTCACATTCGGGGATAAGCGCGGCGATAGGACGCTCAATATCAGCCTTCAGAATGATTAAGAGGACTATTACAATCACTATTACAATAGCAACGCAGATAATCGTCGTAGTAATGATCTCTTTTGCTATTGCGTTGTTGTAGGCGTCCGCCGAGTAACCCGCGAAATACGAGCCGATAATGTTTCCGTCCTCATCCTTCATGGGGTCGTATAACACGAAATAAGGCTTTCCGCTTATTTCAATGCGGTTTTCAAAGGGCTTGTCGTTCTGCATTGACTGCCAGACGGACGCGCTCATTTTTTCGCCGACAATGCGGTTTCCGGAGCTGTTTAAAATGGTCGTGTTATAGCGCACATCGTTTAAAAACAGCGAGACTTCGCAGTTTGTCTTTTCCTTTAAAGTATCAACAAAGGACGTTTTCACAAGGTCAGTGCCGACTATGTACGAAAATCCGCCCAAATCCTCGGAAACATATGTGCAGAACAGCTTGTCTCCCGAAGAAAACAGACCCGATTTCGGAGTGTAACCGTCCGGAATGATAGCGTTTTCGGTTTTCCAGGTGACGCTTCCGTTTTCGACAATGCCGATAAAGTCATACTCGTCGCGGCTGGTTTTCTTCCAGAGCTCGGAAATGCGGGCGGTGTCTTTCCCCGCGCTGCTTGCAATGATGTTGTCCGAAAGGACTTTCATTGTGTTTATTTCGTCTCTTACTTCCGCCTCGACCGTATGCGTGCCGCTTGACACAAGCGTAAACGTGATTTCTCTCATACTCGCCGCGCACAAAAATCCCGCGATCAATGCCGAAAGCAAAGCCGTCACGAATACAAGCAGCGAAGATATTACCGTTATTTTTACACTCAATCTATAACCTTTTTTTGACATAACCCGCTATCCTCCAACTTGAAATAGACTGAAATAAATTTTCCTATTAAATTCTAACATATCTTTTAAATTTTGTCAAGTACCTATAAAAATATTTAAAGTAAGAAGTTAATATTTATACACATTGTATATGTTTTAGTGATAATTTTTATGTAATATGAAACTATAACGTCCGCGGGAAATTAAAGCCGTCATATTTCCCAAATAATTCAACACTTTATTGTAAAAAGCGCCAAAAAGAACTGCCTATATAATTAAATATATAAAAACTTATTTTTGCTCTTGATTTTATCGGAAATTTATGGTAAAATAAATCTGTAGGCGCTTTATTATTTATGATAAAACGCCTGTTCTGAACATAAAAATATCAGGAGGAATATATTATGGCTGTAAGTTTGGTTAAAGGACAAAAGGTCGATCTTACAAAAGGAAATCCCGGACTTTCAAAGCTGGTAATAGGGCTTGGCTGGGACGTAAACAAATATTCGGGCGGCTCGGCGTTCGATCTCGACGCAGAAGCTTTTTTGCTGGGTTCGGGCGGAAAGGTCCTGAGCGACGCTGATTTTATCTTCTACGGAAATCTTAAACACGCCTGCGGCGGAGTAGAACACCTCGGCGATAACCTTACGGGCGAAGGCGAAGGCGACGATGAGCAGATAGTCGTGGATCTGGCGAAAATTCCCGCGGAATATGACAGAATAGCATTTACGGTCACTATCTACGACGCGGATACACGTTCGCAGAATTTCGGTCAGGTCGAAAACGCATTTATCCGTATAGTCGATCAAGCAAACAATACCGAGCTTATCCGCTATGATCTGTGCGAGGATTTCTCGATAGAAACGGCTATTGTTTTCGCAGAGCTTTACAGACACAACGGCGAATGGAAATTCAATGCCGTCGGAAGCGGCTTTGGCGGCGGTCTGAAAGATCTTTGCCTTAACTATGGCGTAAATGTCTGATGAAATTTAAGACAAGTTCCATAGAAAGAACAAAATAACAGCAGACAGTATAAAAAAGTCAGAACTCAGGATGTTGAGAAAGCCTGAGAATAGGTTTAAAACTGTCGTAATATGTCCGAACCCAAACGGACAAACGGCAGTTTGAACTTTTTAAATCTTTTTAAGCTAAAATCTATTTATTTGAACGGAGCGGCAATGACATTAAATGACAGCGGCCTTCTGCCGTATAAAGTCGGAGGGCTTTTATATACTCCCGCGCTTAATACGGGAATTTCGGACAAAATAAGATCGGGTGCGTTTCCTTATCTTACGTCACTCGCGCTGTGTCTTGAAGATACGGTAATGGACGAGGCGCTAAATGCTGCGGAAAAGGCGGCGGCGAAAACTGTTTCTGAGATTTCGGAAATTGAAAAAGAAAAGCGCCCGCTTGTTTTTATAAGGATAAGAACTCCCGAACATCTTTTGCATATCCACAGACTTCTTGGTGAAAACGAGCGCGTACTTACGGGATATATCCTCCCGAAATTCGACAGCGCAAATGCCGGAGAATATGCTCAGATCATCTCAGATCTAAACAAGCCTCGTGCAGAAAGGCTTTATATAATGCCGATAATCGAAAGCAAATCTGTTTCTTCCGTTTTCGGCAGGACGGAAAATCTTTTCGGCATAAAGTCGGTTCTCGACGGCATAAAAGAATATGTGCTGAACGTCCGCGTCGGAGGAAACGACTTCTGCAATCTTTTCGGACTTCGCCGAAAAGTTTCACAGACTATCTATGACATAAGCGTTATACGCGATATACTTTCGGACATAATAAATGTTTTCGCGTCGGAATATGTTGTTTCGGGGGCGGTCTGGGAGTATTTCGGAAAGGATAGGAACGGCGAATGGGCAGAGGGGCTGAAGCGCGAGCTTGAACTGGACAGGCTCAACGGATTTGTTGGAAAAACTGCCATTCACCCTTCCCAGCTTCCGATAATTTTTGAAGCTATGAAGCCCTCGCGCTCGGACTATGACGACGCGAATAAGATACTTTCGTGGGGCGACGATCAAAGCGGAGTTCTGAAAAGCGCGGACGGCTCACGAATGAACGAGGTAAAATGCCATAAAAAATGGGCGGAGCGGATAATGCGCCTTGCACAGATTTACGGAATAAAAGAAGAAATTGAACAGCCGACATTATTTAAGCTGTAAAAAGCCTTTTACTGCCGCAAAACTTTTATCATTTAAATCAAGAGGAACTTAATATGCGTATCTGGTTCAATCACTGGTTCAGTACGGCTTATCACCTTATAAACCTCATAAAGCTCGGAGATCCCGAAAAGTTTTCGTTTGTCGGTTCGGGGACAAACCCTCTTGCGGTATATCTTGAAGCCTGCGACGAAAAATATTCCGAGCCGAATGATATTTCCGAAAAAGATTATGTCGATTTTTGCCTCGAATTTTGCAGGGAAAAGAAGATCGACATTTTCATTCCGCGCCGAGGACTTACCGCAATTTGTGAAAGAGCCGAAGATTTCGCAAATGCGGGAACAAGGCTTTTTGCGGATAAAAACGCAAAACTTCTGCGCGTTCTGGAGAGCAAGACAAAGACTTATGATTTTTTCCTCGATAAAATACCGAGAATTGTTCCGAAAGTCAGGACCGTGCGCTCGGTAAATGAGTTTAAAGCGGCATATGAGGAACTTAAAAGTTCCTGCGGCAGAGTATGCTATAAGCTCGAAAAAGACGAGGGCGCAAGAAGTTTTCGGGTCATTGACGAAAACACTTCACAGCTTTGCGCGCTTTTAAATGCTCCGAATACAAAGGTATCTCCCGAAACTGCGCTCGAAATTCTGAGCCGCTATGATTTCAGCATACCTGTGCTTGTTATGCCGTATCTGAGCGGTCAGGAGATAAGCGCCGACTGTCTTAAAACTTCTTCGGAAAACATAATTCTCCCGCGCTATAAAAACGGACGGTATTCAAAAGTCGTTTTTGACAGGGGAATTATGGAACTTTGTCAAGAAATACTTGACATTATTGATATAGAAATGCCGCTCAATATACAGTTTAAGCTCGAAAACGAAAAGCCCTTTCTTCTCGAAATAAATACTCGTATGTCGGGCGGGCTTCAGCTTTCCTGCAAAGCGACAGGAATCAATATACCGAGCATAGCCGTAAACAGGCTTTTGGGGAAAGAGATACCATGGAGCTTTCCTAAGGACGATATCCCTACTGTCGTAAATCTTGAAACTCCCGTATGTATAGGTGAATGAAAATGAAGTACACTTCTGACGACGTTCTGAAAACAGCAAAGCGCCTCAACAACACAAAGCGTTCTTATCTTCTCGTAGACCCGCTTCAGGCAAAACATATCCCCGTAAGTCCAAAAAAAGCGCTTTTGATGATGAGGACGCTCGGTAAAATGCTGTCGGAAAAATATCCGAACACAAGGCTCATAATAGGCTTTGCGGAAACCGCCACAGCGATAGGAGCGGCGGTAAGCGAGAGCTTTTCGGACGAATGTGTTTATATCCACACGACGCGCGAGGAATTTCTCGGAGCGTTTGTTTATTTTTCCGAAGAACACAGCCACGCTGTTGAGCAGAAACTGTTCTCCGAAAAGCTCGGAGAATATATTTCCGCGGCGGAACAGATAATTTTTGTTGATGATGAAATATCGACGGGCAAAACGCTGATAAATATTGCCGAGAGCCTGAAAAAAGATTTTCCCGCCGCAGAAAATAAGGAATTTATCGCCGCGTCGATCATAAACCGCGTTTCCGAGGAAAATGAAGAACGGCTTTTAAATGCGGGAATTAAAAGCGAATGTCTGGTAAAACTTTCATGCGTAGACTATGACGCGCTGATAAAGGACATACGGGTAAACGAAGCGGAAAGGATAACTGCGGGCAATGCGGATTATTCTCTTATGAAACTTCCTCAGACGCTCCCAAACGCGCGTAAAGGCGTAAAAGCGGGAGAGCATAAACGTCGGATAAGAGAAATTATGCGCGGCGCGGCGGATATGCTGAAATTGCAAAAGGACGAGGACATTCTTGTTTTAGGAACGGAAGAATGTATGTACCCCGCGCTCATACTCGGAGAGATACTTGAAGAAAACGGAGCAAGGGTATTATGTCATTCGACGACCAGAAGTCCCATAGGGATAAACAACGCGGAAGATTATCCGATAAAAAACGGCTATAGGCTTAGGAGTTTTTACGACAGCTCCCGCGAAACTTTTATTTACAACATCTCAAAACACAGTGCTGCGATAATAGTTTCAGACAGCCATGCAGATGATCGTTCGGCGGGAATTGAAGACCTGACCTCAGTGCTGAAAAGAAACGGCATTGAGAAAATTTATTTCTTTGGAGTTGATTGACATTTTCGGAAGTTATCTGCCTGAGGACGTTACAGTTCTGTTAAAGGACATAACGGGACTTGTAGAGCCGCTCGGAACAAAGGAAAGAGAAGCGCGCATACAGAGCGGCGTTCATTACTCGGAAATGCTCCCGCTCGAATACGAGCCGAGCGCGGAATATCTCGCAATTTATGAAAGAGCGCTCTCGCTTTACTCGAAAATAACTGCAAACGCGGTCGCTGACTGCGCTATGAAAATATACGCCGAAAAAGGAGAAAACGCCGTTCTGGTGTCGCTCGCGCGGGCGGGTACACCGATAGGCGTTCTTATTAAGCGTTATTTTAAATTCAGGCTCGGAATTGACGTTCCTCACTATACTATATCTATTATTCGGGGAAGAGGCATTGACGAAAACGCGGTAAATTATATTCTTGCCCGCCACTCTCCGAAAGCAATACAGTTTGTAGACGGCTGGACAGGAAAAGGCGCGATACAGCGCGAGCTTATAAAGGCAATGGAAAAGTTTCCCGAAATAAGCGCGGGACTTGCCGTGCTTTCAGACCCCGCGTATGTCGCAGAAAAAAGCGGAACGCACGAGGATTTTCTTATAGCAAGCTCGCTTTTGAACTCTACGGTTTCGGGGCTTTTAAGCAGGACGTTCTTGCGCTCGGACATCATCGGCGAAAACGATTTTCACGGCGCGGCGTTCTATAAAGAACTTTCCGCAAAGGACAGAACATATGAATTTATAAACGCTGTCGAACAGAATTTTGACCGTTTCCGCGAAATTCCGAAAGAAAACTCCCCCGAAAACAAACGCAGCGGAATTGACGAAGTAAACGAGATTGCCGAAAGGTTTTTCATCAATGACATAAATCTGATAAAGCCGAGCATAGGAGAAGCTACGCGGGTGCTTTTAAGAAGAGTTCCGTGGAAAATTCTTGTACACAGCCTTTCGGACAGCGAACATCTTTCTCATCTTTACCGTCTTGCCGAGGAAAAAGGCGTTAAAATTGAAGAATATCCGCTCAAAAACTACAGAGCCTGCGGCATTATAAGAGAGCTTGCAGACAATTAGAACTATCTGAATGTTTTAAAAATTGCCAGCGTCTTGACATATCTCAGCTATCTTTTCTAAAACAAAACCGCAAAAATTTTCTCTCGGCGCGCAGAGCTTTTTCCCGGCTGAAATTTCGTTTTCACTGTTCAGTTCTTCGGGAAATATCGCAATATCCGCGGTATTCAACATCGGTATATCGGGCAGGCTGTCGCCCGCGCAGATAACAGTTCCGCTGAAATTTTCGAGCTTTATAAATCTTTTTACCGCATTTCCCTTGTCGAGCGATCTCGGAAAAGCATATACCTTTGCTCCGACAGAAAAACAATTTAATTTATCAGATAAGCCGCTTGTCATTGCGAGAGTTTTCTCCGGACAGCGGCTTTTTGTAAACAAAAAGAGCTTATCTACAAGGCGTATCTCAAAATCCCTGTTTTCGTCAGCCTCAAATATCCTGAAACATTCTTCAAGCGCATTTCTTGAACTTTCAAATGCCGAAAGCGAAACGTTAAACCAGTCTTTGTCAGGCAAGCCGTTTACGAGCAGATTTCCGCCGTTTGAACAGATTGCTCGCTTCGGCGAAAAGAAAGGTATGTTTATGCGCAAATATTGCTCAATGCTGCGGGTAGTTACGGGAATAACGTTTTTAAAGAGCCTGAATTTCTGCGGCGCGCTTTCCGATATGCAGGTTATCGGCTCTTTTTCTTTATACTCGACAACAAGGTCGTTTTCTGCTCTTTTTTTTGCGGAACGGATAAGCGTTCCGTCAAGATCGGCGAAAATTAAAAAATCGTTCAATTCTGTCCTCCTGCTGTAATTGATGTCGGAAATTTTATATCAGCCGCTTTCAATCGAAAAAGTCCTTTCGGTAATTGAGTTTTAGATGAGCGGCGAGAGCTTTGAGCTGTTCATCGGTTATGGTGTTTACGCGCGGAAGATGCGCCGTGAGCATATAGATCTGCGCGGCTTTTTCGGCAGTTTCTATAAGACCGAACGCTTCGTCGAGCGACCTTCCCGACCCGTATATCCCGTGCATTGCCCATACCACAAGCCGAAATTCTTTCATCTTTTCGGCAGTTGCTTCGCCTATTTCGTTCGTCCCGCAGACCATCCACGGCAAAAGCCCTATCCCGTCGGGAAATATCATAATGCTTTCCGTACACATCTGCCAGAGCGTGTGCGTAAATTTTTTTTCGGACAACTCGTGAACAAACGTCATTGCCAAAAGATTTGTCGGGTGACAGTGAAGTATGACGCGGTTATTCGGGTCAGCAGACAGCCGCGAGATATGGCTCATAATGTGCGCGGGAAATTCGCTCGTAGGCTTTCCCCCGCCGTTTAATCCCCACAAAAGCTCCGCTGTCTTTCCGTCGGAGCTTATCCTTATTATGCCGAGATCTTCCGCAGGAGTTTGGGCTATGTTTTTAAAATAACTCCCCGAAGCCGTTACTATAAGTATCCTCCCCGCAAGCTCTTTCGCGTCAAATCCTATAGGAATTTCCCTTTTCACAAGCCTTATATCAAGATATTGCGCGACGTCGCTTTCGTCAAGCAGCACGCTTATATTTCCGCTGTTTCGCTCGTCATATCCGAGCCTGTACATATTTGCCGCAGTTTTGCCTATCATTGTCACAAACGACGCATTGAAAATGTCTTCCATTTTAAAAATTCCTTTCATATTTCAGCCTTTCTTAACAGCCTGAGATTTGTTTTTTCATACAGTCTGCATATTTCCCTTTTTAATTATCCTACACTTGATTTTACCACAAATTCCCGAAAAACGCAAGTGCAATAGTTCAAAAGTTCATAAGTTTATAAGTCCATATTGTTTAAGACAATTGTCCGACCTGCGGGAAATTGTAATGAAATCGTAAGTAAATCGTAAGTAATACCTGATTGAAAAAAGTATATGAAAATGTTACAATACGGTAAGAGCTTTTCAATCGACAAAAAATTTCGGAGGAAGTTATGCCTAAAACACTAAAGAAAATCGTTGTTATACTGCTTATAATAATTGCCGCGGGGGCGCTTGTTTACGGCTGTTCGGCAATCGCTTTTGAGATAGTCATTTCTCAGCCGAGCGGAGAACAAGCAGCGCTTTCCGAATGGAACCTTATTCTTGTAAACAACCATTATTACATACCGAAAGGCTATGATGTAAAACTTACAGAACTTTCAAACGGTCAGAAAGTTGACGAGCGGATCTATCCCGACTTACAGGAAATGTTCGACGATATGCGTGCAGAGGGCATTTATCCTTTTGTGCGCGAGGGGTTCAGAACTGCTGACGAGCAAAAAGCTATACTCAAAGAATTTATCAGCGGCCACCTTGACGAGGGCTGCAACATATTCGAGGCATACGACCTTACCAGAAAAGCCGCCGCTGCCGTCGGAAACAGCGAGCATCAGCTCGGAATTGCCGTAGATATAAACGCCGACATCGATAAATGCGAAGCATGGGACGTGTACAACTGGCTCGACGCAAACGCCTACAAATACGGCTTTATACTGCGCTATCCTTCCGACAAGACCGAGATCACCGAAACAATTTACGAACCGTGGCATTACCGTTATGTCGGGAAAGAAGCTGCCAAGGAGATATACGAGGAAAAACTCTGTCTTGAAGAATACATAAGCCGAAAGCAATCGTAAAAATTATCCCTGTTCCTTTTAGGAACAGGGAACAAATTTTAATCAAGAACATAATGTGTACTATACAATACTCCCAACCGCAACGGCGGCTGTCTTTTTAAATTTATCAGATGAATGCGTAGTTCGACTTTCCGTTTTTCTTAACGGAGTACATTGCGTCGTCCGCTTTTCCGATAAGATATTCAACACGGGTATTATAATCGTCTTTGATAACCGCAATACCTATCGAAACGCTTACGGAAAGGTGGTCTTCGGTTTCCTTCGGGTCAAAGCCGTTTGAAAGTTTTGAAATTATCCTCTCGGCAATAGGCGCGGGATTGTTCGTTTCGGTATTTCTTACCAGAACTATAAACTCGTCGCCGCCGTATCTTCCTGCAAATCCGATATTTTCAACCTCGGATTTTATCGTTGTTGCAACAAATTTAAGAACTTCGTCTCCGACAGCATGGCTGTAATTGTCGTTAAAATGCTTAAAGTCATCGACATCGACAAACAATACCGCCATTTCCGACTTTCTTACCTCGGAAAGCGAGATCTCATTATTTATCTGGTTCTCAATCGTTTCACGGTTATACAGCTCTGTAAGAGCGTCAAAACTTGCCTTTTCGGTGAGCTGCTGCTCGGATTTCTTAGCGCGGTCAATATCAACAATAACGCCTACGACCTTTACGGGCTTTCCGTCTTTGTCTTTAAGGGCTTCCGTTCTGATAAGAACCCAGATAAAGTCGCCGTAGATATTCTTAATGCGGTATTCATTTCCCGCAAAACCTATTCCCTTTTCAAGCTGATCGAGGTCGCGTCTGTATCTGTCCGCGTCATCGGGGTGGAGCTTAGCTTTCAGCAAAAAGCTGTCGCCGAAATGGTCCGAAGACGCGCGGTAGCTGAACTTCTTGTTAAAGTTGTTTGAAAATACGACTTCGTTCGTCTTGAAATTCCACTCGAATATGATATTATCGGACATCTCGCTTATGTTTTTATATCTGTCCTCACTTACAACGATCTCATCAATGACGTTGTTAAATGCTCTTGAAAGCTGACCATATTCGTTATTTGCAACATTTCCGATACGCGCCTCATGGTCGCCGTTGCGGATATAGCCGAGGGTTTCCTGTATCTTTTTGAGAGGCGACGTGACAACTCCCGAAATGATTATCGCCGCAACTATTGAAATAATCCCGACAATTACCGCTGCAACGATAAACGTCGTAAAAGAACCGCCCGATACAGCGACCGTCTCACGTCTGACTATGACCGAAAGTCCAGTCGCTCCGCCGACATTTGCAATCGCCGCGGTATAGTTTTTATTGTTATTTGTATAATTTATGATCTGGGAAACGCCTCCGTCGGCAAGCCCTTTTATCGTCTGCCCAATATTTTCGGAAGTATTTGCCGCTATATTTTCGTTTATGTTGTTGCCCTCGCTCCAGTTTCCGTTTGAGTCAACAATAAGGATTGATCCGTCCGCGCCGTTGACGCTCGAATTTTCGGTGATCCTGCGGATAATGTTATCTACTCCCGCAAGAGTATAGGAAATAACAAGTCTGTATCCGTTTCCGATAACCTTTTGTATATACATGGTCTGGTTCTGCTGGGTATTTGCGGATATCTTGTCGAATACGAGGGTATTTTGTTCGCTTGTTTTATATCCCTCAAAGCTATCGAACTTATCGTCGCCGTTCGTTCCCTTTGTTCCCGCTATAATTTTTCCCTCTTTGTTTATAAGGCGCGCCGCGGAGATCATAGGATTTTCGCTTACGAATGTATTGAGGAAAACGTCCGCCTGCTCGTTTATCTGCTCGCTCGAATTATTGCTCGCGGCAAGGCGAATGCTGTTGATATTCTCGACAGCCGCAATAGTATGCTGGGCATTTTCGAGAATGATCCTCAGCGACGGTATCTCGTTTTTCGCATCTTCGATTATATCCGAATTAAAAGAATCCTGACCCGATTTGCTGATAAAATTAACATTTAAAGCAGTATAGACCAACATAGGAACGATAGCAAAAATGATCGCAGCTATCATTATCGCGGATCTGACTTTCATATATATACTCCCCATTTCCATTTAAATAATAGCTTTCAGTTCTGCGCCAAAACTCCGCAGAACTGTAGAGGCTCATATTCATTATAACATAAAAAAATCATTCTGTAAACAGTTATCTAAAAATCTTAACGGCTTTTTTAAATTTTTATATATTTTACACAAATAAAAAAATAAAATTTGTGAAGATTACAAAATCAAACTGCGTTTGTGATATTTTATATTGATAAAATTAAAAGTTTGTGGTAAAATAAAAGCATAACAGCTTTTATTTTAATTTTAAATGCTTTATGCATATCTATTATAATATAATCCATATCAATAAGATCGGAGAAATGTCCGATTTCGGAGGAATACAGTATGGGAAACGTTTTAAAAAGCAGTCGGTACAGATTGGTAAGCAATCGCTCTTTTGAGCTTCCCCTGCCGCTTAAATATGAACTTTACCGCGAGGACGAACCTGTCGCGGAATATGAGATATCCGACGACGAAAAGGTGTCGTGCCGTATCATCACCAGATACAAAGAGGAAATGCTTACGCCCGTTCACCGTCCGATAGCGATTTCCGACATATATTATTTTCTGTCAACAAGAGTTTTTCAGGACAATACGCCTTTTACATACAGCGAGCTTGCGCTTCTCGGACTTGAAAAATACAACGTCTACGACATTCTGCGAAAGACGCGCGGCGTCACGCCTTATGACAGATACTGGCTGAAATTCAGCGACGACGAGTGTTCGGGATTTGAAGAAGCGTCAAGAAATTTCAACGAGCTTATGGCTCCCAAAAATGCCTGCATACCTATGTATATACCGGTTCCTCCTGTTTATCCCACCGCTCCCGTTACTGCGGGAGAGGCGAGTGAAACAGCCGAAACGGTTTCGGCTGCCGAGCCTGCTTCTCAGGAAACTTCGGGCGGTACAATGTCGCAGGACGATATTGAAAAACTGCTTGCGGCGGCTACTGCTCAGACTGAACCCGAACCCGCTCCTGCTCCGCAGGAAACTTCGGGCGGTATGATGTCTCAGGAAGAAATTGAGAAAATGCTTGCGGC
>CANRDI010000034.1 GCA_947629335.1 uncultured Clostridia bacterium | reverse complement strand
AAACGGCAATGCGGGGAAAACTCTTGTTTTCCCCGCACCCAAGATAAAAAGCCATAGGCTTTTTATCTGATGCGCTTCGCTGACGCGTTTATTTCGCGGCTTCGCCGCGACCAGAGAGGAAACTTTTTTGAAAAAAAGTTTCCTCTCTGGACTCTCCTTCAAAAAACTTATGTACCGCGCCTTACGGCGCGGTCGGAAAGCGGAAACGTTTTCCTTTACTGCAAGTAACATAAAAGTTTTGAAAAGGGGTTTGGGGGAAAACTTTTTCAAAAGTTTTCCCCCAAAAAATTCACAAAAAACTTTCGTTCCGTCGCTTGCGCGGCGGTCGGAAAGCGGAAACGTTTTCCCTTACTGCAAGTAACATAAAAGTTTTGAAAAGGGGTTTGGGGGAAAACTTTTTCAAAAGTTTTCCCCCAAAAATTTGCAAAAAACTTTCGTTCCGCCGCTTGCGCGGCAGATTTAAGTCAAACGTTATTTATCCGCCAAAGGAGCAATGCTCCTTATAACTTTTACATCAGAGCTTTTTCTACAGTCCGTAACTCCCGCTCTTTCAGCTGGAGTTTTCCTGTAATTTTTCAATACTTATCCTTATATTTCCGACATCTGTCGTCAGCTCGCATTTTCCGCCGCTTGTGGTTTTCGGAACATCAACATTTCCCACCGCTGATTTTGCGAAAAATATTTTGTCAGACAAAAGTGTTCCGAGAATGTTGCCCGTATGTGTTGTGACTTTTATTTCGTTTGCGTCACAGTAGTCAAATTTTACGCTTCCCGTGTCGCAGTTTATTGTCAGCTCGTCGGCGGCTGTTGTGTTTTTGAGGTCTATGCTTCCCGTATTGCTTGACGCGGAAAGCTTGTTGCAGCGCAAATCCGCAAAGGAAATACTTCCCGTTGTTGTTTTGGCTTTTATCTCTCCGGCTGCTGCGGAATTTTCAACGCGTATGCTTCCCGTATCGGTTTGAAGCTCAATCGAATTTGAAACATCGGCAAAACACCCTATCGTGCCTGTATCCGCCTTGACATAAACGCTTTCAAACGAAAATCTCTTCGGAATTTCCACGCTTCCCGTATCGGTTTCTATTTTCAGCAGCTCATATGCGGCTTTTGGCAGATATATCGTCACCGTTTCATTTCCGAAATTTATACCGATATGGTCATACCATTGTCTGGTATCTGTCGTTTCTATAACAAGCGTTTTTTCATTCACGGCGGCGGAATGTTTCATTTTTTCCCGCTCGACACATTCGATCTTGCATTCGTCGCTGTCAGACTCGGCAAAAATAACATTTGCCGTTTGGGTATTTATTTTTATGCTGTCAAAATTTTCGGCCAGCGTATATGTGTTAAACTCGTATTTTTGCGTGCTTATTTTGGTAATATCAAATCCCAAAACCGCAAAAGCTATAGTAAATATCACCCCGCCCGCGACCGCCAGAACAGCCGCAATAATAAACAGCTTTTTTTTATTTTCAATCATTTTGCCACCCGCTTTCTGATAAATATAAGTTTAGTACTCTCCGTGATTTTTTTGGTCAGAACAATTGCTCCTTTAAATGCCTTTTTGCAGACGAAAAACATAAGTATCGCAATTCCGACAAACGCTATGCTTGCTCCGAAATAAGCCATACACTGCCAAAATCGGCTTTGTGAAATGAAAACAACGGCGTTTGCTGCAATATAAACCGAACCCAATGAAAATACAAGTTCTATTGACCATACAGAAATAAGCAAGCTCCATATTACAATATAAGCGGAAATTATTATTACAAAAGCCGCAATTAAAAGAGATACCCATACGGGCGATGTCAATACCAGAAGAACTATCTCCCACGCTTTAAGCGCCCGTTTTGGCTTTACACTTTCTTTTACAAGCCTTGACAGGGGAATTTCTGACAGAATTTGCGACAAAACGCCGTCTGCCGTGCCTATCTCGGCGACAGCCTCTTCTTCGGAAAGTCCTTCTTCTATTTGGTCGTCTATCATTTCGCTGTAAAATGAAAGCCTTTCTTCAATGTCCTCTTTCGGCAATCCCCTCAGCCCGCTCTGAATACTTGAAAGAAATTCGCTTTTATTCATTATTCTCATCCTCCTTTGTTACGAACTTATAAATTGAAATAATTTCTTTCCAATCCTCTTTAAATTCTTCAATTCTTTTCAGACCCTGTTCTGTTATCTTGTAATATTTCCTTAGTCTTCCGCCATGTTCCGCCGTCCTGACAGTAAGCATTTCTGCATTTTCAAGCCGTTTCAGTATCGTGTATAAAGTCGATTCAGACATTTCCGTATACGGCTTCATATCCTTTATTATCTGATACCCGTAGGATTCTTGGCTTTTAATAGCTGCTAACACACAAACGTCCAAAAGACCTCGTTTTAACTGAATGTCCACAAAATACCTCCTTTCGTCATATATATCATATCACGAAGTATTAAATTTGTCAATAGGTTTTTCAAAAAAATTTCCTTGGATTACGACAGTATTCCTGCGTCAAATTCGGGCGCTCTGATGAAAGTTACGAATTTGCATTATTTATGCGGTTTTGGTTAGGTGTTGACTAAAAAAAATTACTCATTTAAAGCTCTTGATTTATTAGATAATATATGTTATAATAAAAACACAGGCATTTATATTTAAACTGCATTAGACAGTTTTCCGCATAAGCGGATAACGCGGGCGGAATAATGCTTGTGCATAGGCAAATTTTTTCGAGAATTTGCAATTGCGTTTCGGCGAATTAAAAATTGTTTTGCTGTGCAAAACGAAAAAAAGAAAAGCTCAGGCGAATTGAAAAGAGGTTTACTTGCCGAAAAAAATTTTTTTCAATTGACCCTGACCAAAAAAACGGAGGGAAAATTATATGTCAATTCTTGTTTGCGGGGGAGCGGGATATATCGGAAGCCATACCTGCGTCGAGCTTATAAACGCTGGTTATGATATAGTTGTGGCGGACAATCTTGTAAACTCATGCGAAGAGGCGGTTCGCCGCGTTGAAAAAATTACGGGGAAAACTGTTCCGTTTTATAAGACGGAAATCTGCAATGAGGACGAGACCGAACAGCTTTTTTCAAAGCATCCCGAAATCGATATGGTAATACATTTTGCGGGATTGAAAGCTGTCGGAGAGAGCGTTGTAAAGCCGCTGGAGTATTACACAAACAATCTTGTTTCGACTTTGGTTTTACTTAACGCCATGCGCCGTCACGGTGTAAAAAATCTTGTATTTTCATCTTCCGCAACAGTATACGGCGACCCCGCGAGTGTGCCTATTCGAGAGGATTTTCCGACGGGAGGCACTTCAAATCCTTACGGCACGACAAAGCTGTTTATAGAAAAAATATTGATTGACTATTGTAAGGCTGACCCGACATTGAATGTCGCGCTTTTGCGCTATTTTAACCCCATTGGCGCTCATGAAAGCGGTCTTTTGGGCGAAGACCCGAACGGCATACCGAATAATCTCGTTCCGTATATAGCACAGGTCGCTGTCGGAAAGCTCGAAAAGCTCCATGTTTTCGGAAATGATTATCCGACCCCCGACGGTACGGGCGTCCGCGATTATATCCATGTTGTAGATCTGGCTAAAGGTCATGTATGCGCGCTGAATAAGCTGAAAGAAAAATGCGGTCTGTTTGTCTGCAATCTCGGAACAGGCAAGGGCTATAGCGTTATGGACATTCTTCATGCTTATGAAAAGGCTTGCGGAAAAGAACTGCCGTATGTTATCGAGGCGCGCCGCGCAGGGGATATTGCCGAATGTTATGCCGACCCGCATAAGGCTCTGGTAGAAATGGGCTGGAAAGCGGAACTCGGAATTGAGGAAATGTGTGCGTCAAGCTGGAAATGGCAGTCTATGAACCCGAACGGCTACCGTTCGTAAATGACATAATAAAATATACCGCACAGATATTTGTGCGGTATTGATTTAACAAATGACAAAATTTCAGGAGGTCGTTATGCTCGATTTTATTGAAGTAAACACACAAAGCAGCATCAGGATAACTGATGAAAAAGTTATTTATGCCGACCCGTTAAATATTGTCGGCGAGCCGCACGACGCGGATATAATCCTGATAACTCACAGTCATTTCGACCATTATTCCGTCGCGGACATAAAAAAGGTGATGAAAAGCGATACCGTTATTGTTTGTCCTCAGTCGATAAAAGAAGCCGAAGGACTCGGTATCGGAGTAAAATATGTAAAGCCGAATGAAAGCATTGAAGTCAAGGGAACAGCTATCGAAACCGTTCCCGCTTACAACAAACTAAAACCGTTTCATCCGAAGTCAAACGGCTGGGTCGGATATATCGTAAACAGTCGGCAGAACGGGCGTATCTATATTGCGGGAGATACGGACGTTACCGAGGAGAACAAACAGGTAAAATGCCGCGTCGCATTCATACCGATAGGAGGGCATTATACTATGAATGCCGAAAAGGCGGCGGAGCTTGTAAATATCATAAAGCCCGAATTTGCAGTACCTGTTCATTACGGTTCTATTGTCGGAAAGCCCGAAGACGCAGAGACTTTCAGACAGAATGTTGATAAAAATATCAACGTAGTAATAAAGCTCAAAAACTGACTTAAGCGCATGAAAACAAGATATTCCGTGTCGGAAAGATTTTTCGTTCGGAAAGATTTTCCGTTCGGAAAACAATATAAAAAATACTCCCGCTGTCATTAACAGCGGGAGCTGATTTTTATTTACCCTAAGCAGGTATTACTCGTTGATCTTGATAACAACGCCCGAACCAACGGTGTGTCCGCCCTCGCGGATAGCGAAACGGAGACCCTCTTCGATAGCGATAGGAGTGATAAGCTCAACATCCATAACTACGTTATCGCCGGGCATGCACATTTCCTTATCAGCAGGAAGCGTGATAACGCCTGTAACGTCTGTGGTTCTGAAGAAGAACTGCGGACGGTAGTTGGAAACGAACGGAGTATGACGACCGCCCTCTTCCTTCTTGAGAACGTAAACCTGACCGCTGAACTTGGTGTGCGGGTGGATCGAACCGGGTTTGCAGAGAACCTGTCCGCGCTCGATATCCTCACGAGCGATACCGCGGAGCAGAGCGCCGATGTTGTATCCTGCAACTGCCTTGTCGAGGCTCTTGTGGAACATCTCAAGACCCGTGATAACGGTGCTCTTAGGCTCGGTCGTAAGACCTGTGATCTCAACTGTATCACCAACAACTGCCGCGCCTCTCTCAACACGTCCAGTAGCAACAGTACCACGGCCCGAAATGGTCATAGTGTCCTCAACAGGCATAAGGAAAGGCTTTGCGTCGTCGCGCTCAGGAGTCGGGATATACTCGTCAACAACGTCCATGAGCTTCTTGATGCAAGCATACTCAGGAGCATTGGGATCGTTTGAAGTGCTGTCGAGAGCCTTCTTTGCAGAACCGCAAACGAACTGAACGTTTTCAAAGCCGTTGTTTGCGAGAATGTCCTTGAGGTCCTCTGTAACGAGCTCAAGCATTCCGTCGTTGTCGTTATAATCGCCCGTAGCGGTATCGTACTCAACTCCGTCAACGTCATCGCACTTGTTTACGAAAACAACGATTGCGGGAACGCCAACCTGGCGAGCGAGAAGGATATGCTCCTTTGTCTGAGCCATTGCGCCGTCTGTACCTGCAACAACGAGGATAGCTCCGTCCATCTGAGCCGCACCGGTGATCATGTTCTTGATATAGTCCGCGTGTCCGGGGCAGTCAACGTGAGCATAGTGACGCTTGTCGGTCTTGTACTCAACGTGTGCGGTGTTGATTGTAATTCCGCGCTCTCTCTCCTCAGGAGCCTTATCTATCATATCATAAGCCTCAAACTGAGCCTGACCCTTCATTGCGAGGTACTTTGTAATCGCAGCGGTAAGAGTGGTCTTTCCGTGGTCAACGTGACCGATAGTACCGATGTTTACGTGGGGTAAACTGGAATCGTATTTTTCCTTAGCCATTGGTATTTCCTCCTTTTAATCGATGAGCTTTTCGCTCAAAACTATTGTAATAATATTTTACTATATTTTCCGCCGAAAATCAAGTAGTTTTTCTTATTCGGCGAAATTTTTTGCTTCACGAAAAATTCCTTAATCGTTAGATTTGCGCTTTGACATAATGCCCTCGGCGATAGACTTCGGAACTTCGATATAGCTGTGTGGCTCCATAACGTAGTTGCCGCGTCCCTGCGTCTTAGAGCGCAGGTCGTTTGAATAGCCGAACATTTCCGAAAGCGGAACGAGCGCCGTTACCTGAACGTTTCCTGTCCTCGTTTCCTGATCTTGGATCATGCCTCTGCGCGAGTTGAGGTCGCCGATAACATTTCCGATATAGTCGTCGGGAACGACTACTACAACCTTCATTATCGGTTCGAGAATGATCGAATGAGCCTGTTTCAAGGCTTCCTTTATCGCCATTGAACCCGCGATCTTAAACGCCATTTCCGAAGAGTCTACCTCGTGATAAGAACCGTCGTAAAGCTCAACTTTAAGGTCAACAACAGGATAGCCCGCCAGAACGCCCGAATTGAGCGCGCCCTGAATACCCGCGTCAACGGCAGGAATAAACTCCTTCGGGATTGCGCCGCCGACAACGTTGTTTATAAACTCATAGCCCTTGCCGCTCTCGTTCGGCTCAACGCGGATCTTAACGTGACCGTACTGACCCGAACCGCCCGACTGGCGCTTGTATTTCATATCAACGTCGGCGTTGCCCGTAATTGTTTCCTTATAAGCAACCTGCGGCGCGCCGACATTTGCCTCGACCTTGAACTCTCTGAGAAGTCTGTCCACGATAATTTCAAGGTGAAGCTCGCCCATTCCTGCGATAATGGTCTGACCTGTTTCGGGGTTAGTCCATGTCTTGAACGTCGGGTCTTCTTCTGCAAGTTTTGCGAGCGCAATTGCCATTTTCTCCTGACCTGCTTTGGTCTTAGGCTCAATCGCAAGGTCAATAACAGGCTCAGGGAACTCCATACTTTCAAGGATTATCGGGTGGTTCTCGTCGCAGAGCGTGTCGCCTGTTGTCGTATACTTAGTGCCGACAACTGCCGCAATATCTCCGCACGGACAAGCGTCGATATCCTGTCTGTGGTTTGAGTGCATCTGTAGGATACGTCCCATACGCTCGTTCTTGTCCTTGGTGGAGTTGAGAACGGTCGTACCCGCGTCAACATAGCCCGAATAAACTCTGAAGAAGCAGAGCTTTCCGACAAACGGGTCGGTCGCTATCTTGAACGCGAGAGCCGAGAACGGCTGGTCGTCGCCCGCGTGGCGTTCTTCTTCTTCGCCTGTTTCGGGGTTTACGCCCTTAATTGACGGAATGTCGAGAGGAGAAGGCATAAAGTCTACTATAGCGTCAAGGAGCTTTTGCACGCCCTTGTTTCTGTAAGACGTTCCGCAGGTAACGGGAACGAACTTGTTTTCGATAGTGCCTTTTCTTATTGCTGCCTTAATCTCGTCAACGGTGAAATCAGCGCCCTCGTTTTCGAGGTATCTCTCCATAAGGTCGTCGTCAAGTTCTGCAACCTTTTCGAGAAGATTTGCTCTGTATTCCGCCGCCTTTTCCTTCATATCCTCAGGTATTTCTTCTACGCGCATATCTTTTCCGAGGTCGTCATAATAGATATCCGCTTTCATTTCAACGAGGTCTATGATGCCCTTAAAGTCAGCCTCAGCGCCTATAGGCAGCTGTATCGGGACGGCATTGCACTTTAATCTGTCGTGCATCATATTTACAACGTTGTAAAAATTCGCGCCCATAATGTCCATTTTGTTTACATAAGCCATTCTGGGTACGTGATAATTATCCGCCTGACGCCATACTGTTTCAGACTGCGGCTCTACGCCGCCTTTTGCGCAGAATACAGTAACGGAGCCGTCAAGCACGCGGAGCGAACGCTGAACTTCGACCGTGAAGTCAACGTGTCCGGGGGTGTCTATAATATTGATACGGTGCTCTTTCCAGAACGCGGTAGTAGCAGCGGAGGTTATGGTAATTCCTCTCTCCTTTTCCTGCTCCATCCAGTCCATTGTGGACGCGCCCTCGTGAGTTTCTCCCATTTTATAGTTTACACCCGTATAAAACAGGATACGCTCGGTCGTGGTCGTTTTTCCCGCGTCGATATGAGCCATGATACCAATATTACGGGTCATTTCAAGAGTTACGTCTCTCTTCATATTTTCCTCCGTAATACCAAACGATATTTTTTACTGTATTACCACTTGAAATGTGCAAAAGCCTTGTTTGCTTCCGCCATTTTGTGAGTATCTTCGCGCTTTTTGAACGCGCCGCCCTGTGAATTTATCGCGTCGCATATCTCATTTGCGAGGCGCTCCTTCATGGTCTTTTCGCTTCTCTGACGGCTGTAATTTGTTATCCAGCGCAGACCGAGAGTTCTTCTTCTCTCAGGGCGAACTTCCATAGGAACCTGATACGTTGCGCCGCCGACGCGTCTTGCTTTAACTTCGAGCTGGGGCATGATGTTTTCCATTGCCTCCTCGAAAGCTTCAAGCGCGTCTTTTCCCGTCTTTTCAGCGACTATCTCAAACGCTCCGTATACGATTTTCTGGGCTACTCCCTTTTTTCCGTCGAGCATGATGTTGTTGATAAGTCTTGTTACCAACTCCGATCCGTAAAGCGGATCAGGCAGAACCTCACGCTTCGGAACATTACCTCTTCTTGGCACTTTACTTCCCTCCTTCAGAATAATTTGAAATCAACGGTACTCGAAAGCAATCCGATCACTTCCGCTGTCCAAAAAAAGGCGTTTATACTTTTACGAAATAATGCCTTTTTATGTCAGCTTTAGGGGTGACGAGATTACGCTTTCTTTCCTGCCTTAGGACGCTTTGCTCCGTACTTGGAGCGGCCCTGCATTCTCTTGTCAACGCCCTGTGCGTCGAGCGTACCTCTTACGATGTGATAACGCACACCGGGGAGATCCTTTACACGTCCGCCTCTTATCAGAACTACGGAGTGTTCCTGCAGTTTGTGTCCTATGCCGGGAATGTACGCCGTAACCTCGTAACCGTTTGAAATCTTTACTCTGGCAACCTTTCTCATAGCCGAGTTCGGCTTTTTGGGGGTCTGAGTTCTGACGGCAGTGCAGACGCCGCGTTTCTGCGGGCTGTGCTGGTCTGTCTGCTGCTTTTTAAGGGTATTCATACCCTTTTGGAGAGCAGGAGCTTTTGATTTTTTTACGGAAACCTCGCGTCCCTTGCGGACAAGCTGGTTAAACGTAGGCATTATTTCACCTCATTTCTTTTATAACATTCTGTATTAGTATTTTCCATTCCTGAAAACATATACCAACACATTTATAAATTATAAACCATTTTTTTGCTTTTGTCAAGCAGTTTCCTTTATTTTTGGCGCTTTATCGGTCATTTGAGAGTTTTGCCGCGCCCTTTTGGGCATTTTGCACAACTGTTGAGCTATTAGAAGTTAGAATTTAGAGGTTAGAGGTTAGAGTTTAAATTGAGAGGTTATTTGCTGAATATTACGCATAAAAAGCAAGAGGTCAAAGTCCTAAACTCTAACCTCTTGCCTCTAATCTCTAACCTCTAAAGGGGGAAAACTTTTTCAAAAGTTTCCCCCAAATGGAGTCGCGCGGCGGGGGCGCGGGGGTGCGCACTACGTGCGGTGCGGGGGCAGCGGGGGCGAAGCCTCCGCAACTTTCCCCCATTCCCCTTCGGGGAAGGGGGGCAGGGGGTTAGGGCGAGTAAACGTTATTTAGAAAAACAACGTTTGAAAAGAACTACAAATAGGTTTTATATAAGCTGAGGCTTGAACCAATTATGGTTCAAGCCTATAACCTTATCTTTTGAAAACAATCTGATTATATCTGCGCACGCAGATACATTTTACTGTACACTTTATTCAGCGTTTTCTTGCGCTTCTTCGAGCTTTGCGTCCTCCGCCTCGTGCGCAGCCTTTTCAGCAGCCAAAAGTCCCGTTCCGGCAGGAATGAGCTTACCGATCATGATATTTTCTTTCAGACCGTTGAGCGGGTCGATCTTTCCGCGTATAGCCGCTTCGGTAAGAACTCTCGTGGTCTCCTGGAATGCAGCGGCAGCCATAAAGCTGTCCGTTGCGAGCGATGCTTTCGTAATACCGAGCAGAACAGGCTCGCTCGTCGGTATTCTCAGATCTTCGCCGTTATCAATGCGCTTTTGAAGCTCGTCGCACAACGCCGCATATTCGTTCTTTCCTATTACTGAGCCTGCAAGCAGATATGTGCTTCCCGGATCGACTATACGAACCTTTCTCATCATCTGACGGACAATGACCTCGATGTGCTTGTCGTTGATGTCAACACCCTGCAAACGGTAAACCTTCTGAACTTCGCTTATGATATAGTTCTGAACTTCCTTTTCGCCCTTTACCGCAAGTATATCCGGAGGATTTATAGAGCCTTCCGTCAGCGCGTCGCCTGCTTCAACATGGTCGCCGTCCGCAACTTTAGGACGATAACCGAATGTTACGGGATATGCTTCTTCCGTGCCGTCCTCGGCGGTGATTATAGCATGACGGGTCTTTTTTATCTCCTCAAAGCGTACTGTTCCCGAAATTCTCGTGATAATTGCCGCATTCTTCGGGTGACGGCTCTCGAAAAGCTCTTCAACACGCGGAAGACCCTGTGTGATATCTTCAGCAGACGCGATACCGCCCGTATGGAACGTTCTCATTGTAAGCTGAGTACCCGGTTCGCCTATGGACTGCGCCGCGATAACTCCTACCGCTTCGCCTCTGTTTATAAGCTGACCGTTTGCAAGAGAAGCGCCGTAACATTTAGCGCACACTCCGTTTTTCATTTCACACGTCAGTACTGAGCGCACTTCAACTTTCTCAACGCCAGTCGCAACTATCTTCGCGGCGTCTTTATCGGTCAGGAGCTTATCTCTTGAAATAGTAAACGAGCCGTCGGGAGCGGTAAAATCTTTCGCCAGGAAACGTCCCGTAAGACGCTCCGCAAGTTTTTCTACCAGCTCATCGCCCTCTCTTATCTCATAAACTTCAATACCGTTTTTCGTTCCGCAGTCGTCTCCGCGAATTATGACCTCCTGTGAAACATCTACCAGACGGCGTGTAAGATAACCTGAGTCCGCCGTACGGAGCGCCGTATCCGCAAGTCCTTTGCGTGCGCCTCTTGAAGAAATGAAGTATTCGAGAACGTTCAGACCTTCACGATAGTTAGCCTTTATCGGCATTTCAATGGTAGCTCCCGAAGTGTTCGCAATAAGTCCGCGCATTCCTGCGAGCTGACCGATCTGCGCCGTAGAACCACGCGCTCCCGAATCCGCCATCATGAAGATGTTATTATATCTTCCGAGGTTTGCGGTAAGCGCCGCGGAAACCTTTTTCGTTGCGTCGTTCCAGATATTTATAAAGCTCTCTTTACGTTCGCCGTCGGAGATAAATCCTCTGCCGAACTGTTTGTTTATTTTAGCGACAGCCGCATCTGCCTCGGCGAGAATATCCGCCTTCTGCGGAGGTATCTCCGCGTCGCAGACTGCGACGGTAATTCCCGAACGGGTAGAATATTTATAGCCCATTGCCTTTATTTTATCGAGAACCTGTGCAGTTGTAGCTGTGCCGTGAATTTTAAGGCAGCGGTCAATTATCTGTCCAAGCTCTTTTTTCGTTACCTTAAATCCTATCTCATAGTCAAGCATATGGTCGGGATCTGTCCTGTCAACATATCCCAAGTCCTGCGGGATATGCTCGTTGAAAATGATCCTTCCTGCGGTAGTGGAAACGAGGCTTGTTACAACATGGTCGCCCATATCCTTTTGTACGCGCACTTTTATAGCCGCATGAATGGTGATAACGCCGTCCTGATATGCCATAATAGCCTCGGCAGCGTCGCGGAAGATCTTTCCCTCTCCCTTTTCGCCCGCCTTGTCTATCGTCAGGTAATACGAACCCAATACCATATCCTGCGTCGGAACGGTAACAGGTTTTCCGTCCGAGGGTTTAAGCAGGTTTCTTGCCGCAAGCATGAGGTTTCTTGCTTCGTCTTGTGCTTCGTCCGAAAGCGGCAGATGCACCGCCATTTGGTCTCCGTCGAAGTCGGCGTTAAATGCCGTACAGCAAAGCGGGTGGAGCTTTATCGCGCGTCCCTCGACAAGAATGGGCTGGAATGCCTGGATACCGAGTCTGTGGAGCGTCGGCGCGCGGTTCAGAAGTACGGGGTGGTTCTGAATTACGTTTTCGAGCGAATCCCATACCTTGTCGTCCGAGCGCTCAACAAGTTTTTTCGCTTGTTTTATGTTGTTTGAAACGCCGTTCTTTACAAGGTCGTTAAGCACAAACGGTTTGAAAAGTTCGAGCGCCATTTCTTTCGGAAGTCCGCACTGATCCATTTTAAGCTCAGGTCCTACGACAATAACCGAACGTCCCGAATAGTCCACGCGCTTTCCGAGCAGGTTCTGACGGAAACGTCCCTGTTTCCCTTTAAGCATATCGGAAAGGGACTTTAGCGGGCGGTTGTTCGAGCCGGTATAAGCTCTGCCGTGTCTGCCGTTGTCGATAAGAGCGTCTACTGCCTCTTGGAGCATACGCTTTTCGTTTCTTACGATAAGGTCGGGCGCTTTTTTATCGAGCAGATCTTTAAGTCGGTTGTTTCTGAGAACAACTTTTCTGTAAAGCTCGTTCAGATCGGACGTTGCATAACGTCCGCCGTCAAGCTGTACCATAGGACGTATATCCGGCGGAATAACGGGGATAACGTCTAAAATCATCCATTCGGGGCGGTTTCCGCTCGCACGGAATGCCTCTATAACGTCAAGCCTTCTGAGAAGTTTTACCTGCTTCTGACCTGCGGACGTTCCCTCAAGCTCCGCTTTAAGCTCGTCTGCGAGCTTATCGAGGTCAATTTCCTGGAGCAGCTCTTTTATTGCCTCTGCGCCCATACCCGCGCGGAAGGTGTCAATTCCCGAAAACTTAGACGCATACTGGCTGTATTCGCTTTCGGTAAGGAGCTGTTTTTTTGCAAGACCCGTCTTTTCGCCCGGATCAATGACGATATATTTTGTAAAGTACAAAACCTCTTCAAGTTTTTTGGGCGTAAGGTCAAGCACCTGACCTATACGCGAGGGCGTGCCTTTATAATACCAAATGTGTGAAACGGGAGCCGCTAACTTTATATGCCCCATTCTCTCGCGGCGGACTTTGCTTCTTGTGACCTCTACTCCGCACTTTTCGCATATTTTCCCTTTAAAGCGGATCCTTTTATATTTTCCGCAGTTACACTCCCAGTCCTTCTGCGGACCGAAGATCCTTTCGCAGAAAAGACCGAATTTTTCGGGCTTCTGGCTGCGGAAGTTTATGGTTTCGGCGCGGAGAACCTCGCCGTGAGACCAGCTTATGATCTGCTCCGGAGAAGCAAGTCCTATTTTCATTGACTCGAAAACACTAAATCCCATTCTTATACCTCTCTAAATTCAGCCCTCGCCTCGGAACTCTCCGAGGTATGGGCTTATAACTCAGGCAAAGATGTTTTCCGCAGCCCTGCTGCGGCTTTGCCACGGCTGAACTCAAAAGTGCCGATCCGAAGTATCATTCGTCTGTGAAATCGTCGCCGTCGTTCGGATCTTCAAAGTCCTCTTCGTCGTCGATACCGTCGTCGAAATCCTCAACGTCCTCGTCGTCATACTCTTCGTCATCTTCGTCGTCGTATGACATTTCCGCGTCTTCTGCGTCCGAGATCTCAAAACCTGCGGCGCTGAAGTCGTCGTCGTCCGAACGATAGTCCGCGTCAAATGCGTGTCCGGTATATCCGCTGTCGTCATCGTCGTCGTTTTCCATAAGGTTTACTTCAACGCCGTCTTCATCAAATATCTTGATGTTGAGGGCAAGACCCTGAAACTCGCTTACCATGACCTTGAACGATTCGGGGATACCGGGCTTCGGGACAGGCTCGCCCTTTACGATAGATTCATAGGTCTTTTGACGTCCCATAAGGTCGTCAGACTTTACGGTCAGTATTTCTTGAAGCGTATATGCCGCGCCGTATGCTTCGAGCGCCCATACTTCCATTTCTCCGAAACGCTGTCCGCCGAACTGTGCCTTACCGCCGAGGGGCTGTTGTGTGACGAGTGAGTAAGGACCTGTCGAGCGCGCGTGTATCTTATCGTCTACAAGGTGGTGAAGTTTGAGGTAGTACATATATCCTACAGTCACGGGGCTGTCAAACTTTTCGCCTGTTCTTCCGTCCGTGAGCTGTGTTTTACAGTCGCTCGTCCATGGGAGCTTTGTAAAGTCAAGACCCGCAGAATCCTCTCCGTCGAGTTCGTTTTTCTTTGAGCGCGCGACGTCATAAAGTTCTCTGATGTCCTGCTCGTGCGCGCCGTCGAATACGGGCGTCGCTATTTTCCAGCCGAGCGCTTTCGCCACATAGCCGAGGTGGACTTCAAGGACCTGTCCGATATTCATACGCGAAGGAACGCCCAACGGGTTCAGCACAATGTCAAGCGGCGTTCCGTCAGGCAGGAACGGCATATCCTCCTGCTTTAAGATACGGGAAACAACACCCTTGTTTCCATGACGGCCCGCCATTTTGTCGCCGACGGAGATTTTTCTCTTCTGCGCGATATATACGCGGACTTTTTCGTTTACTCCCGGCGACAGATCGTCGCAGTTCTCTCTGTTAAATACCTTTACATCTACGATTATTCCGCTCTCGCCGTGCGCTACGCGAAGCGAGTTGTCGCGGACTTCTCTTGCTTTCTCGCCGAAGATTGCTCTCAAAAGTTTTTCTTCTGCCGTAAGTTCCGTTTCGCCCTTTGGCGAGACTTTTCCGACGAGTATATCTCCTGAGTGTACCTCCGCGCCTATGCGTATAATTCCTCTGTCGTCGAGGTCGCGGAGCGCGTCGTCCGAAAGGTTCGGTATATCGCGCGTTATCTCCTCCGGACCGAGTTTTGTTTCACGGCATTCAAGCTCGTATTCTTCTATATGGATAGACGTATAAACGTCGTTATAAACGAGCTTTTCGTTTATCAGAACAGCGTCCTCGTAGTTATAGCCTTCCCACGTCATAAATCCGATAAGAGCATTCTTTCCGAGAGCAATCTCGCCGTTCTTGGTCGCGGGGCCGTCCGCGATAACGTCGCCCTTTGAAACTTTCTCGCCCTTATTTACTACAGGACGCTGGTTTACACAGTTGCCCTGATTTGAGCGCTTGAATTTTATTAAACGATAGCAGTGTTCCGTGCCGTTGTCGTCTGTAATAACTATCCTGTCAGCAGAGACCTCGGTAACAACACCGTCCTCTTTAGCGCATACGACAACTCCCGAATCGACTGCCGCCTTGTATTCCATACCCGTACCGACGATAGGACTTTGCGTTGTCATGAGCGGGACAGCCTGCCTCTGCATGTTCGCACCCATAAGCGCACGGTTAGCGTCGTCGTTTTCGAGGAACGGTATCATCGCCGTAGCCACCGACACGACCATTTTCGGCGAAACGTCCATAAAGTCTACCTTTTCGCGCTCTATCTCAAGGATAGCGTCGCGGCGGCGTGCATTTACGCGCGGTCTTGCAAAACGTCCTTCTTCGTCGAGAGGCTCGTTTGCCTGAGCGACAACATAGTTGTCCTCGACATCCGCGGTCATATAAACTACCTCGTCGAGTACGCGTCCGGTTTCTTTGTCAACTCTTCTGTACGGCGCTTCGATAAAGCCGTATACGTTAATTCTCGCAAATGTTGCAAGATAGGAGATAAGTCCGATGTTAGGACCTTCGGGCGTTTCTATCGGGCACATTCTTCCGTAGTGAGAATAGTGTACGTCGCGCACCTCAAATCCCGCTCTGTCTCTCGAAAGTCCGCCCGGACCGAGCGAGGACAGACGGCGCTTATGAGTAAGCTCTGCAAGGGGATTGTTCTGATCCATAAACTGTGACAGCGGCGAAGAACCGAAAAACTCTTTCATTGCCGCAATGACCTGCCGCGCGTTTATCAGAGAGTTTGGCGAGACCTTTTCTATGTCGTTTGCCTGAAGTCCCATTCTCTCGCGGATAGTGCGTTCCATTCTTGTAAAGCCTATCCTGAACTGGTTCTGCAAAAGCTCTCCGACGCAGCGGATACGGCGGTTTCCGAGGTGGTCTATATCATCGACGTCGCCGATACCCTCGTTTAAGTTTATGAAATAGCTTACGGAAGCAAAAATATCGTCAAGAGTGATATGCTTCGGGACAAGCTCCTCCGCTCTCTGTTCGATAAGTTCTGAGAGCTTATCCTTGTCGTCGCCCGCTTCGTCAAGAATTTCAGTCAGTACTCTGAATGAAACGTGTTCTTTTACGCCGAGTTTCTCAACGTCAATGTCAACATATTTTTTTATGTCAACCATTCCGTTTCCTACAACTTTTATAGTGCCTTCGCTCTCCGGCTTGTACACTTCTACGGACAATACGCCCGCATTTTCGATCTCAAGAGCCTTTTCGCGGGTAATTATCTCGTCTGCTTCGCAGAGTATTTCTCCCGTAAACGGCGCGATAACGTTTTCCGCCGCTTTCCTGCCGTAAATTCTCGCGGAAATAGCGAGCTTTTTGTTGTACTTATATCTTCCGAAACGCGAAAGGTCGTATCTTTTCGGGTCGAAGAAGAGGTTGTCGAGGGTAGTTCTGGCGCTGTCTACTGTCGCAGGCTCTCCGGGACGGAGCTTTCTGTAGACTTCGAGCAGGGCTTCTTCTTCATTTTTTGTAGAGTCCTTTCCGTTTTCGATTGAAACGGTTATAAGCGGGCTTGTACCGAGCTTTTCCGTAAGGTCCTTATCGGTAGACAGACCTATGGCGCGCAAAAACGTCGTACAGGGAAACTTTCTGTTTTTATCTATACGGACATAGAACACGTCGTTCGAGTCCATTTCAAGCTCCAGCCAAGCGCCTCTGTTCGGGATAACAGTGGTCTTAAAGAGCTTTTTACCGTTTTTGTCATGCTCATAGCCGTAATAAACGCCCGGCGAACGAACTAACTGTGATACAACGACGCGCTCCGAACCGTTTATGACGAACGTGCCGCTGTCTGTCATGAGCGGCAGATCGCCCATATAAATCTCGTTGTCGAGAATTTCGCCCGTTTCCTTGTTCAAAAGCCTTGCCGTAACTCTCAGCGGAGCGGCATAAGTAGCGTCGCGCTCTTTACACTCCTCTATAGAGTATTTTGTGTTTTCGTCAAGACGATAATCCACAAACGAAAGCTCGAAGCGTCCGTTTGTATCGACGATCGGAGATACGTCTCTAAACACTTCTTTTATTCCGTCCGTGAGAAACCACTCGTAAGAATCCTTCTGAATACCTATAAGATTAGGCATATCAATGACTTCATTGATTTTCGAGAAAGTCTGCCGTGTGGTTTTTCCTAATTTAAGGGGCTTTGTGTTCACCATTGGCTTTTGGTCCTCCTTATTCAACAGCCGCCCGCCGTAATCGGCAAAATGGGCTAAAACTCCATTATGATGCATTTTAATATTTTACCATAAATTATTAGGTTTGTCAATA
>CANRDI010000033.1 GCA_947629335.1 uncultured Clostridia bacterium | reverse complement strand
ACGAAATAAAAAAGTGAATTTCTTTCGGCAATGCACCTATAAATCAAAACAAGTTAATGCAGGAAAAACAACGTTTCTGTTCTCCGACTGCCGCGCAAGCGGCGGGACGAAAGTTTTTTGAAATTTTTTGGGGGAAAACTTTTGAAAAAGTTTTCCCCCAAACCCCTTTTCAAAACTTTTATGTAACTTGCTGTAAGGGAAAAGTACTTTCACTTTCCCCCAAGCCCCTTTCAAAACTTTTATGTAATTAGCTGTGACCCTTTTGCCGCAGACAAAAACCCCGCCGTTAAAACACGGCGGGGCTGCTTTAAGACTTTATCTCAAAATTGTTCGGTACTGGGTTTTCGTTTGGACGGCGGAAGTTTCCGACAACCTTTACGCCTTGTACATACCAGTTGAGCGCGTAGATCTCTTCTTCTGTCAGTATGTCCTTCTGCATATACTTTACTATGCCGTTTATATCTCTTATTTCTCCTTTAAAGATATAAAGCTGTCCCGAAGTAATTACAGGGGCGAGAGAATCTATAATGTCCTGCGTTTTTTCCTTTGCCTTCGGCAGAGCCTCTGAAACGTTTATAAGTCCGTTTGCCATTGTCCCTTGATAGGGCGCGGTTTCCCATTCGTCAAACTGAAGTTCTTTGAATTTCGCAAGGAAAAAGCTGTCGCGCTTTGAATAGAAATACATTATCATATTTTCATAGTCGTCCTCGTTTGACGAATAATCGAGGCTTCCTATAAATTTAACTCCCTTTTGCTCGCAATAGTCGGCGCTGTGCGGGCTTTCAGTATAACATATGATAACGTCACAGCCCTCCGCCGTAAGCGCGTCAACTGCTTCTTCGATCTCGTTGTCCGCTGTCGCTCCGACAACGCACATCTCCGCGCTTTTATAAACATTTCGCATACCCATAGCCGCGGCATTTACTATAGGATATATCCCGTGCATATTTCCGTCGCATACAATGCCGATCTTTGAGTTTTTGGAGTTATACGCGGCTATTGTCCCCGCGATATACGCACCTTGATAATAATCTTCGACATAAGAGGTGACGTTTGCCGTTCCGAGTCCGAGTGAACCGAAGTTTATAAAACTTATGTTCATATATCTGCTCGCAATAGAAGAGAGAACGTTCGTATATGTAGAGCTGCATGAAACAATTACCTCGCAGCCGTAGGAATAAAGCGCCTTTACTGCGCTTTCAAAATCAGCCACAGCCACATTGTCAATATAATAGGTCTCGACTTTCCCTCCGCAGTTTTTAACGGCATTTTTCCTCTGCGCATTTATCTGTCCCGAAAAGCCGTCGGCATCGGCGTCTCTGCGGAAAATATATCCAACTTTTATGGACTTTGTTTCTTCTTCGCCAATATCCGAAGAACTTCCGCTGTCGGAGTTTCCGTTTTCACATCCCGCAAGACCCAATACAAGAAATCCGCATAGAATTATCGAAAGAATTTTTATCAATTTTGAAGTCAAATTCATACAACCTCCTGTAATATTTAATAAAAAGATTACTTTTTGTATTAAAAACGTTTGCTTCACAGCCGCCTTTTTTTAATTATAACATATTTTTTTAAAAAAAACATCACTTTTTTTGAAATATTTATTACTTTATCTTTATTTTTTCAAAAAAATATGTTATAATGAAAAAGCAGGTGATTTTATTGGGGATTGATTATGGAAAATAAAGGGAATATGCCGCGTTCTGACAATTTTCTGCAAATTATTTTCACACAGACTTTATTTAGCCGAAGGATCTCCTTAAATTTGCCAATATCTGCCTTTAATAACAGACGAAAGGATATTTAAATGAAACTAAAGAAAATACTTATGGCAGTATGTTCAGGACTTTGTGCGCTGATGATGTCGGGCTGTTCGATAAGATTTGGGACTAACCCGAAAACAGACCCGAAGCATATCGTCGCAAAGCCTACGAGGATATGCTTTACGGGCGAACTTGACATAACCTATGAAGAGTTTAACAAGGAATATATGTTCTATCTGAAGTCAAGCGGGATCACCGAGGACTCTTCAAATGTCGAGCTTTGTAAGTCGATACGAGAAACCATTATTGAAAACCAGATCTATAATAAGGTCTTGCTTTTGAAGGCGAAAGAGCTTGGCTGTGACGTTCTGACGGAAGAAGAAGAGAAAACGACCCGTGAAGAATTTGACGCAGCAGTCCAAAATCAGATAAAGGCTTTAGGAGATGAGGCAGATTTCAGCGACCTTCCGACAGGAACGGAAATAACCGATGAAATGCGGCTTGAACGCGGCGAAAAAGAGTTTAACGAGCTTCTCGAAAGCTGTAAGCTGACGCGGGAAGAGCTTTATAACTGGTTATTGGCATATACGATTAGTGACAAGATGATCGCAAAATATAAGTCTGACCTTGACCCTGCCGCAGCCGAGGAGACCTTGAACAGTTATGTTGAACAGATAAAGGAAATTTACGAAACAAATGTCTCGCTTTATGAACAGGGAGAATATTACGAGTTCTGGGTACCGGAGGGTTCCCGCCGAATAAAGCACGTTCTGCTCGGATTTGATGATGATACAGTAATGGCTATTCAGACCTATCGGCAAAGCGGCGACGACGAAGCGGCAGACGCTCTGAGAGCCGAAAAAGCTGCGGAACTTGCGGACAAACAGGCTGAGGTCGAACAGGCTATCGACAGCGGCACCGACTGGGACGAGATACTTCTGAAATACAGCTCCGACGCAACAGGAAGTTCTCTTTATCCCGACGGATACCTGGTAGTTCCGAACGGAACATCTTATGTAAAAGAATTTCAAGAGGCGGCGTTTGTTCCTGAAAATGTCGGAGACAGAACGATATGCGTTTCGGATTACGGAGTTCACATAATGATATATGCCTCAAGCGCCGAGATAACCGAGGAAAAGCACAATTTGATAATCGATACTCTTAAAACAAATATCGCACAGTATAATTTATCCGAGGATATGGACAAATGGGTAGATGAATACGCATTTGAAACGGACAAAAAAGCGCTCAAACTGGAAGACGAAGAGGATAGCGGATCGTCAGCGTCTTCTGCCGAAAGCTGACAGCGAGTGAATTTTGGGCAAGAAAAACAAGTGAAGAAAGTTCAAATTTAGTTTTATTGACGGAGTTGGATTATGAATACACCGATCTGTAATTTTCTGGAAAGATACGAGAACGAGGGGCGTTTAAGACTTCACACGCCCGGACATAACGGAGAAATACCGAACGACATAACCGAGATATACGGCGCGGACAGCCTTTATTTATCCGATAAAACGGGCGGTATTATAGGAACGAGCGAGGCGCTCGCGGCGGGAGTTTTCGGCGCGAAAAAAACGTGTTATTCCTGCGGCGGCGGCACTCTTGCCATTCAGACCGCGCTTGCGCTTTTAAAGGCGCGCGGCTGTAAGACCATAGCGGCTTCGAGATATTCTCACCGCTCGCTCGTTTCCGCCGCGGCGCTTTTGAGACTCGATATAAAATGGCTTTATCCCGAAGAGTTTATGAGCGCAAACGTTCCGTACAACGTAAACGGGCTTTGTAATACAGACGCTGTTTTTATAACAAATATCGACTATTACGGCGGAACGTGGAAATTTGTCCGCCCGAACATTCCCGTTGTTGTTGACAACGCCCACGGAGCATATCTCCGCTTTGTGGACAAAAGAAAATTCGGAACGGAATATCTTCACCCGCTTGAACTCGGATTTCCGCTTATGTGCATAGATTCCGCGCATAAAACGCTGCCTGTGCTTACGGGCGGAGCTTATCTGCACTTTGCACAGGGCGAGGACAGTACAAACGCAAAAGAAATGATGGCTATGTTCGGCTCGTCAAGCCCGTCGTACCTTATCCTTGAAAGTCTTGACCGCTTTAATGAGACCATAGCGGAAAATATCCAGCTTATAAACAACGCCTGTGAGGCGGTCGCGGATATGAAAGAGCGGCTTACTCAAAACGGGATACCGCTTAAAAAGAGCGACCCGCTGAGGGTCACGATAAATGCCCGCGAATGCGGAATGAGCGGCTTTGAGTTTGCGGCTATACTTAGGACAAACGGCGTAGAATGCGAAATGGCAGATGAAAACTATGTGGTGCTTATGTTCTCCGCCACTTCTACCGTTGAGGACTGCGAGCGCGCTGAAATGGGCATACTGCTTGTACCGATGAGCGTCCCTCAGCCTCTCGTACAGTATGCTCACATAAAGCCCATAGCGGAAATGCCCGTGTATGAGGCGATGTTTAAGCCGAGAAAGGTCATTCCGCTCGAAGCTGCGGCAGGACAGATATGTGCGGGACTTGAATGTCCGTGTCCTCCGGGAGTTCCGCTGATAATGCCGGGAGAAATGTTCGACCATAATGTTATAAACGCACTGAAGATGCATGGCGTAAAGACGGTCTCGGTCGTAACAAAGTCGCTCTTGTGAGTTTATTCAACACCTTGCGTTAAAAGCGTTTCATCAAAGATAATGCGGTTTATGACGGAGGATCTGACGGTATCTTCAGCGGGAGCTGACGCGAGCGAAAAGATTTTTTGCCGATAATAAGCGCTTTATAGTCGCATAAATGCGCGGGACGCTGGAAAATATTCTGCGAAAGTACATATCCTTTTGAAATATCCCTTGAAAAATCGGCACAGTAGACCGCCGTTCCGCGTCTGAACGAGAGCTTTACGCGAAATTCTCCGAAAGAACTTGCGGCATTTTTCATCAGAATTATACCGCAAAGCGAAATATATCCGCTTGCGAAACCCGAACAGTAAAGCGCTGTTTTCAAAAGTCGTGCAAATCTCATTTCCGATAAATAGAACAGCACTAAAAGTGCGGATGATATTCCGAATATCCAAAGCGGAACGGTTATATGTCCCGAAATTCTGTAAAACGGAGTTTTGACAAGTACCGAGGTTTCGGGAGCTGTCCCCGAAAGCTGTTCGGAAATGCGCTCGAAGTTGTTTTCAGAGGCGGCGGGGAGGACCATTGTCCTGTTATAATAAACGGGAGCGCAGCCCGCTAAATAGCAGATGATAGTTTTGCGCATAACAGCCGCATCGGTATTTTGCACAAGCGCGGTCTCATACAATGTAACAATCCCGCTTTTTACGAAAATAAATTTTCCCCTTTTAGAAAGGCATAGTTCAGACAGCCGCAAAAGCTTTATCAAAAACGAGAATATCCATGCGCAGAGCGCAAAAACCGCCGCGAAAGCCGCGATTTTAGGAACGGCGACGTGGATTATCAAAAGCGTTTCGGAAATTTTTTCGGCTGTTGTGACAAAGGCGGAAATAATGTTGTCGAAATAGCTGCTTCCGATAATGCTTCCTATTCTTCTTAATATTGCCGTAAAAAATGCAATTCCCGCGAGAGCGCGGGTGTCGATAAAAGCGCCGAACAGAATTTCCCGAAAGCGCGGTCTTACGCTGTGTTTCGGCATTTTCGGGAGAAAAGGGGGCTGTTCGTTTTTGCTCAGAAACAGGCTCAGTTTACTTCCGAGGGTAAATATTGTAACTTCTTTTGCGTGAAACAGGCGCAGAAGAGGCGATTGTTTTACGGTGAATTTTACCGCCGAGGAAAGAGTGAGCACGGTGGTAATGCGGAAAATAATTCCTTTTGTAAGCACGATCTTTTCGCTGTCATATTCAAGTCTTACGAAAAATCGGCGCAGAATGTAATAAAATAAAAATTTCATGGCAAATCAAAATAAACGTTATGGGGGAACAATTTATGAGTACAGGTTGTATTATTCTTGCGGGCGGCGCAGGAAAAAGAATGAAGTCCGAAAAGCCGAAAGTTCTTTGCGAGGTGCTTAAAAAGCCGATGCTCGGTTGGGTATTGGACTGCGCAAAAGAGTTCGGCTTTGATAAGATAGGCGTCGTTTCGGGTCATAAGTGCGAAATGACCGAAAAATTTTTGAGCGAAAACTATGAGGATATCTCCACTTACTATCAGGACGAGCAGAAAGGTACGGGTGACGCGGTTTCACGGGCAGCTGAACTGATAAAATCGGTCGATAGGGTCTGCGTTTTGTGCGGGGACGCGCCGTTTATGGACGCGGATACGCTCAAAAAAGCTCTCGAACTGCATGAAAAGACAAACGCGGGCGTTACGGTCATCTCCGCGGAGCTTGAAAATCCGTTTGGCTATGGCAGGATAATCCGCGACAGTTCCGGAAAATTCACCGCTATACGCGAGCAAAAGGATTGTTCCCCCGAAGAGGCAAAAATATGCGAGATAAACAGCGGGGCATATTGGTTCAGCGCAAAAGAACTTTTGAACGCGCTCCCGAAGATAACAAACAAGAACGCGAGCGGGGAATATTATCTGACCGACTGTGTGGAAATAATCGGGAATGCCGAAGCGTATAAAAGCGAAAACCCCGACATAACCTACGGAGCAAATACACGAATGGACTTGTATGCACTAAACGAAAAGGCAAGAGCCGACGTTTTCGCACGCCTTATGAGCGAGGGCGTTTCGTTTATTGCGCTCGACGGCATTATAATAGGAAAAGACGTTAAGATCGGCGCTGACACGCTGGTGCTGCCAAACACTATAATTCTCGGCAAAACCGTTATAGGAAATAACTGCGAGATAGGCGCAAATTCCTGTATTAATGACTGTGTGATAGGGGATAATGTTGTTCTGGATAACGTAAAGGCGACGTCATCGGTTGTCGAGAATGATGTAAAGATAGGACCGTTTGCTCAGCTTCGCCCCGGAACGATTATCAGAAAAGGCGTGAAGATTGGCGATTTTGTTGAGATAAAGAACAGCGACATTGGCGAAAAGACTGCCGTTGCTCACCTCACATATCTCGGCGACAGCAATGTCGGGCGCGGAGTTAATTTCGGGTGCGGGTGCGTTACGGCAAACTATGACGGCATAAACAAATACCGCACTGAAATAGGCGACGACGCGTTTATCGGCTGCAACACAAATCTTATCGCTCCCGTAAAGATAGGAAAGAACGCTACGACAGCGGCAGGCTCTACGATAACAAAGGACGTTCCGGAAAACTCGCTCGCGGTCGAGCGCGGACACGCACGCATAATTGAAAATTGGGAAAAGAATTTTTTGAGGAAGAAGAAATGAAAGCATTAGTTGTGGTTGACTATCAAAATGATTTTGTGGACGGAGCGCTCGGTTTTGAGGGCGCGGAGAAATTAGACAATATAATTGTGAAAAAGATCTCGGACTGCCGTGAAAACGGCGGAAAGATAATTTTTACGCTCGATACTCATGGCGAAAATTATCTTGAAACGCAGGAGGGCAAAAAGCTGCCTGTCGTTCACTGCATTGACAAAACAGAAGGACATAAACTCTACGGAGAAACGGCAAAATGCGTCAGAGCAGAGGATATTGTGATAAAAAAGCCCGCGTTCGGCTCTATGGAACTTGCGAAAATACTTATCGAAAACAATTTTGACGAGGTTGAGCTTTGCGGACTGGTGACGGATATCTGCGTCGTTTCAAACGCGGTAATTGCAAAAGCGGCGCTTCCCGAAGCAAGGATAATTGTAGACAGCAAAGCCTGCGGTTCGGGAAATAAAAAAGGTCACGAAAACGCGCTTGACGTTATGCGCGGCGTGCAGATAGAGGTCATATAGCGGGGAGTTTTCGGGCGGGAAAAATTTCTCGGTTGAAACTCGCAAAATGCTGTAGATAACAGGAAAAACAATTTGCGCAAGAGGGAAATATAAGGAGAAAATTATGTTTACCGAACAGAATTATACCATGCTTTGCGATTTTTACCAGCTCACCATGGGAAACGGTTATTTAATGACAGGATATGCGGAAAAGACGGCATATTTCGATCTGTTTTTCAGGCGAGTTCCCGACAACGGCGGTTATGCGGTCTGCGCAGGACTTCAGCAGGTAATTGAATACATCGAAAACCTCCGTTTTGACAAGGACGATATTGAATTTCTAAGAGGAAAAGGCATATTCAGCGAGAAGTTTCTTGATTATTTAAAACATTTCAGATTTGAGGGAGATATTTTTGCCGTTCCCGAAGGAACGCCCGTATTTCCTTATGAGCCGCTGATAACTGTCCGCGCGCCCGCTATACAGGCACAGCTCATTGAAACCATGCTGTTATTGCTTATAAATCACCAGTCGCTTATCGCAACAAAGGCTTCGAGAATTGTACGGGCGGCAAACGGACGGGCAATTTCCGAGTTCGGTTCAAGGCGCGCGCAGGGCGCTTCGGGAGCAATCCTCGGCGCAAGAGCCGCATATATAGGCGGCTGCGCGGGAACTGCCTGCGTAATTTCGGACAAGCTGTATGAAGTGCCTGCAACGGGAACAATGGCGCACTCGTGGGTACAGATGTTCGATACGGAGCTTGAGGCATTTGAAAAGTACTGTGAGGTTTATCCTGACAGCACCACGCTGCTTGTCGACACGTATAACGTTCTGAAATCGGGCGTTCCGAATGCCATAAAGGCGTTTGACAAAGTACTAAAGCCTCTCGGAAAGCGTCCTAAAGGCATAAGACTTGATTCGGGGGATATTGCGTACCTTTCGATAGAGGCGCGGAAAATGCTCGACGAGGCGGGATATGCCGACTGTAAGATAGTTGCTTCAAACTCGCTCGACGAGTACATTATTTCCGACCTTTTGAGCCAAGGCGCAAAGATAGACCTTTTCGGCGTCGGTGAAAGGCTTATAACAGCCTCTTCCGAGCCTGTTTTCGGAGGAGTTTATAAGCTCTGCGCTGTCGAGGAAAACGGCGAAATTACGCCGCGAATTAAGATAAGCGAAAATGTTGCGAAAATTACAAACCCGCATTATAAAAAGGTTTACAGAATTTTCGACAACAAAACGGGAAAAGCCGAAGCGGATCTGCTTTGCGTTTATGATGAGAAAATTGACGAGACAAAGCCGTTGGAACTGTTCGATCCGAATTTCACATGGAAAAGGAAAACGTTTACCGACTATACCGTAAAAGAGCTTCAAGTGCCGATATTCAAGGGCGGTAAACTTGTGTACAAGTCTCCTGCGCTTGATGAAATAAAAGAATATTGTTCACAACAGCTGAAAACGCTCTGGGAATCGGTCCTGAGATTTGAAAATCCCCACAACTATTATGTTGACTTATCGCAAAAACTGTGGGATATAAAACAGGAACTTCTGAGCCGAAAAGACATATAACTTATAAAAAATCCGAGGTATAAAGGGGGTGGGCATTTGACAAAAAAAGAGATCGAAAAGCGCTGCGCGGCGGTCTGCCTGAACTCAGCCAACAGCAGACCTATGTTTGTGCAGAACGAGGCGCTGGGTTTTATAGACACTTCTCTAAGGCTTGACGGCTCACGGGGAATTGCGTTTTTCAAAAACGGCATGGCAATAAATACCGACGGAGCAGTTCAAAGGATCTTTTATAAGGATATCCGCTGCGTTAATATTTTAGAAAGTTTTGAGAACCGTTTTGCCGATGAGCTTATAATTTTTCATAAAGACAGCGAAATAAGGATCTCGGATTATTCGCTCGATAAAACAGAGCTGAAGCTGCTTATAGACGGAATTTGCGAAAGCGGAGCGGAAGCGGAAAATACCCGCTCGGATTTTCAGACAATACCCGCGTTTAAACGTGTAATTTCAAAAAATATTGCGATACAGAAAACAAATGTTTTTCAAGGTAAAAAAGGCACTGAAATTCGGGTGGAAAATGAAACGGAAATTTCTCCCGAAAACAGCACGGAAAATGCCGAAGAAAATACCCCTAAAAATGATGAAATTATAAGCAAAAGAACCGAGGAAAATGTTGCGGAAATTTTTCACGAAAACACCGCGGAAAATGCCGAAGAAAACACCCCTAAAAATGATGAATTTATAAGCGAAAAAGCCGAGGGAAATATTGCGGAAAATTATTTCCAAAACAGCACGGAAAACACCGAAGAAAACACCCCTAAAAATGATGAATTAATAATCGGAAAAAACGAGGAAAATATTGCGGAAAATTATTCCCAAAACAGCGCGGAAAACACCGAAGAAAACACCCCTAAAAATGATGAATTTATAAGCGTAAAAAACGAGGAAAGTGTTGCGGAAATTTTTCACGAAAACACCGCGGAAAATGCCGAAGAAAACACCCCTAAAAATGATGAATTTATAAGCGAAAAAGCCGAGGGAAATATTGCGGAAAATTATTCCCAAAACAGCACGGAAAATGCCGAAGAAAACACCCCTAAAAATGATGAATTTATAAGCGGAAAAACCAAGGAAAATGTTTCGGAAAATTATTTCCAAAACAGCGCGGAAAATGCCAAAGAAAACACCCCCGAAAATGAGGTGTTCGGCGGAGAAATGTCCGAAGAATATCGTGAAAAAATTTCGGGCGGAGTATTTAATGAAATTCCGGTCATACCTCAGGTAGAAACTGCTTTAAAAGAGGATGATAATTTCTCTTTTGAGGTCGTGGAAAATAACGCGGATTTTGATGAAAATGATGATTTTGACGAACAGGCGGAGCTTGAAAAAATAAGCGCAATGTCTTACGAGCAGACCATGAGTTATCTTGCGGACGCGTTTGCAGAAATAAACGGCACGTCCGAAAGTCATGACGAAAACAGCGAAAAATCAAGGCAGACGCCCGAAAGAACGTCGGTTGTTGTCCGCGAAACGACGGAAAATATTTCTCCGGTCCCTCACAGCGATCTTACGGTAGAGCCTGTATGGGGAGATATTTACATAAAAGCAAGCCGCAGCCTGAGAGAACTTTGCGAACAGGGTCGCCTTTCAATGGAAGCTATAAAAGCCGAACTGAATGAAAAGCTGATTTTTTCGGCAAAAGAGTTTGCGAGGATAACTGCGGACGAATCAAAGATACCTAAAGTCCTTATGCCGAGGATAACGGAGCTTAGAAATGCCGCGAATAATTTTGATGAATATTTTTCTTATGGCGACGATATTGGAGCGAGAGCTATGTTTTTTATGCTTTTTCAGATGTTGTCATATGCGGACAGGATTATTGAAGATCCGGAAGTAAAGGAAAGGCTGAATGATTTCTTCAGAAAATTCGGTTCGGCGGGAATTATTCTGTCAATGCTCGATATGAGGGTATAAAAAACGGGGTGCGCCCGTTATATATTATTGGACAAAACAGAAAGGGAATGTAATTTATGTTGAACGAAACGGTGCTTGTAATTGATTTCGGCGGACAGTATAATCAGCTTATTGCCCGCAGAGTGCGTGAGCATAACATTTACTGCGAGGTCATTTCCTATAAGACTTCTGTCGAGGAAATAAGAGCAAAAAATCCAAAGGGCATTATTTTTACGGGAGGACCGAACTCGGTCTATCTTGATAATTCTCCGAGAATGACGAGCGAAATTTTCGAGCTTGGAGTGCCGATACTCGGCATTTGTTACGGAGCGCAGTTTATGGTATACGGACTTGGCGGAAAGATAGGGAAAGCTAATGAAAGCTCGCTTGCTGAATTTGGAAGAACTGACTGTGAATTTGACGTAAGTTCGGATCTTTTAAAAGGGCTGAAAGAAAAGTCGGTAGTATGGATGAGCCACAACGATTACATAGAAGAGCTTCCCGAAGGTTTTCGGGCAATAGGTCACAGCGACAAGTGTCCGTACGGAGCAATAGAAGATCCGAAGAGGAAATTTTACGGAACTCAGTTCCATCCTGAAGTAAATCACACAGAGCAGGGTTTTGAAATGCTCGGCAATTTCCTCACCAACATCTGCAAATGCAAGGGCGATTGGACAATGGAGAGCTATGCTGAAACTGCAATTAGTGAGATCCGCGAAAAGGTCGGCAGCGGAAAGGCTCTGCTTGCGCTTTCGGGCGGCGTAGACAGTTCGGTTGCTTGTAAGCTGATGGCAAAGGCAATAGGCTCGCAGCTGACGTGTATTTTCGTAGACCACGGACTTATGCGCAAAAACGAAGGCGACGAGGTTGAAGCGGCATTTAAGGACAGCGGCGTGAATTTCGTTCGGGTAAACGCAGGCGAAAGATTTTTGTCGAAACTTGCGGGAGTATCCGAGCCTGAAAAGAAGCGCAAGATAATCGGCGAAGAATTTATCAGAGTTTTTGAGGAAGAAGCAAAAAAAATCGGAAAAGTCGATTATCTTGTTCAGGGAACTATCTATCCTGATGTTATAGAAAGCGGCACAGGCGACGCAGCAGTTATAAAATCACATCACAATGTCGGAGGACTGCCTGATTATGTTGATTTCAAGGAAATAATTGAACCGCTGAGGCTGTTGTTTAAGGACGAAGTAAGAAAGCTCGGCACAACGCTCGGATTGGACAGCAAGCTGGTCTGGCGGCAGCCGTTCCCCGGACCGGGACTTGCAATAAGAATAATCGGCGATATAACTCCAGAAAAAGTGAAAATTCTTCAAGACGCGGACGCAATTTTCCGTGAGGAAATAGCAAACGCGGGGCTTGACCGCGACATAAACCAATATTTTGCGGTACTCACAAATATGCGTTCGGTCGGCGTTATGGGCGACGGTAGGACATATGATTATACCCTCGCGCTGCGCGGCGTTTCAACAAGCGACTTTATGACAGCCGACTTCTCGCGGATCCCGTATGACGTTCTCGAAAAGGTTTCCGTGCGCGTCGTAAACGAAGTCGGAAATATCAACAGAGTGGTTTACGATATTACTTCAAAACCGCCGGCAACTATCGAGTGGGAATAACGTATTCGCCCGAACAAATGGCTTAACGGTGCGGTTTGTTGGCTGCCGAAAGGGCGGGTGATACCGATTTGATACCTTACTCGGAATTTTGCCAAGTATATTAATAAATGGAAAGTGATCATCAATGATAAATCATCAAATAGTTTTTGGTGACAGCAGAAAAATGAGCTTAATACCTGATAAATCGGTTCAGCTTATAATAACTTCTCCGCCTTATTGGCAGCTCAAAGATTACGGAACGGACGATCAGATAGGATTTAATGACAGCTATGAAGATTACATAAACAATCTTAATTTAGTATGGCAAGAATGTTATCGTGTACTTTCTGACGGCTGCCGTCTGTGCATAAACATAGGGGATCAGTTTGCTCGCTCTGTATACTATGGCAGATATAAAGTTATTCCTATAAGAACAGAAATAATACGTTTTTGCGAAACTCTGGGAATGGACTATATGGGTGCAATAATCTGGCAAAAAACCACTACGATGAACACATCGGGCGGTGGAGCAGTTATGGGCAGTTTCCCTTATCCTCGAAACGGCATACTAAAAATGGATTATGAATTTATACTTCTATTTAAAAAGCTTGGGAAAGCTCCTAAACCGACTGTTGAGCAAAAAAAAGCTTCTGAAATGTCTAAAGAAGAATGGAATCAATATTTTTCGTCACATTGGAATTTCAATGGGGTAAAGCAATATGGTCACATTGCCATGTTCCCGGAAGAGTTGCCAAAGCGGTTGATAAAAATGTTTTCGTTTGTAGGAGAAACCGTTCTTGACCCGTTTGCAGGAAGCGGGACAACTTCACTTGCAGCAAAACATTTAGCAAGGAACTCAATCGGATATGAAATAAACAATAATTTTAAGCCCGTTATTCAGGAAAAGCTAATGGGCGAACAAATAGATGTGTTCGATTTAAACAACAAGTTATTTTTTGTTGATGATAATGCTCCTAAAGATTTTTCATTTGATGTTCTCCCATATATTTTTCATGACCCTCATAAATTTGATAAAAAGATAGATGTAAAAAAACTTCAATTTGGTTCTAAAATTGATAATACGGAAAATGTCAAAGAAGAACTATTGAAAGTAAAAAATGTAATTTCACCCGAAAAAATAGAACTCAGCAATGGATTGATTATAAAATTGATCGGGGTAAAGTCAAAACCCGGATATGAAACAGAAGCCGTAAATTTTTTAAAGCAGAAATTTCAAAAAAGGAAAATTTACTTGAAATATGATACCATAAAGTATGATGAAAATAATACTTTACTTTGCTATGTTTATCTTGATAATAAAACATTTGTTAATAATCATTTAATTCGTACCGGATATGTAGATGTTGACAAAACAGCTGATTATATATATAAAACTAAATTTCTTGCTTCGCATCCTCAATAATAAAAATTCGGCTATCCATTCAGAATAGCCGAATTTTTCATTCTTCAACTTCAATTTTTAAACCTGTTTTCGTTTTTGTATAATAAATCATTTTTACATCAATTCTTTCTGATAGACGACCCATTGTTTTGTATGTATCGGGTTTTATCGAGTACGGAACATTGCCTACATAGCCGTCAATACCAACGGCTTCTTCCGCAGGAGCGGCAAGGCGATAGCTTGTATTTTGACGTTCTGCAAGGAAAGCTAAAATTGCTTTCTGAACATACATACCGTTAAATGTTTTTGTAATAACAAGGTCTTCTACCCAAGATTTTACCATTTCACGGTCAATAAGTTTTATAGCTTCTTTAAGGTTCTGAATCTGTTCATAGATTTTGTCGGTTGCTTTTTCCAAGGCATAAGGGTACCCTTCCTTATACCAATCTTGCCAATTCTCAATTGTGATTTCATTTCCGGAAGCCATAAACTCCGGAAATAATTCGGACATTTGACCGACAACAACAGGGCGAGTTCCCTGTGCATTCTGATTTGCCAAGTTAATCAATTGAGAAGTGTATTTTGGAAAATCATGCGATTCTGCTCCATTCAAGGCTATGAGCTCATCATTTTTTATGTTAATAATCATTTATTGCCTCCTTTGAAATTCCTTGATATAATGTCTTTTCTTCTAATAATTCCTTCAATTCGGCTATCTAAAGAAGCCATGTATTCTTTATATTCGGTTTCGTTGTCAATTAAGTAGTACCCTTTATTGCTAGCAGCCAAAGGTAACTCATATTTTTCTGCCGCTTGTAGCAATAGATCACGAGTGGTTGCATGAGTGTCATCTTCATAAATTCCGAGCATATTAGCAATTTCCGCAGATGATATAGCGTTTCTTTTGCTAATGTGTTTTTCCAAAATAAGTTTAATCTTTTCAAGCATTACTATCTACTCCTTCGTCTAAAAATAATTGAAAAGTTTCAACTCCAAGCGCGTCAGCGATTTTTTGAATATTATCAAGCGATATGCTTCTCCGAAAGCATTCGATATCACTAATATATGTGCGATGCAGCCGGCATTTTTCAGCGAGTTTTTCTTGAGAAAAACCTATTTTTAATCTGTAATTTCTTACATTTGTACCAAACACATAACGAATTTTCAAAATCTAATCACCAACTTGCCTTTTTTAATATTATACATCATTTCCTACAATAAGTCTACAGACAATAAGTGACGTTATGGTTTTTTATTTAGGTAAAACAAATGAACACAAAATTTTCGGAAAGCGCACATCAAACAAAGCCACGCTTGAAATCTCCAGGCGCGATAAGCAAGACCAACATCTGACGCTTGTGAGGAACGAGAAAACGCTCTATTGGGATTTTAAAAGCGCAGAAACGGAGTTGTGGCAAACGCCGCCCGAACCGCTTTTGGAAAAGGTTGCGGAGTTTATAACTGCCGAAAATCCCGAATGGACGGGAGCGGTGACCAAGTTGGCGGACTGCTCGGCGTGAATTCGAAGCCGAATGTTCTGACGTTCAAACTCAACATCAACGCAGGGGTATTGCTGAACGATTTCGGCATAATTTACAAGAAAATACCGCGCATTCACAGCGGCAGAAGCGTCACACTGAAACTGAAAGCGTGACGATGTGTGACGGTCGTGACGGTGTTTTACATAATCCCGTCCGCTACCAAAAGCATCGTCACCATCGTCACGACCGTCACGGATTATTCTTTTCATCAATGTAATTCACAAAACGGGAAATTGGCGACGGGGAGCTGGGAGTGCAACGGGTATGCTCCCTTGCCCTATTGAATAAAGCTCTTGAACAGCAGGGATTTTCGGCAAAGACTAACCTCAAAACTCCCTCTAAACAATGGACAGATTTTGAGAAACAGCGGCTTTCGGAAATTATGAAAAAGCACGGCATTGAGTGGGAGCAGCTCGGCACGCACAACGAGCATTTGTCGGTTCTCAACTTCAAAAATCAGAAGCGCAAAAATGAAGTTAAGGCTTTGGAATACAAGGTTGCGAATACAAATTATGTTCTTGAAAAGCGAAACGAGTTGCTTGGTGAGGTGGAGAAATTGATCGACCAACTTGACGAGCAGTTTCAAGAAAAGAATGCCCAAGTTCGACAGTTTGATATGAAACTTGCCGAAACGACCGCTACGCTTGCCGACAATCAAACTTTGCTGAAAGAGAGTGCGGGGAAAGTTGCTCAAATTAAGGCGATTGACGGCATTGAAACGGGAAAAACCGTTTTCGGCGGGAAGTTGACTGTCGCCAAAGAGGATTATGCGAAACTTGCGGAGCTTGCCAAAAAACAGATTGCCGCCGAGAACAGGGAGAGCGAGCTGACCGCTGAGGTTGCAAGACTGAAAAAGGAAAACGAGGCGGCGGCTGAGAGATACGCCGCTCTGGAGCGGAACGCGCGGCAGATTTATCCGCTTAAAGAACGACTGCGTGTAGCCGAGAACGAGCTGGGAAGCTTGAGGGCGAAGTTCCAAAGAGTTATGGAGTTCGTTGAGGGATTGGAGCTGACGGAGAAGTTGCGTGAGTTTTTGCGACCGAAAGGGAGAGGGGTGAGAAAGTGAATGCAGGGATTTGCTTGGCAAAAAGTTCAATATAATTGTAAAACATATTGAACTATTCCGCAAAATGTGATATAATAACTATATAAGAAGGAGTGTACTATATGAACTCATTGATTAAATGGCCCGGAGGGAAATCCGGCGAAATCGACAAAATTGTTCCACATATTCCCAAATACAAACGATACGTCGAACCTTTTTTCGGCGGCGGCGCGCTGTTTTTTTATCTCAATCCTAAAAGTGCTGTTGTCAACGATATCTCAAGCTCTCTGATGGAATATTATGAACTCATCAAGTCACAGGACTCGCAGTTAAAAGAGCTTCTGCTGTGTTATAATAACAGCTTTTCAAATCTCTTTTCGGTAATTTCAAAAAACTACTCTGACGTACTTAAAATGTATACCGACTTGAAAAGCGGTAGAAAAAATACGGCTGATATTGAAAAGCAACTATGTTTGTTCACAGACAGCATAGCCGATAAAATCAATTCGGGCTTTTCCGAAAAACTACTTCTTGATGAAAAAGCATTCACCGACCAGCTCGTCAAAATGACGGTTGATAAAATGCAAAGAACAGTTAAAAACGAGCAAAAAGCTCCATTTTCAGAAGAAGACTTAAAAAATAATCTATTAACAGGATTTACAAGCGGCTACTATATGTATTTCAGGGATGTATTTAACAACATTCAACTTAAACGAATAGAAATACCGTCGAAACAATACAAGGCGGCTAACTTTTGCTTTATCAGAGAATACTGCTATGGTTCAATGTTCAGGTACAATGCAAAAGGAGAGTTTAATATACCATACGGCGGTATGTCATACAATTCCAAGAATTTTCGTGCCAAGATTGACAGTATGTTCTCAAAGGATATACAAGATGTTTTCAGCAGGACAGACATACACTGCTCAGATTTTGAGGATTTTTTCAGTAATGCCTCGTTGACAAGCGGTGATTTTATGTTCCTTGACCCGCCATATGACACCAATTTTTCGGACTATGAGGGACGGGACTTTACTCAAGCCGACCAAGAAAGATTGGCTCACTCGCTCAGGAAAACCCCTGCAAAATTTGTTCTCGTTATCAAGAACACTGACTTTATTCAGTCGTTATATAAGGGCGGTTTCAATGTCCTTGCATTTGACAATCAATATACATACAATGTAAGAAGCCGAAACGAACGTAAGGTTGAACATTTGATAATAACAAAT
>CANRDI010000032.1 GCA_947629335.1 uncultured Clostridia bacterium | reverse complement strand
GTTTGGGGGAAAACTTTTTCAAAAGTTTTCCCCCAATGGGGGGGCGCGGGGGCGAAGCCCTTTTAGAGGTTAGAAGTTAGAGCATTATCCGCCTTCGGCGGAAAACGCTGTAAGAGGTTAGAATTTAGGCGGATAACGTTTTCCCTTACAGCACGTTACATAAAAGTTTTGAAAAGGGGCTTGGGGGAAAACTTTTTCAAAAGTTTTCCCCCAATTGATAAGAACTACAAATAGGTTTTTATACAAACAGCGGCGCGCTCATCAAAAATGAGCGCGCCGCTTTATTTTGAATTATGTTTCAGCTCAGTCCTCTTTCAGACCGTTTATTATCTGCGTAAGTCTTGAAAGGCTCGCCGTTATATCGCTGCTTGCTTTTTCCATTGTCACCGCCAGCTTCTGGACTTCCGTAGCTACTATCGCAAATCCTTTTCCTGCCGCACCCGCGTGGGCAGACTCGATAGACGCGTTTATTCCCAAAATCTTCTGGTTCATACTTACTTTTGTGAGCTTTTTGTTGCTCTCGTTCGCTACGTTTATCTCCGCCGCCGCTTCTGCAATGCCGTTTACCAGCTTTTCCAGTATATTTTTGCTGTATTTTTCGGAATAGCAGGCGCGAACAAACATATTTATAACGTTTCCTAAAAGATTTGCAGACGATTCTATCTGCTCTGTTGTTTTAACGTTTACTTTTTTTAGCGCTTCTACATAACGGTCCGGGTCGATACCAAGCTCAACCGCCGTCTTACGGAATTTTTCCTCATCGGGGTTCTGCGGAAGTACCTGTCCGCCGATTATGCTTCCCAAAACCGTTCCGTCGGTCAATGTTATCGGAATTGAAAAGTCCATAAGTCCCGCGTGACAAGAATATATGCCCGTACATTCAGCGTCGCACTTTTCACAGCGGCGCTTTCCCTCTGCGCTTCCTCTGGTAAGATCAATACAGAACTCCGTAAAATTATAACAGTCGCTTATGTACTTTCCGTCCGCGCCTACTGCGACAGTAGCAAGTCCGGTACTTTTTGCCCAGTTGCTCATAATTTCCTCAAACTTATTCATATCGCAGAAATCTTGTATCTTAGCCATTTTAAACAACCCCCGGTCTGAAATATTATATTTGCGGCAAATGCCGCGGCGATTTTAAGATAAAATTCTCACTGTTAGTACAATTATACAATATTTTTTCAGATATGTCAAGTTATTTGTTAAAGAATGAAGAAAATTTTTTAAAAAAATTTCAGACTGTCCATAAACCTTTTTTAATCGTCAACGGCTTGTTTGTCAGCAGCTGGTGCTCTCCGACAAGCCGTTTCGGCGTTTTTCGCCGCCTATGGACAATGCGTGATTGCGGCAGCCGCAAAACCGCTTGAATTGCCGCTTTTCGACAGATATGGCTTTCTAAACCGTATGATATTTGATTTTTTATAAAAGATTAAAAATTTTTTAAATTTGCTATTGACAAATAAAAAAGGATATGATATAATACAACTGTACTAATACAAGCAGTACAGTTTGCAGTTCAAAGATACCGAGAACTTTGATATAGAGAAGGTAAAAATAATGTTTACAATGCGGCTTCAAGGCGGAGCGCCGATATATGAACAGCTCCGCGCAAGGATAACCGAGCTTATTATAAGCGGAGAGATGAAAGAAGGGGAAAAGCTCCCTGCGGTCCGTGAGATTGCAAAAGAGCTTACCATAAATCCGAACACCGTTCAGAAAACCTATGCCGAATTAGAGCGGCAGGGGCTTATTTACTCTGTTCCCGCAAAGGGCAGTTATGTTTCCCCGCGTTCTAAGTATATAGGCGCTTTAAATCAGCAGACTTCCGAAGAATTTTCCGAAGCGGTCAGGGCTGCTCTTTCACATGGGCTTTCAAAAGACGATCTGCATGCGATCATAGACAAAATTGATACGGAAAGCACATAGCCTTGGGCATAATATTTCCGAGCGGCGTCAATATCAATAACAACAATTAACTATCAACTAAACGGGGTGATCTTTAAAATGAAAAAAAGTTATTTCGGACGGTATTTTCTGTATAATCTAAAAGGGCATATAGGCTTTATCGCCGCAAGTTTTATTCTGGCTCTGGGCGGTATCCCTGCTCTGACGATAATGCTGAGGGCATATTTGGGAGTTTTAGAGCCTTATTACAGTACCGACACAATCGGACAAATTCCGATACATCTGGACGACGTGATGTATCTTATCTCAGGTTATGCTGCTTTTGTCGTGCCGATTTGTCTGGCGGGGTCCTTGGTTTTGGCTGTGGTATCGCCCGTGATTTTCTTTAAGTTTTATAACAACCGCGCGTGCGTGGATACTTTGGGAAGTCTTCCGCTGACGTATAAAGAGCGTTTTTTCGGGGATTTTCTTTCGGGAATTATAACGGCTGCCGCGCCGATTTTGCTCTTGACGCCTGTCTCATATATCTTGCTTTCGGACATCAACAGGCTCAATATTGAAGAAGTTCAAACTGTGTTCAATAGCCTCTCTACGCCTTTGCTTATCCTTCCGATAATCATTATCTCGACATACGCTTTTTCCACGCTTATTGTATCATGCTGCGGCAGTATAGGTTCTTCGATATTCTATTCGTTTCTCGGCATCGCGGTAGTTCCGGTAATCCTTTCTTCATATACCGCGCTTGTATGCAGCTGCGGCATAGGACTTTCTGCGGAAGATATCCCGCTGTTGGGCGCGGTAGCTCCGGGCGGTATTTCATATGAGTTCATTCAATGGCTTATGAATAACCCCGGTATGTTTATGAGCGAACACGGCTATCCCGAAAAAAGCGCGGTAAGCTATATCATTATAGCAGTGTTCACGGCAGCGTACGTCATAGGCGCGTATTTCATAGGAAAACACCGCAGGACAGATCGCGTCGGAAGGGATTTCACATACAATAGCGCGTATTCCGTTATGTCTATGGCTCTTTTAATAGCGATGTACGGCATTTTGTTTTTAGGCGGCACCACGACGTATGTCCCGTTCTTCTTCTGCCTGATTGTGGTTATCGCAGCCTTTTTAGCCATAGAGTTTTCTCATACCAAAAGCGTAAAAAAACTTCCGCGTTCTTTGATTAAACTTGCTGCTATAAGCGCGGTGTGTTTTGGATTTTACGCGGTAACAATAGTCACAAAAGGTTTCGGATATTCGGACAACATTCCCGAACCGAGTGAAATTTCGAGCGTAGAGGTAAGCAGTTATTATATATACTCCCCCGACGATAAGCCGATGGTATATGATACGGAAGAATCCATAAAAGGCATTGTTTCCGTGCATAAAGACATCATCTCGGACAAGAGTAAAATTCGTACCGGAAATGAGATCGTAATTTCGTACAAGCTCAAAAACGGTCTTTCGCTGAACAGGGGATATACCACGTTCGGTGAAGACTATGAAATGATTAAAAACGCGACTGCCGAAATTTTATCTTATCCGACAAGCACAAAAGGTCTTTACGGAATACTTGAAAGCAATGATTATTCAAAGATTTCCGTTTCGGGGTTTTATTATATGGAAGAAACCGTTGATGAAGCAACCAGATATCACCATACGAATTTTGTCGTCAAGCCGTCGAAGATAGATGAGTTCAAGAAAATACTGCTTGACGATATAAAGGAAAATTATATTCAATATTCTCAAACTGTAGGCGCAGCGGAATTTTATTATACCAAAGACGGCAAGGAATATCATAAAATATTTAACATTTTAGACACTTATGAAAATACTATCGAATTTCTCAAAGATGCCGAGAATGTATCAGACCCGCTGTCGCCTGAGGAAAATGTAAACAAGCTTTATTATGTGCAGCTGTACCTCGATAACAATGACCCGTACGGTGATAACAATGACACATACAGCGGAGAACGCGAATATATATTGGTTTATTTCAACTCCGACAGCGACACGGCAAAAGAGCTTATTTCGCTTTGCGTGTCGGATACAAGCGACGAGCTTTCGGAAAATATAAAGGTAGTAAAAATCGATAATTATACAGAATTGCGAATAAGAAAATCCGATGAAAGCCGCGCCGCAGAGCTTATATTGCAGATATTTAAAAATCAGATTGAAAATGTGTTATGAGGTGATAATATGATAAAACTTGAAAATGTAACGAAAAAATTTGACGGATTTGTCGCGCTTGACAATGTTTCTCTTGAAATTCCCAAAGGCTCGGCATACGGGCTTTTAGGCTCGAACGGAGCGGGAAAATCGACAATGCTGAGGCTTTTAACGGGTGTTTACAAAGCTGACGGGGGAGTTGTGTCAATTGACGGAATTCCCGTTTACGACAACGCCGCGGCAAAGGAAAAACTTATCTTTATAAGCGACGAAACCGCACAGTATTCGCAGATGACGTTAAACCGTATGCGGAAATTCTACAAAACGTTCTATCCGAATTTTTCGGACGAGATTTTCACGCGCCTTCACGGTTTTCTGAAACTTCCCTTAAACAAAAAAACCTCGTCTTTTTCCAAAGGTATGAAACGTCAGGCTGCGGTCATATGCGCAATTGCCGCGAGACCCGAATATCTGTTTCTGGACGAGGCGTTTGACGGGCTTGACCCGACTATGCGTATTGCAGTAAAGAAAATGATGATAGACGCTATGTCAAACAGCGAAATGACCGTAGTCATTTCCTCCCACAATCTGAAAGAAGTCGAGGAATTCTGCGATACGGTCGGAATGCTTCACCAAGGCAAGATAATTTTTACCCGCGACCTTTCCGAGCTTAAAGGAAATATCCATAAAATACAGGCTTCGTTCGACCGCGAGGTCACAAAAGATGATTTCCCCGAACTTGACGTTCTTCTTATTGAAAACAATCTGGGGCTTACCTATATCATTGCAAAGGGCGACGCGGATAAGGACATTCAGGCGGTAAAGGACAAAAATCCCTCGTTCTGCGATCTTATCCCGCTTTCGCTCGAAGAAATATTCATCTACGAAATGGAGGCGCTCGGCTATGACAAAAACCAGCTCGACAGCTGACTTTTTCCTGCGGTATTGCAGATATAAAATTATAAACGGGCGTATGTTGGCGGCGTTCAGCACGGTTTTAAGCATTCTGGCATTTTTTCAGTACGGAATTGCTCTGAAAATATTATCCTCAAAGCTGAACAATACGGCTGACACGGAGTATCTTGCGGAGCTACAACTGAATTACTCGGAAAATGTGCTGGAGCTTGCGTTGTTCGCGCTGTTTTTATTAGCAATTTTCATTGGTCTTAAAAGTTTCGGCTTCTATATTCAAGGTCATGAAACGGATATGCTGGGAAGTCTTCCCATATCTCACTCCATGCGTTTCTTCGGGGATTTTATCTCAGGTTATGTTATGGCGGTTGTTCCGTTCGCGGTTTTCTCGGCGGTTTCGCTGCCGCTTATAAGCTCTGCGGAAAAGGAACTTGGAACAACTCTCTATACCGAATACACCGCGTATGTTTTTCTTACGATGTTTTTTGCAATCAGTGCGGCTTATGTCATCGGCGTTTTAGCCGCCTCGGTATGCGGAAGAATGATAAGCGCGCTCGCTTGCACAGCACTTTTTATAATCGCGTTCAGCATTATAATTCCGAGCATTTGCGGATTTGTCATTGACAGCATAGCAGGTATTGCGTATACGTCAGATACAGCGGAGAACACGTATTATTTTTATGAAGCAGCGTCATTCAAGAAATATATTCCCTCGTTTCTTGTCTTTACAGAAGACATGTCGAGTTGGGGAAATATCAATCCTTTTTCGGAATTTACTCCTTTCACGGACGATATGTTAAATGTAAGAATCGGAGAGCTGGCGGCGGGCGAGGGGCCGGTAATAATCATATGGACAGCGGAACTTATAGCTCTTTCTGCGGCGGCGTTCTTTATTACAAAGTTCAGAAAAGCCGAGCGTACGGGCAGCGCGTTCGGATATAAATACGGTTATTACGGGATATTGGCGTTTTCGGTATTCGTTTCGGCTTGTATTGCCATAAGCCTGTACAGCTACGGCAATTACGCAGAGCATATAATAGTAATTGCGGTGTTGTCGGTAGTCATTTTCGCGGTGTTCGAGATATCGATGCGCCGCGGCTGGAAGAATTTCGGCAGGGGCGCAGTGGTTTTAGCGGGGGCTTTCGCCGTAGTGTCGGGTATGTTGTTTATTACAAGATACACGGGTTGTTTCGGGCTGAGAAGCAGTATCCCTGCAACAAACGATATAGTCAGCGCGCAGTTTGACAACTATGTCTTTACCGACAAGGAAGATATAGCGCAGCTTCGGGAGAACCATTCCGAATTCCTCAAAAAATACGGAAACGAAATAGAATCGCCTATTGGCGTTTATAACATCACAAATCCCATGAATACGCAATATGGCACACACATGATAAATTATACTCTCGAAAACGGCAAAACCTTTACGCGTATATACAGAACGACGTACAGTTATTTTTTTACCGGCTCGATGTCCGAATGCAGGAAAGCTCTTTCAGATATGCCTAAAACTCTTAGCGGATATCCCGAACAGGTGGTAAAATATATAACCGAGATAGAGCCGTATAAATGCCGTCTTGAAGTAAAGGGAATATTCGGAGGCATTGATATAAAGCCCGAAAAGATAAACGAGTTTGCGAAGATTTATGCAGAGGATTTTTCGGGCGTTTCCGAAAAGGGCGAGCAGATAGGAAAAGTGTCGTTTGGTTTAAACTATGGAGAGGATAAGTACACTGAAGAAGTATCATACGAGCTTGAGATATATCGGGGATTTGAGAAAACTCTCGCATATGCGGGTATGTCTGAAAATGTCATTCCTACGGAAAACGACGAAGAAACGATTTGCTATACGGCGCGTTATTATTATTCCGGCTATGAAAAAGACTCGGAATTTGATTTCTGCATAAATATCCGCAAGAAAGATCTTGAAACTCCCGCCGGAAAAGAGCTTTTGACGCTGATAAAAGAAGAAAGCAGCGACAGTAACGGTAAAATAAAGCTTTACGCAAACGATTGGAGCGGGCATACGGTAAGCGTTTCAAAGGCTGATGAAAAGCGGTTTTGCGAACTTATGGCAGACTTGGTTTTGAAAAATATTGACGTGTGATGTCAGTGTACAAGGTATAATTTATAGTAAACAGCAGCAGGTATCCGCCTGCGGCGGATTTTATCAGATTGTTTTTAGAGGATACGCAATTAGGCTTGAACCAAAGTGGGTTCAAGCCTATGCGTTTCTAATTTAAAAACAATCTAAATATTATCCGCCGAAGGTGGATACACAGGTTGTCGCTGCCTTTAAGTTATTAGGCTCATTGTGTCCATTTTGAAATATGGAATAGCCGCATATAGAACCGCAATGTAAAAGAAGATAACTAAAACACCTGCCGATGTCCGAACCGAATGGTTCAGATTGCGGTAGGTGTTTACAAATTTTATTCGATTTCGGTTGCAAGCAGTATTCCTGTTTTGCATTTATCTTTAACATCAAGCGCTATTTGAGATACCACAACCGCTTTTTCTTCGGGAGAAAGCGTTAATGTTTGCTTTACAATCTCATAAGTATATTCATATTTTGAATAAATTTCTTTCAGATTTTCGTCAATCGATTTGGCGAGTTCGTCTTTATCTATTTCCGGTACATCTCGCTGTTCAAAAAGACCCGTATCATAAGCGTGGAACGATTGCAGATCTCCTTTTGAAGTGATGCCGACTACAAAGCTGTCGCTTGTATTAAACCCGTTCACCTTTTTTGTGAAGGTGAAATCATAAACTGTTATTCGTCCTTCTCCGTGCTGTCCTATTTCGGTGTTTTCTTCATCGTCTTTATAATGTGGGTCTTGCGTTTCTGTCAGGACATATTCATCAAGGTCGATGTATCCTGAAGCCAATTGTTTAGCTTGCTCCAATGCTTTATCATGCGAGTTTTCAATATCTGCGGCGTCATAATTTTCCCAAGTATAATAGAAGAATATGCCCGCAAATTCTCCCGATAAAGAGTCAAAAGAAAGTTCGGCATTTCTGTCCTCATTTATATATGTATCTCTCATATTATGGCGCGACGCAGGAATATCTGACCATACATAAGACGAAGAATAATCAACTCCGTCAAACGTTGCTTGTTTAGTTTCGGGTGCAGTTGAGTTGGTTTCATCTTTGCCCCACCAGTCTTTATATCGGTCGTTTTCCAAATTGATTTTTAAACCGTCGTTTGCACAATCGCATACAAAGGTTTGGTATTTACTTTGCGTTTTGTCGGAATTGCAGGCAGCGAGCATTAAGCAAAATATTAAACTGATTATAAGAGCTGAGATTTTTTTCATAATTCTTCCTTTCATTTTTGTGAGGCAAATTTTAGATTTTATTGCAGTTGCTGTACTAAGGGATTTACGAAAAGGCTAAGAGATTGACTAAAAGCACTTTACTAAGAGATTTACTAAAAGTGCTTTACTACAGAGAAAAGAGGTCGGAATTCAAATTCTAACCTCTAACCTCTAATCTCTAACTTCTAATTGTCTGACCTTTACAAAAAAGATTTTTTCGGTCGAGCCAAAGGAAATCGTCCCGCAACAGCGTGCGGGACGTACTTGGTGCAGGGCATTGCCCGGCTGGCGGAAGCGGTGGGATTCGAACCCACGGTACGTTGCCGTACAACTGATTTCGAGTCAGTCCCGTTATGACCACTTCGATACGCTTCCGAGTTAAACAAAAATATAACAATAATATTATACACGCGCCGAGGCATTTTGTCAAGGGGTTTTAAAAAATAAAGCTAAATTTTCTCAAAAGAATTATTATTGAATAAAATTTATTGACAAATATGAGAAAATGAGTTATAATTTATTTGAACAATTTTTTTGAAAGGCGGTATTTTTATGGAACTCGACAAAATAAAGGGGTTGAAAAAGAACCTCGTTCTTCTTGCTATGATAGAGCTTATCGGCGGCTTGTTTATGATAATCAACAGCGACAATTCGGGTGAGATCATTGCGGGAACGCTCGGAATAATTGCTGCGGCATACGGCATTATTTCGTTTTTTGTGTGGCTTGTGAAAAAGGAGAAAACAAACACAGTTCAGACCGTTATTACGCTTATACTCGGACTTGTGGCGGGCGCATTTCTGATTTTCTTTTATGGCAGCATAAAAGAGTTTGTAACGCTCATTTTGGGTATTGTCGCGGCAGTTTTCGGCATTTTAAAGCTCCCGAATATGTTCTCGCTTAAAAAGGCGGGATTTAAAAAGTGGGCGATTATTCTTATCCCGGTCGCGGTTACTGTAGCGCTTGGCATTATTGTCGGCATGAACGCTTTCGGCAAGAATGAAAAACTCGCTTCGATATTGCTGGGTATTTCGTTTATCGCCGACTGCGCGACGGATATTCTCTCTATCGCGGGAGTTACCGAGACCGAAAAAAACTTCAAAAATTCGACGGAGATCGTTGAAGACGGCGGGAAAAAATCTTGACGCGATCCTGCTGTTGTCCGAAGGGGAGTGCCTGAATTGCCTGCAAAAATGAAGATTTTTTCGATCTATGCGGCGTTTTGGACACTCTTTGCGGTGACTTTTGCGGTTATGTTCATATTGCTTATGATCTGCGTGCTGGGGATCCCTTCGGGGATCATGCTTGCGGTGCTGGGGGCGGCGGTCTCTGTTTTCAAGGCGGATTTCGTTATTTCCGCGCTCGCTCCGCAGGTCATGATGTTCGGCGGCATTTCGGGAGCGTTCTTGGCGGCTTTTTTTGGACTTTTAGCGGTAAAGGCGGGTTTTTTCATTTCAGAGATTTTCGTTAGGATCAGACGGAAATGCGAAAGACTGAAAGAAAGCATTGAAGAACAGCCCGAAGCTCAGTTCGAGAACAGTCCCGACGCACAGCCTGAAAATCAGACCGAAAAAAGTCCCGATGCGCAGCTTGGAACTCAATATGAAAATCATGAATAACAGGCTTGATTTATGAAAAAAGTTATAAACAGGTGGCTTATCGTAACGGCGTCGGGGGCTGTCGTTTTCGGGATATTGACGTTTCTTTTCCGCAATTCCGAACATGACAGTTTCAGCAGGGGCGATAAGTTTTGCGGTTTTTGCGAATATATAAATGTCGAGATGTTAAGACTTAATGTTTCGATACTGCCGTATGACGGAGAAGAAATACGCGTTGTATACAAAAACGATCTGCCGCTTGAAATTGAATACGGCGACAACAGTATGACGATCTCCGAAAGTGAAAAGTTTGTCATTTCGCTTTTTTCAAGAGAAGCGGAGGAGTTCGGGCTTTGGCTCTATCTTCCGAGAAAGAGTTTCCGCGAGATTTCGGTCTACACCGGACAAGGAAGCATAAACGTCGATAAGACCGAATGCGGACTTTTGACGCTTATTACCGAAAGCGGAGACATAACCTGCAAAGAGCTTTCCTCACAGGCAAACATAACGACCTCAAAGGGCTTTGTGTCGCTCGATATTGAGGAGCTTACAAATAATATAAGCGTAATTTCGAGAAAGGGAAACGCACAGCTTTCGCTTCCGAAAAGCTCGTCTGCGGCTATAAGTTTTGAAACGGAAAAGGGCGAGTGTAATTGTGATATTACGGGAACAACGCTTAAAAGCAGCGGAATTTTCGGGATAAACGGCGGAGAAAAGACTATCTTCGCCGAAGTTCCGGAGGGTACGCTTTATATAAAAGAACGTGAATAAATTGAGAATACAGCTTGTATAAAAAGCCAAATTTCAGTCTGTAGAATATTCGGGAGTAAAAATGTCTGACTTAATAAAATTCAAAAATGAAAGAATAAAAAATATATTCGGTAAAATATGCGGGTTTTTCAGGAAAAATTATGCATATTTTTTAGTGTTTTTTATCCCGCAGATTATACTCTTTGCGGGATATGCGGCTTTTGAGGTATATCCGTTCGGAGAACGCTCGGTTCTGGCGCTCGATCTGAACGCGCAGTATGTGACGTATTTCGATTATCTTCACGACGTGTTCAGCGGAAATGCGAGCCTTTTCTATAACTGGTCCGGCTCACTTTCGGAGGGATTTTTGGGACTTTTTGCCTATTATCTCGCCAGCCCCTTTAACCTTATCATCGTATTGTTTCCGAGGAGTATGATTACCGAGGGGATAATGGCGATGCTTATGATAAAGTCCGGAACGGTCGGACTTTCGGCGTGTTATTTCTTTAAAAATCACCGCGGATATTCCGACTATACCGCGGTATTGTTTTCAATAATGTTCGCGCTCTGCGGATATTTCACCGCGCATACAATAAACCCTATGTGGCTCGACGGACTTATTGCGCTTCCGCTTGTGCTGGCGGGGATAGAGCGGATAGTAAAAGAGCGCAGATTTTTGCTGTATTCGCTTTCGCTTTTATATATTTTTATAGCAAACTATTATATAGGATATATGGTGGGGATCTTTTCCGCACTTTATTTTGTTTATTATCTTTTCACATATGAAAAGGCGAGAAAATTCAAGGAATATGCCTTTTCGGCAGTAACGTTCGCTCTCGCGTCGATAAGCTCGATACTTATGTCCGGGGTCATCATTATTCCCGCTTACAAGGCTTTGCAGAACGGCAAGATCGGGTATAACGACACCGCCGATTATTCTTTTGCGGAAAACTTTAATATCGGCGACATCTTTATAAAACTTTTTCCCGCGACATACGACACGGAGCGCCCCGACGGACTTCCGATGCTCTATTGCGGAACGCTGGCGCTTATATTTGCGGTAATATATTTCATTATGAAGAAAATACAACTGAAAAAGCGTATCGGCGGGGGACTGCTCCTTGGTCTTATGACGCTCTGTATGTATATAAAGCCGGTTGATATGTTATGGCACGGCGGTCAAGTGCCGGTGTGGATGCCGTACAGATATTCGTTTACGATAATTTTCCTGCTCATCAGCTTCGGCGCTGAGGCTTTTGAGAACATAACAAATGTGCGCAGGAAAAATATAGGCTCGGCGTTTGCGGTTCTGGCGACGGTGCTGATGTTGTCGGATTATTACGGCGGCGGAGAACATTTCGATACAACGCTGATAATAGTTATTCCGCTCATTATGCTTTCGGGTATGATATGCGTCGCGCTGGCGTATAAAATGAGCAGACGAACAAAGTTTATGAAAATTCTCGTTTGCGCGGCGGTTTGTCTTGAGCTTTTTGTGAGCTTCAGAAGTTATCTTAATGCAATTCATGATGATGTTTACTATTCAGACCGCTATACCTATGTTGACGAGATAGGTCCGACAAGAGACGCCGTAAATCGGGTAAAGGAATATGACACGGGATTTTACCGTATGGAAAAAACATTTCACCGCACCGTAAACGACAATATGGCGCTCGGAATTTACGGCGTTTCACATTCTACAAGCACGTTTAATACCCGCGCTTTAAAACTTCTGCGCGATTTGGGGTTCGGCTCGCGCGACCATTATTCGAGATATGACGGCGCGACAATGCTTACAGATGATATTTTGGGAATAAAATATGTGCTTTCAAAGCGGCAGATACTTACGCCGTATGAAACGGTTATTCCGATAAATGCAGAAAATGACATAAAGGTATATGAAAACGCCGACGCGTTTGATATAGCGTTTCTTGCAGACGAGGGGATCATAGACTCGTATTTTGCCGATTCATCGCCGTTTATGTTCCAACAGCAGCTCGCGTCGCTTCTTTCGGGAGAAGAACAGGAGATATTCATTCCCGCAGAAGACTTGTATTTCGACAGCATAAACGTAAATATCGGCTCTACGACCGATAACCACGCTTCATATAAAAAGCGCCTTTCAAATGAGTTCGCACAGATAAGCTATAACTTGACCGCCTCACGGGACGGCGCGTTCTACGCTTATTTTCCGAGCTATTATGAGCGCGAATGTAACCTTTATATAAACGGCGAATATATCAAAAACTATTTTGAAAACGAAAATCACAGCATTGTCTACCTCGGAACATACAAAGAGGGAGAAGAATTCGAGGTCATGCTCAGACTTTGCAGAGACGATCTGTATATAAAAGATCCCGAATTTTTCGTTTTAGACAGCGACGCGCTTGCCGCTTTTTCGGAAAATATCCGGAGCAGAAGCTCAAAGCTGACGAAAAACAGCAACACTTCGTTTACAATTGACGTAAATGCAAAAGAAAACTGCGCGCTGTTTACCTCGATACCGTATGAAGAAGGCTGGACGGCGACAGTTGACGGGAAACCCGCCGAGGTCTGCAAAGGAGTGAACGATACGCTTTTGTGCGTAAGAGTTCCTGAGGGCGAGCATACCGTTGTTCTCAGCTATTTCCCCGCAGGTCTAAGGACAGGCATAATGCTTACTGTTATAGGCGCAGTTATGACAACAGTCATAGTGCTTGGGCAAAGTGTGCTGAAGAAAAGAAAACTATCCTGACGAGCCGCCGTTTTTAAATGCCTGACGTAATTTTTATCAGAGGAAGTGGTTTTTACGAAAATTCCCCCGTCAATTGCGGAAATGCTCGAACGCCTTGAAGAAGAAGGGTTTGAGGCATATGTCGTCGGAGGATGCGTGCGCGACAGCATAATGGGGCTTCCCGCGCACGATTATGATATAGCTACTTCGGCTATGCCGGTCGAAACAAAGCGCGTTTTTGGATCTTGCAGGATAATAGAAACAGGTATAAAACACGGAACAGTCACGGTTTTATACAAGGGGAGCTGTGTAGAGATAACGACCTTTCGTATCGACGGAGATTATCTTGACGGAAGACACCCCGCGAGCGTCGAATTTTCCGCTGATCTTCTTGACGACCTTTCGCGCCGCGATTTTACAATAAACGGCATTGCATACAGCCCTCTGCGCGGCTTTTGCGACCCGTTTTTCGGAGCGCGGGACATAACGCTTAAAACAATACGCTGTATAGGCGACCCCGAAAAGCGCTTTTCCGAGGACGCGCTGAGAATACTGCGGGCGCTTAGGTTCGAGGCGGTCATAGGGTTTGATATAGAAGAGCGGACGAGATCCGCTCTTCTTGCACATAAAAGCGACATAAGTCTTGTGTCAAAAGAACGCATATTTTCAGAGCTTAAAAGGCTTATCTGCGGGAAATTTGCAAAGCGCGTCATAATAGAGTTTTCCGAGGTCTTTGCGCAGATAATACCCGAAATAGGAGCTATGATAAACTATGACCAAGGCTCGAAATATCATAACAGCACGCTTTTAGAACACACCGCGCGCGCTGTGGAAGCCGCCCCCGAAGACTCGGTTCATCTTCGTCTGGCTATGCTTTTTCATGACATAGGAAAACCGCTTTGCCGAACGACCGACGAAAACGGCGAATGTCATTATTACGACCATGCCGCGATAAGCGCGAAAATTGCGGACGAGGCGCTGCGCGGACTTAAATGCGAAAACGCACTGCGCGAGAGAGTATGTGAAATAATAAGACTTCACGATATGCCGATAGAGAACAGCGAAAGATTTGTCCGCAGACAGCTTTCAAGGCGCGGCTATGAGTTGTTCTGCGATATTATAAGAGCCGAAATAGCGGACAACTCGGCAAAGATTCCTGAGGCGGCAGAACGTATACCGCTGCTTTTAGATGTGCTTGAGCTTGCGGAGAAAACAGACGCCGAAAAGACCTGCGTTTCTCTCAGATCGCTCGCGGTAAACGGGAATGATCTTAAATCGTTTGTTCCGCCGAGCGCCGTTATGGGAGAGATACTTTCACAGCTTCTTGAAGAAGTTATCGACGGAAAGATCGAAAATGAAAAGAGAGTTCTTTTAAAACGTGCGCGGGAGATTTTTGACAGCAAGAAATAATGAAATTGTTCAGAACCATAAACTGTATAGAACAAGCGGCGCGGACTTATGATATTTCACCTCGCTTTCGGCTTTTTTAACAAGTGTTTTTTACTTTTATCAGTCGTTTTGTAGATTTTAACTATTTTTCCCTTGACAAACAGATATGTTTGTGTTAGAATAAAAATAGGCAATAGCCGAATTAAATCACAATTGGAGGTAATTATAATGCAGCTTGGAAATGTTATCGTCGGTCAGTCCGGCGGACCTACTTCTGTTATCAACTCAAGTCTCGTAGGTGTTTTCAAAACCGCGAAGGACGCCGGTTGTCCCCATGTTTACGGTATGAGAAACGGTATAGAGGGACTGTTAAAGGAAAACTTTATCGAGATGTCGGATTATGTTAAAAACGATCTCGATATCGAGCTTTTAAAGCGTACGCCCTCGTCGTTTCTCGGAACGTGCCGCTATAAGCTCCCCGATTATACTAAAGACGAGGAAACCTATAAGAAGATATTCGCCATACTCAATAAAATGGAGATAAAGCATTTCTTCTATATCGGCGGAAACGACTCTATGGATACTATCGACAAGCTGTCGAAATATTCAGAGATCATAAAGAGCGACATTACCTTTATCGGTATCCCCAAGACTATAGACAACGACCTTGCTTGTACCGACCACACCCCCGGCTACGGAAGCGCGGCAAAGTACATAGCGGCGGCAATGAAGGAAATTATCCGCGATGCTACGACCTACAGCACCGACAGCATAAACGTTGTTGAGATAATGGGACGCGACGCGGGCTGGCTGACTTGTGCGGCGACGCTTTCGCGCTCCGAGGACTGCGCGGGTCCCGATATAATCTGCCTGCCCGAAAAGGTATTTGATTATGACAAGTTTATGCAGAAGATCGACGCTATTCGCAAGGAAAAGAAAGTTATTACCATTGCGGTTTCCGAGGGCATTAAGACTGCGGACGGAAAGTATGTCTGCGAGGCGAACAGACGTTCTATGACCGAGGACGCTTTCGGTCATAAGACCCTCGGCGGTACGGCGCTTTATCTTGCGGACTTTATCGGAGGAGAAACGGGCGTAAAGTCAAGAGGAATTGTGTTCTCGACGCTTCAGAGATGCGCGTCACACCTCGTTTCACGCCGCGATATAACCGAGGCGTTCACGGCGGGCGCTGACGGCGTTCAGCTCGCGCTGAACGGCGAAACGGGAAAGATGATAACCTTTGAGAGAATTTCAAACAACCCATATCAGCTCAAAACTTCTTCATGCCCTGCGTCGGCTGTAGCAAACGTTGCGAAAATGGTTCCCGATGAGTGGATAATAAACGACGGAACTTATGTTTCAAAGGAATTTGCAGAGTATGCGCGTCCGCTTATAATCGGAGAGCTTTCGCCGTTTATGGTTGACGGTCTGCCCAGACATTTGTTCTTGGACTGAGCCTTTGAGCTGTCATTCAAAAAATTTTTGAATGTAAAATGCAATTAACGGATCGCTGATAAGTCCGGACACGCCGACGGCTGCCGTAAGAGGCTGACCGTCGGCGTTTTTTCGTATGAACGGCATTTTTAAAAAAATTTTTCAAATCTATTTACAATCCGAACAAAATGTGTTATAATAATTGCAGAGCAATTATTATAGATTTAAATGCCTCGCACATTCGTTCGCTGCGCTCACTTCGTGCGTATCGGCAAATTATATCATAAATTCTTTCGAATTTATGATATAATAATTGCAGAGCAATTATTATAGATTTAAATGCCTCGCACATTTGTTCGCTGCGCTCACTTCGTGCGTATCGGCAAATTATATCATATCCTGCGGATATGATATAATAATTGCAAGGCAATTATTATAGATCTCAATGCCTTGCGCATACGCAAAATTTTAAGAAAATTTTGCTCCGCGCATTTCGGCAAATTCTGCCATAAATTCTTGTTAATGTATGGCAGAATAAAAATCTACAAACCAAACAAGTAAACCCGAAACTGCGTTAGAACGGACTTGGATTTGGGCGGCGCGGTTTCTCGGAAGAAAGCTGAGGAGATTTATTTTATGACATTTGAAGATTTTATTATGCAGGCGCGCGAGCTGAAAGCATCGGATATTCATCTTACGGTCGGTCTGCCTACCGTTATAAGAGTACATGGCGAACTTACACCTTATCAGGAACTTTCCGATCAGGTCATTCACCGCACGATCATGTCGCTTCTTACTCCCGAACAGGAGCAGATACTTGCGTCAGGCAGAGACGTAGACTTCAGCTTCGAGCTTAAAAACGGCGCTCGCCAGCGCGTAAACGTATTTCACCACAGCGGCAAGCTCGCTTGCTCGATACGTTTGCTTAACGAAGAGATACCTACGCTTGACGAGCTGGGATTGCCGCCTGTTTTGCTGGAGCTTGCAAAAAAGCGCAAAGGTCTTATACTTGTCACAGGACCTACGGGCGCGGGAAAGTCTACAACGCTTGCCGCAATGATACAGCATATAAACCAGACCCGCGCTTGTCATATCATTACTATCGAAGATCCTATAGAATACCGCTATAAACAGGCGAAAGCTACCGTACACCAGCGCGAGGTCGGGCGCGATGTTCCGAGCTTTTCGGACGCTCTTAGAAGTGCGCTGCGTGAAGACCCCGATGTTATACTTATCGGCGAGATGAGAGACTATGAAACGATTTCGCTTGCGCTGACTGCCGCAGAAACGGGACACCTTGTGTTCGGAACACTTCATACCTCGTCTGCTGCTCAGACGATCGACCGTATCATCGACGTTTGCCCTGCTGACGCAAAAGAGCAGGTCAGAACTCAGGTCGCTAATATGATACAGGGCGTTGTGGCACAGCTTCTTATACCTACTGCAAACGGAAAGGGAAGAGTTGCGTGCGACGAAATTATGCTCGGCACTGACGCGATTAAGAACCTTATTCGTTCAAACAAGATAGCACAAATGGAAACGACCATGCAGGGCGGTTCTTCTCTCGGTATGCAGACAGTTATTGATGCTCTTGCAAAGCTATATACATCAGGAAAGATTTCATTCCAGACTGCGCTCGAATATTCAAACAATCCTGCTGAAATGGAAAAGAAACTTATGGGCAATTAAATTGCGGTCATATATGGGGAAAACTCTTGTTTTCCCCATATTTTTTGGTACTTTTTTGGTGTTATTGAGGGAAAACTTTTTTGAAAAAAAGTTTTCCCTCAAACTCCTTTTCAAAAAACTTTTGTACCGCGCCTTGCGGCGCGGTCGGAAAGTGGAAACGTTTTCCTCTACAGCAAGTTACATAAAAGTTTTAGAAAGGGGCTTGGGGGAAACCTTTTTCAAAAGGTTTCCCCCAAACGTGTGCCGTTTCCAATAACGTTTTCCGCAACTAAACGCCCGCACCCCCGTTGAGGGAAAACTCCTTTTCAAAAAACTTTTGTACCGCGCCTTGCGGCGCGGTCGGAAAGCGGAAACGTTTTCCTCTACAGCAAG
>CANRDI010000031.1 GCA_947629335.1 uncultured Clostridia bacterium | reverse complement strand
AACCCCTGATTTGCGGAATTGTTCATTTTACAACCCCTCTTTTCATTTTCAATATTTGGCTCAGCGGCGGGCTTTGCCCGTCCGCTGTATTTGGGACGACACCGTTCCTTTAACTTGCATACAAATCATACCCCCGAACTGCCCTCACACTGCTTGCTGAACCGTTTCGCAAACTCTTGAAAAACGGCTCAAATTTGCGCGGGAACGCCTCGGTTTACTCCAACTGTGTTCTAAAATTGAACACGGCTCGACGCAACCGCCTTAAAATCGGTCACGGCAGATTTGTCGCTCTTGCTGCGGAAGATTTAGGCTTTTGAGAACTTTTCTGTTTTGCGGAAATTTCAATAAACTCCCGCACATTCTGAGGCACAACCTTGCTGTAAAGCTGCTCGGCGTAACGCGAAAGTTCCTCGTCAAGCGATGTGTTTTTCTGCGTTAAATACATTTTCAGCGCGGATATTTTGGTTTCATCAAGTGCAATTACCACGGTGTTTTTCATTTCAATACCCCCTTAAAATCCAATGAATATCATTCCAATATCCTGTTCAACTTCTTCCTGAGTAATTTTGTGCGGTACTTTGAAAAGTTCGGCATATTCCTTGCATTGCTCGTCCGAAAGCGAACAGAAATCCTCGCCGTTATCTCCGCAAATAAAGAACGTTCCCGCGACAATTTCCTCAAGGAAACGGCGGTTGCCGTGCAGACCTATGAGTTTCGCTTCCTCGTTTCCGACCATTACCACGCCGCGTTCATTCAGAAAATATATCGGTTCAAGCAGTCCTCCGACTATCGACTGCATGGACTTTAAACCGCCGTCAATTTCCTTGATGTATGCGGGTTTGTTAGGTTCTACGACCACGATTTTCATTGTGTTTTCTTTCATAAAATTGCTCCTCCTTTTTTAAATCAGCGTCATTTGCTTGCTCATAACGACAGCTCCTGCGGATGAACTTCGCCTTGCTCCTGCGACTGCGCAATAGCCAGTTCACGCTTGTTGTAGCAGTAGCAGTAACAGTCGTAGTTACCGCGTTCGGGCAGACATCGAAGGAGAAAAATGTGGTTATCTGTTTCAACGGAAAATCCGCAGCTTTTATCAAGCGGAAGACTTGTTTTTTCCGAACAGATCCGCTGCATTTCACTTCGGTTTTTCAGTAATCCGTTTCTGCGAAGTTCATTTACAACATCGTTAAGTTCAGCTTTGAACGTGCTGTTATTCAAGTCGTCGCGGTTGCCCCACCATGATGAATAAAACTCGTTTCCGTTTCCGAAATCCATTCGCAAATGACCTACGCAGGCGTTACGAAGAGCGGGTTCACAATCAGAGTAGAACATGGAGCGCTGTTCCAAATCGGCACATTTTATTTGGTATTTCATGAAATTCCTCCCATCTCAAAATTGTTGTTTTGCTGCTGTTCGGAAGTTTCGACCATTGTGTACAAATGCCCTCCGCGTTCCGAAATCACGCCGTAATCTGTGAGCATACATCTGTTTTGGCTCATAACATTGAACGCAAATTTTGCCGCGTTAATGCCATCCAAAAGCGTTCTGTCAATATCGGGCGGGAGAAGTTTTGAAAGATAATTTATCCCGAAATCCGAGGCGTCGGTTATCGTAAAATCAAATTCATAATCGTCAAGGCTGTTCAGAACATCTCCTATTTTTTCTATGTCATTACACCTCTCAAATTCAAGTATTGCCTTGAATTTCGCCCTGTCCTCGCGGGATAATTCCGCATACTTTTTTGCAATATCGTTGAGCGTGAAAATATCTTCCATGCTGTCAAGAATGTTCTCGTCTATCTGAGGAATTGACGATTGAAAATTTAAATAAGCAGCGTCCTGAAGCCGTTTTTCGCCAATTGTTCCCGCTAAATCATTCATGTAATTTTCATCTGCGGGGAGCGTCAGTATTTCCGTTTTCAGCTTTGAAATATCATCATCAATTTTCGGATTTTTCGCAACTTCAAGCCTGAAAATCCAGTCCTCCATGCGTTCGGGAAGTTCCTCGTCATACACCAAAGCAGGCTCGTAACTGCTTGTAACAACATAATATCCGTCAACGAAAACGCCACCCTCGCGCTCCGCTATTACACGCCCGACCTTTTCCGCGTCGAGCAGCTCATACAGCTCATCGGGGACATCTTCGAGTTCTTCAAGGAAATCATTTTCAAGCACTATCTCGCCGTATTCAGCATAATTTTTGCAGGGGAAAACGGGCATGGAATCAAGATCAAACGTTCGGTTTACAGCCTCGTTTATCGTTTCAAACGGCTTTTGCAAAAGCGCTCTGTAAGCGATGATCTGAGTTTTTTCTTCGGAGATTTCCTTTATTCTTTTCGCTAAAAAATTCAGTTCGTCAAGCGTTGGTTCTTTCGAAAATTCAAAGCCGTTCAGTTCGGGAACTTCGTTGCATTCGGCTATCCGCAAAAATGTTTCGCTGTATATTTTTTCCCTGTCCATCGCGTCAATGACCGCGTTTTTATTCGCAGGTAGCTGCACAAAAGCCACTTTGTCGCTGCCTATTCCGAGTTCGTCTATTGCTATTTCAAACATAATATTTCCTCCTTATTTTAAATTTAACTTCACACTTATCCGCACAAGTATTTATAAACACTTCCGACCGAAAAACTCAAATTGTCCGTATTTTCATACTGCGGAAATTTCTCCGAAACATCTTGCAGAGCGACTTGAAGTGTGCCGTAATTTACCTCGTTAAAGCACTCGCAGAATTCCTCATAATCGAAATCTTCATGGAGTTCTCCGCCGAAATTCAAGCAATAAAAAACAGCCTTGACGAGATTTTCGTCAAGGCTTAAGTCGGATTCCTCCATTGTGTCGTTCAGTTTTTCAAGCTGTCCGCGCATATTCATTACAGCTTGTTTTTGATCATATGTGAAGTTGTACGGTATGCTGTAATATTTGAAACTGTAGTCGAGAAGTGATTTGTTCTCGCCCGAAATTCCCGCAAAAACCGACGTTAAAACAACAAGCGCGAGTATCACCGGCATTAACGCCGCCGCTATCAACACGGCTAATATTTTCCACGTCCGCTTGTCGGTTGCGGCTGTTGCGGCGAGTTTTATTACTATCGCTGGGACTGCCATTATCTCCCTCCCGCATTTCCGAACAGCGCGGCTTTGTGTTCGGGAGCTTTAACGCAAAGGCAGTAACATTCGTTTTTGCAGTTGTAAAGGTGTGCTTTTATCTTTTATTCAGCGCCCCGTTATTTTCCTTGCTGCATGATATTGCAGTCAGAAAGTTTCAATAAAATTTAAAAGTGATTGACATAAAACGTATTGTGTGTTATAATAATTGCGAGGAAATTATTATAGATTTTAATGCCTTGCGCATACGTAAAATTTTTTTAAATTTTGCTCCGCGCATATCGGCAGATTATAACATAAATTCTTGCGAATTTATGTTATAATAAACTTATATATGGGTCAGTATGAGTTATTATTTGTGAGGTGAAATTGTATGTCAAGCGGCGATAGTCAAGAAGCAAACGAACGAAAACAGCTGAATTTAAATTTATGGCGGACTGCGCTGTCTTGCTTTGATTATATAACAAAAGCTTGATTTTTGTCCGTCCGTTATTTCAAATGTGAATAATGTCTTAAACGGAGGCAGGATTATGTCAAATGAAGAAAGAATAAACCACATTGCCGATACGGAAGAACTAATCGAAAAACCCGATTACACAAGCGAAATACTTGAAATTATACGAGGAAAATATTCTCCGAAAGCTATGTCTGCAAAACTTGAAAATTACCATGCAAACGATATTGCACAAGCTATGGAGATGCTTGACGTTCAGGAACGGAAAAAGATATACCGTATATGTTCAACGGGTATGCTTGCGGAAATTTTTGAATATTTTGACGAAGCAGGCAATTACCTGAATGAAATGGATATGCAGAAAGCTGCCGAGGTTATTGCCGAGCTTGAAACCGACACAGCCGCAGAAATTCTGCGTAAAATTGAAAAGGAAAAACGCGCGGCACTTATTGAATTGCTCCCGCAGGAAACCAGACAGGAAATACAGCTTATTTCTGCATTTGACGACGACGAAATCGGTTCGCGTATGACGGTAAACTACATTGCCATACAGGAAAATTTATCTGTTAAACAGGCAATGAAAGAGCTTATCTCACAGGCAAAACAAAACGACAACATATCGGCGATTTTTGCAGTTGATGAACAGAATGAATATTCGGGCGCAATAGGTCTGAAAGACCTTATTACAGCTGACGCAGACGTTCCTCTTGACGATTTGATACAAACATCATTTCCGTATGTGTATGCGCACGAAATGACAGCTGATTGTATTGAAAAGCTTAAAGATTATTCGGAAGATAATATCCCCGTACTTGATAATTCCAACCGTTTGCTGGGTGTAATAACTGCCGCGAATATTATTGAAGTCGTTGATGATGAAATGGGCGAAGATTATGCAATGCTTGCAGGACTTACCGCAGAAGAAGATCTTAAAGAACCTCTTAAAGACAGTATGAAAAAACGTATGCCGTGGCTTTTAATTCTGCTGGGGCTGGGTATGTTGGTTTCGGGAGTTGTAGGTGCTTTTGAAAAAATTGTAGCACAGCTTACATTGATAATGGCATTTCAGTCATTGATACTTGATATGGCGGGAAATGTCGGCACACAGTCGCTTGCGGTCACTATACGGGTACTTATGGACGAAAACCTTACAGGCAGTCAGAAATTGCGCCTTGTTATCAAGGAAATGAAGGTCGGTCTTGCAAACGGTCTGATACTTGGCGTCATATCATTCGTGCTGATAGGTCTATATATTATGTTCTTTAAGCAAAAGGAGATGCTGTTCAGCTTTTCTGTGTCGGGGTGTATCGGTATTTCGCTGCTGCTTGCAATGATGATTAGCGGAACAGTCGGAACGCTTATACCTTTATTCTTCAAGAAAATAAAAGTTGACCCCGCTGTTGCGTCGGGACCACTGATAACTACAATCAACGACCTTGTTGCGGTTGTAGCTTATTACGGAATGAGTTGGATATTGCTGTTCAACGTACTGCATTTAGCATAAAATAACAGAAAAAATTCCGCAGTGCCAATGTATAGAGGCGCGGCGGGATTTTTGCTGCCATCAAGACTCTAGCGGGAATTGATTTCAATTCCCGTCAAGCCTTTGAGGACGCTCATCAGCGAATATATCTTTGCCGACAAATTCGCCTCGGACATAACCGAAATGTTGCTCGGCTTTATGCTGAAAAAGACCGCCTCCGAAAAAGCGGTCTTTAGCGAATATTCGGTTATTTCATCAATGCCGAGGAGTTGGCGTGTGTTTTGATTTTGCTGTTTATTCTTGTTCTTCAAATTTACCTCCCTGATTTAAGATTTTTCTTCTTCATATTCGGAAAGTTCGGTATAATCGTCCGTGCTGTTTTTGTATATTCGTCTTAAAATTTCGTTGCCGCCGTCCACGGCTACAGTGCCGCACTTGCAGAACTTGAAATCGTGAACGTTTTCCGATACAAGTATTTCGCCGCACAGATTGCATTTTATGCTGTTTTTGTATATTTTAGTTATCATAATATTAACCGCCTTTACAGATAATTAAAGCAGTCTTTCAAAATCGCGAGCGCTGTAAATAAATCGGCGCACTTCCATTACATCGCCTATTACGACATAAAAAACCGTATAATTTCCGACATATATGCGATAATAGTCATTTTCACGCTTTTTTGCCGAGTGATACGGCTCAAATGAAAGCGGCATTTTCTGCCGTTCAAGAATAGCCTTTTCGACTTCGTTAATAAGCTTTTCCGCCGCTTGAGGGTTGTTCAGCACATCGGCAATATACATGACCGCCTCGTTCAGATCCTGCTCGAAAAGCGGCAGATAGCGAAGTTTATACTTTTTCATTCAGCTTTTTGCGCACCTTTCCGAAAACCTCGTCATGTGAAAGACGAACATCTGTTTTTGCGGCTTCGTTGTCAGCCTCGTCAAGCCTTTGTTCAATATTGTCGGTCAGTTTTGAATACTGCTCCAGACTTAAAACGACCATTGTTCCATACCCGTTTTTGGTAAGGTACACAGGTTCACCGCTGTTCACAACATTTTCTATTTCGGGAAATTTGTTTCGCAGGTCGGATACAGGTCTTATATGGATCATAAAATATCGCTCCTTTTACAATTGTTTTACTATCTGTATTTTATCATAATTTTATCAGAATGTCAAGAGCTTTTTTACATTTTCCATCTGAATTCCTGCTGTTCAACAAAGAAATACTTCACGGCGTATTTTATAAAGTCTAAAATGCTTGTATCCTCGAAACGTATCGCAAGAAAAGCGTATGCAAGCGTTATTACAAGCGGAATTGAAAATCCTATCTGCGAGAGCGCGGCTAACGAAATAAGCGCGCCTATACCTATAACCGCAAGGTCTTTCAGCCGCCATAAGAACAGCATTGGCGAGGCTTTTAAGTTGTCGGGGTAAATATACATTTTATCACCTCACTTTGCAACTGTTTTGACCATTTGTGCCAGATGAACAGCCGACTGCGCGGTGTTCACTACGCTGTTTATGTTCGGTCTTGCCGCCGTTTCAAGTCCGAACATTCCCGCTATTCTCGGAATTTCTCCTGCCGCAAGCATTATGCCAAGTCCCAACAGCCATTGACTTTTGAAAACAATAAGTCCGCACACAAGCATTGCCGACTGCAAAAACGCTGTAAACGAAGTTGAAATGACTTGCTTTATCCACATCACAAATCCGTCTGTAAAGCCTCGCGGTACACTGAACATATACAGCGAACCTACCGCTATCTGTATCAGCAATATTCCTCCGCGTTTAAGGCTTGAAAGAAAAACTTTTATTACTGCATAGCCAATCATAATGCTTATGACCGTGGACAGCAGAGGGCCGAACAACATTTGCCCTATAACGATAAGGCAGTCTTCGGCAAGAGATCTACCGCCCGGACTTACAAGCCCTGTCATATTATTCGACAGTCCGAACTGTATGGAGACTGCAAATTCAAATAGCTTTACAGGAACGACGCTGAACAGATTTACCGCGAAAAATCCCTTTATAATGTTCAGCGCAAGAGTTTTAGGATCGCCGCGCCCGCTCTGGGATTCTATTGCGAACTCAAACAGCGCGACGACTATTCCCACTACATATAATGCCCAGCCTAAATTTGAGAATAGCTGAACTATTTGTTTTACCCACGGATATTCGAATATTCCCGCGCTCATTAAATTCAACTGCGCGAAAAACTGCCCTAAAAGTCCGACAATTTGCTGATACAGCCAATCCGTGAAATAATCGAAGATCTTGCAGACAATATCCGCGCCAATTTGAAACAGAAAAATGTTATCACCTCCGAGCGCTTATTTAAATTCCAACTATCGTCCAGACATACAACGGTGCGGTCAGCATAAATACAAGACACGCGAAAAGTATCGCGGGAGCAGTCCACTCAAAATGTCCGCTTTTCCGATGTAGGCTAAGTACCCGACGCCTTATTACATTGCTGTGACAGGTTTCCGAATACTCGCCCCCGAACCGTGCTTACACCTCTCGGTGTACACGGCTCTCCACTTGTTAATTCAGTTTTCCTAAATGCAATTTTTTGTGACAATAAATACAAAGTGCCAGAGTTTTTCGATTTCTCGCTATCATAAACTTTTCCCAGAAGGTTTTGCCTGTCAGATTTTTCAGCTTGCGCACATGATGAATTTCAATTTCGCAGTCTGCAGCACCGCAAATCTCACATTTGTTGGCTCTGAGCCTGTCAATTAAGCTTGTTGAACTTGCGTACATAACGGTGTTTGGGAGCTTATCTATTTCGGAGTTAGTAATTGATTTCAGCCGCGCAAAACCGTCTTTGTAGAACAGTCTTATTGCCTCTTTGCCTTTTTTCTCATACTTCACTCCGAAATGTTTTCCTATCCTGTGCTTATTCATTTCACATCTGACAGAAGAACGATATTTTGTTGCAAGCGTTTTGAAAAAGCTGTATTGCATGATATATCCAAAAGAGCCCGCATGAGCAGAATTGTTGGCTATTCGGTAATAATTCCTAAAGCCGCGGATTTCGCTGTTATATTGGTCAAGTATTTCCAAATCGTCATTATCTTTAAGATAATATCTTGATTTCGGAGACCAATTCTCCTTTCCGTGTACGGTGCGCTTTATTTCCATAGCTCCGTATTCCAACAGCTTTCTCCGCATTATTTCGGCAGGCAGCTCCAAAACTACCTTACCGTTGTGATATCTGCTTTTATTTCCGTTCTTGTTTTTGGTGAATGTCCGAGACCTTCGAACCGTAATGTCATATCCGAGAAATCTCGCCTTTTTTGCGCTGTGTGTGATGAGCGTTTTTTCCTCGGACAATTCCAGACGAAGTTGTTCAGCCGTAAATTCTCTGATTTTTTCTTTAACGGCTTTTGCATCGGCTTTGCTTCCGATTATTCCGACAATAAAATCATCGGCGTATCGGGTATACCGCAGCCTTTTGAAATCGCTGTCAAACGGGTCTGAATAAGGATAATCGCCCTTTTTCTTATCAAGCTCTCTTATCTTTTCGAGAAGAGCCGATTTTTCAGTTTCATTAGTGGCTTTCCTGAAATTCTTCGCCAGTACGCCGCGTTTCTTTTCCAGCTCGTAGGTTTCCTTAGTGGGTTTTCTTTTTTTACCGCAGTTAAATTCCGCTTGAAGTTCCTCCATAAATTTATCCAGCTTGTCCAAATAAATATTGGCAAGTATCGGACTTATAATGCCGCCCTGCGGAGTTCCGCTGTAAGTGTTGTGAAATCTCCATTCTTCGAGGTATCCCGCTTTGAGAAATTTTCTTATAAGCCGCAAAAAGCGCTCGTCTTTTATCCTCTCCGACAGAATTTTTATCAGAATTTCATGATTGATATTATCAAAAAATCCCTTTATATCACCCTCAACAAACCATTTTACGCCTGTAAATCCGGTCTGTATCTGCTGCAAAGCGGTATGACAGCTCCTTTTCGGTCTGAAACCGTGTGATGTGTCTGAAAAGCTGTTTTCGTAGACCGCCTCAAGCAGCATTCTGATGACCTCTTGGATTAGCTTGTCATCAAAAGACGGTATTCCCAAAGGGCGGAGCTTTCCGTTTTTCTTAGGGATGTATGTCCGTCTTGACGGCTGCGGTTGATAGCTTTCATCTTTAAGGCTTTCAATGAGCTTATCTATCCTCCTTATGCTCATCCCGTCGATGGTTTTGCCATCTGTGCCTTGTGTCATGTTGCCTTGACTTGCATAGATATTCTGATAAGCCAGAAGAAATAAATCTCTGTTGAACAGGTTTCTATACAGTCTTTCATAGGAATAGTTCTTGTCACAAGAATGTTTCTGTAGACTGCTTAACAAATTGATTGGATTTCTCATGGTGTATCACACACCTTCCTTTCTCTGTTGTTAAGATAACAAGCTGCCTTCCTTCGCCATGTAAACGGCTTTCCCGTTTTCGGACTACTATGAAGGATCCGTTGCCATGCGGAATATTCAGCGTCATCTTTCTTGATTTTACTCTTGAAATTTATCACCTTGCGGCATTACGCATAGCTTTTCAGCGTTTCCGTTTAGGCAATCTCCGTTTAACAATGCAATAATAGCGTGAAATATTGTCGGATATTGTTTTCGCCCTTTTCCACCTATGTGGTTGGTTCACACAATGGCTTTGCCGCTTGTACTCGACTAACATACTGCGGTTGTGTGATATGACGTTTATAGCTGCCTTTCGTCATAGTTCCTACATAAACACCTCGGACTGCAATTCAAGCAATTCAGCCTTTATCCTCATATACTTCATCTCATCTCCCCATTTAGTCGTGAAACGGCAACTTTTCAACTTATGGGTTTATCGGTATGCTATTTTTCCCTGCAGCGTTTCCGCCTTGGGTAAACCGATTGATGACAGGCATAAAGCTCACGCCTGTTGAGCTGCTGTTCCCAAAATTATTACATCGCCTTTACGGACGCACAATCAAAATACGAAAGACCAAGCTTTGCGAAAAAGAAAACCGCCAGAATAAGGTCGATTATGGGGAACACAACGTTGTTCACGACCTGTTTTATCTGCCCGGACGCCGCTTTCCATGTACCCTCTATGGCTCCCGCAACGTTGCCTGTGCCTGACGCAAAAGCGGTCACAGACATCACCGAAACCGCCGTTATCAGGGCAAGTGTTATACAAATAATTTTTGAAAATTTCATCTTAAATTTTTCCTTTCATTAAAGGCTCCTGCTTTAATTTGCGGGAGCAATATGCCAATCGTCATATACATTTCCGCGAATTGTAACGCTGTCGGTTAAATTTGCGGACAGCATTCCCGCAGGCGTCCAGCAGTCTATCGCCCATGTATACACCTTATAATTCCCGTCGGGATACCATACGGGAGAAAAGTGCGTTCGGTTGTTGTAGGTGCTGTATTTGTTTTTCCTGAATTCAAGAACGTTTGCAGAGGTGCTTTCGAGCAATCTCCAATAGGTCTTGTAATAAAATTCGGGGAAGTACGAAATCGCGTTCTGCAATGCGGTATGCTCACCGTTCCCCGAAAATGAAGCAGTAATTTTTTCGTTAATTCCGTAGCCGGACTTCATCACATTTCCCGCTGCCGTGGGATTTTTTGTATCGGGAGATATATCCATATTTGCGTTTAGTGAAACGCTGTAAGATTTGCTTTGAAACTCCCAATCGCCGTTATCTGCCCATTTGCCGTGGTCTGTCCATTTGTTGTTTTCCCACTTCCAGTCGGCTTTCCATTCCCAATCAGATTTCCAATAAGCCTCCCAGACGCTCCATGACGCGGAAGTTTTCTGAGGATTTGAGGGAACGGAAACTGCCCTAAAACTGTCGTTTCTATCGTCTGCCTGCGGATCGGGCGGAGGATTTTCATCAAGGTTAACAATTTTTGCGGATATATTTGCGTTGCTTACAGATGCGCCGCCCGTTGCGGTAACTTTTATGTTCACGGTCTGCTCGGTATTCGGAGTATGCCATTTGCACCATACAAGCTGAGAATCGCCTTTCGGGAACACGACATTGCCGACCGTGTATACCTTGTTCTTGATGTAAAACTTAACGGTCACGGGGTTGTCGGGATTGTGTTCTCCGCCCGTGACTGTAACGCTTGTGTACACATCGGTGTCTGTTCGGTAGTCATAATCGCTTGTCTTTATCTCAACATCTTCCTCTTTTTCCTTAAACGAAACAATTCCTATGCCGAGATATTGTATAATGTCGCTGTCCGTTGCGCGCGAGGTGGTTGAGCCCGTCCACGCCTTATAGCCTAAATCGTCCTTTTCAAGAAACATAGCAAGCGGGAGATTTTTATGCGACAAAGGTGCGAATTTTCTTAATAAGTCGCCGCCCGTTTTAAGATTGTAGAGCGCCGCCTCGGTCGCGGTCATTGCTGTTTTTACGCCGTTGTAGGTGATGTACATAACAGGCTCCAGCATCAGCTTGTAATCGCCGTTTGTAAGTTCGTTGAACGGTATTTCCGTGTGTTCTGCTATACGCTTAACCACTTGTTCGTCAGTGAAATAATCGCGGATCTTATCGATATCAGCGACGAGATTGTCGCCGTCAGAAATAATTGTGGGCATAAATTCAATGGGATTGATGTAATTGTAAGCCGAAGTTGAGGGTGAAAGCGTTCTTCCGCTTACATATTCGGACTTGCAAACTTTGCCGAAATGGAAACGTATATCGCTTTCTTTTTTATTGGTGTAGTCAATGGACGTGGATTTAACCGCACCTGTTTCGGAATCAACCACCGTGATACGAACTCCGTCATCACCCGGATGCCAGAAATTCTGAGAAGTACCGTTTTGCAAGTCGCCGCCTCCGTTGTCTATATTCGGATCGCCTGTTGAGGCGAAAGCAGTCGTCTGCAAACAAAATGCCGCCAACGTAAAGGCGGCAAAAATTTTCTTGAATTTTATAAAATCACCTCCAAAAAATATGCGCCGAGCATTTAACTCAGCGCATTATATTTTATCCGAAGTAACCTATTTTGTTACCATTCTCGTACATTTCGCTGTCGGTGTATCCTACTCCGCCACCGCCCTCGTCCTTGACCCAGCCAAAGCCCTCAATGTATATCATTCCGTCTTTGGTATCACCGTGTTTTGGGGTGTCTGTGTTAGTTACGGAAGTTGTTTGCTGCGGATTTGTTTGTTCGGGTTCGTAGGCAGTCTCTTTGTCGGGGTTCGTGAGCATTTCCTCGTCCTCAATCTTGGGAGGTTCGGGCTTCTCGTTCCGTGCAGCGCTTTCAGTTTTTTCGGGTTCGGGGAAGTTCTGCACTACCTCCGTAATGCTGTTTTCGTCTGCATTATCTTTTTCGGGTTCGTCGGTTTTTGGCTCGTCATTTTCAAGCTGAGAACTAACCGAGGAATTATCCTGCGGATTTGTTTCTTCGTGTTTTGTTGTTGACATTTCAACAACTACTTGCGATGATGAACTTTGTTTGGGAACACTCGGAACTACCGTTTCGGGTTCGGGTATGAACCTTGCTGCGATCAGCACCGCGAGTGCCGCGCATAATACCGTTCCGCCGCCTATCGCTATATTCCTTTTTGTTTTCAGTGTCATAAAAATCACCGTTCCTTTCTTGTCGGTACTTTTCCATGTTCTCATTTTACCATATCTTGCCGAAAAAATCCAGTAGTTTTCGGAAAAATCTTCACAAGCAACAAAATGCTTTCTTTTTTCCTGTGGATATTCATTAAAATTTCGGCATATATTTTGACTTGACCGACAGCCGAATTTTCATCGGCGGCAACACCTTTCCGAAGAACGACAGCGGCACTTCAAGGGTTATGTCCGAAGTCGCGGAGAACTGCGGAATATCTCCCGATGCGGGAGCAAATTCCGCGTTTTCAACTTCTACGGAAAGTCCGTAAACGCTGTATTCAACTCCGTCAGAAGTAGTTTTTGAGTGTTTTCCGTTAAGGGTTTTCAAACCGAGCAAATTGTCGAGCCTGCCGTAAATATCTCCGGTTGAAACGGACGTTTTCCACGAGCTTCCCGAATATTTGTACCCGCCGGAATACCCCTCCCGAATGCCGTCATAGACGTTGGCGTAATTGCTGACGGACGCTGAAATAACGGCAGACTGCACCGCGTCCTTAACTCCCGCCGAAATTGTAACAAGCCTTGCGAACTGCCACAAAACCACGAATAACATCAGCGAAACAAGCGTTAAAATAACCGCCCACGGCGCGGAGGAAAAGCCTTTTTTCGAGCGTAAAAGTCTGCAAATTTTCTTCATTTCCGGTACACCTCGCTTTTCCCGCTTGCCTTTGAGGTTAATGTAATAGGAAAACTGCCGAACTCTCCGAAACCGATGTCCATTTTGTAGGTGCAGGTGACCGTAAATTCCTGATTTAACTGCACTTTACCCGTCCTCGACCATTGAATTGCGGGAGCAAGTCCTGTCTTTTCGGTAAGTATCTGCGCTCTCGCGGAGGTTTCCGCGCCTATTCTTCCCGCAATTTCAGCCTCGCGCACAAGTTCGTCTGCGTAGTTGTCAAGCTGAATTTTCGCCGACACAACGGGCGCGGCTGCCAGAATTAACGCTAACACCATTACCACGACAAGCACAACTATGACCACATCAAAATACCCCTCTCCGCGTTTTGAACGTAATAATTTTAGCATTATATCACCTCCGTCAGAATGCCGACAGCGAGTCGAGCAATTGCATTCCCATTACCGCAAGATAAGTTAAGAGAAACAGCATTAACATCACAAAGCTGAAAACGCGTATTTTCGGCGGTATCTTCGCAGCTTTTGCTTTGAGCCTTTGAAGTTCTATAAGTTTGAAATCGTGAGAGAGCATTTTGAAATAAACCGCGCTGTCATCGCCGCGGATAACGGATATTAACCCGCGGATCACATCGGAAAGCTGCGCCGAGCCTATTCTCGCCTCAAAGCGCGTCAATGCCGCCTCGTAGCTTGAACTCCGCATATCCGCGCACGTTACGTCAAGTTCGTGCGAAAAGTGCACTCCCGAATGTTTTTTGTAATTTTCGAGTATTGCGAGAACATCGCGCGAGGACTTCAATTCCTGCTCGACTGTCGCAGTAAATCTCGGCAATTCCTGCTCAATTGCATTTCGCTTTTCGCGCATTTTCTCGTCAGCTTTTCCCGTTTCACGAAAGTAAACCGCGACAGAGAGAATAATGAAAAACGGAATTAACAGCGGCATAAAAAACGCGCAGGGTATCGCCAAAACCGCGATACAAAAGGCTTTGAGCAGGGCAAGCGCGGTAAACGTTTCGGGCGTCATTTTAATTCCCGCAGACTTTAAAGTGCTTTCAAGGCGGGATTTCTTGTACTCGTCTATCGGGATAATTTTCCCTATTTTCGCGGCAATTTCGAGCATAATCGCCTCAATGGATTTCGACAGTTTTTTGTCACTTCTCCCTGCGTTCATCACGGCTTTCGATGTTTTAAGATAGGGGATCTTCAGAGCATTTGCCAACAGAAAATACAAGCCTGCCGCAAGAGAAATTCCGAATAAGATTATTAAAATTTCCAAACCCGCACCTCCTTTAACGCTTGTATTCAATAGGCTTTGTAAGTTTCACCACAAACGCAGTTGAAATGAAAATCCCAACCGCCGAAACCGCGAGAATTATCTGCCCTAACACCGTGTGCATAAGGCTGTTGAACCACGCCTTATTCAGCATATACAACAGCGGAATATTTCCGATCACGAGAAACACCATTGAAATAAATTCCTTGCGCGGACCTGTGATTAAATATTCAAGATCCGCGTTCACTACGCGCATATCCGACAATTTGTTTACAATCGGGGTAAGCGTGGATTTCAAACTGCGGTCGCTCTGGCATAGGATAAGGCTGTCACACCATTCGTGGAAAACCTCGTTGTCTATCTTGGTTTTCATGTCGAGAATTGCGGCGGAAATGTCGGGATTTGAGAGCTTTATTCTGCTTATAAAGTTCTCGAAAACCGCTTTAACAGGCGCGTTGAGGTAATGCACATTTTCCTCAATTGAAGTTATAATGTCCTCGTTTCGCAGATAAGCTGTTGTAATAATTGAAAGCGCGGTTTCAAGTTCCGATGAAATGGCCTTTTTGTAATTCACGGCAGTTGTTTTGACATACCAGAACGGCACGAACATCAGCCCTACCGCCATTACGGGCGCAAGGAAAGCATTCCCGACTGCAATCGAAACACATATTCCTATCGCTGCCAGACCGAGGGAGCAGGCGCACAAAATCCCGAACATATGCGAACGGTTTGTAAGCCTTAATATTTCCTGCGCCTCGGAAATTTCTCTGCGGAAAATGTTCGGTTTTTTGCGTTTTACTGCCTCGTTTATTTGGGATTTTATGCTGTTCGGTCTGGCGAGGATTTTCGTGAAAATCCCCTCGGTAAATTCCATGGGAGATATTTTGAAAAGCAGAAAAAATCCCACAACCAAGCCGATACAAGCCACCGTTAATATTGCGTTCAACTCTTTGTTTCTCCTTTCAAAAGCGCGTTTAATTCACTTTGCGGCATACCGTTTTCAAGCAGTCTTTTTTGAAGTGAAAGTGAAATGTTTTCAATCTTTTCATGCTTGCCGTTGATGATATAATTCCCGTTCACAATGCGGTTTTCGGAGATTTTGTAACGGTACAGCGAGTGGTATTTCCGTGTTCCGTCCGCGCAAATTTCACATTCCATGATCTCCATAACTCTGCGCTGTTTATTTTCGAGCTGCTTTGCGTAAACGACAATAGGGAACGCCTCGGTCACAAGGTTCAGAATTACGTTATCGTCAACGTTCGGGTATTTGCGTTTGCATAGCGTCACCATTCTGCGCCATGTGGATTCGCAGGAATTTGAGTGAATTGTCGTGATTACCGTATGCCCCGTCCGAGCCGCCTCCTGTGCGGAATCCGCCTCGGAAGATCGCATTTCTCCCACAACGATATAGTCGGGGTGAAAGCGCAAAGCCATATCCAACAAGTCATCCTGCGAAATGCTTTTTCGTTCATCTTCGCTTTCCCGTGTAATTGTGTGGACAACTTTGTTGACTATATTTCCGTCAGAATCCCTTTCAACGAGGTCAAGTTCGCGCGAACCGTTTTCAATCGTAAAAATGCGTTTGTCGTGCGGAATGGTAGTAAGCAGCCAGCCTGTGAGCGTTGTTTTTCCGCTTGATGTCGCTCCCGCAATTGTCGTTGAAACGCCGTATCTGACGAGCGAGGAAAGCAGTTCCATCATCTCGTCCGTCGCTGTTCCCGATTTGATGAAGTCCTCTTTTTTCAGTTTCTGACTATTGACTATTCTTATTGACGCGGCAACTCCCACATCTTCATCAACAAGCGGAGTTTTCAGCACGGCTATGCGGATGTTTTTCGACAAGTGACCGAGAATTGCGGGGGAAGTGTTGTCAAGAACCATTCCCGAAACATGAAGCATTCGCCGCACAACGTTTATTGCGTGTTCGGGAGAATTGAATTTTTCATCAAGTTTAACGTTATCCCCATTGCTGTACTGAACTTCAATGTCGTCCCAAGAATTGATGTTAATTTCCTCAATTCCCTCGCCGAAAATGTATTTTGTGAGGAACGAAAACTCCGCCATTTCCGAGTACAGCTTATCCGCTAATTCCGCTTGGGAAAGCCCCTCGACAGCTATTTTTCTGTCGAGCAGAAACTTTTCGATATACCTCTTTATTTGCTGTTTTTGCTCATTGTTGTTTGTTCCGTCAACTAAAAGCGACGAATATTTGCCCGAAATTTCCGACTGGACTTCGCTTAAAACCTCGGAAAAATTTTTAACATTCTCGGACTTGAAAAACAAATTCTGTGTGCTGTTCTGAGAAGTTAAACTCATAAGCAGAACACCTCGTTTGCTATTTTTGACACAGCTTTCCGAAAATCCCGACTGTCCTTTTCGGAAAGTCCCGCGAATAAATTCCCCGAAAGAAACTGCCTGTAAACCTCGTCGCTGTGCGGAATTTTAAAGCTGACGCCGCCTACCGTCTGCTCAATATTTTCATCAGCCTGAAATGACGAAACATTGCTGACTGCTTTGTATTGCTTGTTGGCGTTGAATTTGTTGTCCAACAAAAGCGGGAGCTGCGAATTGAGATAACTTATGGATTTCAAATCGCACGAAACCAAACGCAGAACCGCGTCGGATTCAATAAGCGAAACCGCCGAAAGCGCGTCATTAGTTATATTGCTCGTGCAGTCGATTATTATGAAATCGCACATTTTCCGAAGTTCCGAAATTAGTTCCCGCGCCTGAGTTTCCGTGTACGGGGCATAGCTGAACGCATTTTCGCCTTTGAGCATTGCAAGCATTGTGAGATACTCGTTTTTCTTGTGGAGAATTGCGTTCTGACGAATTAAATTCCCGTCAACATGAGCCGCGCCGAGAATATTTCCGAGCGAATTTTCGCACTCCAGATCCGCTGCGGGGCAGACGTATGGCAAAGGCGGCGCGGACATATCCGCAAGCACGAGTATTACATTCTTTTTCTGCGATGCGATATATCTTGCAAGTTTAACGCTAACAATCGTCTTGCCCGAAGAGGGCGATCCCCACACCGCCAGCACCTGATTATCCCGTCTATCGGGCGGCATTTCAAAGCTGCTGCTATACGGCGAATTTATGTCAAATTCAAGGTCAATTTCTTCGTCAGCGTCCTTGGATTTGAACGCCTTAAACAAATTCGGCATTTAATTCACCTCCGTTTCGGAATTGCTATCCGAATTATTTTCGGTATTTATTTCGGAATTATTTTCGCCGGTATTTTCCTCGGCAATCTCGCTCTGCGAGGGTGTTTGCGGTACTTCGGACGTTGTGCTTTCTTCTTCATTTTCCTCCAAAATTTTCTCCTGAACGTCAATAAATTTCTTCGCTGTTTCGGGTTCCCCGCGGTAAACAAGCGCGAGATGTATCTCACCCTCGGCTTCAAGTTCCGCTAAGATATTCGCCTGTTCGGGAGTTACTAAAAGCGTCACTGTTTCGGGCAGTTCGGTTTCTTCCTCGCCATCAGGCTTTACGGTAACGGTTTCCTCGTCGTTGCCGTTTTTGTCCGTAACCGCAATGACCTCGACATACTGCAATTCATCGGGAACAAGTGTTTCGCCCTGTTCCTTGTAGTCAACTGCAATAACAGAAACAATATCTCCCGAAATGAGTTTTCCCGAAAGCCCGCCCGCAAAGGACGGTATCGTTATTGAAACTGCGCGCTTTTCGCCAGTCAAGCCGTATAAATAGGCGTTTTCCGAGGCGGGAGTATCGCTTATTTTCGATGACATTGCATATTCATTTTTCAGCATTTCATAAGACGCATATTTTCCGATAATATCTTCGGTCTTTTTAATAACGTCGTCGGGAAGATTGTACGCTCCAACCTCTACGGTTTCAACATCTTTCGCCGTAATTTCCTGACCGATTTTAATGTCATTTTTAACTCGGACAACTTGCGCTGTGCTGTTCTTTGACGCATTAAAAAGCGGCGTTATAACGAAGCAGATAACGAGCGCAAGCGCAATGCAGACAACGCCGAGGACTGTTCTGTTTTTCAAAAAGTTCATGTTTTTTCCTTTCAAAAAAGAATTGTTGTTAATACATAACCAAAGGTTATGAACGGCACAAACGGCAAGGATTTACTTGCCACTCTGCCGCAAATTTTCTGCACGATTACGGAAATTCCGTAATAAACAAGCATTGAAATTTGCGCGACAAAGAGCAGCGCAAGGCTGCCCCAAAGTCCGCAAACAATGCTCAATGCCGCAATTAACTTTACATCACCGCCGCCAATTTTCCCCGTGAATAACGCAGTGAAAAAGAAAATTGCTGTGGGAATTATACCCCAAAGATTTTGAATATTGAAGTCAAGAAATGCTAAAATTAAAATCTTGACGCTGATCCAATTCGGAATTTCGCGGGTTTTTATGTCCTTTGCCGAGGCGAAAGCGAGTAAAGCCGAAATTGCGGCAAACTGCACAACAGAGCCTGTCATCAGCCCTTGAAGTTGAACATATCCTCGACTTTATCCGTGACAGTCGGCATAATTGTGTCGCCGAAGAGTGCATACAGTCCGCCGAGCAGCAGCGCGCCTATAACTACCGCGATAAGTATTTTAATGCCGCTGTCCACGAAATTCTCGGCGCGGGTTTCCGCAAGCATGGTATTGCTGCGAACTGCAAGCCTGAAAACCGCCGTTCTTACGGCTGTTGCAACTGCGCTAATTTTTGACTTAACAGCCTTTGCTGCCGTCTTAACAAAATTGAAAATGTTTCTCATAAAAAATACCTCCTGAAATTTGATTACATAGACATTATCGGGGCAGACTCGTTAGTCTGCTCCGACTGAGTAAAATTTGCGTTTGCCTGCTCCTGAATTTGCACGATTGCCTGTTTGTACGCCTCCGAAACCGCGCTGTTAAGCTGTTTTCTGAATTCGGGAGTGGTAGGGAAACACAGATCGTGGTACTCTCCGTCCGCGCCTTTGTACGAGGGCATGGACACGAAAAGTCCGTTTTTTCCCTCGACAACGCGGATATTTTTGACCGCAAAGCAGTCGTCGAGATTTGCCGAGGCGATCGCTTTCACATTGCTGTCGCCGGTCGTCAGGCTGTTAATCCTTACGTCAATTTTCATTTGAATTTCCTTTCTTTAGGCGGCGTGACGCTAAATTTCAATTACGTTTTCGACAATATTTCTGCGGCTCGAATCTGAATTAAATTCAGCAACCACCGCACGCCGAATTGTTTTATTTATGCAAAAACCGCGAATTTCTCCGCAGCAACAAGGACGTTGCTGCAGTTGCCCCAAAGCGGCGCAGGATGTGCCGCAACAAAGGGCAACAGGCGGCTTTACATCTTGATTTGGGGCGTTTCATTTTTCTGTTCGGAAATCTCCGAAAGTTTTTCCTGCGCCCATTCGGGAATGTTTTCATCTGCAATTATTCCGAGAAAATCCGAACGGCAGAATTCCGCACGTTCGCCGTCTGAACTTGCGCTACGGAATATTTTCCAACAAAAAAGCACGCCCTCAAAATGCCTTGAGAACGTGCTTTAATTCGGTATTTTCGACAATGCTGATTTGGACTTGCGCGAAACGCTTTTCGAGCGTGCCAAAAGATTTGACGGCTTAGATAAATCAGAATTTGAATCTCTCAGTATATTGGAATTTCGCTTTCGTGTTTTATCGATTCCTCGACTAATCTTCCATAAGCACCCATTGTAAATGCAATATCACTACTGCGAATCGACAATAATTTCATCCCAATTCCAATTTTCAGAAACTTCATCATGTCTTCTGTCAGCGCGATTTTTCCATCTTCTGTAATACTTACCCAAGCATAGGATCTCCCTTTATATTTGATGAAATCACCTTCCTTGGAAGTATATTCTCTCAATTCCGGTGTTTCGGTGACAATATGTCCGAGCTTTGACGGTTCAAGCAATCCTTTCCGTGTAACACAAAACCCGCCTGTGCTTTTGCTGCCCGTAAACAGATAAACCTTCCCTTCTGTTGCGATATTATACTCTTGAATCGCCTGAGAGGGAAATTGCAGGACACCATCACTCCGGATCAATGATTTCCCAAATATAAATTTGCCACCTTTATTCATTTGAGGCATTATCTGATTCCTCCATAAATTTCGATTTAAGTAAGAAATTAAATTCTTTCCCGTATCAATATTATACAAGCTCCTATTAAGAAAGTCAATAACTTTTAGAAAAAAGAGTATCTATCAGTATAGTCAACTCTTCCATGTTGTTTAATCTATCATTTGAGTACATTTCAAAACCGCTGTACAACTCACGGATTTCGGGACAGTCATTGTACGACAGCAGAAATTTCCCGCAAATTTTTTCGAGAACGCTTTTCAAACGCTTATGATCATCACTTGAAAATCCTACATTTGAATAGTAATCCTCAGTCGAGAAATACGGCGGATCGCAATAGAAAAAACTCACCTCGCTGTCCTGTGACGAGATGAGTTTTTCAAAATCCTTGTTTTCAATTACAACTTTCTGCAATCGCCGTGAAGCCTGTTCAATAAGCGGAAAATCTCCCCACATTGAATGGGGTTTTCCGCCGAAACTGTCGCATGAACTTGCGTAACTGTAGCGGATAAGCTGATAGAACTCCGCTGCCCGCTTAACATCGCCCATCTCCGCTTTCTCGGAAATTATGTGCTTAATGCGGTCGAAATCCTCGCGGCTGTTCAGCACATAACGCAGTTTTTCAATAAGCTCCGCGCTGTGCTCACGAACGCAATAAAACAAGTTTGAAATGTTGGAATTTGCGTCGTTGAACACCTCGAAATCGTTGTTCGGCGGTTTTGCGAAAAGTATCCAACCGCCCCCGCCGAACACTTCCACATACTTTTCATAGTACATCGGAAATCTCGGATTTATTATGTCGCGGCTCGATTTCTTGCCGCCTATCCAGCTCATAAAGCTGTTCATTTTCATCACCTCCCGTTTGCGCTCCCGCAAAACAACAGGCGATATTTTCATTTTGGATTTACAGCTGCGCCTGTTGTTTCACAGGCACTAATTTAGTTATATTGTCTGCTCCATTTTGGGAGCAGGATTTGCAAATTCGTTGAGTGTCATATCCTCGCCGAGATAATTAAAATCCTCATCATTAAGGACAATTCCCTTGTCTGCACCGTCAATAGGCTCTTTCACGATAACCGTTCCCCAATGGTTCACCATGACGAATGTTTTCAATTCGGAAGGCGTTCCGTCGCAGTC
>CANRDI010000030.1 GCA_947629335.1 uncultured Clostridia bacterium | reverse complement strand
ATCTGCGACGTGAGGTCAAGCATAAATTCCGTCACATCGAAATCCTCAAAATACTGCGTTTCCACGCGGTAAATGGTCACAATGCTGTTATCCGAGAACACCACCCGACAAAACAGCTTTATTTCTTCCTTGTCGAGATCGTAAACCACATCGTAGCCGCGCGTGATTATCTTCTCAACATTATCCGAATACTCCTTTGCGAGAAACGTTCCGAGGTGCAGACACCGTTCGCAAAGAACGCCGTTCTCCTTGATTGTTTCGGGGAAAATTTCTCCTGTGTATTCCTCGCCAGCGTAAAAGTGGTAACGGTACATAGAAATGGGGTCGATATGCGCGTTGGGATTTTTCCCGAACACCTCAAACGCCTTGTTCGTGAGGTTTTCCACTTCCTCAACTGAAATTCTGCCAACCGCCGCGCTCTGCTCCATAAAAAAGCAAAACAGCGAGTCCTTGATTTCATTCTTAATTGCAGCAAACATCATATCTCATTCTTCCTTTCAAGATTATTGTCCTTATCAGCGGGTGCCGCTGATTTATTTTCCTCCTGTGAATTTTCATCACCGGAACTTAACTTGCCTTCTTTTTGAGGAATATCTTCCGTGAGCGGCGCGGGAGTTTCGGCTTGACCGTCAGTTTTTTCAGCAGGATTTTGCGGAATAATGCCGCTGAAATCTCCTGCTATCATAGCTTCGCGCAGGTCGTCAATATTATAGCCGCGCGTGCTGATAATGCTATGCAGATCTTGCAGCTTTATTGCGCCGATCAGTTCAAGCTGTTCTATTTCTTTATGCTCCAATTTCTTGAGCATATCCTTATGAAATTCTATTTTGCCTTTTGTCTTGACAATATTTGCTCTGCACCGCTCCAATTCCTCGTCAAGCGTTTTGTTTGTAACTTTCCCGTGCAGCCACTGATGATTTTTGTCACAGTAATAGGTGGTTATCGTTTCCGTCCACTCGTCCTTTGTTCCACGATTATGAACCACTGTACGGGTCCTTTTTTGGCAGTCGTTTCCGCTGTAATGACCGTAACTGTATGAATATTCAAAGGTATAGAACCGTTCCACCGTTTCGGCGATTTTCGCGTCTGTAAAATTCAATTCCACAGCGTCCATATTGTCACTATTCCCGCCCATTTCGCGGTATTTTTTCACTGCAAGAATGTGGTAGAAATACTCCACCTCAAACTGCTCAAACTGCATATCGTTGTATCGGAAAAATCCCGCAAACATAAGCGGCTCGTCAATAAGAATTACTGCCCACAATAACCACCAAGCCTTGCAGGCAAACCACCGCATAGCTCTTTACAAACGCTTTCGCGCTGTCATACCAACCCTCAGCCGCGAACGTCGCAAGCGGAATAGGTGAAATGACCGTGTAGACGATTATTTCAAAAAGTCTGCCTATCAAAATCAAGTTGATAACCCAGCAAGCACCCCCAAAAATAAGGAACGTCGGCATTGTTTCAAGATATTTCAGCAGATAATTTAAATTCAGAAAACCACCGCTGTCAGAATGCTGAATTATAGCGTCTACTCCGAACTGCAAAAGAAATCCGTAATTCGTACTGCCAAGACTTGCGGCTATGGAATTAAATCCGTTAAACAAAATTCCCATTATGCCTTTTGCGTTCTGAACAATGACCTTTGCCAAAATGAACTTAAAAAAACAGCTTAAAAATCTGTTCGTAGCTTTGCAATTTCAGCAACATTGTATCATTACATAGCTGAATTGCAAAGAACATTGAAACAAGCACCAACTCCGCTCCCTCGACCGCCGTCATAGCCGTATCGATAACTCGAATACTGCTGTTAAACGGCGATACGTCGAGGATTTTTATTGCATTATTGAACGTGTAGTTCATATGGTAATTTTAAATTATCCAAATCATCGAGATAGCTTTCCTCCGCTACTTCCGTGTACGGTGGTCTTAAATGCGGAGCAGCCGTAACGACCATATCCGTATCATCCAAACTTGCCGCCGAGCCTGTTTTCGGGGCTTTGGGAAACTTTTTCGGTTCACTTACCGTATGCACCTGATGTTCGATTATATATTCAATTGCGACCGACTGCTCAATTTCATCATCTTTTTTGGGAACATCTTCGCTTGAAGATTTATCGGCAACATCATTGTTCTCAACAGACTCCGAATATATATCCTCACCGCTGTCCGCTTCGGTATCGCCATTGAATTTCACCGTTTCAATATCCTTGATAAAATAGCTTTTTGACTGTCAAAGTCCTCTAATCGCTTGTAATTCGGGTGTTTTTCAATAACAAACTTGTTGCAGAAAAACGGATAAATACCGCGTACAAACAGAATACACTCGTTGTCTTTCATTAATTTCAATTCGTCCACGGTCATAAGCTCGCGCACAAGATACCGTCGTTTTCCGAAGTCGAACCTTGCCTGCCGCGCGATCTGTTTCGGAAGCGCGTGTTGATTGTTTCCTTACCAAGCGTTTTGGAAATATGTTCGAGAGTAGTAGGCTCTTGTCCGCCTAAGAATAAAAGGCTGTCGCAATTGCCGAGAACATTTTCCCAACTGTCCTTGTACATCTTTTTTTACTGCGAAAGGTTCTGAATTATTACATTTGCCGAAATCTCCATCGAGCGCATTGTTGCCAACAACTCCTCAAAGTGCGGGATATTTCCGACGTTTGCAAACTCGTCCAAAAAACAGCGAATGTGAATAGGGAGCCGACCGCCGTGCTTAAAATTCGCCCTGTCATACAAAACGTCAAAAAGCTGTGTGTACATCATCGCCGCAAGAAAATTAAAAGTATCGTCGGAACTTGGTATGATTATGTACATCACCGTTTTCTCGTCGCCTATCATTTCAAGGTGAATATTGTCGCAGCACGTCAAATCCATAACTTCGGGAATGTTGAACGCCTGCAAGCGCACCGCCGTGGAGATAAGTATAGATTTCGCAGTATCTCCCGCCGCTTTTTTAGAAGTCCTTTTTTACTGCCACACGGCACGCGATAATTTCTGAAGATTTTCTGACTTATTTCTGAAGATTTTCTTACATTTAAAAAACGTGCTTGAATGTTTTTTATTAGCGCGTTATAATTGTTAATGGCAAAAGCCGCAAGCATGGACGTTATGCTGTTTTTATTTGATACAACGATCTGCCAACTATGCTGAAAAACCGCCAATTATGATAAAAACAAGCAATCCATGTTTAAAAGATGATATTATAAAATGCAATAAAAGAGGGAAATTCAAATGGGGAAAAATATAGCTGTAATTTTTGGAGGTACGTCGTCGGAATACAGTGTTTCATTGCAGTCCGCGGCGTCTGTTCTGGAAAATTTTCCGAAAAAATACAACGCCGTTCCGATATGGATAACAAGAAAGGGCAAATGGTTTCACTTTTGGGGAAGTATTGATAATATCCGTGCGGACAAGCTTGAAAGATGCGAGAAAGCTGTTCTATCGCCTGACAGAACGTCAAAATGCCTGATAACGAAAACGGAAAACATAACTATAAGCGCCGCTTTTCCCGTTATGCACGGAATGGGCGGCGAGGACGGCACTCTTCAAGGCTTGATCGAACTCGCAGGAATACCTCTTTGCGGCTGCGGTACGCTTTCTTCTGCAATTTGTATGGACAAGTTCAGAGCGCACAAATTGGTTTCTACAGCGGACATTGCTGTGCCTGCGGGTCGTGTTTTTTCAATGCGCGACAAGATCGACACTGCGGAAATTGAACTTGAAATAGGTTTTCCCGCATACGTCAAACCTCTGCGCGGCGGCTCGTCATGCGGAATTTCAAGAGTTGTCAATGCTGACGAATTGATAAGTGCAGTTAAAAAAGCATTTGAATTTGACAGCGAGATAATTATTGAGCAGGAAATAAAAGGCGTTGAGGTCGGCTGCGCTGTTATGGGCAATAACGACCTTATAACGGGAGAGGTTGACGAAATAAAAATTGAGGACGGATTTTTTGACTATACCGAAAAATATACTCCGAAAACTTCTCAAATACTCTGTCCCGCGCCTGTTGCCGCAGACATTTCAAATCAAATAAAGCAAACCGCAAAGACAATTTACAAAACTTTGGGCTGCAAAGGGTTTGCGCGTGTTGATATGTTCCTTGATGAAAACGGAAATATAATTTTTAACGAGGTGAACACCATTCCCGGATTTACGGAACACAGCCGTTTCCCGTCTATGATGAAAGCCGCAGGATACACGTTTTCGCAGGTCGTTGAAATGATTATCGAGGGTGCAACAAATGAATAAGACAGATGTAGTTTCGGGAAATTTAATTTTGGTAAATCCCGATTTTCCTATACATGAAACTCCGAATGATTTGGTTTACATAAACAATACTAAAATTATGCTGCGGCGTGAGGCGGCTATGCAGCTTGATTTATTGATGAAAGAAATCGACGGTTGGACAGGCATTTCTCCCGTAAGCGGATTTCGTTCATTACAGGAGCAGCAGGAGATCTGGGATAACTGTCTTAAAGAAAGCGGCATTGAATTTACGGAGAAGTTTGTAGCAATTCCCGGACACAGCGAACATCAGACAGGACTTGCAATTGATTTGGGTAAAACGCAAAAATATATAGATTTTATCCGACCTGAATTTCCCGACGACGGAATATGCGGAAAATTCAAGTCGGCTGCGGCAAAATACGGCTTTATACTGCGCTATCCCAAAGGCAAAGAACACATAACAAAAATTTCTCATGAGCCGTGGCATTTCAGATATGTCGGCGTTCCGCACGCGGAAATTATGCTTAAATACAGCTTTGTTCTTGAGGAATACATTGAATTTCTGACGCAATTTAAATTTCCAAATGATCCGCTGATTTATAAAAACGCCGAAAAGACGTTTGAAATATCGTATCTTGCAAGCGGAAATTATTTGCCGAAATTGAGCGCGCAGCTCTGCGTTTCGGGGAATAATTGCGGCGGATTTATCATTACGAAATGGGGAACGTAAAAATGACCGAAAACGAGAAAAGCGGAATGTTTGACTGGTTTCGGATGATAGCGGCTATACTCGTAATTTCAATCCACACTTCTCCGCTTGAAACGATAAATCCGTATGCGGATATTTTTCTCACAAGAATAATCTCCAGAACCGCCGTTCCGTTTTTCTTTATGGTAACGGGTTTTTATACGAACCTTGAACGCCCAAAAAGTGCGATTTTAAAACTCACAAAAATGTATCTTGCGGTTACTTTATTGTATTTGCCGCTTAGTATCTATTCGGGATATTTCAGTGGTTTTTCACTTGGTAAAGCTCTCAAAATGCTTGTTTTTGACGGTTATTATTATCACTTGTGGTACTTCCCCGCCTGCATTATGGGGATTTTTATCGTACATTTTCTCGAAAAAATAAGCGCGAAAAATGCGTTCGCAATAGCAATAATTTTATACATAATCGGCGTATTCGGCGACAGCTATTATGGGATTGCATTACCCCCGCTCAAAATATTCTACAGCATTTTATTCAGCGTTTTTTCCTACACAAGAAACGGATTGTTTTTCGCGCCGATATTTCTGCTCTTAGGTTCAATATTAAAAAAGACAAGTGTGAAATTTGACCCTAAAAAAGTTGTTGTCGCCGCCGAAATATCCTTTGTTTTAATGACCGCAGAGGCATTTTTGCTTAAATGCTCTAACACACCTCGTCACGACAGTATGTATGTTTTTTTAATTCCGACAATGCTGTTTTTATTTGCGCTTCTGAACTCTGTAAAAATTCGGCAGCAGCCGATTTTGCGGAAAATCTCGATGTGGATTTACATTATTCACCCGCTGATAATTATTGTGCTGCGCGGAATTTCTAAAATATTTTCGGAGAATTTTTTTGAAAAGCGAGAGTTGCTTTTATTTATTCTGACCGCTGTATTTTCGTTTATTTTTTCAATATTTGCGGTCATTATTACAAGAAAAGCACGAAATTTGTACAATGCTTTACACTGTCCGACTGCACGCGCCTGGGCGGAAATTGACGTCAATGCTCTGCGCAATAATGTTGAATTTCTTCGTAAAATATCTCCGAAAAATTCTGAGCTTATGCCTGCCGTTAAGGCAAACGCCTATGGTCACGGAGCGGTTTTGATTGCACAAGAATTAAACAAAATGGGCGTGAGGGCGTTCTGCGTTGCAACCGCAGACGAGGGAGCTGAACTGCGAAAACACGGAATTCGGGGCGAGATTTTAATTTTAGGTTACACCCACCCCGCTCAGTTTCCGCTGCTTCGTTTTTTCAGGCTTTCTCAAACAATCGTAAGTTATGAATACGCAAAAATGCTTAATAATTACGGAAAAATTCACTGTCACATAGGAATTGACACGGGAATGAGGAGATTGGGTATACGAAGCGAGGAACAAGGTAAAATACAGCGAATTTTTGAGATGAAAAACCTTGTAATAGACGGAATTTTTACTCATCTTTCCGCTGATGAAACGACCTCGCCGTCCGATATGTCATTTACCGAGCAGCAATCCGAGAGATTTTATAACATAGTGGAAAGCCTTGCGGAGAGCGGATATTATCCGAAAGTACATTTGCTGGCAAGCTACGGGCTGCTGAATTACAGTTATCTCGGCGGCGATTATGTCCGCGTCGGCATAGCGTTATACGGCGGCGTGGAAAACACAAAACTCCTGCCTGTTCTGTCACTTAAAACGCGCGTCACTTCCGTCAGAAAAGTGTATAAAGGCGAACCCATAGGTTACGGTCTTACAAGCGTTGCAAATGAAGATATGCATGTTGCGTCGCTTGCAATAGGCTACGCCGACGGTTTGCCAAGGGCGCTGTCGGACGGACAATGTTCGGTTCTGATAAACGGGCAGCGTGCACCAATTATCGGAAAAATATGTATGGATCAGGCAATTATAGACGTTTCCCAAATGCAAGTAAAACAGGGAGATATTGCCGTTGTAATCGGAACTTCAGGCGATGAAATGATAACCGCAAACGAAATTGCCGCGCGTGCAGATACAATTCCGAACGATATTTTAAGCAGGATCGGGAGCAGAGTGGTTGTTTGTAAAAAATAAAATAATAAACGCTGCGTATTAGATTTGATACGCGGCGTTTGGCATATTTTTAATTTCGGCAGAAGTTAAAAGGCATAACAGCACTCAATAAAGCAATGTTTCTGCCCTATCAGAGAGTAATAATAGTACATTTCATAAAGCTGTCTGCAATTCTCGAAGTTCCCTTAGATGGCTACAGCTTTTTTCTGCGTGTCGGCAATGACGGATTTGAGATATTCAAAGTTCGAACGGCTTACAATGTTGCTGCTCGTCAGCATGGTCTTGTGCATTTTCAATCGAAGTTCCTTGGCAGGAGAACTGACGAGCATCTAAGGAATATATCCGCGAACCCGCATTACTAAAGTAAATATAATGTGTTCAACAAGGGGAACTGTTCGCGTGAACAGTGGGGAATTGCCGACCGAGCAGGTCAAAAAGCGCTTTCTTGAAATCAAAAGAGCGCATATTGAACACGTTCTGACTTCGCTTGAAAACAACACAAGTGTTGTACGCAACATTCGCGCGTATCTCATAACAGCACTCTACAATGCTCCGACAACTGTCGGCTGTTTCCGGCAGAAAAGTGTTCCAACAAGCGTTCCGGCGAGCGCTCCTACATACGCTCCAACAAGCACCCCGCCGCTCGACAGTTTTAAAATGCAAACTTCGTCGTTCAACATGGACGCAGTAATAGCGCAAATAGAAGCGCGATATAAAAACAGTTGACAGCAGAAGGAATATGCGCCAAAAACTGCTTTGGCTGTGAAAATTATTGTCCTGCAATGTCTAAGGCGTGAAAGAAAACATATAAATTGAATTTTCCGCGAAAGCTAATTTTTCATTAACATTACTAAAAATATTTTAATTCCGTTTATATCCCATATTGCAAAATTCCCCAGATTGTGTTACAATATTAAAAAGGGGGCAAAGCAATGAACAACACACATCTCGAAACCTTTATTGCAATCGTCGAGGCGGGGAGTTTCAACAAGGCTGCGGAGGAACTTTTCATCACTTCAACCGCCGTCATAAAGCAGATAAATCTTTTGGAAAACGAGGTCGGAGTTCAACTTTTCGAGCGCACGCACCGCGGACTGAAACTCACGAAAGCGGGCGAATCGCTCTACACCGACGCGAAATATATCGTGTCATACAGCGAGGAAGCTGTTCGCCGCGCAAGAAACGCAAGTCTTGAAAAAAGCGCCGTTATCCGCATAGGCACTTCTCCCATGACCCCCGCGCAGATACTCACTAATTTGTGGTCGAAAATTCACGAGCATTGTTCCGACATCAGTTTTCAGCTTGTGCCGTTTGAGAATACTCCCGAAAATGCGCGGGAAATCTTGAAAAATCTCGGACAGAATATTGACGTTGTGACAGGAATTTTTGACGATACCTTGCTTGAAGTTCGCGGCTGCGCGGGGTTTGAGATAACGCGTGAACCGCTTTGCTGTGCTGTTTCAATTTATCACCCGCTTGCGAAAAAGGACAAGCTTGAAATTCGTGACTTGTATGGAGAAGAGCTGCTTTTAATGCACCGCGGCTGGAGTTGTTATGTTGACGAAGTGAGAGATGAATTGACCGAGCATAAGCAGATAAAAATCACCGATTTCGACTTCTACGATATGAACATCTTTAACCGCTGCGAACAGGAAAAAAACGTGCTTTTAATAATCAAAAGCTGGAACTGCGTTCACCCAATGCTGAAAGTCATTCCCGTGAAATGGGAACACAGCATACCGTTCGGGGTGCTGTATTCAAACGAGCCGTCCCGTACCGTTGAGCGGTTTTTGGAGGCAGTCAAGGCGGTGATTTGAAGTTATAACCTAAAGTTACAACTGATAAACTAATTGAGACTTCTCACGAGGTCTCTTTTTTTGTATAATAAAATCAGAACGCGGGGTGAGAGAATGAAACGTTTAGTGTTGGGATTGGTGATTATGTTCCTTTTTACGTCATGTTCGGCGAGGAATAACGAGGAAAGTGTAGTGAATAGTTCAACGTCTACATCAACCGTTTACGAAAGCAATTCAACTGTTTATGAAAGTCAGCCTTTTACAATCAATACCGCAATTTCGGACGTTATAAATTACCCCGCTTTCGGCAGTTGGGGCAGGCTTATCTTCCCCGTAAACAGCGGTTATTACAGCGGCGACACGCTCGAAAATCTTCGGCTGACGTGGTACAACAACATTGACCCGCAAAAAACGGTTGAGATTGCAAACTATATGAAAGAACGCGCTGACAATGGCGAGGTGATTTTCTACGACATCTACAGCGATGACGAGAAAGCCGAAGATCCTGCTAAGAAAAACACGGGTTTGTTCTTCTTCAAGGGCGAACCGAATGCGAAATTTGCGGTATGCAATGCGGGCGGAGGATTTGCGTATGTCGGAGCAATGCACGACAGCTTCCCGCACGCGCTGGAGTTGTCGAAAATGGGCTATAACGCCTTTGCACTGATTTACCGACCCGGCTGGGACACCGCCTGCGAGGATCTGGCAAGAGCGATAAGCTTTATTTTCGCAAACGCCGAGGAACTTGAAGTTGACGTTAATGACTATTCATTATGGGGCGGCTCGGCAGGCGGCAGAATGGCGGCGTATCTCGGCACTTACGGCACGGCATATTTCGGCGGCGGCGACCTCCCAAAGCCTGCCGCGTGCATTATTCAGTACACGGGACACAGTGAATACAGCAGGGACGACCCGCCGACCTACTCCTGCGTGGGAAAAAGCGACGGCATTGCAAACTGGCGCACTATGCAGGCGCGGCTTGACGCAATGTCCGCGCTCGGTATTCCCACCGAATTTCACGCCTACGAGGGGCTGCCTCACGGCTTCGGGCTTGGCACAGGAACAGTTGCCGAGGGGTGGATAAACGACGCTGTTGCCTTTTGGGAACGGCAGGTTTAATATATTTGTAAAGGAGATTTTGACATGAAAAAGTTATTTGCAGGGATTTTAAGCGCGGTGATGATGTTCACCTTGTCGGGCTGCAACGGTTCGACAACTTCGGACGGTTTGGAAGGCAATTCGAGTTCATCCTCTTCAACAACATCTTCCGTCAATTCGCAGAGTAATTCGAGTTCGTCCGCTTCGGCAACATCTTCCGTTAATTCGCAAAGTAATTCAAGTTCGTCTGTTTCGGCAACATCTTCCGACAACTCGGAGAGCAAATCAAGTTCGACCGTAAGTTCCCCGACCGTAACCACAACCGACAGCGCAACCGCTGAAACCCCAACCGATGGCGGCAAAACGCTTGTTGTCGTTTATTCGGCTTCGGGCAACACAAAGGCTGTTGCGGACTATATTATGTCTGCTACTGACGCGGATCTGTTTGAGATTACTCCAAAAGATCCGTATACGAGCGATGATCTGAACTGGACGAACCCTCAAAGCCGCGTTTCCCGTGAGCATAACGACGAGAGCCTGCGCAATATTGAACTTACCGCGACAACAGTTGATAACTGGGCGGAATATGATACGGTGTTTATCGGTTATCCTATCTGGTGGGGAATTGCAGCATGGGTAGTAGACGGCTTCGTTAAGGCTAACGATTTCACGGGAAAAACGGTAATTCCGTTCTGCACGTCGTCAACGTCGGGTCTTGGCAACAGCGGCAAACTTCTTGCCGAAATGGCAGGCACGGGAAACTGGCTCGAAGGACAGCGCTTTCAGTCGAGAGCAAGCGAGGACACGGTTAAAGAGTGGGTTGCGGGGCTGGACCTATAAAGCGTTCCGACAAGGATTATAACGTCACCGTCGGAACGGAAACTTACAACGGATTTGTGGTTGACAATGTGTATCATTCGCCGAATAACGGGGATATTCATTACAACGTCTGCGTTCCCGAAAGCTATGACGGAAACGAGCCTTACGCGCTGTTTTTCACGCTGCCGGGCTACGAGGGACTGTATTTTCAAGGCGTTGCACAAAACCTCAAATCCGAGGCGTTCGGGTTTGAAGCGCAGAAGTACAACGACAAGATGATAGTTGTCGCACCGCAGCTTTCGGACTGGGGCGAAACTTCCGCAAATCAAACTATTGCGCTTTTGGAATACTTTCTTGATGTCTACAACATTGACCGCGAAAAGGTCTATGCAAACGGCTATTCGGGCGGCGGAGAAACCATGTCGATAGTTATGGGAAAGCGACCCGAATTGTTTACAGCTTATCTTCATGTAAGCTCACAGTGGGACGGCAATCTTGAAACTCTCAGCAACAGCAGAACTCCCGTGTATATTTTCATCGGCGAAAATGACGAGTATTACGGCTCCGAGCCGTCAAGGAGCGCGTTTGACAGGCTGACGGAAATTTACCGCGACAAGGGATTTTCTGAAAGCGAGATCTCGCGGCTGGTAACGCTTGACATAAAGCCGCACAGCTACTTCACCGACCGCGGAGTAGGCAACGAACACGGCGGCGGAGGGCTTGCGGCGTATGATGAAGATATTATGAAATGGCTGTTTTCTAAATGATTTTGGGGAGGAATTGCAATGGCAAAAAATCTGATAATTTACTATTCGAGAAAAGGCGAGAATTATGTAAACGGCGACTTGAAAATGCTTGAAATGGGAAACACGGAAATTGCCGCAGAATTTATTAAAAAAGCAGTCGGCGGGGATATGTTCGAGGCGGAAACCGTAACGCCCTATTCCACAAGCTATAATATTTGCATTGAGCAGGCGAAACGCGAACTGCACGAAAATGCCCGCCCGAAACTGAAAAAATACTTGCGTGATATTTCGCAGTACGACAACATTTTCGTCTGCGGTCCGTGCTGGTGGGGAACGTTTCCTATGGCGGTCTTTTCGCTGCTTGAAAGACTTGATTTCACGGGCAAGAAAGTTATACCGCTGATGACCCACGAGGGCAGCGGTATGGGCAGCAGCGAGCGCGATTTGATGAAAATCTGCAAGGGCGCGGCGTTCGGGAAAGGTCTTGCGGTGCATGGAGCGGACGCGGCAAGGTCGGAGAAAAAAATCGCCGAATGGGCGAAAAATATAATTTGAGGAGGAAATTTTATGGACTTTACAGTATTAAACAACGGCATAAAAATGCCCATGGAGGGCTTCGGAGTTTTCCAAGTCCCCGACCCCGCACAGTGCGAACAGGCGGTGCTTGATGCGATAAGTACGGGTTACAGGCTCATTGACACTGCGGCGGCTTATGCGAATGAAGAAGCTGTCGGCGCGGCAATAAAAAAGAGCGGCGCAAGGCGCGAGGACTTGTTCATCACGACAAAGCTCTGGGTATCTGACGCAAGCTACGACAAGGCAAAGTTGGCGTTTGAAACCTCAATGAAAAAATTAGGTTTGGAGTATCTCGACTTGTATCTTATTCATCAGCCCATGGGCGACTATTACGGCGCGTGGAGAGCAATGGAGGAACTTTACAAGGAGGGGCGTATTCGCGCTATCGGCGTGTGCAATTTCTACCCGCACGTTTTAGCGGATTTTTGTGAGACTGTTGAGGTCATGCCTGCTGTCAATCAGGTTGAACTGCACCCGTTTTTCCAGCAGGAAAACGCGCTTAAACTGATGAAAGAATACGAGGTAACGCCCGAAGCGTGGGGACCTTTTGCGGAGGGAAAACACGGCATTTTCAAAGACCCTGTGTTGACCGAGATAGGCGAGAAGTACGGAAAATCCGCGGCGCAGGTGGTGCTAAGGTGGAACGTGCAGCGAGGAGTTGTTGTTATCCCTAAATCCGTTCACCGCGAGAGAATGGAGCAGAATATCGACATCTGGAACTTCACGCTTTCGGACGAAGATATGGCTGCAATTTCAAAAATGGACATCGGTCACAGCGAGATTGTAAACCACTTTGACCCGAATTTTGTACGGGCATTGCACGGGAGATTTAAGTAAAATGAACACTTTCACATACAGTTATCCCACAAAAGTCTACTTCGGCGAAAAAGCGGCAAAAAACAACTTGACTGCCGAGCTTGTGAAAGTCGGCAAAAACGTTATGTTGGCTTACGGCGGCGGTTCGATAAAGAAAAACGGCATTTATGACGAACTTATGAGCATACTGAAATCGGCAGGAAAGAACGTTGTTGAATTTTCGGGGATAATGTCAAATCCGACTTACAAAAAGGTGCAAGAAGGCGCAGAAATTGCGAGGAAAAACAATATTGACTTTATTCTCGCAGTAGGCGGTGGGAGCGTTATCGACTGCTGTAAGGTGATTTCAGCGCAGGCTAAATTAAGCGACGATTTGTGGGAATTTGAAACCGAGAAACACGGTTCGCCGAGCGAATTTATTCCCATGGGAGCGGTGGTGACGGCGTTCGGAACGGGCGCTGAAATGAACAATGGAGCGGTCATTACTCACGAGGAAAAGAAGATTAAAGGCGCATTGTGGGGAGCATTTTACGGGTTTGCGATATTAGACCCTTCGTACACCATGACAATGCCGATGAAACAGGTAATTTCAGGCTCGTTTGACGCGCTTTCGCACTGCATGGAGACCTATATGGGCAGTCCGAGAAACGTCAATCTTTCGGACGAAATCAACGAGGCTTGTCAGAGAAATATTATCCGAAATCTTCGCGCGACGTTGAAAAATCCGCAGGACATCAATGCGCGCAGCGAGCTTGTCTGGGCGGCAGCAATGGCTGAAAATGGGATGCTGAAAATCGGCAAGATAACGGACTTTCAAGCGCATATGCTCGAACATCAGCTTGGCGCGTACACAAACTGCAACCACGGCGAGGGTCTTGCCGTTATTCACCCCGTGTTGTATCGGCGTATGCTCCCCGAAGCGGCGGCGCAGTTCGCGCGGCTGGCGGTGAACGTGTGGAGAATTTCAGCTGACGGCAAAACCGAAAATCAGCTTGCCGAGGAGTTTATAGACGCGCTTGCCGATTTCATCAAGGAAGTAGGACTTCCGACAAAGTTCTCCGAAATGGGCATTTCAAACGCCGATTTCAAGGCGATTGCGGACAGCACGGTCTTGACGGGCGGTTGCTGTAAAAAATTTACGAGAGCGGAGTTGCTTGGGGTTTTGGACGAATGTTGTTGAGGTTTCAAAATGAAGAAGGTCTGGATTATGTTATTGTCGGGAATTATGGCGTTAGCGCTTGCGGGGTGTCGGAATAATGCGAGGGAAAGTTCAACTGAAAGCGCAGGGAAATCGGAAAGTTCGACAGTTTCAGAGAGTACTGTGGCTGACGTTACTTCTTCGTCAACGGCTGACAGCAGTTCGGAAACTACATCCGCACCTGTTTCAATCCCTCAAACAGGATTTACAACAGCCGTTCCCGAAAAATACAAGCAAGCCGCCGATAAGCAAGGCAAGGTTGTTGAATTAAAATATGACTCCCTCGACTATCTGCATGGCAGTGCGCCGATAACCAAAACAGCGTATGTCTACCTGCCCTACGGGTATGACGAAAACGATACAGCAACGCGCTATAACATCATTTATTTAATGCACGGCTGGGGCGGTCACGCGGGGGAATATTTTGAGTACACACCAACGAAAAATATGTTTGACAACCTTGTCGCAAGCGGCGATATTCCGCCCGTCATAATCGTTTCGGCAACTTTTTACAACGCAAACAGCGACAGGGATTTCAGCAGTTCAATTGCCGAATTCCGCGAGTTTCACCGTGATTTTGAGGAAAATCTTATGCCAACTGTTGAGGGGAAATTTCACACTTATGCAAATTCCACGAGTGCGGAAGATTTAGCAAATTCCCGCGATCATCGTGCTTTCGGCGGATTTTCGCTCGGTTCGGTAACAACGTGGCTGGAGTTTTGCTACGATTATGATTATATAAAATACTTCCTGCCGATGAGCGGGTCTTGCTGGTATTACGGCACCTACGGCGATTTTCAGACGGAAAAGAACGTTGATTTTATCGAGCAGCTTGTAAAGGAAAACAATCTTGACGAGCGAGGATATTTTATTTATCATGCAGTCGGAACGCAGGACGCTGTAAAAAGTCAGACGCTTATGCAGGCGGAAGAAATGCTTGCGAGACCCGATGTTTTCACGCCCGAACACTATATGTTCTACCAAAAAGACGGAGGGTATCACGATTTTGACGCGGTGCAGGAGTACCTGTATAATGCGCTGCCGTTGTTTTTTGACTGACGGCTGAACGGAGGAACTGATGAAGAAAATTCTTATCGTATATTATTCGTGGTCGAACGGTAACACGAAAAAAATTGCCGAACAACTTGGAAAAGCTACGGGCGCGGATATCGCAGAAATTGACACCGTGACGCCGTATGAGGGCAGCTATGACGAGATCGTGGCGCGGGGAAAGCGCGAGGTGAACAGCGGCTTTAAACCCGAATTAAAGCCAAATGTCGATATTTCCGAATATGAAATTGTCGCGGTAGGCACTCCGACCTGGTGGTACACCATGGCTCCCGCTATGCTGACGTTTCTCAGCAGTCAAGACTGGACGGGAAAGACGGTCATTCCGTTTGCGACAAACGGCGGCTGGGCAGGTCATGTTATCAAGGATATTCAAAAAGCTTTCAAGGGTGCGAAATCTGTTTGCGAAATGCAGGTGCAGTTTGATTCGACAGGCGGCGACCGCTTGGAAACTTCGCAGGAAGAAATCGACAAATGGATAGACAAAATCAAAGCCTTGTTATGAAACCGAAACTGATACTTAAAATTTCCGTTGACATAGGCATGACCGCAGTTTTGCTTCTGCTAATGGCGTACAGCTTAGTCGGCGAAGAAGCGCACGAATGGCTTGGCGTGGGGATTTTCGCGCTGTTTGTTCTTCACCATATTTTGAATGTAAGGTGGAGCAAGACACTGTTTAAGGGCAAGTACATGCCGTATCGCATAGCGCAGACGGCAATTGTTGCGTTGGTGACGCTTTCAATGCTCGGTTCAATGATAAGCGGAATTTTGCTCTCGCGCACGGTTTTCATGTTCCTTGGGAATCGACCTTTGCAGGCAGTCGCGCAAACCGCGCACTTGCTTTGCGCATACTGGGGATTTGCGTTCTTGTCGCTGCATTTGGGGCTGCATTGGAGCAACATTCTGAACATGGCAGAACGCCTTTTCAAGAAAAAATCCGCGGTACGCAAATGGACAACGCGTGTTGTCGGCTGGCTTATCGCAGGTTACGGAATTTACGCATTCATCAAGCGGAATTTCGCGGGGTATATGTTTCTGCAAATCCACTTCGTTTTCTTCGACCTCGATGAACCGCTGATTTTGTATCTCTTGGACTATCTTGCGGTTATGGGGGCGTTTGTCTGCGCGGGGCATTATCTTACGAGAATTTTAAAATTTAAGAGGTCGAAATTTTGAGTTCTGACCTCTTATTTTTATACAAAAACGCACACAGCCTTTCAGCTATGGGCGGAATCTTTTAAAGGTAAACCACTAATCCGAACACGAGCTTACCGGGGGTAGAAAACGAAAGAATCCGAAGCACCACCGTGTTTCGGATTTATCGCATAAACATTACAATCCGCCGAACCCGAAGCGTCAACGTCCACATCTTTTGCTTTAAGTTCGACTGCGGAAAGTGATGCGCTTCCCGACAGCTTATACACTGCCTTTTCAGCCGAGCCCGCTGCCGTGATCTTTACGGAACCCGATGCCGTTATATCAACACTATCCGTATTTTCGGGCGTTTTGTAATCAATGATCGTATCTCCGTCTGCGCTTATTGAATTTACGGGAACATTAAGCGTTAACGTACAAGTAACATTACTGAACATTGTGCCTTCCGTTCCGGATAAAGTGATCGTTCCGCATAAAACGAGCTTATATGTACGGTCCGCGGACATATCTTAAGGAAGAATTTTAGGATTTTTTGTACCAGCCGAAACCGTTTCTGCCGTTTTTCTTAACAATATACAACGCGCTGTCAGCTCCTGCCTCAAGGTCTTTGAGATTTACGGCGTCTTTAGGGAATACCGCCGCGCCGCAGCTGAATGTCAGCACAAAATCTCCGCATACTTTCTCATCATCGCAAGGCTTTATTTCCGCAGTTTTCTTCTGCAAAAGCACTAGTTTTTCGCTTATTGCCTCAACATCGCCGCTCCTTACAAGAACCACGAATTCATCTCCGCCATACCGTGAAATATAACCGTTGTTTCCAAAAAGCTCTCTCAGCGCCGCAGCAAAGCCTTTTAATATCCTGTCGCCCGCCTCATGACCAAACCTGTCATTCACCTGCTTGAAATAGTCAACGTCCATAAACAGCAATGATGCCTCATTTTTAAGCGATTTTCCGAGGAACTGCTCCGCAGTAAAATCGAACGCTCTCCTGTTCATAACCGAAGTAAGCGGATCGTGAATTGAGAGATTTTCAAGCACCTTTTTCTCTTCTGCTTCGCGTCTGTGAAGCAGAATGAACATGATGAACGTTGCAATGAACAGTATTATCAAAAATATCAGTACACGTTCCCTGAACTGCTGTATTGTTGACGAAAGCGCACTGCTCGGTATTCTTACCACAACATACCAACCGTGCATAAAGTCTATTTTTGAATAAACCTGTGTATATGTAACGCCTTTTATATTGTATGTAGTATTCGCAGTCCTTATGTCGGAGTTCATCTTGTTTTTCCAGATTTCGTAATCATCCTGATATTCTTTGTCAATCTCCTGCCTTATTGAGAGCAGAGCATTGCTCCAACTGCCTATAGAGTATTTGCTCGAACCCGCACATTGTATAATGTTGTCTGAAACCGCCTCCATAAGCCATATTTCAGCCTCTTCCGACAATGATTCGGTATAGGCTATGTTCTGAATTTCCTTAAGAGGATAGGTTAAGAACAGATAACCGCTTTTTCCTCCGCTGTATGTATAATCCGCAAACATTGTGAACACGGGCTGACCCGATTCTCCCGAACGGTACGGCGCGGAAATTGAAACAGGGTCCGCAAGCTTTGCCACATCTAAAAGTCCCCACTTTTCAAACTCGCTGAGTTCGGTAGGAGATGCGTATATTTTCTGATTTTCGTCAATAATGCCTATACTCACATATCCCGTGCCGTTTTTATCGCGCGACAGAGTATCGTATAGACTTTGCAGGTCGCTGTGATTTTCAGCAGACAAAACCGCAGCCATATTTTCAGCCGAATTTGTCATATAGCTAATCGAATAGTTCATCTTTTCGGTTACAAGCCCGCAGATATCTCCCGTAAGCTGTTTGTCGTGATTTCTTATCAGCCCGTCAAAGCTGAGCAGAAGAACAACTATTCCTATTCCGCATATCACAAGATAAACCATAAGCGTCTTTATAAGCGGAACGCTTTTGCCTACTTCAATCGGCGAGTTTACATTTTTAGAAATCATACTTCACCTTAATTATGCAAAAGTGCGTCTTGTACTTCTGCCGTATCCTTTGTTTCCTTATTTACCACAATAACGCCCGTATCCTCAAATTTCACGGAGATTTTCTTCCCGTCCGTAAGTTCCGATGCGGTTTTAATGCCCGTATAGCTCATATAGTACTGCTTTTGCAGAATGGTTGACGCTTTGTATTCATCGTTGTTTATAAGTTCTGCGATTTCATCAGAATAGTCAAATCCTATAACCACAATGTCCTTGCGCTCGTGTTCTTTAACAGCTGTCGCAAATCCCACCGTTGAGCCGTTGTTTGTTCCGAACACTCCTTTCAGATTTGGATATTCAAGCAATTCCTCCGCACATTCTATCGCCTTGTCAACATAGCCGTCGTTGCACTTTATATCCGATATAACTTCCCATTTCTCAGGCGCGTTTCTTGTCCAGTACTGAAAAAATCCCGCGAGTCTTTCGGTTATGGTCTGAGAAGAAGTTGAGCCTACCTGCAAGCCTATCTGTACACTGTCAGTGTCGGCATTCCCACTTTTCTTAAGCTGATATATCATCTCTTTCGCCGCCTGCTGACCCGCCATAAGATTGTCTGTCATATAGCACACGTCATAGCTGTCGGTATTTGCCGCCGTATCAATAAGGATAATATGTATGCCTTTGTTATATATCTCGTCAATTTTTTCCGCAAGCTTTACAGAATCGTTAGGTGCAACCAAAATTGCATCTGCGCCCGCGTCAGCCGCCTCCTGAAGAAGTCTTTCCTGCGACTGCCAGTCGGTTTCGGCATATGACCCGCTGTAGAATACATTGCAGTCAAATGCCCCGCCGCCGTCCTTAGCGCCGTCAATTATTACCTGCCAATAACTGCTGTCAAGATTTTTAACTATAAGGTAGATATTCTTCCGACCCTCTGCAATTTCGGTCAAAGGAGCAAAATCGGGACCGGGTTTGTAGTCCTGTGTTTCATTACCGCCCGAACATCCCGAAAGAGTAAATCCGAGAATTATGCAAATAAGCGCCGCGACTAAACGTTTCAACTATAATCGCCCTTCTTTCATATATAAAACTGAATATTTCTCATAACGTATAATAATGCGCAATAAATATGCTAAATTTATTTTACCACAATTTTGTTGAATTTTCAAGGGGAAATGTTCTTAAAATGAAATAAATGGTAATTTATCGTCAGCTTGCAAGCAAAATAAGTCAATTTAACCAAATAATCAAAGACATTCCTAACGAGTGATTATGCGTTAAACAACGCCGTTTCAAACAAAAGCAGGCGGTTTGTTTTCAACGTCGGACGGTTTTCAGAGGGAGATTTTCCGTTGAAATGCACAAAATTTTTCAACAAAATAGGAAACTGCCTTGCTCAAGGCACTTCAGTACCTTGCGGCAAGGCAGTTTTTGCTGAACCTTTCCTTGGTATTTTCGGGAGTTTTCGCAATGTCTTTTTGGTTCAGAAAATAATCCCCAAATGTAAATTTATCAAATAGGGCTGACAAGAAACGCGTCTGCTTAACTTCAAGCGGAACAAATTCCTCCGGCGGCTTAAATCCCGCACTGTCCACATAATAAGCCTTATCATAATTGAAAAATTGAGCTTTTCTCGGCTTTTGCAATGTCCCAGTATAATTGAAGCGAAGCCGATTTATTCTCAAAAAATTTTCTACCTCGGTGAAAATTCACAGGACTTAAACCGCCGTCCAAGAACGCTGATTTTATTTAACTACAAAAAATCCGCCCACAGCCTTCAAGCTATGGGCGGTTTTTTAAAGGTAAACCACTAATCCGAACACGGGTCTACCGGGGTAGAAAACGAAAAAATCCGAAGCACCATCGTGTTTCGGATTTGTCCAATTTGGCTCCCCCAGACCTTGTAAAAATGAACAATTTTGATTTAATTGGAGAGGAACCACCTCGGATTCCTCTCGGCAATTAAAGTTTATTACAGCCTTATCATCATACACATAAATCGAATTCACGAACGTGTCTATAATCCGCTGCTTGTTGTCTTGACTTGCAAGGTTAAGGTCAATCATCTTGGATAACCAAAATTTGACCTGTTCCCTTGTCAGTATTTGCTCCTGAATTTCCTCGCGAGCGATTTTGACTTCAAGGTCTGTTTTCTGCTCGGTAAGCTCGTCCATACGTCTTTTGGTCGTCGGATTTATAATGCCCTGCTCTATCGCACGAGCCATGTTCTCCAAACTTTTTCCACTTCCTCCAACTCCCGGCGCAGCAAAGGGACAGCAGTGTTCTCTTTAGCCTGCCACATCATCAAATGCTCAACCAAACTGTCCATTGCATTACACTCGAAAACGCTCTGAACAGTCTTTCGCATAACCAATTTTTCTATGGCGTCTTTCCGCAATGCTTTTCTGTGACAACCGCCCTTTTTCTTAGCGGTAACACATTTATAATAGTGGTAAACCTTGCCCGATTGACTTGTCCCGCCCTCGCCAACCATCAGCGCACCGCAGTCGCCGCACATCAGCTTTGAAGTAAGCAGATACCTCTCGTCAGCCTTGTAGCTCGACGGAGCATATTTGTTTTTCTCCAGCCTGTCCATCGCCAACGCGAACAATTCCTTTGAAATAATTGCGGGAACTCCGTTCGGAACGACTACATCTCTGTACCGATATTCTCCTATGTATTTTCTATTCTGCAAAAGCGCTGTGACCGTAGTTTTACCTATCGGCTTGTTTTGTGAAGAACGCACTCCGTTCTCATTGAGGTACGTCACTATATCCTTAATTTGCTTACCGTTGACGTACATAAGAAAAGCCTCTTTTATAAACGGCGCGGTCAGCTCGTCAACTTGATAATGCTTATTCTCGTCGATTTTGTGTAACCAACGGGAACATACCCACCGTTATACTGGCATTTCAAAGCGTTCTAGGTCATTCCACGGATAACTTTTTCCGAAAGCTCTGCGGAATAATATTCCGCATACTCCTCCAGCACAGACTCCAGAATAATTCCCTCCGCACCGTCGGATATTGCCTCCGTCGCCGAGATAACTTTTACACCGTTTTTGCGGAGTACCGCCTTGTAGTGCGCGCTGTCGTATCTGTTACGCGCAAAGCGGTCAAGTTTCCAAACTATGACCATATCGAAAATCCCGCCGGAGCTTTCCTTGACCATTCTCTGAAATTCGGGACGATTATCAGTCTTTGCCGAAACCGCTCTGTCAATGTATGAACCGATGAGCGTGTACCCTTTTCGTGCGGCAAATTCTCTGCACTCGCGCAACTGCCCCTCTATGCTCTCCTCTCGCTGATTATCGCAGGAGTACCGCGCATAAATTACTGCTCTCATATTAACGACCTCCTTTTTATAATATGATTATACCACACCCGAAAGCAATTGCCAATGCTTTAAAGCGATAAATCGCAAATTTTTTCGGGAACGTTACCTTTAAGCTGCACTATCAGTACCCTGTTCGACTTCTCGAAGATGTTCCTCCCAGATTTTCTTACCGCTATCCGAACTGAAAAACTCACGCATCGCAGGCAACAGACTTTGCGCCAGCGCGTCAAGCTGTTCCTCGGAAAGAACGTGCTTCTTCTGATTTTCCATTTTGTCTCCCCCCTTGAAAAAATTAAAGGGTAAAATCTTTGGCGAGGTTCGGAACAGGTGGCGTAATACTGCTCCGAAAAATTTGCCCTTCACTTATAGGAAAATTTTCGGCGATTTATTAGGGGGAAAATTAAAAAATTTTTTTTCAAAAATTTTTTCAGATACCCCTAATTTTCCCGCTAATTTTTTTCCTATAAGTGAGGGGGTAACACAATCTGCTGTTCGCCGACGCAAAAATTTTTTGAGGGGGTCTGCAAGTGCGAACTAAAAATGCTAAAACAAGGAATACAGTTTCTTTCGTGTTTTGTATGCGTAGCAAGCAGAGAAAAAAGTGC
>CANRDI010000029.1 GCA_947629335.1 uncultured Clostridia bacterium | reverse complement strand
GTTTTCATCAGAACCGAAGCAGCCCGTTCCTCAATCAACTTCCATTCATCAAGTGAATATATGACTTTCTTCTCTTTTACCTGTTTGTATTTTCGCATAGTTAGTTCCTCCTAATAGATTTTGTAGTTGTGCGCCCCTGCGCGAGTTAGTCGAGGGTAACGAATTTTAGGGCGGTGGGTTCCCTAAATTTTTTTCGAGGGGTCATTCCGAGAAATGGGAAATGTTGGGAAAGAATGCCCAACTTTCTGTGCTTGCTATGCATACAAAAACCAAAAGTATACGTATTCCTTGATTTAGCGTTTTTGGTCTGCTCCTGCAGACCCCCTCAAAAATTTTCTACGGTAGCGAACAGCAGATTGTGTCACCCCCTCTCACTTATAGGAAAAAAACTAGCGGGAAAATTAGGGGTGACTTAAAAAATTTTTGAAAAAATAAAAAAATTTTTAATTTTCCCCCTAATAAATCGCCGAAAATTTTCCTATAAGTGAAGGGCAAAATTTTCAAGGGGGGACGGAATGGAAAATCTAAAGAAGCCTGTTCTTTCCGAGGAGCAGCTTGACGCGCTGGTGCAGAGTCTGTTGCCTGCGATGCGTGAGTTTTTCAACTCGGAGAGGGGCAAGACAATCTGGGAGGAACATCTTCGGGAAGTTGAACAGGGCACTGACAGTGCAGCTTGAAAGTATTCTCTCCCGAAAAAAATGCGATTTATCACTTTAAAGCATTGACAAATGTTTTTGGGTGTGGTATAATCATAAATAGAATGAAGAAAAATTTTTGACAGTATTCCAAAGGAGGTAATAAGAATGAGGGCAGTAATTTACGCACGATACTCTTGCGATAATCAGCGAGAGGAGAGCATAGAGGGGCAGTTGCGTGAGTGCAGAGAATTTGCCGCACGAAAGGAGTACACGCTTGTCGGCTCGTACATTGACAGAGCAGTTTCAGCAAAGACCGATAACCGTCCCGAATTTCAGAGAATGGTTAAGGAGAGTTCGGGCGGAATTTTCGATATGGTCATAGTTTGAAAACTCGACCGTTTTGCGCAAAACCGTTATGACAGCGCACACTACAAGGCGGTACTCCGCAAGAACAACGTCAAGGTCATTTCGGCAACGGAAGCAATATCCGATGGCGCGGAGGGTATCTCTTGGAGTCGGTGCTTGAGGGGTATGCCGAATACTACTCTGCGGAGTTATCCGAAAAAGTTATTCGCGGAATGACCGAAAACGCCTTGAAGTGTCAGTATAACGGCGGGTATGTGCCCGTTGGTTACAAGATTGACGAGAGCAAGCACTATCAGATTGATGAGCTGATTGCACCGTTTGTTAAAGAAGCGTTTCTTATGTACGTCAACGGCAGACAAGTCAAAGATATTGTGGCGTACCTCAATGACAACGGTGTCCGTTCTTCGCAAAACAAGCCGATAGGCAAGACTACGGTAACGGCTCTTTTGCAGAACCGCAAATACATAGGAGAATATAGGTATAGAGATGTTGTTGTACCAAACGGTGTGCCGTCAATCATTTCAAAGGAATTGTTCGCGCTTGCCATGGACAGATTGGAGAAAAACAAGTATGCTCCGTCAAGTTATAAAGCTGACGAGAGGTATTTGCTTACTTCAAAGCTGATGTGCGGCAATTGCGGTGCACTGATAGTTGGCGAAGGTGGGACAAGTCAATCGGGCAAAGTTTACCACTACTACAAATGTGTAACCGCTAAGAAAAAGGGCGGTTGTCATAGAAAGGCGGTGCGGAAAGACGCCATTGAAGAATTGGTTATGCGAAAGACCGTTCAGAGCGTTTTTGAGTGCAATGCAATGGACAGTTGATGATGTGGCAGGCTAAAGAAAATACGGTTGTTCCTTTGCTGCGCCGGGAATTGCAGGAAGTAGAGAAAAGTCTGGAGAATATGGCTCGCGCGATAGAGCAGGGCATTATAAACCCGACGACCAAAAGATGTATGGATGAACTGACCGAGCAGAAAACAGACCTTGAAGTCAGGATAGCCCGTGAGGAAATTCAAGCGCAGATTTTGACGCGGGAACAGGTCAAGTTTTGGTTGTCCAAGATGATTGACCTTAACCTTGCGAGCCAATACAACAAACAGCGCATTATAGACACGTTCGTAAATTTAATATATGTTCACGACGACCCGAGTAATCATCAACTTTAATTGCCGAGATGAATCCGAGGTGGTTCCTCTCCAATTAAATCAGAATTGTTCATTTTTACAAGGTCTGGGGGAGCCACATAAATCCGAAACACGATGGTGCTTCGGATTTTTTCGTTTTCTACCCCGGTAAACCCGTGTTCGGATTAGTGGTTTACCTTTAAAAGATTCTGCCCATGGCTGAAAAGCTATGGGCGAATTTGTTGTTTGAAATCCGAAGACAATATCCCCAAACAGACTGAGCAAAAATATTAACAAGCCCTATAACTCTGCAATCGTTTTAGACTTCCGATTTGTTGCATAAAAAGCGGTTGACTTTTAAAAATTATTGAAGTATAATAATATCAAAGCAAGGGTGCTTTATATACGCCCTTGCTTTTTTATTTCAGTAAATACAGAACAGAGAAAGGAACAAAGAAATGGGACTTGTCAGAGTAGAAATTATAGTTAACGTCCTGAAAATGGACGCGCTTCTTGAAATAATCAAGAAGAACAAAATAACGGGAATGACTGTTTTCAAAGGACTTGGCTGCGGTGTTCAGTACGGAACTCCCGAATACCGTGAAAATGACACAAGCGTTATCGAACTTCTCGATAAGGTCATTGTTATGATTGTAATGCCCGAAGAGGAGTTGGACAATTTTATCAAGCACGTCGAAAAAGGTCTTTACACGGGACATATCGGCGACGGTAAAATTTTCGTTTCACGCATCGAAAATGCGTTTAGAATACGAACGGGCGAAGAAGGTCAAGAGGCTATCGTGCCTGGGAATTTGTGAGGCGCAATATGGACAAGAAAATTGGTCTTGCGAGCGCGATCGCAACGGGCGTTGGGCTTATTTTAGCCACAAGCTGTCTATTGGTAATAGGTCAGGGCGTTTCGCAAATAGGAAATTCGTTTGTTTTTTCAATGCTTATTGCGCTTGCGTTCAACGCTTTTACCGCGCTTTCGGTAAGCGAGCTTAACGCGCTTATGCCCCAGCTTACGGGGGGACTGGCGCAATATACGCTTGTCGGAATGGGGAGATTTTTTTCCGTTTTGACAATGGTCGGCGGATATGTTGTCGGAATGACGATATTCGGAAGTCTTGAGGGAACGATGTTCGGAAGAACCATGAATATGCTGTTCCCGGATTTGGGCATACCTATGCCGATTTACGGTATTGTACTTATGGCGGTCATTGTCCTTGCGAATTGCCGCGGAGTCGATATGTTTGCAAAGGTGCAGAATGTCGTGGCATATTCGCTTATAATCTCGCTGATTTTAATGGGACTTATAGGCTGTTTTCATCTCGGTCAGGGAGAAATTATCGAGCAGGACACGGGATTAAACGCCTCTTTCGGCGAAATTATGGGACTTGTCGGAACGGCGTTTTATATGTTCGTCGGCTGTGAATTTGTTGTGCCGTTAAGTCCTTTTGCCAAAAAGCCGCATATCACAATCCCTCTCGGAATGATCGGAAGTCTTGCGGTTGTGTTTATAATGCAGTTATTCTGCGTTTTCGGATTTTCAAACTACGTTTCGTTTGCGGATCTGGGAACAAGCGAATCACCGCATATGTTGTACGGCGTGGCGGTACTCGGCGAATTTGGGCGGTACTGGATGGGAGTAGTGTCAATTCTCGCGGTTATAAGCACGGCGAATACGGTTGTAAACTCTATTTCCTATCTTCTTTCGGGAATGTCGCGGATAAATCTTGTTCCCGAAATTTTCGGCAGGAAAAACAAAAAAGGCGCGCCGTACATAGGGATAATTACGATAGGCACGGCAATGACAGTTCTGGTGGTGTTGAGCCTTGTGGCGTCGGATTTGCTGAACTTTTTTCTGAAAGTTGCAAGCGTTTTCTGGATAATCGTATATCTTGTACTTCACGTTGATGTTATCATTCTGCGTTTTCGTATGCCGAAAGTGCCGAGGACATTTAAAGTGCCGCTTGGGATTGTCATACCGATACTCGGAATAATCGGCGACATTTATATGATTTACGGAATTGACAGCGACCCCGAAGTTCGGAAAAACGTATTTATCGCCTGCGGAGTGATGTTTGTAGTGCTTACGGTATACTCGCTTTTCTGGGTGAAGAAAGTGATGAAAAAGCCGCTGTTCGAGCCTGTCCCGATAAAGGACGTTATGGCAATGGAAAATGAACGGTATTACAAATATCACAAACGATAATAAAAATGCGCGGTTTGATAAAAGCCGCGCTTTTTGTTATTTAACATTCAATCTTGCTCCGTCAAGAAACGCAATGCTCTTTGAAAACCGATGTATGCCGCGGGAATTTTCGCGGTACATAAGCAGTCTTTCAAGCCCGAAGCCTATGCCAACCCAGGTTGAATTTATCCCCCAGCGGGCGTCAAGCGGGTGCGGACCCATTGACGTTGAGGCAAGCTCTAAGCCGTCCCGTCCGACAAAATCAAGACCCTCCCCGTAAACCACGGAATTTTCCGAGATCATATCATACTCGTCAATTCCCGCCGCAGAAAGAACAGCTTTTCCGAATTGCTTCAGGTGTTCGGAACGTTCATTTTCGGGAAGTCCCCACTCCACAAGGTTTAGCATCGTAAACTCTTTCAGGTGAGAACGTCCTTCGGTTTCCCTGCGAAAACAGCTACCTATCTCAAATATCCGAAGCGGCTTTCCTGAGGTTATTTTCAAGAGGTCCTTTGAAACGCTGTACAAATTCGGCGCAAGCATAGGTCTTAGGCATTTGTTTTTGTCAACCCTGAAAACCTGCTCGGAAAGCGGGTGAGAGCCGTCTATCGTCATACGTTCAAGAAACTTGTCGGAAATAATTATCGGAGTTGTCACCTGAGTAAAACCTATCTTGCAAAGCGCGTCGGACAATGTGTATTCAAGCGCGCAAAGTTCGGGTTTATGCTTATTGTTCAGCAAGTCAAGCAGATGTTCCTTGTTTTCACGCGAAAGGCGTTTTTCGGTTTCCTGAAAGTATTTGTCGCGCTCCCCGCTTGTGCTGAAAACAGGCGTTTGTTCAACGTCTGCGCCAAGTTCCGAAAGGCGGTTTTGCTGGGTTTCGGAAAGTTTAAATTTGTCGTCCATAATTCACCTCAACCAATGTGCTTATTTGAATTTGTGAACACTGTCGCGGAATATTTTTCGAGTTTCCATGACGGGATTTTGCATTTCGGGCAGGGCACTTTGCAAAACCTGTTTCTAAGCCACCTCGCGCTGCGACTGTTTTTGGAATTGCGGCAAGAGAAAACTAAACCGCAATGGGTGGTTATCGTCAGCATATCCTGCGTTTGAACAATTGACTTCACCCCGTGAAGCACCCCCGACCGCGACGCCCACAGCTTTACTTTATCAACAAGCGCAAACAGCGTCTGCCGCTTGAAAATATAATGCTTTTCCAAGTTCCTCACTCCATTCTGCTTATGCAATCGTAATACATGGCGATAGTTCCGAGTTCCAAGGGATTGTGTATAAGCGTGACGTGTTTTGCGGCTTTTGGCGTAAGGCTTAGCGGCATTCCCGGAACAGAATACACAGCGTTTTCGTAAATATCATTTTCGGAAATCCAACCCCCGACGGGCGTTGCGTCAAGGACGAACTGATAATTTTGAAGGCTCGGCAACTCGCTTAAAACTGCGGTATTATTGTTTTCAAGTCGACGTGATTTTTCTAAAACGGTGTCGTAAACTTCGACTTTTGCGCCGTGACTGCTAAGATACTCGCAGGCTGATGCGCCGACGGGTCCTGCGCCCAGAACAAGCACGGTTTGCCCGCTGCAATTTGCAGCACTGTTTAATGCAGCCGCGAAAGCTGTTCCCGTGGCAAAACCGTTGTCGGAGCAAACGCGCGAGGTTGTCGAAAATGCGACATAAGCGTTGTCGTCTGCCGCGAAAATCAACTCCGCATTTTTAAGAAATGCCTCCTGAAAACCGAACACATCTGTTTGCTCTGTTACAAATGCATCTGCACCTATGTGCCTTAAAATATCGCATACCGATGCGGAAAAACGCTCTATCGTCCCCAGACCGCTCGTTATCGGAACAATCGCGGTTTTAAGGCTTTCGGGCTTTGTTATGCCGAAAATTTCACGGCACAGCGCGTCCATTGTTTTTCCCGTCCGGGCTTTAAAAATTTCGTCGTAATCGGAAATATCGCGGCTTATATTTTTTATATCGTCGGGCACAAGTCTTGACATATTTTTCTCCTTTCGTCAATCCGAAATTATGGGAATATTGAATTTTTCCGAGATGAGTTTAAGTGAGCGATTTCTTTTGTTTTCAGCCTCGGAAAAACTGTTTGCGGAAAAAATCATTATCGCGCAAAAATCGCTTGTTCCGCGGTAGTTTGAAACTGCCTCGTCTGCGCCGAAAAATCCGTTTATAATGCGAAGTTTTCCGCTGTCTGACATAATATGTTCGCCGAGAATTTCAACCCCGCGCGGTGATGATTTTATCTGACAATAACAGCAAAATTTACGCTTAAATTTGGTTTCATTAGAGCAGCCGAAAACCTTCATTTCCGCAAGCCATTTCACCATGTTAAACCCGCTTGCATGATATACCGAAACGGGCGTCTGACTTGGCAGTCTTGCGTCAATTTCAAGTATCTTCAGCACGCCGCCGTGGGAAATTACTTCAATATCAAAAATCCCCTCGCACCAGAGTGCGCCGTCAAGTTTTTCGGCGATTTTAAGCATTTGCGCGGTTTCGTTTTCGGAAATTTCGGCAGGGGCGATAATCTCCTTGCAGTCGTAATTTTTATCAACGACAACTTCGGTTATCATCGGGAAAACCGTCTTTCCGTTTATTCTCAGCACCTCAAGCGAAAATGATCTCCCCGAAAGATATTCGCCGATTATCGGAGTATGCCCGCCGTATTTTTCGAGAACGGCTTTGAGGTCATTTTCGTTCTCCGCTTTGAAAACCATTTTGCTTCCGCTTAAATCGTCGGGCTTTATAATCACGGGGAAACCACATTCGGGATATTTTTGGGGAACAGGGAGTTCAAGCGTTCTGAAAAGTTTGTCTGAGCGGGATTTCGATGATGAAACAGCATAAGCGCGCTTGTCAAAAATCACGGGCGTATTGGTGAGTTCTCCGTATTGCAAAAGCCTTTCGCAGACTTCTACATTTTCAATTGCGGGCAAAACAACATTATTTTCCATAAAAAGTTTTGTCATAATTTCGCTGTCGAAAAAATCACAGCACACAAATCTGTCCGCAAGTCCCGCCGCGCAGGCGTTTTCGTCCCTGTCAACGGCTGTCGTGAAAAATCCCGCTTTTTTCGCAAGATAAACCGCCTCAACTCCCTGAAGTCTGCAACCGATTATCAGAATATTCATACCTTAATTCCTCAATTGTTTCTCTGTATTTTTGCGGAGTTGAGATTTTCAGCCCGCACTTTAATATCGTGTCGGAAATTCCCGAAACCGTGCGGTGTCCGTCGTCAATATCAAGCTCCGACTGTGCAACGCCTGCAAGTCCCTCGTTCGGCGGGATAATTGAAGTCACCACATTCGCGCCCGCCATAAGCCTCAGTTCAAGTCCCGAAATTCCGTCAACATCAAGCGACGCGGGAATAAGTTTGTCGGGGAACAGCAGCCGCATTATCGCTATATCCAACAGTTCTCCCGAAAAATCGGGGATTTTTGGCGTTTCCATGGGCGTGTTTTTCTGCGAAACAAATGTCATTACCCTTACCTGCGAAGCCGAAATTCTTTGCATTTCTCTGAACGAATGTACTTTGTCATCTGCCGTTTCGCCGACCCCCGTAAGAAGCCCTTCTTCAATCAACATTCCTGATGATTTCGCAGTTTTCTTGCAGTTCATTCGCTCGTCATAGCTTTGCTCAACGCGCAGCATTTTGAACAATTCCCGCGAATGAGTTTCCTGATAAAGCGCGTACCAGTCAGCACCCGCGTTTGCAAGTTCCTTGATTTGCCCGTCAGAAAGCACTCCCGGAGATACCATTACCGCAAGGCGGGTTCTTTCTTTGACTTCTTTCACGATATTTACAAGTTCGTCAAAATGCTCCTGAAAATACCTATCCTCGCCCATTGTAAGGTCGATTAAATGCACTCCCGAATTTGCAAGCCTTACAGCCGCGTTGATAATTTCTTCGGCTGACTTTCGGTATCTCGGTGAAACTCCGTTGTTCCTGCGGTAAAAGCAGAAATTGCAGTTGTTTTTGCAAAACGTGCTGAAATAAACAAAGCCGTAAAGGAAAACCTCGTTTCCGAAATATCTCCCGCGGATTTTCCTCGCAAGCGCGAAGATTTTTTTGCGTTCATTTTCATCTGCGTTAAGCAATATTTTTATATCCTCGTCCGAAAGAGGGATTTTGCTTTCGTATTTTTTCAAAACCTTGTCAACCATTTTTCCACACTCCTATTTTCATTGCGGATGCAAATCTTGTCTGAAACTCGCTGTCCGCGGCGGTTTCCACGAATATCACATTTCGGGCAAGTTTTTCAGCCTCGGCGCGTTTTTCAATGCTCAACAGCGCGTATCTTGCGCCGACGCCTGCGGCATTTCCAACGGCGGTGATTATGTCGGCATTGTCAAACGGCAGCATTCCCATAGCAACAACGGATTTCGGATCAATAAAACTTCCGAACGCGCCTGCTAAAACCACCCTTTTCGGGAAAGCCATTCCGCTTTTTTCAATGATAAGCTCTGCTCCCGTGCAAAGCGCGGATTTTGCAAGCTGAACGGCTCTGATGTCCTTTGACGTCACGACAATATCCCGCTCGTTTTCGTTCTGAGCAAAGTACAGAACATATTCGGGCTTGTTGTCCGAGCCTGTTCGTATACGCGGATTGCCTGCAATATCGGCGAATTTTCCGCTTGGGAGAATTATCCCCGAAATCGCCATCTGAGCAACAGCGTCAATTATTCCCGAACCGCAGATACCGACGGGTTTTCCGCCGCCGATGACGCTGAACGCGGGTTCAAGAGTTATCGGGTCAATCGAAATATGCTCTATCGCGCCATTTGCCGCCCTCATTCCGCACTTGATATGTGCGCCTTCGAGGGCAGGTCCCGTAGCGCAGGACGTGACGTAAATTTTGTCCTTGCAGCCGAACGCAATCTCGCTGTTTGTGCCTATGTCCACCACAAGTTCGGGCTCTTCGTTTTCGTAAAGTCCCTCTGCAACAAGCACGGCAACATTGTCCGCTCCGATAAATCCCGCCTCGCTCGGCAAAAAGCAGACGTTCGCGCCGTCCATAAGCTGAAGTCCGACATCGCCTGCCCTTACGTCAATACTCTCTGAAATCACCGCCGAAAACGGGGAAACTCCTATTGTCGCAGGGGAAATTCCGAGTGCGATATGCTGCATGACCGTATTGCCTGCGAAAACCGCTTCTGCTATTTGGTTTGGCTCTATTTCGGCATTTTCGCACATCTCCTTTGCAAGCGACATAATCCCGTCAGTGAGCGCGCTGTGCATTTCGCAAAGCCCGTTTTCATTCATCATTGAATACGAAACGCGCGCCAGAACATCATCTCCATAGCGCACCTGCGGGTTCATCATTGACGCGGAGGATATGGTATTTCCTGTTTCAAGGTCGAGCAGAAATGCCGCAAGAGTTGTCGTTCCGATATCGACGGCAATCCCGTAAATCCTGACGTTTGCCCTCGGAAAAACGCCGATTATCCTCTTTCCTTTCCACACCGCCGCAGTTATGGTGTTTCTACCTTTTTTAACGGCAGTTGGCAGGCTTTTGAGGGTGTTATAATCAATCTCCGGCTTTTCGGAAAATGCTTTTTGCTTTTCAAGTTCGCGGCAGAGCCTTGTAAATTCGTCGGTGCAGTTTTGGAGCGTCGCGTTCGGCAGCGTCACCGTAAACGCTTTTACAGCCGCGTTCGGTTTAAGTTTGCGGCTCTTTCCCTCGGACAGCACTACTTGATTGAAAACGCGGTTTTCGGGCAGTATTTCTGCCGTTATGTTGCCGTAAATTTTCGTAAGGCAGGCAAGTCGCATACCGCCGTCGATTTCACTTTGAGAAAAAATTTTCCGCTCTTTTTCCGTAATTTCGGAAACGTTTTCTCTGCCGTTTGCAATCCGAATCACACACCGCCCGCACATTCCCGCTCCGCCGCAGTCCGAGGCGAGATTTTCTCCGCACCGCCTTGCAATATCCAAGAGATTTTCACCCGCCGATGCGTTTTCGCAGACAATTCCCGACGGCTCAAATTCTACCTTAAACATAATTCCTCCAAAAATAAAGGGAGAAACATAAGTTTCTCCCTTGCTGTTATTGATGAATAAGCTGTTTGGCGAAGAGTTCCGGTGCTGCCCCCGACTGTACGGATTTAGGGTCCGCATGATCACTTCGATCCACCCTCCGCGATTTGCCCGACTGCCGTTTAAAGCTGTCGGGCAGGAGCGGGAAAAGCTGCCGAATATAACGCATTTACGGCTGCCCTGAGCCGAAAACGCCGTATTTTGACAGCATTTTGCCGCTCGCTTTAAGTTCACTTATTCCAATAAGTAAGACCAAGTTCTGTAAGGATCTTGACCGCCTCGTTGTAAACCTCGATATATTCGTCAGTCGGAACAAGCTTTACAACATCATAGCACTCCGAAAACGTCTTGCCCGCAGGCGCGGTTTTATAGTCCTTCTCGTACATTCCGACAAGTTTGTCGAGAATAACGTTTACATCGTGCAAATCCATTCCCGCAACAGCGTGAGCTGCCTCGCCCATCATTCTCGCTTCCATAGCGGTAAACTGGTCGGTGTAAACGCCCTTTCTGGAGGCTACGCCTGACAGAATTTCGCGTCCGCTTATGGTATCGGTAATCGCCTGCGCCGCAGTTTCAAGCAGGCACATTACAGTGCAAGGTCCTGCAAGCGTATAATACTGATTGCCGAGAATGAGGTGAGTGTTCTCCTCTATTGCACGCGCCGCGTGACCCGCAACCGCAAGTGCCTCACGAGCGGTCGTTATGCCCCAGCGGACGTGAACAGGTCCGTCAAGATGCCAAGAACCCTGCATCATAACAAAGGAGTTTAAAGTTGTCGCAACGTCAACTATCGCGGTTTCTTCCAGACCTCCGGCATAGCCGCCGAAAATGGGCATCTGCTCAACCATAACACAGCTTCCGCTCAACGCGTAATGTGCGCCCTGGCACAATGCGTTGATGTCGATCTTAAGTTCGTTGAGCTGAGATACCTCGTGAGAATCGCTTGTTCTCATTCCGCCCGGAAAATCCGCCTCGATAACGCCTGCGGCACTAAGAGAAGTTTCGTTCCCCTACAAGCCCATGCCCGCTCTGCCTGCTCTGCACTGTGCCTCGCGCACCTGCAAAGCCTCCGAACGGACAGCCATAAGTTCCCACGGAGAACCGGGAGTAGGGTCTTTGCCCATAACCGTCTGCAATACGCCGTCAACTATCGTATCGACAATAGGCTCCTGCGCGTATGCCTGATGAATAGGCAGGAACAGCGCTTCAGAGCAGGGAGAGCCTGTCGGTCCGCCCTGGATCACGGGCGCTTTAGTGTCATTGTAAGCGCGGGGAGTGACGTTTATTGCCTCCTGACCCTCGCCGTACTGGAAATGGTCGGGAGCGGATTCAATAGCGTGCAGAATTTCATCTCTTGTGTACTTGATAACGCGTCCCGTGTCAATGCAGTAAATACCGCAGGTTTCAAGCATTTCAAGACCCGCTTGGAACAGGTTGTTGATAAGCTCCTTATCTTCGGGAACGATAACGGTCTTATCCATTTTTATGTTGTACTTCTTTTTGAGTTCACGGGCGGTCGAGGGAATAACTTCATAGTCCCACTTTTTCTCTTCCATTTTAGGACCTGTTTTCGCGCGGTCGTAAACATCAAAAACAGTTACGTTCTTTCCTACCGTTTTCATTTATTTATGCCCCCTTTTTCTTTGCGATAAGCTCTTTCGCAACGTTTACCGCGTCGGTTGCCGTTTCGGAATATCCGTCCGCGCCGATTTGCGCGCACCATTCCTTTGAAACGGGTGCGCCGCCGAACATACAGATAAACTTGTCACGGTCGCCGTCCTCTTTAAGATGGTCGACAATATCCCTCTGAGCGGGCATTGTCGTTGTCATAAGCGCAGAACCTGCGATTATGTCCGCGCCAATTTCGCGCGCCTTGCTGATAACGTCCTCAACGGGAACATCGCGCCCCATATCCACAACTTCAAAATTGTTTGCAGAGAGCATTGTCTTCACGATATTCTTTCCGATGTCGTGAATATCTCCCTGTACCGTGTGGAGAACGACTTTTCCCTGAGACGCGCTGGACTTCTGCTCCTCGCTCATTCCCGATGTGAGGATAGCCACCGCCGCCTCAAACGCCTCCGACGCCATAAGCAGCTCCGGCACGAAAGCCTCGCCTTCGTCAAACAGATCGCTCATGTGCTGCATACCTGCGGAAAGTCCGCTCGAAATGCAGTCCAGAGGGTCAAGTCCCGCCTCGACAGCCGCTTTCGCCGCGTCGGACGCCATGTCTGAGTCCATTTCGATAATGGAATTTTTGAGCTTTTCGTAAATTTCTTCCTTGCTCACAAGAAAACCTCCTTTGCCTTTCTTTTGTTGTTATAAAAGTCTGCGGTAACTTCTCCCGCCGACATTTACATTTTATCACACCGCTTTGTCGGTTTCAATGCTTTTCAGTTGTTTTCCGCATTTATGATGAAACGTTCGGTTTATTTCATCAATTTTGACGAAATCGGTATTTTCGTTTTCGCAAAGCTCTTCGCCTATGCCGAATTGCTCATCGACAGCGCGGAAAATGATCCCTAAATACAGAACTTCGTCCTCGTTCGAAAACTCCGTTTCAAGCATTTTCTTTATCTTGTCAAGGCGGTAGATAAAAGAACTTCTGTGAAGATAAAGCTTTGCGGCGGCTTCGGAAACATTGAGGTTTGCGCGGATAAATGCGCGGAGTATTTTGTAATTCTCAAAGCCTATGGCGCTGTCATTCTGAAGAAATTCAAGAAGTTTCGGAGTAAGCAGCGCCGTTATCGGCAGCGACGAATATCCCTTTTTCAGCAAATATTCAAGCCTGCAATCGTCAAAGCAATAAACGCCCTTGTCCGACTGTTTATTTTCGCAGAATGAAAGCACTGCTCTCGACTGGTTAAAATAATCCCGCACAAGTGAAATATCCGAAAATTCCGAACTTATTCCAACTGACATTCCGAAATCTTTCGAAATACGCACAATCTCGGCTGTGCGCTCGGTTTTTTCGGAATTTGAGCGGGTGAGGTTGCACAAAAGATAAATAGCCTTGTTTTCGCGGACAGCTAAAGCACCGCTTAAATGATGCTCGATATATCCGCACAGATAATTCAGAATATTGCGCTCGTTTTGCCCAAATCTCAGCTTTATCACGCAGCACAGATATTCATCATCAATTCCCCAGCCGTAAGCCGAAAGCGAAGATATAAGCTCCGCAAGGCGGGTTTTCTTTGAGAACAAATAGCCGTACAGGCTGTTTTTAAGCTCGTTCAGGGCTATCCCGCCGCTTGGAGAATATTCTAAGTAGCGGCTTAAATATTGTCCGAAAACGGCAAATCTTGTTATATCGCCGTCCGAAAAATCCTTGTTGGAATTGTCCGCAATTATCTGCCAGATTACCTGCTGTTCGCGCTCCATGGTAACTACCAGTTTGCGGTTGACTATGCCGAAATGAAGCGAGTTGTCGGAGTTGTCTGTTTCAACCGCGCCCACAATCTCGACCACGCTTTCCTCTTTCAGAAATCCTTTTTCGGAAACGGACGAGCCCGAAAAACTGCCGCTCTCATCGCTTACCGCAAGCACCCTGTAATCACTTGACGCAATCAGAAACGGCTTGTTTATAATTGGACGGCTTGTGGCGCATAACTCTTCAAAAGTTCCGTCTTTCATCAATACTTCGTTCATTTCGCTGTGCCATCTTGCATAGCGTTCGAGCAGTTCAACGACAAGTTCGTAAATTTTCCCTATCTCGCTGTCTTTTGGCAAACAAATTACATCATGCGGCGTTTCGCTCATAGTTTTTTCGCAAAGTTCGCCTATTACAATAAACGTGCTCGGCTGACCTTCATGCGGAAATTCCTTCGGGTCTATGACGATATACACCGCGTTTTCTTTTATCGTGATAAGCGGATTGAAAATCGTTGCGTACACAATCGGAAAACGGCTTTTCGCGCTTTGAAGTTTCATCAACAACTTATTCGGAAAAAGCTCGCTTATAATATAACTGCTTACCGCCATAAAACCGCTCCTTTCGTTTAATTCGCGTCAGAATTCAATTCCCTTTCGCGCGGGGATGTTCTTGTCATAAGGGTGTTTTTTGCACTTGATTTCGGATATAAATCCGCCGCATCGCAAATCCGTTTGTCGGGATCTCTGCCCGTTAAAACAATTTCAATTCCTTGCGTCATTTGAAGAAATTCACACAAGGAATTTATATCAAGCAAACCCGTATTTACGCAAGAAATTATTTCGTCTAAAACGACCATACCGATTGTTTTATCGTCAGATAAAAATTGCTTTATTTTCCCAAAATCCGCAGTATATTCCCTATGTGCGTTTTCCTTTTCAAAATCGTTCATTTCATATACAAACTTTTTTATTCTGAAGCACGGGAAAACAACGATATCGGGAATTGAACTCAAGACGCCGAGTTCGCTTGAATTGCCGCTTTTCATAAATTGACAGAAAAGCACTTTTCCGCCCGCTCCCGCAAATCTTGCCGCAAGTCCGACAGCAGCGGTTGTTTTCCCTTTTCCGTCGCCGCAATATATGTGCAACATTTTTTACCTCGCTTGTCGTCCCGCTTTGCAGTAATAGCACATTTTGCCTTTTCCGAGGCAATTCTTGCAGTCCATTACAGGCAGCGCCTCTTTGTTTTTGCTGATAATAAAAAATCCGACGCAGCTTTTTGCGGGCAGCATAAACCCGCTCGGCAAAAGCGTTATGCCGATACTTCCGCAGTCGAGAAGTCTGAAAAAATTCACCACGTCCGACGCGGGCATTCCGTAAAATCCCGGACCAAATGACGCCGAAACAAAAACGCCCTCGCCGAAATGCTCGGCAATTTTCTCTCTAAGCAGGTCGCGCCCCGCGTCCGTCACCGCCGTTCCACCGATGTCAAAATACGCCTGATCTAAAACGCGGACGTTGTTGGTATAAATATCCCCGCTTGTAATTGCAAAGCATATGACGGAAATTATCCCGTTTGAGATTTTGTTTTCAAGCGTGGGGCAGGGGAAATGCTCATTTTCAATAACAAGCTCGCCGTTTCCTATACATTCGGGTTCATATTCCGAAACCACCGCTTTTATATCGGCTTTTTTCATCACCGCGTCAAGACATTCCATAGCGTGCGGATAGATTTTCTTTAGCGCGGGTTTGTCTTTGGAAAGCCCGCAGGTCAGTATGTAATTTTGCTTGATAAGGCGTGCGCCGCGCGTCTTGTCAAGCTGTATAACGCTGTTTTTCACCGCGCTCACGCTCCTTGATTTAATTATACCCCCAAGATTTTGGGTTGAAAAGATACAATTTCACTTAAAATGATTGGGACAATTTTAAACTCTGCAACAGTTGCAGAGTTGAGATTTGATTGCTTGACAATAATTGTCCAAAAAGATATAATATAAAAAAGTCCCATTTTTGACAAAAGGAGAACAGCTGTGATATACATAAATGAAAATGACGACCGTCCTCTTTATCTTCAAATATACGACAACGTACGTTCAAGCATACTGTCGGGCGCAGTCCAGAAAGACACTCCGCTGCCGCCTATCCGCGTGCTGTCGGAAAATTTGAAAGTCAGCAAAAACACCGTTGAGCACGCGTATCAGGAGCTGCTTGACGAAGGACTTATACGTTCGGTTGTAGGATCGGGATACTATGTAAACGACATTTCGGGTATGCGGTTTTCGTTTCCGACCGAGGAGCATATTGCCGAAGCTGTAAAGCAGAACACGGATTTCGCGCAGTATGACTTTCGGTATTCTGTCGGCGATACTCAGCATTTCCCGTGGACAAAATGGAAGCAGTATATCGACGACGCCGTATTGACAGAAGCGTCAAATCAGTTTGGAAAATACGAAAGCAACAAGGGCAGTTTATTCCTCCGCGATGAGATAAGGGGTTTTTTAAAACGCGCCCGCGGAGTTGAATGTGAAACAGAGCAGGTCATAATCTGCGCGGGAACGCAATACGCGCTTGAAACGGTACTTTCTTTGCTCCCCGCGCAAAAGAAACGCGCTGCATTTGAAGATCCCGGATATATAGGTATGCGGCAGGTTTTTCTGAACTGCGGATTTACCGTGAAGTCAATCGGAATTACAAGCGACGGAATTGACATAAATCAGCTTGACAGCCTTGCTCCCGACGTTATCTATCTCACTCCGTCAAGGCAGTTTCCCACGGGTGTTACGACGTCGCTTGAAAAGCGGATCAAAATTCTCGAATGGGCAAAACTTCACGATGCATACATAATTGAAAACGATTATGACAGCGAATTTATGCAAAACAACCGTGTTATACCGTCAATTCAGGCCCTTGGGAAAGGCGAGCGAGTGATATACCTCGGAACGCTTTCCAAAGCCATTTCTCCGTCTATAAGATGCGCGTATTATATTCTCCCGAAACCGCTTGTGGAGGTTTACGAGGAAAAATACAAGCATTACAACTCCGCGCTCCCAAGCTTTGTTCAGCTTGCAATTGCAAACTTCATAAAAGACGGTCATCTCGAAAAATATATCCGCAAAATATCCGTTCTAAGCAACAAGAAATTCAAGATCCTGTCAAATTTTCTAAAGAAATATCTGCCAAAGGACGTTGAAACAATCGGCTCTTCGGGAACGCATATTCTCGTCAGAATACGCTGCTGCACAAACGAACGCGAGCTTATTGCGTTTATGAAAGAACGCGGAATTGGAATTCACGGAATAAAGAAAAATTACAACTCTCTCAAAGCGCCCGAAAACGTGTTTATACTGGGATTTAGCTCTATCTCCGAGGAAAAGATTGAAAGTTATGTAAAACACCTTGCCGACGCTCTGAATGAATTTATTTCTTCAAAGCAAAGCATCGGCAAGGCGTAATAAAAAGATCGGTCGAATTATTTTATACGCTTTTGGGGGAATATTTCGGATATGTGCTTTATCTTCCCAAGAGCCAAATCAAGCGGTTTTCCGAGAATTACTGCCATTGCGAAATTTCCCGCGCAGTGAACCAAATCGAACGGTATTCCCGAAATCCAGTATGACAGCGCATATGCAGGCGATACAAAGATGTACGGGACGGCGAAAATTGCCCCGAAACATAAACCGAACGCGGCGTTTATCAATGCCCAGACAAGCCAGCTGTCGATTTTTCTTAATCTGTTTACCAATAATGAGTACCCCGCCCAAACCACGAGATAAGTTGCCCACCAAAGTCCGAAACCCCAGGTAAACGCCGTGAGGAAAACGTAAACGAAGCATGAAAGCGTGCCTTCTTTGCCGAAATGCTTTGTAAACAAAACTACCAGAAGCGTCACTATTTCAACGTTTGGCAAAAACGACAGCGCAAGCTGCGATGCGTAAAGCAATGCTCCAAGGAGCGCAATTCGGGTGATACTCTGAACTCTTAACTTTTCCATTACATATCATACCCGATTTTTAACTGCAATGTATATACGCCGCCGTCATTGAGCGCTATCTCGTCAACGCCCGTCATGGCGGACTCTCCGTTTACGAGAATATTCCACCAGGACTGATCCTCGTCAAGCGCCTTATAGCCCTGAACGGCGTTTATGTATCTGCCGAACTCGGAAGTTGTAAATTCAATCAGACCTTTTTCTTCAAGCAGGTCGCCCAGATACTCAAGGTCGGTTTTATAGCTTTCCTTAAAGCTGTAATTGTCGCGCTCGGAAAGCACCTCAACCGTCACGGTTTTGCTGCCCTCGGACGGCGCGTCCTTGTTTGCCTGATAAACGAACCAAAGCGTGACGGCTACTGCAATCAGCACCACAATGCCGATTATAATTCCTGCTGTTTTTCTTGTCTTGCTCATAATAAATTCCTCTCTTTGTTCTGAATTAGAAGGAAAGAGCCAAACGCAAAACAGCCGTACTGCAATTCATCGCTCGTAAATTGCAGTAAATGAATTAAAGAGCATTCCGACTTGACAGCTTTTGTAACAGCTGAGCTACGGCAGCGTGACTGTAGGGCTTTTAACCCTTTTCCCTCTTTGATTTGATTATATAACGTTTTGCTTTGTAATTAAAGATACAATTTGATAATTTTTTCGGGTGACAATTTATGACGTTAAAATCATCACTTCAAACACGCATTCAGTATAATCATACGGATAAATCCCGACATTTTTGAGATACACATGTTCGGGCGTAAAGCCGTGTTCGCAGAGATAGTCGTTCATAAGCGTTATCCAGCTGTCGGACTTGAAAATCTCCGCATAACAGCAAATGTAATTCCCCGCGGGAAGTGAAACTATCCTGTTGTCTGGCAGCAATGCCAAACTCGGTATTTCCGCGGTTTCTCCGCAAAGCGAGATGTTGCCCTTTGTAAACTCCTTCGGCGACAGTGAATAGCCGTACTGCACCCGTGCGGAATAGTGGTTTTCTCGCGTGTATTTCAGCATTTCCTGCATACATTTGTGAAGTTCAAAATATTGAATAGCGGTCGTTTCATTCCGAAGCGCGGGGGATAACTCGCAAATGGGAAAAAATGCCGCGCGTTTTTCGGGCAGCCACTTGAAAAATATGGTGTCGCTCGGATGCTGTTTTATTTCAGAACAGCGTTTCCACTGCTCCTCAAAAAAGAGCAAATCATCGCGCAGAATAGCATAACGGCGCAGCTTTTTCGTCGCAGAAATTGCCGAATGATGAATGTGACTTAAAAGCTCAGACAGGCTTTTCGACCGCTTTAATTCCCGCAGTTTTTTCACGGGAATATCAAGCCTGCGGCAGATATAAACCGTTTCCACTTCCCAGAAATTCACCGCGTCATAATACCGATAACCCGTTTCCTTGTTTACATACGCGGGTTCAATTAAACCCATTTTCTCGTAATATCTCAGCATAGCAACGCTTACTCCCGTAGCCGCGCTTATGTCGCCTATCGAATAATAACCGTCCTTCAATTCACTCAAACTTCCTTTTCAAATCAATAAAGTCCCATAGATAACAGCGTCTATGGGACTTTGTTATTAACATTCAGGCGTTTGCCGAATTGTATTCCTCGCACGCGCTGTAAAACGCCTCTATGTTTTCAATCGGCGTTTTCGGGGGAATATCGCAGCCCGACGAAAGCACGAAATGCGGATATTCTTTCATTGCGTCAAGCAACGCAAGCGTGCTCTCTCTGATGTGTTCGGGAGTGCCCTGGCAAAATTCTGTCGTGGGATCGATATTGCCGAACACAAGGCAATCCGACGGCACTTGCGGGAGAATATCCGTCATTTTGACTGCGTTTCCGAAATGAAGTCCCTTTGCGCCGGTATCATGCATCTGACCGCCCATTTTCTTGACATTTCCGCAGTCGTGGAGAATAACGAAGAAATAATCGTCCTGAACCGCGTCTACAATGCGCTTTACATATTGGTCGGAATATTCCGCGCACATTTTCGGCGAAAGCAGTCCCGCGGTAGGCTCTGCAAGAAGTATACCGTTCGCGCCCGCTTTTTTGTACTCCTTTGCTCTTGCAATAAGAAATTCGGTCGCGGTGTCTACAAGCTTGTGCAGGCGCTCCTTGTCGTTTATCGTCATCATAAGTACGGTCTGGATATTTACGAGATTTGCCGCAAGCGAAAACGGACCTAACTGTCCGCCCATAACGGGACGGTCGGTGATGAGTTTTTCAGCCTCTTTAACCGCGTCAAGGAAAATATCCACGCGTCCAGAATGAACGTCGGGAGCTTTAAGCGTATCAATATCCTCAGGCTTCAGCGGAGCGTCGGGAATACTCGGCGCTTCCGTATCCTTGAACACGACTTTCGCGCCGAAAGCCTCGGTATCAACGGTAAGATCCATACCTGTGATTGCGGCAATGGTTTTAGGGAATTTATCTATCACCGCTTTCATATTGCGCGCCATTTTCTTGCCGTCCTTTACCGTATCGACAATTCCATCGCCCGTAAGCGTCAGGCACGGGAAATAAAGCACGGGGAGAACTCTTCTGTCGGGCGCGTCAATGATTTCCTGCGCCCAGTTTTGCATATTGATTTTCATTGTTATTGTCCTTTCTTTCGTTTGAATTGTTGGGATTTATAGACGATGTCTATGCTTTAATTATATATTAAACAACGTTTTTTCAAAAGGTACAATTTTGTATTATTTTGTGAGTACAATTCCAAAAACCGAGGTTTTCTATTGACTTTAAAAGTTTAACATTGTATAATACTTTGTGAACAAGCAGTAAACATCGAAAGCGAGGAACATATTTTGAAACCGATAATCGGAGTTATGCCATTGTGGGACGACAAATTAAACAGCATTTGGATGCTGCCGGACTATATGGATTGTATAAGGGAGTCGGGCGGGATACCCGTTATTTTTCCGCTTACGGCAAGCGAGGATGACATTTGCAGACTTGCTGAAATGTGCGACGGATTTCTTCTGACGGGAGGGCATGACGTTTCCCCGAAAATTTACGGGGAAAAGCCGCTTAATGAGCTTGTTTCCTGTTGTGAAGAAAGAGATAAAACGGAAAGCGTTATACTTGAAAAGGCAATAAAAGACGACAAACCCCTTCTTGGGATTTGCCGCGGAATACAATTTATAAACGCAAAACTCGGCGGGACATTATATCAGGATATCCCGTCTCAATGCCCGTCGGGTATTGAACATCATCAGCACGCGCCGTATGACATTCCGTGCCACGAGGTGGAAATTGTGGAAAATTCCCCGATGTATAACTGCCTTGGAGCTGAAAGCATTTTAGTGAACAGTTATCATCATCAGGCGGTAAAACAGACCGCGCCCGCGCTTGAAATAATGGCGCGCTCGCCTGACGGTCTTGCCGAGGCGTTGTATATGCCGAGCCGCCGCTTTCTGTGGGCTGTGCAATGGCACCCGGAATTTTTATATAAAAAAGATGTTTACAGCCGGAAAATTTTTGATGCATTTATCGCGTCCATAAAATGAAAACAAACAGGAATTTGTCATTTATTTCATCTTTTCGAGAATGTTAATGACAATCATAGAAAGACCGAGTACAAGCAGTACCGCTCCCGTAACATAACCTACCGTCTTGCTGTTTGCCTTGTTTGCAAATTTGGCGCTGATAAGCGAAAACAATGTTGCAACTACAATTGCTATCAAAAGGAAATCCCAACATTCAAGAATGATTGTCGGCTCAATAAGAATATGACTGACCGAGGCTATCAACGCCGTGAAGGTCATAATAAAGGTTGAAGTTCCGACTGCGGTTTTTCGCTCGTAACCAAGCATTGCGGTAAACACAATAAGCATCATCATACCGCCGCCCGAACCGAAAAATCCCGTTCCAAAACCGATAGTAAGCCCAAAGAACAAAGAAACCGCAACTTCCTTGAATGTAAGTTTTACCTTGCCGTCCTTTGCGGGACGTTCCTTTGAGTCGGGCTTTACAAGAAAGCGAATACCGATTGCAACGCAAAGAAACAGCGAAAAACCTCCGAGTACCGATTGATGTGTAAAGTAAGCCGCTACCGAACCGACAGTACACATCCCGATAATACAGGCGGCAATCAGCCAGCCGTGCTTTAAGTCGATTTTCTTGTTTTTTGCATACACGCCTGTCGTCACAGCCGAGCCGAGTATGTCGCTTGCAAGAGCGATCGCCGTTGCCATATATGCGCCGTGTTCACCGCCGAAAGTCGGACACAGCACGATTAAGAGCGGAACCATTGCAGTCGCCGCGCTCAACCCCACCAAGCCCGTTCCTATGCCTGCAATCGCCGCCGCAAGCGTTACAACTATATATTCATATTCCATATAACTTCTCCGTGGCAAATTCCGATTTTATCTTACTTATGTTATTATACATCACCCTATTGAAAATGTCAACAGCTTTAAGAATAGGTCTTTCGTTGTTTCTTGAAACTTCTTTATTTCTGCAACACTAAATCAATAGCAGACAATAAAGCATATGTCTTTACAAAGAGCGGCGCGGCTTTGCCCGTGATTTAAGTTCTTCCTCAACTAGCCGCGAGATGTAATCCCCCTGCGAAATCTCGTAGTAGGTCTTGGCAATTTCCGAATACAGTTCACACAATTTGTTGCGCTTCTCGAAATTCTCTTTGAGGGGTGCAGCTTTTTTCTGCGTGTCGGCAACGACGGATTTAAGGTACTCGAAGTCCG
>CANRDI010000028.1 GCA_947629335.1 uncultured Clostridia bacterium | reverse complement strand
CACAGTAGTTAAGCTCGTTTGCGTCGAAAATACTTGGCGGGTAACTGCCCGGAAAGATAGATAGGTGCCGACACTATGCAGCTTTAGCTCAGTTGGTAGAGCAACTGACTCTTAATCAGTGGGTCCAGGGTTCGAGTCCCTGAAGCTGTACCAATGGTAAGGAATAGGATTTCCTATTCCTTACTTTATATGGCCCGTTGGTCAAGCGGTTAAGACAGCGGCCTCTCACGCCGTTAACATCGGTTCGATTCCGGTACGGGTCACCATTTTGGGAGAAATCCCCTTCTGCGCCAATAGCTCAGTTGGTTAGAGCAACCGGCTCATAACCGGTCGGTCCGGGGTTCGAGTCCCTGTTGGCGCACCATCGCTGAACCTCGTGTTCAGCGAAATTTTATATACGGGTATAGTTCAGTTGGTAGAACGACGGTCTCCAAAACCGTATGTCGAGGGTTCAAGTCCTTCTGCCCGTGCCATGTTAGAGGTTAGAGTTTTAGCTCTGACCTCTTTCTTCTTTTATTAGGATAGTCGGTCATTCCGAAAAGATAGCCGAGCGACTCGGCTTTTTGTGCTAAGGTCTCATAACGGCATACCGGATTTTGTATATTATATCCTTACTTGCAAAAGTGTTTTTTCTCTCTTAGTCCTTTTAGTCTGAAAATAATTCTACCCCTTGACAAAATTTTACCATCGTGTTATAATCAAAATATCCCAAATTGTTATATCATGTTACTGTTTATCTATTTGATTTTATTCTGTTGCAAAGGAGAAGTTATGAAAAAAGCAAAAATATTATCGGCGGTTTTAGCTGCGGGATTTTTATTTACAGGGTGTAATGATGAGCCCAATTTATCACAAAACTCTTCTTCGACAAGTGAAAAAAGCTCTTTAAGCAGTTCATATGACGTCTTGGAAAGCAGCTCTGATACATCGCTTGATACCCATTCATCAAGTTCTGAATATTTAAGTTCATCAGGCGAGTTTTCAAGTTCAGAAAGTTCAAGTTCTGAACCAGTAAGTTCATCAAGCAAATCTTCAAGTTCCAAAAGTTCAAGCTCTGAACTCGTAAGCTCATCGAACAAATCTTCAAGTTCCAAAAGTTCAAGCTCTGAACTCGTAAGCTCATCGAGCAAATCTTCAAGTTCGAGTAGTTCAAGCTCTAAGCCGGCAAGTTCTTCAAGTTCAACTTTAAACGTTGCAAGTACCGAACTTTTGAATATCAGTGATAATGTTGTTGTAGGGCTTACAGAAAAAGGAAAGAGAGCTAAACAAATTGAAATTCCAAATGGCGTTGTTGGTATCAAGGATTCGGCGTTTAGCGAAAGTTCAAGCCTTCAAAGCATAACAATTCCTAATACGGTAAATTACATTGGTGAATATGCCTTTTCATACTGTACAAATCTAAAAAGCATAGAAATTCCTGATAGTGTTACTACCATGGAAGGATTTGTTTTTTCCAATTGTCCTAATCTTCAAAGCGTTAAAATAGGAAACGGTCTTACGGTTATTGATGAGTATTCTTTTGAAGGCTGCAAAAGGCTCGCAAATGTTACTTTAGGAAACAATATATCTAAAATTGCTTCTCGTGCATTTTATAATTGTACAAATCTAAAAGAGTTAAAGCTTCCGGACAGTGTAAGTGAAATTGGTGAAGATGCCTTTTCATATTGTACGAATCTTGAAAAAATAAATTTCCCTGTAAATCTTATCACAATAAAATCCAGAGCGTTTTTAAATTGTACAAAACTTAATAATATAGAACTTGGCAGTCGCATTACCTCTATAGAATTTGGTGCGTTTTATGAGTGTACAAGTCTTACAAGTATTGATATTCCCGATAGCGTGACGTCAATTGATACTTCTGCCTTTGAAGAATGCAGCAGTCTGAAGTCGGTAAAAATCGGAAAAGGCGTTAAAAATATGGGGTCGAATATTTTTGAAAATTGTATAAATCTCAAAGATGTTACTATAAGCAACGGCACTTCAGTTATAGGAGAATATATGTTTATTTATTGTACAAGCCTTAGTTCAATAAAAATTCCCGAAAGCGTATGTGAGATAGGCAAGTATGCTTTTTATGACTGCAGCAGTCTGGAAAGTATAAATATTCCGGACGGTGTTTTGACTATAGATTTATTCATATGTTATGGTTGTAAAAAACTTACGAATGTCACGATTGGAAGCGATGTAATCTCAATTGAAGGCGGTGCTTTTGAAGATTGTTCGAGCATAAAAAGCATAAAACTTCCGGATGGCATAAATGAAATCGGTGAATTCTCTTTTGACGGCTGTACAAGCCTTGAAACTATAAATATTCCAGATAGTGTTTACAGTATTAGCAGATATGCTTTTGATGACTGCAAAAATATTAAGGCGACATTTATGGGAAAAACTTATAACTACAGCCAAATTGAAGAACTTTATTCCGCGATAAACGGGTGATAAGTTCAAGCAGAAATAAAATTCAATTTGTTTTGTTAGCGGCAATGTAACAGCTACAAATATTTGTTTCACTTTCTCCTACTCCCATGTTGACAATACTCCGAAAAAATGTTATAATATAACCATAGGTAACGGCTATAGAAATAAGGAGGAATTATGTTCGGAAAAAAGAAAAAGTTTCAAGAACAGCCGCTCGGCTATTGGGAAGAATTGTCATGCTTTATGGCAATTCCCGAAAACGAAGAAAAACTTCCCGATTCAGAGCAGGCAGTTGCCGCGATAAATAATATCGACGGCGTTAAAGTCAATCACTCGAAACAAAGCGATAAGAGCTGCGCGTTTCTGGTAAATTTTGATTATGACGGCGAGGAATACGAGGCAGTTTTCGAGGCGGGAGAATTTTCGCTGCCCGAAAGTTATCTCTATACAATGCGGACATTTACACCCGCCGAAACCGAAAAAATGAAAAACGCCCATACTGCAATGAATTTTTCAATGCGCTTTAAGAAAGATCCCAAAAAGTTTTATCATGTCCAGCTTAAACTTGCGGCAGCAGTTGTTCCCGATCTTATCGGACTTGTAGATGAAAGCGCGGAAAGAGTTTTGCCGCCGAAATGGGTAAAACTTGCGGCAAAGTCGAAAGTTGTTCCCGCCGCACAAGATTTGTTTTCAATACAGGCTGTCTCAGGCGCGGGAAATTCGGTGTGGCTGCATACTCACGGACTGTGCAGGTTCGGACTTACAGAAATTGAAATTTTAGATTCGGACAGTGAACACTTTAACGACCATTATAATCTTCTTAACGCATACGGCGTGTATCTTCTTGATATGCAAGAGAACTTCGACCCGCATAAGGATCCGGCGTATATCGGACTTTTAGAGGGAAAAATTCCTGTTGTGGCAATTTGCCGCTCATGGACAGAAGCACTTTCCGAGTATAAAAAACTTGAACTCGGCGGAGAAAGGGACAGAGAAAACGCTCATAACACAAGGACAAGCCCCGTCTTTTTGTACAAATCCGAAGATGATATGAATAAAGACGTTTTAAGCAAGGTTTCAATTTATAACAATAACTATGCGAACAATCCCGTTTATTTCTTCAGCAACGAAGAAACCGAGCGAATGAAGTCGCTTGCGGAAGAACGTTTCGATTATTTAAAAAAAGCGTTTGAAAACAACGCCGACAAGATACTTATAAAGATAGGACTTCAGACGGACGGCGAAAATATAGGCGAAAAAGAACATATCTGGTTTGAGCTTGTTTCGATAAACGGCGAAAAATTCACAGCAAAGCTCATGCACGAGCCGTATAATGTAAGCGGTATCCATACAGGCGACGAGCGGGAGTTTACGGTAGCTGATGTAACAGATTGGGTCATTTATACCGGAAATTTTGCCGTTTCACCGAATGATGTATACCTATTGGAAGAGCGCGATTGAAAGAGCAAAGGTCAGAAGAACAGCATAAAAGACCCGAACAACAAACGTTGTTCGGGTCTTTCGGTTATTTTTAGGTCTTGCTGCGACATTAAAAAATTATTCTGAAAGAACAACATATCGGCTTAAACAATTGCCGCACACTGACGCTTTAAAATGCCGAAAGTTTTTTTGCCGACTTATTTTTTCATAAGCTCTTTTCCCGCATTCCATGCTTTTCCGACCTGTTCTCCCGTAACATAATAACCGTTTTGGAACTGGTCGAATATAAGCGCGTTAAGTTTAGACGGCTCTATCTTTCCTTTTTCGGAAAGAACTGATTCTTCCGCGGCGGTATTTACTATCTTTCCGACAATGCAGTAAAAGCTGTCGGTCTTTACGACCTCTGCAAGCTCGCATTCCGATACAACAGGAAATTCTTCAATGACAGGCGCGTCAACAAATTCGCTCTTTACGGCGGTATATCCTGTCCTTTCAAACTTATCGGGCATTGTATTCCCGCTCACTATGCCGAAAAAGTCTGCGGCAGTAATGTGCGCCTTGTCTGCAATACTTACTGTAAACGCTTTGCGTTTAAGCAGGTTTTGTGTGGTTTTATGATCCTCGTCAATAAACAGCGCGATTTTGTCCATTGCACATATCATACCCCACGCCGCGTTCATAACATTTACCTTTCCGTCCTCTCCATAAGCCGCCACCATAAGCACCGGCATAGGATAGACCGCGGGTAAAGCGCCTAAATTCTTTTTCATAATGATCTCTCCTTTGAAAAGTTTTTATTTTGATGATATATTAAGCGTTCTCATGGCGTTTAATATCGCAATGACCGAAACGCCCACATCCGCAAAAACCGCCGCCCACATATTCGCAAATCCGACCGCGGACAATATTAAAACTCCCGCCTTTACCGCCAGCGCAAAAATTATGTTCTGCATAACTATCCGCCGCGTTTTCTGCGAAATTTTCAGAAGCGTCGGAATACTTTCAATGCTGTCGTTCATAAGTACAACGTCCGCCGCTTCTATCGCTGCGTCCGAGCCGAGCGCGCCCATTGCAATACCTACGTCCGCTCTCGCAAGCGACGGTGCGTCATTCATTCCGTCGCCTACAAACACAAGCGCGCTGTCTTTCGGTTTTTTGGCGAAACATTCTTCTACAGCCTTTACTTTTCCGTCAGGTAAAAGCTCCGCCTTCACTTTGTCAATTCCGAGCTGTTTTCCTATAACAAATGCGGTTTCTTTTCTGTCTCCCGTCAGCATTATCTTGGTCGCAGAGCATATTTTTGTCAGCTCGTCAAGAGCCTGTTTTGCATTATCCTTAGGAGTATCGCTTACGGAAATGCTTCCCGCATATTTCCCGTCATATGCGCAGTATACGACAGTTCCGGAGGGGTTTTCATCCAAACTGTTTTTTATTATACCCTCTTTTTCCATAAAACGGGCATTTCCCGCGAGAACCGTTTTCCCGTCGATAATTGCCCTCACTCCAAAGCCTGCGATTTCTTCCGCGCTTTCCGTTTCGGGAATGTCTTCGGTATTTGCCGCTTTGACTATCGATTTTGCTATCGGGTGATTTGAGATCATTTCAGCCGCCGCGCATAAGTTCAGCAGATCGGTTTCTGAAATTCCAAAAGATTTATCGGGAACTATTTTCGTGACCGAAAAACTGCCTTTTGTGAGCGTGCCTGTCTTGTCAAACACAAAAATTTTTGCTTTCGAGAGCGCTTCGAGATAGTTCGCGCCTTTTATCATTATGCCGCGCTTTGCCGCCGCGCCTATGCCGCCGAAATATGAAAGCGGTACGGATATCACCAGCGCGCACGGACAGCTCACCACCAAAAACGTAAGCGCTCTGTATATCCAGTCGCTCCAATTCCCCAAAAACAGCGGCGGAATAACCGCTAACAACACCGCCGATATAACGACTATCGGCGTATAGATCCTTGCGAAGCGCGTAATAAAGCTCTCGGTCTTAGCCTTTTGCTCCGAAGAATTTTCCACAAGTTCGAGTATCTTTGTGACTGTTGAGTCGCTGTAGGGCTTGGTTACTTTTATTTTAAGCAGACCGTTGGTGTTTACAGAGCCGCTGTATACCTCATCGCCTGCCGTTACGTCGCGCAGTGCGCTTTCTCCCGTCAGCGCCGCCGTATCAAGTCCGCTCGCTCCCGAAATTACAATTCCGTCGAGCGGCACTTTTTCTCCCGGTTTAACGACAATTATCTCGCCTATTTCCACTTCGTCAGGCTCGACCTCTATAACTTCACCGTTTCGCTCGACATTTGCGCTTTCGGGATTTATGTCCATCATATCTGCGATAGACTTTCGTGATTTCCCGACGGCAAGTCCCTGAAACAGTTCTCCTACCTGATAGAATATCATTACCGCCGCGCCCTCGGAATATTCGCCGATTATCATAGCTCCAACGGAGGCAATTGCCATAAGAAAGTTTTCGTCAAAGATCTGCCCGTGGGCTATGTTGCGTACAGCTTTCCACAAAACGTCCCAGCCTGCCGTGAAATATGCGGCGAGAAACACTCCTAGCCTTATAAACCACAGCGCCGAAAACGTTTCACAGTCGTGCGGCAAGAACAGTCCGCCAACGAATAATGCCGCCGAAACGATTATCCTTATCAGAAGTTTTTTCTGTTTGCGCGTCATTTCAAAACCACCGTGCAGTCAGGCTCGACTTTTTTTATGCACTCAACGGCTTTTTTCACTACCTCGTCAAACCTGTCGTCGTCAGCCTCGATAGTCATTTTCTGCGTCATAAAGCTGACGGAAGCATTATTCACTCCGTCGATTTTCTTTATGGCTGTTTCCATTTTTGCCGCGCAGTTAGCGCAGTCAAGGTCAATGAGCTTAAATGTTTTCTTCATAATAATTACCTCCGTCTAATCTTTTATAATTACTGCGTAACAGCAGGGAACAAGCCCGTCGATAAGTTTTGTTCCAACCCTGCCGCAGCCGCAGTTTTTAAGCATTTTTTTAAATTCATCGGGAGAATACTCCGCGGCAGGTTTAAAGCCTATGAGTTTATACAGCTTTAAAAGCGTTTTTCCTTTGCCCTTTGTAGTAAATGTCGGCAAAAGCAGTTTTCCTTTAGGTTTTAATACCCTGTACATTTCTTTGACCGCGCCTTCGGGATCTTCAAGAAGATGAAGCACGTTTCCTGCGATAACAATATCATATATTTCATCATCATCTTTCAAGTCGAAAATATTCCTCTTATCAAACGAAATGTTTGTAACGTCAAGCACTTTTGCTTTCCTTTTTGCAGTCCTGAGCATTTTTTCAGACAAGTCAGTGCAGAGAACGGTCTTTGCTTTTTTAGCCGCCGCAAACGACAGCGCGCCCGTTCCTGCCGCACAGTCAAGGGTCCTCGCACCCTTTGGTACAAGCCGCGCTGTTATTGATAACATCCGACTGTAGACCCTTCTGTTGACAGCCTCGGCTAAGTCGTAAAATCCCGCGATATTGTCCCAGAAATCCATATCAGCTGCTCCTTTATTCGTTGACGTGTTCAAGTCCTTGTTTTAAAATAGTATTTACATGGTCGTCGGCGAGGAAATAGAACACCGTTTTTCCCTCTCTGCGGAAACTTATGAGCGCAGCATTTTTGAGTATCTTCAGTTGATGTGAGACCGCGCTGCTGGACATTCCCACAGCGGTTGAAAGGTCGCATACGCAAAGTTCCTTTGCGGAGAGCGCGCTCAATATCTTTATGCGCGTACTGTCGCCGAATACTTTGAACAGCTCTGCGAGGTCGATAAGCGTATCGTCGTCGGGCATCTGAGAGCGTATCTCATCAATTTCGGCAGGGTGAGCGTGGATAAGATCGCACGACGGAAGTTCGTTTTCAATTATTTTTTCCATATTTCTCCTTTACGGCAATTATACACTACACGATATTAAACGCGGTCTTCTCCTTTGAATTTCGTTTCTTACCTTGTCCGCAGCGCCGCAGTTGAAGCAGGTCACGGTATAAATGCGCCGTATTTTTATATGACAGGAAGAAAGCGCGTTATTGAGGTTAAAATTTTCAATAAGTTTTATTTGTTCAATTGAACGATTGTTCAATTGTTTGATTATATTTTAGCACTGAATTTACGTTTTGTCAACGTTAATAATTGCCGAAAAATAAAAATAACTCGTATTATCTCTGATATTATCTTTTTTTCGCAATAATTCAAGCTGAATTGAGGCTTATCAATAAAATGAAATGAACAGAGAGAAATTGAGAAAAACAGAGAGATTTAGAGAGAAACATAAAGAAAAAGGTATATATTTTAAATTTGCGGGAAAAAGTACTTGACAAATTGAAAAAAAGGCGTTATAATAACAAATGTTGCAAATGAAATTTTAAAATATTATAGGAGGAACATAAATGTCAACTTATATGCCTAACGCAAAGACGGTTGAGCGTAAATGGTACATTCTTGACGCGGCTGATAAACCGCTCGGAAGAGTTGCCGCTGCTGCCGCTCATTTGCTCAGAGGAAAACACAAGCCGACTTTCGCGCCTCATTGCGACTGCGGCGATCATGTTATTATCGTAAACTGCGCTAAAGCTGTTCTTACGGGAAAAAAGCTTGAGAAAAAGGTTTACAGATGGCACACGGGTTATATCGGACATCTCAGGGAAGTAAGCTATGATAAGCTTATGAAAACAAATCCTTGTAAGGCGATGACCCTTGCCGTAAACGGAATGGTACCCGATACGACTATCGGCAGAAAGGCTCTGACCAGACTTCGCTGCTATGAGGGCGCAGAGCATAACAACGCGGCACAGAAGCCCGTTGAGTACAAATTTTAAGGAGGGCTTTTGAATGTACGAATCTAAACCTTATTACTACGGAACAGGCAGAAGAAAGCACTCTGTTGCGCGCGTCAGAGTTTACATCGGAAGCGGCAAGATCACCATTAACGGCAGAGATATCGATGACTATTTCGGACTTGACACATTAAAGCTCATTGTTCGTCAGCCGCTCGCGCTTACCGATACGGTCGGAAAATTTGATATTGTATGTACTGTCGCAGGAGGCGGCGTTACGGGTCAGGCGGGCGCTATCCGCCACGGTCTTTCGAGAGCGCTTCTCCAGTACAGCGACGAGCTTCGCCCTGTCCTCAAGAAAGCAGGCTTCCTCACTCGTGATCCGAGAATGAAGGAAAGAAAGAAGTACGGTCTCAAAGCAGCAAGAAGAGCACCGCAGTTCTCGAAGAGATAATTTCAGATCTATCACCCCATGCGGAACGAAAACTGTATGGGGTTTTATTTATGTTTTCCGAGAATGGAATTAAGAAAAAATATTGAAAAAAATATCGGCTTATGCTATAATAAATGTACAAATGATTTTATTATAAAGCGCAGCGCCTGCCAAAGGTGTATAATTTGTTTGCTTTCGGTTGCTTTGAGTTCAGCGGTATGATTTTCAAAGGTGTGTTATGACAGCGCTGCGGTGAAACAAATTGTTAAAAACTTTATAGGAGGAAAAATGAAATTTTATATCGAAAATAATGTGCTTATGAGATATGCCGAAGATGAAGAAAACTATGAGGATGTTGTCATTCCGAACGGCGTGACGCGAATTGAAAGTTATGCTTTTGATAAATGTTCGGCAATTAAAAGCGTCGTAATTCCCGAAGGAGTAACATCAATAGGCATAAGAGCATTTTTCGGATGCACATCTCTTACAAGCGTAAAATTGCCGAACAGTTTGAGAGCATTAGACGGCGCGGTGTTCCATAGCTGTACTGCTCTAAAAGAAATTTCAATTCCCGATGGTTTAAATGAGATAAAGTCTTTTACATTTTATAATTGCACAAGCCTTGAAAAAATTTTCATTCCGAATAGCGTCACGAAAATCGGCGAACAAGCATTCAACGGCTGTGAAAAACTTGCCAAAATAGATATTCCCGATACAATTGAAGAATTCGGCAGAGATGTTTTTAAGGACACAAAATGGTTTAATGACATAAGCAATGATTTTGTGATGATAAGTGGAAAGATCCTGTATAAATATAAGGGCTGTGCCGAGTGCGTTAGAATTCCCGATAATGTGACAACTATTGCGGCAGAAGCATTTGCCGATAATGAAAATATCAAAAGCATAATAATTCCCGACAGTGTTTGTTCAATAGGCTATCGCGCATTCGGCGGCTGTATAAACCTTGCGGACATTACATTTCCTGAAAATATCGGAAATATCGGCGTAAATGCCTTTGAAAACACAAAATGGTTCAACGTTCATGACGGGGATTTTGTGATTATAGGAGATAATTTTCTGTATAAATACAAGGGTGAAAAGGAGAATGTAGTCATTCCCGAAAACGTGGAACATATTGCGGGGTTTGCATTTTCCAACTGCGAAAAAATGAAGAGCATAAAAATTCCCGCAGGCATCAAAAGCATAGGAAAAGGCGCATTTGGTTCATGTACATCGCTTAAAATCGTTGTAATTCCGAGCGGCATAACTTCAGTTCCGTTTTCACTTTTTTATGGGTGTAAACGGCTTGAAGATGTCATGCTGCCGGATACGGTTACTGAAATCCAAGATTTAGCATTTGACGGCTGTAAAAAGCTCAAGAAAATCATAATTCCCGACAGTGTTACACGTTTTGGCGCAGGGATATTTGACGGTTGCGACAAGCTCACGAATATCACCTACAGAGGCAATACTTACGGCAGTATCGAGGATCTTCAAAAAGAATTGGGAAAATGACGAGCATTAAATTGATGAGTATGATTGCAGCGGAGATATGCAGTCTTTCCGCGCATAAAAAATTTTAAAAGTCCAGCTTCCTGACGGTTGGCAAAACAAAATATGGTCTTATATAAAGCACCGTTTCGGCGGTGCTTTAAGACTGCTGATAAAGCCTCATCTGCGCCGCAGCGTTTCCCGCTGAAATCGGATAATGCGTGAATTGCAACAGCCACAAGTCTTATTTCATTGCCGCTTTAGCATTTTATCCGCTGTAAGCGGATAATGCATGCATACCGAGGCCTTCTCAACAGTCTGATATGTGATTTTTTATACAAGCTGAAAGCATAAAACAGATGTTTGTTTAGTTTATTTTATACATATTTTTAAGCTGTATCATAAATTTTTGCGTTCAATGGAATTGTTGTGCGAGATTAAAATCGTAAGCTGCTTCATTTTGTTGACCGTGAAAACGGTAGACGAGCAGGTTTCGGGCAAAATCATGCAGGGCAAGAATAAAATACAAAGTATCTTGAATGAAACGCACCTCAAAAGTATCTGATTTTTTGAGATCGCATTTCAAAAATTGCCCCTCAAAACTATTTTATGTTTGCTTTTACGGATCGCCCTCGGTTATCCGAAATTTTGATGCATTTTGAAAAAAGTACTTGACAAAGCAGGCGTATTATGGTATAATTTCTTTTGTTCAATAGAATTGTTTAGCATAATTTAAAAATGATAATTTAAGTTTTGTCGGAAATCAAGCAAGGTTTGAATTACTCACTTCGTTTCTATTACTGATTTCTGATATGTAAAAGACACAAATTAAATTTGATTTTTGAATACTAATTTCTATTTGCTGATTTTTTACTATTTAAATGCAGAGTGTGCGAACCATTATGGTTGGTTTTGAAATTGGCAGACACGCTATCTTTGGGCAGCGTTACGTCAGTGCAGGTTTATTCAGGGCATAAGCGAGAGCAGTGTGATTTTACAGGCGCAAGGAGAAAATTCATGCCCAAGAAAGAATTTCGGACGCAGCATTATTATCTAAAGTGGATATGTGCTTTTCCGCTTTTGTTTATTGCATTACTTATCCAGTTTTTTATTTCCCAACACACGGACACCAATATTATTTTTTATCTGGCATGTGCGGCGGTTATGGGCGGACTTTTATCAGCTTACTATCTTATTGTTTCAAGGCTGCATTTGTTTGAGTATAAAGGATATTTTTGGGAAGACGGCGAGATTGTTGTCATCGAGATCGGGAAGCGCAAATATGAGATAAGCGATGTAAAATCCTTAGTAGGCGGAGAGCCGAATGTTTTTATTTATCAATATGCGTATTTGCTGATCGAGACCCCAAAAGAAAAGGTCAAAATATTCGGGCAGACGCTTCATGGGAACATGGAATTTGCAGATTCGGATCTATACCCGTTGTTTCAGCTTATTCTTGACAAAAACAAAGAATTAAAGCCTAAAAAAATATTAAAAGCAGAAGTCGACAATTGGTATGAAAAATAGTTTTGCAATTTTTATTTTAGGGCTTGATAAAAATAATTGGGTGTGATATACTAAATAAGTTAAGTTTTCGGGACGGTGATTTGGCGGCAACGGCAGGTCGGTCAGGGAAACGTAAACGGATTTTTTGCGCAGGTGTATTGCAGAACAGACTCTGCTTAGGGCAGCGTTGCGACAGTGGTTTATTTGAGAGAAACGGGTTGTCATTTTGATAAGTGAGCGAAATGCTCCTCGGAATTTCCACCGAGTAAAATAACGGAAGATAATACGCAGGTGTGGCGAAATTGGCAGACGCGCTAGCTTCAGGTGCTAGTGATCGCAAGGTCATGTGGGTTCAAGTCCCGTCACCTGCACCAGTTAAAATTAAGAGGTAAGAGGTTAGAGTTTAAAACCCTTACCTCTTATTTCTTTTATACGTTAATTTCAACAAACAACGTGTTAGTTCAAACACTTACCTCTTACCTCTAAAAGTTTCCGTCTCTTTTGTTATTGCTTTATTCAATATAAAGTGTTATAATAATTCCGTGAAGTTCCTTTTCAGAGAAGAGGTGTTAGCAGCTCTTGACGTTTTACTTCCGACAAATACGACAGTCTTGAAAATAACTGCTTAAAAATGAAGAAAAATAAAAATCGTTAGGATTTCGTTAAAATTAAATTATATACTTATTTGAGGGGGATTATAAATGAGAAAAACGCTTTTGATAATAGACGATGAAAAGGATATGAGCGCAATGCTCAAACAGTATTTTGAACTGAAAGATTACAATGTTATGCTGGCTGAAAACGGAATTTCGGGTATTGAGAAAGCCGCCAAGCAGCCCGACCTTATCCTGTTGGATATAAATATGCCCGATGTTGACGGCTTAGAGGTATGCCGACGAATACGAGAACACGTTACCTGTCCCATTCTTTTCCTGACTGCCCGTATTGAGGATCAGGACAAACTTGACGGCTTCTCGGCAGGCGGTGATGATTACATTGTCAAACCATTTTCCGTCAGTGAATTAGGGGCGCGGGTAGCCGCGCATCTTCGGCGCGAAGACCGCAGCGGACAGGCTCCTCACCGCCTTTTGCTTGACAATTACTTTATGATAGATTATACCACACATCAGGTCAGCAACAGCGGCGAAGTCATACCCTTGACGCCAAAAGAATATGAAATAATTGAACTTTTGTCCACACACCCCGGACAACTGTTCAGCAAAGATCGGATTTTCGACCATATATGGAAAATGGACAGCGACGCCGACCCGAATACTGCAATGGAGCATATAAGCAGATTGCGCGCGAAATTAGCTGCCGCAGGCTGCAAGCCGTATATTCAGACAGTTTGGGGGGTGGGTTATAAATGGGTAAAATAAAGGCGTGGTATCGCAGTATCCCGCTTTGGCTTGCGATTTTTCTGTTTGCAGCAGCGGCGCTTGTGATAGCTTCAACGGTATCCAATAAAGTGATAGGTACAGTAAATCGCGCCAATATCCAACTTCAGCTTAAATATACCGTAAGTTCGGAGTTTGATATTGAGTACTCCGATGATGATAACCACCGCGTTTATATCGTAACTGATGATAATATTCAGGAGGTGATGAGCCCCACCCGTTATTCTGATAACGATTTCCGCTTATATAATACCTATCAGTTCATTTTACAGTATGCTTCGGTTTTTATTTATTTCATCAGTCTGCTTGCGGCGGCGCTGTTGTTTTATTTTTCAAAGCTGAAAAAACCGCTTTCCTTGCTTATCAACGCCTCTAAGAAAATAGCTAAAAACGAGTTTGACTTTTCACTGGATTATTCAGGTCGTGATGAGATGGCGAAACTTTGCGGGGCATTTGAAAAAATGCGTTCTTCGCTTGATGAATACAATTTGCGTATGCAAAAACTTATTGAGGAGAGAAAACAACTCAACGACGCATATACCCATGACTTGCGCACTCCTATCGCTGTTTTAAAAGGCTATACCGATACTCTCTCCGAATATCTTCCAACCGAGCAGCTCTCAAAAGAAAGGGTCATAGAAACTGTTCATACTATGTCCAATCACGTTGAGCGGCTGAGGCAATTTGTAGACAGCATGAACACCGCGCAAAAGCTGTCAGATCTGAAAATACGGCGGGAGGCTATTCCGACCGAGGATTTTGTCAACGGACTTAAAGAAACGACCGCGCTTCTGTGCGAGAAACAAAATCTTTCCTGTGAAACAGATTTCGATATAGAAACCGACGCGCTGAACATCGACCCTTTTGCGGTGACGCAGGTTTTTGAAAATATGCTCAGCAATGCGCTTAGATTTGCAAAATCAAAAATTTCCGTCCGCCTTTACAGCGACGGAAATTCACTGAATATCTGTGTTATGGACGACGGACGCGGATTTTCGGACAAAGAGCTTGTAACCGCTGCAAAGCCGTATTACAGCGGGCATCAGGGTGAAAATAACTATCATTTCGGTCTTGGACTTTATATTTGTCACACGCTCTGTGAAAAGCACAACGGCAGCCTGAAATTAGAAAATTCTGACGCGGGAGGAGCAGTCGTTACGGCAAATTTTGAAATGTGATAAAAATTTTATCTGATTTGTTAGGAAATCGTTAGAATTGTAATTTACAATAATCGTGCAGACTAAAACCCGTCTGCGCGATTTTTTCATTATCGGGAGGATTTTTATATGAAAAACAAAATTATTTCTTCATTTTTAGCAGTATTTACGGCATTATCTCTCACCGCCTGCGATAATAACAGCAGTGATATCTCGCACACGACCGAAATGATAAACGATGATTTCCAAAAAAATCTTCATCAAACAGACAGGGGCAGCTATGTGGAAACAGAGGAAGGATATTATTTCACTTTATATCGTCTGTGTTATATTGACAAGAAAACGGGAAAGGTGACTATCGTTTGCGGAAAACCCGACTGTGACCATAAGGACGACAATGCCTGCAACGCCGCAATACCCTGTGTGTATCTCTTAAAGGGCGGCGACAGGCTGTATTTTGTCGATGATACCTATGCAGACGACGGTGAGGCTATAAAAGAAGTGAAATCGGTAAACGGGGACGCTACGGGACTGAAAACTGAGCAGAAGCTGAAATTCAATGAGTTTTCCGCATCTCAGTCCTCTTATGACGACGGAATTTATCACAGAGGATATATTTATTATGTCAGCGACGATATTATTTACCGTGTGAAACCAAACGCCGACAAGGATTCCGCCGAAGTTGTGTGGAGTCCCGAAAATCCCGGAGAAACACAGCTGGTAGACGGCGGGCTTGTCTACAATCCTAACTGGATACACTACACGCTTTGGGCAGACGGGGATTTTCTGTATTTTATGACCAAAATGCAGGACGAGGACGAAGTAAATAAGCAAATGCTGTTTCAATGCGACCTTAATGATATGAGCGTAAAAAGGGTGTGGAAAACTCCGAGCGCCGACGAAGTAGGCGAATGGGAAACGACAGGCGTTTCCGTTTCTCAGTGGTATATAAACGACGGCTATATTTATTTCTATCTTTCGGGCGGCGATATGTGGAGAAGCAATTTAAGCACAGGCGAAAACGAGAAACTGGCGGAAACTCACGAAAAAACGCTTTACGGAAGCGCGGTATTCAATGACAAATATATGTGCCTGCTAAACGATATTCCTGTGTTTTTCTACGGCTATACCGAGCCTTATCCCGGAGGAATGTTCCGCTCTATGGGAAATACTGTTTATGTCTACAAAACCGACGGAACTTTTGTAAGGGAGCTGTCACTGGAGGGGCTTTACGATGATCCCGACGAACTGGCGCAGATAGATATGCTTTTCTGTGACGACAACAGCGTTTATTTCCTCACCACGGGTATGACTACATCAACTTCGGGCGGCGGCAATATGAGTGTTCAGCAGGGCAACAGAAAATCCACAAACCTTTGCCGCGGGGATTTTGACACGGGCAAGGTCGAAATAATATACAGTTTTTCCTCGATTTTACAATGAGAATATCAATAACAAGCAAGTCGGAAATATAAACAACATTACATAAGGAGAAAACAATATGAAAAATTTCAAACGAATTATCGCCGCGGCTATAGCTGCAATAACCGTATTTTCAGCAAGCGGCTGCAGCAGCATTATCAAAACGGACGATCCTTTTCAGAAAGAAATGCACCAGTCTGAATCACGCCGGATATCCGATATATGCGAAACAGAAGACGGATATTACATTCTTTTCGGGAGCTACGCCTACTTTATAGATAAAAACACGAAAAACACGGCGTTGCTCTGCACAAAGCCCGAATGCGCTCATAATGACGAAACCTGCAACGCATTTTTAAGCGGAAATACTATATTTTCAACTGCGGACAGGCTGTTCTATTCAAACGCAAGCTATGTCGAGGAAAACGGCGAATTTGTAAACAGAGGCGAGCGGCTTTATTCCGTAGCACTTGACGGAAATGACAGAAAGGTCGTGCAGGATCTGGAGTTTGAGCCAAGCGGAAATTCCACCTATTCGACCCCTATTCTTCACAAAGGTTACGTTTATTTTGTGTACTGCGGCATATTATACAGAATGCCGCTCGGCGGGAATATAAATGAAAACGCCGAGGCGCTGTGGGGAAATGAGGTCGAAAAGGACGACAGACAAATCTTCGACTCGATACCTGTCGGTCACAATTTCACGCTTTGGGCTGACGGAGATAATATTTATGTTATGACAAATGTTCAGCAGTCTGATGGGACATATAAAGACATACTTTACGCGTACAGCACGGCTGACGAAAGCGTAAAAGAGGTATGGAGAACTCCCGACGCGGATATTGTGGGAGAGTGGACTTCTGCGGGAGTTGAAGTTTCAAAATGGTACATAAAAGACGGATACATATATTTCTACCTTTCGGGTAACGATTACTGGCGCTGTAAACTGGAAACCGAGGAATATGAAAAGCTCGCCGACACCTACGAAAAGACGCCATATGGAAAGGCAATGTTCAACGATGAATATATGTGCCTTTTAAATTCCGAACCTGAGGAAAAGGGCATACCGGGATATGAAATTGCGGGCAGCTACGGCTATGATTTCAACAATCTTATCGGCGGCGATACGTTTTTCGTCTACGGTATTGACGGCAGTTTTAAATGCAGTTTATCGCTCGGCTCGCTCTATGCAGAATTGCCCGACCTCGAAGATATCGCCCCCGTGTTTATTGACGATAATGAAATATGGTTTGTCGCACAGGAAACGCACTATACAGGAGAAACAGGCGTTATGCAGGGTGGATTCCTGCCTGTGGGCGGAGTTAAGACCTACGATTTTACGCTGTGCTGTGTAAATATAAATTCGGGCGAGATAACGCGGGTAAACAGCTGGCACAGGGAGTGAAAACGCAGAATGAAACTTGAACTTATAAACCTTACCAAAAAATATGGCAATTTCACCGCGCTGGATAATATAAACATCACTTTCACCGAGGGAATTTACGGGATTTTAGGCGCAAACGGCGCGGGAAAGTCCACCATGATGAACCTGCTTACGGATAACATTACAAGAACTGAGGGGCAAATACTGTTCGACGGAACGGACATTCTGAAACTCGGAAGGGATTTCCGCCTGAATTTAGGTTATATGCCCCAGCAGCAAGGCTATTATGAGCATATGACGGCGCAGACGTTTCTTTCGTATATGGCTGACCTGAAAGCTATTCCCAAAAAGCGGGCAAAAGTCGAGATAGAAAAGCTGTTGGAGATAACCAACCTTTCAGATGTGCGTCATAAAAAATTAGGCGGATATTCGGGCGGTATGAAACAGCGCGTTCTTTTAGCGCAGGCGCTTCTGGGCGATCCTAAAGTAGTAATTCTTGACGAACCCACGGCAGGACTTGATCCGAAAGAAAGAATTCGTATCCGCAACTTTATTTCTTCAATGTCAAGGGGAAGAATTATCCTGCTTGCTACTTATATCGTAAGCGATATAGAATCTGTTTCCGATAAGATATTGATGATGAAACACGGACGTGTGGTTGGCACAGATACTCCCTCGAAACTTCTCGAAAGCGTAGCTGACAAGGTAAAAGAACTCCCTTGTGACCCGAATGATTTAGAGGATATTCAAAAGCAGTATAAGGTGGGAAACGTATTTCGGCGACAAGGCGAAACCTGGGTGCGTATAGTGGGCGACGAGCTTCCAAACGAGGGACGGTTCGTTTCAGATTATCTGTCGCTTGAGGACGTTTACCTCTATTATCTCGGAGAGTGAGGCGGCGGTATGAAAGAACTAAGACGAATTTTATCAAAACGCCGCCTGCTTATGGGAGTTGTGTTGATATTGCTGCTGAACGGCTTTTTGTTCGCCCGTGAGCAGTATGAAAATAACTTCGGACTTGACCTTGAAATTTCGGGCGGAAGCCTTGTTTTTGTTGACGGCTCGTTTATATCAGCGCAGGAGCCGTTAGATGCAAAAGCCGCATATAAGCGATATCTGTCGTGGCTTGACAAGGTAAAGGATATGCCCCCTGAGCAAGCCGCAGAGTTGTTGGAGAAAGAAAAGTCCTCGCTCTCCTCAAAGATGGGTTATGAAACTGCCGCCGAGGACGACCGCCTTGATTATGCGGCGGTGAAAAACCTGCTGGCGCAAACGGAATACCTCACGGGCTACGGCGACTGGCTTGAAAACATACAAAGAAACAAGGAAAATCTGTTGACATTTTCCATTTTCAACGACAGCAAGAGTTTTTCGGGACGCAATATTATAAAAACCGCTGACGAATTTAAAAAGTTGGAGAATGTGAATTTAACTCTCGGCGCAGACGGCGCGATAAACTCTATTTTGAGTTTTCCGCTGACCGACTATTTTCTGACGCTTTTGCTAATTCTCATAACACTTTCATTTTTGGAAGAACGTAAAGCGGGGTTGTGGAGCGTAGTACACGCCGCACCGAACGGACGGCTTAAATTAGTGTTAAGAAGAACGCTTATCCTGTTTTTATCGTCGGTCTGCACAGTGGTATTGCTGTACGGAACTAATCTTATACTCGGCTTTTATTTTTACGGCGGTATCGACAGTTTAGATAGGGCGGTGCAGTCCGTGGAGATATTAGGCAAGCTTCCTATGCTTTCTTCGGTCGGTGGTTTTCTTGTGAAGTGGTTTATTTTAAGAATAGCGGCGGCGTTCTTGATTTCGCTTATACTGTGGCTTATGCTGACCGTTATAAATAACGTGAAATATACCATAATTGTGACTGCGGGCATTTTGGCGGCAGAGTACGGATTATACACGTTTCTGCCCGTGCAGAGCGCGTTCAATATCTTTAAATATTTCAACCTGTTTACTTACATCAGTCTATCCGACCTCTATACTAACTACCTTAACATTGATATATTCACTTATCCGCTGGGAATACGGAGCATTTCACAGCTTTCGCTTATTCCGCTGTGCCTTATCCTTGCAGCAATATGCATTTATATCCATTGCCGCAAGAAACCCTCTTCCGGTCGTGATTTGTTGGGTAAGATAGCTTACAGGATAAACAGTGTTACTGACAAGTTTCTGCGCCGTTTAAACCTTTTGGGTATGGAACTTCACAAAACGCTGTGGATACAAAAGGGTATTGTTATAATAATTCTGCTTTGTTTTGCGGCAGTGAAACTATCCTACACGGTTAAGATACCCATAACTTCTCTTGCGGACCAAGCGGCGGCAAAATACACCGCCCAATTTGCGGGAGAGATAACCGACAGCACATTTGCTCTTATAAATGAAGAGCAAAACAGATTAAACGATATTCTCACATCTTACGAGAACGCAAAGACTGCCTATGAAAACGGAGAAATAGAATATGCCGAACTTGATAAATACAATCGTGAGGCGTCCTCGGCGCAGGTAAACGCAGAGGGACTTTCAAAGGTGCTTGATCGTATTGAGGAACTGAAAAATTTCAGCGCCAAACACGGCTTTACCCCGTGGCTTATTGACGAAACGCCGTTTGAAAGCGTCTATGGAAACCGCGCACAGAATAATCAACAGCAGGCGGCGCTTTTAGCGGTATTAGCTTTAACGCTCCTGCTTGCGGGAAGTATGACCTACGAGCGTCAGTCGGGAATGACATATCTTCTGAAATCTGCACCTAAAGGACGGGGTGCGCTTATATTCCGCAAACTTACGCTTGCGGCGCTGATGACTACCCTCGTGTGGAGCGTTGTATATGGAATGGAACTTTACACATTGATAACGAATTTTGAAATTACAGCTTGGAATGCTTCGGCACGAAATCTCTCCATGCTGACGGAATTTCCGCTGAACTGCCCTGTTAGCGTCTGGCTGGTGCTTTTGTATATTTATCGTTGGCTGTGCTTATTCTGCGGAGCGATAATTGTACTTTTCATTTCAGATTTGTTCCGCCGACAAGAGACGGCTTATATTACCGCAGCAGGCGTTATGCTCCTTCCGTCGTTGCTGTATGCTTACATGGGTATTGAGATATTCCGCCCGCTTTCGGTTATCCTGCCTGTAGAAGCTATGCCTCTGCTGAACGCTCGGAGCGGAGCAGTATCAGATGCGCTTATTCGGGTAGGGTCGCTCGCGGGAATTGCGGTGGTGATAATTATAAAATTCTTTGTATCAACAAACGGGATAAAACGAAGGAGGTTTTGAACAGCGATAGGCATTTTAATGTGATCCATTATTCAATTTTGAGTATGTCACATCAGATGTTTGATAGTTTTCGCAGTTGAGTTATACGGTATTGATAAGGCTTGAAAAATGTACTATAATAATGTTACTGAGAAAAATAGATCGTCGGAAAAATATTTTTTTGTAAAGGTTAAGCAATTGAATCCCCATCAAAAATCTGAATAATTATGATTTAGATTTTTGATGGGGATTGTTTAATTTCCTTTTTAAATGGTTGACACCGGTTACTGTTCATGATATAATATAAATTAGAGTTTATCGGATAATTTAAGTATAAAGAGAGAATAGATATGATTACGTTTGAAGAGAACTATATTTTTCGAAATAACCGTTCCATAACAAGTAACGAAGATATAGCTTTGACTGAATCTGTGGCAAATGCTTGGGATGCCGGAGCTCACAATGTTTCTATAACTATTCCAAACAAAGAAAATGGTCAGATTATTATTGAAGATGATGGAATAGGAATGTCTGATGATGAGTTTAAATCAAGGTGGATGACTCTTAATTATGATTGTCAAAAACGGCAAGGAAAATGGGCGATATTTCCCGATGGGGATAAAACCAAAAGAATAGCATACGGCAGAAACGGTGTCGGTCGTCATGGAATGTTATGTTTTGCAAACAGTTATAAAGTCGAAACATGGAAGAATGGTATAAAAAACACATATGTAATTGCTGTTTCGAGTGGAGATGCTCCATTTGAAATAACCATGCAGGAAACCAATCACAAAGACGGACATGGAACAAGAATTAGTGTTTTTGTAGAACGGCACTTGCCAAATATAGAACAAATAACAGATGTTCTTTCAGCACGGTTTTTGTATGATCCTAATTTCACCGTTATGATTAACAAACAAAAAATTGAATTGTCTCAGCATAAAGGATTAATATTGAAAAAAGATATTTCGCTTACAGATTCTATCAAAGCTAAATTGATGATTGTCGATTCAACTCAAACAGCTTTAAAATCTCAACAACATGGGGTAGCATTTTGGGTTGCAGGACGTTTGGTAGGAAAACCATCATGGTCTTATGGAAACACAACTTTTTTGGATGGGCGTTTACAACCGGCAAAAAGATATACCGTCATCGTTCAATCTGATGACTTAATAAATGAAGTAATGCCTGATTGGACGGGATTTTTTGCATCTCATTTGATGTCATCTGTGTATAGTACTGTTAAGAATGAAGTTGACGAGTTTATGAAGTCTATTATGGCTGAACAAATTCAGGAACTCAAGCAAGATGTTATAAATGAGTCTTTGGATGATCTGGATGAATTGTCGCTTACCGGAAAAAGAGATGTTTCTAATTTTCTTGAAAATGTTACTGAACGAAACCCTATTATAAGCAAAGAATTTCTAAAAGCTGCAGTAGATGCATTTATTATAACAGAAAAAACGAAAAACGGTTCAATACTGTTGAGTCAACTTAGTCAGTTGAGTGCTGAGGAAATAGACACTTTATCTGATCTTTTAACAACATGGGATGTTAATGATATTGCCTCTGTATTGAATGAGATCGATAAACGAATTCTTGTAATAGAGGAAATTGAAAAGTTATACAGAGATCCGAAAACCGATGAATTGCATATTCTTCATCCGCTTGTTTTAAATGCAAGATGGCTCTTCGGAGCAGAATTTGACTCGCTCATGTTTGTTTCAAATTCCACATTGTCAACTGTAATCAAAAAACTCTTTAAAGATAATGATTATGATTTGAGCATGATTACTAATTTACAAAAACGTCCTGATATAGTATGCTTAAAAACATCTTCATTAAGTGCTGTTTGTACAGAACGAATGGACCAAGACAGTAAGCTGATGAAACCTGATCAGATTTTGATTGTTGAATTAAAACGCGGTGGTTTTTCTATCGGTTATGGTGAAGTTGCTCAAGCCGAAAATTACGTTCGTCAAATTCGTAAGTCTGGTTGCTTGCATAAAAAAGCCGAGATTGACGCATTTGTTGTTGGAGCAGAGATAGGAGATATTGATACCGAAAAAATCGTTGATAGTGGTCGAATTCATATTGTAACCTATGGGCAACTTGTTGATACAGCAAGTCAAAAGTTATTTAGGTTACGCGATCAGCTAAAACAACATTATGATTCTCTGGGCAAAGAAAGCATTGTTGAAAAAGCACTTGGTGAAGGATATCAAGAAAAAATTAAAGTATAACATGACAAATTGTATTTCAACAATATAAGTTTATGTTTATGTTTATGTCCATGATTATTCGGTGAGCATAAATTTTTTGTAAGTTTACCAATTTTGTGAGTATCAATTCAAAAAACTTCCTCGAACATCGGATCAAGTATGACCGTCGTACTATCCTCAAACTCCCCGTTCATCTCAAATTGAACGTCCAGCGATTTATCCTCGTTTTGATGGACGGTCACTCCGCTCACGAGCATTCGCAGGTTTGCGTCGGATATTCTTCCCTCGGACAAGATATCGTCAAGCAACGAAGAAGTGCTTGTCAGAGCCTGTTGTCGTTGCTTGCAAACCTTGTCATACTCGCGGCAGTCTGAGATTTTCTTTTGCAATTCAGCGATTTCATTCTCGCGTTTTTCAATCATTGAATTATAAAATTCGGCGCGGGATCTATCCGTTACCTTGCCCATAATCAAGTCCTCGATTTGCTGTTTCAGCGCGAGGATTTT
>CANRDI010000027.1 GCA_947629335.1 uncultured Clostridia bacterium | reverse complement strand
GGTGAACCGGGACCAACAGGAGCAACAGGACCGCAAGGACCTCAGGGTGAACCGGGACCAACAGGAGCAACAGGACCACAAGGACCTCAGGGTGAACCAGGGCCCGCAGGACCGACAGGACCGCAAGGTCCTCAGGGAGAACCCGGTTTGCCGACAGCCGCGGGATATGCGGACTTTTACGCTCTTATGCCGCCCGATAATGCCGAAACCGTCGCGCCCGGAGAAGACGTAAGCTTTCCGAGGAACGCTCCGTCGTCAAACAGCGCGGTTGTAAGGTCTGACGATTCGACATTTACGCTTACTGAAGCGGGAACATATCTTGTTATTTTCACAGTAAACACCAATCAAGCGGGTCAGCTTGTGCTTACGCTTAACGGCGAGGAACTTGACTACGCTGTTTTTGGCAGAGCGACAGGCGCGTCGTCAATAATTGGCACAGCGCTTGTGACATCAACCGACGCAAACTCCTCCGTAACCGTCCGCAATCCCGCCGACAATCCCTCGGCTTTGATAATAACGCCTTACGCGGGCGGAACTCAGCCTGTTTCGGCACACATCATATTTATAAAGCTTGCGTAAGCGGCTGAAAGCGGAGAAGTTAAATTTTAAACGCATTTCCTTACTTTCGGGCATTTCTTTCAAAACAGGTTTTGAAATGCCGATATATACGATTGTCCCGCGGTTTCGCGGGACAATCAGCTTGCGTAAAATCCGCCGCAAGACGGGAGCGGAGAGTTTATGTAGACAGACATTTACTGCAATAGATTTAACGACCGTTTTGTCAGCGTATCAAGTTTTGTTGCAAGTTCATGCGACAGTTTCAGCGGGAAACACACTCAATGTGGAGCAATTTTCCGCTTATTGAACAGGCGTCACGGAGATTGCAAAAAGTTGTAATTGAAAACAAAGACTTTGAAAAACTCACCGTTTACTTTCGATTTAAGTTGGATTTAACAATTAAAAGTCCAAAATTAACCGCCATTCAAAAATTTTATTTAAGTGTATTGACAAATACATTTTTTTGTTGTATAATAAGAAACAGATGTTGCGAAACATCAGTTGCTTTATTATAGGAGGAAAAAGGAATGTCGCCAAAATGCAAATTTACACGGGAAGAAATCATAAAAGCCGCTTTGGATTTAACACGCGAAGAGGGAATAAACGCTGTCACGGCAAGGGCGTTAGGGGCAAAATTAGCGTCATCTTCAAAACCGATATTCAGTGTGTTTGAAAATATGGAAGAAGTGCAGGCAGAAGTGCTAAAGGCTGCAAAGGCTCTATATGCCGAGTATATTCAAAAAGGTCTAAAGCAGGAGATCGCGTTCAAGGGCGTCGGTACGCAATATATTCTGTTCGCGCTAAACGAACCAAAACTTTTTCAGCTTCTTTTTATGACCGAACAGCCGCAAAAACCGTCCGTAAGCGGTATCCTGCCCGTTATTGACGAAAATTATCCGTTGATTTTGGCTTCTGTGCAGAACGGTTACGGTCTGGACAGGAATGCCGCCGAAAAGCTTTACCGTCATTTGTGGATATATTCTCACGGTATTGCCGTGCTTTGCGCTACAAATTTATGCTCTTTTACCGCCGAGGAAATAGGGCAGATGATGACGGAAGTTTTCAAGGGACTGCTTAAAGAAATTAATGAAAAAAACGCTGAATAATTGATTTGGAGGAAAACATGATTGCAATATCAGAAATTACAAAATCCTATGGTAACGGCGACGGGAAAACCCAGGTTCTTAAAGGAATAACTATGCAGATAAATGAAGGCGACTTTGTAGTTGTTCTCGGAGCTTCGGGTTCGGGAAAATCAACCTTTCTGAATGTAATATCGGGTCTGGAGCGTCCCGACAGCGGAAGCGTCACATACGGTTCACTGGAAATAACCAAGCTGTCAGACAGCAAGTTGACACGGTTTCGCAAAGATAACATCGGTTTTATTTTTCAGCAATATTATCTGCTACAAAATATGACCGTTGAAAAGAACGTAAGAATGGGAGCAGAGCTTGCCGATAACGGTGATTACAGGGAAATTATAACTGCCGTAGGGCTTGAAGATAAGTCAAAGAAATATCCAAGCGAGCTTTCGGGCGGTGAGCAGCAAAGGGTTTCCGTTGCCCGTGCGCTTGCGAAAAAGCCAAAGGTGCTGTTTTTAGATGAGCCGACAGGCGCGCTTGATGAAGAAACGGGCAGACAGGTTCTTGATTATATCTGCAAGCTGCATAAAGAATATGGGTTTACCATTGTAATGGTGACGCACAATCAGAATATAGCAGAAATGGCGAATACAGTTGTAAAAATGAACAGCGGCAAAATTTCGGAAATTTCCGTTAATAAAGTGCGTAAAACCGCTTATGAAATCGGGTGGTGACGGTATGGTTGTAGGAATGAAAGATGCGCTCAAACTGATCGGTATATCCATTATCGCTTGCTGCGCCGTTTTTGTATGCACGTTGTTTTTGAATTATAATATTGACATTACAGCAATGAAAAACGAGATAACAGCGGCAGGCGGCGTCGAAATGTATAATGCAATCGTTTCGACGGGAAAGGTTGTCGCAGCCGTTTCGGGCGGCTGTTTAGCCGTAACGTCGGTCATTATGCTGATGTTCTATGTCAAGAACTACATAGATACGCACGGCAAAGAACTCGGAATACTGAAAGCTCTCGGATATTCTGACTTCAAAATTGCAAAGCACTTTTGGGTGTTTGGATTAAGCGTTTTCGTTGGCTGTGCTTTGGGATATGCGGCTGCATTTCTCTATCTGCCGAGTTTCTATGAATTGCAAAATGCCGAACACCTTTTTCCCGAAATCAAGGTGCAGTTTCACCCCTTTTTGGCATTCCTTTTGGTCGTTGTACCTGCAATCAGCTTTGCGGCTTTAGCAGTTATATATGCCTGTTTCAGGCTTAAAACACCCGTGCTTGATTTGCTGAAAGAAAAGCGTGAGTATAAGGCAAAGTTAAGCAAAAAAGAAACAAAGGATATGCCTTTTCTGAAAGAACTAACGAGGAGTACGGTAAGAGGCATAAAATCACTTGTGTTTTTTATCGCATTTTCGGCGTTTTGTTTCTCGGATATGGTGCAGATGTCAATGTCCATGAAAGATCTTTCAAGCGAAACAATGGCAATTATGATAATGATGATAGGCTTGATACTCGCCTTTATGACATTATTTCTATCGCTTTCAAGCGTAGTAAAAGCGAACACGAAAACCATTGCTATGATGAGAGTGTTTGGTTATCAGCATAGTGATTGCAGCAAGGCAGTCCTCGGAGGTTACAGACCTGTTTCTTATATAGGCTTCGCAGTAGGTACCGCGTATCAATATTTTCTGCTGAGAATTATGGTGGATATTGTTTTTGCGGACGTTGAAAATGTTCCCGAATATAACTTCGATTTTACGGCGTGTGCAATTTCGCTGGTGCTGTTTATTATCACCTATGAGCTTTTTATGTACATTTACTCACAGCGTATCAAAAAACTTTCAATCAAAAGCGTAATGCTCGAATGATTTAATCTGATTTTTTTTGTAAACTAATCATAATTTGAAATAAGCAGCTTATGTCAGGACAACTCAAAATCAGGCTGTCGAAAAAGCCCCATCTACTTTGTAGCGTTTTCCGCCAACGACGGATAATAAGGTTACCCTATAAAAACACAGTTTAAGTTGTTCTTCAAGTGGGGGATACAGTTTGAGGATGCATACTCAATTGAGGAAAAATCCGAACGAAAGGTTCAGTATGCCGACAGCAAAGAAGTCGAGAGGGAGATAATGAGGTTATATCCTCCCGTTGAACTTAAATTTAACTTTCCAAAGGCTTTAAATGAACCGAAATATAAGACTATTCCCAAAACAAAGAAAAGTCCCGTGTAGAAAAGATTTAATAAAGTTGATGAAAAACGCCTTGCATAATCTTAGACTGATTGATTTTTTAATTTCGAGCATAATCAACATTTATCTTGATTTTTTGAGTTCTCTGTGCTATACTTAAAAACAGGAATTAAACGCTAAGATTGCGAAATCGTTACAGGTTCTAAATCAACATAATAAAGGAAAGATACACAAATGTCGAAAAATCCTGATGAAGATTTTATAAATAAGTTATTTTCCGACTACAGACAAATGATGTATAAGGTCGCGTACAGCATCTTGGGCAATCGTTCGGATTCAGAAGACGCTGTCCAAGACGTTTTTTTGTGGATAATCGACAATATTGAAAAAATTTCCGAGATACCCTGTAACGAAAGAGCTAATTATTTCGCTTCTATTATAGAACACCGTTCTATTGACATATATCGAAAACTCAATGCCCACCCCATTGAGGATATTGAAGAACAATATGATTTAAACTCAAATGAAGACCTTGAAAAAACGGTCATATCGGATATGACTGTAGAAGAAATTAAAAGTGCAATGAAAGAGCTGTCAAATATGGATTATGAAATGCTTTACTTATATTTATTCAAAAAAATGAGTCCTAAAGAAATCAGCAAAGCAATGGAAATATCTGAATTAAATATTCGTGTATACATTTATCGGGCGAGAAAAAGGCTCATAAAAATCTTAAAGAAACGGGGGATTAGTTATGACATTTGAAGAAAAAATGGCACAAGCATTCAAAGAAACATCCGACGAAAGAGCTGACCGTCTGATGAGAGTTGAAAAAAAACATAAATTTTCGCTTGCGTATAAAATTTGGGAATATAAAACACTTCGTGATCTTCGCCGCGGTCGCTGTGACAGCCGTTGGACTATGCAAAAGGCAAGAAAAGCCACAACAGCAATGATTGTTGCTTTTTCATTTTTAATTTTCGGCGGGACGGCTTATGCTGCTGTTGCGATTATCGGAAGATATGGAATTGTGGATAAAGTTGACTACTCTAAAGTGCTTATGGAAACATACTCCTCTGACAAAACCTCTTTTGAGGAATATTACGGATTGCCGGAAGAGTGGGAACTGACAGATTACGAAATTGGGTATCGTTATACAACTTTGAATTATACACAAGATGAAAAAAAGATCTGTTTTTCTCAATACTTAATAAAAGATGGCAATATCGTTAATATCAACACCGAAAAAGCTAATGTGGAAATGTTGTCGTTATATTCCGAAAACGACGGTTTTGTAATGGAATTTCCAAACAATGAAACTTTATTATATTGGATTTATGATGGATATTTGCTTAATGTATCTGGCAATATAGACAAAACCAAAGCGATAAAATTGGCATATTCTACAAAAATCGTTGATTTAGAAGAAATGATTAAAAAACCTGTTACGACAGTGCCTTTTGTTTCGCTTACGTTATAGAGGGGAAATTGGATTTTCCAAGCGTGGAGGTGAAATATATATCAAAGCAGTTTAAGGTAGGAATAGGGTTGTTATTATAAGGAGCAAATATGATATTATACATACTGTTAAAATACTGGAAAAAACATATAAAAAGCGCGATTGCAATGCTCTTTGCGGGGATGTTGCTTGCGTCGATAATATTTGTAACGCTAATGTCAATCAGAGCGGAATATGTAACTGCATACAACAAATCGTGCGATATGTACGGAAATTACGAGGTTATTGTAAAAAACTCCGACGATGATATTCTTAAAATGCTTACAGATGAAAACAACGGCTGCAATTATGGCAGTATAACCGTTTTCGGTGAACTTGGAAACGAAGGTATGCACTTCACTTACGGCACTATTGAAGATGAACACAACATCTGGCATATTCCGATTTCAGAAGGCAGAATGCCCGAAACAGCGAACGAAATAGCCGCAGACAGAGGCGCGCTTGACAGATTTTTCTGGGCGGGAAAATGCGGAGATATCATTAATCTTGACGGAAAAACATATACCGTTGTCGGGATAATTGACGAGGAATATGGTTCTGTCCGCGAAACTTCACAGCTTGGCTTTAATGCAACCGACTTTGCCGGAAACGAGTTAGACCCGTTTCATATCCCGCTTATTTTCGTGGGAGAGTGCAGCGAAACGCCGTCCTATCGCATAGATTTCCTCAATAACGTTTTTAAAGCAACTGACGCAGAACAAAATTGCCGAGAACTTCTGCGGGATGTTCAGAAGGACATCAGATATTATTTCAGATCTGACGGCACGGGAATGGCAATGTCCAACGAAGAAAATCTCTCGAATTTCTTTCTGCTTATTTCAGTCATAGGCGCGGGAATTTCGGCATTGTCAGTGTACTCGGTGCTTAAAAGCGTTTTTGATGAGCGCAGGAGCAGAATAAACATACTACAGCGCATAGGCATGAGCAAACGCAGGGTTTATACAATGTACGCTCTTGAATGTGCGACATTAACGGTTATACAGATCGTTCTGGGTATTTCGCTCGGCGCGGCGGCGTATCAGGGAATTTTTCTGTTCAGGGAAAACATTCTTGAAGAAAAAGTTTTCAGCGGATATACCGATGTGAATTTTATTTTAAAACAGACGCTCGATCCTTTTTTGTTCTCGGCAATAATTTCATCTGTAATAATTGCCGCCGCATATCTTATGGTTTGCATTTCGGAAAACAAAAAACCTCGCCAAAAGAAAAATGCGCTGTTGCTGTGGTTGGGTCGGCTGCTCGGCAAATTAAAGCGGCAGCGTGTCGTTTCAGAAGCGCGGAATTTGTCCAAAAATTTCAGCCGCGTTTTTTCTCAGAAATCTGTAACTATAACCCAAACCGCCGCGCTTACGCTTATTTGCTTTTCAACGTTATTAGGTTATCTTTATTTTACAGATGACGGCAAAACAACCGCAAGTTATGTAATGTATACCCGATCGAATGTATCGTACACTGCAAACGGTCTGGATATGGAAGATTACGGCATATCCGAGTATTATTCCTGCGGACAGACTAATTTAAGTTATTTAGGTGAAGCAAATCAAAAACTTTCGTTTGTCAATACGGATTATTCGGCAGGAATTAACGACAGCGTTGCAGATACGCTGCCAGACAGCGCGTTTGTATCGGGCGAGCTTTCGTATACGGTAATTTCAAGCGACAGCAAGAATTATATCAACAAGATCGACACAACAAACGAGGAGTTCAGACAGGAACTGCTTGCATTAAGCGATGAGGAATATCAGAACTTCTTTGAGGACGGACAGCTTGGAGCTGAAAATTTATACAATATCAATACAAAACTTGCGTCTGCAAATGTGCTTAAACGTCTTTCAGATAAAGTGGCAGACGGGAAAATTAACCTTGACAAGCTGAACAGCGGAGAGGAAATTATCGTCACATATACCGGCGTTAAACCGCCGTTTGAGGTCGGTGAAGTTGTGCAATTGAACACATTTGCGGCTTCAGAAACAGGTTATGGTATAGGCAGTATCGCATCAAAAGAAGTCAAGATCGGCGCACTGGTTAAAATCGGCTCAGGTGAAAAAGAACTGCTCAGCGAAGTTGTCAGAAATCATGACCCGTATAATCTTCTCACGACCGTAAACGGCGCGGAACAAATGGGATTGTACTGTGCAAAGTATACGGATATTTACTGCGCCGAGCCGATAAACGGCGGACTGATACCGAGCGAGGCGCGAATGAAGCTGACGTCGCTTGAAAAATTAAAACATGATAATTTCATTAACGCAATAACTGATTTTTCGGGAGTAATACTCTTGCTTTTGCTCATGTGCCTTTTGGGATTTTCGGCATACTTCAACGCTATCGGAATAAAGATAAGGTTGAAGTCCTACGACATTTCGGTCATGCGTGCGGTCGGCGCAAGGATCTCCGAGATAAAAAGGAGATTGCTTATAAACAGCATAAGGACGCCGCTCATTTCGTCTTTTATTGCATACATTGCCGTGAAAATAACCCAGCTAATAATGGGCGCGGGATATTCAGCCTATGTTTCATATACGGAAAATTTCCTCATGACGCCGGGCGGTGCTTTATCAAGCGAGTTGATCGCTGAAAACTCCGGCGGCATAGATGATTTTCTGCACACAACTTTGTTTTTAGACCGCCTTATGTGGCAGGCAAATGCGGAAATCCCCGCGCTGATTTTATTCGCGGTGTTATGCGCGGTGACATTTCTGCTGACAGTAATTGCTCTTAGAAAGTTCAAAAGCAATATCGCGGGCGATTTGAGCGAGGGGAGGACAAGGCAATGATAAAACTTGTCACCAAAATTTCACACTTTACATCATTGACATGGCACTATAACAACGTTATAATATAATTGATATTTTACCATTAAGAGGAGCAAACGTTATACTATGACATTATACATATTATTGAAATACTGGAAAAAGCATTTAAAAAGCGCGTTTGCAATGCTGTTTGCGGGGGTGCTGCTTGCGGCTGTCGTTTTCATAGGTCTTACAATTATAAGAGAAGGTCGCCTGGAGGTGGCTCACTCGGTTTTGGACAGCACCGGTCATTCCGAGATTTTTATAGCAGACTCAAACGACGAAGTGCTCAAAAAAGTCACCGAAGGAAAGTTTGGCTATAATTACGGCTTTATGCAGATTTACGGCGAATTCGACGGTTTGGCTTACGGCACTATTGAAGATGAACAAAACGTCTGGCATATCCCGCTGTCAGAAGGCAGAATGCCCGAAACGGCGGACGAAATAGCCGCCGACAGAGGCGCGCTTGACAAACTTTACTGGGCAGGAAAATGCGGAGATACTATTGAGCTTGATGGAAAAAAATATACCGTTGTCGGGATAATTGACGAGATATACGGAGAAGAAAGAAATTTGTCTTCGCTGCAACAATATCATCAAAATGAAGAACTGACTTATAAGATACCGCTTATATTTGTCGGAAAATGCGACGGCGAACCGCTTTACCGCATAGATATGCTCAACAAATTCCTTAACCTGAACGCAAGCAAAGACGCTTATTACAACGAGAAAAACAAGTATAGTGAACTTCTTGAAGGGTATCGGGAAAATAATGAGATAGGTTGGTACAGAGTATCCAGCGAGCGCGAAGCAATATTCTTCGATATTACATATAACAACAGTTTCTTTTTGAATATTGCGTTTATGGGAGCGATAATTTCCGCATTGTCTGTATTTTCAATACTTCGCAGCATTTTTTCCGAGCGAAAAAGCAGAATTGAAATACTAAAACGAATAGGCATGAGCAAGCGCAGAATTGCAATTATGTACGCGGTTGAATGTGCGATATTTGCGGTGATACAGGCAATTTTAGGAATTGCGTTCGGATTTTTGGCATACGAGGGAGTATTTAAATTCAGAACAGAAGTTCTTGAACAAAAAATTTACAGTGGTATTACAGACCTCTGGCTTATAACTCGCACCACTCCCGATCCGTTTTTATATTCCGCAGTTATCTCGGTAACAGTAGTTGTTTTAGCGTACTTACTCTGTATCATAACGGATAAAATTCAGTACAGCGCTCCGGATAAAAACGCCGAACCCCGTCCGCTTTCAAAATGCTTTAAGCAGATTTTCAGCCATAAAGCGGTTTCGGCAACACAGATCGCGGCGCTTACTCTTATCTGCTTTTCCGTTATCGAGGGGTATCTTTATTATACCGACAACGGAAAATCAAGTCCGCACAACGGAACCATTATTTATGTCCCGCCGAGCTGGAGTTTTAAGGCAAACGGTCTTGAAATGGAAGAAAACAATATCGCCGAGTATTATTCAAGCGACGAGCCGACTGTAAATTATATCGGAGAAACCGAGCCTCTTTTCCCTTTTATTGTTTCGGATTTCAGCGCGGGAATTGACGATAATACAGCGAATACTTTGCCGAATTATGCATTGCCTTTTGGAAGTTTAAGGCAGACTTTTATTTCAAGCGAAAAGCGCAAAAACCGTTATATAAACGAAATCGACACCACGACCGAATCTTTCAGACAAGGACTGCTTGCATTAAGCAGCGAACAATATCAGAATTTTTTTGAGGAAGGACAGCTTGGTTCAATGTATCTGTACGGCGTTGAAACTAAGCTGACAACTTCAAAGGTTATCGAAAGCGTTTCGGATATGGTCACAGAGGGCGAGATAAATGCTGACAAACTGAACAGCGGAGAAGAGGTCGTTGTCGCATATAACGGCGCAAGACCGCCGTTTGAAATAGGTGAAACCATTTCTCTCAATTCAATTTCCGCAGGTGAAATGGGTTATGGCGTGGGAGGAATATCCTCGGCTGAAGTGAAAATAGGGGCGCTGGTGAAGATACCTCATGACTATGATAAAAAAATAAATTCTATTGTCCGCAGTGAAGAAGATGAATACAATTTTCTGACAACAGCAACAGGCGCTGAAAATATGGGTCTCCCCTGTGCAAAATATACGGGTATTTATGCAATGGAGCCTATAGACGGCGGTTTGATACCAAGTTCGGCAAAAATGACAATGAAGTCGCTGGAAATGATGCGGCATGATTATCTTATAAATAAGTTGATAAAATACAGCGGTTCAATTGCAATTTTACTTGTTATGTCATTGCTCGGCTTTGCTGCTTATTTCAACGGCATAGGAATGAAGATAAGGCTGAAGAAATACGAGATTTCGGTATTAAGAGCGGTTGGAACAAATCTTAAACAGCTAAAGAAAAAACTGCTTTCGGAAAGTATGAAGATCCCGCTTATTTCCACTGCTGCAGCGTATGTTTTAATAAAAATTCTCCAACTTTCCGGTTGGATCTCATGCAATATAATGATTTGGTATGAAGAAAATTTTATGATGAATCATCCTGAGCCGCCTCCCGAATTTATAAGCGAGTTACACAGCCTGTTTTTAAAATATGCAAGAGAACAATTATTTGTCAGCGGGCTTATGTGGGAGCCGAATGCGGAGATACCTATGCTGATCTTATTTGTGGTGATATGCGCAGTGACATTCCTGCTGACAATTATTGCACTCAGGAAATTCAAGAGCAACATAGCGGGCGATTTGAGCGAGGGGAGGACAAGACAATGATAAGACTTGAGAACTTATGCAAGACTTACGGCAAGGACGAAAGCGCAGTCGCGGCAGTTAATAATGTGAATTTAACGGTAGATGACGGAGAGCTTGTCGCAATAATAGGAAAGTCGGGAAGCGGCAAGACAACTTTGCTGAACCTTATCGGACTGCTTGACAAAGCTGACGAGGGGAAGATAATCTGCGGCGACAACGAAATCACCTCGTTTGACGACAACAAAGCCTCGGATTTTCGACTTAACCACATAGGTTTTGTATTTCAGTTTTTCGATTTATTGCCCGAACTTACGGCGGCTGAAAACATTCTGCTCCCCGCAAGGCTTGCAAAGAAGAAAGCGGAAAATTACCGCGACATAACCGAAAGTCTGGGATTGTCAGAACGCCTTAATCACTATCCCTCTCAGCTTTCGGGCGGTCAGCAGCAAAGAGTTGCGATTGCAAGGGCGATGATAAACGATCCCGAAATATTGCTTTGCGATGAGCCAACGGGAAATCTTGACGAGAAGTCGGGAAATGAAGTCATGGAATTGCTCACAAAAATGAACCGTGAACAGCACAAAACGATCGTCATAATCACGCATAACCCCGAAATTGCCGAAAGGTGTTCGAGAACTGTTGAGATTTCGGACGGGAAGATAATTTCCGCGTGATATAATTTAATATTCATATTCCGCGGCAGCGATATGCTGCCGCGATATTTTCGCTTCGGCACAAAAAACGCCGCCGTATGCGGTGAAATAAAAATCTTTAGATAAAAGCAAAAAACCTCTTCGATGTTATAAGTAATGTAGGTTTGATGATACAGGCACACGATTTTTTGATTTATTATTTTTATAGTAAGGAGCGGAGCATTCCCGTTCAGCTTGACAGCACAACAGTTCCTCACATTCCGCACACATTCAACTCAACTTCGGTGAAAATATCAAATTGTTCAGTTCCCGCTTAACGATTTCGTTAAGCGGAATTTTTGTTTTTTTATGCAGTTAAAAACATTGCGTTTCTTGATACGATTAAGGTACAGCCGATAAACAGCTGTACCTATTGTTGTTTATTGCCTGAGACCAATTCGGCTTTCGTTTTGTAATATGTGGTCTCTGCAATTTATTAAGAAAATCAGTTAATTTCCCTTGTAAGCATATTGCTAAACAAATGCAATGTCGAAAATGATATAATAAAATCAGAAGCGTTATCATCATAAATCAAAATATATCGCACATTCATACGCTTCGCTCGCTTTGTGCATATCGCAAATTACATCATATCCTGCGGTTATGACGTAATAAGAAGTTAAGTGTAATGTCAACAAATCAGGAGGTAATGTTATGTTTTGCAGGAAATGCGGAAAAGAAATTCCGGACGACAGTTTATTTTGCCCGAAATGCGGCGCAAACCTTTCGGAAACCGCCGTACAGGTACAGACGGCGTCCTCTCCCGCTCCGACGTCCACTCCCGCTTTGGCTTTCGACCCGAAAGTTGAACGCATTGAAAATCTCCATAGAGACATAACCGTCGCAATGAAGAAGATAGGGTACGGGATCCTTGACGAATACAGCCGCACAACGGTGGAGAACAACTGCATAGAGCTTAAAAGCTATAACAACGGCGACTTTATCGCAAACGACTGTCTTGTTCATCTGCGATGTCAGGAACTCGGCATAGAAGACTACAGCAGACGTTTTGACACCGTTATCGAATTGATAAATCTTGCGCTTTCAAGCTGCCCGTCGGATAAAAGACAGTATTATGCCGAAGAAGAATATTATCCATCATTGCTCGGAGCGGCGCAAAAAGTATTACAGCAATGCAAAAGGGAGTATTACGACCTGCCGCCGAAAGATATGTTCGGGCGGCATCTGCGCACGGCTCATTTAAGAAAGTTCGCCGACCGCGATCTGGCGGTCTATCAGTCGCTTGTAAAAGTTTTGAGGATACCCTGTCTTTCGGATGAATTTCTTGATTCAACCGTTGAAACGCTTTGCCTGCGGTATTCTGATTATGACGAACATCAAGGGTTTGTTATGTTGCTGCCTTTCGGCTCGGCTAAAACCGGAGTTCAATTTTCCGAACTGTATAGTGAAGAACTTAAAAAGAACTATCCCGAATATGCGCGGCGCAGAGGCAAATAGTTACATGAAAAAGCATATCTGACGTGAAGTTTTTCGGCGGCAGAGTGCATTATAATTTAAAAAAATAACGGAGGTAAATGTTATGTTTTGCAGAAAATGCGGAAATGAAATTCCTGACGACAGTTTATTTTGTTTAAAGTGCGGAGCAGCCTTATCGGCAAGACCCGATTCGACTAACGCTGCGGCAAATAATGATGTGTCCGAAGAACTTGTGCCTGTTTTCGATAAAGACACGCAGGACGCCATTGATACGCTGCACAGAAAGGTGTCGGCTGTTGTTAAAAAAGGCGGATACAATTTAATTGATATGTACGGACTTAATGCCGCGGAAGACGACTGTAAAAAAATCAAAAGCTATGACAACGGCGATTTTATTGCAAACGATTGCCTGGCAGATTATTATATCAACAATCTCGGCGTAAATGATTATTACACAAGTTATTTCGACAGTGCAATTGAATGTATGCAGCTTGCGCTCAAGCGCTGTCCTCCCGACCAAAGGCAGAAATATGCCGAAGAATATTATTTTTCAAGATTACTTGCTTCAATTCAAAAGGTTCTCGAAAATCTCGGAAACTATTATTATGAAACGTTCGGGAGAGGTTTCATTAAAGAAACGATGCGCAAGGACTATTTGAAAGAAAACGCCGACCGCGACGCGGCAGTCTATCTGTCAATAACAAAGCTTACGAGAATACCTTTTCTTTCGGAAAGTCTTCTTGACAGAGTGACCAAAGCGCTCATTCGTTGCTATAGAATAGGCTACGATCACCAGGTGAGCGTCTGGAATACGTCGCGGCTTACAAAAGGAACTCGGTTTGAATCTCTGTATTATGAAGAACTGAAAAAGAACTATCCCGAATATGCGCGGCGCAAGGGCATATAAGCTTGATTTTTTTAATTGACAATTAAAAACGTATCAAGGCTTGCAAGACTGATCTATGAAAACGGAGGTATAAAATGTTTTGCAGAAAATGCGGAAATCAGATACCGGACGACAGCAAGTTCTGTTTTAAATGCGGAACGCCCGTCGCGGCAGAAAAACAAGTCGGCGATTCAAAACTATGGGATTATACAAACGCCGTCAAAAAATTGGACAAAGCGCAGACCGCCAAAGAGTTTGAAGCGCTTGAGGCTGTATTTGAAAGGCTGGGAGATTATAAAGATTCCGCCGAAAAGCTCAAACAATGCAGAGAAAACAAAATACCCGTTCTTTATGAAAGAGCGGTAGAAACAGTAAATTCAGCAAAAAGCGCAGAGGATTTGCAAAAGGCTATTGAAAGTCTGAGGTCCCTTAACGGCTATAAAAACTCAAATGAACTTTTAAAGCAATGCGAAAACGACTTGAAGCTGTTTAAATACAACGACGCTTATAAAAAGATGCAGGCAGCCGATACGTCCGAAGATTGCAGCATAGCACAGGAATGTTCGCTGCTCTCGGAGATTTTGAGGACGCGGCACAGCTTGCGGCGGATTGCGGGAATAAATATTCGGAGCTTGTATGTAAAGAAGCAAATGAGCTTTTAAAGAAAAACGCTTCTTCGGAAGAATTAAGTCAGTTCCTTACAAGCCTTAAAAACCTCGGCGATAATGAAGAAATACGCAAGAGCATCGAAGACATAAAGGACAAGTTCTATGAGATCATTTATAACAGCGCTGTAAAGAAAATGCAGAGCGCGCAGGAAAAGTTTTCCGCCGATGGCTACAGAGAAGCGGAAAAACTTTTCAATTCCGTTCCGAACACGAAAAACAGCACGGAGCTTGCGGATATATGCGATTATAACGCAAAAGTAATTAAGTTCAATATGATAATAAGCGAGCTGCAATTAGCTTATGACGAAACCTCTATAGAAAAATGCAGGCAAAAGTTTCTTTCTATAGAAAATTTTGACATGGCAAACGAAATGGTCCAGGAATGTGAAAAACAGGCTAAGAGCATTTCTCGTCTGAATGAGTTGAAAAAACTTTTATTAACTCTCGAATGTTCAAACGATATTGACGCTCTGAACGAAGCAAAAAGAAAAGCGCTCGACATGAACGGCATAGGAAATTCGACACAGATAGCGAGAGAATGTGAGCAAAAGATAGCCTGCATAAATTCGGGCACAAAGTTTGTTCCCAACGTAAGATCCGCTTCAATTGTAAGAGACGATATACTTACTTTAAAAGCAGAACTTAAAATAGTGTCATTTAACAGTAAAACGAAAAGCGCGAAAATGCCCAAAGCGCCCGACTTAAAAGCGAAGTTTAATGCCGTGTCACTTAACGGTAAAACTGAAAGCGCGCCCGACGTATTTTGCCGAAAGTGCGGGAACAGAATTTTAGCCGATGATACGAGATTTTGCTCGTATTGCGGCACGGAAATATAGTAAACAGGAGGTAAATGTTATGTTTTGCAGGAAATGCGGAAAAGAAATACCCGACGACAGCGTTTTCTGTCCAAAGTGCGGAATGAACTGCGAGATAAAGCTGAACATTGAACAGGATAAAAAGGTAGAACTTAATAAAACCCCCAAAAAAGAAACCGTGATAAAACGTGAAGAAAACATCTATAAAGCCCAGCCCCCTCAGCCGCCAAATACCGCAGTCAGACCTGCCAACAATCAGCCTCAGCCCGCCAACAACCAACAAATGAACGATAACACTCAGAATGTCTATCTGAACATAATTCTTTTTACAAGAATAGCGGCGATAATATCTTTGATACTCTCTATCATTTTAGGGACTATAGCTGAAAATCTGCTTCCCGACACACCAAACAATTACTATTTTATATCACAAGCTGAGCTGGACAAATATAATTCGGCAATAAACTCATATAATTCGGTTATAATTTTCAGCAACATCTTTTGTGTCATCTTTTTTATCTGCGACTTTATACGCCTTGTCTGCGCCATTATACTTGCGGCGGCAAAAGGACAATTTGCCGGAGTGGGAATATTTATGGGCGTAGGACTGGCTATAACTCTTCTGATAGGCGCGCTGATACATAATATGGCAGCGGTATTTATTATTTTCGGTCTGATAGCGTTCGCTTATCTTGGACACAAAATAAGCGACTGGTATTGAGCGCGGATATTAGTTTCTATACATCTGACGTGTGCTTTAGAAAGCTGTCCTGTATTTAAAATTGATAAAGCGTAAGGCTTGTCAATTAAAGGAATTTATGGTATACTAAAATAAGGGTATAAATGAATACGAGGTAATAAAATGTCAAATCAAGGAAAATCCACAAGTGAACTAATGAATGAAATAAAGCAAACACACGAAATCGAAAAGTTCATTGAAAAAAACAGAAATGAATTTTTAAACGAACAACTATATGTTGTTTTAAACAATATGCTGAAAGAGAGGGCTATGAAAAAGTCAGAAGTCGTGGCGCGAAGCGGTCTGAACAGGGTATACTGCTATCAGATTTTTTCGGGAAAAAGACTGCCGTCGCGGGACAAGCTGATTGCGCTTTGTTTCGGATTCAAACTTAACCTTGAACAAACAAACAGCCTTTTAAAAAACGTAGGATTTGCCGAACTGTATGTAAAAAACAAGCGGGATTCCATAATCATTTTCGGCATTGATTCTCGAAAAAGCATATTTGCGGTAGATGAGATATTGTTTGAAAACGGGCTGAATATTCTTACGGCTTAGAAAACAGGAGTATTTTTATGAAAAAGACAATTTTAGGAGCAGTATGCGCGGCGCTTTTGTGTTCGGGGTGTTAGTCTTCGGGAAAAGACATCTCAAATATTCAAAACAACTATCCCGATAATTACGGCAATAATTATAATTATGGAAACGATTATGATAACAATGATAAAAACTATGACACTTTAGACGAGGCGTTGGCTAATGCGGGAAACCTAAGTCCCGATGAAATTTTGATCAGATATTCCGACCTTATTGTAAAAGAATGTTTAAGCGTTACATATCAGCAGTTTTTGCGGTCAAAGGACGGTATGGAGGGTGAATGTGTAAAAATTACGGACGAATTTCAGCAGGTTCTTTCTCAAAAAGAAGCGGATTATATTGTGTGTCTGATAAGTATCACATATAACAACTACGGGTATTTTGAATATTATGATGATCCGGTATATTTCATCATACCTGTTGATGTTGTAAACACCCGACCTATCGTAAGCGATAAAGCTGTATTGTGGGGAATATGCGGCGGTTTTGATACATTGGAAATGTCAACGGGAGCGCTTGAAACTCTGCCGACTTTGGCGACGGCAAAAGTTCAATTTATTAAAATACAAAACATCTCCGAAGGCTCACGCTTTCGGAGATATTTTTACGGATATGAAACACTGACAGAGGTATGCGGCTCTAAACCGATCGCAGGCTCATATTTATCATCAATATAATACACGGATATAGTTTTTTTCACGCCATTTAAACTGCAATTAAATTCCCAATAATAGTATTTCGAATGATCAAAATTCAAACTTAGCTCATAGTCATCACCGATCACTTCGTATATTATTTTGGCGACATACTCGCTTTCGCTGAAATTCATTTTATTCCAGTGTATCTCGTATGTATTATTATACATTACAGCTTCTGATACATAATCCGTGAGTTTTGGAAGTTCGTCAGGAACCTCTTTATCTTCCCACTTTACAGTTCTTTCGCTGCCCGGAGTGACCGCGGGGTCTGCGTGCTTTAGATTAAGCTGAGGATACCTTGAATTTTCTTCCCCTTTATAAGAATAAACATCAAGGCACCAGTGACTTATTCCGTATGAATAATAATATAAAATAATAAGATATTTGGAGTTTTCAAATGACCAGCTCGGTTTCCCGCTCAGTTCATCTGTTAATTCCGTATAAATTGCGTCATAGCCTATCCAATTTCTGATTTTTTGGGAAATCTCACTTGCCTCAGACTCTTGAAGTTTGTCCCAATTTATAACAAAATGATATTTATATTGCGGACTTAAATCCTTTGAATTAAGCTCATAAGATGATATGCTGTCTGTGAACTTAGGAAATCCTTTCGGCAAAGTAAGTCTATCCCAACTTACGGGGAATGTTTCGGCGGTCTTTACAGGCTCATTATTAGGAACAATAGGCACTTGCGGACTTTTTGAACTTGAAGATGAACTTGATGAGCTTGAAGGTGTAGGTGTGCTTGATGAACTTGAAGATTTGTACGAACTTGACGGGCTTGAAGGTGTAGATGCGCTTGATGAACTTGAAGATTTGGGTGTGCTTGATGAACTTGAAGATTTGGGCATGCTTGACGATCTTGAAGATTTAGATGAACTTGATGAGCTTGAAGGTGTAGGTGCGCTTGATGAACTTGAAGATTTGGGAGTGCTTGACGAACTTGAAGATTTAGGTATGCTTGACGAACTTGAAGATTTGGGTATGCTTGACGAACTTGAAGATTTAGGCGTACTTGATGAACTTGAAGATTTGTACGAACTTGACGGGCTTGAAGGTGTAGGCGTACTTGATGAACTTGAAGATTTGGACGAACTTGACGAACCGAATGATGTATATGAGCTTATTGAACTTGAATAACTTGGCGAACTTGAAAAACTTGAATTTAAATAATTATACGATACAGGAAGTTTTGCTTTTTGAAGATTTACTGCGCCTATCGCCCCGGCAATTATCACCGCAGCGCCTATCGCCATTAAGATGTACGGTGTGCCTTTGCTTGCCAAAAGCATGATCTTGACGGTTTTAACTGACTGATACCGTTCGTCGGGATTAAACTTTATGCACTTTTCTATGACGTGTTTATACGACGAACGTTTGTATTCCTCTCCAAGAAGAGTTTTGATCGTTATGCCGAACGCATAAATGTCACTTCTTTCATCAGTCTGCGAAAAGCCGTATTGTTCAGGCGGGGCAAAACCTTCTGTGCCGATAAAACGGGTGTCTTTGTCAATGCCGATTTTTTTGAGCCTTGCCGCGTCAAAATCGATCAGTTTTATGTGTCCGTCATTGCACATAATGATATTTGACGGTTTAATGTCACGGTGGATAATGTCTTTTTTATGCAATGCCGAAAGCGTGTCGCACAGTTCGAGAGCAACTCTGAAAACGTCATTTTTCGGTATTTTCCGCTCAGATAAAGGAAAACCCTCAGCATACTCCGTTATGAGATAGTTTTCGCCTATCTCGCATATTCCGGCGATATACGGCGATTTTACCGATAAAATCGCATCTGCCGTTTCACGGGAAAACTCGCCTGTCTTTTTTATATATCGTTTTCCCTCATACTCTCCTAAAACGATTTTGGATTTTTCAGAAGATCGGATCGTTTTTATTTCGGTAAGTTCCATTGCAAACTCCAAAATTAAATTATAAATACATTATATCGCTCGATCAATCTACTGTCAAGGCGTTTTCTATGATCCTCCCGAATTTCAAATACCTATTACAGCAATAAATGATAGACATTTTAGAGCCTGTTCATTTAAATTAAAATTGGATTGCAAAAAAATCACTTTCCATATATCCAAAACTCATTTACAATGAAGTTGTGAGCAACTTTTTAATTCTCTGAACCTTTTGCGGAGCAACAATAGCTCCTATCTTTTGTCCACAATTTTCTCATTTCAATCCACGCTCCGCACAGGGCGGAGCGACCTTTGGCAACTTAAATATGTATCAAAGCCCATTGTCGGCGGCAGAACGCGAAATGCTGAATTCCCGAAAGCTGTAAAAAATCGTCCTCGTTATACATCAGACAAGCTCTATAATTTCAGGCTTTACGCCCGTATCTTCGACCGTTATTCCATAATCTTCAAAGCAAGAAGGCTGCTTTATCCCGTCTTTGAGCTTTATCTTTACAGAGCGGTGTATCTTCGCGGAGCTTATTTTGGGAGTGCGGCAGTCGTGTTCCCACCAGTAAATTCTGCAAACTTCCATGATGCCTTCGGGACGCGCCGCAGACAGATGACAAAAAATTCATCGCAAGATCAAAAATATACACGCATTTTATCGGCAATGACTGTACTTCGTCAATAATTATGACCGACCCTGCCAGTCTGTGCATACGTCTCACATCTGTTGTTTTTCCCGAAAAAAGAGCGTTCAGCAGTTGGACCATAGTTGTCGCAATAACAGGGCTGTCCCATTTCTCGCTGCGAAGTTCATATTCGTGAAGCTCATTTTCACGAAGTTCTTTATGCTCACTGTCATCAGCTATTCTTGACGCGTAATTTGAATGATGTTCGAGAAAATTTTCTTCGCCCGCGATTTTTCGCAATTCTTCCGCGTTCTGCTCCAGAACAGACAAAAAAGGCGCGGTATAGAATATACGTTCTTTACCATGCCTTTTACAATATTCAATAGCGAACCTGAGCGACGAAAGCGTTTTTCCGCCGCCCGCAGGAACAATGAGCTTTGTTATTTCGAAAGGATTTTCTGCCGCATTTTTGCATCGCTCGGAAATATTTTTTCTCCATTCGGAAATGCTGTCCGAAAACCCGTCAAATTTTCCGAGGCGCTCGTTCATTTGTTTTTCCATTGAAACGATTATCGCGTCAAAATCATATTCGCGCTCAGTTTTTTCGTCGGACATAAAGTCAGCCGTATCAATTCTGTCCACATCAATAAGTATAGACATTCTTTCAAACATTCCCATGTAAAAAGCACATGCCTTCGCCTGGCGTTTTTGCGGAATGTATTTTGTAATGCCGACAATTATGCTTTTAATGTTTTTGTATTCTTTCGCGGCATTTGCAAGCATTTCATCTGTTATTTTAAGTTCGGGAAACGAGCTTAAATTGTTTAAAATTTCATCATAATTATCGGATTTTTCCGTAAGTCTTGAAAAATTATCAGTACCCTCGGCGTCTACCCAGTCTTTAAGACCGTGATGAGAAAGAATAACGCGCCCTATAAACCTGCCGACATAATTTAACGGTTTGTCGTTTTTGGTTTCGGTAAGAGAGCGGATATATTTTGCGCACGCAAAGCTGTGGTCTATTTCTCCGCGGCGGCAGGAGCTGTAGCCGTGAATATAATCGTTGAATTTGTTTATCAGCTTTCCGATATCGTGCAATAATCCCGAAATTTCGCAGATAGAACCAATTCCTATACGTCTGCCGAATTTTCGTGCAATTTCCGATACGTTTTTACAGTGTTCTGCGACCGTCTGGACTTTAGCATCTTTTTCGCGGATATGCGCGGCAAATACCATAGCTCCACCACTTCTTCCTGCATTATATCAATTATATAAAAGTTTTCCGCTTACATTGTCGGCAATGTCTCAACCTCGCTGACAGCGGCTGTAAAACGGGTCAAATAAGGCGCGGCTGTTAGCCGAACTTAAAATGTGCGGGAGTTTTAACACTGCATAAAACCTTTACAAATAATTTTCTAAACGACCTATCTTTCTTAAATTAAATGATAATACATTGTAATTTAGTTGTCAAGAGATTTTAAAAATTATGTTGGAAAAAGTAAAAACAAAGATAAGTACAAAATAATTAAACAGCCCATTTACTAAAAAATAAAACACATGTCCGATTTATTTTAAATAGAACATGTGTTTTTAATTTTGAAATCAATCAACAATTTTCAAAAAAATCTTTGGAGTATATCAATGCTCCATCAGAATTGAACAACTCATAAACTATGTCTCCCGGTTCAACTATAATACTAATTTTCTCGTATCCTGATTTACCTAACCAATATTCACATATTGATAGACCACTTCCATAAATATAATCAGGATATTTTAAATTTTAATTTGGCAAATGCTCGGTATTGATTTTCAATTTAATATTATTATCGTATTCTGCCTCAAGAACTTTGTCTCCGTCAAATACATTTACAGTAAATGCAGGATCAAGTTCGATTTTACCTACGGTAAATTCATCATCAACGGTTTTTCGGCTGTACGATATGTGAATAAGCCCCTCGTCCGTATAATGAAGAGTATCAAATTCAAAATCGTTCGGAATTACAAAACACTTGTCATTATCATACGGGTCTGCCGGCTTGCATACAGGATCGATCTCGGCAACCTCGGCAAAAGACGAACCTACCTTTATGTTTTTGAAATCGTCCGCCGAAAGACGCTTTGCAATTCGTATGACGCGTCCTGCCATGTGCCAACATTCATCTTCATTTTCATAGCTGCCATTCGGTCCATAGTTATGAACATCGCTGAAAAATACATATTCATAATAATCGCCAATCGTATCATCGTGCAAACGAAAAACAACATACATTGTTTCATCATCGACCTTGCCGCTGAGTTCAACATCATATCCGTTCCAATCCTTAAGCCCGCACAGCGTCGGATTCCAACAATTTCTTGCCCAGATATATTGTCCCGTCAAGCTGTATATATTAAGGTCAATGTCCGATGAATACGTGGTTTTAATTGTGATTAAAACGTTATCTTCTGTTGTATTATCACTTGTTGTTTGAGATATTGCGTCAATTGATGTGCTTTTTGCAAAATGACTTAGTGTTAAAATGGCGCTTGCCAAAAATATTCCCGAAAAAATTATGATTGCTTTTTTCATAAAAATTCACCTCGCTGTTGTAACGTTCATCCGACAATCGCCAGATATTTCCCCGTATCCTCGCAATTTGTGAGTTTCCCCGAAGTATCGAACGTATAATGGTAAACCTTGCAGTTTCCTGTTAGGGGTAAACCGGTGCTTGAATACGGCAGAAATACCGCATCTATTATGCTTTTGACGTCCCAGATAAGCTCCCCGTCCGAAACGTCAAGCTCTCCTCCGAGCGCGCTCTTTGTAGACCAGAATGTTTCGGGTTTCCCGCCGTTTGGATCGCATATAAGCAGTACAGCCGAGTAACAATCGCGGACATGCGCTGTTATATCAAACGAATCGTTCAAGTTTCTGCTTGCATAAGCCTCTTGGAGTGAACTGTATTCGCCGTATGCACCGCTTTCCCCCTTAGGGAATGAATAAGCCGACAGGTAAACCTTCCCCTCAAATTCTACCATATCAACTATGCTGTAATCACAGTCGTCGCTTTCGTAGAAATAATTTTCGGTCACGTTTCCGTTTTCGTCAATTTTTACGAGCCTTTCGCTTTCATCGGTCCAAATCTGCGCAAGATACCCGTCGCCGAGCTTTACGGCGTTTTTTATGCCGATAATGCCGTCGATTTTCGTCTTGTTGAAATTAACCTCGTTTCCATTTTCGTCAAGCTCGGTGACAAACAGATAATCATTGTCGCACACGCCCAGACAAATCAGATTATCCCCGTTTTCAACAATTCTGTTCAAACACTCCAGATCAAAACCGTGGTCAAAATTGTATGTCCAGAGCTTGTTTCCGCTGTTGTCAATCATAGTAAGAAAGCTGTGTGAAACGGCGTTCGACTTATAGTCCGCGGTTATTTCTCTGTAGTGACAAGTCGAACCGAAAACAGCGGTCCTGTCCGAAATATACTGCGCCTCGTCTACATAAAGGTCGTCGTCCTTCCACCTCGTCCCTAAATTCGGGAAATCAACCGTCCATAAAACAGCGCCGTCCTTTTCGCATTTTATTGTAGTTTTTTCATAATCGCTTTCACAGTCTTTGTATACAGAATGAATGGAATATTTTACGGGCGTTTCTTTGGTGTATGCATAAGCGTTTGCATTTACGTTGTTGTTCCAGAAAAATTCAAGCTCATCGGGCGAGGGCTCGCTTTGCAGTATCTCCGTGCCTCCGACCGAGTTTCTGAATACCTCGGCGGTCTTTCCGTTAGTAAAGCTGTTTGTGGTTATATCGCGGTACACCGCCTTTAAATCCGCTCGGCTAAGTCCCTCTGCCGACAATCCGTTCTCCTCGAAAAACTCTACGGCGGAGTTGTATTCTTTCGCTTCTTCGGCAAGTGCAAATCCGCCGACCCCCGCAGTAACAGCTAAGCAGGCAGCGGGTACGGCTATCTTTACACCCAAATGTCGAGGTCTTATCTTTGCTTTTTTAAGAACGCTTTTTCTGATGCCGCGAAGCGTCTTTCCCGACAAATTGACGTCAATATTTTCGGGCATAATTTCATCAAGCTCGTCGGGAGTTAATTCGTCAAAAAAATTATCCAAAGAATATTTCATAGTTATTTCCTCCAATCTTCAAGGCTTCTACGAAGTTTTTCAACAGCACGGCTCGTTCTGGTATCAACATTTGATACCGACATTTTAAGCCGTTTGGCTATATCTTTCGAGCATTCGCCGAAGTAGAATTTTCGCATAAGTATTTCACGGTCGGGTTCGCCCAATGCCTTTACCGCTTCTAAAACGGCTTTTCGCATTTCCTGTTCTTCAAGGTCGCTTTCAAGCGAACAGTCGGCGGCGTTCTGTTCTTCGTCAAGAGAAAGCGGTGAATTTCGTCTTATAAGGTCTGCAGCATTATGCCGAGCAATAACGCAAAGCCATGCTCTTATACTGCCTTTTGCGGGGTCGAATTTACAAAGGTCGGTATA
>CANRDI010000026.1 GCA_947629335.1 uncultured Clostridia bacterium | reverse complement strand
AATTTCATAATCTGATTTAGTCAGGCTTACACTTTTATCTGGTAAAAGTGTACGCTCTTTTTCGTATGCCTAACTAAGTCAGGACGAAATTGTGTCGCAGCAATCGGAGCTTGCATTTTTACAGGTGCGCGGCTTCGGCTGCGCATTCTTATTGTCAATTTAGGGAGGACAAAAAATGAAAAAAGCGAAATTATTATCGGCAATTCTTGCAGGAGCATTGTTGCTGTCGGGGTGCAGCGAGAGCATTGAAAGCAGGCTCGATACCGCCGACAGCTATATGTCCGACGAGGACTATAAAGAGGCTATAAAAACATATAAGGAAATTTTAAAAGAAGACCCCGAAAACGTCGACGCTTATCTTGGACTTGCGGAGGCATATGAAGAAACAGACGACATAGATAAGGCTATCGAAGTTTTAGAGGACGGTTTAGACGAAACAGAAGATAAAAAAATCGAAAAGCGTTTGAATAAACTGTTGGAGGAAAACGGAGGGTCGTATGATAAGCCTTCAACTCCTTTTACAGGCGGCACGGTGACAATTCAAGGCACAGAGTATGACATAGCGGCTACAACCGAATTGGGATTAAATGGGTGTGGTATTACAAATGATGACATCATAGAAATCGGAAAGCTTACTAATCTGAAATATTTGTTTATGGGAGATAATCAAATCAGCGATATAACTCCGCTTGCAAATCTTGTTAATCTGGAAAAGTTGTATTTGAGTAACAATCAAATCAGAGATATAACTCCGCTTAAAAATCTTACTAAACTGATATCTTTGTCGATGCAATATAATCAAATCAGTGATATAACTCCGCTTGCAAATCTTACTAATTTGACACAGTTGTTTTTGAATGATAATCAAATCAGCGATATAAGTGCGCTTGCAAAGCTTACTAAGCTGGATAATTTGGATTTGAGCAGAAATAAAATCAGCAGCGTAAAACCGCTTGCAAATATTACTACTTTGATACAGTTGGATTTGAGAGAAAATCAAATCAGCGACATAAGTGCGCTTGCAAAGCTTAATAATGTGACAACGTTGTATTTGAACGATAATAAAATCAGTGATATAAGCCCGCTTGCAAAACTTACTAATGTGACAATGTTGTGGTTGTACAATAATCTAATCAGCAAAGGAGATATAGATTGGCTTGAAACACAACTTCCAAACTGCGATATATATTTTTAAATACCCCTGCAATCCCGACCGAATAGACACCCCCGCCCGCGCGGGGGCTTGCTTTTGTAAATTAAAAGAAAACCTATTTACATTTCTTGAAAAATGTGGTATAATCTAAATTGCAGAGTTACTGTAATAAAATGAAAATGAGGTAAAAAGAATGTTAAAACCGTTTTCAGATAAGGTGGCAAATCTTGCGCCTTCGGCAATAAGAGAGATACTTAAATTTACGGCAGATCCCGAAGTCATCAGCTTTGCGGCGGGAAATCCCGCGCCCGAAGCGTTTCCCGTTGATACTATTGCTAAAATATCCGCGGACATTTTCAGAGAAGAACCGATAACCGCCCTTCAGTATTCCGTAACAGAGGGTTATCCCAAGCTCCGCACATGGCTCGAACAGGACTTGCGCCGGAAAAAGCTGTTTAAAGACGGAGATATGGTCGTTGTTACTTCGGGCGCACAGCAGGCAATTGAAGTTACCGCGAAAATTCTTTGCAACGAGGGCGACGTCATTCTGTGCGAAAATCCGTCGTTTATCGGCTCGCTGAACGCTTTCAGAAGTTACGGCGTGAAGCTAATCGGAGTTCCGATGGATAAGGACGGAATGCTCCCAAATGAACTTGAAAATATACTCAAAGCAAACCCCACCGCTAAATTTATCTACACTATCCCCAACTTCCAGAACCCAACGGGTCAGACGACAACTCTTGAACGCAGAAAAGCCGTTCTTGCGCTTGCGAAAAAATACGGCATTTATGTTCTTGAAGACAATCCTTACGGCGCGCTCAGATTTGCAGGAGAGGACGTTACCTGCTATAAAGAACTTGACGACAGCAAAAACGTCATCTATGCGGGAACATTCTCGAAAGTTCTTGCGCCGGGCATTCGTGTAGGCTATCTTTGCGCGGACGCGGAACTTGTGTCAAAAGCTGTAGTAGGAATGCAGACTTCAACAGTGCATACAAATATATGGGCGCAGATGCTGACATACAGATTTGTAACAGAAGTAGATTTCAACAAGCACATAAAGGGCTTGCAGGAGATTTACCGCGTGAAATACAACCGCATGAAAGACGCTCTCAAAGCTCATCTGCCCTCGTTTGTTGAGCTTTCCGAGCCGCAGGGCGGTCTGTTCATCTGGGCAACAATTCCCGAAAAGTACGACATGAACGCGTTCTGCGTCGAGGCAGTAAAGCGTAAGGTCGCTGTTGTTCCGGGAAACGCCTTTAATGCTGACGAAAATGAAATATCCCATTCGTTCAGACTGAATTATTCAACTCCGACAAACGAGCAGATAGACAAGGGCTGCGAAATCCTCGGAAAAGCCGCGAAAGAACTTCTGAAATAAGCTCTTGCTTTAAATGGAAAGGATATAGTTATGGACGAACAGAGAAAAAATATGCTCAGTTTAATTCAGCCGACAAATACTCCGCATCTCGGAAATTATCTCGGCGCAATGAGAAACTGGGTGAAAATGCAGAACGACTATAACTGCTTTTTCGGAATTGCCGACCTACACTCGATAACGATAAGACAAGATCCCGTAAAGTTGCGCGGACAGATAAAGGAAAGCTATGCGCTTCTTATCGCGGCGGGACTTGACCCCGAAAAGTCCGTTCTTTTCGTGCAGGGGCATAACCCCACGCACGCGGAATTGTCGTGGGTGTTGTCCTGTTATACACAGTTCGGAGAGTTGTCGAGAATGACGCAGTTCAAGGACAAATCCGCCAAACATCCCGAAAATATAAACGCAGGACTTTTCACATATCCCGTGCTTATGGCGGCGGACATTCTGCTGTATCAGGCTCATCTTGTTCCCGTGGGACAAGACCAGCTCCAGCACTTAGAGCTTGCGAGAAATATCGTCCAGCGCTTTAACGGCGTTTACGGCGACGTTTTCACAATGCCCGAAGGGTATGTCACGAAATCAACCGCGAAAGTTATGTCGTTGCAAGACCCGACAAAGAAGATGTCAAAGTCGGATGAAAACGTGAATGCATCTGTGTGGGTGCTTGACGACCGCGACACGATAATCCGCAAATTCAAGCGCGCCGTCACCGACAGCGAAACCGAGATCTGCGCGCGCGAGGGCAAGGACGGCATAATAAACCTTATGTCCATTTACTCCGCGGCAACCGACAAGAGCTTTGAAGAGATAGAGCGCGAATTTGCGGGAAAAGGCTATGGCGAGTTTAAGTTAGCGGTAGGAGAAGCCGTCGCGGATATGTTAGCTCCCATGCAGAGCGAGTTCAAGAGGGTGTTTGCGGACAAGGGTTATCTTGAACAATGCATGAAAAACGGCGCGGAAAAGGCATTTAAAGTGTCAAGAAAAACGTTGTCAAAGGTATATAAGAAAGTTGGATTTGTAACATTTTAATAAAAAACGGTATAAGAATTTATGCTATATGATGAAAATTATAGAAAAATTTAAATACCACTTGAATTTTAATGCGATTTCTGTTAAAATATACTTTGTCAGTTGAAAAAAGTTATTAGTCGAAAGGACGGTGTATTATATTATGGCTAAATGCGAAATATGCGGTAAAAGCGTCGCTTTCGGAATTAAGGTCTCCCATTCTCACAGACGCAGCAACAGAACTTATAAGCCTAATGTTAAAAAGGTGAGAGCTATTGTAAACGGTACTCCTTGCAGAGTAAACGCTTGCACGCGCTGCCTGCGTTCGGGTCTTGTCCAGAGAGCAGTTTAAAAAATTTATCCGTAAAAAAAATGCCTTGAAGAAATTCAAGGCATTTTGCTGTAAGTATACAGTTTAGAGGTAAGAGGTAAGAAAAATCCGGAAAGCGAAAGTGCATTTCCATTACAGCACGTTACATAAAAGTTTTGAAAAGGGGCTTGGGGGAAAACTTTTTCAAAAGTTTTCCCCCAATGGGGGCGCGGGGGCGAAGCCCACGCAAAGAAAAAATCAGCTCGGAAAAGTAATATTAAACGGACAGCGTTTCCGTTTTGTTTTCCGCTTGCTCATTACTGTGGGAAAACCACACCGCGGAGGGAACCTGCCGGTTCCCCCGCTCCCCCTCCAGCAGATTGAGATTTTCAAAATGAAATTTTGAAAATCTCAATGCGGGGAAAACTCTTGTTTTCCCCGCACCCTTTAGCGCTGGCTGACGCTTTTGCGGGGGCTTTGCCCCCGCACCCTCACCAGAGAGGAAACTTTTTTGAAAAAAAGTTTCCTCTCCGGACTCTCCTTCAAAAAACTTATGTACTGCCGCTTGCGCGGCGGTCGGAAAGTGGAAACGCTTTTCCTTTACAGCACGTTACATAAAAGTTTTAAAAGGGGTTTGGGGGAAAACTTTTTTAAAAGTTTTCCCCAAAAAAATTCGCAAAAACTTTCGTGCCGCGCCTTGCGGCGAGGTCGGAAAGCGGAAACGTTTTCCTTTACAGCAAGTTACATAAAAGTTTTGAAAAGGGGCTTGGGGAAAAACTTTTTCAAAAGTTTCCCCCCAAAGCAGCTTATATAAAAACTTATTTGTTCTTCAATTCCCAATGCGCCAATGTTATCGTTTCAAATCCTTTCGGTGAAAGAATGGGTCTTGAAATGCGCTTTTTAGTTTCCTCGGACAACGCGCGGTTTTGCGCGAACTCCGCGCCCGCTTTTTTTATGTCTGCAAGATACCCTTCGCGTTGACGTTTCGCCTTTTCTGCAATAAACAATTCTCCTTCGGGACAAAGTATCGCCGTATAATGCCCGTCGCCGCAGATGAGGTCGTATTCTTTCAAAAGCGCGGGGAACATCGGTTTTGCGTCCACATATCCGCAGGTCGAAATAACAACGAGCCTCTTTTCGTGCATTTTTTCATCTCTCAGCTCATGAAACGAAGCATTTTTGTCCTCGACAAGATTTCCCATATACGGAAGCATAAACGGCAGGCATCTGTCCGTCATTGCTTTGAGCTGCGACGGCATTCCGAAGAAGTACAGCGGAAAACTTTCGATAATTATATCCGCGTTTTTTATTTTTCCGTACAACTCCTGCATATCGTCTTTTATAACACAGTTTCCCTGAGTTTTGCTCCAGCATGAAAAACAGCCTACACAGGGCTTTATGTTTAGTTTGTATAAGTTTACATACTCAACCTCTGTATCGCTCGGAAAGCCGCTTACAAATGCTTTCGTAATGTTCAGAGTATTTGAACGCTCAGCCTTCGGACTTCCGTTTAAAACCAGAATTTTCATAGTTTCTCCTTAATTATACGCTTATTTTTTCAGATTCGTTTTCTATACTTCCCGTCGGAACACTTATATTATAGTAATAATTCCGTCCGCTTGCCCTGATAACGCCGCCTATAAAATCGCCGTCAGACAGATCCGCGTCCTTAAAGCTCCCGAAAATGTCAAGTCCCGCGCGCTTTATATATGCCTCTCTGCGCGTCCATGATCCAAAAAATGCGGCGGACTTATCCTCGGAGTTTTCGTATTCCGAAAGCTCTTTTTCGTTCATAAATGCTCTCGCAAGCTCCGACATTTTTTCGTCCGAATAGCCTCTCGCATACTGAACGTCACACCCGACCGCCGCCTTTTCGTCGTTCTCCGCGACAGCTAAAACGCAGAACGCGCACCTCTCGCTGTGAGAAACGCTGAAATCAATACCGTCGTCTATAACGAGCGGCCGATTTTTTTCGTCATGTGCAATTACCAGCTCCGCGCGGTTTATCTTGTTTTTTACCAACAGCCCGTCTAACAGCAGAAATCCGCACGCGCTCTCGCAGAATGCTTCTTTGCGTCTGCTGAGTATCTCGCTGAAATAGCCCTCGCAAAGGGGGTTATAGCTTTCTTTCGCGCTTTCTATACGGGCGCGGAGCCCGCCTGAGCTTGTCACAAAACAAGCCGAATAATCAATCCTCATCTTTATACACCAAACTTTTATCCATTGCCGTAAACAACATTCTGCCTTTCGCCCTGACACTTCCGCCTGCGGAAATCTTCGCGTCGAATTCGCAGGCTGCCTCGGTCATCATCACACAGTTTACGCTTATTTCGAGCGTGTCGCCCGGAATAACAGGCTTTAAGAATTTAAAATCCTTTACTTTCAGAAGAACATAAAGTTTGTTTTCGTCCTCGGCTGCTCCGTCGGGAGCGATAACAAGACTGCAAAGCTGAGCAGCACATTCTATCAGCAATACTCCCGGCATTATCGGCGCGTCGGGAAAATGACCGATAAAATACGGCTCGTTTACCGAAACATTTTTTATCCCCTTTGCGCTTTCGTTTGGAACAAGCTCCGTTACGCGCTCTATCATCTGAAACGGCGGACGTTGTTTTATGCGCTTGTTTATTTCAAGTAAATTCATCATTTTATCCTCCGATCATCTAAAGTTTTCTTATAAAGATATACAGACTGTGCCGCTTTTAAAAACAGCGGTTTTTATTATTTCGGAAATTTTTCAAAGGCTCAGTCCACCGTCAAGTACTATGACCTGACCCGTCATATAGTCGAAAGCCTCGGAGCAAAGCGCCGCAACGGTTTCGGCTATCTGCTTTGCTGAGCCGAATTTCCCCATAGGTACGGCTTTTAGATATTCCGTTTTTTTCTCTGCGGGGATATTGTCCATCATCTCCGTTTCGATAAATCCCGGAGCAATGGCGTTTACCGTGATGTTTCTCGGAGCTAATTCTTTTGCAAGCGTCGCGGTCATTGAGTTTACCGCGCCCTTTGTCGCGGAGTATACGCCTTGTCCTTCAACGGCAAGAATTGAGCTTACGGAAGAAACATTTATTATTTTTCCGCCCTTTTTCATCATTTTAAGAGCAGCCTGCTGGGCGCAGTGAAAATATCCCTTTATGTTTATGTCAAGACTTCTCGAAAGGCTTTCCTCGTTTATCATAAGCAGATAAGCGTCGTCCACAACTCCCGCGTTGTTTACCAGAACATCTATCCGTCCAAACTCAATCCAGACCTCTCTGAACATACTCTGTACTTCTTTCAGGTCAGATGTATCCGCTTTTACCGGAAACGCCTTTTGTCCGAGCTTTTCTATTTCTCCGCAGACCTCGTTTGCCTTTTGCTCGTTTGAAACATAGTTTACCACAACGTCATACCCGCATTCCGCAAGCTTTATTGCTACAGCTTTTCCTATGCCTCTCGAAGCGCCCGTGACAAGCGCGACTTTGTTTTTGTTTATTTCCATTTTACACCGCCTTTTTCAGAATTACCGCAGAATATTGTCCGCCCGTTCCGAACGAAACTGCCAAGCCGTATTTGTACATTTCATTTTCGTGAAGCGATATTGCAAGCTGCATCGCCTGCTTTGCCGCGCCCGCGGCTCTCGCCTCGCCTATTTCATCCTTTATGGTGACGTAAGTGCTGTTTTTAAACAATTCGTCCAGCGCCTGTTTTTCGGCATTGTCAACTTCTTCAAGACCGTTTGAAAATCCGCATACAAGGTCAATGTCCGCTGCATTGATACCCGCGCTTTCGCAAGCCTTTAAAACTGCGTCTTTAAGCGCATTTTCCGAGCCTTTGAGCTTTCCGAACTCTACAGACTTGTGTGCAGAAGCATATCCCGCAAGCTCCGCGTAAATTTCCGCGCCGCGATTTTTCACCGAACTTTCTTTTTCAAGGATAAGAGAAACCGCGCCCTCGCCAAGCTCCATTTTTCCGCCCGTCAAGCCGAGGTTTTTGTACAGATATTCTGTAACATCCGTATTTTCGTCAACACCCGCCGCGACCATAATGCTTTCATCGCCGTTTTTCAAAACGTCCGCCGCATAGCAAATGCTCTGAAGTCCCGCCTGAACGCCGTTTGCGTTTGTAACGTTATAGCCCTTTATCCCCGCAAAAATCGAGAAATAGCCGCCCGCTGCATTGTAGACGGTGTTCGGGAAAGAAAACGCCGAGCCGCTTGCCGTTCCGTTTTCGACTACGTTTTTCTGAAAGTTTACTATCTCCGTCATAGGTCCGTCAGAAGTTCCTATAATTATGCCTATGTCGCGCTCGTTTTCCTCGGTTATGGTTATCTTAGCGTCCGAAAGCGCTCTCATGCCGCTTACGAGCATAAGCTGTGAAAATCTGTCAAGTTTTCTCCAGAACGCCATTTTTATCCCAAGGTTCTTATAGTCGTCCGACTGAATATCGATTTTTCCTTTTGCGGAATAATCTCCGACGCCCGTTATAAAAATGCGCTCTGTGTTTGTCCTGTCGGGGATTTCGTGAGGATTTTTCGCAAAGACAACGGAAGCGTTGTTTCCGCCGAATGCAAACGAGTTTGACGCCGCGAAATTTACCGTCTTTTCGCGCTTTGTGTTCGGGATAAAGTCAATGTTTCCCGCTTTTTCTTTGAGCGTTTCGAGATTTTCCTCGGTATAGCCTATAGTCGGCGGGAGAACGTTTTCGCAGACAGCTTTTACCGTGAGGACAGCTTCGATAGAGCCTGCCGCGCCAAGGCAATGACCTGTCATTGATTTTGTGGAACTTACCGAGAGCTTATCGCTGCCGTCAAAAATGGTGTGGAGCGAGAGAAATTCCGCCTCGTCGTTTTTAGCTGTTCCCGTGCCGTGGGCATTGATATAATCAATATCCGCAGGCTTCAAGCCCGAATTTTCAATTGCCCTGTTTATTGCGAGCATCTGCCCTTGTCCGTCGGGACGCGGAGCAGTTATGTGATGAGCGTCCGAGCTTACTCCCGAACCGAGTATCTCACAGTATATATGCGCGCCTCTTGCTTTTGCGTGTTCATAACTTTCGACAACGAGTATCCCGGCACCCTCGCCGAGCGTTATACCGTGGCTGTTGTTGAAAGGAGAGCAGGGGTTTTCGTCAAGCGCATGGAGCGCGTGAAATCCCGCAAAAGCAAGCGACGAAAAACTGTCCGAGCCGCCCGCGCAGAACGCATCCGCCTTTCCTGCGCGGATAAGGTCGCAGGCGTATGCAATGGAAATAGTTCCCGCAGCGCAGGCGTTTACAATGTTCGCGGTCGTTCCGTTAAGTCCGAAGTGCAAAGCAACGTTGTTCGCAATTGCCGAAGCGGGCATTTTCAGAATGTCCGACGATTTTCCGCCGCCGTTTTTAATCTCGTCGGTGAAATATTTGTCAATCGAAGCCGCGCCCCCGACGCAGTTTCCGACGATAACTCCGATTTTGTCCGAATTTTCGGGAGTTATCTCATATTTCGCGTCGGCAAGAGCCTCTTCCGCCGCTTTTATGCACAAAAGCGACGAGCGGTCAAGATCCTTTTGAGAGAGCTTTTCATCTGCAATCTTCGCTTCTGCGCCGAGATTTGCATAACAGCCGTCCGTGTTTACCGATTTTACCTCGCGTATCCCCGTAACTCCGTTTACCGCCGCGTCAAAGCACTCTTCGACATTATCTCCGAGCGCGCAGACAATGCCGAGCCCCGTTACGACAACACGCCGTTTATCTGAATTGTTCATAAGTCCTCCGATTTAATTAAAAGTTCAGACTGTCAAAGGTCGCGCCCTCGGCAGTCTGAAAAGGTTGCTTTAAAAATTACTGATGTTCCTCTACAAATTTAGCGAGCGTGTTTATGCTCTGGAAATTCTCTCTTGCCGCGCCGGTCATCTGAACGCCGAAGAGATTGTCAATTCCCGCGATTATCTCAATTGAATCGATAGAGTCAAGTCCGATGTCGTCGCCGAAAAGCTCCGAATCGTATTCAAGTTCTTCTTCGGGTATTCTGAGATTTTCTACCAGCATTGCCTTAATCTTTGCACAAATTTCTTCGTTAGCCATAATAATTATCCTCCATAAATTTATTTTCTCGGCATATTGACCGATTTTTTACGTTAAAACATTTTCAGAAAAACCGATTTAATTCAGTCTGTTAGTTGTTTTCCTCCTGTGCGGAGTTTTCTTTTACGGCATATTGCGCTATTTTTCCGAATTTGCCCTCAAGCGTTCCATAAAGCTCTTCAACCGCCGAATGTGCTTTTGTCATAAGCTCGCGGGCATATTTCCCGTGGCGGACGTTTTCGGGGCAGTTGCTTTCTATCGGGTTTCCGATAAGTATTTTCTGCCTCATTCCGAAAACAGGCTCGTATGTTCCGTAAATCGCACAGGGAACTATCGCCGCTCCGGTTTTTGCCGAAATAAGACCCGCGCCCGGTTTAAACTCGTTTATTCTGCCGTTTTTTGAAAGCGCACCTTCGGGAAATATCAAAAGCGAACCGCTTTCGTTTATTATTTCCTCCGATTCTTCAAACCACTTTCCGTCCGCTTCATCAAGGGAAATGGAAATGCATCTGCACCACGAGATCATTTTTCCCGTGCGTTTTTTCTCAAACCATTTTTTCGTCACCAATACCCACGGCTTATATCTCCACAAGACCGCTCCGCCGTATGCTCCGTCAAAATGGTGGGTATGATTTGCAACAAACACACAAGGCTTTCCTTTAAGGCTTTTTTTCAGCGCTTTATCCGCGTACAAAATTTTCGGTCTGAACAGAAAATATACCGTCCAAGTTATCAGTATCTGAAAAAACTTTCCCCACAGAGTTTGCCTTGATTTCTTTTTGCTCAAACGATCACTCCTCAAACTTGCAGTACATTATTATTATAAAGTTTTCGAGTTTTTTTTTCAATGGACAATATGCAACAAAACCGCCCTTAAAGGACAACCTACAGGCAGTTTGTTGCATATTAACTTTTTGTTAATGAATTTTCTGTTAAAATCCATAATTTTTACAAACATTGAAGCGGATAAACCGTCACTTTGCACAACAAAGTACAAATCTCGGCTTTTGTAAATTTTCAAAAGCCCGACAGTTTGTTTCAGTCGGTTTATAGCTGTCATAAACGAGCAGTCTCAGACTGACGGCTGATAACCGAAGCGGCTGCTATTTGAAAAGGCTGCAAAAAAACTCATATATTGCAAACTTTACAGTGACTTTCTGCGGCTTTCCAAAACTTTCAAGAACGCTCTGCGACGCCTCGTCCTGCTTTTCGCTCGCCGCAGGCAGACAAAGCTGCGGAAAAATTACACACCACCAGTTATTGCCCTCTCCGCTTCCGAGCGTGACCCGAAGCGCGCTGTATACTCCCGCAGGCAATATCAGGCTGTCGTATTCTCTTGTCGTAAAGTACATAGAAACGATCTCCGCTTTTGCTCCATAATCAAAACCGTTTTCCTCTAAAAACTTATTGCTCTCGCGTTCAATATCGGGCAAAAGCTCGTTTGCTCTTTCCTTTGCCGCTTCAAGGTCTTTACAGGCGCCGAGTTCATCTGAAAATTCATTCAGCAGATGATCCCTGAGCGCAAGTTTTATCGACTGATCCTCTTTGGAATTTGAATTTGCGGGAATATGAAGCCTCAATACTTCAGTACAAACTTCTTCACACCTCCCGCTGAAGCAGAAAAATATTCCCGCCAAAGTACAACACGCCGCACCCGCCAAAAGCGCCAGCGAAATAAGTATGTTTTTCATTATGTCAGCTCCTCTGATGTAATTTCTTACAATTATTTTTGACAATGATTTAATTTTTAAACAAGTTTTACAAAAAACACTTGAAAAAAATACTCATTTAAGTTATAATAAAAACATAAATGAATTTCTGATAGTAGAGTATTTGTCTGTTCGCTTTCAACAGTATTTCGGATAAATTAAACCGTCAAAGCGTCGGCTGTGCTGATGTTTCTAAATAGTCGGCATTGTCCGCAGTGAAAAATGTACAGCGTTCTCTATAATCCGATCTATAACTTCATAAAAGGAGAGATCTTATGCCGCTCGAAGAAATAACAAGAGAATTTTCTTTTCCGCTTCATAAAATGATCGAGGAGTTTAAGCTCGAAACGCTTTATATGCCCGAAGGCGGAGAAAACGCGCTTATTTCAAACAACGATACGAACCGTCCCGGACTTCAGTTTGCGGGATTTTACGAGTATTTTGACAATACCCGTATACAGGTCATGGGAAAAATGGAGACTGCATATCTGTCGGGACTTGACCCTGATATCCGCAGAAAACGCATTGAGGACCTTTTAAGCTATCATTTTCCCGCTCTCGTTATCACCAGAAATCAGGACGTTTTTCCCGAAATGATCGAAATTGCGCCGAACTACGGCATTCCGATTTTCCGTACCGAAGAAAACACTTCGGTCTTTATTTCAAAACTTATGGCGTTTCTCAATTTACAGCTTGCTCCGAGAATTACCCGACACGGCGTTCTTATCGAGATATACGGCGAGGGAGTTCTTATTCTCGGCGAGAGCGGAGTAGGAAAGAGCGAAACTGCCATTGAGCTTGTAAAGCGCGGTCACAGGCTTATTGCGGACGACGCGGTGGAGATACTTAAAGCGTCAAACATAACGCTCGTCGGTTCTTCTCCGGACAATATTCGCCACTTCCTCGAACTCAGAGGCATAGGCATAATAAACGCACGCCAGCTTTTCGGTATAGGCGCGGTAAAGATGTCGGAAAAAATCGATATGGTCGTGGAAATGGAGCTTTGGAATCCCGAAAAGACATATGACAGAATGGGCGTTGATACGCACTATATGACAATCATGGGCGTAAAAGTGCCGCTGTTGAATATCCCCGTAAAGCCGGGACGAAATCTTGCGGTAATTCTCGAAGTCGCGGCTATGAACAACCGTCAGAAGAAAATGGGCTATAATGCTGCGAAAGACCTGTTAAGACAGCTCGGCATCGACTCGGACAGCGAAGAAATAATGAGCGATCTGAATTTGTGATCATAATTTTACCGAAAGGATCTTGGTTGTAATGTACAATATAGGCATTGATTTGGGTGGAACTAATATAAAAGTCGGACTTGTAAACGAAAACTATGAGATAGTAGAAAAGGCTACCGCAAAGACCGATCTTCCGCGCCCCGCAGAGGATATATGCAATTCAATAATAAGCCTTATCTGGAAAGTTCTTACAAGCGCAAAAGTTACAATAAACGAGGTAAATGCGATAGGAATAGGTACTCCTGGTGTTGCCGACAGAAAGAGCGGCGTTGTGCTTTATTCATGTAATCTCGATTTTCACAATACAAATCTCCGTTCTTTCATTGAGAAAAAACTTGATAAGCCCGTTTATGTCGAAAACGACGCGAACGCTGCTGCTTTCGGAGAGGTTTTGGCGGGAGCGGGAAAGGGCTTCGGAGACGTTGTTGTCGTGACGCTCGGAACGGGCGTCGGCGGGGGCATAATAATCGGCGGAAAAATTTACACGGGATTTAATTTCTGCGGCGCGGAGCTTGGGCATACCGTTATACAATACGGCGGCAGACAGTGCGGCTGCGGCAGAAAAGGTTGTTTCGAGGCATATTCTTCCGCTACGGCGCTTATAAATATGACAAGAGAAGCAATGGAAGAAAACAAAGATTCAAAGATGTGGGAGCTTTGCGGCGGAAATATCGAAAATGTCGACGGAAAGACCGCTTTTGACGGAATGAGAGCGGGCGATACTGCGGCAAAGGGCGTCGTAGACACATATATTGAATACTTAGGCTGCGGACTTACAAATATTGTAAACACGTTTCAGCCCGAAATGCTTCTCATTGGCGGCGGGATATGCAAAGAGGGAGACGCGCTTATAAAGCCTCTTTCCGAGATAATAAAGCGCGACAGCTATTGCATTGACGCTGACAAAACCACAAAGCTCGATATCTGCAAGCTCGGAAACGACGCGGGAATAATCGGCGCGGCTTATCTTTATACTATTGCGGAATGAAATTTGTCTGAAGCTGTATACATTACACAGCTTCGGTATGTCGGCGGCGCGGACGGCTCGGATAGTAAATTTTCTAATAAGCGGGAACGACGGTATATTTTCGGTTTTCGCTTGGGTCTGAAAACGCTGAAAAGGCTTTTGCTCGGTTTTTATGTTTGCGGCATTTTGCGCCGTGGGCATAACATAACGAACAGACCGCCGACTATGCAGACGGGCATTATCGGCAGTTCGCTGCGCCGCCGTCGGCGGCGCAGCGCTTATTCGTAAGGCTTTGATTACCGCTGCATACAGCGCGAAAGCCGTATGATATATATTTATCGGACTGTATAAAAAGTCAAAACTCAGGCTTTGCCGACAGCCTGATATTATATAATATACTGTAAACTGTCAACGGAGGAACTGTATGGATCTTTCCATAATAGAAGCGCTGTGCTTGGAACACAAAACGGAATTTGAGTATAATGCGCCGCTGAAGCAGTACAGCTCGATGAGGGTCGGCGGAGAATGTGATATTCTCGTAAAGCCGAACGGCGAAATTATGCTTTCAGAGCTTCTCAGGATCTGCAAAGAAAATAATATCCCGTTTTTCGTACTTGGAAAAGGGAGTAATGTTGTGTTCTCCGACCGCGGTTTTCATGGCGTTATTATCCATATCGGAAGCGAAATGGGCGGGATAACCGCCGAGGAAAACAGAATAACCGCGGGTGCGGGAGCGGCGCTGAATGCTGTCTGCAAAACGGCGCTTGAAAATTCGCTCTCAGGCGCGGAAAATCTTTACGGTATCCCCGGTTCGGTCGGCGGAGCGCTTTTTATGAACGCGGGCGCGTTTGGCGGAGAAATGAAAGACATCGCGGTTTCATGCCGCTATATTGACGAAAACAACAGGCTCTGCGAAATGGGCGCGGAGTATATGGATCTAAGCTATCGCCACAGCGTTTTTTCGGAAAGAAAATGTGTGATAACCTCTGTTACAATGCGCTTTAAAAAAGGCGACAAAGCCGCGATAAAAGCGAGAATGGATGAGGTAATGCAAAGGAGAAAAGACAAACAGCCTCTCGAATTTCCCTCGTGCGGAAGTACCTTTAAGCGCCCCGAAAACGGCTTTGCGGCGGCGCTTATACAAGAATGCGGACTTAAAGGATTTCAGATAGGCGGCGCTCAGGTCAGCGAGAAACACAGCGGTTTTGTTATAAACAAGGGCGGTGCTACATCTGACGACATAATGAGCTTGGTCGAGCATATAAAACGGACTGTCCGCGAGGAAAAAGGCGTAAGTCTTGAATGTGAGATCATCACTGTCGGAGATTAAACAAGAGGTGGTTTTATGACATTTTTGATCGTAACGGGACTTTCGGGTTCGGGAAAATCTTCATGTATAAAGGTTTTAGAGGATATAGGCTTTTTCTGTATCGACAATATGCCGCCCCAGCTTATCCCGAATTTCGCGGAATTATGCGCTTTTACATCTAACGAGGTAAGCGGGGAAAAGCTCGATAAGGTTGCAATAGTTACGGATATACGCGGCGGAACAATGTTTTTGAGACTTTCGGAAAACATTTCAAAGCTCAGAAGCATAGACGGCGCAGATGTAAAAATATTGTTTTTGGACTGCACAAAAGAAGTGCTTATGAAACGCTACAGCGAGACCCGCCGAAAGCACCCTCTTGACGAGGCGTCAGGCGGCAATCTTTCAAACGCGATCGACGCGGAAAACGCGCTTCTTACGGATATACGCGCAAATTCGGATTATATAATAGACAGCTCGCTCCTTACCGTGCGCCAGCTTCAGGAGCAGGTCGCGGGACTTTTTCTGGACAAGCCGTCGGACAGAATGATAATAAGCTGTATGAGTTTCGGTTTTATGTACGGCGTTCCGGGAGAAGCGGATCTTGTGTTTGACGTAAGGTGTTTGCCAAATCCGTTTTATATTCCCGAATTAAAACATCTTACGGGAACGGATGAAAAGGTAAGAGACTATGTTATGGGTTTTTCTCAGTCTGTTGAGCTTGAAAAAAAGCTTTACGACCTTATTGATTTTCTTGTGCCGCTTTATGTTGGCGAGGGGAAAAGCCGGCTTGTAATAGCGTTTGGCTGTACGGGCGGAAAACACAGAAGCGTTACGTTTGCTGAGCGTGCCGCAAAACATTTTGACGAAATGGGTTTTCGTGTGCGTTTAAGTCACAGGGACAAGGAAAAATAACAGGGGAGCTGATAGGGATTGTCTTTTTCATCTGAGATAAAACAAGAGCTTTGCGCGGTGAGAGATATTCCTGCGAGCGACGCGCCCGCGGTTCTGTACGGAATGTTTTTCGCGGGAAAAACGGTCGGAAAAAAACAGGTAATACAGACGGAAAACCTTAATATAATAACCGCCGCGCAGACGCTTTGCGAAGCGGTTTTTCCGAATATCCACCATGAAACGAAGCGGCTTGTAAAAAGCGGGAGTTCGCTTTATACGTTTGAGATAAAGCCGAACAATGTCCTGCGCGAGATATTCGGCGATTTCTCGTCGATTAACAGCGACATAGTATCAGGCAACGACCACAGCGGCGGCGCATTTTTACGCGGAATTTTCATAATCTGCGGTTATGTGACAGATCCGCACAAAGGGTATCATCTTGAGATAGTTCTGTCTGAAAAGCCGAAAGCTCAAATGCTTCTTCATTTTATAAACGAACACGGAATGGCTGTAAAATCGACTATGCGGCAGAAAAATATGGTATTGTACGCGAAAACGAGCGAGATAATCGAGGATTTTCTGACATATATCGGCGCGGGCGGACACTCGCTTGAAATAATGCGGGTAAAGATAGAAAAGGATCTGAGAAACCGCGCAAACAGATCGGTCAATTGTGACAGCGCGAATTTGGATAAAACAGTCGCCGCGAGTGATAAAATACGCCGTGATATTGAGTTTATTTTTGAAACGGCAGGAAAAGGTTCGCTTTCTCCCGAACTTTTGGAAACAGCGCGTTTGAGGCTTGAAAATCCCGAAAGTTCGCTATCGGAGCTGTGCCGTATGTTCGACAGCCCCATAAGCCGAAGCGGACTAAATCATAGATTGCAGAAGTTAGCGCAAATAGCGGAAAAGTTGCGCGGTTAAAGGCGAGAGGGCAGAGGATAGAAAAGGCGGTCACGCTTTTTTATCCCCTGTCCTCTCATTTTTGTCTTTTAATATCCAGATATCTCCGTATAAATCCATTAAATCTCTTTAAAACCTCGTCCTCTTCGGCAGTTCTGACGCCGTTTGATATTCTTTTAAGGCAGATTTTTGCGGAAGTTTTCGAAACAGCGCAGACCCGCGCTATTTCCTCTGCTGAATTTATCCCGCATGCTCGCAGAACGCTTGTCGGCGCAAGAAATTCTCCTGCAAATCTGTCCGCATCTCTTTCGTTTTCAATTTTGTTTTCCGTTCCCGAAAGATGACCGAGTACACAGTGTCCTATTTCATGCGCAACAGTAAATCGTCTTCTTCTCTCGCAGCATGAGTTTTCATTAACTGCAATAATATACCGCCCGTCCTCAATAAATGAAAACCCGAAAAGGCTTTTTGCATACAGCTCTTTTAAACTTATCTCATATATTTCCGTCAATGTTTTATAGCTCACAAGTTTTATTCCGAGCCGCTTTGCGGCTTCCTCTGTACTTATCGGCAGGGAGTTTATCCCTGCTTTTTCGTAGACTTTGTTTACTGTCATTTTTCTCCTTCAGATGTTATAATCTTTTGCGTCAAAAATGCTCTTATTGCCGCGCTTTTTGAGGGTAATCCCGCTGTCTCCGCTTCTTGCGGCGATTTTGACCGTGGATGCTTTTGAAAGTTCACATTCCGTAAATTTGTCAACGGTGTGCTTACCATTTTCGTCGAGCATCAAGTACAGCCTGAAATGCTCACGGTCGCTTTCAGAAATATCTTCACCTGAAAGAAGCTCGTTTGGCGTGCAGCCTAATACCATAAACAGTTTTTCAAGTACGCATTCTTTCGGAAAACTTATTCCCTGTTCATAATTTCCCACAGCCGACGCTGTTACGCCCAATTCTTCTGCAAGCTGAGCCTGTGTAAGTCCGTTTTTCATTCTTAAATTTTTAATTCTTTTTCCGATTTCCATAAATCTCTCCTGTCGTATTTTTCTTCAATTTTTTTCAGCGCGGATTTTCTGTAATAATAGACCTGTCTTTCGCTCAGATACATTTTTTCGGCAATTTTGCTCCAATCCTCGCCCAAAATATAATATCTGTAAATGACCGTGCGTTCATATCCGTCGAGCGCGCTGAGAATGCACAGCGCTTCGCGCTTTGTATCGACTGCTCGGTCAATATTTTCATTGAGCTGTGTTTCAAGCAGCGAAAGTTTCTCAGCTATTTCTTCTGCATAACGCCGACTTTTTCCGGAAGTTTTCATAATTCTGTGCAGGCGCTCTATGTGTTCAAGTTCCGCCTGTATGCAAAGCTCAGTCTCGCGCGCTTTTTTTAATACAATAAGGCTGTTCAAGCTCTTCACTCCTTTCATGTTTTTGCTTTATATGAACAATTATACACAATTTTCTTGTAGTTGTCAATAGCTTTTTTCATATTTTTTAAAATTATGAACAATTTGTACGGTCGGCATAAGAAAACGCACACAGCATTTCCGCATTTTGAAAATTTTTTGGGGGAAAACTTTTGAAAAAGTTTTCCCCCAAACCCCTTTTCAAAACTTTTATGTAACTCGCTGTAAAGGAAAAGCGCTTCCGCTCTCCGACCGCGCGGCAAGCGGCGGTACATAAGTTTTTGCGAATTGTTTTTGGGGGAAAACTTTTAAAAAAGTTTTCCCCCAAACCCCTTTTCAAAACTTTTATGTAACTTGCTGTAAGGGAAAAGCACTTCCGCTCTCCGACCGCTGCGCAAGCAGCGGTATATAAGTTTTTTGAAAATTTTTTGGGGGAAAACTTTTGAAAAAGTTTTCCCCCAAACCCCTTTTCAAAACTTTTATGTAACTTGCTGTAAGGGAAAAGCGCTTCCGCTCTCCGACCGCGCCGCAAGGCGCGGCGGTCGGAAAACGGAAACGCTTTTCTTCAATTCTTGCCTTTTTAAATCAACAGTTATTATTTCACAAACTGACCCCCGAAATTTCTTTCGGGGGTACTTTTTTATTAAAACGACTGTCTTATATTTTCAACAATTTCCTCGGCAAGTATCTTCATATCGTCTTTGGAGATTTTCTCAGGATTTGCCCCAGGATTCAGCGTGTATTTACCAACAAGCGGCGATTTTACTCCTGCCGCATTGCAAAGCCACATCACAAGTTCTATGTTATTCAGCCGCTTTAGATCCGTAAGCGGGTCAGAGTTTACATTCAGCGGCGCTAAAAGCATTTTTTTCCTTTCGATCGTGCATTCGGGCTGACTGTAAAACTCACGCTGCGCATAATAAGCAATGAAAAAATGCCACTTCTGGTCATATTTGCCTCCGCTGTAAAGCATCAGCGGGTCGTAATCTTTAGGCAGATATTTCAATGACAGAAAATTTTCTCTTTCATGCTGATTTTTATCAAGCCATTTGTAAAACTCAACGATCTGAGTTTTAAATCCCCTTCTATAAAGATCTTCCTCGCCGTTAAGCTCGCTTATAACAAATCTCACCGCAGCATATCCGCCGCTTTTCTGCCAGTATTCTTTTGGGATAGGGCAGAGCGCACCGTCTTTATCCGCGAAAAATTTTAAGACGTCCTCGTGAGTTAAGAGCTTTTCATTTTTGCTCATTTTTTCTTGCCCATTTTCTCTCGGTCGTTCTCGCGTATCTCAACTCGCCGTATCTTTCCGCTTGTGGTTTTTGGCAGTTCGTCAACAAACTCTACTATGCGCGGGTATTTATACGGCGCGGTATTGTGCTTTACAAAATCTTGGATCTCCTTTTTAAGTTCCTCGCTCGGCTCGTATCCCTTTTCAAGAACAATAGTCGCTTTTACTATCTCGCCGCGTATCGGGTGGGGAGCGCCCGTAACTGCGCTTTCGAGAACGGCGGGGTGCATAGCTAAAACGTTTTCTATCTCAAACGGACCTATCCTGTAGCCGCTTGATTTGATAACGTCGTCGTTTCTTCCGACATAATAGTAATATCCGTCCTCGTCGCGCGTGGCAGTATCGCCTGTATGATACATTCCGTCATGCCATACCTTGTCAGTGACTTCCTTATTTTTATAATAACCTCTGAACAGTCCCGGAGTATGACAGTACTCGCCTTTTACGACAATTTCCCCCACAACTCCCGGCGGAACGGAATTTCCGTTTGCGTCTACAAGGTCAATATCGTAAAGCGGTGTAGGCTTGCCCATAGAACCGGGCTTCGGGGTCATACCGATTATATTTCCGATAAGACAGGTGCTTTCGCTCTGACCGAAACCTTCCATAAGAGAAAGTCCCGTTATTTCTTTCCAACGGTTGAAAACCTCGGCTGAAAGCGCTTCTCCCGCGATATTGCAGTATTTGAGCGACGAAAGGTCATATTTTTCAGGCCCTACGCTGATGAAAAATCTGAACATCGTAGGCGGCGCGCAGAGCGTAGTTATCCTGTATTTTTCAATCATCGCAAGAACGTCTTCGGGAATGAACTTGTTGAAATCATATACGAAAATGCACGTTCCCATGGCGAGCTGACCGTAGATCTTTCCCCATGCGGCTTTTGCCCAGCCCGTGTCGGAAATCGTGAAATGCAGACCGTTCGGGTCGACCTTGTGCCAGTGTTTTGCGGTCTGTATATGGGCGAGCGAGAGAGTATGGTCATGTATCGCCATTTTCGGATAGCCTGTCGTTCCGCTCGTAAAGTACATAAGGAAAATGTCGTCGGCTCTGGTCGGTATACGTTCCATTGTGTCGGGATATTTTTCGATCTCTGCGTCAAAATCCGTCCAACCGTCTTTTGAGCCGTTTACTATAAATTTGCACAAAAGCGGGTCTTTAGCCTGCTTATCCGCCTCGTCAACAAAATCCGCCACTTCTCCGTCATGCGTGCAGACCGCAGCTCTTACGTCCGCCGCGTCCATACGATAAACGAGATCTTTCGGAGTAAGCAGATAAGTCGCGGGTATAGGCACAGCCCCTATTTTCATAAGCGCTATAAGCACATACCAGAACTGATAATGGCGCTTCATCAGAAGAATAACATGGTCGCCTTTTTTAATTCCCATTTTCAGGAACATATTTGCCGCCTTATTTGAAAGTCGTGAAAGGTCGCCAAATGTCAAAAGCTTTTCCTCGCCTTTCAGATTTACCCAGAAAATGGCGCGCCTGTCGGGTTCTAACTCAGCGTATTTATCAATAATATCATAGCCGAAATTATAATTTTCCGGATATTTTATTCCGAATTTTTTCAGTATCCCGTCTTCGCCATATTCTTCCGTAACGAAATTAAGATGATATGACTCTACATTCATTTCTATAATAATCCCTTCCAAATTTTTACTTTTATTTTTAACAAAATATAGATACAAGTTTATTATAATACTTATTTCAGGATTTGTCAAGCGAGAAAAACTATAATTTTACACAGTTTTCATTTAATTAATATATATTTTACATAGTTTTCACTTGAATTAGGTATTGGCTATAAAAGTCGGAAAATAAAGAGCAAACTGTCGAATGACAGAGCCGCAGAGGTTGTTTAAGGATAGCGGTACTTTGATTTTAGAGTTATTGAAAAGGGAAAAAGGGTTGAATTTTTCGGAAAAATATGGTACAATATAAATTGATAGTCAAGAGCAGCCCGTTACACGGTCGCGGGGCGCAAGAGCGCCATGAGGAAAGTCCGGGCATCACAGAGCAGGATAACCGATAACGTCGGCCGAGGGCGACCTTAGGGCAAGTGCAACAGAAATATACCGCAGCATTTTGTGCTGTAAGGGTGGAAAGGCGAGGTAAAAGCTCACCGGGATATGCGAGAGCATATTGCCATGTAAACCCTATCCGATGCAACGCCGATTGGTACGGGGGAAAAAGCGTCTGCTCGGCGCTCCCTGTTTAAGGCGGCTTGATCTTTTCGGCAACGAAAAGGGTAGATAGATGACCGTGCGCGACAGAACCCGGCTTATCGACGGACTGCTTTTGATATCAGTTTTAGTGTAAAAAATAGAGGTAAGATGAAAGGCGATAGCCGAACAGCGCTACTTCTAAAAAACTTTATATCACAAACGTTGTTTTAATACAAACAAAGCCTTTCCGTTTTTCGGAAAGGCTTCAATACTATTGATACTTGAAATTTACATCGGATATGTAGGCGTGTTATTATTGGAATTATTCGCGGTGTCACCGTTATTTTCGGGAGCAGTGTTCTTGTCGAGGTTTACGTTGTTGTTAGGGGAAACTGTGTTATTGGGAGCTGCGGCATTGTTGAAATTAGAACCGTTATTGGTGGAAATGTTATTGTTCGGGAATACCGGATTCTGCGGTTGGTTGAAATTCTGCGGTTGATTTAAATTCTGCGGTTGATTGAAATTTTGCTGCTGATTATTAAACGCATTGGTGGTATTGAAATTGCTGTAATTATAGTTGAAATTACCTCCGTTGTTTAATGCACCTACATATTTCGGGAGCTTTTTCATAGCTATGCCTGCGATATTTACCAAAAGCGTTCCCGAAATCCCTATCCAGCAGAAAACAAACCCGACGCTGTAGACAAAAATCGACATACCCATAATGCTAACGGTAAAATTGCTTAAAACAGTCGCGGTTATTATTATAAGTATTATCATAGCAACAAGCGTCGTTCCGATTGCGGGAATGCGCTTTTTCATGATCGAAAGCACTGCCGTCGCAAGCACGAAAATGCCGAGGAACACTATCCCCGTGATAAAAGCGCCCGCTGAAGCCTGCGCGCCGCTTGTCATTGAAGAGCCCATCAGACCGCTTCCCGTCATTTCTTCGAGAATGTCTTCGCCCGCACTTATGAGCTTTGCGATTGTAAACAGGTTCATATCGTTAAACTCGGCAAAGCTGAGACTAATATCAAGTCTGTCCTCGATCTCATCTTCAAAGTCCTCGATATCGTCTTCATCAAACCTACTGAACGAGGCTCTCGTCAAAGAAGAGGTCGATATCATAGGCAGGAAATACCCCAGCACCAGAAAAAGTGAGAACAGCCCCGACAATATGAGCGGCAGTAACTTTTTTACGTCAATGTTCATAAAATATACCTCCAAAAAAATCAACTTACTAAAAAACCTTTATTCTGTTTTTCAGTTTCGGAACAAAGCCGAAATAAAAAACCAATTTTATTATATCACATTGCGGCAGATTTGTCAACAGTTTATAAACATTTTCTTCGCTTTGCACATTAAAAAACAGATACCGCTTAACAAGTCTTTTAGCATTGAAACAGCCCCATTGACAGACGAAATGTCCGACAATGGGGCTGTTTGCCGAAAGTTTTTCGGTTTAATTCAGGTCAAGATCCTCTATCAGCCTCCTAAGTTCCTCTCGTGAGCTTAGGATTATCCCCTCTTCCAAAAGCGCTCTGTCGGCAGGATAAAAGCTGTCGGCAGACGTATCGTAAACTGCTTCGGGTTCGGTTTCGTTCCCGTAAAAGAGCGCGACCTTTCCGTTGTATTCTCTGAGAACAAAATAATCCGCGTCTGCCGAAGCGGTTCCGACCGAAAGCGCCATAAAACTTACAGCCGCCGCAATTATCATTTTACCTTTTCTCCACATAAAATTCTCCCTCTTTTTGTCGGATAATATCCGAAAACCCTGTTAAAATCATAGTTTTAAATAGTTTCAACATACTTTTCAACAATTTTACCCGCCAATACAAGCCTTTTTTTCGAGTTTTCAACAATTTTCAACTTCTTTTTAAACGTTTACTGTTCTCTCGGCTGTTTTTTTACTGCATTCGGCAGAAAATCATAGACTTCTTCATAGCTTTCGGACTCCGCTTCATTCAGCGGCGGCGTCGGCATAAGTCCCGTACAGTCTGTTCCGCTTTCGGAGTTCATTATAAAATCCTCCTCTTTAAGCTCGTCCTTTACAGGAAAATCGCCCATTTCTATCACTCCTTTCCGTTGTTTCAGATAGTATTAGCCAAAAAATGATGAAAAATTCTGTTGACAAAAACTTTGTAATGGTGTATAATATATAAGTATATTTAAATATTCGGCGTTTTTCTTTTGAATTTGTTCGGAAGTTTTACGTCAGATTTTTTGAAAATAGCCGTTGTTATGCAAAAAATAATGCGCCCTTATGTACTTGCATTTTAAACTATTTTGATAATTTTATGAACAGCGTTTCGGTCAGAAAATTTCCGAACCTTTGCGGTTTGTATGACATGAACAAAAATTAAATGAATAAATAAAACAAGCATAATCGTCTTATGACTAATCTTAAAAGGAAAGGCTTTTGATATGGGAATTATAAAATCAATTTTCGGAACTTATTCACAGAGAGAATTAAAAAGAATTGAGCCGATAAAACAAGCCGTGCTTGACCTTGAGCCAAAGTATAAAGCTATGTCCGACAAGGAACTTAAAGATCAGACCCCTATCCTTAAAGAAAGGCTTGCAAAAGGGGAAACGCTTGACGACATACTGCCCGACGCATTTGCGGTGTGCAGAGAGGCTTCTGCGAGAGTTATCGGAATACGCCATTATCCCGTTCAGATAATAGGCGGTATCGTACTTCATCAGGGCAGAATTGCCGAAATGAAAACGGGCGAGGGAAAAACGTTTGTCGCGGCGCTTCCGTCATATTTAAACGGGCTTACGGGAAAAGGCGTTCATATCGTCACCGTAAACGACTATCTTGCAAAGCGCGACAGCGAGCTTATGGCGAAAGTACACAGGTTTTTGGGACTTACGGTCGGACTTATCGTTCACGATATGGACAACAACGCCCGCCGCGCCGCTTATGCCTGCGACATAACCTATGGCACGAACAACGAATTCGGGTTTGACTATCTGCGCGACAATATGTGCATTTTCAAGAAAGACCTTGTTCAGCGCGAGCCGAATTTCGCAATAGTGGACGAGGTTGACTCAATCCTCATTGACGAAGCAAGAACTCCGCTTATCATTTCGGGTCAGGGTGACAATTCCTCGGATATGTACAACAAAGCGGATAAATTTGCGAAAACGCTTAAAAAATGCGTGACCGCCGAGGTTGATAACTCCATACAGTATGACAACGACTATGACGGCGACTATCTTGTGGATGAAAAAGCGAAAAGCTGTACGCTGCTGCCGAGCGGCGTTGCTAAAGCCGAAAAGTACTTCAATGTCGAAAACCTTATGGATTCCGAAAATATAACTCTCCTGCATCATATAAACCAAGCCATAAGGGCAAACGGCTATATGAAGCGTGATGTCGATTATGTCGTAAAAGACGGGGAAATAGTTATCGTCGATGAGTTTACGGGACGACTTATGTTCGGCAGACGTTTCAATCAGGGGCTTCATCAGGCAATCGAAGCGAAAGAGGGCGTTCAGGTAAAGCACGAAAGCAAGACCCTCGCCACTATTACTTTCCAGAACTTCTTCAGGCTGTACAAAAAGCTTTCGGGAATGACGGGTACGGGCACGACCGAAGAGGACGAGTTCAGGCAGATTTACTCGCTCGACGTTATCGTTATCCCCACAAACAAGCCCGTTATCCGCATAGACAATCACGACCGTGTTTATAAGAACATCAGAGGAAAGCTAAAAGCGGTCTGCGACCAGGTGGAGATGTGCTATTATACAGGACAGCCTGTGCTTGTCGGAACAATTACCATCGAAAAATCGGAGCAGCTTTCAAAACTGCTCAAAGCAAGGGGCATAAAGCACGAGGTATTGAACGCTAAAAATCATGAGCGCGAAGCTGAGATCGTCGCACAGGCAGGAAAGAAATACGCGGTCACTATCGCCACGAATATGGCGGGACGCGGAACAGATATAAAGCTCGGAGGAAACGCGGAGTTTTTGGCTCTTGCGGAGATGAAGCGCAAAGGTTATTCCGAAACAATTATCCAAGAAGCGACAGGATTTGCCGAAACAGACGACGCAGAGATAATTGAAGCACGCGGAAAATATCAGGAGCTTATCAAAAAATATGAAGCGGAGATAGCTCCCGAAGCAGAAGAGGTAAAATCTCTCGGCGGACTATATATAATCGGTACGGAGCGCCATGAATCACGCCGTATCGATAACCAGCTCCGCGGCCGTTCGGGACGTCAGGGCGATCCTGGCGAAAGCTGTTTCTTTATTTCTCTTGAAGACGATCTGATGAGGCTGTTTGGCGGAGACAAGATACAGCGGCTTATGGAAACGATGCGGTTTGACGAGGATATGCCCATAGAAGCGGGATTTTTGAACCGCGCGATTGAATCCGCGCAGATGAAAATTGAAGCCAATAACTTTGCCGCAAGAAAATACGTCCTCGACTATGACGACGTTATGTCGCAGATGCGCCAGACGATTTACAGCCAGCGCAAAAAGGTTCTCGACGGCGAGGATATACACGAAAACGTGCTTTCAATGATGCGTCAGGATATTGACGAAAACGTAAAGACGTTCTGCTCGGACAGTGTTGCGGACAACTGGAATTTAGACGGACTTCGCGCGCATTATTACAACTTTTTGCTTATGCAGACAGATCTGAGGTATACGCTTGACGAGCTGAACAGTATTACTCCAAAGGACATTACGGCAGATATAACCAAACGCGGTGAAATGCTCTATAATGCCAAAGAAGCCGAAGTAGGGAGCGTGAATATGCGCGAACTTGAGAGAGTGAGCCTGCTAAAGTGTGTAGACAGGCATTGGATGGAGCATATCGACGCTATGGACGAGCTTAAAAGCGGAATAGGGCTTGCGGCATATGCGCAGAGAAATCCTGTCGAAGAATACCGTTTCCAAGGGTATAATATGTTTGACGAGATGATCGCAACTATCAGAGAGGAAACAGTAAGGCTTGTGCTTACTATGCCTGTAAGAACGAATTTTATGCCCGTGCGCGAGCAGGTTATGAAGCCTGATGCGGCAAACGCAAACATTACCGGCGGAAACCGCGCTCAAAAACGCGCGGCGAAAAAGACGAAAGCCAAAAAGTAAGAAAAAGTCGGAGAGCGTTTCCAATTGCAGCATATAAGTCTTTTGAAATTTTTGGGGGAAAACTTTTGAAAAAGTTTTCCCCCAAACCCCTTTTCAAAACTTTTATGTAACTTGCTGTAAGGGAAAAGCACTTCCGCTCTCCGACCGCCGCGCAAGCGGCTGTACATAAGTTTTTGCGAATTGTTTTGTGGGAAAACTTTTGAAAAAGTTTTTCCCCAAACCCATTTTCAAAACTTTTATGTAACGTGCTGTAAGGGAAAAGCACTTCCGCTCTCCGACCGCCGCGCAAGCGGCTGTACATAAGTTTTTGCGAATTGTTTTGGGGGAAAATTTTTAAAAAAGTTTTCCCCCAAACCCCTTTTCAAAACTTTTATGTAACTTGCTGTAAGGGAAAAGCACTTCCGCTTTCCGACCGCCGCGCAAGCGGCTGTACATAAGTTTTTGCGAATTGTTTTGGGGGAAAACTTTTGAAAAAGTTTTCCCCCAAACCCCTTTTCA
>CANRDI010000025.1 GCA_947629335.1 uncultured Clostridia bacterium | reverse complement strand
CCAGAGAGGAAACTTTTTTGAAAAAAAGTTTCCTCTCTGGACTCTCCTTCAAAAAACTTTTATGCAACGTGCTGTAACGGAAACTCTGTTCGTTTAATATTACTTTTTCAAGTTGATTTTTTCTTTGCGGGGGCTTTGCCCCCGCACCCCCATTGAGGGAAAACTTTTGAAAAAGTTTTCCCTCAAGCTCCTTTTCAAAACTTTTATGTTACGTGCTGTATTTTTATAGTTTTTTCTTTCCAAGATGTTTCTTTAAAATAAGCGGATAAATAAATACTATCCAGAATATCGCCGTAAAATATCTCAGCCCGTCAAGCGGCAGAATACCTGAGTACAAAAGTTTCGGACCGTACAATAGCAAAAGACCTCCCGCCATTCCGAAAAGAAAGCGCAGAGTACCGTTTTTTAGCTTTACGTTTTCGGGAACAAAATTTAAAAATTTTTGTTCAAGTATTGTGCCGACAGCAAATCCTAAACACGCCGCCGAGTTTTTTATCGTGTCCGCAAGAAATTCGACAGTTATGACATCGTTGCTTTCGAGCGTCACTCCGTAAATTATCGAGCCTATACCCGCCGCAATAAGCACATATGCCGCAGGAACTATCCATCTATCTTTGAGCTTCGCTCTTAGGACTGCGACAACTGCCGCGCATAAAATTGCCGCGCCAAATCCGCAAAGCACGTCTTCGGGCGTATGAACTCCGAGATAAAGCCGCGAAAATCCCGTGAGAAGAAACATCAGAACGCAAATCACCGACAGCCACGGTTTTTTCCTGAAAAAAATCGCTAAAGGCGTGAAAACCGAAGCAGAGGTCTGAGAATGTCCGCTCGGAAACGAATAACCCGTTGCTCCGTCAAGCGCCGCCTCGACAGGTTTCAGCGTTGTGTCGCGGACAAACGGACGCGGAACGCGCATGGTTATTTTTACGTTTTGTATTATTGCCGACGAAGAGAAAAATGTAAACGCCGCATCATAAGCAAGGCTTTTGCTTAGACACCAGAAGTTTATTGCAAACACTATAATGATAGACGCTTCTCCGCCCAAAAAAGTCCAGATCGAAAAAAACACATCGCCAAACGGCGTTCTTATATTCTCCAGCAAATGCAGAAGTTCCATAAATCACCCTCCTAATTTATTTAATTTAATTGTACCATATCATGACAAAAATTTCAAGCGCTATTGTTTAAGGCATTACATTCCGTTATAAAAATGTTTTCATGTCTGTGCAGTTTATTAACAGTTTCAGCCCCTCGCCAAAGACAAGGGGCTGAAGGAAATTTGTTTTCTAAGATCCGATCATATAAATGATTTGAGTTTTCATAAATCTTTTGGAGTTGTCCGAAATTATCCGTTTGTTTCGGAATTTTCCTCATCCGAAGCGGAAGAATTTACTGCGTTATAAAGGTCGTGGATATGTTCATAATCGTAGATATTACCTTTATAAGCGACTGAGATGTTTTCACAGCCTCTGAATACTGCGCTTTGCGAAAGATCTCCCCCGAAAATCTTTTTCAGGCTGTCGGGAAGTACAACATTTCTAAGCTGTCTGCAATCTGCAAAAGTCCCAACCCCAAGTTCTTTTACTCCGTCGGGAATTATCGCGCTTTCAAGTCTTGAACAGCCGCTGAATGCTCTTACGCCTATCTTTCTGACATTTTTGGGAAGTCTGAGATTTGTTATCCTCTCACAGCCGTTGAATGTGTCAGAGCCTATTTCCGTAAGTCCCTCAGGAATAACTATGCTCACAAGATTTGAGCAGTTATAAAACGCTTTGTTCCCGATCTTTGCGACTGTATCGGGGATAATTATGCTCGAAAGCCTTATGCATTCGTAAAACGCATAATCGCCTATTTCCATTATACCGTTCGGGATATTTATGCTCGTAAGACTTTCACAGCCCGAACAGAAAGAGTTTCCGATCTCAAGAACGCTCTGCGGAAGATTTATTGTGACAACTCCCGCGCAGCCGTTAAATGTATCAACTCCTATTTTTGTGACAGGCGCGTTTTCTATCATATCCGGAACAACTACATTGTCAGAAGTACCTTTATATTTTCTGATAGTGACCGTTCCGCTGTCAATTTTCCTGTACTCAAAATCACTCGCAGGAGAAGCGTCAAGCGCGAGCGGAAGTTTTTTTCCGCACATAAAACAGAACTTTGCTCCTTCGGGAACGCTGTTTCCGCAGTTCGGACATTTCTTTTCTTCTTCAAGTTTTTCACCGCATTTCATACAAAACACAGCGTCGTCCGGCATTGCCGTTCCGCATTTGCGACAAACCATAACAGACCTCCTCATTTCAAAGCCTCCTTTTTTTAAGAGCCATAATCAATTCTTGGATTTATTTTACCATAAAAATTATTTTTTGTCAACAGTAATTTTCCTTTAAGTCATGACCGTGAAATTTTCGCACGGTTTATTTTTCTTTCTTTGATTTTAGAATATATCCGGCTGTCCAAAGAACAACCGAAAGGCTCGCAAAAATAAGGACAAAAAAGTTTATTTCTTCATTCCACCTGAGATAAACCACCGCTGCGTCTCCAATCAGCATTACCAAAAACGGCAGTATTGAAAAACCGCATTCGCCATTACCCTCATAAAAATGTTTCAGCATTACCGTAAACAAGATGACCATTCCCGCAGATACCGCACATTCCAGCGGTATAAACAGCCACGAAAGTTCAATGCTCGTATGATACACAACCGGTATAGCCATTGAAAACGCTACAATGTACGCAAACGACAGCCATTTCATAAGCGCGCCGCCTTTTGCTTTTATCTGCTGTACAGTATGTATCGCCATTGAAATAAGTATCATTCCGTAGCTTGCAAACTGAATTACGGGAATAGTTCCGTTTGTATGCACCATGCCTCCGAGCAGAAGTATTCCTGCTGCAATTGAAAGCCTTCCGAAATTCTTTTGTGAAACAATAGGCGATGAAGCAATTTTTCCGTGCGTATATTTTTTTGTGAACATTTCGCACCGCGTCATCATATACACATACGCCCCGAACACCGCAAACAGCGTAAGCGCCGTCATATACCAATCGAGCGCGTCATACTGCGAAAAATCCCCCATAAAAACCGACACAAGGCTTATTACTCTTTCCACTGTCAGTATGATAAAATACAAGAACAAAAACCACATCTTTAAAACGTCGGAAACTTTACTTTTTTCTTCAGCCATAATTTTTTCACCTCATACAGCTATGTATTCTCCCGATGTCGTAACGGGAGCGATGTTAAGCGTATAGTCGCGCTCGTTTATAAATCCGTGTTCTGAAAGATATTTTTCAACGCAGTTTTTCGCTGTGTTCGGAGTATTGTTTTCGCGGGACAGATGTCCGAGGATAATATGCCGCGTTCCGCTTTTTACAAGCCTCAGCGCAAAGTCTGCACAAGCCGCATTTGACAGATGACCGAACTCTCCCGAAATTCTTCTTTTAAGATCGGGCGGATAATTCAGGTTTTTCCTCAGCATTTCCTCGTCGTAATTGCTTTCAAGAAGAACGGTTTTACAGCCGAGCAGAGCCTTTTCGGCGTCTGCCGTAACAATCCCCGTATCCGTACATATCCCGAACGTATCATCTCTGAAACGTATCTTATATCCGACCGGCATTGACGCGTCGTGAGAAATATGAAATGCGTTCACCTCGAAGTCAGCGCTGTGATAGCCTTCTTCTGCGTCGAATACCCTCGCTTCCGTTCCGTTCGGAAACATTGCTTCGAGCGTTCCATTTGAAGCGAATATGGGGATTTTCGTCTGCTTTATAAGCTGTTCTATACCTTTTATGTGGTCCGTATGCTCGTGAGTTATGAAAACCGCCTCAACTCCGCTTTCATCAAGTTTTGTCCCGATAAGCGACAGCGCGTTTTTCAGCGCCCTGAAAGAACAGCCCGCGTCCACGATAATACCGTGCCCGCGGGTCCCGATGAATATTGAATTTGCGCTGCTTGAAGAGCAGATAGGATATATTCTTGACATAAAAACTCCGTTCAGATAGCTTTTTGAGTTTCTGCGCCGGGTTCTTCCGGCTCGTCTGCCTTTATGATATTTGCTCCGAGTTCTCTGAGTTTTATTTCCATATTCTCATATCCGCGTTCAATATGGAAAATATCGTATATCTCCGACGTTCCCTCCGCTCCGAGCGCCGCGACTATAAGCGCCGCTCCCGCTCTGAGGTCGGTCGCTCTTACGGGTGCGCCTTTGAGACGCTCTACTCCCTCAATGACCGCGACCTTTCCTTCGACCGAGATATTCGCACCCATTCTGCGAAGCTCGTCAACATAACGAAAACGGTTGTCAAAAATGCTCTCGGTTATCATAGAAGTCCCGCTCGCGCAGGTCAGCACAGCTGAAACCTGCGGCTGCATATCAGTGGGGAAACCGGGGTGGGGGTGGGTCTTTATGCTTGTGCCGACATATCCGTCTCCGCCGATTACCCTAACCGCGTCGTCAAACTGTTCGACCTTTACGCCGATCTTTATCAGCTTATTTGTAATAGGTTCAAGGTGTTTGGGTATAACGTTCTTTATGAGAATGTCGCCCTTTGTCGCCGCCGCAACAGTCATAAACGTTCCCGCTTCGATCTGGTCGGGAATAACGCTGTAGGTCGTGCCGTGAAGTTCTTTTACTCCGCGTATTTTTATAACGTCCGTTCCTGCGCCGATAATATCCGCGCCCATTGAGTTCAGACAGTTCGCAAGATCTACGACGTGCGGCTCTTTTGCGGCGTTTTCGATTATCGTCATTCCCTCCGCTTTTACCGCCGCCATAATTCCGTTTATGGTAGCGCCGACGGAGTTCTTGTCAAAAAATATCTGATTTCCGACAAGTCTGTCTGCCGAAAGGTTTATCATTCCTCCGTCAAGCTCGCACTTTGTACCGAGCGCCGCAAAGCACTTGAGGTGCTGGTCTATAGGTCTGTCGCCGAGGTTACAGCCTCCGGGCATAGAAACGTGGGCGCTGTGAAACCGTCCCAAGAGAGTACCGAGGAAATATGTCGTCGCGCGCATACGTTTTGCCTTTTCATAAGGTATCGGCACGTTTCTCAGCCCGCGCGGGTCGATTTCTACGGAAGTCTTGTTTATCATACGGACTTTTGCGCCCATTTCTGACATTATCTGTAAAGTAATAGTAACATCGCTTATGCCGGGTATATTTTCAATAACACAAGGTTCATCAGAAAGAATTACCGCAGGAAGGATAGCGACAACCGCATTTTTAGCTCCGCTTATGACAACCTCTCCCGAAAGCTTCTTTCCGCCTTTTATAACATATTTTTCCAAAATGAACTTCCCCCTGCCTCTGTCAAAGGCATTTTATATATATCAAAAAATATAGAATATATCTTTATGTATAGAATTCAACATCATAATAATCTTATGAGACGCCGAAAAGCATACTCATACATTTGCATTATAACACAGAACACACACATTTTACAAGAGCAATTTCCAAAAAGAACGGAAATATTATTCTTTTTTGTACATTTTCACCATATTTGACCAAAAAAATTGTTTTGTTTTTTCTCGGTTTAGCCTGCAAACTATTATTTTTCTTTTTGACGGCAGTTATTCGGGAGATATTTGGCGGAAAAGACGGAATTATCGTCGATTTTGAGAATAAATATCAAATAAACCGAAAACGTGCGAAATATTGCTTTAATAAGTTTTTATCAGTGCAATGCCCATATATTATGTGCTTTGAACGGGAATGCTATCGGGCATAAATGCGCAGACAGAGTTTTACGGCAGTAAGATTTAAGATATTGTTTCCGAAAATTGTTCAATTAATCTTGACAAAACTTTAAAAATGTGATTTAATATTATTGAAAATATTTTTTTGAAAGGAAAAACAAAATGGCTAAACTAAATGAAAATTTCAACAACCTTAAAAAGAATTATCTGTTTGTCGAAATAGCAAAACGCATAAAAGCGTATTCCGAACAGAACCCCGAAAAGGCGAAAAACCTTATAAGAATGGGTATCGGCGATGTAACGCTTCCGCTTGCGCCCGTCGTAGTTGAAGCAATGGTAAAGGCGAGCCGTGAAATGGGCGTAAAAGAAACGTTCCGCGGCTATGAGGACAGCGGCGCGGGTTATGATTTTCTGCGCGAAGCGATTTCGGGATATTATAAGAGCTTCGGCGCTGATGTTTCGGCGGATGAGATAAGAGTTTCGGACGGCGCGAAATCCGACTGCGGAAACATTATCGACATTTTCGGCAGCGGAAACAAAGTTCTCGTGACAGACCCCGCTTATCCGGTCTATGTTGACTCAAACATAATGAGCGGAAATGACGTCATTTTCGCGGACTCGACCGAGGAAAACGGCTTTGCGGCAATGCCCGATAAAAATGTTCATGCAGACCTTATCTATCTTTGTTCTCCGAACAATCCCACAGGTTCGGTCTACACCACGGAACAGCTTGAGGAATGGGTCAGCTATGCGCTCGAAAACAACGCTGTTATCATCTATGACGCGGCATATGAGGCGTTTATAACCGAGGACAACGTTCCGCGTTCGATATACTGCATTAAAAACGCGAAGAAATGCGCTATTGAGATATGTTCGCTGTCAAAGACGGCGAGCTTTACGGGAACAAGATGCGGCTATACCGTTGTCCCCAACGACCTTATACAAAAAGACAGCAAGGGCAATGACGTCAGACTTGCCGAAATATGGGGACGCAGACAGGGAAGCAAGTTTAACGGCGTTTCTTATCCCGTACAGCGCGCGGCGGAGGCTGTCTTTACTCCCGAAGGGCAGGAACAGTGCCGCGAGAACATAAAGTATTATCAGGAAAATGCGCGTATTATTGCGAATACCCTTGACGAGCTTGGAATAAAATACACGGGCGGCGTAAATTCTCCGTATATCTGGCTTAAATGTCCGAACAATATGGACAGCTGGGAATTTTTCGATATGCTCCTTAATGAAATACAAGTCGTAGGAACTCCCGGCGCAGGTTTCGGAAAGAACGGCGCAAACCGTTTCAGACTTACCGCGTTCGGTACTCACGAAAAGACAGCCGAGGCTATGGAAAGACTTAAAGCGCTGTTAAAGAAATAACTGTTTTACTGCGCTCATTTTTGGGCGCAGTTTTTTTGGGAGTTAAATTATGATTAAAAATCCGATTTTAAAGGGATGTAATCCCGACCCTTCCATATGCAGAAAGGGAGATGATTTTTATCTCGCGGTGTCGTCGTTTGAGTGGTTTCCGGGTATTCCGGTCTATCATTCAAAAGACTTGAAAAACTGGGAAATCGCCGCAAATGTTCTTACCGATTATTCGCAGATAGATCTGAGAAATCTGCCGTCGGGAAAAGGGATCTGGGCGCCTTGTCTTACATATTGCGAACAGGAAGATCTGTTTTACGTCATTTTCGGATGTATGTATTCAACAGCGGGGCGCTATCATGACTGCTCAAATTTCATCATAACCGCAAAAGACATAAGAGGTCCTTGGAGCGAGCCTGTTTACGTTCACTCGGCAGGATTTGACGCGTCGCTGTTTCATGACGACAACGGACGGAAATATGTATGCTCTATCGAATGGGAAACGCGCGAGGGTTATGAAAAGCCCGGAGAGATATGCGTTGTCGAAATCGACCCGAAAACGTTTAAGCCTATAGGCTATCCGAAGCGCGTTTACAAAGGCGCAACAAAACGCGGCTGTCTTGAAGCGCCGCACATCACAAAGAAAAACGGTTTTTATTATCTGATGTGCGCGGAGGGCGGAACGGGCTACGGTCACTGTGTAACAATGGCAAGAAGCCGTGATGTTTTCGGAAGTTATGAGCCTGATCCCGAAAACCCTATCCTGACCTCTTATCCGAAGGATTTTATCAGAAGCGCAGACCATGTTATAACGAGCTGCTTCAATCCCGAAGTAAGACTTCAAAAGTCGGGACACGGGTGTTATGTCGATCTGCCGAATGGGGAAACATATCTTGTACATCTCTGCGGCAGACCGTTTCTGCCAGAACTTCGCTGTACGCTCGGACGCGAAACCGCCATTGAGCGCATGGAATGGACAGCGGACGGGTGGCTTAGAAAATCGGGAGGAAAGCTGCCCGACGACGAGGTGACAGAGCCGAAACTGCCCGAATATAATGCCGAAAAAATTCCCGAAAGAGATAATTTTGAAAGCGAAAAGCTCGGACTATATTATTATTCTCCGAGGATAAAGCCCTCGGATATTGCCGATTTAAAGGCTCGGAAAGGCTATATACGGCTTCGCGGAGGAGAATCGTTCTGTTCTGCGAACAATGCATCCATACTTGCGCGAAAGCTCACGGGAGTTTACGGCACGGTAACGACAAAACTTGATTTCACTCCCGAAATATACAAACACTCCGCAGGAATACTTCTCTACTACAACAACCTGAATTATGTCTTTCTGCGCAAATATTACAGCGAAACGCTCGGTTCTTCCGCCCTCGGAATAACAAAGCTTGAAAACGGCGAAAAAACGGAATATACGAGCGCAAGAACGGCAGTTGACGAAAGGGAAATATATCTTCGGGCGGTGCTTTCGGGAAAAGAATTTCATTTTGAGTACGGCTATGACGGCGAAAATTTCGTCGGGATAGGTGAAAAATTTGACCTCACAAAGCTCTCGGATGATTATGTCGGCTTTGGAAGCTATACGGGGGCGTTTGTCGGGATAGGTTGTGAAGACCTTATGTTCCGCAAAAAGACAGCGGATTTTGATTTTCTTGATTACAGGATAGACGAAGATAAGGAGATCGAATAAATCAGACCGGCATGAAATGTTTTGTAAATTACAATGCAAACGCGGCTTTAAAGTCGGTCGGAAAAGGAGAAAAATGAGCAGACCGAAACGTGATTTTTATCTCAGAAGTGCTCTTGAAACAGCGCCCGATCTTCTCGGAAAGAAGCTCGTGCATAAGACCGAGAACGGCGTTTTATCGGGAATGATAGTAGAAGTCGAGGCATACTGCGGAGCGGAGGACAAGGGCTGTCATGCGTACAAAAACCGCCGCACGCCCCGAACGGAAATTATGTTCGGCGAGGGCGGCTATGCATATGTCTATTCGATTTACGGAATGTACAACTGTTTTAACGTCGTCGTAGGCGCAAAGGACAATCCCGAATGTGTATTTGTCCGAGCGGCAGAGCCGATAGACGGTATCGAACAGATGAAAAAGAACAGGGGCTGCGATAAGACGGCAGAGCTTTGCAGCGGGCCGGGAAAGCTCTGCGAGGCGCTTGGGATAGACAAAAGCTGTTATGGGCTTGACCTCATGGGAAACGAACTGTATATCGAAAATTTCAGGGAAATTTCCAAAGAGCAGATAAGCGTTTCGCCGAGGATAAATATCGACTATGCAGAAGAATGCCGTGATTATTTATGGCGGTTTTACATCTCCGAAAACAAGTTTGTTTCTAAAGTTGCAAAGAGGTTCAGAAATCAAAGCGGTTAAGGTAAGATCATCATACAGAATAACCCGCGGACGCGGTAGTTTACTATATCGGGACAACTTACGAGCATGGGTGCTTTTGACGAACATACCCGACCGCGAGGAAGTTTTTTGCCGATAAAAAAGAGCGATAGAACCGAAAAGTTCTCTCGCATTTTTATCTTCGGCAATTAATATCAACCGTATGTTTAAAAGTGGTTTTATTCATAAATTTTTTTGGCAATATCGACCGTTTCTTTTGCGTCTTTCGCGTAAAAATCCGCGCCTATCTTCGCCGCATATTCGGGGGTCAATACAGCTCCGCCGACAACTGTTTTACAGTTTATCTTACGCTCATGCAGAAGTTTTATCGTGTTTTCCATACTTTTCAGAGTTGTCGTCATGAGCGCCGAAAGTCCTACGAGCTTCGCGCCCGTTTTTTCGGCAGCCTCCGCGATCGCTTCATATTCTACGTCCTTTCCTAAATCTATGACCTCAAATCCGTAGTTTTCAAGCAGCGTCTGTACGATATTCTTTCCGATATCGTGAACGTCGCCTTTTACCGTTGCAAGCACGACCTTTCCGCGCGATTTGTTTTCTCCGCCCTTTAAGAGAATTGCCTTTTTAACTTCGTCAAATGCCGACTGTGCCGCGCCTGCCGCCTGAATGAGCTGAGGTAGGAACAGTTTTCCTTTTTCAAATCTGTTTCCTGCCTCGTCAAGAGCAGGAACAAGTATCTCGTTTATTATTTCCATAGGCTCTTTGCCGCTGTCTATAAGCGTTTTTGCATACTGCGCACATTCGGCTTTCAAGCCGCTTAAAACTGCCTTTTCAAGCTCCGAACGGGGTTCTGCCGAAATATCAGCCGCTGTATTTACTGCCGCTTTTGCGGGAGTTTGTATGCTCGAAAACCGCTCGGCGTTCGCTATAAACTCCGCGCCGCCGCGGTCATAGCCCGAAAGCAGCCTGAATGCAGCTACCGCTCCCGACATTGCCGAAGAATTCGGGTTCATTATCGGCAGATCAAGTCCGCTGTTCATAGCCATTGTCAGAAACGCCGAGTTTATAAGCTCTCTGTTCGGAAGTCCGAACGAAATGTTCGATACTCCAAGCACAAGCTTTGTTCCCAGTTCAGCTTTAATGATCCGCATCGCCTCAAGAGTCTGCTTTGCGCCGTCCTGTTCGGCGGAGGCGGTTAGCGTAAGACAGTCTATATAGACGTCGCGTTTTGGGATACCGTATTCTTGTGCGCGCTTAACAATTTTCCGCGCAATTTCCACACGCTTTTCAACAGTTTTCGGTATCCCGTCCTTGTCGAGCGTAAGCCCCACGACTGCCGCACCGTATTTCTTTACAAGAGGAAGAACGCTTTCGAGCTTTTCGTCCTCGCCGTTTACGGAATTAACTATAGGCTTTCCCGAAACTCTTCTCAGCGCCGCTTCAAGAACGTCAAGCTCCGTCGTGTCGATCTGAAGCGGAACGTCTGCGACGCTCTGAACTGCGTCAACTGCCTTTTTCATCATTTCTTTTTCGTCAATATCGGGAAGTCCGACGTTTACATCGAGAATTTCTGCTCCCGCGTCTGCCTGCTCTGCTGCCTGCTTCATAATGTAGTCTAAATCGCCGCGCTTTAAAGCCTCTTTAAACAGCTTTTTGCCCGTAGGATTTATCCTTTCGCCGATAACGCGGACTGTATCCAAAACTACTGTTTTCTGCGCACAGCATACCGCCGCAGGGATCTCGCGCGATATTGCCGTGAATTTCTTTTTGCTCAATCGTTTGGACATTTCCGAAATAAATTCGGGGCTTGTCCCGCAGCAGCCACCGAACAGCTTTACGCCCATATCCGCCATTTTTTCGGCAATTTGAGCGTACTCGTTCGGAGTAATATCATATTCGTTTGTAACAGGGTCGGGAAGTCCTGCGTTCGCTCTGATAAGCACGGGTATCTCCGCCCATTTTAAGATCTCCTCCGCAACAGGCAAAGCGTCTTTTGGACCGAGAGAGCAGTTCATTCCTACGGCGTCCGCACCCATACCCTGAAGCGTAAGCACCATAGACGACGCCGAACAGCCCGTAAATGTCCGCAAATTTTTCTCGAAAGTCATTGTGCATATAACGGGCAGATCGGTGTTTTCCTTTGCCGCAAGAAGCGCGGTCTTTATCTCCATAAGGTCGGTCATTGTTTCTAAGGCGATAAAATCTGCGTCCTTTCCCGCTAAAATTATCTCGCGGAACATATCATATGCCTCTTCAATTCGCAGATCTCCCACAGGCTTTAACATTCTTCCGAGCGAACCTATGTCAAGTCCGACATACGCCCCGCAATTTCCGCAGGCGTTTTTAGCTATCTCAACGCCCTTTTTTACAACTTCTTCTACAGAATATCCGCTTTTTGAAAGTTTTATCCTATTTGCTCCGAATGTATTTGTATAAACGGCTCTTGCGCCCGCGTTTATATAGCCGCGGTGGATCTGTTCAACGGTCTTCGGGCTTGTAAAATTCAGTTCCTCCGGTATCCCGCCGAGTTTAAGCCCGCTTTTTTGCAGCATAGTTCCCATTGCTCCGTCAAGCACAATATATTCGTCGTTTTTAAGTAATTCTCTGAAATCCATGATCTGTCTCCGATCTGTCTTTGATCTATCCGCTTATTTTCTTCGATTTTCCGATAATGAAAAAGTCTATCGCGGCGCAGACCGCGCCGCCTATAAAGTAACAAATAATATCCCTGTAATCAAATGTTCCGCCTATAACGACCGCCAATACTTCGTATCTTTCCTTGATGATGCTGTGCAAAGGCGTAAGCTGTATAAGCTCGACGACTGCCGCAATGCCGAACGCAACTGCGGACATAAACTGCGGCTTTTGAGGAAAAAACACTCGCATAAGGAGATATATGAAAATAACCGCTAAAATGTCGCCCACATATTCTCTCAAAAATCCCTTTGCAAAATACCCTATAGCTGTTTCCGCAAGGAGCAGTACCACAGCCCAAAATCCGAAAATAAACCTTTTTACAGCCATTTTATTTGCTCCTTATTTCACGAAAAGCTTGTCCGAGAGTTCTGACCTGAACGATATTTATGTTCGGCGCGTCGCTGGTTTTAAGCGAACCGGCGGGAACAACGCACATTTTGAAACCGAGCCTCGCCGCTTCTTTAACGCGCTCTCTCGCGCGGCTCACCGAGCGTATCTCGCCTCCTAAGCCGACCTCTCCGAACATTATCATATCCTCAGGCACGGGCTTATCGCAAAGTCCCGAATAAAGCGCCGCAGCGACCGCAAGGTCAGCCGCAGGCTCGTCTATTCTAAGTCCGCCTACGATGTTTATGTACACGTCCAGTCCTCCGAATGTAAATCCGAGCCGCTTTTCCAATACCGCTATCAGCATATACAGCCTGTTATAGTCAACGCCTGTGGCAGTTCTTCGCGGCGCGGAAAAACTCGATTTTGCCACCAGAGCCTGTACCTCCGCTAAAATAGGTCTGCTGCCCTCTATTGCACAAACGACGGTGCTTCCCGAAACGCCCTGTGGTCTGCCCGAAAGCATCATTTCAGAGGGATTTTCGACCTGCGACAACCCGTCGTCGTTCATACTGAAAACGCCGATCTCGTTTGTAGAGCCGAAGCGGTTTTTTATTGCTCTCAAAATGCGGAATGAGAGCTGTTTGTCACCCTCGAAGTACAGAACGGTATCTACGATATGTTCCATTATCTTAGGACCTGCAATTCCTCCGTCCTTATTGACGTGAGAAACGATAAACACGGGGATCTCTTCGCTCTTTGCCATTCGCATAAATGCGTTCGTACATTCTCTTACCTGAACGATACTTCCCGCAGAGCTTGAAACAGCGTTTGACGTTATGGTTTGTATCGAGTCTATTATGACAAGCTCAGGCTTGTTTTCCGCGACAGCGCGTATAATGCTCTCACAACTGTTGTTCGAGGCTATAAACAGGTTTTCGCTGATTATGCCGAGCCTCTGCGCTCTGAGCTTTATTTGTCTTTCGCTTTCCTCTCCCGAAACATAGAGGATAGTATGTTCGCCGCCCATTTTCCCGCATATTTGCAATAAGAGCGTCGATTTTCCTATTCCGGGGTCGCCTCCTATAAGAACCAGCGAGCCTTTTACCAATCCCCCGCCGAGAACTCTGTTAAGCTCGGAGATACCCGTGTCATAGCGTATCTCGTCGTCATACTCCACTTCGTCCATTCTCGTAAATTTAAGTTCGGCGGCGTTCGATAGCGACTTAGCACCTGACGAAATGACGGGCAGGGTTTCTTCGAGGCTGTTCCATGCGCCGCAGGACGTACATTTTCCGTTCCATTTCGGATATTCCTGTCCGCATTCGCGGCAGACGAAAACGATTTTTTCCTTCGGCATTTTTTCACTTCCCAACTTTTAGCAAAACTTACTTTTTTATTATACAATATATCTCTGTTTTTGTCAACAAAAAGTTTCATACGGCAGAAAGCGGATTAAACAAAAAATATTTTTAGAGGTAAGAATTGCAAATCGAACGGCGTTTTCGTTTTCCGACCGCCGCGCAAGCGGCGGCACAAAAGTTTTTTGAAGGAGAGTCCAGAGAGGAAACTTTTTTCAAAAAAGTTTCCTCTCTGGTCGCGGCGTAGCCGCGAAACAAGCGTTAGCTTTGCGCTAAAGGGTGTGGGGAAAACAAGAGTTTTCCCCACATTGCCGTTTTAAATGCAAGCATTTGAAACGGCAATCCGCCGGAGGGGGAGCGGGGGAACCGGCAGGTTCCCTCCGCGGTTTGGTTTTTCCACAGTGAGGAGCAAGTGGAAACAATATGGGCTTTTGCGTAAAATGTTTTTTTGGGGAAAACTTTTGAAAAAGTTTTCCCCCAAACCCCTTTTCAAAACTTTTATGTAACGTGCTGTAACGGAAACGCGCTTTTACTGTTTTTTCTTTGCGGGGGCTTTGCCCCCGCTCCCCCATTGAGGGAAAACTTTTGAAAAAGTTTTCCCCCAACCCCCTTTTCAAAACTTTTATGTAACGTGCTGTAACGGAAACGCGCTTTTACTGTTTTTTTCTTTGCGGGGGCTTTGCCCCCGCGCCCCCATTGAGGGAAAACTTTTGAAAAAGTTTTCCCTCAAACTCCTTTTCAAAACTTTTATGCAACGTGCTGTGTTGGAAATGCACTTTTATTGATTTTTTTCTTTGCGGGGGCTTTGCCCCTGCTCCCCCATTGAGGGAAAACTTTTGAAAAAGTTTTCCCTCAAACTCCTTTTCAAAACTTTTATGCAACGTGCTGTACCGGAAATGCACTTCCGCTCTATTGATGAAGATTAAAAAATTATTGTTTTTCGATAAAAACCTATTGACAAACGAAAATAAATGTGCTATCATTATAATCACAAATTATAAAATTTATTTTCGGAGGCGTTTTATGTGGAATAAAGATAAGTCGGTAATTTTGTCGAAAATACTGATAATCATTATGACGGTCGGGATTGCGGTAAGCTGTGTTATTGCGCCGTATTTGGTAAGAGAATACGACGAACGCGTTATACTCGAAGCGGGGCTTCCGAGCGTTTATCTGCCGCTGTTGGTGACACTTTACTGCTGTGTGCCGCCCGCGCTTACGGCTTTGATAAGCCTTTATATGCTGCTGAAAAACATTCAGAAAAACAACCCCTTTATCAAAACAAACATAACATATCTTCGGATAATTTCATACTGCTGTTTTGCGGGAGCTGTCATCTTCGTCTATTTTGCAATATTGCGCCCGTTTGCGTGGGTGATAGTCGCGGCGGCGCTGTTTTTCGGGATAATACTTAGGGTGGTCAAAAACTGTTTTCAGCAGGCTGTGGCTATACGCGAGGAAAACGACTTTACGATATGAGGTAGTTTATGATAGTTGTAAATCTTGACGTTATGATGGCTAAGCGCAAGATCTCCTCAAACGATCTTGCCGAAAAAATAGAAATAACCCCCGCGAACCTGTCGATATTAAAGACAGGAAAGGCAAAGGCTATCCGCTTTTCAACGCTTGAAAAACTGTGCGCCGCGCTTAAATGCCAGCCGGGGGATATACTCGAATTTGTAGATGAAGAAAATACCGACAAAGAAAAGGAGTGAGCTTAATGGAAAACGAATTTAATACCGTACAGCCGCAGGGCTTAAATGTAAATGATTTTCCTCAGATACAGTCCGAAAAACCTAAAACGCCTGTTTTTGAAGCGGCGGCGGCTTGGATAATGCTTGCGCTCGGATTTGTTTTTACCCATTTCGCGTTTGCATACGCGGGAGGCATCTGGGGAGGAATATTCTGGTTTTTATGCGGAATTACGGGAGCAATTTTCGTAAAGTTAAAAAAACTGTCCGTTTCAAAACAGCAGGTTGTAGTGTTTGCAGTTGCAGAGCTGTTCAGCCTTTCTCCGTTTTTCTGCGCGAATGTGTTTATAAATTTCCTTTCGGCGTGCTTTGTTTTCCTGCTTGATTTCTATTTGCTGACAACAATAAGCGGCGCGGAGCTTTTCGGAAAACATTTTATTCTCGACACGCTCCAGAGCGTTTTTACCCGCCCGTTTATGAACTTCGCAAAGATTTTTCACTCGGCATTTTCGGTGTTCAGCGGCAAAAAGCGCGCTAAAAACATTTTGTTCGTGCTTCTGGGTCTGTTGCTCGCAATTCCCCTTACGCTTGTGGCAGTAGGACTTCTGATGTCAAGTGATGATGTTTTCGGCGACTTTATGATGAACATTAAATACAGCCTTCCGCATATCTCGTTCTCGGTAATTCCCGAAATAATCTTTGCCATACCGATTTCGATGTACCTTTTCGGAGCATTGTCTTCCGCCGAAAAGCCCGCTTTGCCTTACAGTATGGGAGAACCCGAATACCGCATATTACCGCCGATAGCGGGATATGTGGCTGTGTCGCCCGTATGCGTGTTCTATCTTCTCTACATCGGTATTCAGATTTCGCGTATTTTCAATTCTTCACTCAACACTCCCTCAAAACTTTCCGATTTTGCAAGAAGCGGCTTTTTCGAGCTGGTGTTCATAGCCGTTATAAACCTCGGCGTTATAGTGCTGATGCAGTTATTTACAAAACGTCTTTCAGACGATAAAAAGCCGACTGCGCTTAAAATCTACACTGTTTTGCTGTGCGCTTGTACGCTGGGGATAATTGCGACGGCGCTCGTCAAAATGATAATGTATATAAGCCGCCTCGGAATGACGCCGCTTCGCGTTTATACCTCATGGTTCATGATACTGCTCGCAATTATTTTTGTTATCGTCATTGTAATGCAGTTCAAGGACTTCTGCTGTTGGAAAGCAATATTCGTTTCTTTTGCATTCATGTTCGGAATACTTTGTTTCGGGGATATTGACGGACAAATAGCAAGATACAACATCGCCGCATATCAGAGCGGCGCAATTGAAGAACTTGACGCAGACGTATTCAGCGAACTCGGCTATTCTGCATTAGCCCCCGCCGTCAGCCTGAAAGAAAGCGGATATTCTTCGTATTCGCTCAACGATTATTTAGCTATGATGGAAGCAAACGACAAGTATGATAATAAGTTCGCTTATTTCAGTATTCCGAGACTTGTCGGTCAGGCAGCGTTGTATAAGACGAATTAAAATCGGCTTTCAGATAAATGCCGCCGCTTTATAGAAATCCTAAGACATTTCAATATCAACGGGCTTTGCTATATTTCCGCGCAGAGTAAAATCGACAGCTACTCTTATACCGTCCTCTTCGGGATAATAGCGCTCGTTTGACGTTACTATCTCATAATCCTTATAAAAATTTTCTTCATACATTTCGATTTGTTTTTTCAGCTCCGAAACGCAGGTTTCGGGGCTTCGCGTTATTTCCTTTTCGACATATTCTGTATAGACCGCGGTTTTTATTTTCATGTTTCCGTTTAAGATAAGCCTTGTCTCTTCCGAATAAAGAGAGTTTTCGGCAAATGCCTTTCCGAAAAAAAGCGGATATTCGTCGTCGCCGAAGATAAGATAATTAAAGCGTTTTTGCTTTCCCTCGGCAAGCTGAACGGTTTCACGATAGGGTACGAAAAATTCTTCCGTTTCGGTAAACTCGCCGATTATCTCCGCGTCTGAGTGGATAAACATAATGTTGTCGCCGCCGTCGTGCACAACTCCCGAAACGAGCAGATCCCCCGCATTTACGCCGCTCCCGACGGTAACGACCGAGCCGCCCTTTCTGACCGTCTGTGAAATAATTACGGCAGAGCGCGACGCGACAATGTTCCGAGGATTTGTTCCCTCGATTTCGGGGACTTCTATCCCTTTATGCACCTCTACTCTGAGCCTGAAACCCTCGCATGAAACATCCGCCCACGCGCACCCCGGAACTTCGAGCATAAGGCGTTGTTCTGCGGCGGAAAAATTTATGTCCGAAATGCTTGTTCCGATTTTTATTCCGCATTCCTCTAAGATAGGATTTATTTCCGCAGGCACAGCCTCTCCGTCAAATTTTATATCGAGAACGGTTGTCTGAAGTATCGAAATAAGCAGTATAAAAACTAAAAGTCCCACATAAAGTCCGCTTCTTGCGCGGTATTTCGATAAGGTAAAATATAATCCCTTACGTTTTCCCGCGCGTATTCTTACGCCGTTTTTCCGTGCAAGAGAGGCTGTTTTATAATAATTGAACGGCGACACTTCGCCGTGTATTTCCGCTTCGGAAAAGCGGAGTTTTCTAATGGGGATCCCGCTTTCAAGAAGCGCCGTCGCAAGATTTTCCTGAAATCCGCCTAATCCCGAAAATTCGACCGTGCCAAAAAATAAATCCGAGCGTTTTTCAGATTTCATTTGTTCACCGAGCCTTTCGAGTTGTTATCCGAAAAATCAACGGACGCGATCTTTCCTGTTATCTTTACGCCGCCTACTCCGAAATTTTCGAGCATGAGCGGCGTTCCTGAGATTTTTATATCTGCCCCGCATACGCCGAGCGTTATAAATTCGTTGTCGCAGGATAAGACTTTTCGACAGTTTTCCACATATATCTCCGCCTCGTCGGTCTTTCCGCAAAGTTTTACGGTTATCACGCTTTCGCGGGAAGATATCTCGTCAAGCCCGACGAGCTTATCATAAAGCACACCCACATTATCACTCCCTGAAAAGATACTTGTCTATTTATATGTGGGAGAAAATAAAAAAAGACCGACCTGTCGCGGAGAAAAAGGCAAAGTGAATTTGGACCGTTCCGATTATTAAAAACGTTTTTTGAATAAACTTTTTAAAACATTGTATAAAATAAAGGAGTGCTGAAAACAGCACTCCTTTTTTGCTTTAAAGTTACTAAAGATCATTCCTCGGTCTTCTGCTCTTCAACAGGCTTTTCGGGGAGCTTTCCTCCGCATTTCGGACAGAAAGCATTCTCCTTCGAGGTCTTTGCTCCGCACTTCGGGCAGGTAACTACATTTTTGAGATCATCTACCTGCTTTTCAATATCGGAAAGCTCAGCATACAAAGCGTCTATCTCGGCAATCATATTGTCGAATGCTTCATTGTCCTTCTCGCCCGACTTTGCCATTTCGTAGATCTTTTCTCCGAGCTTCTCAAACTTAGTCTTTACCTCGCCGTGGATCTGAGATACTCTGATCTTGAGCTTAGAGAAATTAACTGCCTCTTTGCCCTTTGTGCCGGCGGTAGAAACCACATTTTTTCCCGTGTTGATAACGTCATCCAAAAAACTCATAACAAACTGCTCCTTTCAATAACGGCAGTTTAAAATACTGCCCTGAAAGAATTATATCATATTTTATCTGATTTTTCAAGGGCATAACCTCACCAAACATTGCCCCGCAGTTGTTTTGGAAAAATTTTCAGCATTATGCATGAATATTTTGCAGCAAAATTGTACAAGTTTATAACTTCTTACTGCTGAAATTTAACTGAATTTACAAATTCTTAAAAAAACATAGTTGTTTTCAATTTTTTGAAAAACGGCTTATGGTTAAACTGCACAAAAATATATCTCACGCAAAATAAAGTTTTGCTAAAATCCCGAATTTTAAAAACTGAAAATAAGTGAAAAAACAAAAAAATAATTACAATATTGTCATAATTGTTGACTTTTATTAAAATTTGGAGTATAGTAATAAGGTATAACAGAATTTATGACTGTAGAAAAGTTTGATTTTCAGATTGAGAAGAAAGTTCCGATATGCTCTCGGTTTTCGCTCTGCGAATATGATCCGCCTTCGGCAGGACGCTCCGACGGCGCGGCGGAGCAGATACGGGCTTTGTCAACAGTCTGTAGTACTATCGCTTAGGACGGTGAACAATTTTGCAGAAAGAAACCAATCTTTGTATGGGATGTATGAACGCAAAGGATTACGAAGGTCCCTGTAAACTGTGCGGATACAGCGACGACGACCTTTGTATCCCGACATACCTTTTGCCCAAAACGTTTCTGAACGAGCGCTATATCGTCGGAAAACTTATTTCCTATAACGGCGAGGGCGCGACCTATATCGGCTTTGATACCGCCACAAACAGCAAAATAACCATAAAAGAATTTATGCCCGATACTCTCTGCGCAAGAAAAAAAGGCGAAACAGAGATCTCGGTAAATGCCGACAACAGCGCTCTTTATAAAACCTATATGTCTGAATTTGCCGACCTTCACCGTTCGCTTATGAAACTTCGCGGAATGGCTCATATACAGGCGGTTATTGATGTTTTCTATGAAAACGGAACGTGTTATGCTGTGTCCGAATTTATAAGCGGGATAACCCTCAAAACTTATCTCGAAAATTCGGGAGGAAGCCTTTCCTGGGAGCAGGTAAAAGAGCTTTTCCCGCCTATTTTGACGACCCTTTCGCTTATACACGCCGGAGGGATAATCCATAGAGGCATTTCCCCGCAGACAATTTTTGTCACCGATAAAATGGAACTTAAACTTGCGGGATTTTGTATAGCTGCGGGCAGAACGACAAATACCGAGATAGCTTGTGAGATATTCAGCGGATATGCCGCTCCCGAACAGTATTCAAACGAAGTGAACGGAACATGGACAGATGTTTACGGGATATCGGCGGTATTGTACAAAGTGCTTACGGGAACAGCTCCCGCAGAGGCTATCGCCAGAACTCAGGGAAGCCTTTTAGAGCCGATGATGATAAACCGCAATATCCCTCAGAACGTTTCAAAGGTCATTATGGGCGGTATGAGGCTTCCTACTGATAAGCGCATAAGAAGCATAACCGAATTTGTAGACAGACTTTTTACCCAGCCGAAATACGACGCTGAAGGCTCTCATGCAGGTATTGCGATAACCAGAAGAGAAGAAAAGATACTCAAAAAGAAGCAGAAAGAACGTTTGAAAACGCTTATTGCGCTTATACTTGTGGGAACGGGACTTATAATTTTCGCGCTTGCTTTCGCGCTGACGCTTTCGGGAGTATGCGCTCCTTCGGCGGTGTCGGGCGGATCGTCAAGCTCTTCTTCCAAAGTTTCGTCGTCGTCTCCCGTTCAAAGCTCAGTGAGCGACGAAAGCTCCGACACAGAGGACAGTTCTTCTGTGGAACAAAGCTCTTCAAACTCCGAACCTGTTTCAACTATCGAAGTCCCGGACTTCACCGGCGCGATCTATGAATCGACTGTAAAGAAATACGAGGGGACATTTGTGTTTATCCCGACTTATGAATATTCTGACAAGTATGACAAGAACGTTATGTTTGAACAGTCTGTCGAACCGGGAACAGTTGTCGAGAGCGGCGCACAGATGCAGATAAAAGTAAAAATAAGCAAAGGACCGAGTACCGTATCCCTGCCCGATTATACAGGAAAAACGGAACTGCTTTATATTGCGGAGCTTACGAGGCTCAATATAAAATACGAAAGAGTTGACGAGCAGAGCAATGAGGTCGAAGACGGATATGTCCTCAGATGCAGCAAGGAGATCGGCGATACAGTAATAGTTGAAACCGAAAAAGCCGAGACTGTTATAGTATATGTCGCAAGAAATTTTGAGGAGACATCCTCCGAAAATACAGAAAACACAGAGGTTTAAACAAATGGATCTACAGGATATACGCCTAAAGCTGGACGAAATAGACGATAGGATACTTGAGCTTTTTATAAGGCGAATGAAGCTCACGACAGAAGTTGCAAAGTATAAAGCGGAAAACAATATGCCCGTTTTTCAAAGCGGGCGCGAAAAAGCCATTATCGACGATATCTGCAAAAAAACGCCCGACGGTCTGAAAAAAAGCGCAAAGTTCTTGTTCTATAACATCATTGACATTTCAAAATGCTCACAGGTAAACGAAATAACCCCCGACGATCCGTTTACCTGTGAAAACGAAATAAAAGACAGACCTGTTGTCGCCGTTCAGGGCATTGAGGGAGCATACGGACACGCGGCGTATAAAAAACTTTTCACAAACGGATCGCCGCAGTTTTACGCGTCGTTCAAAGAAGTCTTTGAGGCAGTAGAAGACGGTTCGGCAGACTATGGGGTAATTCCGATAGAAAATTCGACAGCGGGCGAAGTCACGGCAAATATGGAGCTTCTTGAGCGGCACAGCGTCTATATTACCCGAACGGTAGATGTTGAATGCGCTCACGTTTTAGCTGCAAAAAAGGGTGTTTGTGAGAAGGATATAACGACCGTTTTCGGTCACGAACAGGCGATAAGACAATGCTCCGCATATCTCGATAAAAAGAGCGGTCTGACTGTTATACCTTATCATAATAACGCCGCTGCGGCAAAAATGGTATCGGAAAATCCGAGCAGCGCGCTCGGTTGTATTTGTTCGGCAGAATGTGCGGCTCTTCACGGACTTGATATAGTACATGCGGACATTGCTTCCGACCCGAATAACCGCACGCGCTTTATCTGCATTTCAAAGCGCTTAGAGGTATACGAAGGCGCGGACACTGTTTCGGTCTCGCTTTCAATACCTAATATTTCGGGAGCGCTTTACAGACTGCTTACAAAATTTGCGGTAAACGGGATCTCGATGTCGAAGATCCAGTCAAAGCCGCTTCCGACGGGATTTAAAACGCCGCGCTTTGAGGACTGTATGTTTTACATTGAATTTGAGGGCAATATAAATCAGCCTGTTATCCGAAAACTGATAAATAATTTTGAAGAAGAACAGAATTATTTTAAGTTCCACGGAAATTTCAAAAACATAAGCCGAAAGGAGTAAAATGATTTCGGTAATTATTCTGTCGGCGGGAAACTCAGCGCGAATGAACGGCATAAACAAACAGCTTGCTGAAATAAGCGGAAAGCCTGTATTTATTATGAGCGCGCTTGCTTTTGACGAATGTCCGAAGGTCGGCGAAATTATTATCGCCGCGCCGTCGGGGGAATGCAAAAGGTATGAAGATCTTGCGAAAAGCTATGGTCTAAAAAAGTTTTCGTGCGTTGTCGAAGGGGGAAACTCCAGATTTCAGTCGATGAAAAATGCACTCGGCAAAGTCGGCAAAAATGCGGACTTTATTGCATTTCACGACGGAGCAAGACCGCTTATTTCCAAAGGCGACATAGAAAAAGTCTTTGCGGACGCTGAGGAATACGGAGCTGCGATAGCGGCTGTCCGCGCGGTCGATACCGTAAAGATAAGCGGCGGGGACGGTTTTATTGAAAAAACGCCGGATAGAAGCAGACTTTTTTACGCACAAACGCCGCAGGTGTTCAAAAGGGATATGTTTTTATCCTGTCTTGAAAAGCTCGGAAACAAAGCGGAAAACGTTACTGACGACAGCCTTATACCCGAACTTTGCGGGGAGAAGGTAAGGCTGACGGAGATATCGCACTGCAATATGAAAATAACACGTTCGGAAGATCTGACTGCGGCAAAGGCTATTTTTGACAGCGAGAAAAAATCGGGCGCGAGGTGACAGAACAGTTTTATGAAAATCGGGTTCGGATATGATGTGCATAGGCTTGTTGAAGGGCGAAGGCTTATTTTGTGCGGAACGGAGATACCGTATGAAATGGGGCTTTTGGGACATTCGGACGCTGACGTCGCCGTACACGCGCTTATGGACGCGATACTCGGCGCAATGGCTGCGGGAGATATAGGAAAGCTCTTTCCCAACAGTGACCCGCTTTACAAGGATGCGGACAGCATGAAGCTGCTCGGACAGGTTATTGAGATAATGGATAAAAACGGCTTTGCGCTCGGAAATCTTGATATAACGATAGTCGCGGAAAAGCCGAAGCTCGCGCCTTATATTCAGCAAATGCGCGAAAGGCTTGCGGGAGCGTTCGGCTGTGATATATCCGATATTTCGGTCAAAGCAACTACCGAAGAAGGTCTCGGTCTCGCAGGAGAAGGCATCGGAGCATACGCAGTGGCATTGTTAGTGGACAGCGTATTATAGTGGACCGTGTATAGTTAATAGTAAACAGTTGTTGTATTCGCTTGCGGCGGATAATATTTAGATTGTTTTTAAGTTAATAGAATTAGGCTTGAACCAAAGTGAGTTCAAGCCTATGCGTTTTTAATTTAAAAACAATTTAAAATTATCTGCGTCAGCAGATACCTGCTACTGTTTACTTTCCGCCATAAACTGTACACTGACATCGTACGCGCAGCGGATTTTATATGTAGTAAAAATGTCTGCAATTTTTATATCATATTTTCCTTTTTGTCAAGCAGATTTTTTCCTATTATTGCAGAGCGTTTTTTGCAGAATGAGGTTAATTTTACGCTCTAACTTTATGTACTTAAAGAATTTAAGACAAAAATATACGGAAAATACGCATAAAGACGGGCATTGAGAATTTATGTGAACAAACTATGAAACTTTTTTCTGAGTATGTACTTGAAATATAGAAAAAAATATTGTATAATATTGGTGTATGGCAGAACGGGCTATTTGCCCGCAGTGAAAAATGCTCTGCCAAATAATGGAAAAGGAGAAATTCAAATGACTTATTCTCATGAAGTCGAGGCAATGTGTCCTGTCGCTCAGGGCGTTGCTCACGGCGCTGCGCCTATTCCCGAAGAAGCAAAATGGGTAAAGGCTAAGGAAATTTCGGACATCAACGGTTTTACGCACGGCATTGGCTGGTGCGCGCCCCAGCAGGGAACCTGCAAGCTTTCCCTCAACGTTAAGGGCGGCGTTATTCAGGAGGCTCTCGTTGAAACGATCGGATGTTCGGGTATGACTCATTCTGCGGCTATGGCGGCGGAAATTCTTCCCGGCAGAACTATCCTTGAGGCTCTTAACACAGATCTTGTATGCGACGCTATAAATACCGCTATGCGCGAGCTGTTCCTCCAGATAGTTTACGGACGTTCTCAGTCCGCATTCTCCGAGGACGGTCTTACTATCGGCGCGGGTCTTGAGGACTTGGGAAAAGGTCTTCGCTCGCAGATCGGCACAATGTATGGAACTCTCAAAAAAGGTCCCCGCTACCTCGAAATGACCGACGGTTATGTAACAGATCTTGCTCTCAACGAGGACAACGAGATTATCGGTTATAAGTTTGTAAACTTCGGAAAGATGATGGATTTCATCAAGAAGGGCGACGACGCTAATACCGCCTTTGAAAAGGCTAAGGGACAGTATGGACGTGTTGCAGACGCAGTAAAGTTCATCGATCCGAGAAAGCAGTAATGGGAGGAACGAAGAATGGCTTTATTTGAATCTTATGAAAGACGCGAAAAGCAGATCCTCGCGGTCTTAAAGGAATACGGCATCAACTCTATCGAAGAATGCCGCGATATCTGCCAGGCTAAGGGCTTTGATCCTTATAAAATAACCGAAGGTATCCAGCCTATCTGCTTTGAAAATGCAAAGTGGGCTTATACCGTAGGCTGCGCTATCGCAATAAAGAAAGGCTGTACAAAGGCTGCTGACGCGGCTGCGGCTATTGGAGAAGGACTTCAGGCGTTCTGTATTCCCGGCTCTGTAGCTGATCAGAGAAAAGTTGGTCTTGGACACGGAAATCTCGGCAAAATGCTGCTTGAAGAAGAAACAAAGTGCTTTGCATTTCTTGCGGGTCACGAGAGCTTCGCGGCTGCCGAGGGCGCGATTGGAATTGCCGAAAAGGCAAACAAGGTCCGCAAAGAGCCGCTGAGAGTTATCTTGAACGGTCTCGGAAAGGACGCGGCGCAGATAATTGCGCGTATAAACGGCTTTACATATGTTGAGACAGAAATGGATTATTACACGGGCGAAGTTAAAGAAGTGTTCCGCAAGGCTTATTCTACGGGACTTCGCGCGAAAGTAAACTGCTATGGCGCGAATGATGTTACAGAGGGCGTTGCTATAATGTGGAAAGAGGGCGTTGACGTTTCAATTACGGGCAACTCCACAAACCCCACCCGTTTCCAGCACCCCGTCGCGGGCACTTATAAGAAAGAGTGCGTTGAAAAGGGCAAGAAGTACTTTTCCGTTGCATCGGGCGGCGGAACGGGACGCACGCTCCACCCCGACAATATGGCGGCGGGTCCTGCGTCTTACGGTATGACCGATACAATGGGACGTATGCATTCTGACGCGCAGTTTGCAGGTTCTTCGTCAGTTCCCGCGCACGTTGAGATGATGGGTCTTATCGGTATGGGCAACAACCCCATGGTAGGCGCTACGGTTGCGTGCGCTGTCGCGGTTGAAGAGGCTATGAAGGCTTGATTGCTGATAATCAAACAACTAAATCCGCCGTGAGAAATCAAATCACGGCGGATATTTTGGTTTAGGAGTGTTGAACAATAAAAATTCTGAACAAAATAAATGAATTATACGGCAAATATTTATATGCAATTATCCCTTCTGTTACTTTGATCATAGCCGTTGTTTGAAGTGGTATATGAAATTGACCACGGCGACATAATGCATTTTTTTGCAAATATAATTATGGGATTTATTTCTTTGGCATTTTGCGGTTTTTATTTATTGTCCGGAAAACAAAAAACAGGCTATTGTTTAATTGAGTTGTATTTATTCTTATATACCGTTTTTTTTGGCGTTGGATAACCATTTGCATTTCAGCGATATTGTGTGGATAATTTTCTTGCCGTGTGCTGTTATTTGTATGATTTTAATTATCATCTTTAATAGAAAAACAAAGTGAAATTGCGAAAACATTTCCTCTTAAAAAGATAACGATAGTCTGAAAGCATATCATTTTCTGATAAATGCTTTTCTGTTTCTTCCTTGAAATCCATCACTGAACGTCTGTTCTCAGGCTGATAATCAACTATATGCATTTTTATGGCATCTGTTTGTTATCGTAACAGCGTTTCTGCCTTTCTATCGCATCATATATCTTGTGATATATGACTTGATTGGGGTAGTAGTTATAATTCGTAAAAATTGAAATGCCGTTATGAAAGAAATATTCCAAGCGAATGAACAAAATACAAGTATTCCATTCACATGATTTGAGACCGACCGGCGTTTTGCAAAGCCTCGCTGCCCTCCGCAGCAAAACAAAGGCAGATTGCCGCCCGGTCTATCGCCGAGGGTCTGTTGACGCTAAAATTCCGATGTCGTAAATATCGGGTTCAACGGGATTTAATATTTTTGTTCTTTATGAAAATATCCCTTACATCTTTTTTGTATATATAAATTTTGTAATGCCTGCAAATACCAGCTGTAACCCTGCAATTGCAATTAAAGTATAGAAAACAACTGTATTTGAATAACCGATAAGAATACCCGCAATGATAATAACGGCAGAAAAAATCAATATCATCGGCATACCGGCTTTCGCCCGTATCGCTTTCATCCGCTCGTCGTTTTCTTTGTTATATTGAATTTGAAGCTCTTTTTCGCTTCGTAAAGCCTTACGGTATCGAATAATCATAACGAGAGCTAAAATGCCTAATGCAGTTGTTATTCCGCATTGAAATTCAAAGATCCCGCTTGATTTTACTTCGGCGGCTGCCCAAAACACATCATATATTCCTAACCCGACTGCAAGTAATGCTAAAACTGATAGCAGAAATACTCTTATAATAATGATTTTTTTATACTTATCCATTTTTTGATCCTCCCTCTAAGTATTCCGACAAGTCAAAAACTTCTTCTATTGTCATGCCAAAATAATGCGCTATCTTAAATGCTAAAGGTAATGAAGCTACATATTTTCCTGTTTCAATAGAAGTAATTGTTTGCCGGGTAGTTCCTACCGCTAATGCCAATTCTTCTTGGGATAGCTTTTTTTCTTTTCGGAG
>CANRDI010000024.1 GCA_947629335.1 uncultured Clostridia bacterium | reverse complement strand
TTTTGTGGTTATTAACATTATAACATTGTTGAGGTCGTTTGTCTTCATTTTTGTAACATATCTATTGTAGCATAACAGGAAACGGATATTATTTATAACAGAAATAAAAGGTCAGAACTTGAAATACCAACCTCCGATCTAAAACTGTTCGACAATTGCAAAACAATTCCCCCGAAGCCGAGCCAAAGCAAAATGCCCCGCAGGAGGCTTTTGCAGTTTATAGTTTACAGTGTAAAGTAAACAGCTAAGGTATCCGCTGCGCGGATAAGATTTAGATTGTCAAAAGAGTAGATGCCGATAGACTTAAAGAAAATTAAAAATCAGCAATAGTATATTTTACTGTACACAATAAAAAATAAGAGGCAAGGATCCAAAACTCTTACCTCTTACATCTAACCTCTTACCTCTAATGTCTACCCTTTACAAAAAAAGATTTTCTTGGTCGAGCGAAAAGAAAACGTCCCGCAGCAACGTGCGGGACGTATCGGGTGCAGGGCTGACCCTGCTGTCTAACCTTTACAAAAAAGATTTTTGCAAGTTAGAATTTAAAACCACGTTTTAGGAAGTGCACATTTTTACGGTTTTGCGAAGCAAAATTGAATTGCCCTTTTAGATGTAAGAAATAAGAAGTAAGAGGTAAGAACTCGGCGAACAACTGTTCGGTACAAATTCTAACCTCTTATTTCTAACTTAGGAAACCAAACCGTAACAGTCGTCCCTTTTCCGACATCGCTTTCAATGTGTATCTGCGCGTGATGATACATTGCGCCGTGCTTTACAATAGACAGTCCTAAACCCGTTCCACCTATTGCTTTTGAACGCGCCTTGTCCACCCGATAGAAACGCTCGAAAATGCGTTCCTGCTCCTCTTTTGCAATGCCGATACCCGTATCCCGCACAGACAGCAAGACCGTATTTTCGGTTTCACGAACACTTATCTCCGCAAGTCCGTTCGGGCGGTTGTATTTTATCGCATTGTCGCAAAGATTATAAATCACTTCGTCCAGAATTTTCCGAACTCCTAAAATATGACAATGCTCGCCGATAACACGCAACTGAACTTGCAGCTTTTCCGCCTCAGGCTGCAAGCGAGCCGTTACCTCTTCCGCAAGGTCATAGAGATCAACTTGTTCCTGTTCAAATTCCGTTTTTTCGTCTAATTCAGAAATTCGCAGAATATCCTGCACAAGCGTTATCATTCTCTGCGATTCATCATAAATGGATTTTGAAAAATCAGCGACCGTTTCCCTGTCCGCGTCGCCCTGCATAAGCATTTCCGCAAATCCCGAAATAGACGTAAGCGGAGTTTTCAGTTCGTGCGAAACGTTCGACGTAAATTCGCGCCGCATTTGTTCACGCTTTTCACGTTCTTCATCATCAATGATGTTCTTTGAGATTTTCACGGAAAGAATTGCCGACGCTCCAACCGCAAGCAAAATTATCACCGCTATCGGAACGGCAAGATTTATGATGATATTTAAAATCGTGTTCTGCCTTGCGGAAACGCGTAGAATATTCCCGTTTTCGAGTTTCACGGCATAGTAGACCGTCCGCTCCATAAAGGTTTCGGAATAACGAACGCTTGTGCCGCTGCCGTTTTTTAGCGCAAGCTGGATTTCTTCTCGGCTCAGATGATTTTCGAGTTTGTCCGGCTCCGCCCGTGTGTCGGCTAATACCGTGCCGTCGGGCGCAATAAGCGTAACGCGCTCGTCGCTGTTTATCCTGTCAAAATATGAAACTCCCTCCGCAGAAATTGCCGCGCCGACATATTCAGCTTCGGTTTCAAGCCGCGATTTTAGCTGATTTTCAAAATTTCCGTAGAGCAGTCCGACAATTGCCGCAATGCTTATTACAAGCAGAATTATCGTTATAAAAAGCGTATAGCGGAATATTTTCTTATTCATCATCTTCACCGATCTTATAACCGATATTTTTCACGGTCTGAATGTATTTTCCCGCTTTTCCGAGTTTACTTCTCAGATTTCGGATATGCACGTCGAGCGTCCGTGATTCGCCGTAAAATTCTCCCCATATTTTTGAAAATAATTCCTCGCGGGAAACGACTTTTCCGCCCGCTCTCATCAGAATTTCGAGCAGGGCAAATTCCTTGAACGAAAGCGATACAGGCTCTCCCGAAACGGTAACAACGTGCTTTGCGCTGTCCACGGTCATCATTCCGATATGAAAAACGGAATTTTCATCTGCTGTTCTTTTACTTCTCCGCAATACCGCACGCACACGAGAAATCATTTCCGTCATCCCGAACGGTTTAGCAATATAGTCGTCCGCGCCCGCGTCAAGTCCCGTCACCTTGTCAAATTCGCTGTCCTTTGCGGTTATCATAATAACAGGCATTTCGGGGTCTTTGCGGCGTATTTTTCCGAGTATCGAAAGTCCGTCCTCTTCGGGGAGCATTATGTCAAGCAGTATCAAATCGGGCTTTTCATTCTGATATGCGCTGTAAAATTCGGACGGCAAGGCAAACCCCTCCACCGCGTAATTTTCCCGTTTCAACGCATAGCAGACAAGCTTTCGGATATTGTCGTCGTCCTCGACAAAATAGATTTTCTCCATTTTTATCACCCGTTACTATGATACCACATTTTGCACAGAAAATCAAGCCTTGTGCTGTCCCGTGAGAGCATATATCACCCACTCGGCGATATTTTCCGCGTGGTCGCCGATACGCTCAAAATATTTTGCTATCATAAGCAAATCAAGAAGTGCCGCCGCGTCCTCTGCTTCGCTTTTTACGGCATTGAGCAGTTTTTGTTTCATCTCAATAAACAACTCGTCAACGGTATCGTCCATTAAAATTACCGACTTCGCAAGGTCCGCGTTTTTCTCGGTGTAGGAGTTTACGCTTGCGGCAAGCATTTTCACCGCCGCTTCTGCCATTTTCCCGATATGCTCGCGGAGAGTTTTATCCGTTTTGCCGATGTAGTCGCCAAGTTCTACGATGTCCTCCGCGTGGTCGCCGATACGCTCCATATCGGAAATCATTTTCAGCGCGGCGGTGATTTGTCTGAAATCCGCCGCGACAGGCTGTTGGTGCATTAAAAGACGCATACAAAGTGCCTCTATGTCGCGTTCTGTTCGGTCGATCTGCTTTTCACATTCCTCGGCATTTTTCTTCATTTCGGGTTTATTTTCCGTGAGATATTTCACGGCGTAGGATATGCCTTCTTCGCAAAGCCCGCCCATTTCCGCAAGCTCTTTATTCAGCAGTCGAAGCTGTTCTTCATAACGGTCGCGCATTAACCAAACCTCCCTGTGATGTAATCTTCCGTGCGCTTGTCAGACGGCATTGAAAACATTTTGTCGGTGTCGCCCGATTCAATAAGCTCTCCAAGCAGGAAAAACGCCGTCTGGTCGGCAATTCTCGCCGCCTGCTGCATATTGTGCGTGACAATTACAATGGTATATTTTTCGCTTAGTTCCATTGCCAAATCTTCAATTTTGGAAGTGGAGATAGGGTCGAGCGCGGAAGTCGGTTCGTCCATTAAAAGCACTTCCGGCTCGACTGCCAAGGCTCTTGCTATACACAATCTCTGCTGCTGACCTCCGCTCATTCCGAGCGCGCTCTTTTTCAGTCTGTCCTTGCATTCGTCCCAGATAGCCGCTTTTTTCAGCGACATTTCCACAATTTCGTCCAGTTTTTTCCGCGAACGTATGCCGTGAATACGAGGACCATAGGCGATGTTGTCGTAAATGCTCATAGGAAACGGGTTCGGTTTCTGAAAGACCATTCCCACGCGCTTTCTAAGTTCATTCACATCATAGTCTTTGTAAATATCCACGCCGTCAAGCGTAATTTCTCCCTCTACGCGGCAGCCCTCCACAAGGTCGTTCATTCGGTTGAGGGATTTCAGAAACGTGGATTTTCCGCACCCCGACGGACCTATAAGCGCAGTTATCTTCCGCGCGGGGAAATCGAGGTTTATGTCTTTCAAGGCTTGATTTTTGCCGTACCACAAATTGACATTTTTCGCCGAAACAGCGTTCATTTTCCTTTTCCTTTCTTCAATAATTTTGCGGCGATTTTTGCGGCAATATTGAGCAAAAGCGTGAGTATCAGCAGTATCGCGGCAATTGCAAACGCCGTGTCGATATCCACGCGCTCCTTTGTGTAAAAGTACATCGAAACCGTGAGCGTAGAACCCGCGCCGCCCGCGCTTAACGCTTCCTTAGGCGTTAATATCTCGTTCGCCATACCCGCCGTGTACATCAGCGCCGCGCTTTCTCCGACAATTCTTCCCACCGCTAAAATGCAGCCTGTGACAATGCCGTCAATTGCAGACGGCAAAACGACCGTTCTTATTGCGTGCCATTTTCCCGCTCCAAGCCCGAAAGCGCCCTTGCGGTAGCTTTCGGGAACGGTTTTCAGGCTTTCCTGAGTTGTCCTGATGATAGTCGGCAGGGTCATTATCACAAGCGTCAGCGCGCCTGCAAGCAGACTTGTCTGAAGTGAGCAGAACTGCACGAAAATCAACATTCCGACAAGTCCGTAGATTATCGACGGTATTCCCGAAAGCGTTTCGGCGGCAAGCTCTATAATTCTGACGGCTTTTTTGTTTTTCGCGTATTCGCTGAGATACACCGCCGCTCCCACTCCGAGCGGAAGTACGATCAGGAGCGTCATAAGGATAATATAGAGCGTGTTCAGCAGGTTTGGCAGAATACCGACGGTGTGGTGGAGCAGGCTCGGTTTATTTGTGAGGAAATCAAGGCTTATGTTCGGAAGTCCGCGCGCGAGAATACATAAAATCATTCCCGCAAGCAACAGGCAGATAAAAGCCGCGGCTGTCCAAACAAGAGCATTGAGGAAAAAGCTTTTTATTTTCCGAGATTTTTTCATTTCTTATCCCTCTTTACAATAAGGTTCATCACAAGATTTATCGCCAAAATGAATATCAGCAGCACCAGAGCGATAGAAAACAGCGCCTCGCGGTGAAGCCCCGAAGAATACGACATCTCGCTTACTACCGCTGTTGTGAGAAGTCTTACGCTCTTGAAAATTCCGGGCATATTCGCGACGTTGCCCGCGACCATTATAACCGCCATTGCCTCTCCTACCGCTCTGCCCACGCCGAGAACGACAGACGCGGTTATTCCGCTTTTCGCGGCGGGAATGCTCACCTTGAAAACAGTTTCCGCGTGCGTTGCGCCGAGAGCCAAAGACGCTTCCTCGTATTCCCTCGGAACGGCTCGCAGAGCGGTTTCCGAAACCGAGATAACCGACGGCAATATCATAATTGCAAGCACGATTATCGCCGAAAACAAATTTGCTCCGTCGGGAAGTCCGAAAATTTCACGAACGGCAGGAACAACATAGATCATTCCCAAAAGTCCGTAAACCACCGACGGTATTCCCGCCATAAGGCTGACTGCGCTACTTACCGCCGCGCTTATCCGCTTTCCCGAAAATTTTGCGAGAAACGCCGCGCATAAAATTCCGACAGGAACTCCGATAATTACCGCGCCTGTTGTCGCGCAGATTGAACTTAAAATAAACGGCAGTATGCCGAATTTCGGATCGGAGTTTGTCGGCGCCCATTCCGTTCCAAAAAGGAAATCCGTTATTCCTATCTCGTTTATCGCGGGCGCTCCCGAAATGACAAGAAATACCGTTATCACCAGTACAAACGCCACGGCTATAAACCCGCATACTCCGAAAATAATGTGCATAAGCTTTTCGGAGATTTCCGCGGCGGGATTTGCCTTTTTCGGCTTTTCGAGAATATGTATCGCTGAAACCGCATTATTCTGCAACAGGAACCGCACCCGCCTCTCTTATATACTCGCTTACTTCGCTGCTTGTGCAGAAATCGAAGAACGCCTGCGCCGACGCTGAAAGAGCCTTGTCTTTAGGAGTAACAAGCAAAAATCCTCTTTGAATGGGGTATTCCTTGCTTAAAACCGTATCTTCCGAGGGAGTAACTCCGTCAACGCTCAATGCTTTTACGGTATCTCCGACAGCCGCAAGCGAGGCGTAACCTATGGCGTTAGGATTGGACGCGACTGTCTGAATTACATCGCCCGTTGAGGTAAGCTCCTGTGAGTAAACGCATTTTTCCGCTGTTCCTGTGACGGATTCAAATCCGTCGCGCGTTCCCGACGCTGCCTCTCTGCCTATGCAGACAATGGGAGCGTCACTGCCGCCGACTTCCGACCAGTTTTTGATTTCACCAAGATAGATTTTTGTTATCTGCTCTTTTGTGAGATTTGCAACGGCGTTATCCTTGTTGACAATAACAGCTATGCCGTCGAGAGCAATTACCGTGCCGTTAAGAGTTTGGGATTCTTCGGGCTTGAGGTCGCGGCTCGAAAGTCCGATGTCGCAGCGTCCGTCCTGAACGGCTTGTATTCCCGAACCCGAACCTGTGGGATTGTAGGTCACTTTAACGCCCGTTTTCTCCTGATAAGCCTCGCTTAAGAACCCGATAACGGATTCCATAGACGTCGAACCGTCGGTTGAAACGGACGAGGACTGCTCGTCGTTTTTCGCTTGCTGATTTACCGAGGACGTTTGAGAATTGCTGCTCTCTGAGCCTTTTTCAGCGGAACAGCCCGCCGCGCAAATCGCCATCAAGACCGCCAGAACTCCCGCCATAAATTGTTTGTTTTTCATATACTTACTTCCTTTCAAAATATTGCTTTTTGTTTGCAATTTAAGTATACATCGCGGCGTGTTAAGGCTGAAATCATTTTTATGTAAATTGTATGTAAAATTTTTTTGCTTAGTGTATGGCAGGTGCTCTCTGTTTTTGAAATAGGTTAAATGTTTAATGAATGTTGAAAAAATGCCCGTGAGCAATTACGGGCATAAGATTTTTAATTTGCTAAACTTAACTTTTATGTTTCTTTGCGGCGATAAAACTGCTTTTAAGCATTTTGGACGTAATGAATGACGTGAAGGGAACTGTAAGTATTATACCAAGACTTCCGGAGATACCGCGCATTATTTCAATTCCGATGTCGAATGAATTTAGCAGCTGAATGAGTTGTAAGTCATATGCGTAGTTTAAGAACAATGTTGTCGCTGAACCTCCCGCAAACGCGAGAATAAGCGTGTTTGACATTGTTCCCATCATATCGCGTCCAACGTTCATTCCCGATGAAAACAGTTCACGCGAGCTTAACAATGGGTTTTTCTCGTGAATTTCATTTATTGTTGATGCGATTGACATTCCAACATCCATTACAGCACCGAGAGATGAAATTAAAATTCCTGCAAACAAAAGTCCTCCGACGTCAGCTCTTGTATTCTGCCCGACAAACAAAAGACTTTCGATTTCCGATACATTGTATCCGGAAATTCCCGCGATAATTCCGAATAATTTCGCAAATACGCCGGAGGCAATAACACCGAAAATCGTTCCCGCACAAGCACAGACAGATTTTATATTCACTCCGCTTACAGAGAAAATCGTAAATACGGTCGTTATAACGCAAATTATCGAAGCGGCGAAAAAAGGCGAAAAACCGCGGTAAACAAGCGGGAAAAATACGAGGAATATCAACGCGAGAGCCGCGAATAAGCACACCGCCGACATAAGTCCCTTTTTCCCGCCTACCCACAGCATTGCCGCAAGAAATAAAATAAAAAACAAGATTATAGGAACAGTTCTGTCCAGACTGTAAACCGTCGCGGTCAGATTATCTCCGCTTTGAGAAATTATCACGATAACATTTGAGCCTACCTTGCACGCCGCTCCGAAAAGCATTCCGTTCGGACTTGTCCCAGAAATGATCTCGCCCTTAAGATTTCCGCTTTTGATCTGCATTTCAAGCTGTTGATCGCCGTATCTGTTTCCGTCCTCGGCAAGATTGTCTCTGGTTATTTTCGTCACAACCGCTCTCTCAAAAGTCCTTCCGTCCGTTGAAACAAGTTCGGTTTTTTCAAAATCATTTATCCAAATTATCACCGCGGTTACTGCCGCAGCTATAATAAAAATCAGTAATATCTTACTTATTTTTGATTTCATATTGATCTCCTTAAATCCCCTGTACAAAAGGGAAATCAGACCGTATTAAAAGTGAAATTCAGGCTGTTGAGAAAGCCCCAGATACTAGAAAGCGTTGCTGCAACTAGCCTTTGTGGCTGTTCGCATTATGCGCTGCGCGCAAAACGCTGCAACGCTGACGACGTAGATGGGGCTTTATCGACAGCCTGATTCCCCTGTACAAAAGGGGAATGTCCTGTTTTTACATTAAAAATAAGTGATATCAGAGTTTTTTCTTTGTGAATTTTTCAGACAGAATTATTCCGACAAGACCGAGCGTTGAAAAAATTGCAAACTTAGACGCTGTATCGGCAACACCTGTATCAGGGTTATCTTTATTATTTGAATCCTTTCCCTCGGAATCGCTATTGTCAGAAATATTGTCTTTGGAATTATTATCTTCGGCTTCTTTAACGGTAAGCGCGCCGCTTGCTTCGGCAAGATATGCGGAAGCTTCTGCAATCTGTTCGGAAGTTGATGTGGGTTCTTCAAGCACCTTATCGGCATTTTTTATGGCGTCATTCAGCTTACTTATACTTTCTTCGGTGTAAGTGTTACCGTCTGAAAGCTTTGATTCAGCTTCTTCATAAAGCGATTTAAGAGATGAACTATCTGCTTTTTTAACGATAGTATAAGCCGATGAACCTTCAAGAATTTTATTTGTTGAGGCGTCATAGGTCGTTATTGTAAGCGTTGTTTCGGTGAAGTCAATTACGGAATAAGAGGGCGTCCACGTCTGGCTTCTTTCAGCAATATAATCTTGCTGAGTCGGGATAAGATTATAGAATTTCGAGCCTGTAGCCGAATTTGCTTCCATATAAACTGTACCTTCGGGGTCTACTATCGTACCTGTAACAAGGTCGCTGTTTATAGTGTAGCAGTTGTTTTCCGTGAGGAAATTATCATCATTTTTATAATTGGTATTATCGTATGATTTATGTTCGTTTCCGTCGCCTGAGAGCTGATATGTACGCGAATATGTGTGGTCATGGCCCTGAAGAACAACATCAATATCAAATTCGTCAAAAATCGGAGTAAGCTGTGTTCTCAGAACAATTCCGTCGCTGTCAGAGTGGTCAAGACCCGAACCGTAAATATCTTGGTGGAATGTTACCACTCGCCATTTGCAATCAGGATTTTCACTCACTGCTTTTTCAATTACCGACTTATGTGTTGCGGTGTTGTAATTGTTTGTATCAAGAACTATGAATAACACGTCGCCGTAAGTGTAGTAATAATCTGTACCTGCCTTTGTCGCTCCGACCGCGTACACAGAATCATCGGTTTTAAAACTGTTTGGGTTGTTGAAATGATAAGAATACTGTGCAGAACCGCTGTCGTGATTTCCTATTGTAGTTGCGACAGGAAGTGAGCTGAGAGTTTCGGGATAAAGATATCCGGCATATTCATATTCATGAGTTGCGGTGTTTACCTGGTCACCTGCCGAAATCATAAAGCTTACGTCGGGATTAGCCGAAAGTGCGGTTTCGAGCGTCTTGTTCCAGTTGTAAGCGTCATTTCTTGCGGCAAATTCACCGCTCATTGTATCGCCTTCGGAGTTTGTCTGATTGCTGCACGCTCCGATTTGCGGGTCGCCCACATAGAGAACGGAAAATTTGTCAAAGCTCTTTGTGACGTATTTTTCCGGATCGCTCCATTCGCTGTTTTTAAACACCTGATAATAATATTCGGTGTTTTCGGAAAGCCCCGAAACAGTTGCCTTATTAGCAAAATATCCTGTTGCGTCCTCCTCGGAAATTGCCGACTGAACTCCCTTGAACTCTTTAGCGTTGCTCATATCCTCTTTTGTCGAAATGCGTACCGACGGAATTTCCTGCGTTTTGGAATACCATGCGAAATTAAGTTTTGTTTCGTCCGCTCCCGGAGTTAAGGAAACGTATTCATAGTTGTTTTTAATTGTTTCCCACTCTGTTTTCCAATCATTCCATTCGGTTGCCGCCGTTGACGCGTCGTTCCAGTGTTCGGTTGCGGCAAATGCGCTGATTGTTGAAGAAGCCGCAGCACAGAGCGCTAATGCTCCTGCAATGATTTTTTTAGTCTTGTTCATAAATATCCTCCTGTGTTTTTGTTTTGGTTTACGAGTTTATTCTACCACAACCAATGTAAAATCCAAAACCATAATGAAGTTAAGTTTTTATTAAGTTTATGAAAAGTAAGATTATGCGTTGTTAATAAAAGGTCATATGTAAATGCTGTTGTTTATACAACAATTCCGTGTACGGCGTGTTAAGGCTGAAATCATTTTCGTGTTAATTGTATGTAAAAATTTTTGTGTAAAATAAAAAGCGCCAAAATCCAAAATGGAAATTAGCACTTTTGTTTATTGTACGGCAGGCAATCTCTGTTTATGAAAAAGTTATGCCCGCAAATGATTTTGTGCGTTAACCGTTTTGCTCTGCAGAAGAACTCCTGCTGTCAAATCATTTTCGCGAACACCATCGGCAAGCTCCAGAGCGGCTTTACCCGCGTTCTGTGCTTGTGTAAACTTTCTCGCCCTTGCACAAAACGCAGGTGTAATTGTTCTCATAAAGCAAGGTTTTCGCGCGCTCAAAATCAGTTGTCATTTTTCTTCAAATTCTCCACGCGATAAACGATAAGCGGCAACAACGCCCATTGTAACGCAAGTCCGAACAATCCAGTTCCTATGCTCGTCCAAATTGTCGAAATGTTTACTTTGCTGCCGAAAACGAAAACTCCAAGCAGAATTGCGCCCGCGCGCACCGCACGTCCTGCGACTTGCGCTATAACGACCTTAACGATTGTCGGCAGCTTGACATTCCGCAAAATTCCTGCCGAAAGTCCGTAAATGCAGAGTTCTATCATCATAAACGGTAACATCATTGCTCCGGGCATTCCCGAAAGTGCAAAGCTGCAAAGCGGTCCTAAAAGTCCCGCAATCGCTCCCGCATACGGTCCTGCAAGCAGTCCGACGAGAATTATCGGCAAATGCATCGGCAGAAACGCCTCGCCGAGCGAAGTTCCCACCCCCGAAACTGCGCCTAAAACGTGGAAAATCTGCGGAACGGCAACCGCTCCGACAATTGCCGAGAGCGTTGCAATCGCCTGCACTTTGATGGACAACTGCGGCTTTGCCGCGCTTTTCAAAATTGTTATGTTTGCCATAGTAAAAACTCCTTTTTTATTATTTTATATGATCAGATTGACAAGCAATCCCGTCACCAGCGAAAACGCCATTACAAAGGCGAGATACAGCAGAAACCGTTTCATTCCGAGGACGATCTTCAGCGCGCCGAGGTTGGTGATTTTCGTGGCAGGTCCTGTTATCATAAACGCGGACGCGCTGCCCATACTCATGCCCATTGACAGCCATTCGCGGATTAGCGGAATTGTTCCTCCGCCGCAGGCATACAGCGGCACGCCTATCGTTGCCGCCATAAGCACGCCGAAACCCTCGTTTGCTTTACCGAATAAAGCGGCGAATTTGTCTGCGGGAACATATCGCTGAAACAATGCTGAAAGCAATACGCCAAGCAGAAACCACAACCCCGTAGCCTTGATGTTCCGTCCGAGGTTGAACAAAAACCGCAGAAACAGGTTCGGGTGCGTGTCGTGACTTGCCCTCGGCTCAAAGCCTTTGAAGTTGAAAAACGGTTTGTCTTTGTAAACAAGATGAACGACAATTCCCGCAACAATCCCGCATAATGCACAAGATACTATGCGGATAACGAGCGCCGTCACGCCCAAAGCTGAGGAATACATGATAAGTTGTGGATTGAGCAAAACGCTCGACATCATAAATGCCGCAAGCCAGTCATGCCGCATTCCGTGTTTTGAGAACGACGCGGCAATCGGGATAGTTCCGTACATACAAAGCGGCGAGGCTATCCCCAAAAGACTTGCCGGAACAACTCCCCACAAACCCCATTTCTTGTCGCGGATACTCTCAAACGCCTTGTGAATACTGTCCTTTGCGAACACCGAAACCAGCGACCCGACGACCATTCCGAGAATCCAGTAAACAAAAATCTGCCGAAGCTGGAGCTGGAAGTAGTACCACACATAGACAAATTCGCGCTGCAGGATTTCAATCATCAATCCTCACCAGACTGTAATGGCGGCTGCCAAGACCTATTTCTTCGGCGTGTTCAAGAGTATGCAGACCGTTGCGGGATTCTATTCGCTGAACAAGCGATTTCCCGTCGCCGTCCTTTTGCTCGTAGATAAGGTCAATGCACGCCTGGTCGAGCGCAACGGGGTCTGTTGACGCCAAAATTCCGATGTCGTGCATATCCGGCTCGGCAGGATTTCCGTCACAGTCGCAGTCCACAGACAGGCGGTTCATCACGTTGACATAGACGATACGCTCGCCGTTTCCGAGATAGTCGGAAACCGCTTTGCCCGCCTCTGCCATTGCCTCTAAAAAAGCGTCCTGCTCGCCGCCCCACATACTGCCGCCTGTGCCGCCGCTGTGTATCCATGCCTTGCCTTTGCTTGAGCCTAAGCCTATCGAAATATTCTTGATAGCCCCGCCGTAGCCTGCCATAGCATGACCTTTGAAATGCGACAGCACGAGGTATGAATTGTAATCGCCGAACGCCGCACCGACATAGTTTTCTTTGAGAACCGAGCCGCCCTCTACGGGCAAAGTCATAGAGCCGTTTTCGTCCAGTATCTGAAAGTCGGCAATATCCGTGAACCCGTGGTCTTTTGCGACTTGATAATGCATTGCGGTTTCAGAACGCGAACCACCGTAAGCCGTGTTGCACTCAACGATAGTGCCGTCCACCGACTGAACAAGGTCCTTTATCAGTTCGGGTCGAAGATAGTTACTTGCAGGCGGTTCACCCGTGGACAGCTTTACGGCAACTTTTCCCGTTGGTTGCCAGCCGAGCGCATTATATACCGCCGTCAGTCCCTCGGAGGAAATGTCCGAGGTCATATAAACGGTCGGAACATCAGACGGGGTGCTTTCCGTTGAATTAACGCTATTTTCGGAATTTGAAGAGTTTACATTAAACGATATGTGGTTATCAGAACCGCTTGTCGGCGTGTTCTGTGTGCAGCCTGTGAATGTCATTATCATCAGCAATGCCAAAAAAGGCAAAACCCGTTTCCTCATGCTCTAACCTCCTTGTTTTACAATTTTTTGCCAAGTTAATACGCCGGATATTTGGAGTATGTAAACGCTGTCCTTTATCGCTCCTGTTTACTAAATGCGAAAGTGGGATTTTGTTCTGTTTCCACGTGTCCTCTGTGCCCGTAGACGGTACACGCATTCAACGCGGATTCCAATGCAGAAAATTCTTCTTCTGTCAGGGAAACTTCACAGGCTTTCAGGTTTTCCAAAATCCGCTCTCGGTTTTTGGAACCGGGAATTGGTACTGCATTTGGATATTTGTGAAGCATCCACGCTAAGGCAATCTGTGCGTTTGTGGCGTTCTTGGCATTGGCAAATTGAGTTACTGCCTCCACAATAGGGCGATTTGCAATCAGATTTTCCGTACTGAGCTGCGGCACAAATTTCCGCACATCGTCCCCCTCGAAACGTGTTTTCTCGGTCACTTTTCCCGAAAGCAAACCGCTGGCAATGGGAGAAAACGGGACAACGCCAATCCCATGCTCTAAGCAGTACGGGAAGATATCCCGCTCACAGTCACGCTCTACCATAGAATAGATATTTTGTACTGCCGAAACCGGTGTAACTAAATCCGCCCGACGCAGCATCTCCCCGGACACCTGTGAAAGCCCCCAACCGCGAATGACGCCTTCTCGTATCAAATCTCCCATCACATGGGCGACTTCCTCCAAAGGCACTTCCTCGTTAATGCGGTGAAGGTAATACAGATCCACATAGTCCGTTTGAAGATTTTTGAGCGACTGTTCTAAATGCCGCCTTATCACCTTGTCAATCTCTTCACGCTTCGTCGGCATCTCATTTCGGAAATGAAACTTGGTTGCCAGAACGACTTTCTTCCGAAAGGGGAGAATTGCTTCTCCCACAAGCTGCTCGTTATGACCGGGGTAAAACTGCTGTGTTCCATAGGTTTCTGCTGTATCGAAAAACGTACAGCCATACTCATAAGCCTCTTGGATAGCCCGAATGCTGTACTCACGCTCCGGGGCATTGCCGTAGCCGTGAGAAAAGCCCATACACCCCATTCCGATTTCCGAGACTTCGATTTGCCGCAATTTTCTGATTTTCATTAGACACCTCCGCTATGTTCCTGTATCGTTTTACATGTTTAATTTTTCGGCAAAATCAGCCATAGCCTCAGATATCTTAATCTGCTGCGGACAGACGGCTTCGCAGCTCCTGCAGCCTAAACAGGCGCTCGGCAGCTTGTCGTTCGGATACGAGGACATTGCCATCGGCGCGATAAATCCGCCGCCCGTGAAGCAGTGTTCATTGTAGAAAGCCAGCAAGGTCGGAATATCCAGTCCCTGCGGGCAGTGGCTTACGCAGTAACGGCAGGCGGTGCAGGGCAGGACGATCTTCTTTACCATTTCGTCCGCCAAGCCTAAAAGAATTTTCATTTCTTCTGCGGAAAGGGGTTTCTCTTCTTGGAAAGTGCGGATATTTTCTTTCATCTGCTCCATGCTGGACATACCCGACAGTACTACAGTCACCTCAGGTATGGACTGCAGGAAGCGGAACGCCCATGCAGGGATTTTCTCATCGGGACGCATAGCTTTTAATCTTGCCTTTTCCTCGTCTGTAAGATTTGCCAGACGGCCGCCTCGCAGCGGCTCCATAACCCAAACGGGAATGTTGTATTTTTTCAGAAGCTCCACCTTTGCTTTGGCGTCCTGGAAACTCCAGTCCAGGTAATTCAGCTGTATCTGACAAAATTCCATGCTCTTTCCGTATTTCTCAAGGAAACGTTCCATTACATCATAGCTTCCATGGGCGGAAAATCCGAGATGACGTATTCTTCCGTTTGCTTTCTGCTTCATCAAGTAGTCATAAATCCCGTACTTTTCGTCCAAATATGAGTCAACATTCATCTCGCAGACATTGTGAAACAAATAGAAATCGAAGTACTCCACTTGGCATTTTTCAAGCTGCTTCTCAAAAATTTCTTCCACCTTTGTCATGTTGGACAGATCATATCCTGGAAATTTGGTTGCCAAATAAAAACTATCTCTCGGATACTCTTTTAAGGCTCTACCCATCACCAACTCGGAATTGCCGTCATGGTAGCCCCAGGCGGTGTCGTAATAATTCACGCCCTGTTCCATAGCGTAAGCGACCATTTCTTTCGCGGCTGTTTCATCTATCTTGGAATCATCTCCGTCTATTACCGGAAGTCGCATAGCGCCCATTCCCAGAGCGGATAATTTCAAATCTTGAAAATCTTTATAAATCATAAGTTCTCCTCCTTGTCAATCCATATAGGTCTGATAATTATTTTTTGCATGAAATTCAATTCACTCATTGTTGGTTCCTCCTGTTTTAGGCAACACCGCACAAAGATTGTGCGGCAGATGCGCAGTCAGATTTTTCGGCAGATTGTACAGAAACGACGCAGGAATACTGTCGTATTTCAAGGAGTTTCTGTGCAAGATGACGAAAAATATGCAAGCAGATGACGTACAAAGCCGTCAGGCGTTCTTTGTGCGGTGTTGCCGTTATTTTTCGCTGATATATGGTCGTATCATGGTCGGTAAAAACAGATTGCAAAATTCTTTTGTGCGTTCTTCAAAGCTGTATGCACCGCCGGACATATCCCAGCAAAGCATTTCGCCGTAGATCACATCTACAAGTGCTTTGGCGAGCGCGTCTACGGGTGTGTTTTTTTTCAGTTCTCCACGCTCAATTCCCTTTTCAATCATACCTTTCATGGAATCAATATCCATGTAGAGTTTGTTTTTGTTGTACGGGGTTTCAACGAGATCAGGATCTACGGTGTTCCGCACCCATTCCTGACAGAGCTTCAGCCCGTCACGTTCAATGTGTCCGGAGAAATTCATCATGTAAAATACCAGCCGTTCCATAAATGTACCGTCATGAGCCTGTGCTTCCTCATAAATTCCCTGATACATCTCTTGGCTTAACGCAAAAACTACATCTTCCTTGCGTTTAAAGTAGGTATAAAACGTGCCGTTCGACACGCCGCAGGCTTTTGTGATCTCTTCGATTGATGTGTTTATCAGCCCTTTTTCGCATATAATATTTTTTGCCGCTTCAAGAAGCTTTTTTTTGGTTTCCATAGCGGCAAGCTGTCTGTTAGTCACATTATCACCCCTCATCCTGTGATTTCATTATATCACATTCATTGAATAAAAGTCAATGACTTTTAATCATTTTTGTAGATATACACATATTTTGCTGCTAATAATTGTTAAAATAAACAAAAGCAAGCGGCAAGCATATATCTCTCTGTATGTCAATAGAATGTACTTAAAAACTATGAGGTTAAATATCATTAGAAGTCGGGTAAAAATTTTGGGGAAACCTTTTTTCAAAGGCTTCCCCTTTTCAGACTGTATAAAAAGTCCAACCTCAGGCTTATCTGCTTCTTGCTTTCTTCTTTGCAAGAACTACCGTAAAGCAGCCCGACAGTGCGATAAGTACAGCTATTGCCGACATATCAAAGCCTGTTTCGGGAGATTTATCGGGATCCTGTTCGGGCAATACCGCGCGTATCTTCGCTTCGTATTCTGCACCGATCTTTGCGATTTCGTCATAGAGCGCCGCTACAGCGCCCTTGTCGCTTATAAAGCCGAACTCGGTTTTAATGTCGAGCATAGCGTTTTCAGCATCTTCTTCAAGCTTATCAATATCAGCCGTAAGCTCGCTGAGATCTGTTCCATTCTTCTCTTCAAGAGCCTTTATGGCTTCTTTTGTTTCGGACGCTGCCGCAGAAATTCCTTTTTGTGCATTCGACTTAAATATCATTTCGATCGCTATGTCATACATATCCTGAAGCGTTTCGCCGTAATAATTTATCTTTTCAACTTCTTCATCCGTTCCTACCGCTCCTTTCATTTCTGCACTTAAAGATGCTGTTGTGTCCTTGAGAAGATCTCTTATTTGGTCTAACTGTTCCTGTGTTATATAAGTACACTTTGAACCGTATTCTTTTATTGCCGCGTCATATTCTTCGAGCGCATACTTGTCTACCCACAAGAACACGTCCTCGTGCCAGAGATCGTCTGCTTTTTCCTCGATCCGGCTCAGAAGCTCGTCTGTTATCTCCCAGTTGTAAACGTCGTTGTCGGCTATTATCTTTTGAATAGCGGCGTTGTTATCCTCTATCAGCTTCAAAACTTCCGCTTTCTCTGCTTCCGTTACATAGTTGAGTCCTTCTACGGTTGCTTTTGCGTTTCTTACAATGCTTGCCGCAAGCGGCTTTGTATAAGCGAGATTTACAATACCCTCGTACTTTTTGATATTCTCTTTTATCTCAGCCGTTGTCATTGTCGCAATTTCATCTCTTACAGACTTTATCGCTTCATCAAGGTCTTTCTTATACTGAACTCTTTCTTCGTCGGTGAGCATTGTAAAGTTCTCGATATCATCTGTATAGCTTTTTTCTACTCCAACAAGAAATGCTTCGAGGTATTCTGCGGAAACATCAGTTCTGAAATTATCCACCACTTCGATATACGCGTCCATAACCTCAACCGCAATATTACCCTTTACTACCTTATCCTCATCATCAAGAGCGTCTACATCCTTTTCCGCTTTGGCTTTGAGGGCTTCTATAGCTGCTTTCATTTTGCTGCGGTCTTTGCCGTCTATCTCTTCGGCTTCTTTAATTATGTCGGTTACATTCTGTGTGACCTCGGAGATTCTTGCTTTTGCACAAAGCGTGTTGAGTTCCGCCCATTCGCTAAGTATACCGTTAATAGTATCGTTATACAATTTTACCTGTGCATCAAGATCCGTCGAAGTTTCATCCTCTTTGAGCAAACCATCGAGTTTTGTGATTATGTCATTCAGCACTTGTTCGGTCTTGCCCTCGGGTGCATACTTGAACCAGTCGGGGTTGTCGTCTACGGCTTTTTGGAAATATTCCTTATTCTTCTCAACTTGGTCTTTAACCATGTCCTTGTTTATTGCAATAAGGGTTGTGTCTATTTCATCAAACGCCGCGTTGAGTATTTCAAAAGATTTGTCAATGATTCCTTCCGCCGGTAATTTCCCGATATTTTCCAATGCGTTGCGCTCGATATCCTCAAGCGTCTTTATCAATTCGTCCGCTTCTTCCCTTGTCAGAATGCCTTCATTTACAATATCCTCGGTTTCGGCTTTGTAATATTCAACTGCGTCATTCAAAGCCGCTACTTCGTATACTATTTCTTCGGCGTCTACAAAATCATCGTAAAGCTCGCCTATTTCCTCATAGGTCGTATAATCGGCAATAATTTTTATAGCTGCATCTCTGAGCTGCTCCGTCCGTGATATTGCTTTCTCTGCCGCGTCTGCTTCGCAATAAGTGAGATATTTCTTTATATCGCTTATATTGCGCTCGGCATAATCCTTTATCTGCTGTTCCGTTTCCGCCTTGTACTCTTCTTCGCTGAGAGCGGTAAAGCCGAGCTTGTAATAGCCCTCTGTAGTTGTAACAGTGCCCGAACCGGAGTAGTTGTTTACATAAACAGGCTTATTCACATCATCAGCTTCTTTCAGCCAAATTGTGTGCGCGCCTTTTTTAAGTTCAAGAACTATTTCGCTGTCTTCATTTGTCGTTACTGTAACGCCGTCCGCGCCGTCAATGCTTATCATAAAGTTAGTATCAGCAAGAACAGTTCCGTCGGCAAGCTTTACGGGAATTGAAACCGTATAAGTATCGGGAGACTTGTCGTTTACTATGATTATGCGCGGCTCGATATTCTCATAGTTAAGTTTACCATTTTTCAAGTTCGCCAGAATGTAGTCCATAACTATCTGGTCTTCGCCGCCGAGTTCGCCGCGTTTTTCGCCTTCCTTGATGCCCGCGAATGTTCCGACATAGTTGTTTGTGGCAAGAAGGAGTTTTGTCTCGTTATCATTAAGATCGAGTTTAGTTCCGTCAGCAAGCGTTATGTCTACTACTTTTTTGCCTTCCGCTCCTGCGGGATCGTAAGAATAGCTGAAGCCGCCTGCCTGCAAAAAGCTGCCGCTTACTTTTGTTCTTTCAAGCAATCCCGTTTCGTCCTGTCCTGTCATAAACTTAAGACCGTCTTCAAGCGCTGTGCGGAGCATTTGAGGAGTAACTTCGTATACCTCTACCATATTTCCATGGTTAAATGCTTCGATAACGTCGCGGCGCGTTACCGTTCCCGCAGGCAACGAATTAGCAATGCCGCCGCCGTTTTCAACGGCAATAACGGGAAGATCAATTCCGTTGTTCTTTGCAAATTCTCTTGCATATTCAGCGAAAGCGTCCGTAACGAAATCGCCGTAGGGAATTTCAACAATGCGCGACTCTGAATAGTCCCAGTAGATATTACCGCCCCAGAGCGGAACAAGGTTCTGGCAAAGTTCCTCGCCGAGAATTTTATTCTGCTCGGACTGTATGCCCTTAAGCACATCTTCTACTACGGCTTTCTTTGCTTCGCCGTCTGCGTTAAGAGGATATTTGTCGGCAGTAGCCTTATCCAGCACCTTGCAGGTAGCAGAAGCGCCGTTAGCGCCGAAAGTAATTTCAACCTTTCCGATGTTTGTAAACTGTGTTCCTGTCTGAACAACAGGGATAGAAACGCCGTTTTTTGTATATGTACTTTCTTCTACGGTGTGGCTGTGACCGTCGATCACTGCCGTTATTTCTTTAAGCTCATCTACCGAAAGACCGTCGAGCAGAGCTTCACTCGTGCAGCTTACGGCAACATCATTGTTTCCGAGGTGGGTGATAAGAACGATAGCGTCGGTCGTATCTTTAAGCTTAGCTATCTCGTCTTTCGCCGCCTTTATCTCATCGCCAAAAGTAACGCCGCTTAATTTTTCGGGATTTGTAGAAGTTGCGGTGTTCTTTGTGGTTATGCCGACAAAGCCTATCGTTTTGTCGCCTACATTAACTGTCGTACTGCTTTCAAGAAGCGTCGCCCCGTCTTTCATTACATTTGCGCTGAGTATCGGGAAATCTGCCGTATCTGCCAGCTTTAAAAGCTGTTCAGCGCCGTAATCAAACTCATGGTTTCCCGCAGCCATAACGTCATAGCCTGCGGCGTTCATCATCTTTATAACGTCCTCGCCCTGTGAAATTGTCGCAAAGGACGCTCCCTGTACTGCGTCGCCCGCGTCTACCAGAAGCGAGTTTGCTGTTGACGCTTTCATTGCGGCAGCCTGCGCAAGACCTATGGCTGTTTCGCTTGCGCCGACAATGCCGTGAATGTCGTTTGTTGTAAAAATAGTGACCGTTTCGGTATCAGCCGCGAATGCCCCCGCAGGCAGCAATGAAAAGACCATTGCCACGGACACCAGTATCGACAATATTCTTTCTTTCAGTTTCATACTTTCTCCTTTTTCATGTTGAAATTAAAAACGTGCATTCTCCCTGCAAAGGAAAACCCTGCCTGTCTCACCGCCTTTCAGTAAATTTACATATGTATCAAGCTATCCGCTCAATTATTCAAAAGTTTACTTCACTTTTATATTCTCATTTTCGGACAGGAAAGCGTCTGCTCCGTGCCGTCCGAAACTTCAATTCCCGCGGCTTTAAGTTCGTTTATAAACGCTTTGGAGAGCGTGTTTCCCGAAAAATCCTGCATAATATTCATAAAGAACTTTCCGTTCATCGCATTAGCTTCTACTATGATATGACTTCCCGCCGGGTCAACATATGTTCTCACTGACTTTATGTAAGGCTCAAGAGCGCCGAGGGTGTTCATTCTTACATAGCTTAATGTGAGGTTTACCTGCCTTAAATTCTCCTTTGAAGCCGCTCTGAAAGCAGCGCGTATCTCATCGAGATCACCGAGGGCAAGTATCTTCCTTTCGTTGTAAAGTTTCCTTTGCAATGCACTTTGCATATATTCGTCTGTGGACTGATATGCCGCCATCTGACGGCAGATGGCGTTCAGCTTTTCGGGCGTAAACCCGCGCATTTCGTCCGTATAATTGAGGGCGATAACGCCTGTGACATTGTTATGTGCAAGCAGCTTTTTCAAAAACGCGCGGTAGTTTTTCATAAGAACTATTCTGAACGGCGCGTCAAATTTTTCGCAGATCCCGAACGTTGCTTTCGCAAACATATTTGCGAGCATAATTGCGGGAGTAGAGCCGTTTTTCTTGCAATAGTCCACAAACTCCGCTTCCGAAAACTCTATTTCAAAAACGGTCTGCCTGCTGCTGTCTATATCCATTATCTTATCCCAGGTTACCGCAGAGGGCATAGCAGGCTTTTTCGCATTGTCCTGCCGGTCCTCGGAAGTTTCAATATCAAGATAAGGATCTCTTCTCTCTTCGTCAGACACGGGCATTTCTGCTGTGCGGATATTGTCAGCGGGGAGAGAGGTCTTATATTCTTCGGTTATGTAATAATAGAGCGTTGTTTTTATAAACTCCATAATTCCCGTAGCGTCGGTTATCGAATGTATCATGTCGAAATAGACCGTATCTCCGAAAAAGTTTACGGCAAGAGCATGAAAATTCGATTCTTCGGAAAGAAGCGTAACCGGCTCGGAGCTGTTTGTAATAACGATAGGCTCATTATTCGGAACGACCGAATGTAAAAGTTCATCTTTCAGAACAAATTTTACCGAAAAATAATCATAACGTTTTATCGCAATATCCACGGCTTTTCTCAAAGCCTTTTCATCTACCGCGTCAATAAGCCTTACGGCTATCCTTACGGTGTGGCGGCAGTTGTTTGCAGAGCGATAAAAGCCCGATATTCCCGACGGATTGTTTTTCATATGAGTTTATCCTTTCAAAAAGTTTTATTCAAAAGCCCTGTTTTTTAACAGCTTTATCGGCTTTTTTCGGAAAACAGAAGCCGTTTTATTTCTGCCTTTTACTTCTCATTCCGCATATTATAAGCGCCGCGCCGTATGCCGCAGTCAATGCTCCCGCGACCGAGTAGCTTATTACCCACGGGAGATTGAAGCCTATAGCCGCGTTCAATATAAAGCTGGATATGATGAACATATAGAACATACCCGGAATAAGCGCCATTATAAACGGCTTTTTGTTCTTTATCATGTACATAGTTATCATGCCGAACGCAAAAACCGCAATGGTCTGGTTTGCCCATGCGAAATAACGCCAAAGCACCTCAAAGCCGTCCGAGTTCATCTTTGAAAAAATAAGCAGCGCAGCAACTGCCGCAAATATAACAAGCGATACCGCGAGCCGCTTTGACTTTTTCGTCTGGTCGATTTTCAGCGCGTCGGAGATTATCAGTCTCAGCGAGCGAAGCGCCGTGTCGCCCGAAGTTATGGGAAGAACGATTATGCCTATAACCGCGATTATTCCTCCTATGTTTCCGAGAAGGTCGTTTGCTATTATGCCTACAACGGCTGTTGTGCTTGTGTCGGCATTTGCAAGACCGAGATTTATAACGCCCATTGCCGCAGCCGCCCATATCATAGCAATAAATCCCTCTGCGAGCATCATGTTATAAAACGTCATTCTGCCCTCTTTTTCGCTTTTCATTGTACGAGAAACGAGGGTAGCCTGCGTAGAATGAAATCCCGAAACAATGCCGCAGGCAACTGTTACAAAGAAAACGGGGATAAAATGAAGTCCTTTCGGGTGAACACCGATAATGCCCGTTGTCCAAATGTCGTCGAGCGGATAACCTTTTATCAGAAGTCCCGCAAAAACTCCGACTGCCGACAGAATAAGAAGCGCGCCGAATATCGGGTAAACCTTTCCTATTATCTTGTCTATCGGGAAAAGCGTCGCCACAATGTAATAAACAAATATAACTCCGTATACTATCCATAATACGGGGTTTGTAACACCGCTGTCGGCTTTAAGTATCTGCGATACAAACAGATCGCCGGGAGTATAGATAAATACCGCTCCCACAAGAAGCATAAGAAGGCATACAAAGATATTGTAAATGGGATATGTATATTTTCCGAGGTATTTCTTTATCAGCGCGGGCATCTGTGCGCCGTCCTCGCGGACGGAGATCATTCCGCACATATAGTCGTGGAATGCTCCGCCGATTATACAGCCTATGGGAATGGTAATAAACGCTATAGGTCCGAAAAGTATGCCCTGGATAGGGCCTAAGATAGGACCTGTTCCCGCTATGTTCAAAAGCTGAATCAGCGAGTTTTTCCACTTCTTCATCGGCACATAGTCCATTCCGTCGTTAAGACGGACAGCGGGTGTTTCGCGGTCGTCGGGTCTGAAAACCTTTTCGCAGACCTTTCCATAAAGCGCGCCTCCTGCCAGAAGAACAACAAGACCAATAATAAAAGTAACCATAATACTTCGCACCTCCTGCGGCAATATCCTTTTGCCGCAAATTAAAAAATTTATCTTATAGATTTTTAATTATTTTAAGAATATTCTGACCGTCTTTATATTCGTATTCAACGCCGACCATGCTCTTTTTTACCATATATATCCCCAGTCCCCCTATTTCCCGTTCCTCTGCGGAAAGAGCGGTGTCGGGGTCGGTTTTTCTGAGCGGGTCATAAGGAACGCTGTTGTCTATAAATGTGATAACGACCGAGAGCGGTTCTTCCGAAAGTTCCACCCTCACTGTTGCCGAAGATGACCATTATTACAGATAAAAGCGCAACTATCGTCAGAATATCCACAAAGCCCGGCAAAATCAAACCTCAGATCTGTTATGTCGTTTAAAATGTGCTTCAACTCGCCCTCAAGCCGGGGAGCGGTAGTTGTGTCGAGCCTTCCTGCTGTAAACAAATAACCTACTGCTGTGTCATTTCTTCGTTTGTATGCATATTAAGTCTTATGCGAACCGTAAACAATTCTTTTTCCGCGTCAAATCTGAACATCGCGCTGCCGCCGTATTTGCGGGCAGTATGAGCTATGCTCTGAAGTCCGTAGCCTCCGCCCTTTCTGCCGCTTATAAATGCCTCTGCGGGCAAAAAGCCTCTTTCCGAACGATAGCGTTTGTTGAGCGAAACTTCTTTGCATGAATTTGAAATTTCTATCGCAAGAGATCCTTGGACTGTTCCCACGCGAATTACCATATGCCGCTTTCCCGTATATTTCCTACAGGAGTTTATCGCGTTTTCCATTGTATTTCCAAACAGGACCGTAAGATCCGCAGGCTCTATCTTCAACTCTTTGCACTCTGCGTTTACCTCGCAGGTTATGTTATGATCTCTTGCCATGCCGATATAATACTGTAAAAGCCCGTTTACAGTAAGGTTTTCGCAGTAGACCTCGTTGTCGCGTTTTACCGTTGTGTCTATCAGCTTTGACAGATAGTCCTTCATTTCGTCGAACTTCCCTCTATTCAGCATATCGGACAGGGAATTATAGTGATGGCGCATATCGTGGCGCATACGGCGGGTGTTTTCCATGTCGTTGACTATTTTTTCATACTGTATCTGTCTGATTTCAATAGCGTGAAGCTGTTCTCCGTCGAGTTTTCTCCTGACCGACTCGCGGAATATCAGCCAGTATATCAATATCTGATCTATCGTCAGGAATATCATCGGTATCAGGAAAATGCGGAACACTCCGTAGTTTCCCGCCGAAGTCACACAATAAACCGTAATAGCAAAATAAAGCAAAGTCGAAAATGTCGCAATAAAAAATTCGCGCTTCATGTTGTGCGGCTCTATGAGTTCGATATATTCTTTCAGCGGCCGTATGACTATCAGAAGCAGCATCGGCAACAGCAACGCCGTAACAACCAAATACAGAATAAGAAATCTGTCTGTATAAGGGAATATCGTCGTATCTATCTGGTTCGGGAATATTATCGTATACATAACGTTTACCAGAATATAGACCGTGACCCCGTAAAACATTGAAATAAAAAATACCAGAAGTTTTTTAAGTACCGCTTCTTTTACGAGCCAAATATATGCCGCCAGCATAAACAAAATTGCTGCAAGCATGAAGGAGTTTGAAATGTTTATATGCAGAGGATATTTTTCCATATCTCTCAGGCACAGCACCGCCGAGAATACCGCCGCAAACAACACGGAAATTATCGTCATAACAACGAATATATTCTTTCTGCTAAAGCGGTATGCCTCCTGCGAAAAGGGCAGGAATATTATAAAAACACACGGCAAAAACTGTATTAAAAATCCTATAGCGTTCTGTAAAAAAGCGATCATTATTTACCATCTCCAACATTAAAGCCTTTGCGGCGCGAAAGCCTGTCAAAGACATAGTTGTCATATGCCGCGCGAATTGCGGCGCTCTGTCTTACGGCAATAGGAAGCTTTGTCCCGTCGCGCATAACGCAGATATCCGTCCTCATCTGCTCTATATACTCCATATTTACGACTATGCCTCGGTTTATCTTCAAAAAATTGCTGTCAAGCCTATGCTCAAGCTCGCTCAAAGACAACCACACCTTTAAGCTTCTTCCGTCCGCCAATATCACATTGACCGCATGATTTTCGTTTTCAAGCCTCGATATCTCGTCAAGAAACACCGTGTGCCTTTCAGAGCCTACAGAAAACGTTATGCGCTCTCTGTTTTCAGAGCGCAGCATATTGAGCCGTCTGAAAGAATCAGCAATGCCTTCGGTTGTGACGGGTTTTAAAATATAGTTCAACGCATAGAGCGAAAAAGCGTCTATAGCGTGTTCGCGGCTTGTCGTAACAAAGACAATTCCCGTTTCCGGGGTTATCCTTTGAAGCTCCTTTGCTATATCAATGCCGTTTTCGCCCGGCATATAAATGTCCAGAAACACTATATCAAAAGGCGGCATATTTTTTGCCGCCGAAAGCAAAGAAGCGCCGTCCGAAAATTTTTCCGCATTTCGGTTCGCGTCCCAGCCGCACAGCGCTTTTTCAAAATGCTCCCGCTCATGCAGATCATCGTCGCAAATTGCGATGCGCATAACGTATCCTCCTGAGTTCGGCTAAAACCGCCGAAGAATAAAGGTAGTTCGTTTATATCGTTTCGGGATAATGTCCGTATAAGGGCATTGTCCGCATTATATTGCAAATACTAAACATATAATAACCATTCTGAGATTATTATAGCATAACAATTTATTTTTTTCAATACAACAGTTTTGACTTTTACGAAATCAAATATGACTTTTACGAAATCGGATAACGCTGTTAGAGGTAAGAGGTTAGAGGTAAGAAGTAAGAGTTCAAGTCTAAAGGTTGTTTTCCTTTTTAAGGCAAGTTTGTCATAAAAAGAAATAAGAGGTCAGAATTTGAACTCTAACCTCTTACCTCTAACAGCATTATCCGCCGTAAGGCGGATAATGCGCTAACCTCTAAAAGGGTAACTTTGCTGTACTTTTTTGTTTTCAGGGTTCGTTTATGCATTCTGTGAAAAAAATATGTAAAGTATTTCAGGTTAATTTTTCCTAGAAAAGTTTACATAAAATTTTCACAGGATGCACAGTTCAGAATTTGGAAGTTCTTTCTAGCCTCTAGTTGCGCTTTGGGGTTTACGCTCTTATAATCCCAAAACAATCTGATATTATCCGCGTCAGCGGATTCCATGTCTAGCCTCTAGCCTCTTGAAAATCTAGCCTCTAGAAGCTAGAGATTAAGAAGCTAGATGCTAGAGTTTATATCAAAACAAGATTTTCTTTTCAAACCTTGTTTTAACCAAACTCTAGCCTCTAGCCTCTAGCCTCTAGTTCACCACGGAATGTTGTCGGAGAACACAACTTCAAACGAACACTTATCTTGAAATGATTTCGCATATTCCCTTTGTTCTTCCGTGAATTTACTTGTAACAACTGTCAGTTTTCTTATCCCGTCAAGAGATTCGAATTCCGAAAAATCACAAAATTTATTTGTTATTACACTGCGCAAGTTGGATTCGATGTTATACCAACATATTAAGAATTCATTTGATGAATAGATTCTGATGATGTATTCGCCTCTCATTGTTACATCATGCTTGCCATCTGCGATGCTTGAACTGAACATATTGCAAAATCTCATACTTGTATTTGTAAAATCTGCATCAGCTCCCAAATAATCCAGATAATACTCGCCAAGGTTACCGCTCTTATAATTGGCGGACTTATAAGAAAACGCCCCGCTTAATTGTTCATTTACATCATCGAAAACCGGAATAAACGGTTCGGAAAGAAAATTAAAGTCATGATTGTCCGGGACGGCAAGACCTAATTGCAAACATATCAAAACGATTACCAAAATAGCTAATAAAACGATAGCAGAAATCGCAAGTTTAAATTTCATAAAAGAACATTCCCCCCCTACACCTTCCATTGCCTTCAATCAATAAAGAAAGCTGTTGATTGACAATCAGTTATTTGAATATCATATGCAAGAGCCGCCATATTGCAGTTAAGTATTACTTAATCCAAACACCTGTCAAACGTATAATTATTCATTTCTGCTATCCCTCCTACAGCTAAACCTTTCCAGTGAACAAAGTTTTCTGTATCATCAGTTTCAAAGCCATACATTCTTTGTTTGGTATCCGCATTTGTGAAATCCACACTTAAAAAGGCTTTCCCACGTACTTCACTCCGAAGTTTATCAATTAATTCATCCGAAAAGTGATTTATAAAATCTTCAAAAATCTCTTTTGCCTGCTTAAAGGTGCAGTTCGAATCAACAAAAATGATAAACTTGCTGTGATTAAAGGAGGAAAATTGATTATTATCAAATTCAACAGATTGTACTATACTGTGATTTTCACAAATATAGCTGCTCAATTCAGTAAAGACTACATTGTGAGATATATTAAAAACCACAATACTACTAACAAATGCTAAGATTGTTAATGCCATCACAATAATCAATACTTTTTTGTGTTTCATAAATCACCAATCATCTTCTGTTTGTCTAACCTTTACAAAAAAGATTTTGGCAAACTATAAGTTAAAACCGCTTTTCGGGAAGTGCGCTTTTAGAAGTAAGAGATAAGATGTAAGAGGTAAGAATTTGAGCCACGACAAAATTTCCTCTTCAAACCTTGCTTTGACCTAAACTCTTACCTCTAACCTCTTATTTCTAAATGGAGCTGGTGAACGGACTCGAACCCCCGACCATGTGTTGTTGATAAGGAGAAATAATTCAACTTTTGATCTTCGCTTTATGGTGCATTCGGAGCGGTTTATGCCGGCTCCGAAGATGCGTTTAGTTTTCCGATAAACCTGTAAAATATCTCGATTTGCTGATATGTTCTGCCGTCATCGGATTTTTCCTTGTGGTGAACCACAATTTTGTCAATCAACTCGTTGAGGATTGCCGCGTCAAGTTTTTCGACGTTTGTGTACTTGCGTATCACATTGATGAACTTAACCGCGCTGTCGGAATTGCTTTTCAGCTTATCAAGCCGCACTGAAAGTTCCGAGAGCGACTGCCTGATTTCTGCCTGCTCGGTTTCGTATTCGCTTGCCATACGTTCATAACGGCTGTCGGGTATCTTGCCGAGCGCGTTGTCCTCGTACAGCCTGCAGAGTATCTTGTCAAGTTCCGAACATCGCGCGAGTTTGTGTTCGTATTCTCCATTAAGCTGTTTAAGTGCTTTGTCGGTCATTGACTGATATTTTCCGCCGAGAAACGCTCTGAACTTCTTGCTGTCTGCACGGTATCTGAACAGATTTTTACGAATATCTTCAAGCACTATATTGTAGACAGTATCGAATGTAATGTAGTGCGACGCGCAGTATTCCTTTCCGTGAGTCTTGTACATCCAGCATGAATACGAGCCGTGATATGTCCCGTC
>CANRDI010000023.1 GCA_947629335.1 uncultured Clostridia bacterium | reverse complement strand
CGCGCAAGCGGCGGCACGAAAGTTTTTTGCGAATTGTTTTGGGGGAAAACTTTTGAAAAAGTTTTCCCCCAAGCCCCTTTTTAAAACTTTTATGTAACTTGCTGTAAGGGAAAAGCGCTTCCGCTTTCCGACCGCCGCGCAAGCGGCGGCACGAAAGTTTTTTGCGAATTGTTTTGGGGGAAAACTTTTGAAAAAGTTTTCCCCCAAACCCCTTTTTAAAACTTTTATGTAACTTGCTGTAAGGGAAAAGCACTTCCGCTTTCCGACCGCCGCGCAAGCGGCGGCACGAAAGTTTTTTGCGAATTGTTTTGGGGGAAAACTTTTGAAAAAGTTTTCCCCCAAGCCCCCTTTTCAAAACTTTTATGTAACTTGCTGTAAGGGAAAAGCACTTCCGCTTTCCGACCGCCGCGTAAGCGGCGGTCGGAAAGTGTAAACGCTGTTTGTTTTTTCGGACATTTTTGAACTAAATAATTCACAAAACGTGTTTTAACGAGAATTTTTTGCCGAAGATTTGTTAAAAAGTGTGGAAATTTACTGAAATTTCTTTGAAAATGTGTCAAAAATGCCGATTGAAAAATACTCCATAATATAGTAAAATAAAATAAATAGGGTTCGGTCGGAGGGGCATATCCGATCGTATTCGGCTCTATTAAAAATTTGTTTTGTTTTATTTGGAGGTCCATGTATGAAAATTAAGTGTCTGCTTACTGCGGCGGCGGTGTTCGCTTCACTTTCGGGAACTGCTCTTGCTGCTTCGGACAGTGCGGGAGATAGTGAAAACCCAAGCGGGATCGTAAATTCGGACAGCGGCGACGCGGAAAGTTCGGATATCGAAACGGAAAGTTCGGACAGCGAGACTGAAAACTCGGATAATGAGACCGAAAACTCGGATGAACAAAGTGAAACCGCTGAGTCTGAAAACAGCACAGATGAGGAAAATTCCGACAACAGCGCTGACGGCAGCATTGTTGAGGGAGGAACGTCAGACGGAAACGTCGATACGGGTATCGGCGGTCTTGCGGCAGTTGTAGGCATTGTAACGCTTGCGGGAGCAGCGGTTGTTGTATCGCGCAAAAAGTAATAAAAACCTTTCAGAGTACATATAGATATAGCGCGATTAACGCGAAAAATGTAGTAGGACAGTTCTAAGGAGAAAACATAATGAAAAAGAAGATCCTTGCTTATGTTATTGCTATGGGCGCGGTGTGCCTTGCGGGGTGCGCGGGCGGCGAAAGCTCGTCGGGCGAAAATTTAAGCAGCGCAAACGAGCAAAGCTCCGCTTCGGTGAGCCAAAGCTCGGAAAACCCAAGCTCAACAAGCTCGGACTCGGAAAGTCAAGGCTCGGAAAGCTCCAACGCCGAGAACTCGGATTTCGAGAACAGTTCTTCTGAGGAAAGCTCTGCTTCGTCACAGCCGAGCGAGAGCGCGGTTTATGTTTCGACCTGCAATGTTCCGTCATGGGGCGTAAACCTTGCCGATAACGTTTTTGCTGTCGGAAGCGAGTATGAAACTTATCGTTTGCTTGAAACGGTGATATTTGAAAGCGGCGCTGTAAAGTCCATCACAGCAGAAGTCTATGTCGTTTCCGAAGAGTTTGATATGGAAAACTTTAAGGAAAAATGGGGATTTGAGCCGAAATGGAACGGCGCTTTTTACGAGGGCGAGATTCCTGTCCCCGAAAGCTTTGCGGGAAAGACCGAAGAGGAGATAAAACTTTCGGTCGCCGAGCCGATATTGAAAAAATACGGCGCGCTGAGCTATGACGGATTTCCCGGAATTGTTATGGTAGATCCGTCTGTTCCGACTGACCCTGCTATTGAATTTTAACGCGTAACGCTCCTGAAAAGGGGCGTTTTTTTGCAGGAATTTTGCCGGCATTTTTTACGGGCATTTTGCGGCGGCAAAAATATTTTGCGGGAAAATGATTTTTCACTTGACTTTAAGACAAAATAGTGTTAAAATCATAATTGACAGAAAAAACACGGGAGGAAAATCATGGAAATAACAAAAGATATAAAGTATATCGGCGTAGACGATCATGAGATCGACCTTTTTGAAGGAATGTACGAAGTTCCGGAGGGAATGGCGTATAATTCTTATGTCATTCTTGATGAAAAGACGGCAGTAATGGATACGGTAGACGCAAATTTCAAAGATGAATGGCTCGGAAATCTTTCTGCTGTTCTCAAAGAAAAACAGCCCGAATATCTTATTGTCCAGCACATGGAGCCTGATCATTCGTCAAACATAAAGGTATTTGCAGAGCGTTTTCCGAACGCAAAGATCGTCGCTTCGGCAAAGGCTTTTGCTATGATGAAACAGTTTTTCGGAGATGATTTTGCCGGCAGACAGGTTGTGGTTTCTGAGGGCGACACGCTTTCTCTCGGAAAACATGAGCTTTGCTTTATCGCTGCGCCTATGGTTCACTGGCCCGAAGTCATTATGACTTATGATAAGACAGAAAAGACGCTGTTTTCAGCGGACGCTTTCGGAAAGTTCGGCGCGCTTGATGCTGATGCAGAGTGGGCATGCGAGGCAAGACGCTATTATTTCGGCATTGTCGGGAAATACGGCGCTCAGGTTCAGACGCTGCTGAAAAAAGCGGCGGGACTTGATATACAGAAGATACTCCCGCTCCATGGGCCGATGATTACCGAGAATGTGGGATATTATCTTGATTTGTACAATACATGGTCGAGCTACGGCGTTGAAAGCAAGGGCGTATGTGTTGCGTACACATCGGTTTACGGAAATACAAAAGCTGCGGTAACGGAGCTTGTTGAAAAGCTCAAAAAAGCAGGCTGTCCGAAAGTCGCTGTTGCAGATCTTGCGAGAGATGATATGGCAGAGGCGGTAGAGGACGCATTCAGATACGGAAAGCTCGTCCTTGCGACAACTACCTATAACGGCGAGATTTTCCCGTTTATGCGCGAGTTTATCAACAACCTTACCGAGCGCAACTATCAGAACCGTTTCATCGGCATTATAGAAAACGGTTCTTGGGCGCCTGCGGCGGCAAAGGTCATCAAAAAGGAGTTTGAAAACAGCAAAAATATCACGTTTGCAAACACCACCGTCACAATAAGATCCGCGCTCAATGCCGAAAGCAGAGCGCAGCTTGACGAGCTTGTAAAAGAAATGCTTTAAATTAAAGGGGGACTTTTGTTCCCCTTTTTTGACAGTTTAAGGCATTTATTACGGCATTTATCAAAAGACCAAAATTCCTATTTCGGCGAAATTTTAAAAACCGAATGTTTTCTTCCGAACAATTACAGTGTTAAACAAATATCAATTCAGAGCATTTTCAAAATAGCTTCTGTTTCTTAATTTCTTTTGTCAGAGAGAAAAACCTCTTGACAAGAGCGATTAAATATAATATAATAATAAAGATAGATAATTGCGGCTTTTTGTAACGGCATGGGTTTTTACAATGCCTTTAAAGCCTTTGGGTAAGCCGATTTGCGCGCATTTGCAGGCATTTCCTTTTCGAGGGAGCGCCGATAAGACGGGCGCGCGGTTTTGCCGACAGTATTTGTGCCGCTTTTTTGCGGCTTTTATTTTGTGCTTTTATTCAGAAATGACAAAAGGAGAGCTTATGTCGCTTTTGCTAAAAAACGGATATGTAGTTGACAGCGCAAATGATTTCGAGGGAATATGCGATCTGCTTATTGAAAACGGAGTTATCGCAAAACGCGCCGAAAATATCGCAGAGTCCGCAGATGAGGTCATAGACTGTTCGGGAAAAGCGGTAATTCCCGGTATATGCGATATGCACGTCCATTTCCGCGACCCCGGACAAACCCATAAAGAGGATATATTGACAGGCGCGGACGCCGCGGCGGCGGGAGGCGTTACCGCTGCGGTATGTATGCCGAATACAACGCCGCCCGTGGACAATCCCGAAACGGTAAAATATATACTCGAAAAGGCGAAGAAATCTAAGATCAAGGTCTATCCTGTGGGGTGTATAACAAAGGGATTGAACGGTGAGGAACTGTGCGACTTTGAGGCGCTCAAAAAAGCGGGCTGCGTGGCGGTTTCCGACGACGGAAAGCCCGTAAAGAACGCAAGGCTTATGGCTCAGGCTCTTTTAAAGGCGCATTATGCGGGACTTCGCGTTGTGTCGCACTGCGAGGACTTGGATATCGTAAACGGCGGCATTATGAACAGCGGCGAGGTTTCAAAAGAACTCGGCGTTAAGGGCATGAGCAGGCTTTCCGAGGACATTTCGACAGCAAGGGAGATAATGCTTGCGTCAGATCTTCAAATGCCGATACACATTTGCCATGTTTCGACCGAAGCGAGCCTGAGAGCGATAAAATGCGCGGCGGAAAGAGGAGTTATGGTGACGTGTGAGACTGCTCCGCATTATTTTATGCTGACGGACGAAAAACTGCGCTCGCGCGACGCGGACTACAGAATGAACCCTCCGCTCAGAACGCAAAAAGACGTTGAAGCCATAACCGTTGGCGTCTGCGCGGGAGATATAGACTGCATCATAACCGACCACGCTCCACATTCCCCGAAGGAAAAAGCGGATTTCGAGAAAGCGCCGAACGGCGTTATAGGTCTTGAAACATCGCTCGCAGCGACTTTAACGGCGCTTTATCATACAAAGAAAATAACGCTCGCAAAGATAGTAAAACTTATGTGCGTAAATCCTCGGAGAATTTTGGGGATTTCGGGAGGAAGCTTTTCCGAAGGCGAAGCGGCGGATATTGCGGTCGTTGATCTAAACGAGGAGTGGAAGGTAGACCCCGAAAAATTTTACTCAAAATCAAGGAACTCCTGCTTTAAAGGCATGACATTAAAGGGCAGGGTAAAGATGACGATAGTTGACGGGAAAATTGTTTATACCGATAACTGAACATAGAAAGGAAAAATGTTATGGCACTTGACAGGCTTATCGAAAAGATCGAGCAAATGCAAAATCCGACAGTCGCGGGGCTTGACCCGAAGCTCGACTATGTTCCCGAATATATCAGGGAAAAATGTTTTGCAAAGTACGGCGAAACTCTAAAAGGCGCGGCAAAGGCGCTTTTGGAGTTCAATAAGGGGCTTATTGACGCGCTTTGTGATATAGTGCCTGCCGTAAAGCCGCAGGCGGCATATTACGAAATGTACGGCGCGTTCGGAATGAAGGCTTTCTATAAAACGCAGGAATACGCCCGCGCAAAGGGAATGTACGTCATAACCGACGGAAAGCGAAATGATATCGGAACGACCATGGAGGCTTATGCCGCTGCGCATTTAGGCAAAGTGAAAGTGGGAGACGAAGAATACGAACCGTTTTTGGGAGACGCGCTGACGGTAAACGGCTATTTAGGAAGCGACGGGATAAAGCCGCTCCTTAAAACCTGTCTTGAAAACGACAAGGGGATTTTCGTTTTGGTAAAGACCTCAAATCCGTCGAGCGGCGAACTTCAGGATAAGCTCGTTGACGGAATGCCGATCTACGAGTATATGGGAAAAATGTGCGAAAGGTGGGGAGAAGAACTCCCCGGAGCTTACGGCTACAGCGGCGTGGGCGCGGTCGTGGGCGCTACATATCCCGAACAGATAAAGCGTCTCAGAGAGATACTTCCGCATACGTTCTTTCTTATCCCCGGCTACGGAGCGCAGGGCGCGACGGCGGCGGATATTGCGGCGGCGTTTGATAAAAACGGCTTGGGCGGCATTGTAAACAGCTCCCGCGGCATTATGTGCGCATATCAAAAGCAGAAGTGCGACGAAAGAGAGTTTGCGCAGGCGGCAAGAAAAGAAGCTGTTCGTATGCGCGACGAGATAATGACATATATCGGTTCAATATCTTTAAGCAACTTACAGGTTTGAGCGGAGGCTGAAATGATTTTAGAGAACAAAAGAAAAGCGAGCCTTGTCCTTGCAAACGGCGAGGTTTTCGAGGGAATAGGATTTGGAGCAGAGGGAAAGACAGTTGGCGAGATAGTATTTACGACCGCCATGACAGGCTATCAGGAAACCCTCACCGACCCCTCATACTGCGGGCAGATAGTAACGCAGACATTTCCGCTTATCGGAAACTACGGCGTGAATAAAATCGACCCCGAAAGCAAGGGCAGCGCAGTTTCGGGATATATCGTGAGAGAATACTGTGAAATGCCGTCGAATTTCCGCTGTGAGGACAGCCTTGACAGCTATCTTAAATCGCTGAATATAATCGGCATTTGCGATATCGATACCAGAAAGCTCACGAGAATTATCCGCGAGAGCGGCGTTATGAACGGCGCTATCGTCAGCGGAGAATACGACAAGAACGAGCTTTTGAGCGAGATAAAAGCCTATACTGTAGGAGAAGTTGTTTCAAAAGTAAGCGTAAAAGAAAAGCAGTTTTTCCCTGCGGAAAATCCAAAGTTCAATGTTGTGCTTATGGACTACGGATATAAGTTTAACATCAGGCGCGAGCTTGTAAAGCGCGGCTGCAACGTGACTGTTATGCCGTATAACGCGTCCGCCGAGGAGATAAAGGCTGAGAAGCCCGACGGAATTATGCTTTCAAACGGACCGGGCGACCCCGCCGACAACGTGATTTCGATAAACACGCTGAGAGAGCTTATCCCCGCGCAGATCCCTACTTTCGGAATTTGTCTGGGACATCAGCTTTTGGCGCTTGCAAACGGCGCAAAGACCGAAAAGCTGAAATACGGACACCGCGGCGGAAATCAGCCTGTAAAAGACTTGGCGCTTGACAGGACGTTTATTACTTCGCAGAACCACGGCTATGCGGTGATTTCCGACAGCATTCCCGAAAGCGCAGGCAAAGTATCTCATGTAAACGGCAACGACGGCACCTGCGAGGGAGTAAGATACACAAACGCGCCCGCTTTTACCGTGCAGTTCCACCCCGAAGCCTGCGGCGGTCCGCACGACACCTCATATTTGTTTGACGAGTTTTTAAAGCTGATGAAAGAACACAAATAGTTTATACTTTTGTGTTGTTGGCAAATTATTTTTTACTGCTGAATAAACCGCAATTTGTGGAGGTTAATTATGAGGTTGGACGGTTTTGGCTTGTTCGTAAATGATATGGGCACTATGGTCAGGTTTTATAGAGATGTGCTTGGATTTGAAATCAAAGAAAGCGAAAATGCTTCAAATGTGTATCTGGTAAAGGACGGTACGTTGTTTTTGCTTTATGGAAGAAAAGATTTTGAGAATATGACAAGCCAAAAATACGAATATACGAAAGGTCTTAACGGACATTCTGAAATAGCACTCTATGTTGATACCTTTGAAGAAGTTGATCTGGAATACAGCAACGCGGTACGCAAGGGAGCAAAACCGATTTTAGAACCGACAACGGAGCCATGGGGTCAAAGGACCTGTTATATAGCTGACCCTGAAGGAAATCTGGTCGAGATTGGTTCATGGAATAAACCGTATGAGATAAAAGACAAATAACAAACAAACTGTAGATAAAGTACTATCTTTGTCGTCGTTATTCGCGTAGCGCATAATTTGGCAAGTTGATTTTTACTGCTCAATAAATCGCAGTTTGAAGGAGAATTGACTGTGGAATTAGTAGACTATACCGGAAAACTTAACAGCCATGCGGATTATTTGAACATACTAAAACATTTGAAACAGAAAAGCAAATATATTGAATATGTTTTAGTGGATGAAGATGATACAAGGATCATTGATAGGTTTAAGGATTTAATTGTGTCTGTTCAGCCTAAAAATAAATGGTGGGGAACGAAATCAAGCAAAAAAAGCAAAGTTTATAAACTGACGGTTTCAAAAGAACTGTTTCAATATCTGCAAAAGTTTGAAACCTTTTGTAAATATACGGTTTCCAACACAGGAGATATTTCGGAAAACACCGATTTCGGGTTCAACGATATTGCGTTTTTTGACGATAAAGATTTGCCGCTGCTGTTTACAACAACGCACGAGGGATATATTGCCGTCAGGAGTGATTTGAAAGATTGAGTTTTTTAGGAGATGGTGTTATGGCTGAAAATGTATTGACATTGGACGATATTCGTCAGGCGGTGAAACCGTTTGCCGAGAAATATAAAATAAGCGAAGTGTATCTTTTCGGTTCATATGCAAGAGGAGAAGCGGACAGCCAAAGCGACGTTGATTTTCTTATCGTAGGCGGCGAGGGCTTCAGGCTTTTTGACACGCTCGGATTTGGTTTTGAAATGAGCCAAGTTCTGAACCGCGATGTTGACGCTTATGAGATAAGGGAACTAAAGTTGGACACACCGTTTTATCATAACGTTATGAAAGACAGGGTGAGGGTTGCTTGAGATATTCGGACGAACAGAGAATTAAAAAAATTCTGGGCTATGCCGAAGAACTGATGCAGTATGTTAAAAAGCATAATGTAAGCAGAGATATTATTAAAGAAGATCATGACATTCAATGGGCAATTACTACGCCACTGTATAATATAGGTGAACAAGCTTATTTTCTCACACAAGAATTTAAGAACAAAAATCCTCAAATTTTATGGAGTAATATATCAGGACTACGTCATAGACTTGTGCACGATTATGACGGAACAAATTGGGAAATGGTTGCGGGTATTGTATTTGAAGATATCCCCGCCCTGATAAAACAGCTTAAGGAACTCGTGAAATAATAAGGACAAAAGGAAGGATAAAAGACTATGCCTTTAAGAGAAGATATAAAGAAAGTGCTTGTAATAGGCTCGGGACCTATTGTCATAGGTCAGGCGGCGGAGTTCGACTATGCGGGAACGCAGGCTTGCCGCGCGCTTAAAGCAGAGGGGCTTGAGGTCGTGCTTATAAACTCAAACCCCGCGACAATTATGACAGACAAGCACATGGCGGACAAGATTTACATAGAGCCGCTGACGCTGGACGTTGTAAAGCGCGTTATTGAGATAGAAAAGCCCGACTCGGTCGTTTCAAACCTCGGCGGGCAGACCGCGCTCACGCTTTCAATGCAGCTTGCAGAAAGCGGATTTCTTGCCGAACACAACGTAAAGCTCTTAGGCTCGAACCCCGAAACCATTCACAAAGCCGAGGACAGACAGGCGTTCAAGGACACTATGGAGGAAATAGGACAGCCCGTTATCCCGTCTAAAGTTGTCGAGGACATTGACAGCGCAATGGCTTTCGCGGAAGAAATCGGCTATCCCGTTATCGTTCGTCCCGCATTTACGCTTGGCGGAACGGGCGGCGGTATTGCCGAGACGCGCGAGGAACTGCATGAAATTGCTACAAACGGACTGAGACTTTCGCCGATAACGCAGATACTTGTTGAAAAGTGCATTTCGGGCTGGAAAGAAGTCGAGTTTGAAGTAATGCGCGACAGAAAAGGAAACGTTATAACCGTCTGCTCTATGGAAAACTTCGACCCTGTGGGCGTGCATACGGGCGACAGCATTGTCGTAGCTCCTACAGTTACGCTTGCAGACAAGGAATATCAGATGCTGAGAACCGCCGCGCTTGATATAATTCAGGCGTTGAAGGTTGAGGGCGGCTGTAACTGCCAGTTCGCGCTTAAACCCGACAGCTTCGAGTACGCGGTAATAGAAGTAAATCCCCGTGTTTCGCGTTCTTCCGCGCTTGCGTCAAAGGCTACGGGATACCCGATAGCAAAGGTTGCGGCGAGAATTGCGGTGGGTTATACTCTTGATGAAATTATAAATCAGGTCACGGGAAAAACGTATGCTTGTTTCGAGCCTGCGCTCGATTATCTTGTGGTAAAATTCCCGAAATGGCCGTTCGATAAATTCGTTTACGCCAAGAAAACGCTCGGCACTCAGATGAAGGCGACGGGCGAAATTATGGCGATTGCCCCCTCTTTTGAGGCGGGAATGATGAAAGCTGTCCGCTCGATAGAACTCGGCATGGACACCCTCACAAAGCGCGAGTTTACGGAGCTTTCGGATGAGCAGGTGCGCGAAAAGCTGAAAGATGTTGACGTGGACAGGGCATTCTGCGTATTTGAGGCATTAAAGCGCGGGATCTCCGTTGACGACATTCACGAGATAACCAAGATCGACAAGTGGTTTATTTCAAAGCTCAACAACCTTGTAAACCTTGAAAAACATCTTGCAAACGGAGAACTTTCTCAGGAGAAATACAATCTTGCGAAGAAATACTGTTACCTCGACAGCTCTATCGAAAAAATTTCGGGGCAGAAGCTCGCGGATAAAGGCATAAAGAGAAAACTCGCCGTTTATAAAATGGTAGACACCTGCGCGGCGGAGTTTTCGGCGGATACCCCCTATTTCTACAACGACTTTGACGAGGAAAACGAAGCGGCGGAATTTATAGAACAGCACCCCTCCGACAAGAAAAAGGTTATCGTTTTCGGCTCAGGTCCTATCAGAATAGGACAGGGAATAGAGTTTGACTACTGTTCTGTGCATTGCGTGTGGACGCTTAAAGAAGAGGGCTGTGAAGCTATCATCTGCAACAACAACCCCGAAACCGTTTCCACCGACTTTGACACGGGAACGCGCCTTTATTTCGACCCGCTGACGAAAGAGGACGTAGAAGCTCTTATCGCTACGGAAAAGCCGTATGGCTGCGTAGTGCAGTTTGGCGGTCAGACGGCGATTAAACTTACAAAACACCTGACGGAAATGGGCGTTCGCATTTTGGGAACACAAGCCGCCGACATTGACGCGGCGGAGGACAGAGAGCTGTTTGACGAGCTTTTAGAAAAGTGCAACATTCCGCGCCCGCAGGGCGAAACAGTGTTCACGACCGAGGAGGCTCTCAAAGCCGCAAACGAGCTTGGTTATCCCGTTTTGCTCCGTCCGTCATATGTTCTGGGCGGTCAGAATATGATAATAGCGCACTCCGACGCGGACGTTACGGAATATATGGCGATAATCACCGCCCACGAGCTTGAAAACCCCGTGCTTATCGACAAGTATATGATGGGGACGGAAGTAGAGGTTGACGCAATCTGCGACGGCGAAGATTTTGTAATTCCCGGCATTATGGAACACGTTGAGCGCGCGGGCATACATTCGGGCGACAGCATTTCCATATATCCTTCTCAGAACCTCACTCCGCATATAAAGAAGGTCATTATAGACTACACGGAAAAGCTTGCGAAAGCTCTCCATGTCATAGGTCTTGTAAATATCCAGTATGTCGTTTATAACCACGAGGTATATGTCATTGAGGTAAACCCGCGTTCTTCGAGAACCGTGCCGTATATAAGCAAAGTCACGGGCGTGCCTATGGTTGACCTTGCGACAAAGATAATCCTCGGCAAAAAGCTCAAAGATATGGGATATAAGAGCGGACTTTATCCGAATGCGAAGTATGTTGCGGTTAAAGTTCCCGTGTTCAGCTTTGAAAAGCTGCACGATGTCGATAACCAGCTCGGTCCGGAAATGAAGTCAACGGGAGAGTGCCTCGGAATTGCGAAAACATTCGGAGAAGCTATCTACAAGGGACTTACCGCGGCGGGTTATAAATTCTGCCACCCGAATATGGGCAAAAATCCCGATTCTCCCGACGGAACTTACGGTGTGCTTATCTCCGTGCGCGACAGCGACAAAAACGAGATAATCGAGATTGCGTCAAGGTTTGAAGCGCTTGGATTTACGATATACGCGACGGGCGGCACGGCGTCTGTGCTGAACAGAAATATGATTGCCGCAAACCACGTTTACAGAATACACGAAGAACAGGAGCCAAACGTTATTTCACTTCTTGAAAGCGGCGCGGTGAGCTATGTCGTTTCCACCTCGGAAACGGGCAGAAAGCCTTCTCTGGACAGCGTCAGAATGAGAAGAAAGGCGGTAGAGCGCTCTATCGTCTGCCTTACGGCAATTGACACGGCAAACGCGCTTTTGGACTGTCTTGAAGCAAACAGAAGCATAGACGACGTTGAGCTTGTCGATATTACCAAAATTTAACAAGAATGAAAATCGGAAAATATAAGGTAAAGTATACCTATAAGCCCGCAAGGATAATATGCGATATTATCTCGCTGATGATAACGGTCGTTTCAATAGTACTGGCGGCGGGCTTTGTTTCGGAACATCCGGAGATAATGGACGAAGCGGTGCGGTCGGATCTTATATTGATCTGGGTCTTCCCTGCGGTCTGCGTTATCGCGGTCGCCGCTTATGCCGCGCTCACATTTAAGAGCCGCAGTTTTAAAAAGTACAGCATTACAAAAGAAAACGCGCAGAGCGTTTTTGAATGGTATGTGTTTGCGGTTTCATTATGTAAGCTCCCGATACAGTTTGCCGCTGTTGAGGGAGAACTTGTCACGCAAGAGCGGCTTCTGGGACTTGAAAAAAGTTTTTTCAGCTTCACCTACATTTTCTGCGCCCTGATAATTATCATCATTATACGTTTTTCCGTTCACAGAATAACGGCGCTTACCAAAACAAATAATAAAAAAAGCGGCGAGGTTTTTGTAAAAACCTATATCGCCGACAGCAATAATGAAAATAAAGACGAAAGGGAGAAAAAATGAGCTTTTTTTGCGGCAAATATCCCATAATCGAAAAACGCACGCTCGCAAAGGGAATCTACTCGATGATCATCGACGCGCCCGAACTTGCGGACGAAGCCGAAGCAGGACAATTCGCCAATATCGGCGTTTCGGGATTTACGCTCCGCCGACCGATTTCGATATGTCAGATCGACAAAGAGCGCGGAACGCTGAGATTTGTGTTTGAGGTCAGAGGAAAGGGAACATACTCCCTTGCCCAGCTTTCCGAGGGAGATTCGCTCGACGTTCTGGGACCTTTGGGGCGCGGGTTCAATATCCCTGAGGGAAAGAAGATAATTGTTGTGGGCGGAGGAATAGGCGTTCCGCCGCTGCTTGAAATTGCCCGTGAAACAAGTTCTCTCTGTACGGCGATCTTAGGTTTCCGAGATTATACAAGAATTATCTTAAACGACGAGTTTGAGGAATTTAACGCTAAAACCGTTCTTTGTACGGACGACGGAAGCGTTGGGATACACGGGCTGGTGACTGTTCCTCTTGAAGACGAGCTTAAAAGCGGGAATTATGCGCTTGTCTGCGCCTGCGGTCCTGAACCTATGATAAAGGCGGTCATAAAGACCTGCGGGGCGTATAATGTTCCGTGTCAGGTCTCTCTTGAACAGCGCATGGGCTGCGGAGTGGGCGCGTGCGTGGTTTGTTCATGTCTGACTGTCAGAAACGGCGAAGAGCATTATTCGCGCGTCTGCAAGGACGGTCCCGTGTTTGACGCAGGGGAGGTGAAGTTCAGCAATGGTTGATATGTCGGTGAAAATAGCGGGGGTAGAGTTTCCAAATCCCGTAATTGCCGCATCCGGAACATACGGAAACGGCGAATGTTATACTGACCTTTATCCGCTTTCAAGGCTCGGAGGAATATCCTGCAAAGGTATGACCATAAACCCGAAAATGGGAAATCCTCCGCCGAGAATTGCCGAAAGCTATGCGGGCATTTTAAACTCCGTAGGACTTCAGAATATCGGCGTTCACGGCTTTGTTGAATATTATCTTCCAACGCTTAAAGAAGAAGGAAACGTCATTATCGCAAACCTTGCAGGAGCAACGATAGATGATTATATCGCGGCGGCGGAAGTTCTTGACGCGTCGGACGTAGATATGATCGAGCTTAATATTTCCTGCCCGAACGTTAAACAGGGCGGGGCTTCATGGGGAATATCCCCCGAAGGCGCGGCGGCTGTTGCAAAGGCGGTAAGGCGGGCAACGAAAAAGCCGCTTATCGTAAAGCTCACGCCGAACGTAACCGATATAACCGTAATTGCCAAGGCAGTTGAAGCGGAGGGCGCGGATTGTATTTCGCTTATAAACACCCTGCTCGGAATGAGAATTGACATAAAATCGCGCCGCCCGATATTGAAGAACAATATGGGAGGACTTAGCGGACCGGCTGTTTTCCCCGTTGCGGTAAGAATGGTGTGGCAGTGTTATAACGCGGTGAAGATCCCCATAATCGGAATGGGCGGGATTTCCTCCGCAGAGGACGCAATAGAAATGATGCTTGCGGGCGCGCAGGCTGTACAGATAGGAACGGCGATATTTACCGACCCGTTTGCGCCGATAAAGGTCATAGACGGGATAGAAGAATATATGGAAGAAAACGGCATAAAGTCCCTTTCCGAAATTGTCGGACAGGTAAAGCCGTGGTGAGATAATGGCGACAGAAGAATTATCAAGAACAGCGGCGCTGCTTGGCGAAAGCGCAGTTGAAAAGCTCAGAAAGGCAAAGGTCGCGGTTTTCGGCTTGGGCGGAGTTGGCGGCTATGCAGCGGAGGCGCTTGTAAGAAGCGGGATCGGCGCAATGGACATAATCGACGGCGACAGGGTTGCGCTTTCAAACATAAACCGCCAGCTTATCGCTCTGCACAGCACGGTCGGAATGCTGAAAACAGACGTTTGCGAAAAGAGGTTTTTGGACATAAGTCCCGAACTTATACTCCGAAAGTTTCCGCTGTTTTTAAATGAAAACAGCGCGGGCGCGTTTGATTTTTCAGAGTATGATTATGTTGTAGACGCGGTAGACGACGTAGCGGCAAAGGTGCTTTTAGCCGATATTTGCTCGAAGAATAAAACGAAGATAATAAGCTGTATGGGCGCGGGAAACAAGCTCGACCCTATGGGCTTTTGCGTTGCGGACATATTTTCGACAAACGTCTGTCCGCTTGCGAGAGTTGTACGTCATGAACTGAGGACGCGCGGGATAGACAAACTTAAAGTTGTCTTTTCAAAAGAACCTCCCATAAGAAACGACAGGATACCTGCGAGCTGCGCGTTTGTTCCGTCTGCGGCGGGGCTTCTGATCGCCTCTGAAGTAGTAAAAGACCTTATAGACCAAAGCTCCGAAAGCTGAAAGGATGAAAAAATGGAATTAGTAAGTGAGCGCACAGCCTATACCATGATCTCGGAAACGGTAGTAAAAGCGGGAGTTTCCCTCTTCAATGCCGTGAAATATGTCTACCTCATTTCCGACAGAGATTTTTATAACATAAGCATAAAGGATATTTTCAAAATAGCGCTAAAAAACATAACCGATACGACCGCGCTTTATAACACGGGGATAAAGCTCGACAAAGAGCGCTGTAAGGAGATGAACTCTCCCGAATATGAGCGCGTTTTGTCGCTTATGGTATACTCGTTTGCGGTGAGGCTTCCGGAGCTTAAAAACATAAAGACCCCCGCGGGCAGTTTAAATGACAAGCAGATAAAAACTATTTTCGACACCGTATGCGAAAAAGGCGCGGCTAATTTTGAAAACATAATTGTTGATGATTTTGAGGAAATACGCAGGATTATTAAAAGCGGAAAACCTGTTCCCGCATATGACGCAGAATGGTTCAAAAGCTATATTTACGGCTATGTTCCCGCATTGGCGGCAATAACGAACAGAAATTTGTTTTTGTTCGGGAGCTGTGATATACTGTTTACGCTTTTTTACAGCAGTCTTCAGGACGAGCTTATGAGAACGGTAAACTCTCTCGCGGCAGTTTCCGCAAAGTAAAAAAATTACCGCGCTTTTTCCGCGCGGCGAAATTTAAATATCAAGCAATAAATTTCAATATCCCGCAGGCAATTTTCGGCTCGTTTTCGCCGACCTTACGGTGAAGGACTATTGCTCTTCCCGAAATTTCCGAGACCGAGAGCTTGTCAAAACAGTAGTGCGTACTTGCATTTCCGCTGCTGTCGGACATGACGTCGGGAAATTCTAAAAGATGACCGCCCGCATTTTCGCAGGACGTTCCCTCGTGGATATGAAACGGAAGATATTGAAGCGCGGGCAGACCTGTAAAGTCTGCGTAAAGGCATAAGCCCTTTTCGAGCTTATATACAAAGATCTCGCCGGAGATATTTTCATATCCCTCGACGCCTTTCATCTTTGCGGACAAGACGGGAAGATCCTGTTCGATAAATGAAAATCTTGACATAAAAATCACCTCGAATAAATATATTCACGAAAGGAAATCATTATGAGCGAAATAAGAGATGAAAACCTTTGGGAGAGCGGCAAACGCAAGATCGACTGGGTAAAGAGAAATATGCCGCTTTTAAACGGCATTGAGCGCGATTTTTCCGCTTCAAAGCCGTTTAAAGGGCTTAAAGTCGCGCTTTCGGTACATCTTGAAGCAAAGACGGCTTATCTGTGTAAAGTCCTTGCGGCAGGCGGCGCGGAAATGTACGTCACGGGTTCTAATCCCCTTTCAACGCAGGACGACGTAGCCGCTGCGCTTGTTCATGACGGTCTTAACGTTTACGCATGGTACAACTCGACCGAAGATGAATATCACCGCCACATAGCGAGCGTTATAAATGCTGCGCCGAACATAATCATAGACGACGGCGGCGACCTTGTAAACTATATCCATACCGAAAAGCCCGAACTTATACCGAATGTTTTGGGAGGCTGCGAGGAAACGACGACGGGCATTATCCGCCTTAAAGCAATGGACAGCGCAGGCAGGCTGAAATTTCCCATGGCTCTCGTAAATGACGCGGACTGCAAACACCTTTTCGACAACCGCTATGGAACGGGACAGTCCGTCTGGGACGGTATAAACCGCACGACAAATCTTATTGTCGCAGGAAAATTTGTTGTTGTCGCGGGATACGGCTGGTGCGGAAAGGGCGTGGCAATGCGCGCAAAGGGCTTGGGTGCAAAGGTCATAGTGACCGAGATAGACCCGATAAAGGCGATGGAAGCGGTTATGGACGGCTTTACGGTTATGCCCATGAACGAGGCGGCAAAGGTCGGCGACTTCTTCGTCACAGTAACAGGCTGTAACGACGTTATCGGAGAGCAGGCTTTCGTAAATATGAAAGACGGCGCTATATGCTGTAATGCGGGGCATTTCGACGTAGAAGTAAATATGGCAAAACTGCGCGAGATCGCCGAGGACAGCTATCTTGCCCGCAATAACATTATGGGTTATAAACTGAAAAACGGAAAGACAATTTTCGTTATTGCAGAGGGACGTCTTGTAAACCTCGCCGCAGGCGACGGACATCCCGCCGAAATTATGGATATGAGCTTTGCTATTCAGGCATTGTCCGCCGAATATATCGCCAAAAACGGCGCTGAGCTTAAAAACCGCGGCGGGTCTATGACCTTTAACGTTCCAAAAGAGATCGACAGAAAGGTCGCGGAGAGAAAGCTCAATGCATGGGGAATAACCATTGACAAACTCACTCCCGAACAGATCGCATATCTGAACGAATAAAATTTTACCGCGGCTTTACGACATCGAGGTGATAGATTGTTCAACATACTTGTCGCCGACGACACGGCAAATATTCGGCGCTTATTTGAATACACGCTTGAAAAGAACGGCTTTAAGGCATATACCGCCGAAAACGGTGAAAAAGCGCTCGAAATAATAGGAAACACGCATATTGATCTGCTTATACTTGATCTGATGATGCCGAAAATGGACGGCTGGGAAACGCTTAAAGCGCTTCGGGAAAGCGGAAGCGATCTTCCCGTCCTTATAATAACCGCAAAGGACAACACCGCCGATGTACGCAAAAGTTTCCTTTTAGGAACAGACGATTATATGACAAAGCCCGTCGACGAGGTTGAAATGATCCTGAGGATAAAAGCTCTTTTGAGAAGAAGCAGGATAGCCGAAGAACAAAAGATTGTTGTCGGAAATACCGTTTTAGAATACGGCTCGTTTTCGGTCATCTCGAACGGCGAGACCGCTGTACTTCCGAGAAAAGAGTTTCAGATACTTTTTAAGCTCTTGTCGTTTCCGGGAAAGACTTTTACGAGAACGGCGCTTATGGAGGAGTTTTGGGAAATGGGCTCGGACAGCGAGGTGAGGACGGTCGATGTTCACATAAACCGTCTCAGAGAGCGCTTTCGTGACAATGCCGACTTTTCAATAACGACCGTAAGGGGTTTGGGATATAAAGCCGAAGTAAGGGCGGGAGAATGAAAAGAGCTTTTAAAAAATTCAAACAGCGGCTTAAATATATTTTTAAACCGTTTGACCGCGTAAACCGCGTGGGAATGAAGATGATGATCTTCACGCTTTTGATAATCGTTTCGTCAGATGTTTTAACGTTTACGTCTACGATAGTCATAGGCTATGTCACAAACGGCGGCGCGGCGGATATGTCAACGGTCATAGGCTCGGTTGCGGCGAGTATCATAATCGGAGGAATACTTGCGTTTTTTGTCGCCAACACTATCCTAAAGCCGCTTTCAAATCTTGCAAAGGCAACGAAAAAGGTCACAAACGGCGATTATTCGGTAAAGTTAGATGAAAGCGACTTTATAACGCGCCATACGCTGAAAGAATTAAGACAGTTAATCTCCGACTTCAATCGAATGACCGAGGAATTAGCAAACACCGAGCTATTCAGAAGCGACTTTGTTTCAAATTTTTCTCATGAGTTCAAGACCCCTCTTTCCTCAATAAGCGGATTTGCAAGACAGCTCTGCGAGGGCGGACTTTCAGAAGAACGTCAGAAAGAGTTTTCTCGGATAATTCTCGAAGAGGCGGAATATCTTTCTGCGCTTGCGGCGAATACCCAGCTTCTTACGAGCCTTGAAAACAAAGAGATAATCGAGGATAAAAGGCTGTTTTCACTTGACGAACAGCTCAGAAACTGTATGCTCGCGCTTGAACCGTCATGGAGCGGTAAGAATATCGAGCTTGATATGTCCGATGTCGGGGAAGTAAAATTTTTCTTCAATGAACAGCTTATGTCCCACGTTTGGCACAATCTTTTCGACAACGCCGTGAAATTTACGCCCGAAAACGGAAGTATTTCGGTTTCCTGCAAGGAAAAAAACTCGCGGATTACCGTTGAGGTTTCCGACAGCGGCTGTGGGATCTCCGAGGAAAACATAACGCATATTTTCGAGAAATTCTATCAGGCGGATCGTTCTCATGCGTCCAAAGGAAACGGATTGGGGCTGTCGCTGGTAAAAAAGATCGTCGAGCTGAGCGGCGGGAAAATTTCCGTGTCGTCGGTTCTCGGAAAAGGAACAACATTTACGGTCGTTTTGCCGTCATATAATGATCGGGAAAGGAAATAATTATGAACAACGTTTATGAAAAGCTCATGAAATGCTTTGAGCAGGCAGAAAAGAAGATAAGTTTCAAGCCCGTCCTTGCGCTTGTTTTAGGGAGCGGTCTGGGAGATTTCTGCGATACGCTCGATATAAAGGAAACTCTTGATTACAGCGAGATCGACGGATTTCCCAAAAGCACCGTTCTCGGTCATAAAGGGCGCTTTGTGTTCGGGTATTGCGGGGAAAAGAAAGTTCCTATTGTCGCAATGCAGGGCAGAGTGCATTATTACGAGGGCTATTCTGTAGATGATGTTGTTTTGCCGACGCGCCTTATGAAGCTCATGGGAGCAAAAACGCTGTTTCTGACAAATGCCGCAGGAGGAATAAATCCCTCTTTCCATGCGGGAGACCTTATGCTTATAACAGACCACATAAGCTCGCTCGTTCCCTCGCCGCTTATCGGGGCGAATATTGACGAGCTTGGCGTGAGATTTCCCGATATGAGCGAGGTATACAGCAGACGCCTGCGCAATCTTATAGAAACCGCCGCCGCCGAGGTCAATGTTCCTCTTGTACGCGGAGTTTATATCCAGACCTCCGGTCCGAACTATGAAACTCCCGCCGAGATACGCGCTTACGGACGGCTCGGAGCAGACGCTGTGGGAATGTCCACGGCTGTTGAAGCAGTGGCGGCAAGACACTGCGGTATGGAGATATGCGGTATTTCGTGCATTTCAAACCTTGCCGCAGGAATTTCCGCAAATCCCCTTTCACATAAGGAAGTACAGGAAACTGCGGATAAAGCCGCGCCTATGTTCAGGAGGCTTGTAACAGCGTCTATAACAAAAATTGCGGGAGAATGATATGGCGAAAAAATTCAAAAAAGACGACAACAACCGTCTTGAACGAACCATCATACGAAACTGGATAATCTGCGGCGCGTCGCTCGCGGCTATTATCGTTTTGTATTTTATATCAAAGTGAGGACAGACAGGCTATGAATGAAATACAGAAGAAAATAATCGAGCTTAAAGAAAAAAATGATGTTTGCATTTTGGCTCACTGTTATCAGACGCACGATATTCTTGAAGTTGCCGACTTTGTAGGCGACAGTTTCGGGTTGGCTCAAAAAGCCGCAAAAGCGCCGAATAAAACGATAATTATGTGCGGAGTACGCTTTATGGCGGAAACAGTAAAGATACTTTCTCCCGAAAAGCGCGTTCTTATCCCGCGCGAAGAGGCGGGCTGTCCGATGGCTGAACAGCTCGATTTGGAAATGCTTTCTCAGCTTCGGGAAAAATATCCCGACCATAAGGTTGTCGCTTACATAAATACGACCGCCGCGCTTAAAACGCTGTGCGACGTCTGCGTAACGTCCTCGTCGGCGGTGAAGATAATAAAAAAACTTGACGCGGAAAAAATACTGTTTATTCCCGACTGCAATTTGGGCGATTATGTAAAAAAACAAGTCCCCGAAAAGGAGATAAAGCTTGTAAGCGGCGGTTGTCCGACCCACGCAAAGCTCACCGCTGACGACGTTAAAAAGGCAAAAGCAAAACACCCGAACGCGCTGTTTTTAGTTCACCCCGAATGTCAGCCGGAGGTCGTTTCGCTCGCGGATTTTGTCGGCTCGACCACCGAAATAATGGATTATGCCGCGCAGAGCAAAGCCGAGGAGTTCATAATCGGAACGGAAAACAGCATTGTCCAGCATCTCGGAATTGAACATCCCGAAAAACTGTTTTTCCCGCTTTCAAAGGACTGTGTTTGCCATAATATGAAAATTACGACAATTGCCGACGTTCTGCATACGCTTGAGGGCAGAGACGGATTTGAAATAAATATCGATGAAAAAGAGCGGCTTTCGGCAAAGCGCTGTATCGACGAAATGCTGAGGCTGGGAAATGACTGAAGCTCAGAAAACCGCGCTTATTGCTATGAGCGGCGGAGTAGACAGCTCGGTCGCCGCGGCTCTTATGAAACAGCGCGGATTTGATTGTACGGGCGCTATGATGAAGCTGAGGCGAGCAGAGGACGGCGTTTATTCGGAAAAGTCATGCTGTACGGCGGACGACGCCGAGGACGCAAGAAATGTCGCAAATTCTCTCGGAATAAAATTCTATGTGCTGAATTTTGTGGAAGAATTTGAAAAAAATGTCATAGACCGATTTGTGTCAGCTTATGAACAGGGCGCGACGCCTAACCCGTGCATTGACTGCAACCGCTATATGAAGTTCGATCTGCTTTACAGGCGCGGGAAAGAACTCGGCTGTGAATATATCGTGACGGGGCATTATGCGAGGATTGAATATCTTGAAGAATACGGCAGGTGGGTCTTGAAAAAGGCGAAAAATATTGCTAAAGACCAAAGCTATGTGCTGTATTCATTATCTCAGGAGCAGCTCTCCCATACGGTTTTCCCGCTCGGAGAGTTTTCGGAAAAGGATGAAGTAAGAGCTTTGGCAAAACAGTTCGGTTTTGTCAATGCCGTAAAGCATGAAAGTCAGGATATATGTTTCGTCCCTGACGGAGATTATGCGGAATTTATCATCAGCCGCACAGGAAAGACCTATCCCCGCGGAGATTTTATTGACATAAACGGAAACAAAATAGGCGAACATTCAGGCATTATCCGCTATACAATCGGTCAGCGGAAGGGCTTTGGAGTAGGATTTGGCGAAAGAATGTATGTATGCGCAAAAGATGTTCGGAATAATACTGTTACACTGTCTAAAGATGACGCGCTCTATTCTGATGAGCTTACGGCAGTTGATTTCAACTGGATACTTTTCGCCGAGCCGCCGAAAGTGCCTGTTTCATGCACAGCGCGTATCAGATACAACGGAAAGGAAATTCCCGCCAAAGCGTGGGATAATGGGTCGGGAACAGTCCGCATCACGCTCGAAACTCCCGCTCGCGCCGTTACAAAAGGTCAGGCGGTCGTTTTGTATCAAGGGGATATAGTTATAGGCGGTGGAACAATAATTTAGGATAAGCGCCGTTAAATTTTGATTTTCAGCATAAACATTGCGGGCAAAAGCGTTAAGCCCTTGCCCGCAGAAATATATTTATGCTTCGGCAGCCGTGTTCTTGCTGCGGAAAAGCATAGGAACAGCCCAGATTGCCGCGAGCGCAACCAGTACATATACTATTCTGCTGAAGATCGAAGTCTGTCCTCCGAGTATCCATGCCACAAGGTCAAACTCGAATATTCCGACAAGACCCCAGTTCAGACCGCCTATTATAAGCAGCGTAAGCGCAAGCTTATCCATAAACATAATCATCCCTCCTTCCGAACTTTTCAGAATTATTTTTTGATGTTCTTGCGACTTTATGTGAGGTAAAATTTAACTGTTTTTTTGTATGAAATGAACGAATAATTTTTTTCAGTTTTGGAAAAATTGTAGAGAATTATGTAATTTTTTTCAGTTTTAAAAAAGCTATTGACAAACTGTAAAAAAAGTTGTAAAATAATATCGTTTGGAAGTTTAGCTCAGCTGGGAGAGCATCTGCCCTACAAGCAGAGGGTCATAGGTTCGAGCCCTATAACTTCCACCATTCCGTAACTCTTGGACGATAGATGCCCGAAATATCGGGGGTTGTTCGCCGAGGGGCTGCGGTAAACGGCCCGGTAGTTCAGTTGGTTAGAACGCCGCCCTGTCACGGCGGAGGTCGTGAGTTCGAGTCTCATCCGGGTCGCCATTTAGAGGTTAGAAATAAGAGGTAAGAAGTAAGAGTTTCGGGGAACTTTTGAGAGAAAAAGTTGTTTGGGTTTCTGAGAAAGAGGTTAGAAGTTAGAGTTTGAGAGGAAAGGCTGTTTTGCGGCTTGCGTCGCTGAACAGCAACATTAATACCGCGGATTTAGCTCATCCGGTAGAGCGCCACCTTGCCAAGGTGGAGGTAGCGAGTTCGAGCCTCGTAATCCGCTCCAGTTAGAAATAAGAGATAGGAAGTAAGAGGTAAGAATTTTGTTCTTACCTCTTATTTTTTATCTTCAGGCGTTGAATTAGACTTAGAGTTTGAAAGGAAAAGTGGTTTTCCGCTCAAACTCTAAAAGCGCTGTTTGCCATTCGTCCGCCGCGCAAGCGGCGGCACATAAAAGTTTTGGAAAAAGGGTCAAGGGGAAAAACCTTTTTCAAAAGGTTTTTCCCCTTGCGCGTATTAGTGCCTTTAGTATTTTAGTATTCGGCGTAAACCTCGTTTGTTTCGTCAATGTCAAAGTTGATGCCTTCGGGGTGCTGATGGTCGGGTTTGTCCTCTCCGTGATATAAAAGTTTAAGGAAAATAGGCGATATGACTGAGCTGCATAAAATAAGCAGAATAACTGAGGTAAAATACTGAGGCTCTACCATTTTCGCCGAAAGTCCTTTCTGCGATACTATAAGAGCGACCTCGCCGCGCGTCATCATTCCCACTCCGACTTTCAGCGAATCTTTAAAGCTCATTTTCCATGCCTTTGCCATAAGTCCGCAGCCTATGACCTTTGCCGCCATGGCTACAATAACAAACGCCAGCGAGAACCACAAAAGCTGAAGAGTAAATCCGTCAAACGTTGTTTTAAGTCCTATGCTGGCAAAAAATACAGGGCCGAACAGCATATAGCTCGAAATATCCATTTTGCCCGCAATATATTCCGCGTCGCGCAGATTGCATAAAATTATTCCCGCTACATAAGCGCCCGTAATGTCTGCAATGCCGAAGAATTTTTCCGCACAGAACGCCATAATAAAACACAGCGCCAAGCCGAATATCGGGATCCTTCTGTGGTGAAAAGAATGTTTGTCGAGAACTTTGAACAGCAGATATACCAAAAATCCCACCACTATGCTGAACAAAATAAACAATACCGTTTTTATTATAACATCTACAGGTTTCGCGTCCGAAGAGCGGAAACCGATAACGAACGTAAGAACGATAATTCCGATAACGTCGTCGATTATCGCCGAGCTTACAATGATAGTTCCTACTTTGCTTTTCAAATGCCCAAGCTCGCGCAGCGTCTGGACGGTAATGCTGACAGACGTTGCGGTCATTATCGTTCCGATAAACACGCCTTTGAAAAATTCGTCGGAGCCTATCGGCGCAAACCCAAAGAATGCGCTGTACAACAGCCAACCGAGTACAAGCGGTACTATAACTCCCGCCGTTGCTATGGTAAGCGCCACGGGTCCCGTTTTCACAAGCTCTTTAAGGTTTGTTTCAAGTCCCGCCGAAAACATCAGAAGCACTACGCCTATTTCCGCCATAACTACGATAAATTCGCTCTGTTCGACAAGCCCAAACACCGACGGACCTATCAAAAGTCCCGCCGCTATTTGTCCGACGACCTGAGGGGCTTTGAGCTTTTTTGCTATAAGTCCGCATATTTTTGCCGCGACAATTATTATCGCAAGGTCTTTAAAGTACTCAAATGATTCCACAAAAACTCACTCTCTTATCTATATTTAATTATCCGCTTGACACGGACATTTTTATCTGTTATAATGTAAATGTTAAAAACAGTATAAATGTATTTGATTTTCCGATCGGCGCGAAAGTTTCGGATAGTGTTGAGCGCGGTTACTTTCGCGGATATTATGCGTAAAACGCCAGCGGCGCGCCGACAAATGAAAAAGGCTTTTATCTATAGTCTGAACAATATTTTGCCTACAGCAAAGGTGGTAATTTTAAATGCTCGAAAAAAATTATACAAATCCCGAAGGAATAGGCCGCTTTAGTTTTTCCGAAAGCGGAAAATTCCGCGCGCCTTATAAAAGCGAGGGTCTGTATGTGTTTACAGTAATTCTCATTTCCGTCTTACTCGAAGGATTTGTTATATTCTTTGCTCTTAATTTTCTTCATGTCATGCTCGGCGATTATAAAGAACAAGGCGCTATGTTCTCGGCTATGGCGTCTGCCGTTGTTATTGCGGTAGGCTCGGTTATAATATTCGGAGCGGCGGGCTTTATGATCGCGCACATTTTTTCGGGAATAAACTGTAAATACTCCGCGACAGAGGAAAAATTTGTCTTTACTATCGGCGGAGATACCCACGTCATAAAATATGACGAAGTACAGTCCATAACTTTCACTCCCAGATATTTTATGGGAAAGGTAAAGGGATATGATATTGACATTGTAGCGGCAAACAAGCCCATGCAGTACAGCGTTACATTCCGCGGACAATATCAGTCCGAAAAAACCACTCCGTTTTATATAATCAAGGAAAGATTTGAAATTATAGAGCGCCGCAGAAGCGACGAAATGGCGCTTTATGCACAGCAGAAAATCGGCGCGGACAAAGAAGTCACCCGAAACGAGATAGACCGCGCGCGCCTTCGTAAAAAACATTCCGATGAAATCTTCCCGCCAAACTCAAAGCGCGAGGAAAAATCTCCCAAAGAACAGCGCTCTATGGACAGCGTTGTGCCTAAGCGCTCCGCCCAAAAGACGGAAACCGCGGCAGAGCTGCCGAAAAATAAAAGCAAAATGCCTGAGCTTAAAGCAGGACGAAACGTTATGAATGATGAACGCGGGAAAATATCCGCCGAAAGATCTGCCGCTGAAAATACAGCAGCAATGACCGAGATCGTTCCGAAAAACAAGCGTCCCTCAAGCGAAATCTTCGCAAGCGATATCTTCGCAAGTGAAACTTTAGCAAGTGAAAATTTATCGAACGAGACTTTCGGCGAAGAAACCGAAACGGAGCTTTCGCAGAGCGAGGAAGTAGTTTTTGACAGCACCGAAACTGACGGGAGAATTGACGAGCCGCTTCTTGACAACCTCCCCGAAGAGAAAGAAGATGATTTTCTCGTTACGGCAAGCGACCCCAACGATTTTTCAGACGAAGTCGGCGAGGATTTTCTTGTCACTGCGAGCGCTCCCGATGATGAAACAGACGAATATGAAAACGGCAGCGATGTTTTAGCAGAAGAAAGCGTCATTGAAGAAAGCGAAAAAACCGACCAAGACAACCCCTGACGTTTTGACAAGCGCAGTTAAACGCAAAAGCGGAGGCGAAAATGGACGCAGAGCAGATAAAGCTTCGTGAACAGAAAATTTACGAGCGCACTGTCATAGGACAGGGCGAGGTTCGCCGCGCTTTCTCGAAAAAGCAGACCGCGCTTCTTATGATACCTGTTGTTATACTTGTTTTATATCTGCTGTTTTGTGCGGTCATTCTCGTAATGTCACAGATAAGCGATCCGACTACTCTCGGAAATCTGTTGCTTTCGCTTGTTATCGACCCGACGCATTTGGTGCTTATGATCATATTGCCGTTTGCAGCATTGATTGTGCTGATTAACGTGATACTTAACGGATATGCCTGCCGCTATAAGGCGAATAACCTCGAATTTGTCATTTACCGCAAGGGCAGCGCCATTTTAAATCTTTTATATAAAGACGCGGTGAGCGTCGAATATAAGCCTCTTAAATTCCTTTGGTTCGAGCAGGGATTTCACGTTGTCATTACAATGAAGAAATACACGCTCGATTTCGACTATGTTGAAACTTCATTCCGAAAACGTCAGCATCCCGAAGATTTCCCGTTTGAAATCATCAGGAAGAAAATCGAGGAGCTGAACGCAGAAAATCCCGACAGAACGCCATCTGCCGAACAGCGCGAAATTATCGCACAGGGAACAATGCGCTGTGCTTATCAGAAGAAAACCGCCGCGTTTCTGATGATACCCGTTGTGATTATCGCCGCATACCTCTTAGTAATGACATACCTTATCATTGCGGCACTTGCGGGAGACATTCGTTTATTGTTGGTTGCGGTTTGGTGGGTACTGCTGTATATCCTGCCCGAAGCGGTTGTTGAAATAGTTTTGTTCAAGTACATCATAAGGGGATATGACTGCCGCTATAAAGCGACCGAAACCGAGTTTACGGTTTCAAGAAAAAGCGACATCATAATGCGCATTTTATTTAAAGACGCAGTAAGCGTCGAATATAAGCCGATGAAGTTTTTGTGGGTCGAACAAGGACTTCACGTTTTTATAAAGACAAAAAATAACGCATACAGCTTCGATTATGTCGTGCCCTCGCGCAGATTTTTGCGGGAGCATGGCGACATTCCGTTTGAACTGATACGAAACAAAATAGGTGAACACAATGCCGATAGATCTTGATAAGCCCATAAGCTCAAAACTTGATATTCCCGAAAATGATGTTGAACCCGTATCGGATTTTGGGGAAAACGAGCTTGCGTTTTCAGACATTGCCGCTAACGGTGCTGACGAAAATAGCAGCGAAAATAACGCAAACTTTCCGCCTATAAAACCGACAAAGCGCGGGATAAGTCTTAAAAAGCGCGTCAAAGCCGCGCAAATGCCCGCTGTAAGAGCGGAAAATCACGGCGAACAACCCGCCGAAGAGGAAGCCGTGAAGAAAGTAAACCTCGGAAAACGCAAAAAAGCAACTCAGATGCCTGCGATACGCGCCGACAGCTCACAGCATCCCGTTGTTCCGTGGAAAAGCGGACCTGCAAGCGTCTCGCGTGCAATTCCTCCGCAAAAGCTGAACTGCGGAAAAGGAATGATAAACTTCGCGTTTTCTGATGAACAGAATATCATAAGGCTTATTTTCGCGGGCATTGTAACAGCCGTTCTGACGGGGTTGTTCTACAGGATGATGATGTTTTTAGATAAGAATGGCGGGCACGAAACGGCAATTACTGTCGTGGTTTTCGCAATAATATGCTTCGGCATAGGCTTCAGGGTCGTCAGATTGGGCGAACGCTGGAATTATGAAGCCACGGGCAGAGAGATAATTTTTTCCCGCAAAGGGCGCGCGTCCTATATTATCTTCTACAAGGAAGTTTTAAGCATAAGCTATGTGCCGTACAAGTTTTTAAACCTGTTCAATTCGGGGTATACCGTGACGATAATTGCAAACGGAGAACGCATTGAGTTAAATTACGTATTTCCTGTTCCCGAAAGGGAGTTAGCCTTTGAGGATACTCCGTTTGAAATTATCGTTAATCACACTAACCAACTTGGTCTTGACGAAACCGATTAGCCCGCGGCTTTCTCCAGATACGCCAGTCTTACGCACACGCAGAACAGTTCCATTGCCTTGCGCAGATCATCAACAGACGGATAAGTCGGCGCAATTCTTATGTTGCTGTCCTTGGGGTCTTTTCCGTATGGGTATGTAGCGCCTGCGTTTGTCATAACAACGCCTGCCTCTTTTGCGAGAGCAACTATCCTCTTTGCACACCCTTCGGGCGCATTGAACGAAATGAAATAACCGCCTTTCGGTTTTGTCCATTCGCCAATGCCCAGAGGCTCTATTTCTTTTTCAAGAATGTAGTTTACGACCTCGAATTTCGGGCGGATTATTGCCGCATGAGCTTTCATGTGTTTTTTAATGCCGTCAAAGTTTTTAAAGTACTTTACATGGCGAAGCTGGTTCAGCTTGTCAAAACCTATAGTCTGATAAGCCATCTGACTTTTTATAAGGTCTATGTTCGCTTTTGACGCGCAGATTACCGCAAGACCGCCGCCGGGGAACGAAATTTTCGACGTTGAAGAAAACTCGAATACCATATCGGGGTTTCCTGCCTTTTCGCACTCGCGGATAATGTTCAGAATTTTATCTTGCTCGTCATCATAGAGGTGGTGAACGCTGTAGGCGTTATCCCAGAAAATGCGGAAATCCTTTGCCTTAGGCTTTAGGTTTGCAAAGCGGCGGACAACCTCGTCGGAATATGAAATGCCCGTGGGATTTGAGTACATCGGCACGCACCACACGCCCTTTATCGTTTCATCCTCGGAAACAAGCTTTTCAATCATATCCATATCGGGACCGTCAGCTTTATAAGGCACGGTTATCATTTCAATTCCGAGAGCCTCGCACATTGCAAAATGTCTGTCATATCCCGGCGCGGGACAGAGGAATTTTACCTTGTCGTATTTGCACCACGGTTTTTCGCTGTGGAGAACGCCGAGCTGCATAGCTCTGATAATGGTGTCGTACATCATCTGTAGAGAAGAGTTTCCTCCGACGATAACTTCGTCCTCGTTTACTCCGAGCATTTCCATAAAAAGTTCTTTTGCTTCGGGAATACCGTCAAGAACGCCGTATGAACGGCAGTCCGCGCCGCTTTTTGATTTATAGTCTCCGTCGAGACAGTGCAAAAGCATATTTATCGAAAGATCGAGCTGTTCAGGCGCAGGGACGCCCCTTGCCATAGTCAGCTTTAGTTCTTTTTTCTTAAACTCCTCATAGAGTTTTTCAACTTCATTTTTCTCGGCAAGAAGCTGTTCTTTATTCATCTCGCTGTATTTCATAAAATAACCTCACTTTCGGTACTGCTTACCAAAGTAATTATATCACAACCGCATATTATTTGCAAGAGCTTTTTAAAAATCCTGCAAAAATTCGTCAAAATAAGCAAAAAGCCGCGGGAATTTGCTCCCCGCGGTTAAATATTATACAAAATTCCCGTCACTTTTCGTCAGCTTGTATCGAAAATTCGCGTTGAGCGTGCAATAGTTTTGGGGGAAAACTTTTGAAAAAGTTTTCCTCCAAGCCCCCTTTCAAAACTTTTATGTAACGTGCTGTAAGAGAAATG
>CANRDI010000022.1 GCA_947629335.1 uncultured Clostridia bacterium | reverse complement strand
ATGATTAACAATCCAGAACTAAACAAAAGGGTTCTGGACGAAATGGAAAGGTGCAAAGCCAACAATATTGAACTTCTTAAATCTTATGGGATAATTATTGACTGAAATGAGAGAGGTGTAAAGTTATGAAGAAGATGTTTTTTAAGTTTATCTCATGCTTGTTGGTCGTATGTATTTTTACATCAACATTTGCAGATATTCTTCCAATTATTTCTGCATCGGCAGCGGAAATTGAAGAGAAAGAAAGAACAGTAAAAGAAACACAAGAAGATATGTCTTCGTTATTTCCAGCAGGACGATGGGCTGATGCTAAAAGTGATGGATTGGTTCCTCATTATGGCTTTACAGCCTCATTCTTTTGAGCAAACTGCCGAGCGCGAAAAAGTTTAAACGCTGAGTAACGTCAGAAGTTCTTCCGTCGCTCAGAAAACACGGCGCATACTTCACAGAAGGATACCCTCTGTATGTACGCCAAGTGCGAGCGTTAGAACAGCAGATAAAATTCCGCCAATGAAAAAACAATGTATATTAGGCGAAAAGTACCCTGCCGTTCAATGAAATGATCGTTTACAAAGAGAATTGCGCACAAAAGGAATGTCAGCAAAAGACAAAGCAGCGAACCTATCAGCTCTTTTTTGGTGAATTTTTTCATAGTTCAAACGATCACCTCTTTTAAGGTGTAAATTGCAATACCTTTATCACGAATGTCACGCTCACAGCATAAACGGCACAAATTTTTGCCCAAATCAATGCCCGGCATTATTCGCCGCGCCCTTTGCAATATACTTGTGAACAGCATAAATCCCTGCCGAAAAGACTACTCCCAATATGCCCACGGCTAAGTACAAATTTATGAACTTATTCCAACCCAAACACATAAAAACAAAGTTTCCGATAAGGAAAATTATTGAGGAAATGAAAAGTATCAATGCCATTTTTAAAAGGTTATTTGCCGATTTTTTATTAAAAATCCTTTCCTTGCGGGTATACACGGTATTGATAAATCCCATTAAAACCACAGCGAAACAAGGCAGCGATATTATCCAATAAAAGAATAGCTGACAGTAAAACTCAATATTCTCCTGAACTGTGGTTTCACTTGCGCCGTAGTCTAAGATACTGATACTGGAGCTTAGTATTACTCTGAAAGGAGACTGGTGTGAACATAAGTATCCCGATAAGAAAAAACTCACCTTATCCGTTGGGATTTGGTGAGGTTCGGAATATTGTTAGGGCTGATCTGATTGGACATCTGAATTTGATAAATTTTGGAATACGTCATTTGCTGATAATTTGCACTTGGCAGTAAAATTGGGAAACACCTTTTTCATAAGAACATACAACGCATATCCTAAAGCTGCGCCGATTGTATTGCACAACAAATCATCAATATTGCTCATTCTGCCATTAAGAAAAATTTGCACTATCTCTATAACAAAACTTAAAGAAAAACCAATGAGCGTTACCTTAAGCAATTTCGCCTTTTTACAGATAAACGGCAGAGCTAAACCCAATGGAACAAACAATGAAATGTTTAACAGAATATCAGTTATAGTTTGTACCGAATAGAAAAACCATTCGGGATGACCGTTCAAAATACAAGACAATAAATATGGAAATGGGTTTGGCATACCGGGAGCACGGAAAAAATCCTCAAACGGATTGTATTTAAATCCGTGAACCATACATTTCCAAAAATATTTCCAGAATTCTGTAGGCGTCAGCAACCCGCAAATTATAAATAAGCCCCAACAAACTAAAAGAAATCTGATAAATTCGTTAAGTCGGGATTTTTTTCGCACGATTGCAAAATTATTACTGAACTTGTGTTTGTGCCACAATGCGCGCGCAATCCAATAAATTGCGCCAAACAATACAATTATCGGCAACAAGTAAATTAAAGCGTCAAAACTGCCGCAATTCATATATATCCAATCGATTAGATCAAGCAGTTTATTTTTAGTGTCATCCAAAAACATATGTTTCTCTCAATTGTTCTCTAAAACTAAAACGTAAAAACACCTATCACATTTTGACGCCGAAGTCCTCCAAAATTTTTCCGGAAGCGTCCTCGATTACGGGTCTTACCGTGTCAGTGAGACCATAATCATAGTACTTTAAAGCACGGACTAAAAAATCTCTGATAACGTTTAGCCGTTCTTCTGTTTTAGCCATATAATCTTCATAGATATCCAAATAATCGCTTTCGGTACGTTCGGGATATTTGTTGCGGATATAATCCATTTTTACGGATTTTATGAAATCTTCATAGCTGTTGTAGTGTATGCCGTTTTGCCCTACATAATACGGCTTACTGCCGTCATTAGGAGTACAATAAAGGCAAGCCATGCTGCTTACGTTGATATCGCTTACGCCGAAAAATTCATCTTCCAGTTCATCACACGAAAAAACATTCATATACGCAAGATCAAGCAAGAAATTTCCGTATTCGATATCTTCCATACCCGCAATGCTCAAATACTCAAAATCATATTTTTCCGAAAGCTGAGCCATTTGTTCATCTGTTATGTTATGTGTGGGAGTGCGCTTTGAGGGGTCAATGCCTTCCGATTTGAGCTTTTCTCTTACCTTGTTTATCGCGTCTTTGTTTACGGTATAACCTAAAGATGAATTAAGATTGTTTTTGAACAAAGGATTTTCCGTCCACATCTCGCCGGCTTCATATTTTTGTTTGGCGCGTTCCTTCACTTCCTTGCGGTGCGCCAATATCTCATCGGAGAGATTATAGACAGTTACTCCAAAAGGTCCGCTCGTTTTTGTTCCTTTTGATTTTAATCCTCTCTCATACAGCACATCATTCAAAATATTGCTGCAATTTGTATTTCCTATTGCTGTCATAATAACCTCCTAAAATTAAATCCATATTGCATAGCTCTCGAAACAAATCAATTTGAACTTTGAGGAATTAGTAGAATGTTATGTGGTTTTTGCACTCAATGGGAAGAACAATTGAGTTGTCAAATACCGTCCGTCCACCATTCTCCACGGTTAATATTCGCTCAATTGTTCTCCCCAAAACTAAAATGTAAAACACCTATCACATTTTGCCGCTAAAATCCTCTTTAAGCTTTTCGGTAGCGTCCTCAATGGTGGGATTTACGGCATTTTGAAGAACACCCTCATCGCTGTTTTTGAACAATTTATCAAGAAGTTCTAAAAATTGTTTCTGCAAGGCCAGAAAATTTTCCTTTATAAGCGCGGCAAACTCCGCGTCGCCTTCAACTGCAAAAATGCCTTTTGAACGCTCGTTATAGAAATTCCACATATTATCAAGGTTTGAAACAAGCGCCCGTGAAAAATCAAGCGCACTGCCGCCTATATAATCCGATAAATGTTCTGATATTACGCCGCCGTAACTGCCGGGTCTTGTATCGATCGGTTCGACCCACAAATCGACCGTCAATTCCTGCTCTGAATAAATACCGAGATACATCAGGTCGCCCAGAAAATTGCTGTATTCGGGCGTTGACTGAAAGCCGTACTGCGTTTTACCTTCTTCATTTTTGAACGAATACATCACCGTTTGGCGCATTGACGAGAAATCGTGACGTGATCTGAGCCATTCCATTTGTTCGGGAGTTATTTCGTGCGTTGGTTCGATTTTAGAAACATCAATTCCAAGCTCATCGCGCATAAACGCAGCGGCTGCTTTTACGGCGTCCGCAGAATATCCCGTTTCTGTCACCCATTTTTCGGGAGGAAGTTTTTTCTCTTCTTCAGCATTTGTCTGATTTACAAGCGTACCCGTAAAATCAATGCTGTCAGATTTTTTTGTTCCCGTTGCCGAAAAACGGTAACTCACTTGCCTTGTGTTAATGCTGATTTCCACTAACATCACTCCTTTTTAGCCTATTGAAATATGACCGCTTAAATTTTTCGCTATAAGCGAACCTTTAGGGGTAACGTTAAGACTGTATGTATGATACGTTTTAGGCATCATCCAACGAACAAGATTTTTCCCGCCTTGAGCGCTGCTGGGGCAATCAACCCACTCAGGATTACTAAGACTTAATTCAATTCTGTAGGTGGATGTTCCTTGTATATTGTACACCAATTCCACATAAAGCAAATCAAAGCCATTTTCCGCCATAAATTGTGATGTTTCACTTGACACCGTACAATTATATGGGCTGTATCCGGAACCCATTATGCTCCAGTATTCTTGATTCATAAGACGTTCATACACGCCCTCACTACTATTGTATCTTGCAGGAATAACCAAAAACGATTCACCTTTAACGGAAAAATTATCTACATTTGCTAATGGTACTGCAATATCCTCCATGTGTAATCCATCTGCACTTAGGATTGGGTTTGTAATGCTTTCAACGGTGAAGTTATCAGATGTGGTTTTTGAAAACGAAACACCCTCTGCTGAAGCGGGAACAGCAAGCCAGCAAAATGCCAAAACAAACACAAGTAAAACAAACAGTGCTTTTTTGTTAAAAATTTTAGTCATAATAACAAGTCCTTTCTTTAAACAATATTCATAATGGAATAGATTTGCGAATTTTATTCGCTTAAAATTTTATTCATTTCTCCATTTTCAGCAAGAATTGTGTTATCGTTGTCCTTACGACACCACTTGTTCATCGCTGTAAACCGTGATAGTTTCGCTTTTGCCGTTCACGTCGATCAGCGTGAAAACGGACTTTAAACGATATTTGCCGTTGTCAAGACCGCTTTTGGTGTTGGACAAGCATGTTGAACTACCGATAAATTGTTCACGCCAACTTGCTCCGTTTACGTCGTTCCATATCCACAATCCCCAGTACTTTTGTAGGGTTTGTGTTGTGGTAATGCTTACGATGTCTATGCCTTTTGCCGTGCTTGTACAGTATGCTGTCCCATTTAAGACTTCCAAATGTGATTTACATTTGTCCGCGATTTCATATGCCGGCGAAATACCGTCGTCCTCAAATGTGGTCACTGTTACTGTGTCAGCATAAGAAACAACACTAAAATTCAGGCACAAAAGCAATGCAGTCCCAAGCGAAACTATTATTTGTTTTAGGTGCATTGGAAACTCCTCCTTTCTGCATATTTCGATATTTTTTACCCCCTTCATTATACACATCTGATTTTACCGATAATTAGTATACAAAACTATATATAAATTATAAAAAATTGTTAATTTCTAACAAATCTATTGCGCTATCTTTATCTAAATCTAACGAAATTTCAATTATGTAATCACCATTGTCCCAAATAAAAGTTGAGCTGTTTAGCTTTTCAGTGCTAAAATCAATAAACAATCCTGTTTTTCCGTTTATATTAAACTCATCAAACTTGCTGCGTTCGTTGTCATAGTGCGGGTCATAATGTAACTTGACAGATTGCTCCAAAACTATAGTTTGTTCTGTAGAATTGTTCAGATAATATGTATAGACAAAAGTCGGCGATGAAACAGTTTTTATCAACTCAAATCCTTCGGGTACATGATCCAGAGTGTATTGGTATTCAATTATTGTCGGAGCATTTTCAGTATTTATAGCAAAAAGCTGTGTGTTGTCGGCATAAATTATGCCGTGAAAATCCTTTGAAGTAAATACAACTACCCACCCGACCAAAAATGACATCAACAGCACAATAACTAACGCTAAAATAATACGCTGTTTAAAATTAAGGCGAGAGCGAGGCAGCTCAACGGCAGTTGTTCGCTCGTTTTCTTTCAGCTTATTCCTCTCATACCGCGCAAAAATTCGTTTCATAGCAAGGCGGTGTCTTAATGACGGTTTACGGTCGGGAGCATTGTCAAACTCCGCAAGTTCACTTTCCATCATCTCTCCGAGCAGTTCTTTAAATATATTTTCACACATAGTTTGTGTTCCCTTCGTCTATAAATTTTCTTATTGCCCCGCGTGCGGATTTCAGCCGATTGTTCACGGTCGAAACCGAGATATGTAATCTCTGAGCAGTTTCATAAATCGTTAAGTCAAAATAATAATGCAACAACAAAACGGTTTGCTGCTCAATAGGCAATTGTTTCATAAAAGACAGCAGCTCTTCACGGGTTATCTTATCAAACACTTCATCTTCAAGCGAGAATGATGTATCTTCCGTTTCCTCGTCCAATTCTTCAAGCTGTACCTTGTTTCTTTTTTTGTACATTTCAATGGAAACGTTCCGAACTATGATCCCAACGTATGCCCGCCGATTTCTTGGAGCAATTTTGAAGAATATTTCGGGATCATCTGCAATCTCGGCAAAAACCGTCTGTACTGCGTCTTCAGCATCAAAACGGTCTTTTAATTTCGAGTATGCGATATTGCACAGCCAATTCCTGTGAGTTGAGTAAAATTCAGCTAATTCGTTGCGTTGTTCTTCATTTTCAATGGTTGATATAATTAAGTCGATCATAAAGTTATTACTCCTCTATTTTTAAGTATAGCATAATATGACAAATTTTTCAAGTAAATATCTGTTGGCAGTTTACATTTAATAATGTTGATTTCACAGTAGCAGGTATCCGCGATAGCGGAGCCGCATACTGTACACTCAACACTGCCAACTGTAAACTGCCAAATCCCCGCTGTTTGCTTTGAGAAGATACAAAAACAAGAAAGCGCCCGTAATTTCCGAGCGCTTTTTGAATTTATAGAACTAAATTGTTTTCATGCTTTTTGTGATATGCTTGCCGACTTCTTCCGACGTTTCATCAAAACCGTATTTTATTCATTGATAGATAATCCCGAAATAGTCGTAAACGAAAAAAGACATCAGGTACGCCGTGTTTTTATCATTGCCGAAATCAGCGTCGCTCTCTTTCGGCATAATCATTTCCATTGCTTTCATTATGACTGACACAAGACCGTTTCCATACAGCAGTGTGAACAGCTCTCTATTCTCGTAAATAAACCGTGTGAGATAATCGCCATTGTTCTTTTTCACGTCTTCGTTATCCAAATCGGCATACTTTTTCCACTCTTAGTTTATCTTGAACAGGAGCAGTTCTTCCTTGCTGTTATTTTTGTCGAGGTGACAGTAGAACGTTGTCCTGTCAACCTGCGCAAGATCGCAAATTGATGGCATTAATACGTCCGATATCCTTAAAGGCAGTTTCTCTGTTTTGAGTTACAAGGATTTAGAAAACCGCGCGGGAATATCTTATGGACGAGTTGACGATAATCCCGATCCTATGGACAACTGCTGGTGGGCATTTTTTGTTCACCCGTCCTACAACGGCGTTACATTCGCGGTATATTCTCAGACAGCAAGAGATGAGATAAAAGCCGATACGATCGGAGTAAGGATATGGAAAAGCTGACCCGAAGCTTTGATAGGTCCTTCCGACTATAACGCTTAAGGAACAGTGTTCGAGCATAACGTGTCATAAACAAATTATCAAATTTCGATGCAGGATCTGAGGCATACTTCTTAGTAATAATCCGCAAACAGATAAAAAACATTTAATCGGCTGCTTGTGAATGCGATAAGATCGTCGGATATTCAATACGCTTTTAGGCGCGATCCGATACCGGGAACCACGCATTTCATGCGTGGTTTTGATTTATTATTTTCTTTTTATGATTTATAGTTCAGGAGTAAGAGGTCAGAATTTAAAGTTCTGATCTCTTACCTTTTAATGTTCAGGTCGGAAAAAAGTCATTCAGAACTTTTTGTCCGACTTCGGCAAAATCTATGGCCTTAAAAATTTTTCTCCGATGTTTTAATTTTTAATAAAACTTTAACAAATCCCTAAAATTTCCGAAACATCAAGGCTGTAAAATACAATCAGCAAGTGAGGAAACTCACAAATTAAACAACGGAGGTATTCACTATGAAAAAGGAAAATTTTGTTACATTGTTATTGAGTGTTATTGGAGGGATCCCGTTCGCATTGGGAATGTGCATGTGTCTGCTTCCCGAATGGAATGCATTCACACAGGGCATTATCGTGGCGGCAATAGGAGCATTCATACTGCTAATAATGATTATAGTCCGCCGTAAAATGAAGGGCAAGCCGCAAATCAAGCTCACAGGCAAAACTGTAGGAACTATAGCCCTCGGAGTTGTAGGAACGCTTGCTTTCGGAGTAGGAATGTGCATGACAATGGTCTGGGAAGGTCTTATGATATGGGGCATTATCGTCGGCGTTGCAGGAATGGTTCTCCTGCTCTGCTTGATACCGCTCTGCAAGGGGTTGAAGTAAGGAGGTATATACATGAAAAAGTTTGTAATTCCCGCAGTAATTGCAGCTGCACTTTCGGGTATCGCGGCGGTAATTTCTGTAATTATCCGCAAAAGAAGAACGGCTTGACGTATCAAAATTTTGAAGTTAAGGAGAAGGTTTTATGTCCAAATTAAATGAAGCAAATGAGAAAATAGCAAACGGTGTTGCCGAGGGGTACAAGAAAATTGAAAAGGGAGTTGTCGGAGGTTACAAGAAAATCCAAGACGGAGTTGTCGAAGGTTACAAAAAAATCGAGGACAAATTCGTTGATACGTTTTTAACTCACGAAGGCGAAACTGCCGAGGACGCGAAAAAGCGGCTCGCAGAGGAAAAGGCCGCTCGTGAAAAAGCTTCAAAGGAAGCCAAGCGTTCCGCTGCAAATCCCGCAGGTATGAACGATATCGGCAAGGCAAGCATAGAAGCGAGCCGCGAGATAGGCAGAGCAAGCGTCGAGGCAAGCAAAAACGCCGCACAGCGTTGATATTTCTAAGACAGACCCGCATTGTCCGAAAGGCTGTGCGGGTCTTTAAAAAATATTTTTAAATTTACCGAAACTTTAACAAAACTTTAACATCTGTGTGCTACAATATAAGAAAGGGGGTTGGGAAATGTTCAAAATACTTGTTGTGGAGGACGACGGCGACCTGAACCGCGCGGTGTGCGCGTTTCTGAACCAAAGCGGTTACACCGCGGAGGGCTGTCTTAACGCGAACGACGCGTACAACGCTATGTACAGCAACACGTTCGACCTCGTGATTTCCGATATTATGATGCCCGAAATTGACGGGTTTGAGTTTGCGAAAACTGTCCGCGAGCTGAACGAGGACATTCCGATTTTGTTTATGACAGCACGCGACGATTTCGCTTCAAAACAGCGCGGTTACCGCATTGGAATTGATGACTATATGGTGAAACCTATCGACCTTGACGAGTTGTTTTTGCGAATTGGTGCATTGCTCAGACGGTCAAAAATTGCTGCAAGTCACAGGCTTGAAATCGGGAAACTTACGCTTGACGCAGACGAACGAACGGCGGTTTTTGACGGAGAAGAAATTTCGCTCACGGCGCGGGAGTTCAACATCATTTACAAACTGTTGTCTTATCCGAAAAAAACATTCACCCGCACGCAGCTTATGGACGAATTCTGGGACGCGGAAACCAACACCGCGCCGCGCGCCGTTGACGTTTATATGACAAAACTCCGCGACAAGTTTTCCGATTGCGGCGAGTTTGAAATTCAGACCGTGCATGGCTTGGGCTACAAGGCGGTGATTAAGTGAAAGCGCATAACAATGCGGATTTGCGGCTTGAAAAAATTCTCCGCGCGGCGCGGCGGTTCGCGGCATTTTTCCTCGTCATTTCGTTCACGGTGACGTGCTGTATGATGCTGTTTTTGGTGACATTTCAAACCGGCGCAAAAATCGAAATGACAAAGGAAAATGTCGCGCTTGCGGCAAGGCTGACGTTCGCAAACGTGATTTTAATCAGCCTGCTGTTTACGATTATCGACGAAATTCGGCGGTGGTTTATGGTAACGCGCCCCGTTCGCCATATCACCCAAGCTGCCGAAAAAATTATGAACGGGGATTTTTCGGTGAGGATTGCGTCGCTCAAAGGTCTTGACGCTCAAGACGAGTTCAACGTCATAGCGGATTATTTCAACCGTATGGCACAGGAATTGTCGGGCATTGAAACGCTCCGCACGGATTTTATAGCCAACGTTTCACATGAACTGAAAACGCCGCTTGCGGTCATTCAGAATTACGGAACAATGCTCCAAACGCCCGATTTGCCCGACGAAAAACGAGTTGAATACGCGAAAACAATTACCGTTTCATCGCGGCGGCTTGCTGACCTTATAACAAATATTCTAAAGCTGAACAGGCTCGAAAATCAGCAGATTTTCCCGCAAAAAAAGTTGTACGATTTGGGCGAGCAGCTCTGCGAGTGCCTGCTGAATTTTGAGCGCGTCTGGGAAGAAAAGCAGATAGATATTTCGACGGATATTGAGGACGAGGTGTTTATTGAAAGCGATTTCGAGCTGCTCTCGCTTGTGTGGAACAATCTGTTTTCAAACGCGCTGAAATTCACCGAAACTGGCGGGAAAATTTCACTCACGCTTACAACGGACGGGGAATTTGCGCTCGTAAAAATCAGCGACACGGGGTGCGGAATTAGTCCCGAAACGGGAAAGCACATTTTCGAGAAATTCTATCAGGGCGACACCTCTCACGCCATGCAGGGAAACGGTCTGGGACTTGCGCTGGTGAAACGCATTATGGACATAATCGGTGGGGAAATTTCCGTCGAAAGCGAGGTCGGAAAGGGCAGCACTTTTACCGTAAAATTAAGGAGAAACGCGAATGGAGCGAATTAAAAAAATACTCCGAAAAATGCTTTTCCCGCCCGCTTTGCCTGCGGTGATTTTGGCGGTTACGGGTTATCTTTTCGTGCTTGCGGTCGCTGTTTTTAACATCAAAATTCCCGCGATTGAGTATCTCTCATATATTTGTTCAGCCTACGCGCTGACGATTACGATAACGAATTTTCCGCGCATTATCGCGTTTTTTAAGCTGAAGAAAAGTCAGCTCATTGACAGCAAATTTATGAAGAAAATCCGCAGCACAAAACTCGGAAATCGCTTTTTCTCGGACGTTCGCTTTCGCACGGAAATTGCATTGTACTGCGGGCTGATTATTAATTTTTTGTACATTGCCGTAAAATTATTTTCGGGTATTTATTACCGTTCGGTTTGGTTTATTGCACTTGCAATTTATTATATTTTGCTTGCGGTAATGCGGTTCATTCTCCTGCACAAAGGCAAAAACAGCGCGGTTTTAACTATGAAAGCGGAGCTGAGGCGCTATCGTTTGTGCGGAATAATGCTGTTAATTATGAACCAGTCGCTTGCGGGAATAGTCGTCTTTATGGTGTATCAGAACAAGGGTTTCGACTACCCCGGACTGCTGATTTACGCAATGGCTGCGTATTCGTTTTATATGATAATCGTTGCAGTAATCAACCTTGTTAAATTCAGAAAACACGGCAGCCCGCTGTTGTCGGCGGCGAAGGTGATAAATCTCGTCGCGGCAATGGTGTCGATTTTGTCGCTTGAAACAGCAATGCTCGCGCAATTCGGCAGCGACGACGACCCGCTTTTCAGGAAGGCAATGACGGGAGCAACAGGCGGAGCTGTCTGCACAATTGTTATAGGAATTGCAATTTTTATGATTTGGAAGTCAACTAAACGGCTCAGGAAAGGAGAATTTGAAAATGAACAACACCTTTAATTACACCTATTCAGCGTCACAGCAGGAGGAAATAAAAAAGATACGCGACAAATACGCCGCGCACGAAAAAACCGAGGATAAAATGGAGCAGCTGCGCCGCCTTGACAAGAGCGTGACAAAGCCGGGGACGGTGGTTTCGCTGATTATCGGCATTCTCAGTTGTCTGATTTTAGGCGTCGGAATGTGCTGTACAATGGTATGGGGCGGGGAATTTTTTGTTGTCGGAATAATCGTCGGAGTAGTGGGAATTGTCGGCATAATTTGCGCTTATCCCGTCTATTCGGCGATAACAAAGGCGCGGAAAGAAAAGCTCGCAGACGAGATAATAAGGCTGTCGGACGAGCTGATGAAATAAGGCTGTTTTCAAATCGAAGCCCGTAATATTTATACAATTGAAACAGCCCCGGACAAATATATTGCAGTTATATTTACGTCAAATTTTGCCGTATCACTCGGCGCAGATAAGAACAAGTTTTAGTTGATCCGTACAGAATTTATACACGTTGCGCAGGATTTCTGCATCTTGCGAAAAAATATTGAAATTTTTCTGTAAATATAATATAATAAAAGCATATCATCAGGCTGCCGTAAAAGTCTGAAATAATATCCTCAGGATATGATGTGTTTTGAGTTGTAAATAAATATTTGTGTTTTCCGATTGAATGATTTTTAAAACAAACTATCAAAATCGAAAATCTCCGTAAAATTTTTCTAAGATCGTATCATAATGTTAAAATATGTATCAAATCAGCCGAATTTTAAGAAAAATACTTGACAATATTTTAAAAAGCATATATAATAATTCTGTATTCATTCACATTAATTTCGCTTTTGGGAAACAGGGAGGAATTTGCCGTGGCTTTTGTGTATGAAACAGTTACCGAAGAGGATCTGATGTTCATAAGTTCTATGCAGTTAATGAATCGTTTTGGAAAACATCTTAGTCTGTCTTTTGGTATGAAATGGTGTTCGGACAGGGAGAAAAATGCATTTTTGATAGACATAGACGGCGGATTTTGTTTTTCGCCGACTTATTTTGTTTTTTTGCTTAACAGACGTATCATAAGAGTAGACGCGACCCTGAGAGGCGAAAAATATGACGCAAACTGTCATCTTAAATGGGAAATAAACAAAATTTATCTCCCTGAAGATATGTCGGATGAAAAGGATAATATCATAAATCTTATCGTATCTGCATTTCGGGTAAACCGAAACATTTGCGCTCAAAAATATGTAAAATCTATCAGCGTAAAAATCAATAAGCCGAACGCCGTGGAAATATTATCCGAGACGGATAATGCGTGATCGGGATATTTCAAATGCTGTTGAATGCTAAAAAATCATGTCTTATAAAAAATCTAAAACCCCCTTGACAAATTTAGGATATTGTGGTAAAATATCTATCAAGTTAATAAAATTGATACGGTTTGAAAAGTTGTTAGCTGAGTAGATCAAAAGGGAATTCGGTTTGAATCCGAAACAACCGCCATTACTGTATTTGACGAAATCAGAGCATAAGACCATTGGAAATTATTTCTGAGAAGGTATGCTCTTTGCGGCTGTATGCCGCTTGATCATAAGTCAGGATACCTGCCGTGTCTTTTTGGTTAAACACAACTTTGGTGAGAAGAGTGCAGCCGATTTATTGCTTAACAGGCTTTGCACTCTTTTTTGCGTCCAAAGCCTTGGTTTAAGTTTCGATAAATCAGTTGTACTCTTTTGACCTTTGGGTCGAAAGAGTTTTTTTATTGTAAAGGAGGGATCGAATGTCAACAGAGGATAAAAAGTCTTTGGCGGCAGGACTTTTGCGGGAGAAATTTGAAGAGCTTGGCAGACTGCCGAAAAAAGAGGACTTTGATGATGTTACAAGATCCCGAATAAAGGCATATCTCGGTCCGTGGCCGCGCGCGCTTGAAGCCGCGGGTCTGAAAGAGCCGAAGCCCGCCTCTCCCAAAAAGAAAAAGCGCAGAAATTCGGGCAAGAAAAAATTTTTAAGCGGGAAAGACCGCAAGGAGAGTTGAAAATGAAAACAATGACACGGTTCATAGCCGTAATACTTTCGGTATTTGTGATGCTTTCGGTTATTCCGAGATTTGCATTTGCCGCGGAAGAAACCGAAACCACCGTAATTTCAACATTTGAGGAATTACAAAAGTTCGCCGATGACGTAAACAACGGCAACACCTACGAGGGAAAAACAGTAAAACTTAACGCAAACATTTCCGCAGAGGACGTAGAATGGACGCCAATAGGCAATTCAAAAAACAAGTTCAGCGGAACATTTGACGGAGATTATCACACCGTGATAATAAACATTACTTCGGGAAGCTATGTCGGGCTTTTCGGATATGTAGACAAAGGGACGATAAAAAATCTCGTTGTTGACGGAGCAGTAAACGGTAGCAGCAATACAGCGGGCGTTGTCGGCTATCTTAACGCGGGAACAGTCGAAAACTGCGCGAATAAAGCGGCAGTTTCGGGCGGCAGCGCGGTCGGCGGCGTGGTTGGTTACAGCGGCGGCGCGTTTACCGTTGACGGCTGTTTCAACACGGGCGATATAACGGGAACCACGGGATACATCGGCGGAGTTGTCGGAAACGCATACGGCAAGGGCACTGTCAAAAACTCATATAATGTCGGCACTGTCACAGGTCCTGCGACTGTCGGCGGAGTTGGCGGAGGTCACAAAGCGGGAAACACTTCGTTTGAAAATTGTTTTAATGCAGGCGAAATAGTTGATACCGCGGGCGCTGACAACAACATCGGCGCTGTTGTGGGAAAAACAAGGGGTACTGTCACAAATTGTTATTGTGCAAAAGCGCTTGCAAATTTAAACAATTATAATTACACCGAGGTTGAGGACTTCTCCGAAATTGACGTTACGGCGCTCGGAGATTCGTTTAAAAGCGGCACAGCTCACCCTGTTCTCAAATGGGAAAGCAATATCAGCACAGGCGAGTTTGTAAAGCCGAAGTATGCTGAAAAAACAGAGCTTGCGGCGGAGCTTTCGGAATATATTAAATCAGCATTAAACAGCGCGAAAGCAAACGCGAAACTTTCCGCTTCGGACAAGCTGTTCAGCAGCGAGGGTTATCTCAGCGGCGCAAGTTCAACAGCTACCGACTGGCTCGTTTTAGCGCTCGGAAGATATGGTTATTACAACCAAAAGGGCGAATATGTATATCTTATCGACGAGGGGTATGACGAATATCTTTCGGCAATGAAAACTTATATTGAAACCACCTACAAAGCAAACAACGGTATTCTCCACAGCAGAAAAGCGACAGAATGGCACAGAGCGGTCGTTACTATAAAGGCGCTCGGCGGCGACCCGACGAATTTCGGAGCTTACAATGATAAGCCCATAAACCTTATAGCTGACGGCAGTTATGATCACTTAAACCCCGGAATGCAGGGCATAAACGGCTGGATTTGGGGGCTTATCGCGCTTGATACGGGGGACTATGAAATACCCGAAAACGCAAAGAATACCCGCGAAAAGTTTATAACCGAGATACTTTCAAGACAGCTTACCGACGGCGTAAACGGAAATGAATACGGCGGCTGGGTGCTTGGCGGCTATGGAACAAGCTCTGACGTTGATATTACGGCAATGGCAATTCAGGCGCTCGCGCCGTACTATAACGACGATACCGTCTACACCTACACAAACGGCAACAGCAAAAAAGAGGTTTCAAAAACCGTCCGTCAATGCGTAGACGAGGCTTTAGACTGCCTCGGCGCGAAAATGGACGAAAACGGAACGTTCTCATCATGGAGTACAAATAACGTTGAGGGAGTTTCACAGGTGCTTGTGGCGCTTTGTTCGCTTGGAATTGACCCCGCAAAAGACGAAAGGTTTATAACCGAAAGCGGGAAGACAATACTTGACGGCGTGCTGAAATTCCGCCTTAAAGACGGCGGTTTCTGCCACGTTATCGGCGGCAGCTTCAACTCTATGGCTAACGATCAGGCGGCATACGCGCTTGTTTCCTATTGGAGATTTGAAAGTGGAATGAGAGCGCTTTACGATATGCGAGATGATTTCAGCGAAAGCGACAGAGCGGCAATAAATGCGGCTGTTGAGGCAATTGACAATCTTCCGAAGCCTACTGCCGAAAAATATAAAGCAAGCCTGAAAGATGCTCTCGAAAAATTCAGAGCTGTTCCTGAAAGCGAGCGGAGATATGTCGGAAATTATTCAGCTCTTGCGGCGGCGATAGAGCTTGTCGGCGGTGAAAAGGCACTCGATACAGACGAGCCGTATATTGTTTCAGTTTCAATTGCAAAAGCTCCCGATAAGACAGATTATACAGAGGGCGATATTTTCGACCCCAAGGGAATGAGCGTTGTTGCAGTTTACAGCGACGGCAGCGCGAAAGCTATTGAAGATTACAAAATAACTCCGTCGGGAGAGCTTGCTTTAGGCGATACGGCGGTTTATGTAACTTATGGGATTTTGAAAGCGAAAGTTGATATAACAGTAGCGGAAAAATTCCCGTGGAAAGGCGAGGGAACGGAAAATTCTCCTTATCTTATCGGCAATGCAGACGAGCTTTCGGCTCTTGCAGAGCGCGTAAACGGCAAGAAAAGCACAACAGGAATGTACTTTGCACTTACAAATAACATCGACCTCAGCAGTATTGAGAATTGGAAGCCCATAGGTTCTTCATCGGGTTTAATGTTTGACGGCAATTTCAACGGCTGCGGCTATGCAATCGACAATCTTTATTCAACACAGGGCGGACTTTTCGGTTATGTAGGAAATAACGCGGTTATCAAGAATGTCGGAGTTGCAAGCGGAGAAATAAACTCAAAGTCAAGTTTTGTCGGAGGAATTGTCGGCTGGAGCAACGGCGCGGACATTATCAACTGTTGGAATGGCGCAGATATAACCGCGAGCGGCTATTTCGGAGGAATTGTCGGGACTGTCCGCGACGGAGGAAAGAGCGTTATCAGCGGCTGTTATAATGTCGGTAATTTAACGGCAACAGGATTGTCGCCTGTCGGGGGAATTGTCGGACATCTTGACACTTCCCGTAACAATACGTCTGTTGAAGTGACGATAGAAAACTGCTATAACGCGGGAAATATCAGCGGCAAGGACAGCCTCGGCTGTGATATGGGCGGCATTATAGGCAAAATGCAGGACGGACACAGCGTTAAAAACTGCTTCAGCATAGGAAAAATCACCCCTATTACTGTTGAGGGAAGTAAAAATCCCGCTTCGGTCGGCGCAATATTCGGCAGTGCAACCAACAAAAACACTTTCTCAGACTGCTATTATGATAAGGCAATTTCAACGAACGAAGAAACAGACGGTATTACCGCAAAAACAACCGAGGAAATGCAGTCCGACGAGTTTTTGAAAACTCTCGGCAAGGCGTTTATCAAAGACAAGTACGGCGCGGAAAACGGCGGTTATCCCATACTCTCGTATCAGAACACCTATAAGACCGAGGAAATCGACAAGGCAGTCGAAAGCATAAATAAAATTCCCGAAAACGTTTCGCTTGAAGATGAAAAAACAATAGCTGACGCAAGGGAGATTTATGACAGCCTCGACGAAGAACTGAAAACTTATGTTCCAAATCTTACTGTTCTTGAAAACGCGGAAAAGGCGCTTATTGAACTTAAAAATAAGCCCGCAGATGACCCAACGGACGAACCCTCGCAAACTCCCGATGAGCCTGACGACAAGCCCGCACAAACTCCCTCGAAGGAATTTGTTGATGAAAAGCACAGCGAAGTAACTGTAACAGCTCAGAGCGGAGTGATATCGGAAAATGCAGTACTTAATGTTGAGCTTGTCGAGGAAAGCGAAAACGAAAACAGCGTGACTTATGATATTTCGTTTGACAACGGAGTTCAGCCGAATGGTATGGTAACGGTCAAGATCGCTCTGCCCGATTTCCTTAAAAATGCAAAGAACATTTATGTTTATCACATAACGGACGGCGGCTATTATGAGCGTGTTAAAAATGCAGTTTTAAAAGACGGCTGCGCGGTATTTGAAACCGACCATTTCAGCAGGTATATTGTTACCTCGACCGAGATAACCGAAAAATCGCCCGACACGGGCGCGGCGGATATGCCCGTATGCATTTGCATTATGGCACTGAGCATTTCGGCGCTTGCGGCAGTAATTATGAGGAAAAAGGCAAGATAACAGATAAAACGTTGAGAAACCCTCGGCAGAGGGTTTCTCAAAAGTTTTAAAGAATAAGGAGCTTATTTTGATAAAGAAAATAATTTCGATAATGCTCTGCGCCGTTATTGCGCTGTGCTGTTTTGATTTTACGGCACTTTATGCAAGCGCCGCGGCATATCCCGAAATAAAAACAACGCTTGTTGACGGCAGTATTCAGCTCGGAAGCAAAAAGACGTTTGACGTATGGGCGAGAAACTCGGCAAATGAAAAGATAAAATCAACCGTAAAACTAAATGGTCAGACCATTGCCCCGACTTGGGACGACACCGAAAAGACAAGCTATACGCTTTTTTTCACCGAAGAGGGCGAGAATATCATAAGCGTTTCGGCTGTTTCAGACGGCGGAAAGAAAAAAGAGCTTGTCTATCATATAAACTATCAAAAAGCCGCCGAGGGCGAACAAATAGGCTCTGCGGTCTGGAGCGTAGAGCTTTTCACTATCGGCTGCGGGTATCTGGTTTATCCCGTTGAAGTGCCGATTTATGAGGGCGAAACCGCCGCGGAACAGCTTTTAAGGCTGCTCCGAGACAACGGCTATGCAGGATATTACAGCGGAACTCCGAGATCCTCGTTTTATCTCGGCTATATTGCAGACGGAACAGCTTCAAATGCCAAGTATAATAACTATACCAAAAGCGAAGCTCCCGCAAAACCGAAAAAACTTGATATAACGCCGAATATTCCGTCAGTCTTAAAGCCGCATCTTGATGAAACAATGACATATTTTGACGAAAACGACTATAAAGGCGGCTATATCGGAGAATTTGATCTTACAAACGGTTCGGGGTGGATGTACTCTGTAAACAACACTTTTCCTAACGTCGGTTTTGCGGACGAATATATTTCGGACGGCGACGTTATTAGAGTGCAGTTTACGCTCGGCTATGGAGCGGACATCGGCGGACTTGGCGCTTTGGGGAGCGGCAGCTTTCCAAACGCTGGTGACGCTCCGAAATCGGGATATTTCACAACTGCAAACAAGGACGAGCTGAGCGTACAGATATGCAAGGCGCGTTCTTCGGGTCTTATGTCAAGCGCAAACGTAAGTTCGACATATCAGTCGGCGCTTTCCGTTATGGAAACGCTTGACGTAACGCAGAAAAGCGTTGACAATGCTGTTTTGCAGCTTAAAAACGCCCTTTCCGCACCCGCTGTTGAGAGCGCTTCAAGCGCCGTTTCAAGTTCAAAAAATCCCGCTTTAAGCTCGGCAAGTCCTTCAAGCACTGTTTCAAGTTCCGAAAATCCAGCTTCAAGCTCGGCGAGTTCTTCAAGCACTGTTTCAAGTTCCGAAAATCCAGCTTCAAGCTCGGCAAGTCCTTCAAGCACTGTTTCAAGTTCCAAAAATCCAGCTTCAGGCGCGGCGAGTTCTTCAAGCGCTGTTTCAAGTACAACTTTAACTCCGAATTTTTCAAGCTCGGCGGCTGTTTCAGTGCAAGGCTCGTCTGTAAACAGTTCGGACAGTTCCGCTCTTTCGGACGCTTCGGATAAATCCGAAAACCCAAACGCCGCGCCGATTATCGTTGCCGCAATTTTGGCAGTTGTCGCGGCTGCGGTCGGATTTGCCGTAATAAGGCTGAGGAAAAAATAATTTTCAAAGGGGCGATAAAATGCTTAAACGTTTTGCGGCAGTCTTGTGCATGGCTTTGTGTACAGCGTTGTGCCTGTTTTATCCCGCATATGGAGCGGCAGCAAATGACGCTCTTGAAATTGCAAACGATATTATTGAGTGGAAGAAAACCGACATTGGATCGGATAAATATCTGATAAACGATACGTTTCTCGAACAGGCAGGCTCGACCGCGGGCGACTGGTATCCGATAGGACTTGGGAGGCTCGGAATTTCCGACAACAACAGCGGCTATCTTGCGGTCTTGAAAGACATCGTGCAGGAGCGCTATCGCCTGCCCGAAAAACTAAGCTCGTCAAAAGCTACCGAATGGCACAGAATAGCTCTCGCGGTGCTTGCAATGGGCGGTGACCCGACAAATTTCGGCACAGATGAAAACGGACAGCCCATAAATCTTATCGCTGACGGCACATATGACCGCGGCAAAACAGCTTCTCTCGGCAGGCAGGGGATAAACGGCTGGATTTGGGGGCTTATCGCCCTCGACAGCAAGCGGTATGAAATTCCCGACGGGGCTTTTTACTCCCGCGACGATATTATTTCGGAAATTCTCTGCCGACAGCTTTCGGACGGAGGATTTGCGCTTAGCGGAAATATCTCCGACCCCGATATAACCGCCATGGCTGTACAAGCTCTCGCGCCGTATTACAACAGCGAAAAGCGATATTCTTACATGCAAAAGGCATTGAAAACCGAGGTGAACAAGACTGTCCGCGAGGTCGTTGACAGCGCGCTTTTGTGCCTGTCCGAGCTTCAGCTTGAAACAGGCGATTTTTTAAGCTGGGGAACGCAGAATGTCGAAAGCACCGACCAAGTTCTGACGTCGCTTTGCTGTCTTAATATCGACCCGCTTTCAGACGAGCGTTTTATTAAAAACGGAAAAACGCTTCTGGACGGGATATTGCTTTATCAAATGCCCGACGGAGGTTTTGCACATTCGTTTAAATTCGACCCCGAAAACCCTGCCGCCGTTCCGAATAAATCAAACTCTATGGCAGGAGAACAAACGCTCTATACTGTGGCTGCGCTTTGGCGGCAGGAAAACGGAATGCGAACCCTGTACGATTTCCGCTCGGAGCAAAGCGAAGAACTTAAACAGCGCATAAACGCGCTTGAACAGGAAATTTCCGCCATTGACCAGACGACTGATGAAAATGAATTAAAACAGCTTTTAAAAGATTTTTATTCAATTACCGAAAGCGAAAGATGTTATGTAAACGGGTATTGGAACTTGTCCGACGCTGCAAAAGCAAGGAATATTGACGTGGAAGAAATTGCCGAGAACACCGTTGTTGTAGAAGATGAAAGCGACAGCGAAAAAGCTCCCCAAAAATCAATTTTTTCTGCGGAGGATATGAAAGCCGCTGAACAACTCCCCGAAAAGCTGACGACAGAGCAGTATGTAATTGTCACGACCCTGCTTGAAAAGCTGAACAATACAGACGATTTTACGGGAAAGGACGAATATCTCAGAAAACTTACCTCGGCAAAGGCTGAAATAAAATTGATACAAGATGAAATTGACAGCCTTAACGCTGAAATTTTAAACAAACTTTATCCGTTTGACGAAATAACTCTTTCCGATAAGAAAACCGTTGATGAAATTGTTAAACGCTATAACGCTTTAAGCGAGTATGACCGCGCTAAAATAACAGGCAGCGGCGACATCATTAAAACGAAAACAAAACTCGATAACATGCTTCGCGGAATAATTATAGCCGTAGGTTTGTGCGTCCTTGCGATAATTCTCGGCATTATTCTTGTTTTAAGGATACGCAGACGGCGATGCAGAAAAGCGCGTGAAATGGAAGAACTCTCGGCAATGTATGAAGATGAAGAACCATAAAAGGAATGGTAAATATGAAAAAGGATATTCTCGCTGTATTTGCGATAATTCTTATTGTCGCCGTTATTATAAACGGAACGGAGATCCAGTCTGTTGACGAGTATTATCTGACGCATATTGACGACATCACCCCCGAAAGCGAAACGGTTTTTATCAGCATACGCTGTGATACGATACTTGAAAACTATGACGAGCTTGATGAAAACCTGCGCTCGGAAGAGTTTGTTCCGCCTGACGGCGTTATCCTGCCGACAACGGAATACGTCCTGCGCGAGGGCGACACGGTTTTCGACATTCTCGACAGGGCGGTAAGATACAACAAAATTCAAATGGAATATCAGGGCATAAAGCAGAACAGTTTTGGAAGCGTCTATATCCAAGGCATAAATTATCTTTACGAGTTTTCCTGCGGACCGCTTTCGGGGTGGATGTACCGAGTTGACGGGGAATTTCCGAACTACGGCTGTTCAAAATACGTCCTTCACGACGGGCAGAATATCGAGTGGATATATACCTGCGACCTCGGAAACGACGTCGGAGCGGAGTGGATAAGCAATATGGGAGGACAGCAAAAATGAAAGCCTTTTCAAATTATCATCCCGCTGTGGAGGCAGTTTATTTTATATCGGTACTGCTCTTTGCAATGTTTGTTCAAAATCCCGTTATCGAGCTTTCGGCACTTGTCGGGGGGATATTATTCTGCTGTGTGATTTTAAAGAGTAGCGAGGCGGCGGGAAATATCGGATTTTATGTGCCGATGTTTTTTTTGACGGCAATTACAAACCCCCTGTTTTCTCATAACGGAGTTACGCCTTTATTTTTCCTCAACGGAAATCCCGTTACGCTTGAAGCATTTGTCTGCGGCATATTTACAGCCGTTATGGTCATAGCCGTTATGCTTTGGTTCAGATGTTACAGCGAAATTATGACGAGCGATAAATTTCTGTATCTGTTCGGCAGGACAATGCCGAAACTATCGCTTGTGCTGTCCATGACTTTGAGGTTTATACCGATGTTTAAGCGGCAAATGCACAGAGTAAGCCGCGCTCAGAAAACAATGGGACTGTATTCTTCAAAGAGTTTTCTCGACAGGATAAAAAGTGCTTTGCGTGTGTTTTCGGCTATGATCGCATGGTCAATTGAAAACTCCATGGAAACGTCCGCGTCCATGAAAGCGAGAGGCTACGGACTTAAAGGAAGAACTAATTTTTCAATGTTCAGGTTTTATGCCGAGGACATTATCCTGCTTTCGGTCTGCACAGTCCTTTCAGGCATTACGGTATCGGGAATATTTATGGGAAAAACAACGTTTTATTACTACCCGAAAATAACCGAATTAAATCTGTCGCTGTATTCGATATTTGTTTATACGGCGTTTTGCATATTGTCATTTCTGCCGTTTATAATTGAGGTAAAGGAGAGGATAAAGTGGAAATATTACATATCGAAAATTTAAGTTTCCGCTATCCAAAAGCGGATAAAAACGCTATAGAAAACATAAACCTATCGGTAAACAGCGGAGAATTTGTGGCAGTATGCGGAGAGTCGGGCTGCGGGAAAACAACGCTACTGAAAATGATAAAAAAAGAGCTTTCGCCCGAAGGAGAAAAAAGCGGGAAAATATTTTACAAAAATATTTCACAAAACGACCTTGACGACAGAAAGAGCGCGTCTGAAATCGGCTATGTAATGCAAGATCCCGATAGTCAGACAGTAACGGACAAGGTATGGCATGAATTGGCGTTCGGTTTGGAAAACCTCGGTGTTCCCGCCGAAGTAATTCGCAGACGCACGGGAGAAATGGCGAGCTATTTCGGTATACATAATTGGTTCAGAAAAAAGACGGACGAGCTTTCGGGCGGTCAGAAACAGCTCCTTAATCTGGCGGCAGTTATGGTCATGCAGCCGAAGATACTGATACTTGACGAGCCGACGAGCCGGCTCGACCCTATAGCCGCGTCGGATTTTATTTCAACTCTGCAAAAGCTGAACAGAGAACTCGGACTTACGATAATTATTGCAGAACATCGCCTCGAAGAAATTTTCCCGATAGCAGATAAAGTGCTGGTAATGGACAGCGGAAAGGTCCTGCTCTGCGACGCTCCGAAAAATATCGGAAAGGAACTTCGGAAAATAAGCGAAACGCACCCTATGCTTTTAGGACTTCCAAGCGCCGTAAGGATATTCAACTCCCTTTCGATACCCGACGAATGTCCTCTTACGGTAAAAGAGGGCAGGGATTTTTTAGAGCGGCATTTTGTTTTCAAAGAAACGTTGGCAAAGGAATATGTTCATAACGAAAAGACCGCAGTTGAACTTAAAAACGTATGGTTCAGATATGAAAAAGATCTGCCCGATATTCTGCGGGGAACTTCTCTGAAAATTTATGAGGGAGAATTTTACTGCATACTCGGCGGAAACGGCACAGGAAAGACCACAACGCTCAATGTGATCTCAGGCTTGAACAAAGCCTATCGCGGAAAGGTTTTTATAAACGGAATATCTATAAAGGAATATAAGGGAAACTCTCTTTACAGGCGGCTTTTGGCTTGCCTTCCGCAAGATCCTCAAACGGTATTTATAAAGGATAACGTTTTCAAAGATTTGTGCGAATTGCTTAAAGCAATGGATATCCCGAAGTCTGAACGCAATGAAAAGATAACCGCAATTGCCGAAAGAACGGGAATAACCCACCTGCTTGAAAAACATCCTTACGATTTGAGCGGGGGTGAACAGCAAAAATGTGCGCTTGCAAAAATACTGCTTTCCGAGCCGCGGATATTGCTGCTTGACGAGCCGACAAAGGGGCTTGACGCTTGTTCAAAACATACTTTGGGAGAATTGCTCTCGGAATTAAAACGCGGCGGCTTGACGATAATTATGGTGACGCACGACGTAGAATTTGCCGCAGAGAACGCAGACCGCTGTGCATTGTTTTTTGACGGCGAAATATTGTCGGAGGATATTCCCGAAAAATTTTTTTCGGAGAATAATTTTTATACAACTGCCGCAAACCGTATGGCAAGGGGCTTGTGGAAAAATGCCGTAACCTGTGAACAGGTCATACGGCGCTGTCTTGAAAACGGCGGTGAGACATGAAAAAAAGGCTTTCTTACGGAATAATATGTCTGCTTATTCCTTTTGCCGTCATAGGCGGAGCAATTCTTTTCAGCGGCAGGATGTACGCTTGGATAACGCTGTGCATTGCGGTTTTGGCGTGCGTGCCGTTTTTTATAAGATTTGAAAAAGGAAGGCAGAACACTAAAAGGCTCATACTTATAGCGGTTATGACAGCGCTTTCGGTCGTGGGCAGGATACTGTTTATGCCTATTCCGGGGTTCAAGCCCGTAACGGCTATGGTAGTTATCACCGCAATGTATTTCGGAAGTGAAGCGGGATTTATGACAGGCGCGCTGTCGGCGGTCATTTCCAACTTTTATTTCGGACAAGGACCCTGGACGCCGTTTCAGATGTTTAGCTGGGGATTTATCGGGCTTATCGCGGGAATACTCTCCGAATTGCTTAAAAGGAATAAGATAATTCTTTGTGTTTATGCGGTGATTTCGGGAGTAATGTACTCGCTGCTTATGGACATTTGGACAGTGTTGTGGGCGGACGGATATTTCAATATTTCAAGATACTTTGCGGCGGTCATTTCTTCGCTGCATTTCACGATAATTTATGCCGTTTCAAATTTGATATTTCTGCTGTTGTTTTCAAAACCCATAGGTAATATATTGGAGAGGATGAAGGATAAATTTGCGCTGTGAGTGCAGAGGTAAGAGATAAGTCGGACAGTGCTTCCGCTTTCCGACCGCGCCGCAAGGCGCGGCACAAAAGTTTTTTGAAAAGGAAGTCCAGAGGGAAAAACTTTTTTTTCAAAAAAGTTTTTCCCTCTGGTCGCGGCGAAGCCGCGAAACTTGCGCAAGCAAAGCGCTAAAGGGTGTGGGGAAAACAAGAGTTTTCCCCACATTGAGATTTTCAAAATGAAATTTTGAAAATCTCAATCCGCTGGAGGGGGAGCGGGGGAACCGGCAGGTTCCCTCCGCGGTTTGGTTCTTCCACAGTAATAAACAGAAGAACCACAAAACGGGTGCGTGCGTTTGAAGCAAAGAAACGAAATAAAAAAGTGAATTTCTTTCGGCAATGCACCTATAAATCAAAACAAGTTAATGCAGAAAAACAACGTTTCCGCTCTCCGACCGCGCCGCAAGGCGCGGTACGAAAGTTTTTGCGAATTGTTTTGGGGGAAAACTTTTGAAAAAGTTTTCCCCCAGGCCCCCTTTCAAAACTTTTATGTAACGTGCCGTAAGGGAAAAGTGCTTCCGCTTTCCGACCGCGCCGCAAGGCGCGACATGAAAGTTTTTTGAAATTCTTTGGGGGAAAACTTTTGAAAAAGTTTTCCCCCAAGCCCCTTTTCAAAACTTTTATGTACCGCGCCTTGCGGCGCGGTCGGAAAGAGGAAACGCTGTTCTCCGCTCCAACAACTTACATCGAATTGACAAAATAAATAATTTATGATATAATAATTGCAGTGCAATTATTATAGATTTTAATGCCTTGCACATTCAATTGTATATGCAAACTGCACCATATACTGCAAAAATATTAAAAATTTTTAAGGATTTTTGTTTGAATATTATTGAAAAATTCGGATAATTATGAAAGGACTTTTATATTATGAAAAAACATATAATAACGCTCACAGCGTCGGTGTTTTTCGCAATTTTGCTCTTTTTTGAAATTATATCTCCGTCATATACTGCATGTGCGCTTACGGTTTTGCCCACTACAACGGATACTCCGAGTGAAGACTGTGTATTCCTCGGAATTGAGGGGAAATACATAACGCAAATTGATCAAGCCCTAAATCGTATCAACGCAATACGAAAGGAAGCCTGCAACGAGGGAGTAAGAAATCCCAAAACCGACGAGCCTCTGACGCCAAGCGATTATGTGCCTGTTCAGTGGGACGCCGACCTCGAATATATCGCAAGAATACGCGCCGCTGAATCAAGCGTTACTGTAAATCACGCGAGAACTAACGGCGAGAGTATCTGGTTTAACAGCCCCAACGGTGTAAGAAGCTACACAGAGGTTCTTGCATGGAACAGCAGCGAAAATATGCTGCTTGGAATAAGCCAGTGGTATAACGAAAAAAATAACTGGGTAAATAACACCGGCAGATCTACCGGTCACTATACCGCTATGATAGATCCCGACAACTGCTATGTAGGTCTTGCAACATTCTGTACAAAATCTGCAAAAATTTATAACACTACGGCGGGCGAGTTTTCAAGCTCATCTTCAGACAGCACTCGCGGCGTTGCTTCGGGAAATATCATTCAGACGCTCGAAGTAAAAAACGAGTATATAACGTCCTATGAAATAAACTGTCCGGATAATTTGAGCGGGGTGGACAAAATCACCGTTACTGCGTCGGTAGAATATGACGGTTATAAATCAAAAGGTCTTATTTTTATGGACAATAACACAGAGCAGATCAAATGGAGTTCATCAAACAGCGACATTACTGTATCAAACGGAGTAATAACTGCCAAATCAAGCGGTGATGCAGTTATTACGGCAGAACTTCCCGACGGAAGAATTATAACGAAATCCGTTTCCGCTTCAAATCCCATTATTCCTTCGTCATCATCTTCTTCTGCACAGTCGTCATCTTCTGCCCCGTCGCCGTCATCATCTTCTGCTCCTTCATCTTCAAGCAGCTCTTATTCTTCATCTGACGAACCGGCTTTTGAAAGTTCATCGTCCGATACTGCGTCCTCCGCGCCGTCAAGTTCGGTTTCTCAGAACAGCTCGTCCTCGGCTTCGTCGGAAAACAATATCCAGAGCGAAAATTCTTCCGATAATTCGGACAGCACTTCAAATTTATCCGACAGAGCCGATACATTCGGCTTGTGGGTGTCGATAGCTGTAGGGGGCGGACTTTTGCTTATAGCCGCGGGAGTTTTCGTATTCCTGCTAATTAAGCGCAGAAAGCATTGACATCAATATCGTACTGAACGAGCAATGAAATTATCATATCCTGTACATCTCCGTATAAAGACAGACTTACGCCTTTGCTCATGTTATGCTTGAATGTTTTTTCATGGTACGTTTTACTGCGTCAAGTTCAGGCGCTGTGACGAAAGATATGACTGCGCATCTTGTAAGCAATTTTTGTTCGGCATTGCACTTGACAGTTGGTGTTGACAAAGTAAACAACGACAGTTATATATTATTTTATTGGATCTGGAATTAAAAGAAAGGAAAAATCATGGAAACCATTTCAATACTATCGCTTGTCTTTTCTGCATTAAGCGTAATATTGCTCGCGGTCATGCTGATATTTCAGATGAAAAAGAAAAATGACAAAAGTCAGGAACAGATCGAAGAAGAACTTTCTGACATCAGTTCGGAGCTTGAACTAATTAAACAACAGTACGATTTGCAGAACCGAACGCTTATGGATCAGGTGGAAAGAGTGAACAACTCGGTCGTGAAAAATATCGCCATGCTTGGCGATAATCTCCGCGGTTCTCAGGAAACACAGCAAAAAGCTGCAAACGAAAAGCTGTCCAAATTAGAGAGCGATTTCGGAAAAATCAGTGAGAATATATTAAATTCTCTCGAACAGTCGTGCAGATCCAACAGCGAGAGCATTGAAAAACTGCGCGCTGACAATCAGCAGAGCCTCGACAAGATAAATGCGACGGTAAATGAAAAGTTGTCCAAATTAGAGGGCGATTTCGGAAAAATCAGCGAGAATATATTAAATTCGCTCGAACAATCGCGCAGATCCAACAGCGAGAGCATTGAAAAACTGCGCGCTGACAATCAGCAGAGCCTTGACAAGATAAATGTGGCGGTAAATGAAAAGTTGTCCAAACTTGAGGGCGATTTCGGAAAAATCAGCGAGAATATATTAAATTCGCTCGAACAATCGCGCAGATCCAACAGTGAAAGCATTGAAAAACTGCGCGCTGACAATCGTCAGAGCCTTGACAAGATAAACGAAACGGTAAACGAAAAGCTCCAGAAAACATTGAACGACAGATTTACACAGTCATTCTCGGCAGTTAGCAAACAGCTTGAACAGGTACATCAAGGACTTGGCGAGATGAAGACTGTTGCTTCGGGAGTGTCCGATCTTAAAAATGTACTTTCAAATGTCAAAACAAGAGGAACGCTCGGAGAAATTCAGCTCGGAGCTATTCTTGAACAGATACTTGCGCCCGAACAGTTCAGCTCCCAGCAGTCGGTAAAGCCGAACAGCAGCGAAAAAGTGGATTTTGTAATAAAACTTCCCGGAGCAGAAAAGAATGAATTTGTATATTTGCCGATCGACTCGAAATTTCCTATGGACAGGTTTTCGGATCTGCTTTCAGCATATGAAAGCGGAAATCCGGAGCAGATAAAGGCAAAGAAAGCCCTGCTCGAAAGCGAGATAAAGCATGAGGCAAAGAGTATCCGCGATAAGTACATAGTTCCTCCGCAGACGACAAATTTCGCAATTATGTTTTTGCCGTCCGAGGGATTGTATGCTGAAGTGATAAATATGGGGCTTGTAGAGGTCTTACAGAACAGTTTTCAGGTCAATATCGCAGGACCTTCTACTATGGCGGCAATGCTCAACAGCCTCCAAATGGGATTTCGCACGCTTGCTATACAGAAAAAGACAGGCGAGGTATGGAAGATACTCGGCGCGGCAAAGAAAGAGTTTGAAACATTCGGAAAAGTGTTTGAGTCGGCGAGAAATAATCTGCGAAAGGCTGACAACGACCTTGAAAAACTTATAGGAGTACGCTCGCGGGCAATTAACAGAAGCCTCAGATCGGTAGAACAGCTTGACGTCAGTGAAAACTCACAGGACATTCTGAAAATCGAAGAGGAAAGTTATTTTGACAGCGAGTAAGTCTGGTATTATGCGAAGGCTTATGTAAGACTGTTATTCGGCATTGAAGATCTATCGTCAATAATTAGTGAATAAAACCGATTAGCACTCTCGGACAGAGAGTGCTAATTTTCATCTAATTATCACAATCTCATAATACAGCTTTCACAAATGGGCTTTACAATATGCTCAGAAAGAAAAAAGAAAGAAGTGATTCCGATGAATTATGTACGGGATAACGGCAGATACTATATCTGACACAACTGCTAAACGCTCGCCTTGCAGAAAATTTTCCGATTAACTACATTAAAGATTATTGTTCCGTGAAAATTTTGCTTTCCGAGCATTTAAGTTCGTGTAAACAGGAGCTAAAACACAAACAAATTTTCAGGAGGTATTTATTATGTTTGAATTAAGACCATACAGAAGAATGAATGAGGTTTCATACAATCCTTTCCGCGAAATGGAAGAGCTTGAAAGACAGTTTTTCAGCGAACCGTTCGGCTCGTTTTTCAGGAGCGGCGACATAGCTGAATTTAAGACGGATATTACCGACGACGGTGAGAATTTCATGCTTGAAGCGGATCTTCCGGGGTTTGATAAAAAGGATATTCACCTTGACATTTCCGAAAACACGCTTACGATAAATGCCGAGCGCCATTCGGAATGCGAGCAGAAAGACAAAAAGGATAAGTATGTTCGCGTTGAGCGCTCATACGGAAAGTACAGCAGGCAGTTTGACGTTTCCTCGGTAAATACCGATGAGATAAAAGCGAAGTATGAAAACGGGGTGCTTAAACTTACAATGCCGAAAAAGCAGGAGAAAGTTCCCGAAGCAAAACATCTTGAAATTGAATAAGGAACAATCTGCCCGCTTAGAGGCTAGCGCGTTATCCGCCTTCGGCGGATAACGCTGTTAGAGGTTAGAGATTAGAATTTGTATTGAGCGGCGAAGCACTTTTCTTTTTAAAACCACCGAACGAGCGGAGCACATAAGTTTTTTGAAGGAGAGTCCAGAGAGGAAACTTTTTTTCAAAAAAGTTTCCTCTCTGGTCGCGGCGAAGC
>CANRDI010000021.1 GCA_947629335.1 uncultured Clostridia bacterium | reverse complement strand
CGAGCTTCACATTCAGATCCGCGTCAAGCGGCGGAAGAAGACCCATATTCGCGCCCATAGGCTCGAAATCCACATACCAATCCTCGTCGTCCGTCCAATCGCAGACGTAATCGACAAGTGCGCCGAGCATCGTGGTGTTCGGGTATCTTATCGGCTCCCTGCCCGACAGGATATCCGCGAGCGCCCTGCCCGCCGCTATCCCCGAAGCCGCGCTCTCGACATATCCCTCAACGCCCGTTATCTGACCGCCGAAGAACACGTTATCCGAGCCTTTGAGCATAAAATTCTTGTCGAGGAGCGTTCTCGAACAGATGTATGTGTTGCGGTGCATCACGCCGTATCTCACGAACTCGGCGTTTTCAAGCCCCGGTATCATCGAGAACACGCGCTTCTGCTCGCCGAATTTCAGATGAGTCTGAAACCCCACGAGGTTGTACATTGTCGCATCCTTGTTTTCGGCGCGCAGCTGCACTGCCGCATAAGGGCGCTTTCCCGTGCGCGGGTCGGTAAGTCCCACGGGCTTCATACAACCGTAACGTGCGCTTTCTATCCCGCGCTTTGCGAGGATCTCCACAGGCATACAACCCTCATAGACGTTCGGGTTTTTGTCAAACTTGTGAAGCTCGGCGGGCTCGGCGTTTACAAGCTCGTTCCAAAAGCGCTCGTACTCCTCCCGCGTCATCGGGCAATTGAGGTAATCCGCGCCGCCCTTGTCGTAGCGCGACTGTGAAAACGCTATCGAACGGTCGATGCTCTCGGCAGTGACTATCGGCGCGGACGCGTCATAAAAGCTCATAAACCTGCCGTTCCTGCCGAACCTCTCGCTTATTTTCTCGGCGAACGCGTCGGATGTCAGCGGTCCTGTGCAGATAACGGCGTTTTTTTCGGGAAACTCGCAAACTTCTTCGGAAATTACCGTAATATTAGGCTCTTCGCGGATAATTCTCGTAACTTCGTCGGAGAATGCGTATCTGTCCACCGCAAGCGCTCCGCCTGCGGGAACTGCCGTTTTTTCGGCTGCCTCACAAATCACCGAGCCGAGCATTTTCATCTCGGCTTTGAGCAGCCCGCACGCAGAACTCACGCGCGACGCCTTCAGCGAATTCGAGCAGACCAGCTCCGCGAAGCCCTCATATTTGTGCGCGGGGGAGTATTTCTTCGGCTTCATTTCGTACAATTCCACCGAAAACCCGCGCCGCGCAAGCTGCATTGCCGCTTCGCACCCCGCAAGTCCCGCGCCTATAACCTTAACTTTCATCTTTGTCCTTTGTTTTGTCTAATGGGCGCTCGTATCCGCAGCCCTCGCCCGCGCAGTAAATTTTTCCGAGTTTTCCCGTTTTCTTAAACATTGTCCTGCCGCAATTCGGGCATTTTTCTTCAATCGGGAGATCCCATGTCATATAGTTGCAGTCCTTATAATTTTCACAGCCGTAAAACGGTTTTCCCTTTTTCGACTTTTTAAGGAGCATTTTCTTTCCGCATTTCGGACAAGCGCCCTTTGTCTCGGTCACTATCTTCTTTGTGAACTTACATTCGGGAAATCCCGAACAGCCGAGAAATTTTCCATACGGACCGATTTTTATCACCATAGGTTTTCCGCATTCTTCACAGACAATATCCGTAGGCTCGTCGGGGATTTTAACGTGCTTTCCATCCATTTCCTTTTCGGCTTTTTCGAGCGACTGTTCAAATCCGTCATAAAACTTTCTGAGCGTTTCTACCCAGTCTCTGTCGCCGTTTTCAATGTCGTCAAGGCTGCTCTCCATTTTCGCCGTGAATTTCACATCAACTATGTTGTTGAATTTATCCTTCAAAAGCGCGGTTATTACCTCTCCCAATGACGTGGGTTTAAGCTGGTTTCCCTGTTCGCGCTCGACATAATGCCTGTCGAGAATTGTCGAAATAGTCGGCGCGTAAGTTGAAGGTCTGCCTATTCCGTTTTCTTCAAGAGCTTTTATAAGCGACGCTTCATTATAGCGCGCGGGAGGCTGGGTAAAATGCTGATTTCCGACGACCTCGCTTGCGATAAGTTTTTCGCCGCTTTCGATTTTCGGAAGCGCTCCGCCCTGCTCGTCGTTTTCGCGGCTTTCCTCATAGAGCTTCGTAAATCCCTCAAACTTTACCGAATAACCGCTCGCCTTAAACAAACAGTCTTTCGCGGAAATATCTACCGAAACCGTATCGAGAACGGCGTTTGCCATCTGGCTCGCCATAAAGCGTTCCCAAATCAGCTTGTAGAGCTTGTACTGATCGTTTGTGAGCGAGCTTTTTACCTTTTCCGGAGTAAGCTCGACATTTGACGGACGAATGGCTTCGTGCGCGTCCTGAGCATTTGATTTCGACTTATATGTGCGCGGCTTTTCGGGCAGATATTCTTTTCCGTAAGCTGTTTTGATAAGCTCCGCCGCGGCAGTTTTCGCCTCGTCCGAAATACGCAGCGAGTCGGTTCTCATATACGTTATAAGTCCGACCGCGCCCATTCCCTCGATATCTACGCCCTCATACAACTCCTGCGCGGCTTTCATTGTTCTGCGCGCTTGGAACGACAGCTTGCGGGAGGCTTCTTGCTGTAAAGTAGAAGTCGTGAAAGGCGGAGAGGGCTGTTTCTTGCGCTGAGACTTCTTTACGCTTGAAACGATAAATTCCGCGTCCTTTAATTTTTCAAGAACTGCATCCGCCGAAGCCTTGTCTGAAAGCTCCGCCTTTTTCCCGCCTATTTCGGCAAGTTTTGCGGAAAAAAGTTTTTTTGACGCGTTCGTGTGGAATTTTGCGTCTATCGTCCAGTATTCTTCCGACTTAAATTCGCGTATTTCCTCCTCGCGGTCTACGATTATCCTGACAGCTACCGACTGCACGCGCCCTGCCGAAAGACCTCTGCGCACTTTTTTCCACAAAAACGGCGAGAGTTTATATCCTACTATTCTGTCAAGTATCCTGCGGGTCTGCTGGGCGTTTACTACGTCGCCGTTTATAGTTCGCGGGTGGCTCATTCCGTATTGAACGCCTGTTTTGGTGATCTCGTTAAAGGTCACTCTTACCGCCCTTTTTTCGTCAATATTAAGCAGATGTGACAAATGCCACGCAATTGCTTCTCCCTCACGGTCAGGGTCCGTCGCAAGGTAAATGGTGTCGCATTCTTTAGCGCGTTTTTTCAGTTCTTTTATGATGTCCGCCTTATCGCGCATATTCACATACTGCGGCTCGAAATTATGCTCGACATCAACTCCGAGCTTCGATTTCGGCAAATCTATTATATGCCCCGTAGACGCTACAACGTCATAGCCTGCGCCGAGATATTTCTTTACGGTCTTTGCCTTTGACGGCGACTCAAGTATAACTAAATCCGACAAAACTTTGTTCTCCTCTTTGTTCTATTTTCGTGAGATCTCCCACAGAATTATTGCCGCGGCAGCGGCGGCATTAAGGCTTTCCGCGCTTTTTATGGGAATATACAGCTTTTCATCGCACCACTCTGCTACCTGTTTTGAAACGCCGCTTCCCTCGTTTCCGATAACCACTACGGTTTTTTCTGGGAATTCAACTTTCCCCAGACGTTTTGCATTTTTATCAAGCATTGCGGCGTAGACCTCAAACCCAAGCCCATGCAGCCACTCTCCAAGCGTTTCAACTTTTGGAGAAAGGGACGGCATTCTGAACACGCTCCCCATAGACGCTCTAAGAGTTTTCGGCGAAAATCTGTCCGCGCAGCCGTTTATGAAAATAACTCCGTCAATCCCCAGAGCCTCGGCTGTACGAATTATTGTCCCGACATTCTTTGGGTCTTGAACGCCGTCTAAAATGACAAGTTTTTTTGCGCTTTCGGGGATATCCGTTCCGAACCGTTCAGCCGCCGCGAACAGACCCTGCGGCGACTTTGTATCTGAAATATATTCGGACAACTCATCGGTTATGACATCAAAAGAATGTGCCTTTGCCTGCGCCAATCTGACGGTTTCGGGATATTTCTGCGCCGCCTTATCGGTATACAGGAAAAGCCCGATTTCCGAACAATAATCGCAATCCGCAAGCTCTTTGCATAAATGGTCGCCCTCAACGGCAAACATATCCTGTTCTCGGCGATACTCCGCGCTTTTTATAAGCTCTCGCATCACTCGCACATCCATGTTTTTTCTCGAAGAAATCATCTCGGAAAAATCACCCCCAATAACGCGAAAATCTCACGTCCGAGAACGGACGTGAGAAAAAATCAAATCAAAGCGCTGCTTTTGCCTTTTCCGCAAGTGCAGTAAAGCCTGCCGCGTCGTTAATTGCGATTTCCGAAAGCATCTTTCTGTTGAGCGTAACGTTTGCTTTCTTTAAACCGTTCATAAACGTCGAATAATTCATACCGTTCAGCTTGCACGCAGCAGAAATCCTCGTTATCCAAAGACGTCTGAAATCCCTTTTCTTCAGCCTTCTGCCGACATACGCGTACTGACCCGACTTCATTACCGCTTCTTTCGCAGTCTTGAAAAGTCTGCTCTTTCCGCCCCAATAGCCCTTTGCAAGCTTTAATGTTTTATTTCTTCTCTTGCGCGTCGCAAGAGCGCCCTTTACTCGTGCCATATTTCAATTTCCTCCTTAGTTTCGTTCTCAGCTTATTTGTACGGAATAAGGCTCTTTACCTGAGCTACGTTTGTGCTGTCGGCATATGCTCCCGCTCTCAGAGTTCTTTTGCGCTTTGTGGTCTTTTTGGTAAGAATGTGGCGCTTTCCGCAGTGCTGCATCTTTACCTTGCCTGTACCCGTCAGCTTAAAACGCTTTTTCGCGCCGCTGTGTGTTTTGATCTTTGGCATTTTTTATTCCTCCTGAAGATAAATTTACCGAATTATTTTTTCGGGCTTAAAACTACCGCGTAATTTCTTCCCTCAAGTTTCGAGGGCTTTTCAGAGGTCCCGTACTCCGAAACCGCGTCCATGAACTTTTTCATCAAATCTTCGCCCAGATTGACGTGAGTAAGCTCGCGCATACGTCTGAAGCGAACGGTCACTTTTACCTTGTCCCCGTTTTGCAGGAATTTTATCGCGCTCCTGACCTTTATGTTGAAATCGTTTGTGTCTATGTTAAGAGACATTTTTATCTCTTTAACATCAGCGGTTTTCTGGTTTTTCTTGGCTTCTCTCTCTCGCTTTGTCTGCTCAAAGCGATATTTTCCGTAGTCCATTATGCGGCATACGGGCGGCTTTGCCGTAGGCGAGATCAATACAAGGTCAAGCTCCGCCTCGATTGCTTTTTCGAGAGCTTCTGCGCTTGACATAATGCCGAGCTGTTCTCCGCTCGTACCGATGACTCTGACTTCTTTTTCACGAATTTCCTCATTGATGAGCTGTTCTTTTGTGCTGATTTTGAAGCACCGCCTTTCTCTGTTAAGAAATTATGATGTATAAGGAAACGCCCCGCATTTCCCAAATGATAAAACAAGCGCGGGTAAAACAGCCCGCGCTTAATATATGACAAGTCTTAAGACTTATTCACATTTTAAACGACCGCGCCCGACAGCCTTATATTTTTCGCAAAACAATGCGTCGGCGGGTGAGAGCCGTAAACTCTGCTTTTACTCGGAATAATTTATCCCGACTTTGCTATTATACACCGACCAAAACATTTTGTCAAGAGGTTTTTTAAAATTTTTTCAAAAACTGTTGATTTTACGAAAAAAATGTGGTACAATCGTTTTGTGATAATTTTTAAAACTGAAAGGAAAACACTATGGATTATAAAAGAATACTTACGATACAGGACATCTCTTGCGTAGGGCAATGCTCGCTTACGGTCGCTCTGCCGATCTTGTCAGCCTGCGGTCTGGAGACCGCTATTCTCCCCTCGGCGGTATTGTCAAATCATACCGGCGGATTTTCTGGTTGGACATTTGCCGACCTCACCGAAGAGATCCCGAATATCCGCGCTCAGTGGGAAAAGGAAAATCTTTCATTTGAGGCGGTCTACACGGGTTATCTCGGCTCGGCAAAACAGATAGACTATGTACTGGACGTTATAAAAAGCCGTATGAATAAAGGCGGCAAATTTATCTGCGACCCCGCTATGGCTGACAACGGAAAGTTGTACGCGGGATTTGACGAAAATTTCGTAAATGCAATGAAAAAGCTCGTTTCAAATGCAGACATCATACTGCCGAATATAACCGAGGCTTGTTTCCTGACGGGAGTGGAATACCGCGAAAGCTATGACAGAGCGTATATTGACGAACTGCTGGACAAACTGACCGAAACGGGAGCAAAAACCGTTATCCTTACGGGAGTAAGCTACGACAGCGGCAGTACGGGGGTAGTTGTTTACGAAAACGGGAACTACAGCTATTACAAACACAAAAAGATCGAAGGCGGCTGTCACGGAACGGGCGACGTTTACGCTTCGGCATTTACAGGCGCGCTTATGAACGGTATGAACGCCTATGACGCGGCAAAAATCGCGGCCGACTACACGCTTTCGTGCATTGAATATACTATCGGCGATAAATCCCACTGGTACGGCGTTAAGTTTGAACCGCTGCTCGGAGAGCTTATAAAAGCTGTGGGAGTTTACGTCTGATGAGCGGTATCCACAGGCTTGGGGACAGGACGTACTACATTGACGGCACAACAAATGTCGGGATCTATGAGCGTGACGGGAAATGCTTTCTGATAGACGCGGGGCTTGATAAAAGTTTTGGAAAGACAATTCTGAGCGTTATTGCCGAGAGAAAATGGAAACTCGAAAAGATATTTCTCACCCACTCTCACGCCGACCATGCGGGCGCGTGCGCTTATCTGAAAGAGCAAACAGGCTGCATGGTTTATGCGGCGGGAGTATGCGCCCAGCTCGTAAGATATCCGTTTTTGATACCTACGACGCTTTACGGCGGTTTTCCGAACGAAAAAATGCGCAGCAAATTTATTACGCCCGCGGCTTGTGAATGTGAGGAAATTTCGGAGAGCAATCTGCCCGAAGGACTTTCATTCATGCATATAGACGGTCACGATTTTGAGCAAATTGCATTTAAGACAAGCGACAACGTATGGTTTGTAGGCGACGCGGTATGCGATAAGACAACCATAAACAGATACAAAATATCGTTTTTATATGATGTGAGAGCATATCTCGGTTCTCTCGAAAGGCTCATGTCCGTAAAAGGAAACGTTTTCGTACCCTCGCACAGCGCTCCCGTAAACGATATAAAAACGCTTTGCATGGAGAATACAGCAAACGTTTTCGAGGTATGCGGGGTTATAAAAAAGATATGCGAAAGCGCTGTTTCGATAGATGAAATTATTGAAAAGCTGCTCGACGAGTTTAATATAAGACTTTATATAATGCAGTACGAGCTGGTCGGAGAGACTGCGCGGTCTTATCTTTCTTATCTTGCGGAAAAAGGAGAGATAGAGTACGTTTTTGACGGGAACAAGCTGCTTTGGAAAACCGTCTGAGCGTAGCAGGCTGTTGTTTGCTTTAAAAACCGTGCGCCGCAATGCGGACCGTTCAATTAAAAGGAAGTTCCTTTTAAAGTAAAACGAACGCAGCTATCTGTTATTTAATCTTATTTTTTAATTAACTATATTTTTGTAAATTAACCACAAAACTAGTTGACAAATCATACCGATTGTGGTATAATTCAGCTTAGGCTGTGAAAACGTGTAAGTAACGGATATACTAAAGCCACAGAGAGGAACGCAGCATTATAATGCGAGCTGAGAGCGTTCTGCCGTGTTTATCCGCGAATTTCAGCGTTGGAGCTGTCCGCGAGAAACTAAGCGGAACGTTCGCTGTCGATAAGGCGTTTGAGTGCGGAGCTTTTAAACTCCGAATACGGGTGGTAACGCGGAATAGATTTTCGTCCCGACTTTGCAAGACCGAAAAGGCTTTGCAGGTCGGGTGTTTTGTTTCAAATACATTAAGATAAGGAGCATAAAAATGAAAGATTTCAGCGAAATCAAAGAACAGGTAAAAGCCAAAATCGAAGAAGTAAAGGACAACACCTCGCTTTCGGAATTCTGGCAGAGCTATCTCGGAAAACAGGGAGTTATCCAAGGGCTTATGAAGGAAATGAAAAACGTTCCGCCCGAAGAAAAACCGAGCTTCGGCAAAGCCGTAAACGAAGTGCGCGAATGGGCTCAGGGACTGTACGCGCAAAAGCAGGCGCAGGTAAAAGAGCTTGAACTGAAAGCAAGATACGAGCGCGAGGCGATTGATGTGACAATGCCCGCGTCAAAGCGCAAGATAGGCAATCTCCACCCGATAACGCTTATTAAACAGCAGATGATAGATGTTTTCGCGGGAATGGGATTTGAGGTGTTCGAGGGTCCCGAAATCGAGGATGACGACCACAACTTCACACGTCTGAACGTGCTGAAAGACCACCCCTCGCGCGATATGCAGGACACGTTCTATCTCACGGAAGAACTGCTTTTGAGAACGCACACGTCACCGGGTCAAATCCGCACGATGGACACCCACAAGCCGCCGATAAAAGTTCTTGTCCCCGGTAAGGTTTTCCGCTCTGACAGCGACGCTACGCATTCGCCGATGTTCTCGCAAATGGAAGGACTTGTCGTTGACAAGGGCATTACGCTGTGCGATTTGCAGGGAATGTTGGACAAATTTGTGCAGGAAATATTCGGAAGCGGCACAAAAACGCGTTTAAGACCCTCGTACTTCCCGTTTACAGAGCCGAGCGTTGAGGTTGACGTTTCGTGCTTCGAATGCGGAGGAAAAGGCTGTTCGCTGTGCAAGGGAACGGGCTGGATTGAAGTCTTGGGCGGCGGAGTTGTAAACAAGAAAGTCCTCGAAAACTGCGGCATTGACAGCGAAATTTATTCGGGTCTTGCTTTCGGAATAGGGATTGAGCGCATTACAATGCTTAAATACGGCATTTCAAATATGGGCGTTCTGTTTAAAAACGAGCAGGATTTCTTGGAGCAGTTTAAAGCGTAAGGGGGAATAAAAATGAAGATTTTACAAAGCTGGCTGAAAGAATACGTTGACATTGACATAACGACCGAGGAGCTTGTCGAAAAGCTGTTCGGTTCGGGATTTGAAGTTGAAGAAACGATTTATCTGGGCAAGGACATTGAAAAAATTTATGTCGGCGAGGTCACGTCAATTGAAAAATACGAGGGAACGCACCTCTACATCTGCCACGTCAACTGCGGCGGACAGGGCGCGGACAACCTTATCTTAACGGGCGCGGACAATGTGTTTAAGGGCGCGAAAGTGCCTGCGGCGCTTGTCGGGGCGAAACTTCCCAACGGTCTTGAAATACAGCCGCGCAAGATGAAAGATATGGTAAGCTACGGTATGCTCTGCTCTGGCGGAGAGCTTGGAATTGACGACAACTGGATAAAGGGCGCGGACGTAAACGGTATCTTAATTCTTCCCGATGACGCGCCTGTCGGAGAGGATATTGTGAAATATCTCGGACTTGACGACTATGTTTTCGATATTTCCATAACAGCAAACCGTCCCGACTGTCAGTCGGTGTTGGGAATAGCCAGAGAAGTCGCGGCGTTTCTGAAAAAGCCGCTTAAAGAACCCGACTACAGCTATAACAGCACAGGAAAAACTCACCACGAAATTTCCGTTGAAGTTATCGACAAAGACCTTTGCCCGCGCTATCTCGGACACTATATTTATAATGTAAAGCATTTTGAAAGCCCTCAGTGGATGAAGCGCAGGCTTTCGGTATGCGGATTTGGGGCAATTGACGCGATAGTCGATATTACAAACTATGTTCTCCTTGAAATAGGACAGCCTATGCACGCGTATGATTTGGACACGCTTGACGGTAAATCTATCGTTGTTCGCAGAGCAAAGGACGGCGAGAAGATAACCACGCTTGACGAAAAAGAGCGCGTTCTGACTGCCGAAAATCTGCTTATCTGCGACAAGGCAAAGGGCGTAGGTCTTGCGGGAATTATGGGCGGTCTTAACTCGGAAATCGAGCCGACAACGACCGAAATCCTGCTTGAAGCGGCGAAATTCCGCAGAGATAACGTGAGAAAGACCTCGCGCGCTCTGGGGCTGCACACTGACGCGGCGGCAAGGTTTGAAAAGGGCGTTGACGAATACGGCGTTGAGTGCGGAATGGCGAGAGCGTTAAATCTTGTTCAGACAATGGGTGTAGCTGAAATAAGCGCGTCGGCTTATGATGTTACCGCAGGCGAAAGCACCGAAAATGCGAAATTTGACGTGACAGTTTCAAAAATAAACTCTGTGTTGGGAATAGATGTTCCGCAGGAAACTATCGTTGAAATTTTGCGCGCGCTTCAGTTCGGGGTTGAGGAGAAAGGCGAAACGCTGAGCCTTACCGTTCCGCGCTGGAGAGCTGATATTGAAAACTATCAGGACATTGCCGAAGAAGTTATCCGCGAGTACGGCTACAGCCACGTTGTACCGACATTCCTTGACAGCGCGAAGGTCACGGGCGGCGGCTTAAACTATCTCCAGAACAAAGAGCTTTCGGCGAAGAAATTCTTCTGCGCAATGGGATTTTATGAGATACAGACGCTTGCGATGTACTCAAAGCGCGAGCTGGATATGATAATGCTCCCCGAAAATGCGCCCGAAAGAAAATGCGTAGAGCTTTTAAATCCGATAACGGACAATCTTTCGATAATGCGAACGGTGATGTCGCCGTGTATGATAAACGTAATTGCCGACAATGTAAAGAACGACCGCACAAGCGGAAGATTTTTCGAGCTGGCGAATGTGTATCTGCCCAAAGAACTGCCGCTTAAAGAAGCTCCCGAAGAACGGAAGATACTCTGCCTCGGCGCATACGGCGCGGACGAAACGTTTTTCACCGTGAAAGAAGCAATAGAGAGCTTTGCGCTTGCAAACGGGCTTGACTTCACATTCAAGCGCGGCGAAAGACCTTATCTCCATTCGGGAATGACCGCCGAAATTTTCTGCAATGGAAAGAGCATAGGGCATCTCGGAAAACTTAAATATGAGGTTGTCGAGGGGCTGAATATTGCCGAGGGAAAGAAAACCGACCTCAACATTATAATTGCCGAGCTTAATTATTCGGCAATTCAGGAGATGTACGAGCCTGAAATAAAGTACGTTCCCGACAACGGTTTTGCGAAGATAAAGCGCGATTTGTCGCTTATTCTCGATAAGAAAACGCTCTGCGGAGATGTTGAAAATGCAATTAAACAAGCAAGTGCGAAAGCTGTTAAAGTTGAGCTTTTCGACCACTATGAGAACGAAAAACTCGGTTTTGGCAAAAAGAGTCTGTCATTCTCGATAACGTTTGCGGACGACTGTGACGTGACTGATGAAACAGCAGATGACGAAATGATAAAGATAAACGCCGTGCTGTCAAACGATTTCGGGGCGATAAGGCGCTGAAAAAAGGAGAAGCAAATGAAAAACTTTCAGAACTACAAGCCCGAAAAGTATTCAAACTCAGAATACAAAAAGGTTGAGGACGACATCTACGTCAAAAATTTTCCCAAGCTCGACGGGGAGTTGTACGTCACTTCGCTTTCGTTTGAAGCGGAAAACGATTGTTACGGAGAGGAAGAAAGCTCACCGAGCTATATTTCGCAAGTGCCGTTTGAGGATCTTCTCGATGAATTTAACGTGTGCGTGACGGATTTTTACGATGAGCTGAACGAGAACAGCAAGAAAACCTGCTATCAGGAATTCGGCTCACGGGATATCGAGGATATACGAAAGCTGAGAACGCTGATTGGAAAGCGGTTTTACGCTGTTCCCTATACTGACGAGACAGACGGCGAGGAGTACTATAAAACGGTTTTAAAATGAGCAGATTTGTGCTGCCGCTTGCGCGTTACAAAAGTTTTTTGAAAAGGGAGCTTGAGGGGAAAACTTTTTTTCAAAAAAGTTTTTCCCTCAACTGTCGCACGAACTGCCTGCTTTGGAGGGGAAACTTTTTGTAAAAAGTTTCCCCTCCAAGCCTCCCCTTTAAAAACTTTTCTACTGCTGTTTGCGCGTTACATAAGTTTTTTGAAAAGGGAGTTTGAGGGGAAAACTTTTTTTCAAAAAAGTTTTCCCCTCAATTATCACAAGAACCGCCTACATTGGAGGGGAAACTTTTTGAAAAAAGTTTCCCCTCCAAGCCTCCCTTTTAAAAACTTTTGTACTGCTGTTTGCGCGTTACATAAGTTTTTTGAAAAGGGAGTTTGAGGGGAAAACTTTTTTTCAAAAAAGTTTTCCCCTCAATTATCACAAGAACCGCCTACATTGGAGGGGAAACTTTTTGAAAAAAGTTTCCCCTCCAAGCCTCCCTTTTAAAAACTTTTGTACTGCTGTTTGCGCGTTACATAAGTTTTTTGAAAAGGGAGTTTGAGGGGAAAACTTTTTTTCAAAAAAGTTTTCCCCTCAATTATCACGAGAACCGCCTACATTGGAGGGGAAACTTTTTGAAAAAAGTTTCCCCTCCAAGCCTCCCTTTTAAAAACTTTTCTACTGCTGTTTGCGCGTTACATAATTTTTTTGAAAAGGGAGTTTTCCCCCAAAATTCAGCTCAGATCCGCCCTCATTTTATTTTTAAAAACTATCACCGAAACCGCCGTAATTGCCGCGGCATATCCCACAGTTATCAGCAAATGAACAATAAAATCCGAATTTAAATTTATCGCCATTCTTGCGGCGCTTACCGAATGATAAAACGGCAGGACATTACAAATTTTTTCGAGTACGCCGCCTGCTCCCTTTACATCAAACCATATCCCGCCCAAAAATGAGCCGAGCGAAATTATTATAGAGCAAAGTCCAGGAGCGGCTTTCTCGCTGAACAGCGTTCCTAACAGCAAACCCAATGAAATGAACATGATCATTGACGGAAAAAGTACTAAAACTGCCGTAAACATTCCCAAAACGTTTATTTTAACATCTGTGACAAGAGAAATCATAAACGACGCGGCAAATGTTATCACTGACTGCAAGACCGCTAAAACAAACGTCGGGAAAATGTATCCTGCGATAAAATCTCCGCTTTTCATCGGCGTTGCGTAAAGTCTTGTCAAAAACGCTCCCGCTCTGTCCTTCGCGGCATACAGGCAAGTAAACATCATCAAAAACGCCATTCCGAAAACCGCTATGCCTCCCGAAAGATTGTTTATCTCAAATAATGTCATTTCGGCTTCTTCGGGAACAGCGTCGTTTACAAGGGTCATAACAACGAGCATTATCAGCGGAAATCCAAGGCAAAAAATATAACTTAAAGGGTCGCGGATAATTTCCAGAAAAATGCGCTTTGAAAAACTAAATATTTTGTTCATCTTACATTCTCCTTTCCAAAGCGCTCTGCAATCTCCACAAATGTTTCTTCAAGCCCCGTTTTTCCGCTCAGCATTTCAAGCTCGGACAGCGTTCCGCTTGCCGCAATTCTTCCGCTTAGCATTATCGCTATTTTATCCGCCAAGCGCTCGGCTTCTTCCATATAATGCGTGGTGAGGATTATCGTTATCCTTCCCTTTAACTGTTCAAGTACGATCCAAAGCTCGCGCCTTGCCAATACGTCAAGTCCGAGAGTCGGCTCGTCAAGAAACAAAACTTTCGGCTCTGAAATAAGCGCCATAGCTATCGACAGCTTCCGCTTCCAACCGCCCGAAAGCGTTTTTGCACGGAAATTTTTAACCTCGTCCATTCTGAAAAGCCTTATCATCTCGAAGATCTTTCGGTCGGTCTCTTCTTTTGAATGGCCGTAAATCCCGCAGATAAGCCTAAGGTTTTCAAATACAGTTAAATTCTCCGCGACAGCCGTGTCCTGCGGCGAAATACCTACTATCTTCTTTATCTCGCCGCGCTCTGAAACGCAATCGTTCCCGCAGACCTTACATTCCCCGCTTGTAGGAGCAGACAATCCCGTGAGCATTCTTACGGTCGTTGTCTTGCCCTCGCCGTTTACTCCCAAAAGCGCGAACAGTTCGCCTTCATTTACTGTAAGCGAAAGGCTGTCTACAGCTGTTTTGTTCTTGTATTTTTTCGTCAATTGCCGCGTTTCAATCGCATTCATAATTTACACTCCTTCAATTTCCGCCGTCCGCAAATTCCGAAATTTTCATGAGCGCAATTCCCTTTTCCTCGTCGCCGAGCATTAAAAGCGCGTCGCCCGATTTTATCCCGAAAACCTCGCGGCATTTTTTGGGGAGAGTAATTTGTCCTTTTTCATTTACCTTTGTTATGCCGAACATATACTTTTTCGCGTCGGGAGCTTTATCGAAAACCTTCAGGCTTCTTACCAGGCTGTCAATGCTCACCTCGTACAAGTCTGCAAGCGCAATAACGTTTTCAAGATCGGGCAGACTTTCGCCGCGCTCCCATTTTGCAAGAGCCTGTCTTGAAACGCCTATGCTCTCGGACACCTGCTCTTGAGTAAGCCCCAATTTTTTTCTGTACAGTCTGAGATTATTAAATTCAAACCTCATATAACCACTCTCCACAAATAAATTATATCACGATCATAATGTATATTCAACCAACCAAAGTGAACAAAAATGTCAGCTTTGGTTTACATTTAGAGGTAAGAAGTAAAAAATCCGAAGAACGCTTCCGTTACAGCAAGTTACATAAAAGTTTTGAAAGGGGATTTGGGGGAAAACTTTTTTAAAAGTTTTCCCCCAATAAAAAATCAAAAACTTTCGTGCTGCGCCTTGCGGCGCGATCGGATAGCGGAAGTGCATTTTCCTTACGGCACGTTACATAAAAGTTTTGAAAAGGAGTTTGAGGGAAAACTTTTTCAAAAGTTTTCCCTCAATGGGGGCGCGGGGTCGTAGCCCCCGCAAAGGAAAAAATCAGCTCGGAAAAGTAATATTAAACGGACAGCGTTTTCATTTTTTTCCGCTTACTCTTCACTGTGGGAAAACCAAACCGCGGAGGGAACCTGCTGGTTCCCCCGCTCCCCCTCCAGCAGATTGCCGTTTCAAAACAAAGTTTTGAAACGGCAATGTGGGGAAAACTCTTGTTTTCCCCACACCCTTTAGCGCTCGCTGGCGCGAAATTTCGCGGCTTCGCCGCGACCTGAGGGGAAAACTTTTTCAAAAGTTTTCCCTCAATGGGGGCGCGGGGTTGTAGCCCCCGCAAAGGAAAAAATCAGCTCGGAAAAGTAATATTAAACGGACAGCGTTTTCCTTTTTTTCCGCTTACTCTTCACTGTGGGAAAACCAAACCGCGGAGGGAACCTGCTGGTTCCCCCGCTCCCCCTCCAGCAGATTGCCGTTTCAAAACAAAGTTTTGAAACGGCAATGTGGGGAAAACTCTTGTTTTCCCCACACCCTTTAGCGCTCGCTGGCGCGAAATTTCGCGGCTTCGCCGCGACCTGAGGGAAAAACTTTTTTGAAAAAAAGTTTTTCCCTCAGGACTACCTTTTCAAAAAACTTTAGTACCGCCGCTTGCGCGGCGGTCGGATAGCGGAAGCGCCTTTCCCTTACAGCAAGTTACATAAAAGTTTTGGAAAAGGGGTCAAGGGGGAAAACTTTTTTAAAAGGTTTTCCCCCTTGCGCTCTTCCCTTACAGCGCGTTCGTGAGTATCTCCGTTACGTCCTCGACAGTAAGCGGCGCATAACAGTTTTTCAGCTTGTCGTTTCCTGCAATATCGACCGCCATTTCATGAATTTTCTTATCGTCAATGCCGACCGCTCCGAGCGTCATAGGAATACCGAGGCTCTCAAAAAAGCTGTAGGTCATATCTATTGCCTTGTTTGCAATTGAAAACTTGTCCTGCGTGGGATCAATGCCTAAAACATTCACGCCGTATTTTACAAAACGGTCAACCGTTTTTTCGCTCAGAATTTTCTTCATCCAATGCGGCGTTATTATCGCAAGCCCTTCGCCGTGAGTTATGTCATAATATGCGGAAAGGGCGTGTTCTATAGCGTGCGCGACCCAACCCGACGCACCGTTTCCGAGCGCAATTATATTGTTGCAGGCAAGCGCGCAGTCAACCATAAGCTCCGCTCTTGCGTCATAATCATCGGGTTTTTCGAGCGCGATCACAACATTTTGCATTATGCTCTTTATTACCGCTTCGCACATTCCGTCCGCAAGCGAACTCGTCGGCGCTGTAAAATATTTTTCAAACACATGGCTTATCGCGTCGGCAGCTCCTGCGGCTGTCTGGCGCTTGGAAACCGTAAAAGTATAAGTCGGGTCAAGTATAGAACAAGTCGGGAAAATATGCTCGGATTTAAGACAAGTCTTTATATTTAAATCCATTCGTGAAATAACCGAGTTTGCGTCGTATTCGCTGCCCGTAGCCGAAAGCGTCATAATATCGACAATAGGGAGCGCGCTTTTTGTCGGGACTTTATAGGTAATAAGATCCCACGGGTCGCCGTCATATTTTGCACCCGCGGCAATTGACTTAGAACAGTCTAAAACGCTTCCGCCTCCTACTGCAAGCACTGCTTCTACCCCGCTTTCGCGGCAAATCTTCGCGCCCTCGCAAACGCTTTCATACTTGGGGTTCGGCTCAACACCCGAAAGCTCGAAAATCTCGAAATCTTTCAGCAACTCCCGCACCTTGTCATAAAGCCCGTTTTTCTTTATTGAGCCTCCGCCGTATACAAGCAATATTCTTTTCCCTAAAGGCTCCATTATTGACGGAAGTTTTTCAATAACTCCCTTTCCGAAAACAAGCCTTGTCGGCGTACAAAAATCGAAATTGACCATAAATAAACTCCTTTCATATAAAACCTCGGCGGGATTTCAATATTGCCGCCGAGGAAACATTCATTTTAAATTTCTTATTACCCTACACGGATTTCCTACCGCAAGAACGTTTTCGGGAATATCCTTTACCACAACGCTCCCGCCGCCAATAACCGAACCGCTCCCTATCTTAACTCCGGGCATGACCGAAACCATTCCGCCTATCCAGACATTATCGCCGACAGTTATCGGCAGTGCGTATTCAAGCCCCGTGTTCCGCGTTTCATAGTCGAGCGGATGTCCCGCCGCATAAAATCCGCACTGCGGAGCGATAAAAACGTTATCTCCAAAAGTCACTTTCGCTCCGTCAAGTATAACCAGACCATGGTTTGCGTAAAAGTTGTCGCCGACCTCGATATTAAAGCCGTAATCACACCAGAACTGCTGTTCGATAAAGATATTCTTCCCCGCTTTTCCGAGAATTTTACGGATAAGTCTGTCCCGCTCTTCAAGAAGCGAAGGCTTTAAATTGTTGTACTCAAAACACAAGACCTTTATAAAATTCCGCTTTTCAAAAAGCTCTTGTGCTGTCGCGTCATAAAGCTCGTATTCCATAAATTACCTCATATTTTACTATTTTACAACAGCGCCCTGATAATAAAACTCAAGTATCTGTTTATAATTCCAGCCCTTATGCTCAGCAAGCGCAATCGCTCCATATTGGCTCATTCCGACGCCGTGACCGTAACCGTATGTGGTAAACGTAAATTTATCCGTCTTTTCGTCATAACTTATATCAAACGCATGAGAACGTATACCGTAGCTAAGTATAGTTTCGCGCAATACGCGTCCTGTTATCTTAATCGTCTTTCCGCTTGAATTTTCATAGCTGCTCTGACCGCCTATAGTCATATTTCCTACATATTTACCCTCGATATAATCGACGATTTTAAACCATTCCGCAGGATTTCCACTGAGTTCGATACCTGTTTTATCGAAAATTTTCGTCTTTATTTCTTCTGAAGTAAATGTCTTTTTAACGCCGTAATTCGGATCGTACAGCTCGTCAAGCTCACAGTAGATGCTTTGCAGATACGGGATATCTCCTCCCCAGACGTTTTTAGATGACGCGGTATATCCTGCCGAAGAAGCGGAATAGACCGCCTGTATAAGTTTTCCGTCATAATATACGGCTTCTCCTATAACTTCTTTGACGAGCTTTTTTACTCTTTCACTGCTGTTTTTCAGCGCAACAGTCTGCGCGCTTCCCATCTGATTGCTTCTCTTTACATTTGTATACGCCGCAACAGCCTGAGCTTTTATCGCTTCATCGGACTGCGTTGCACCTATCTCATTCATAACTATCCTTGAAACTATATCAAGCGCTGTTCCTCTGACTATAGTTCCGCCGTTATTGACCCATACTTCTTCATTCGCCGCGTCTGTATTCGTATTTCCCGAAGGCGTTTCTGAAGATGATGAGGGAGTTGAAGTCTCAGGCGCTTCGGATTTTGAAGTACTGCTTGAAGGCGCTTGTGAAGAACTGCCCGCAGGAGTTTGTGAGGAACTGCTTGCGGGAGTTTTTGAGGAACTGCTCGCAGGGGTTTGTGACGAACTGCTTACAGGTGTTTGTGACGAACTGCTTGCGGGAGCTTTTGAGGAACTGCTCGCGGGTGTTTTTGAGGAACTGCTCACAGGAGTTTGTGATGAACTGCTTGCGGGTGTTTTTGAGGAACTGCTCGCAGGAGTTTGTGACGAACTGCCCGCAGGAGTTGATGAACTTTCGGTCAAAGTTCCGGAGCTTTCCCAGTTTTCGGGAGGATCTTCATCCGAAGGTCCAATATGTATAACGTTGTCGTCAAGATAGGATTCGTCAATGTCCGTCGGGTCATATCGGTCGAGATCCTTTTCCGTCACTATCTGACCTGCCAGACCGCTTAAAACATAATCGGACGGCAGAAAACTGTCCGAAAGCGACGGCGAACCGAACGACAAGGATTCGACCTTTACTGTCGGAACATTTGCGGTATTATCGCCATTTTCGCTCGGCGCATCTGCGGAACTTTGTTCTTCATTTGAAGACGTTTGAGTTTCCGAAGGCGCAGCTTCGCTGCCGACAATTCCGGAAACGCCGAACACAAAGATATATACCGAGCATATAAATAATGCCGTAAAAAGTTTTACCAGCGATAAATGTTTCATCAATAAACTCCTCAGAACATCATCAGCGAGCCTGTCGGCTTATGACCAAGATCATCTCTTCCGATATAAAAATTTTTCCGCGTCAGCCCGCGTGATACATTTCATTAAAGGCTTTTTTCAGCCCATATCATATCCCTTTATTATTTCTTCTTTCCAGCCTCTCCCTTTCCACGAGCCGCCGAGAGACTCATAATATTCGTCATAAAAAAGCGGACTCGGATTAGCGTAGGCTTTTGAAACGTCTACATCGGGGCTTTCTCCCTCACGAACCTCGCGCGCGAAAAGCACCCACCTTTTCTCAACGTCTGCGCCGTATACCTTTTTTAAAATACATGTCGAAAGCGTCAGGATATTGTCGCCGTATTCAAGGTCTACATCGGGAGTTATAAACGTTGAGCGGTCGAGAATATCCGCGCAGAAGTCGTTAAACTGTTCTTGACTGTCGAAATTGTGCATTCTGTGATACTGGAAATCGTCGTCGCCGCTGTTGACCTTTACAAGCATTCCTGCAAATATCTTGTATTCCGAGGATTTGTAAAGAGTGCTGAATGTAAGGGTCGGATTATTCTTATAAAAACTTAAATCGTCCTTTTTTTGTGTGACGTCATAATTGAAATATCTCGGAAGAAGTCCGAAATATGCTCCCGAAGCCATATTATGTCCGTAAATAACAATGTTTTCGGACTTGTTTTTCCCCGACAGTTCACATCTGTAATCCACCTCAAGCGAACCCGATCTGCTCTCGGCTTTTTTATAGTTATGGGAAAGATAAAAATCGTTGTTGTCGGTTTGAAGAACTGCATAGTCGATAAACTTATCTTTTCCGATCGAAAGCCAGCCCACTATATCCTCGTTTATTTCAATAAGCGGCAAAAACCGCTCTAATATTTCGGGTTCTTCCGGCTCTTCGGGCAATTCTATAGGAGTATTGCCTGATGAATTATCCTCCGGCGTTTGAGAGGAAGAGACTGAATCGTTTACATTTACGCCGCTGTAGAGGTCGCGCAGTTCCTCGTTTTCCGCAAGGTCTTTATCCTCGCTAATTTTTACTGACAAATATGAAACTCCGCAGACAATAAGCGTTATCAGGGCGGCAATAAAAACGATCTTTCTGATTATTTCAAAAACGCTGTCGCCTTTCCAGGGGACAATATATTTTACGATTTTCATAAATACGTTTGTTTTTTCCATAATAAACCGCTCCTCTCAAAAAACCGAAAGCCGAATTTTAGCGCTGTTTAATAGCTAAGGAGCTTCGAGGTATCCCATGTTCTTCCCTTCCAGCTTCCTCCTCTTAAATTATACCAGTACTCAAAGAGCTTCGGGTTATAGTTTCTCTTAGCTACAGTTGTATCTACGTCGTTGCTTTCACCTTCGCGGACTCTTCTTGCCAGAACGACCCACCTTGTATCGCAGACCGAGCGTCCGAGTGGCCAAGAACAGGTTGACATTGTAAGGATATCGTCGCCATAGGTAAGGTCAACATCGGTAAAGAACCAGCTTCTGTCCATTACGTCAAGAATAAAGTTATTGAAATCGTCAACGCTGTAAAATCTTGTTCTGTCAACATAGTCGAATACTTCGCCGCATTCTTCCTGTGTATTTACATACATTCCCGCGAATATCTTATATGTTTCGTTCTTTCCGTCGGGAGTAGCGAGCTGTATCGTCGGGTGTACTTTATAGAATGCAAGAGGCTCTGACGACCAGTCATTCGGAAGATAATGCACAAGATATGAAAAATATGTTCCCGCGTTCATATTATGACCGAACAGAACTATATTGTCGTCGTTTCCGTCCCAAGTATTGCGGTAGCTCGAAAATATCGCGCCGGAAATGCTGTAATTTCCATCAACATTATGAGTGAGGTAATAATCGTTGTCGTCAGCCCTTACCACAGGGTAGTTAATAAGCGTTCCCGTAAGTTTTATCCAGCCCTTTACGTCGGGATTTACGCTCCAGAGCTGCTGCCAGTTTATATTCAAAGGCGTATTTTTTACCGGCGTAAGGTCGGTATATTCCGGCTCTTCGGTACCCGGCGCTGTCACTTCGGATATAACGGGATTTTGTATCTGAGGCGGCACAACATAGTTATTTTCAAGCTCTACATCGACAAAAGGCGAACCCGCAAGATCGGCTATTTCGTTATCTCTCACAGTTGCATCGCCAATGCTCGTAAGCTCCCAGATAAGATAAGCAAGAGCGCCTACGAAAACAATAACCGCGACTATCAGAAAAAGTTTTCTCGCTATCTCGCCCTTACTGTCGGTTTTCTGCGGAAAGATCGAATGTGCCGCTCTAACGAGAACGTTTCCTCCGCCCACTGAGTCGGGTCTTTTAGACTTGGTTTTAAAACTTGAGGGCGACGCCTCCAGTTTATCGAGCGCATATCTGACCGCGTCATCTTTTTCATATTTTTTACTTTTTTTGTCACCATTCATAATTTGTTCCTCCGTTTGAAATTGTTATTGAGTTGTAATGGAATGAATTTATTTTTCAATGCTGAAAATCAGCATTTTTAAGGCTTCGTAAACCGCTTTCCGCCTGACGGTATTTCTGTCTCCCGAAAACAAAAAGCGTTCTGCTTTGCATATTTTTTCCGAACTGAAACCGACATAAACCTCGCCGACGGGGTGTTTTTCAGAGCCGCCCGACGGTCCCGCGACGCCTGTTGTAGAAACCGCAAAGTCCGCTCCCGAAAGCCGTCTTGCGCCGTTTGCCATTTCCTTTGCACATTCCGCGCTGTATTCGGAAAAAGTTTCTAATGTTTTTTTGCTTACTCCCAAAACTTCTTCTTTTATCCTGTTTGAATAAGAGCATACTCCTAATTCTATGACCGACGAGCTTCCGGAAATTTCCGTTATTGCCGACGAGATAAGACCTCCTGTACAGCTTTCCGCCGTCGCCACTTTAAGACCGCGCTCCCTGCATATATCTACAAGTTTTTGTGCAAGCGCGTAAATTTCCATATCGTTTTCCATAAAATTCTCTTTCAAAGGCTCTCAGTCGAGGAAAACCGTCTGTTCCCCGAACTTAAACCTCTTCACCTCTGTATTTTCAACAGCCTTTTCTATCAGTTCATCAAGATCTGCCGTACTCTCTGCTTCGATTATCTCCGAAAGTTTCGGTTTTGTGCGCGGGTGTCTCGGCGTAAACACCGTACAGCAATCCTCATAAGGCATTATAGACGTTTCAAATGTCCCGATATTTCTTGATATTTCCGTGATCTCGATCTTATCCATTCCTATCACGGACCTGAAAACGGGAAATTCCGCCGCCGCATTTGTACATTCAATCGCCGCAAGTGTCTGGGAAGCGACTTGTGCAAGGCTTTCGCCCGTGATTATCGCGCCGTATCCCTCGCGTTCGCATATTTTATTAGCAATTTTCATCATCATTCTGCGCATTATTACCGTGAAAAATTCTTCGGGACAACTGTCGCGGAGCTTTTCCTGAATTTCCGTAAACGGAACGCAGAAAAACCTTATATCTCCACAGTATTCCGTAAGCTCCTCGCAGAGTTTTTCGACCTTTAGCCGCGCTCTGTCCGAAGTGTACGGAGGACTTACATAATGTATACAATCAACTATAAGCCCGCGTTTCGCCATCATATATCCCGCGACAGGGCTGTCTATTCCTCCCGAAAGCATCAGAAGCGCTTTTCCGCTTGAACCGACGGGAAGTCCACCCAAGCCTATGATGCGCTTTGCGGAAAGATAAGCGCCGTTGTCGCGTATTTCAAGCCGCACAGTGACCTCAGGAGCGTGAACATCGACTTTAAGATGCGGAAATTTATCCAACACCGCGTCGCCAAGTTTTTGCTGAATATCGGGAGATTTGAGAGGAAACGACTTGTCCGAGCGCTTTGCCTCGACTTTAAAACTTTTCGCGTCGGATAATGCCTCGCTGAGATAGTCGAGATTTTTTACAACAATATCGAAATCTTTCGGGAAAACCGCGCATTTTTGTATCGCGCCTATCCCGAAAATTTTCTTCACTTCTCCAACCGCCGCGTCTATGTCGATTTTATCATCAAGCGGCTCGATATAGACGGTTGACTGCCGTCTGTCGCAGGAAAAACTTCCCAAATGCTTTAGTCTTCGCTTTATATTTCTGACGAGAATGTCCTCAAAAGTGCTTCTGTTGTCGCCTTTCAGGGCAATCTCTCCGTATTTCGCAAGAATTATTTCTTTCATACCGACCTCAACCAAATCTGCGCAGTTTCTGCCGCGCCTATATTTTAACAAACTTTTTCGCGGCAAGAGTTCCCAAAAAAACGCCCGCAATGCACAGCCCGACGCTCAGCGCCGAATACGCCGCCGCAAGTCCGACCCTGCGCACCTGCAACAGCTTATACGTTTCGAGGGAGAATGTCGAAAACGTTGTAAACCCGCCGCAAACTCCCGTTTTCAAGAACAATACCGCCTTTTCGCCAAGCTTTTTATCGGCGATACCGCTTATAAATCCTATCGCAAGCGCTCCCAGAAAATTTGTCACAAGAGTAGCTATCGGAAAATCGCTTCTGCACGGAATGAGGCTTATCGCATATCTCAAAACCGCGCCGAGCGCTCCGCCAAGACCCACAAACACAAAATTCATATTATCGCCTTATTTTTTTCGCAGCCGAAGCAATTTTTTCGCACAACAGCGCGATCTCGCTTTCGGTATTCTCCGCGCACATCGACACTCTTATCGCGCAGTCCGCGTCGCTGTCCGAAACGCCAAACGCCGAAAGAACTCCGCTCGTTTTTCCTTTTGAACAAGCCGACCCGCTCGAAACGCATATATCTGCCTCTTCAAGCGAATGGAGCATAATTTCCGAGCGAACGCCCCTGACGCTGAAATTCACGATATTCGGAAGACATTTTTCGTCAGAATTTATCTTTATATCGGGTATTTCCGAAAGCCTTTCGAGCAAAAGCGCCTTTAAGCTGTCGAAAAGACCGCGCTTATATGAATAAGCGTTTATTGCCGCCTCAAAGCCCGCGATAAGCTCGACAGGCTCTGTGCCTGAGCGCAGATCGTTCTGCTGTCCCCCGCCCATAAGCAGCGGCAAAAGCGTCACTCCTTTTTTTATATACAGAGCGCCGATACCCTTTGTCGCGTGTATCTTGTGTCCCGAAACGCTTATCAGATCGCCGTCGAGCGGAATTTTTAAAAAGCCTTGTACTGCGTCGATATGTACGAAAGTTTTGGAATTTTTTGCTTTAACGCCTTTATACAGCCGCCTTGTATCAATGCAAAATCCTGTTTCGTTATTTACAGCCATACACGACACCAGTGAGGTGTTTTCATCAACAGCGTCAATAACCGCCCCCTCGAAGTCGTCAAAATCTTTCGGCGCAAGCCTTAAAACCTCGTGACCGTTTTTTTCGAGCTTGTCGATAACTCGCGCCTGAGACGGGTGTTCGATAGCGGTCGTAATTATCTTTCCCCTGCGGAGATTAAGACCTAAAAGAGCAGTGTTATTGCTTTCGGTAGCGCCTGAGGTAAACAAGACTGTCCCCGAAAGCGGAGCATTTCCGAGCGACATTCCGCGAAGAAAGGCTGTTCTTGCCCTGCTTATAAGCGTCAGCGAAGCAGTCCCTGCCTTATGCAGAGAGCTTGCGTTTCCAAAATAGTTTTCCATAGCCTCACACACGGCTTTTTTACATTCGCCGCAGGGCTTTGTGGTCGCGGCATTATCTAAGTATATCATGTCCTGAACGATAACCTCGCATAGCAGTCAGTTTAATAATTTCCGCCGATCAGTTTTCGCTGTTCCGCCTAAACGGCACAAAAGCGGTATACTATTATAAATATAATGTCAACTCTCGGCAGAACATTTATGTATGCAAACAAATATCAATTTTCCATACACATATGTATTATATCACATATTATCCCGTTTGAAAAGGGTTTTTTAATATTTTTCACTATATTTTCAAAAAAAACAGCGTTAAAGGTTACAAAAAAGTTACAAAATGCAGAAAAAATATTACAGTTTTGTCATATATATTGATTTTTCCAAAAATATGTGGTAGAATAACTTCAGAAACAAAAGAAATGTAAACTTCTTTCATACTATCCTCCATAGTCTGCCGTTCATGCCCGAACGGCATTTTTTTTTTGTAACCGATTTTTGCCGACGGCATAATATGTACCAAGAAACGCAAAGCTCCGCAGGGGAGCGGCGGGTTTCAAAATAAATTCAAGGAGGACATTATTATGTCATGCTTTAATCTCGGCGGAAACGGCTGCTGCTGGATCCTTATTCTCATTCTCTTGATGAACGTATGCGGCGGCAACAACGGCTATAACACCGCAAACAACGGCGGCTGCGGATGCGGCGGCAATGACGGCTGCGGATGTGGCTGCGGCAACAACAACGGCTGCGGATGCGGCTGCTGATCTCTTTGTCCGGCAGTCGGAGAATAGTTACACAAAGTGTATAAGTCCGCATTTAATGCGTCGGCTTTGTCAGCGTTTTAAAACAGCGCACTGTCGAAAGTATGTGCATAACGGATAATGAAACGCCCTATAACTTCGTATCATAATACATTTTGCCGTATATTTTCACTATCTGCTGAAACAGAACGCGGGAGAACCGAAAGGTCCTCCCGCAAATTCTGTTTAAATCCTAAAATGATACTCAGTGTACAGTTTACTGTGTATTGATCCTGTACTCCCATGCTATGCTTCGCATAGCATGGGAGTTGTACACTGTCTAACCTTTAAGAAAAAGATTTTTTATTTGTCCCCATAATTAAATTATATCACATTTTTTGAGACCTGCCAACAACCTATTTCAGTTTTATTACATCCCTATCAGCATTCCATGAATATGGTATTCCTCAGTGGTACGCCGCGAACGCTTCCGCTCCCACGCTGAACAGCAGCACTATGCTCATTAACAGGGAGAATATCTTCTTCATTGGTGAATGCCCTTTCTATCAATCTCTTTATTTCAACAATTTAATTAAATGAATTGTAAAACTCAGCTTCATTTTTGAATTTGCTTTCATTTGAAAAAATAGTGCTGCTTCCCTTGCAAATTATGGTAATTGTGTAGCTAAAAGGTATATTCCCTTTACAATAACTGTAAAAATCATACAGCCATCCTAAAGATTCAGGGTTCGTACACTCATCATCGTAAATCACAAAACCTACGCCGCCATCGAATTGTGAAATATTTGCTTCAGGATTATTCTTAAAAAAATTTTGTAATTGATTGGTATTGTAGCTGAATTTTGTAGTAATATTTCTTGATTCTATAAACGGCTTGATATAGGTGTTGTAGAGTTGATGATCCGCGAATGCACTCCAGTAACTATCAATTGTAATTTTTCCACGCTCAGCGAAAATTGAAAACCTTATCCCGTTCAGATCAAAAACAAATTGATCATATCCGTTATTTTCAAAATTGATTTTTGTTGTGCCATAGTGAGCTTCTATGAATTTAGCATCAGAGTAATTGGCATTTATATATTCCAAAGCTGCCTGTTTGTTTTTTCTGGCTTCCCCTTGCCATGGCAAAAGTAGATTTGCATTAAGAAAAATAATAAAAATTATGAAAACAGCAAATGCCCCTAAGCAGAAGAACAATGTCCTTTTTTTCGTCCATCTTCTTTATGAGGCAATGCGATATTATCATTCGCCTTACAGTACTTGATTCCACAATATGTGCAAAACAAAAAGTCGGCTTCAATTTCCTTTCCGCACCCTCTACAAATTATTTTCACGATATAAAAAGTACCCTTCTTAGATTAAGATAACTTTCGCACAAGGATGACCGTTTCACATTTGCCGTTTACTTACATTTTTATCGCTTTTCTGGCATAAGCTAACACTAATATTTGTGCGGCATTATCTAAATTGACAATTTACAAAATTATTTCGCTTCAGTGGAGACAATACAAAACGTTCCGCTTAACGCGGGACAAATTCTCTGTCGGTCGCACCGGATGTCTAACCTTTACAAAAAAGATTTTGGCAAACTATAAATTAAAACCACTTTTCGGGTAGTGGCACTTTTTACGGTTTTGCAAAGCGCAGCTTTGCAAAATTGAATTGCCATAAGGGCAATTCAAAGTAAAAATGTGCAGTGTTAAACCACGCTGTGAAACAGCGTGGTTTAATGCGTGGTCGGGGTGACAAGACTCGAACTTGCGGCCTCAAAGTCCCAAACTTCGCGCGCTACCACCTGCGCCACACCCCGATAACTGTATTATTATACAACAAAAACCTAATTTTGTCAAGAGTAAAAAACAAAATGCGGCTGATTTGTGCAATTTGACGAAAAACAAATACACTGTTGACAAAAACAAATAACAGTGATATAATAAACGAAATTGTCATACGGAATGAAAACAAAATTCTCATTGCGCATATAATAAAGCTGAATAGGCGACAGGAAAGGCAATAAACAGTTGGCAGCATACAGTAAACGGTAAATTTGCTGATAATGATATGTTTTAAGAAGATCAAAGAGCGGAATTTACCTGTAAATAGTCGGCAATGCCGCATTTTTAGCTGTATAACGTATGTATTCTTATTCCCTGCGGAACAAAAGAGATCACGGCATAAGCTTTTATCGGGAGAATTTCATTATGAAAAATGCGGGTTGTGTTCAGACTGAAGAAAATAAAACGGCAATGCGGGTTTCTGGCGTCAGTATTGTTGTAAATACTGCGCTTTCGCTGTTGAAATTGCTTGCGGGAATTTTCGCAGGATCGGGCGCAATGATTTCCGACGCAGTACATTCGGCGTCTGATGTGTTCAGTACATTTGTTGTAATTATCGGCATCAGGCTTTCGGGTAAAAAATCCGACGCTGAACACCCGTATGGTCATGAAAGAATGGAGTGCGTCGCGTCTATCGTTCTTGCTGTCGTTCTCGCTATAACAGGCTTCGGTATTGGCGTAAAGGGTATCAAGAATATACTTGACGGGGAGTATTCGGAGCTTGCCGTTCCGGGAGCGCTTGCACTTGCGGCGGCTGTTGTTTCGATAATTGTCAAAGAGTGGATGTATTGGTATACCAGAGCTGCCGCGAAAAAGATAAATTCCGGCGCGCTTATGGCTGACGCATGGCACCACCGCTCGGATTCTCTTTCCTCAATAGGCGCGTTTGCGGGCATTTTGGGTGCAAGAATGGGTTTTCCTGTTGCGGACGCGGTTGCGAGCGTCATTATATGCGTATTTATCGAAAAGGCTGCGGTCGATATTTTTAGGGACGCGGTGGATAAAATGATCGATAAGGCTTGTCCGACGGAACTTGTAAACAAAATGAAAAACGTTATTTCCGAACAGGACGGAGTATGCAGAATTGACGACATCAAGACCCGCCTTTTCGGCTCGAAAATTTATGTTGACGTTGAAATAGCGGTTGACGGGGAAAAGACGCTTATTGCTGCGCATAAAATTGCAGAAGAAGTGCATAATGCCATAGAACAAAAGTTTGAAAACGTAAAGCATTGTATGGTACATGTAAACCCGACTGACGGCTGAAACTCAGGCTGTCGATAAAGCTCCATCTACGTCGTCAGCGTTACTGCAACAGCCATAAAGGATAGTTGCAGCAACGCTTTATAGTATCCGGGGTTTTTCAACAGCCTGAACTTTGACTTTCTATATAGTCTGAAATGTCATACATACAGACGTAAGTCTGTTTTTGTTCAGTTCGGCTATATAAATAAAAAAAGCTCTTGAAATTTTATGGAAATTGTTGTATAATATAAGGGTAATTTAATTTAACCGTCTGGAAATTGCGGTAAGCTAAAAAAGGAGGAAAATTATGTCTGTAAATCTTCAGAAAGGTCAGAAAGTTGACCTTACAAAATCAAACGCAGGACTTAAAACTATTGTCGTAGGACTTGGCTGGGATGAAGCTCCAAAGGGATTTTCGTTATTCCGTAAACAAGAGGATATCGACTGTGACGCTTCGGCAATTCTGATCTCAGAGGCTTCGGGAAAACTCGCGGGACCGGTAGACGTCGTATATTACGGCAATCTCAATCATATGAGCGGTTCTGTAAGGCACTGCGGCGATAACCTTACGGGTGCGGGCGACGGCGACGACGAGCAGATAATCGTTGAGCTTTCCAGAGTACCGAAGCAGTACTCGAAGATAGTTTTTACCGTTACTATCTATCAGGCGCGCGAACGCAAGCAGCAGTTCGGAATGATAAAAAATGCATTTATCCGCATAGTAAACGCAGACAACGGACAAGAGCTCTGCAAATATAACCTTTCTGAGAATTATGACGGAAAGACGGCGATGATATTTGGCGAAGTATACCGTTATAACGGAGAATGGAAATTCGGAGCTATAGGCGAACCGACAAATGATAACGGAATAGGCGAAATGGCAGCAAGATTTCAGTATTAATTCGGACTGTATATAAAGTTAAAACTCAGGCTGTTGAGAAATTATTTGCATGGGAATTTGGAGAAAAATATCATGAATATAAAAAATATCTGCATTATTACGGGAATATTGGTCATAGCGTCGGCTGCGGCGGCGGGAGTAGCGTTTTTGCTGCTGCGCAAAACGGATATGATCGAGGATGATTTCGATTATGATGATATGGAGATCTGATGTCAAAAGAAGCTAAAACAAATGCGCTGCGTATGCTCGACAGGCTTAAAATAAGCTATATTCCTCACACATATGAGTGTGAGGAATTTGTCGACGGGATAAAAGTCGCAGATATGCTCGGACAGCCTCGCGCACTGACGTTTAAGACCATTGTCACGGCAGGAAAGAGCGGAAAGAACTATGTTTTTGTATTGCCTGTGGACAAAGAGCTTGACCTAAAGAAGTGCGCTAAAGCGGCAGGAGAAAAATCCGTCGAACCTGTCAGCGTAAAGGACATAAACGCGCTTACGGGATATATCCGAGGCGGAGTATCACCTATAGGTATGAAAAAACAATTTTTGACATTTGTAGACAATTCGGCGCATGATCTCGAAAAAATTTTTGTAAGCGGAGGACGGCTCGGACTCCAAGTCGAGTTGTCGCCTGATGATCTATTGAGAGCGTGCGGGGGAGAATTTGCGCAAATTACGATGGAAGATTGAGCCGCGAAAATTCAGTGTACAGGGCATAGTGTACATTATACGGGGTATAGTAAACAGTTGTGGTATCCGACTGCGGCGGATTTTATTAAAAATTGTTTCGGAATTATAACGCATAGGCTTGAACTCACGCGGGTTCAAGCCTAATTGCATTTATCCTAAAAACAATCTAATATTATCCGCGCAGCGGATACCACAAGTGTTTAATACACTGTATACTGGCATCGTTCGCTTCATGGATTTTATTAGATTGTTTTTTATGGTATTGTATGTTAAAGTTCATAGTCTTAAATTTTCATGTAATTCGGGGTGGGATGGACAAAACTCGGCACAGGAACATTCAAGCATTTATCCTTAGTGATATAATGCGTGTACAAGAAATACGTTTCCCCTGCTCGAAAACAGAGTTGTCAAACAAACTCTGTGAAAGCGGTATAAATAAAGAACATCTCTGCACTGCAACAACAATAACGCAAAATGAAACCTTGTAAACTTTAATACTCTTTGACTGCGAGATAAAAATTGACGCGCAGAATTACCAGACAGCATATAACAAATTCCGCTCAATGGGCTATTAAAAAAACAGATATTATCATAACAAGGAAAAAATTAATTGCAGTTGATAATGTAATTTCAATTCTGTATTTGTATACATCTTCCAAGTCCGTATCAATCTTAATATGTTCATTTGTCAATGATATGTTACACTATTCTCAAAAAAAATTATGATGTTAATAATTAAGATTGAAATCAGCCGATAGCTCGTCGCCTTCGGATCCTCACTATCGGCTGATTTCGCGCGCCGCCTGCGAGCTACATTAAGGCAAAATAATCTGCCAAAACTGCATTCGGACTACGGAATTTCAAACAGCTTTTCGATATATTGTTAGATTTTTTAT
>CANRDI010000020.1 GCA_947629335.1 uncultured Clostridia bacterium | reverse complement strand
TGGAGCTGGTGGACGGACTCGAACCCCCGACCTGCTGATTACAAATCAGCTGCTCTACCAACTGAGCTACACCAGCATTTCGCAAAACCAATTCGTCCCGCGACTTATATATTGTACCACATTATTTCTCCATTGTCAAGAGGTTTTTAAAATTTTTTTAAATTTTTGCAAAATTAAGTTATCGAATTCAGAAAATCAGCGAGAGCTTGCTGTTGTTTTGGGGTGAGCTTTTTTAAGCGAGGATAGAAGCGCAGGGTCAAGCTCACGCTTTTCTTCACAAAAAAACTCTTCGAGGCTTATTCCCTGAGCATCACAAAAGTACGAAAGCGTCTCGACAGTTGGATTTCTCGTTCCAAGCTCAATTTCGCGCAGATGGCTTTGCGAAACGCCCGCGAGATTAGCGAGCTTGTTTGTGGTTATGCCGCGGCGTTCGCGCAGCTCGACAAGTCTTTGTGCAACATTCATAAAAATTCCACATGATTTATCATAAATTACTTTAATATAACAAATTGCATTTTTTTACGCTTGACAACCTAAAATTGCGGTGATATAATGTTGTAGTAATATGGAAAATTACTTTACAAAATATTTAACTATGGAGGAAAAATTATTTATGAAAAAGGAAAATTTGGCGGTTAAAATCTTTTCGGTAATCACCGTGGCTGTTATGGCGGTGACAACAAGCGGGTGCGCATCTACCTCCGATCGGGAGTCAGAAGAGACAGAGGAGTTAGAGGATAAAAAGTCGGATAAAAATAAGGAATTATCTTTGTCAATTACTATTGATGGTTATAAATATAAAGGAACTTATACCGGAAAAACTTCATCCGGAGAACCGGATGGCGAGGGTACTTTTTCGGGAAAGTCGTCTGATGGCGGTAAAGTCGAATTGTCCGGAGATTTTGAATCTGATTCAGTGGTAAGAGATGCGGTATTAGAAGTTACATATGACGCCGATATGGCTGAAATATTTGGTATTTCTCGCTCAATATCAGAGGGTGATTTTATTGACGGATTCCTTGAAGGCGATGGCAAGCAGACTTCTTATTGTAACGAAAACAACGAAGACTACGAAGGCGTGTCTTGTGTTATAATTGAAGGGAATTTTGTACATAACCTTGCTCAGGGAGAGGGCGAAATAACAATTTACTATAACGACGAATACGCCGACGAATATGGGTATGATCGTATGGAGTTAACAGGCGTATTGGCTGACAGTGGTATGACAAGACCTTGTGAGTATGTCATGTATAAAGGAAAGAAAATCGTTGATTACGGAACGATGAATTAAATAAATGAATAACACATCGGGCTGCCATTGCGCAGCCCGATTTTTATTGTAACCAATTCATTTGTATATTCGCAAGCCGAATAAAATGTATAAAAATCATTCTTTTCTTTTCGAATATATGTGATGTTTTGAGTTAGCGGAATCGGAATACAATCATTTAACTCTTCAATATCGTTTAATCTAAATATCCTCCTGTTCTATCCATTGGATTTATGTTCATATAAGTATTTGCTATATAACCTCGGAGCAAATGTTATAAAAAGTAAGCAAAACAGCAAAAGAACTGCACTTACCTGAATATTTAGAAAATAGCCGACAACACCTAAAAGTATAATGAAACCGCCGCCGAAAAACCATATTTTGCCGGCAAAGCTTTGGGTTTTTGTCCATATATCATTATCTTCATACGCCCAGGGTGCTTTTACGCCAATGTAGAAATTTTTCGCATATTTTGGTAACCTATTTCCGAAATATATTAATAATGATCCACAGGCAATCATAACAAGTAAGCCGGCCAATTTAAAATTAACTTTCTCCATATTAATGTACCCTAAAGAACTTAAACAGATTACAAATTGCAATATATATAAAATTATACTGATTACAGAGTTAAGTAATCCATATTTGCGTTGATCTTTTGATTTGTAATATTGTAAAAATTGCAGCACGGCAATAGCCCCACCCAGAAGAGGGAAAACGAAAATAATATATTTTTCAGCAAAGCCGGTTGCTCCGCTCTCGTTCCATTGAACTGCAATCTGATCAGGTAAATGAGGAAGAAATATAAGCCCCGTGACTATCATTAGCACTATAATAACGGGTGATATGAACCAAGAAAAGTGACGCTTTTTCATAATGATACCTCCTAAAAGAAATTAGCAAACCAAGTAATTATTTCCTCTACCACGCTTAAATTGATTTCGTAAATAATATATTTACCTCGTCTATGTGTGCGAACCAAATCTGCCTCTTTTAATATAGATAAATGTTTAGAGATAGCAGCATCGGAAATAGCGAATTTATCAGAGATCTCTCCGGCAGATTTGCTTCCGTCTTTTAGCAATTGCAATATTTCTCGCCGTGTTGGATCCGATACAGCTTTCAGAATTTTATCCATAACCCATTCCTTAGCTATTGATTTTCGAGTTCATTTAACCAAATGGTTAAATGAATAATTTCTTTAATTTTTATTATAACATCTTTTATCTATTTTCGCAATATAAATAATTAACAAAGTTTAATAAAAATTAAAAGAAAATATAGTACTTTTGAACAATTTTTGATTGCAAGTCATGTTGAAAGCCGTTGTGCCGTACCTTGTGAATTATCCTTTGCGAACTCCCGAAAATCACTGAAAATCCCTTTGCAAAAAAGTTTTTCCCTGCATTTTGAGTTAAAACGTAAGTTACAAACAAAAAAACTGATAATTTTTCCAAAAAAATTTAAAAATTATATAGAAATTTCGGCATATTTATGTTATAATATTTGGTAGAGTTTATGCGCGGCGCATTTGCCCGCGTCTAAGTTCAGAATTTCAAATCAGGAGGATTATTCCAATGGCTAAAAAATGGGTCTATACCTTTAAAGAAGGTAATATGACAATGCGTAATCTGCTCGGAGGCAAGGGCGCAAATCTCGCCGAAATGACCGAGATCGGTCTGCCTGTTCCACAGGGTTTCACCATTACGACAGAGGCTTGTACCCAGTATTATGAGGACGGCAGAAAAATCAACGATGAAATTATGGCTCAGGCAATGGAAGGCGTTGCTTGGATGGAAAAGGAAAACGGCAAAAAGTTCGGCGACCTTAAAAATCCGCTTTTGGTTTCCGTTCGTTCGGGCGCAAGAGCTTCTATGCCGGGTATGATGGATACTATCCTTAACCTCGGTCTTAACGACGAGGTCGTAAACGCTATGATCGCGGGAAATCCCGACCCGAAGTTTGAGAGATTTGTTTACGACAGCTATAGAAGATTTATCCAGATGTTCTCCGACGTTGTTATGGAGGTCGGAAAGAAATATTTTGAACAGCTTATCGACGAAATGAAAGCGAAGAAAGGCGTTAAGTTCGACGTTGACCTTACCGCTGCTGATCTTAAAGAACTCGCGTCGCAGTTCAAGGCAGAATACAAAAAACAGCTCGGAAAGGATTTCCCGTCCGACCCCGTAGAACAGCTTAAACTTGCAATTGAGGCAGTATTCCGCTCTTGGGACAACCCGCGCGCTAATGTATACCGCCGCGACAACGATATCCCCTATAGCTGGGGCACGGCAGTAAACGTTATGCCGATGGTATTCGGAAATCTTAACGACAATTCGGGAACGGGCGTTGCATTTACGCGCGACCCCGCTACAGGCGAAAAGAAACTTATGGGCGAGTTTTTGTTCAACGCACAGGGCGAGGACGTTGTTGCAGGAGTTCGTACTCCTATGCCTATCGCACAGATGGCTGACAAGTTCCCCGAAGCATATGCGGATTTCGTAAAGGTCTGCGGTATACTTGAAGACCATTACAGAGATATGCAGGATATGGAGTTCACCGTTGAAAACGGAAAACTCTATATGCTCCAGTGCAGAAACGGCAAGAGAACCGCGCAGGCTGCGCTGAAGATAGCTTGCGACCTCGTTGACGAGGGAATGATAGACGAGAAGAAAGCTGTCGCAATGATAGACCCCAGAAACCTCGACACGCTGCTCCACCCGCAGTTCGACGCGGCTGCTCTTAAAGCTGCAACGCCCGTTGGAAAGGGCTTGGGAGCGTCTCCCGGAGCTGCTTGCGGTAAGATAGTATTCAGCGCCGACGACGCCGTAGAATGGAAGTCAAGAGGCGAAAAGGTCGTTCTGGTGCGCCTTGAAACTTCTCCCGAAGACATCACGGGTATGAAAGCGGCTCAGGGTATTTTGACAGTAAGAGGCGGTATGACCTCTCACGCTGCCGTTGTTGCAAGAGGAATGGGTACTTGCTGCGTTTCTGGCTGCGGCGATATTGCTATGGACGAGGCAAATAAGAAGTTCACTCTTGCGGGAAAGACTTATCACGAGGGCGACCCCATTTCAATAGACGGCTCGACAGGAAACATCTACGACGGCATTATCCCGACAGTTGACGCGAAAATCGCGGGCGAGTTCGGAAGAATTATGGCATGGGCTGACAAGTACAGAAAACTTAAAGTCCGCACAAATGCTGACACGCCGACTGACGCGAAAAAGGCGAGAGAACTCGGCGCAGAGGGTATCGGTCTTTGCCGTACGGAGCATATGTTCTTCGCTGCGGACAGAATTGCGGCATTCCGTGAGATGATTTGCTCGGACACCGTTGAAGAGCGCGAAAAGGCTCTGGATAAAATTCTTCCGATGCAGCAGAGCGACTTTGAAAAGCTCTATGAGGCTCTTGAAGGCAACCCCGTTACAATTCGTTTCCTCGACCCGCCTCTTCACGAGTTTGTTCCTACGGAAGAAGCGGACATAAAGGCTCTTGCAGACGCACAGGGCAAGTCCGTTGAAACGATAAAGAACATCATTTCTTCGCTCCACGAGTTCAACCCGATGATGGGACACCGCGGCTGCCGTCTGGCGGTAACTTATCCCGAAATCGCAAAAATGCAGACAAGAGCGGTTATCCGCGCGGCGATAAATGTACAGAAGGCTCACCCCGACTGGAATTTAGTTCCCGAAATAATGATACCGCTTGTCGGAGATGTAAAAGAGTTAAAGTTTGTAAAGGACATTGTTGTTGCGGTAGCAGATGAAGAGATAAAGGCTGCGGGAAGCAATATGAAGTACGAAGTCGGCACAATGATAGAAATTCCTCGTGCAGCGCTGACGGCTGATGATATTGCAACAGAAGCCGAGTTCTTCTGCTTTGGAACGAACGACCTTACGCAAATGACCTACGGCTTCTCACGCGACGACGCAGGAAAGTTCTTGAACGCTTATTATGACACAAAGATATTTGAGAACGACCCGTTTGCGAAGCTCGATCAGACAGGCGTCGGAAAACTTATGGAAATGGCGGTAACGCTCGGAAAGAAAGTACGTCCCGAAATGCATATCGGCATTTGCGGCGAGCACGGCGGCGATCCCTCGTCCGTTGAGTTCTGCCACAAGATAGGACTTACCTATGTTTCATGCTCTCCGTTCCGTGTTCCGATCGCAAGACTTGCGGCGGCGCAGGCGGCTATAGCGGAAATGAAGTAATTAAGCCTTGAAAAAAGCCCGAATCTTTCGATTGTCGGAAGATTCGGGTCTTTTGTGTTTTATGAACCTCAGTAATTTTCGGCAGCCAACTGAAAATAGCTCTGCGGGTGAGAGCAGACGGGGCAGACTTCGGGCGCGTTCGTTCCAACGACGATATGTCCGCAGTTTCGGCACTCCCAGACCTTGACCTCGCTTTTGCTGAATACTTCCTGCATCTCAACATTTTTGAGCAGCGCCCTGTATCGTTCCTCATGGCGTTTTTCTATCTGTCCTACCATACGGAATTTGTCGGCAAGCTCATGAAATCCCTCTTCATCTGCGGTCTTTGCGAAATCCTCGTACATTTCCGTCCATTCGTAGTTTTCGCCCTCCGCTCCCGATTTAAGGTTCTGCGCTGTCGTTCCTATTCCGCAAAGCTCCTTGAACCATATTTCCGCGTGTTCTTTTTCGTTGTTGGCGGTCTCGGTGAATATTGCGGCGATCTGTTCAAAACCCTCTTTTTTGGCGACGGAAGAAAAATAGGTGTACTTGTTGCGCGCCTGTGATTCTCCCGCAAATGCCGCTTCAAGGTTGCGCTCGGTCTTTGTTCCTGCGTACTTGTTGTTGTTTCCCGGAGCAATTTCTTCAAGATGTTCGCCTGTCGCCTTGCATTTCGGGCAGACAGCCTCCGCGCGGTTGGGCGCGTCGAATATTTCTCCGCACAATTTGCATTTAAATTTAGCCATAAAATGTCCTCCTAATTCTATAATCTTTTAAAATTTAGTTTTACGTTTTATTTGGAAATTATTCGTAAAATTAACTATTATTGATTGTGTAAAATCACTAATTTACAGAAAGTTTAACATCTGTGCTGAAAATGCTTTATAATTAAGAATATAAGCAGTTAAAAACAGGAGGATTTTATGGGCAGATTTTCTACAACTTTGAACATCAAGAATAATTCCGACCGCAAGGGCTTTTTGAAATCATTCTGCGAGATGATGAAAAAGCGCGGGTTTGTTAAGTGTAATGAGGACGAGGCGGCAGTTTCATACGCGCTTGCTTTCGGGAAGGGTTGGGTTACGCTTGCAAACGAAGATTACAAGGATAATACCGAAGCAGCGTATGACGATCGAAAGCTTATCTCCGAAGAAATGAAAACGGCGGCGTTTACGGTTGAAGTTGTGGACAGCGATTTTGCGATACTTTGCCTTAATTCATCCGGCAGGACAAGCAAGATTGTCGTGGGCGACGGCGAGGGTTACGGGGTGGAAAAAGCCCCGTTTGAAGTTGACGATTGGAAACCGCTGATAAAAAACGGGGATTGTGAAAAATTTCTCGATACAGTCGGACAGGACGACGTTTTCGCAGAAGAAACATTATCGGTTATAGCAGAGCTTTTGGGAATTGATCCCTATTACATTGACGCGGACTATGACGAGATCTTGGAAAAGTCGGACGATGTGCTTTATTTTACAAAAGCAGCCGAAAAACCGCTGACGCTGAGAACCGCGTTTGTCAAGGTTTTCGGAGAGGGGCTTGAACCACTCGGCTATAAAAGACTAAAAAAACTTGACAACAAATACCCGTTTTTCGTTCGTGTTGTAAACGGAGATATTCTTCATGTCGTTTCGTATCGTCAAACAACTTCGCCCAAAATAGGCTATAAAGAATTTTCGGTATATAGTGGGGTTATTACGCTTTATCGGCGAGAAATTGATTTCACTGTTGAGCCGCATAGTATTTTAACAAATATATATCATCTTTACAAAGACGGCGTTGATAGCGGTAAGATTGATCCGTCTGTCAATCAACCATCAGCATTTTATTTATGTAATGCAAACGACAGAGGGGAAATGCTTCGCACACTTGAACAGGTGTTTAATAACACAATGGGTATTTTGGAACTTGCCATTAACAAAATGACCGACCTTAAAACGTGTATAGAATATTTCAAAGCCTATAAAGGTATGCAATTATATCCGCTTGATGAATTTATTACGTCAAAATACACCGGTTGGAGTGAGGCTCTTTTGCTGGTCAAAACGCGCGACATGGACGACAGCCTTATACGAATAAAAAAGGGGTATGATGATTATGACTTCAAATTCTTCCTTGGTAAAAATCCCAAAAAGGAAGATATGGACAGATTTTTAAAGAAAAAGAATGATGAACGTGAGGCGCAATATAATCTCCGCATGGAGATGATTAACAATCCAGAACTAAACAAAAGGGTTCTGGACGAAATGGAAAGGTGCAAAGCCAACAATATTGAACTTCTGAAATCCTACGGGCTTTTTGACGAACCAAAACCGCAAAAGCCCGCAAAGCCCCTTTCATTAAACGCTGCATTCAAAAAAGTTTTCGACGCGGCGCTTGAACCGCTCGGATATAAGCTGATAAAAAGTAAGCACCCGTATTATGTGAGAGCCGTGAGCGACGAGATAATTCACGTTATTTCTTATTACAACGCTAAGCATTACCCTAATGAAAATAATATTGCAATAAAAGGCGGTGTGGCGACTGTCTACCGTCAAAAAATTGATTTTTCGCGCACTCCCGGAGATGAAAACTGGCTTACAAATAATTGCGATATCTATATCAATAGGTTAAGACACGGTCTTGAAGAACTTGACGAAGAGCTGAAACATAATCTGTATTATCATGCAAGCAAGCCCGAAGATATACTTGATGAAATGGAATACCAGCTGTCGCTTACGAAACGTTTTCTTCTGCCTGCGCTTGACAAGGCGATGACTATCGAGTCCTGTATAGAAAATGATTTTGAACTTAATATTGATCTTAACATATATGATGACGGAAGTTTTGGAACAAAATACGGAGACGGTTATTATAACGAGAGTATATTGTATTTCAAAACCGACAGGAGCGTTTATGAAAACATAATAAAAAATGCCACCGGCAAGGCCGCGCTGAGCAAGGAAGATTATTTTGAAAGGGTTCAGGACGATCCGGATTTATATAAAGAGGTTCAGGAAGAACTTGAACGCCGAAAAGCCCAAAACACTGAAATTCTCCGTTCATACGGTGTAGACATTTAAGAGGTGATTTTATGAAAAAAATTATCGCTAATGCAATAAGCGCGGCTCTGCTTATTTCGATAGTTTCATACTGCAATCTCGTCTGCGGCAACAGCTATATCGGCGCGGCATTATTCGCATTCGGGCTTGTCGTTATCTGCGCGTATGGAATGAGCCTGTTTACGGGAATGGCGGGGTACATAAACAAAACGAACGTCGCGCCGTTTTTTACGGCAACGGGAATAAACTGCGTTTTTGCATTTGCGCTCGGATTTCTTGCGTCATTCAATCCCGCCTGCAAAGAAAAAGCCGCGGCGGTGTGCGCGGGGAAAATCGAAAAGGGCGTTTTGTGGATGTTCGTTTCGGCGATTTTCTGCGGAATGTTGATATACTTGGGCGTTGATTTCTACAAGAAAAAGGGAAGATTTATCGGGATAATATTCGCCGTTCCGATTTTCGTTTTGTGCGGATTTGACCATACTGTCGCGGATATGTTTTATTATGGAGCTTCGGGAGTTTATAACATCGCGGACATTCCGCTTTTGCTTGTTGCGTTTGCGGGAAACACCCTCGGCAGCAATATAGTAAGAGCATTGATTTTTGCAGGCAAAGCCAAGGAGGAGCAAAAAGTATGATAACAGTGTCAAAAGACGGTGAATTTACAACTATTCAGCAGGCAGTTGATGCTGCGAAAAGCGGCGACGAGATATTCATCAAAAACGGCGTTTATAAAGAGCGCGTTGAAGTTAAAACTCCAAATCTGACTTTAATCGGCGAGAGTGCGGAAGACACCGTGCTTGACTTTAATTATTATGCGCGAATGATAATGCCCGACGGTATCAAGCGCGGAACGTTCAGAAGCTACACAATGCTTGTAAATACCGACAACTTCGCCTGCAAAAACATGACGATAAAAAACTCGGCGGGCTTCGGGAGCGAGGTAGGGCAAGCTATAGCGGTTTACGCCGAGGGCAACAATATCTTTTTTGATAATTGCAGGCTAATCGGTCATCAGGATACGCTGTTCACAGGTCCGCTGCCTGAGCAGGAATACGAAAAAGGCGGTTTTCGCGGTCCGACAGAGTTTGCGCCGCGTATTCAGGGAAAACAGCTGTACAGGAATTGTTTTATATCGGGTGAAGTTGATTTCATTTTCGGCAGCGCCGAGGCGTATTTTGACGGCTGCGAGATTTTCTCGTACAACTGTAATAAGGAAATTAACGGCTATGTGACCGCCGCGTCTACATATAAGGACAGCGAAACGGGTTATGTGCTGTACAATTGCCGACTTACAAGCGACTGTCCCGAAAATTCTGTCTATCTCGGCAGACCTTGGCGCGACTATGCGAAAACGGTTTACATCAACTGCGATTTCGGCAATCATATCCGCGATGAAGGCTTTCATGACTGGAACAAGGAAAACGCCCGCGAAAACGCGTTTTACGCTGTATTTAACTGCACGAAAAACGGCACTTCGTTCATTCCGACAGCGCCGTTTGTGAAAATTGTTTCGGAGGAATATGCGAAAAAATTGCTCAGACAAATGAACGGGTTGTACGGGGAATTAAACAGATAAAGTTTTTAGGAGGAATTTAGATGGAGCTGATAGGAATTGGTGCTATAATTATTGTCGTTGCCACGGCAATTGGTGTGTTTCCGTTTTTAAAGGGCGGCAGGACAATAAGAAAGACTGCCGTTATTGTAAACGCTGTTTTCTGCACGGGGTATATCGCGCTGTTCATATTGAATTCAGTCAGCGCCGTCCGTACCGAACAAGATCACAGCGAGTATGACATTTACGGTTCAGGTCTGCTTTCGGGCTGGAAATACGACAAGACCGAAAACGGCTTTCATTATCTGCATACAAGGGGATTTATGTACACCGACCGCTATATCGTTCCTGCCGAGAGCTGTACTGTTTCTCCTATGGCAAGGCTTTCGGGAGATGTATATGTTTACGTCCCGAACGGCAATACAATAAGCGATGAGAAAAACACTGAAATTGACGGGAATTGGTATATCCGTGAAAATAACATTATAAAGATAATGCCGAACTACTGGTCTTTTACGCTGTATTCTGTAATTTTCGGCGGAGCGGCTTGTCTGATGTTCAATATTGTAATCCTGATAATTGCTATAATAAAAAATACTGTCAAGAAATCGAAATGAAAATACACAACAGCAAGTAACATAAAAGTTTTGAAAAGGAGCTTGGGGGAAAACTTTTTCAAAAGTTTTCCCCCAAAAAATTTTAAGCTCGTAATTTGTTGCTTTGCTTTAAACGCACGCACCCATTTCATTTTCCGTTTTCTTTATACTGTTGGAAAACCAAACCGCGGAGGGAACCTGTCGGTTCCCCCGCTCCCCCTCCAGCGGATTGAGATTTTCAAAATTTCATTTTGAAAATCTCAATGTGGGGAAAACTCTTGTTTTCCCCACACCCTTTAGCGCAAAGCTAACGCTTGTTTCGCGGCTTCGCCGCGACCAGAGAGAAAACTTTTTTGAAAAAAAGTTTCCTCTCTGGACTCTTCTTCAAAAAACTTATGTGCCGCGCCTTGCGGCGCGGTCGGAGAGAGGATATGTTTTCCTCTACAGCACGTTACATAAAAGTTTTGAAAAGGGGTTTGGGGGAAAACTTTTAAAAAAGTTTTCCCCCAAAAAATTTTAAGCTCGTAATTTGTTGCTTTGCTTTAAACGCACGCACCCATTTCATTTTCCGTTTTCTTTATACTGTTGGAAAACCAAACCGCGGAGGGAACCTGTCGGTTCCCCCGCTCCCCCTCCAGCGGATTGAGATTTTCAAAATTTCATTTTGAAAATCTCAATGTGGGGAAAACTCTTGTTTTCCCCACACCCTTTAGCGCAAAGCTAACGCTTGTTTCGCGGCTTCGCCGCGACCAGAGAGGAAACTTTTTTGAAAAAAAAGTTTCCTCTCCGGACTCTCCTTCAAAAAACTTATGTGCCGCGCATTGCGGCGCGGTCGGAGAGAGGATACGTTTTCCTCTACAGCACGTTACATAAAAGTTTTGAAAAGGGGTTTGGGGGAAAACTTTTTCAAAAGTTTTCCCCCAATAAATTTTCAGCGACACTGTCCGCCCATTTTTCCGTATAAAACGAGCGGTATGGGATATTCCTGCGCTTTCTGTATTTGTTGAACAGCCCCGCCCAGATAATAGACGGCAATCCCACAACTATCAAATAAAGCGGTCCGAGCATAAGCGACTGTATTGTGTGAGCATATTCATGACGCAAAAGCTCGCTGTTGTTCGAGCGGATAAATACAAACATTCCGAGAGATACGCTGAATTTACATTCGCTGACTATCGCGCCGTGATGAAAAAAACGCTTTTTACTGCCGACAAGCAAAAACAACACTGCTCCCGCAAACGTCTGCAAAATTCCCCAGGTGCATTGTAAAATAACGTACAAAACCGTCATTCGGTTCACCTCGTATCAAACGTTTTTGAGAGCAATAATTTTATTCGTTCAAAAATTGATTTTCTTTATCTGAAATCCGTTTTAAAAGCCCCTCGCAACCCTCCGAAATATCTCGGTAAGTGCTTTCAAAATCACCCGTATACCACGGGTCTGAAATGTCGCGGGTATTGTCCGAAAAATCTAAAAGCCTGAATATTTTTTCGTTGTATTTTTCGCCCGCAATTCGCTTTATGTTGCGAATATTTGCGCTGTCCATACCGATTATCAGGTCAAATTTTTCAAGATCACCCGCGTTCATCTGCCTTGCGCGTTTTGCCGAACAGTCTATTCCGAGCCTTCGCAGAATGGCGGATGTTCCTCGGTGAACGCCGTTTCCGAGTTCTTCCGTCGAAGTCGCGGCAGATTCAGAGATAATTCCCGTTATCCCACGCTTTTTCACCATATCGTTAAAGATATATTCTGCCATTGGCGAACGGCATATATTTCCGTGACAGACGAAAAGTATTCTTTTCATAGTCTGACCTCTCAATTCTTTCAGCTTCAAAAATTATATTATCGAACCGGCGGAAAAGTTCGTTCGGCTTTTCCGTTTATCTTGGCTGACCGTTTACATATTCTCTCTGTACAACTATCGAGCCGTCGCTGCTGTATTGGGTATAAACTCCGTTATATAACTTTTCGTTTCTGAAAGTTCCTTCTTCAACAGTAGATGAATTATCCGTGCGGTAGGTCGTCTTTATTCCCTGACCGTTCAGAGCGTTATTTGAATATTCTCCCTCATAGATGAATTTAGAGCCTCTCGCAAAGGTATATGTCATTTTTACCTGACCGCTTATGTCGCTGTCGGTAAAATTGCCCTCAATTACGCTCTTATCGCCGCTTTTGTATTTTATCGTTCTCGTACCTGTACAGGTGAATTTGCCGTCAACAAAATCGCCTTCGTACAGATATACCGTTCCGCTTGAGTACTTGACGGTTTTTGTGCCTGTGCCGCTGAGATTTCCGTTTACGAACGTTCCTGTTTCTTCCATAACATTTCCGCCCGTATAAGTTGTTTTTACTCCTGTGCCGTTCATATTTCCGCTTTTATATTCGCCGTCATAGACAAACGACGCGCCGTCGGCAAAGGTATACTTCATTCTTATCTGACCTGAAGCCTGACCCTTTTCAAATGTGCCTTCTATAACGCTTATATCGCCGTTTGTATATGTTGTCGTCATTTTTCCGCTTCCGCTCATTTCGCCTTCGGAAAACTCGCCTTCATAAACTGTGCCGTTCATCAGTGAAAGTTTTCCTGTGCCGCTGTAGATGTCGTTTGACCATTCGCCGCTGTAAACGTCACCGTTTGAGAAGGTCATTGTACCTGTCCCGTTTCTCTTTCCGTCGGTAAGATCGCCGACATATACGCCGTCGGAATAATTTTTGACAATATTTCTCCCCGTTTCGATCTCGTTTATTTTTTGCAGACCTTCCGAAACGTTGTATTTGAATGTTACGGGGTCGGAGTAAATTTCAACATTTCCGGATCTTTTTACGGAAAGTATCCTGAAATAACAATCTTCTGTCGGCTCATAGCCCTTCATCAAAATGCCGCTTTTTCCTTCGGAATAGCTGTACCCAAGCACATCTGTAAGAGTACCGTTGATACTGAAGAAAATGTGGTCGTCAGCTCCGTCGTTGTTTTTCCATGTGACAGCTATGCCCTCGCCCGTGCGCATTTCGGCTTTTACGTCTGAGGGAGCGGCAGGTCTGCCGGAAGAGTTGTCGTAAAGCGCGGTAAGCTCCGCCCAATCCGAATTTACGGTCTTTCCGTTTTCAGTTATTATGGTGCGTATTTTTACATCTGCCGAGTTTGTTCCCGAAGATATAGAAACATAAACGAGCGGCTCGGAAACAATTCCCGCCGAAACTATATTTTTTTCGTTATAGACAAGATATTCATATCCTTGCGCATTTTCTGCCGCGTTCCATTCGAGCTTAATGGCAGAGCCTCCGCTGCCGCTTACGCGGGGAGCGGGCGCTGAAACCGACTGTGAGAATATCTCAAGGCTTTCTTGTGAAGCTGTCGGCAGCCACGCGGCGTAAATATCCGAATAAACGTGAGTATTGTCTCTGCCGTCAAGGGCAAGGGTGTATTCCGTACCTATGCCGAGACAGCTTTCGCCGAAGCTGTTTTCTTTGTCATTAAGGCATATGTCGGCATAATAATATTTTTTATCGTCAGCCTCAAAAACGTTCCAGATATAGTTACCGCTCTGAGCCGTAAAGGTTTCGATACCCATTGCGTTTGCCATTGAACAGAAAGTAAGCGCATATCCCGTGCATACGGCGTCCCCGTTCATAAGAACGGAGTAGATCGACTTGTATTCATCTCCAAGCTCTTCTGCGGACGAGCGCGCGGTGTTTGTACAAATAATGCTGTTTGCAGCAAGCATTTTATCAAGATCCGCCGTTTCTTCGCCGCCGCATTCTCCAATCCATTCGTCGAGCTTTGCAAACAGCTCGTTTGCAGTTTTAGCGGGATCTTCAATGTCATTCATAAAATCTCCGAGACAAAAATAAACGTATGTGGTAGAATAGAACACAGAGTTGTCGAGAAAGAAATACTGCGGATTATTAAGTCTGAACCAGAACGCAACATTTGCTGCTTCGTCAATGCTAAGCCCCAGGTCCGAATATTTTGCGCCTCTTAAAACCTTTCTTTCCGAAAAATCTGCGGATTGGTACATAGATTGGCTCAGATAGCCTCCGCACACCTCGTGGAGCCTGTCGTAAAACGTAGCTTCCGCGCCTGTGAGGCTGCTTTTTGCGGCAGAACAGGAGTATTTGGTCCATTCGCGTTCTTCAATTTTTGTAGCGACAGCAGATGACGCTTTTTTCAGCAGACTGTCAAGTTCCGTTGTCTCTTCGTCGGAAAGTGCGGTCTTAGTGCCGTCGATAAGATCCGAAGCCAAAGTCGGCGCTTCGGTCGATATACCCGTGACAGAGTTTATTGTCATTTCTTTAAGCTCGTCAGAGCCGCTTTCGTTCTGTGTGCCTGAACACCCGCTTATGACTGCCGCGGCGGTCACAAGGGCAATTGCTGATAAAATTATCTTTTTCATTTTTGATGTTTCCTTTCGGCAGGACTTAAAAAGTCCGTTTTGTGAAAATTATTATCTGATGTTTTTGAAATATTTATAATATTTTTTAAAAACCTGAAATATATCCCGCTGACGGCTGTAGTGTCGGAGAGTGAAGCGGCAAAGCAAAAAAACGCTTCCGAAACATATTCGTCAGTTGTCACGGAAAATATTGCGTATTTATTTTAACATAAAAAGCATTATTTGTCAATAGAAAACCAAATGAAACATTAGTGAAACATAAAAAGACACTCGGAAAGTTTTGAGGATATATCGGAGCTTACAGGCATTCCGACAACATTTGCGCTCTGAAGCGGCAGGGGGGAGCTATCCCATATTCGGAAAACGGCTTTTGATAAAGTTTGATCCCAGTATCCCTAAAGCCAGCGCATAATGACCTTTTTCGTCCAGGTGTTCGCTGTCCTCTTTGCACGGCTCTGCAAATTGAGCCGCGTCAAGAAACTCTGTCCCGTGCTTTTCGGAAATTTCCCTGTAGACTTCCCTGATCTGTCGGCATACCTTTACCGACTTTTCGCCAAAGTCGGGGTCTTTCGTATAAACATCATCTCCGAGCAGTATCGGCGAAACAAGCAGGATATTTTTCGCTCCGACAATATTTTCGAGTATGTTAAGGCATTGTTCCATTCCTCTGCCTATGTCCGTCGCTTCGGCATTGTATACCGTTTTGCAGTCGTTTGTCCCAAGCATTATTATAGCCCCGTCCGCCCGAATACGGTTATTTTCAAGTCCGCATAAGCTCTCCAGACCGCAGATGCCTTTTCTGCCTCGGTCAAAAACAGTTGTTCTCCCGCAAAATCCTTCTTCTATTATCTCTGCTCCGAAAAGTTTTTTCTGTACAATACCCGTCCACCGCACTTCAGAAGAATATCTCCCGCGCGTTTTGGCGTCATACCCCCAAGTGTTTGAATTTCCAAATGCAATTATCCGTTTCATAACAATTCCTCGATAAATAAAACTTTATACTTTTTGATTATTTACCTACCTTTCATGTAGGTTAATATGATTATAGCATATCTTTTCTGTTTTGTCAAGAATTATCAAACTTTTTTCGGAATTTTTCCTATACGAGAATATCGTCTGCCAAAAAAATATTTTTGTAGGATATTGCGGAAAATAAAGTAGATTTTTGTATAATTATACGAAAAAAAGTATTGAAAAAAAGAAAGTAATATGTTATAATAAAGAATGTGATTTTAAAAACCATTTGACCCAACGTCAGAAAATATTCGCAGATATAATTCGGAGGAAATAATATGAAACTTAAAAGCAGATTTATTGTTGCTTTGATTATTTTCGCGGCTGTTCTTGCGATATTCTGCGGCGCTTTCATCATTTATGTGAATATCGTCGTAAGCGAATATGACCGAGTTCAGCCCGAAAATATTGTCGAAGATAAGATAAACGGACTGAAAAGCGGCTCGCTGTTATCGGAGATAGACTTTGAAAAGCTCTGCACAAACCGCTATGAAAACAACGACCCCGATAAATTCAAGCAGGAATATTCGTCAAAGGTCGTCGGAAAAGATCTTACATATAAAATTGTTGCGTCGGAAAGCGGCGAACTTCAAAAAACTTATATCATCAAAAGCGGCGAGGAAAACGTCGGTAAAGTTGTTTTGAGCGGAAAAAATCCCAGAACGAAGCTGATGTTTTTCACTTTTGCGGATTGGAGTTTAAGCGCGTTTATACCTGTGGTCTCAGACACGGTATATGATATCCGCGTATGCTGCCCTGAGGGGATCAGGGCGACGATAAACGGCGTTGAGCTGTCTGAGGACGAAAGAGAGGCGCTTTCGGGAACTCCGTCATATTCCCTTTCGGGACTTATGAATGAACCGGCGATAAAATTTACCGATAAAGATGGAAACGAAGTTCCGTATAAAGTCGAGGACAACACCGTAAAGCCTATTATGTACGATTATCGGCTGACGCTTCCGAAAAGCGTGAGCGTTACGGTAAACGATGAGAAAGTTTCGGGAACGCCGAGCGGAAATGACGTTATTTACAGCGTGCGTGAAATGGAAGAACCCGACATTCTCATAAAAGACTGTATGGGCGCGGGATATAAATATATAGACGGGGAGGAGATACCGCTTTTTGATTACAGCGTTTTCGTTCCCGAAAACTGTACGCTTTCAATAGACGGCGCGGCTCTCCCCGAACCTGTAACGTCGGATTCTCCCGACGCTGAACAGCTTTTGAAATACGCGGGAGTGACTCTTTCAAAACAGAACGGCTATACGTTTTCTCTCTTTAGCGACAAGGTTTCGGCGACAGTTTCCGACGGCGCTTCTTCCAAAAATTTCAATGTCCCTTACGGAAATTCGACCCTTTCTCCCGAAATGCTCGACGCAGTTCCTGAGGAAATCACGAAAGAGATCGACGTTTTGGCTGTAGCAAAACTTTGGAGCAATTTTATGACGGACGACATCGGCGGCTGGGACAACGGATTAAGCGTTATCTCCAAATATCTTATCCCCGATTCGGAATATTATAAATATGCCAAACAGTGGGCTTACGGAATAGATATAACATTTATCGCCGATCACATTCTTCTGGGATTTTCCGATGTGAAAGTAAGTCATTTTATACAGTACAGCGAAAGCTGTTTTTCATGTACCGTAAGTTTCAACAAGAATATGGAAACATATCGAAACGGCATTTATATGGGCAAAAGAAGCGACTCGTTCAATAACATAATTTATTTTACAAAGGTCAGCGACGGAAGTTGGAAAATTGCGGTAATGCATGAGAATTTAGGAGGCGAAGCAAATGCTGCTTAAAGAAAAGTACAGAAGAACATCATCGGTAAACGAAAAACTTCCCGAAGCGGCAAAATTATCCGTGCCGAAGCTCATAGGAAAGATATTCGCTTTTATAGGCGTATTTATTTTGATAATAGCCGTTACGCTGTTTATAATGCTAAAGGTGATATGCTCTTATAAGGCGTCTAAAAGCACTTTTGTAACGACCGTTCTCGAATCGGGACAGATGAAATTTTTAGCTTCGCTTGCATTGCCCAAAAGCGAAATAGAGGAGATAATAAACAAAACTTCGCTCGAAGATATCGGCGATACAAACATAAACGAGGGAATGATAACTCTCCCTCAGACGAATGAAAATGTCGAAGGCGAAGATATGCAGAGCATAGAGATCATCGAGATAGCGGGACTTACATATAAAGCAACGCTTATGATCGTTAAAGATCCTTCAAGAGTGAGCATAGCTTCTACGGCTTTGGGATATGACAACTGGCAGGTAGGTGTTCCGCTTAAAGAACTTGTGGAAAAAGCGGGAGCGGTCGGCGGAATAAACGGCGGCATATATAATTCAACAAACAACTGCGGAGGCTGTGCATACGGCGTTTTGGTTTCAAACGGCGTTATTATCAGAAACCACCCGCAGGAGTGGCCGGGACTTGTACTCGTCGGACTTACAAATAACAACATTCTGCAAATCGTCGATATCAGCAAGATGAGCGCCGCAGAATGTAAAGCTATGATAGAAGAAAAAGGAATACGCGACGCGGTATGCTTCCCCGATAATACAAGCGCAGAAAGCAACCACTTCGTACAGTTAGTGCTTAACGGCGTTCCGCGCGAGGTAAACGGCGCGGGAAGCGGTCTTAATCCCCGAACGGCTATAGGACAGCGCGCAGACGGCGCAATGCTGCTTTTGGTGACAGACGGACGCGGAGCGAGCGGTCATGTCGGCGCGTCTGCGGCGGATCTTATCGAAATAATGACGCGCTATGGCGCGGTAAACGCCGCAAATCTTGACGGCGGAAGCTCGACTTGTATGTACTACGGCGACAAATATCTTCAGAACAGCGTAACGTTTTATTATAATCAGTCCTCTTGGAAACTGCCCGCGGCGTTTGTTGTAAAATAAAAAAAAACAGCAGCGCGAATGGATACAAATACATAATTCGGTCTTTGCACGGCGCTGTCGCAAGAAAATTGTAAATAAATCGTAAGTAAATCGTAAGAAATAAATTATTGACGAAACGCCGTTCGCAGATTATAATTATAAGTGCCAATATTATCAGAAAATTTTAATTTGAAAAGGGTTGAAATTACTATGAGAAAGATCATTCCTATAATCATCTCGGTATTATTATTGGCAGGATGTACAAACACACAGATAGATCCATCAACTCTCAGCAGCTCAACGTCCTCGGAGTTTGTCGGCAGCAATAGTTTTGACAGCAGTTCTGAAAGTTCTTCAAATACTGAAAATTCTTCCGAACACGAAGAACGTCCAAATCCGACCGCAACTCTTATCTGCGCAGGAGACAACCTTATCCACAGCCCTATCTATAAACAAGCAAGCGCAAGAACAGGCGGAAGCGGCTATGATTTCAGACCCGTGTATGAGGAAGTTAAAGACCTTATAGCCGAAGCGGATCTTGCTGTGTTAAATCAGGAAACTATAATCACCGATGAGTTTGTTCCGTCGAATTATCCCCGCTTCTGCACTCCCGAAGACTGCGGCGACCAGATGATAGAAATGGGATTTGACGCTGTTTCAATCAGCAATAACCACGTTCTTGACCGCGGCGAAGCAGGTCTTAAAGCTACGTTGAAATACTGGAGTGAAAAACACCCCGATATTATTGTTTACGGAGCTTCTTCAAAAGAGGAAATGGACGAGATACCCATTGCGGAAATAAACGGCATTACTTTCGCCTTTCTCGGCTTTCAGGAGCATACGAACGGACTTTCGCTTCCGAGCGGCTCGGATATGAAAATAACATATCTGAAAGAAACAGAGCGGATAAAAATGCTCGTGGAAAAAGCGGACAAGCTGGCGGACGTTGTTGTGGTAAGTCCGCATTACGGACTTGAAGTAACGGATGAAGTTACAGACGATCAAAAACAGATAACACAAGATCTCGTAAACTGGGGCGCGGACATCATAATCGGCACCCAGCCCCATACCGCCCAGCCTATGGAATATGTTACAAAACCCGACGGTACGGAGGCGTTTGTGTTCTACTGTCTTGGAAATCTGGTATCTGTAATGGATCAGCCTCTCGGAATGATAGGAATGCTCGGCAAGCTGACGGTTACAAAAGACCTCGAAACGGGAAAGATAATTCTCTCCGATCCTGAAGCCGTGCCGATAGTCACACACTATGAAAGCGGCTATGCAAATGTGAAGATATATCGTTTTGAGAACTATACAAAAGAGCTTGCAGAAAAGAACGCCTGCCCGTATTTTACTTACAGTTTTGCAGAAAAACAGTTTGAAAAGGTTTTAAAGATAGTTGACTATCTTCCGTAAATCATTATGACAAATTTCTCAGAAAGGACGTTACAGCAATGAAAAAGAAAATTATCCCTTTGATAATCTCGGTTTGCCTTATTGCAGGCTGTACAAGCACTCAGACTGATTTAAATTCATCTTCCGGCAGTCAGTCTTCACAAGACGGCTCACAGGACGGATCGAACAGCTCCGCCGAGGAAAGTTCCGAGCCTGCTGCGCCCGAAAATCCTACCGTAAGACTTTTGTGCGCGGGAGATAACCTTATCCATACCACCATTTACGATCAGGCTTTTCAGAGAACGGGCGGAAACGGATATGATTTTATGCCAGTATATGAAGATGTAAAGGACATTGTAGCGGCGGCTGACCTTGCGATACTTAATCAGGAAACGCTTGTCACAGACGAGTTTGCCGCTTCGGGATATCCGAGCTTTGTTACTCCGGGAAAATGCGGCGACCAAATGGTCGAGATAGGTTTTGACGCTATATCTATCAGCAACAACCATGTCCTCGATAAGGGCATTGCGGGGCTGAAAGCTACGCTCAGATACTGGAAAGAAAATCACCCGAATACAATTGTATACGGCGCTTCTACTATGGAAGAAATGGATCATATCCCTGTTGCAGAAATAAACGGCATAACATTTGCTTTTTTGGGATTTCCCGAACATACAAACGGCATCACTATCCCAAGCGGCTCGGATATGAAGATAACATATCTTTCTGAAACGGAAAGAATAAAAATGCTCGTGCAAAAAGCGGACGAAATGGCGGATGTTGTTGTGGTAAGTCCGCATTACGGCGTTGAAACAACGGGCGTCGTTACGGACGACCAGAAGCAGATGACGCAAAAACTTGTAGACTGGGGCGCGGACATAATAGTCGGCACACAGGCTCACACCGTCCAGCCTATGGAGTATGTAACAAAGCCCGACGGCACGGAAGCGTTCGTGTTCTACTGCCTGGGAAATTTTGTATCGCATATGGATGTTCCGCTCGGAATGTTGGGAATGATAGGCGAGCTGACAGTGACAAAAGATCTTGAAACAGGGAAGATCATACTTTCCGAACCTGAGGCTGTTCCGATAGTTTCGCATTATGACAACGACGCGGCTAATTCAAATTTGAAGATCTATCTCTGGGAGGACTATACCGAAGAGCTTGCCGCAAAGCACGGCTGTCCGAGCTTTACATACAGTATGGCAAAACAGCAGTTTGATAAGCAGCTTAAAATAGTCGATTATCTGCCCTGACAGAATTTAAAATTTTCGGGTCGAAATATTAAGGCATAACGTTTTTACAATTTTACAATATGGTGCGAGGAAACCGCTGCGGAGTTTCCTCGCAATTTTTTTGCAAAGTGAAAGCCGTTTTTATATAAATGCCGAATATCAGCCGTCTACTTGACAAATATTGAAAAAAAGTGTATAATAAAGCCATATAAAATATGGAGGAAAAATTATGGACAACAAAAACAGACCCCATTCCCGCGATAAAAATGTCAGCGGACAGAGCAGCGGCGTTCACCGCAGAGGCAGCGGTCTCGGCACGGGCAGAGTCGGCTCTCACGACTACAATTCATCGGGCAGTTCAGGCAGTTCGGGAAGTTCCGGCAATTTCGGCAGTTCGGGCGGCAGAAGGTCTTATTCGGGAGGAAGCGGCGTAAAAAGAGCTGCAATAGGCGGCAGCGGCATTATAGGCTTGATTGTGTGCTTGATTTTGCTTTTCAACAACGGCGTTTGCGGCAATTTATTAAGCAGCGGCGGAAACTCTGACGTCGGGATAAATTCGGGAGCTGCGGGAAATCTGAACAATAATGTCGCCGCAGGTTCGAGAGCAAAGCGCACGCAGATTTTAGGGTCGAACAGAGATGTTGTAACGTTAATGGTCTATATGTGCGGGACGGACCTTGAAAGCAAATACGGAATGGCTTCGGCGGATATGGACGAAATGCTCGCCGCGAGCAGGAATTTCGGCGACAATTTTAATGTAATCGTCTACACGGGCGGCTGTAAAAAATGGCAAAGCTCTGACATCAGCAATTCGCAAAACCAGATTTTTTCAATTAAAAACGGTCGCAGAACGCTTTTGAAAAGCGAAAGCGCAAAGTCTATGACAAATCCCGACACGCTTTCGGACTTTATTAAATATTGCAGCGCGAATTATCCTGCAAACCGAAACGAGCTTATTTTGTGGGATCACGGCGGCGGTTCTGTAAGCGGCTACGGCTATGACGAAAAACATTCCGGCTCTATGAGCCTTGCGGAAATCGACAAGGCGCTTAAAGCGGGCGGAACAACATTTGATTTTATAGGCTTTGACGCCTGCCTAATGGCAACGGCAGAGAACGCCATTATGCTCGATAAATATGCCGATTATCTTATTGCAAGCGAGGAAACCGAGCCGGGAATAGGCTGGTACTATACAAACTGGCTGAACAGCTTTGCAAAGAACACGTCAATGTCAACTCTCGAAATCGGAAAGGATATCGTCGATGATTTTGTGACAAAATGCGCGAGCGAATGCCGAGGACAGAAAACAACGCTTTCGGTCATTGACCTTGCGGAATTTGCGCATACTGTTCCCGAAAAGCTCGTGGACTTTTCGCGCTCTGTAAGCAATAAAATTTCTCAGAACAATTACAAAGAAGTTTCCGACGCGCGCTATAATACCCGCGAGTTTGCCGTAAGCTCCAAAATAGATCAGGTAGATCTCGCCGATCTTGCAATGAATATGAACTCTTCCGAGGGAAACGCCCTCAGCAGCGTTGTCAGAAATGCAGTAAAATATAACCGTACTTCGTCGAATATGACAAAGGCTTATGGAGTTTCCATATATTTTCCGTATAAGAGGACGTCTTATGTTGACGAAGCCTGCGACACATACGAGCTTATCGGAATGGACGACGAGTATGCAAATTGCATAAAGAAATTTGCGCAATTGGAAACAAGCGGACAGATAGCCGCAGGCGGCAGTTCTTCGCCTATCTCGTCGCTTTTCGGACAGAGCAGTCCGAGCGGTTCTTCGGGAAGTGCCGACATAATAAGCGGACTTTTGAGCGCTTTTTTAAACTCGAACAGGTCAATAGACGAACTTGACAGCACAAACACCGACTTTATGCAGGGTCAGGACATAAATTCTGTTTCACAGTATCTTGCAGAGAATTATCTTGACGCAAGCAAACTCGTTTGGAAAAAGACGGACGGGAAGTATATAATGGAGCTTTCCGAGGAACAATGGGAGCTTGTACACGCGCTTGATATGAATATGTTCTATTTTGACGGCACGGGCTATGTTGACATGGGGATAGACAATGTTTTCACGTTTGATGACAACGGAAATCTTGTTGCGGATACTGAAAAGAACTGGGTAGCTATAAACGGTCAGCCCGTGGCGTATTATCATACCGACACGATTGAAAACGCCGACGGAAGCTATATTGTGGGATATGTGCCGGCAATGCTGAACGGAACGCGCGTGAAGCTGATAATTGTTTTTGAGGGAACGAGCGCCTATATAGCGGGAGCAACCTACGACTATGACGGCGAGACTGAGACTGTTGCGAAGAACCTGATACAGCTCAACACAGGCGACAAGCTTGATTTTATCTGCGACTTTTACTCGCGCGATATGCAGTATCAGGACAGCTATTATCTCGGCGAGCAGATGACAGTTACGGAAACAATGGAGATAACAAACGTCAGTGTCGGCTCGAATGAAGCGAGGATAATGTATCTTTTTACGGACATTTATAATCAGGAATACTGGTCAGAGGCGATAATCGTGCGCTGATGTTGAATTTTTGGAAAATTTTTTTGGGGAAAACTTTTGAAAAAGTTTTCCCCCAAGCCCCTTTTCAAAACTTTTATGTAATTGGCTGTAAGGGAAAGGCGTTTCCACTTCCCGACCGCCGCGCAAGCGGTGGTACGAAAGTTTTTGCGAATTTTTTGGGGGAAAACTTTTGAAAAAGTTTTCCCCCAAGCCCCTTTTCAAAACTTTTATGTAATTGGCTGTAAGGGAAAGGCGTTTCCACTTTCCGACCGCCGCGCAAGCGGCGGTACGAAAGTTTTTGCGAATTTTTTTGGGGGAAAACTTTTGAAAAAGTTTTCCCCCAAGCCCCTTTTCAAAACTTTTATGTAACTTGCTATAAGGGAAAGGCGTTTCCACTCTCCGACCGCCGCGCAAGCGGCGGTACATAAGTTTTTTGAAGGAGAGACCAGAGAGGAAACTTTTTTTTCAAAAAAGTTTCCTCTCTGGTCGCGGCGAAGCCGCGAAACTTCGCGTCAGCGAAGCGCATCAGATAAAAAGCCTATGGCTTTTTATCTTGGGTGTGGGGAAAAAAAGAGTTTTCCCCGCATTGCCGTTTCAAATGCAGGCATTTAAAACGGCAATCCGCTGGAGGGGGAGCGGGGGAACCGGCAGGTTCCCTCCGCGGTTTGGTTTTCCCACAGTATAAAGTAAACGGAAAATGAAATGGTTCGTGCGTTTGAACAAAGCAACAAAATAACTCGCTTAAAATTTTTTGTGGGAAAACTTTTGAAAAAGTTTTCCCACAAACCCCTTTTCAAAATTTTTATGCAACTTGCTGTAAGGGAAAGGCGCTGTCCGTCTTTCTTACCTCTAAAAAATTAAAACCGACTTGCAAAATTACAAGTCGGTCGTTTCAAGTGCATTTTTAATCTTAGCTATAAGCTCCAACGGATCAAACGGCTTCTTTATGTAGTCTTTAACGCCAAGTTTTATTGCCGCTTGAACCGTCTGCTGCGTCGCAGTCGCCGTAAGAAATATAACAGGTATATCCTTTATGCCGTCAATCTGCCGTATGGTCGAAAGCGTAGTATAACCATTCAATACCGGCATCTCAATATCAAGCAGTATAAGGTCTATCTTCGGAGTGTATTCCCCGCGGAGATAGTCAAGACATTCCCTCCCGCTGTTCGCAGTGCTTACTAAAAATCCCTCGTTCTGTAATATATATTCACACATTTTTAATGTCATCGGCTCGTCGTCTACAACCATTATCCTCTTTTTGTCTATTGTAATCATAATTCCTGTAAACCACCTTTCACAGTCTGAAAATTACTTACTTGCATTTAGTATAGCATATTTTAATGAAAATTTCAATATCTTAGTGAAATTTTTTATAAAAAATTCGTAAACCTTGTGATATATCAAGGGCGCTTTGCTACTTGACAAAAACTGACGGTGATGATATAATTAAATATGATAATGCTTAAATAACTTAATTGATCGGTAAAATTTTCCTTAAAATGAACGGAGAGATGTTATGCTGAAAAAAATCGTGAGAAAAGGCAAACAGCTAAATAAAAGTCTTTTCCCGACGAGCCTTATGATAGTTACCATAATTGTCTGCCTTACTGTCGCATATTTAATGATAGTAGACGGTTTGCGCAAGCGTGCAATAGGCAGAATGGAAGAGGGAGTTTCGACAGTTGTAAGCGAAGTGACCTCTAAATTCAGCCGTGACAGCAAGATTTTAAACGCGACCGCCGAGATGCTTTCAAAGGCGGAAAACTTTGATACAAATTCGGCACAGGCGATAATGTCGGCGAACTCTTCGCTTTTTGAAATGATGCAGATAAGCATACTTATGCCTGATGAAACTATCATCACGACCGACGGACATATCTTAAACGCAGAGCTTTTTGACGACATTTCTTTTGCGGAAGAGTCGGCTTTGGGAGAACACGTTTCAAACCGTGTTTACAGCATTTCAAGCGAACAGCCGGTTTTGCGCCATTTTGTCCCGATCATGCGCGACGGAAAAGTTGCGGCTATGCTTTATGGAATTACGGAGCTTGATACGCTTGAGGCAAACCTTAATATCGACAATATCTATAACGCTTCTGCGGACGTGTATATTGTCGAGTCGGAAACGGGAAATTTCGTGCTTGATACATTCCATAGCGGGCTTTTAGGCATTAAGGATTATACGGGCGAGGGTTATGGGAGAGTTACAAAGGGCGATAAGACCTGGGACGAGTATACTAAAGATATGCTCGACCTTAAAAGCGGGTATGTCATTTTCAAAACTCCGAGGACGGATGGCTGGCAGTATATGTACTATGCTCCCGCGGGAATGAATAAATGGGTAATAGCCGTACAAGTCCCCGAAAAAGAAGCCTTTGCAAGCGTTTTTGCAGTTCAGAAAATCTGGCTTGTCGCGGGAATTATTCTTCTTGCGGCAATGGTCATTTATTATCTCTGGGTCACTAAAAATTACCGCGATTATACAAAACAGGCTGTCAAGCAGGCGGTGCTTACCGAAAAACTCAAAAAAGCCGAAGCTGCCGATAAAGCCAAAAGTATGTTCTTGTCAAATATGTCGCATGACATAAGAACGCCGATGAACGCCATTATCGGCTATACAACGCTCGTACAGGCAAACCTCGACAACCGCGAGAAAACCGAGGAGTACTTAAAGAAAATACTCTCGTCCAGCAACCATATGCTGAGCCTTATAAACGACATTCTCGATATGAGCCGCATTGAATCGGGAAAACTCAATATCGAGGAAAAAGAATGTTCTATCTCCGATATATTCCGCGATATGCGAAATATTATACAGACGCAGATGAAGTCAAAACAGCTCAGCTTCTATATGGATACGGTTGACGTTATCGATGAAAATATCTACTGTGATAAACTGCACACAAATCAGGTCATTCTGAACTTGCTATCAAATGCTATAAAATTTACTCCCGTGGGCGGAACGGTCGGACTTACAATTCGTCAAAAACCGAATGCTCCGAGCGGATTCGGTGCTTATGAAATAACCGTCAAAGATACGGGAATAGGTATGAGCGAGGAATTTGTAAAGCACATTTTCGAGCCGTTCGAGCGCGAACACACATCAACTATAAGCGGTATCCAAGGTACGGGTCTGGGAATGGCGATAACTAAGAACATTGTCGACGCAATGGGCGGAACTATCAAAGTAAAGTCCGAAAAGGGAAAAGGAACAGAGTTTGTTATAAACCTTGAATTCAGGCTTCAGTCAGAGCCGAAAAAACCGGAAACAGTCCGCGAGCTTAATGGGCTTCGGGCGCTTATTGCCGACGACAATTTTTCTACTTGCGACAGCGTTTCAAAAATGCTTCATCAGATAGGAATGCGTCCAGACTGGGTACTTCACGGAAAAGAAGCCGTTCTTCATGCAAAACAGGCATATGAGCTGGGCGATGAATACAAGGCGTATATAATCGACTGGCTTTTGCCCGACTTAAACGGAATTGAGGTTGTCCGCGAGATACGCGCGGTCATAGGCGATTCCGCGCCGATAATAATTATAACGGCGTATGACTGGACAGATATAGAAGAAGAGGCTCGCGCAGCGGGCGTTACGGCATTTTGCAGCAAGCCGATCTTCCTCTCCGAGCTTCGGGATATACTTGCTACGGCGGCAGGCGACGGGAAAACGGAAAAAATTGAAGAAAAACCTGCTGAAAACGAGCTTATAAAGGGTACGAGGCTGCTGCTTGTCGAGGATAATGAGTTGAACCGCGAGATTGCCGAAGAACTTTTGACAGAGCGCGGGTTTGTGGTTGAAAAAGCCGAAAACGGTCAGGAAGCCGTCGATATGGTCTCAGGCTCGTCCGAGGGCTATTATAAGCTGATACTTATGGACGTACAGATGCCGATAATGGACGGCTATACTGCGACAAAGAAAATCCGTGCGCTCGAAAATCCCGCAATAGCCGAAATACCCATTGTCGCAATGACAGCAAACGCATTTGAAGAGGATAAAAAGCGTGCTATCGAAAGCGGAATGAACGCTCACGTTGCAAAGCCTATCGACATTGAAAAGCTGATTGAGGTCGTGACAAACATTCTGACCGAAAAACAAACGTAATAAAAGCAAATCTGCCGGCTTTCATTGTGAAAACCGGCAGATTTGACATAAGAATATAGAGGAAGAAAAAAATCAGTAAGCTGTTTTAGATTAGGCTTTGTAAACAGCCTTCCGAGCTTTCGGGCGGTTTTTATCCCGTACTGCCAAAGCCGCCGTTGCGCTCGTTTTCGGCATTATCCGAGCGGGTAATGCCGTATTCGGTAAAAATTCCCTGTGCAAATCCGCTCCCTGTGGGGATAAACAGCGTTTTTCCCTCGTTTGAGCAGTTTGTGATCTTTATCATTATGTGACCTTCGTTGTCGGAATTAAAATAATCGCTGTCGATAATTCCGACGGTGTTGTCAAGCTGTAGTCTGAACTTAAACCCAAGACCGCTTCTCGGATAAACGGACAGTACCCACCCCTCGTCTATCTCCGCGCGGATACCCGTAGGTATTTTTGCGGTTTCGCCAGGTTTAAGTTCTATATCATACGGCGCGTAAAAATCATAACCGGCCGAGCCTTTTGTAGCGCGCTTTGGAAGTTTAATTGCGCCGTAGACGCTTTTAGCGTTTTCACGGGTACAGTCGATCAAGAATTGTTCTAAGCTGACTTTATGAAATTCGGCAATTCGTTTCAAAATTAAACTCCTTGAATTAAGTAAAAAGCTCTAACGGAATAGTAAAGGATTCCAAATGAGCTTGCAGTATTATCCGCAACAGGCGGATAATACGCCTTTAGGCGGATTCGGAGACAATGCCCCCGCAGCAAACCGAAACAGTAATTTCAGATTAAATAATAGAACAGTTCTAACAGAGCGAACGTATACGCAAGGCATTAAAATCTATAATAATTGCTCTGCAATTATTATATCATATGTGAAAATTATTTGCAACATATTTTAGAAAAAAATTTACAAATAAATTCAGGCTGTCGATAAAGCCTGAGATTTGGTTTTTTATACAGTCTGATAAAATTTCGTTCTTGACTGTCGGAGACATTTGCCGCTTTGCAAAATTGCCGAATTATTTAAAAACGTTAATGCTGAAAAAATGTAATATCAAGGCAATACCCCATAAATACCGACTAAAGTCTTTGCACAATATTTTTGTTCGGCATTGCCTTAAATATTTCAAAAATTTCCTTATAGTCCGCTTTCCTGCTCCTTTTATGCCGTAAACAGAGACAGCCGCCTTAATTAAGGATGTACAAAACTGTCATCTAAAATGTCAATGATAAAATTACTAAAAAAAAATTACGGTTTTACTATTGACGAAACGTAAAAAATTTTGTATAATTATATGTGTGTGATAGGGGGTAAGTTATGGATAATTCAGGAAATATTATTGCTCAGCGTCAGACTAAAAAAGTCTACCGCGAGGGAAACAAATGCATAAAAGGCTTTGGAAGCGAATTTACAAAGTCGGACGTATTGAATGAAGCTCTCAGCCAGTCGAGAGTTGAGGAAACGGGACTTAAAATTCCGAAAATCCTTGATGTTACGGAAATCAACGGTCAGTGGTCTATCGTTTCGGAGTTTATCGAGGGAAAAACCCTCTCGGCGCTTATGAAAGAATTTCCCGAAAAACGCGAGGAACATCTGAAGCTGCTTGTAGATCTTCAGACCGAGGTACACTCAAAAAGCAACAATCTGCTTATAAAGCTCAGAGATAAGCTCCACCGCGAGATATGCGCGTCAGAGGTTGACGCGACGACGCGCTATGACCTTCACGCAAGACTTGAAGGCATGCCGAAACACAACAAGATCTGCCACGGCGATTTTTGCCCGTCAAATATCATAATAACAGAAGACGGTACGCCGTATATCGTGGACTGGTCTCAGGTTTCGCAGGGAAATGCGTCGGGCGACGCGGCGTGGAGCTATCTTACGCTCTTTATGTCGTGGGGCGAGGAAAGCGCGGAAAAATATTTGGAGTTGTTCTGCGAAAAGAGCAATATCGATAAACGCTATGTCCACAGGTGGATGCCTATTATGGCAGCAGCAAGACTTTCGCACGAAAAAACAGAAGAACACGATTTCCTGCTAAAATGGGCTAATGTTATATAAAACGGAGGTAAATATGAAGATAACTATTTGCATAGGAAGCGCCTGTCACCTTAAAGGTTCAAAAAAGGTCGTAAATCGTCTTCAGGAGCTTATTGCAGACAATAATCTTACGGAAAAGGCTGAAATGACCGGCGCATTTTGTATGAAAAAATGCGGAGAAGACGGCGTAAGAGTTATGGTCGATGATAAAATTTTCTCGGTCATGCCCGAAAATGTTGACGAATTTTTCAATGCTGAAATTCTATCAAAAATGAATTGAGGATAAATTATGAGAAAATTTGATACAAAGGTCCAGTACTTAAAATATAAGGTATTGAGAGAGGTCGCAAGACAGGCGTTTAAAGGCACGCTGTACGATAATCTTCTCGATATCCCGAAAATTATAGTGCCGACAAATACTCCGACAATGCGCTGCTGCGTATATAAGGAGCGCGCAATTTTGGCAGAGCGCGTAAAGGTTGCAATCGGCGGCGACAAGGAAAACCCGAATGTTATCGAGGTAATAAGCATAGCGTGCGACGAGTGTCCTGTGGGCGGTTTTGAGGTCACAAATGCATGCAGAGGCTGTCTTGCTCACCGCTGTGAGGACGCATGCAGATTTGGGGCTATCTCCTTTAACCAGAACCACGAAGCACAGATAGATAAGTCTAAATGTAAAGAGTGCGGGGCTTGCGCAAAAGTTTGCCCGTATACCGCGATTGTAAGCAGAAAGCGTCCGTGTCAGAGCGCCTGCAAGGTCAAAGCTATCGAAATGGACGAAAACCGCGCGGCGAAGATTGACAACTCGAAGTGCATTTCCTGCGGAGCGTGTGTTTATATGTGTCCGTTCGGAGCAATTATGGACAAATCGTACATAATAAACGTTGTAGATATGCTCAAAAAGAGCGAGAAGAACGGGACGAGGGTGTATGGAGTTGTTGCGCCTGCAATTGTCAGTCAATTCAGCTATGCAAAGCCCGGACAGGTCGTCGCCGGACTTAAAAAGTTAGGTTTTCATACGGTAGTAGAAGCGGCGCTCGGCGCGGATATGGTAGCTCAGGCGGAGAGCGCGGAGCTTGCCGAAAAGGGTTATCTCACAAGTTCTTGCTGTCCTGCATTTGTTGATTTTATCCACAAGAATTTCCCCGATATGGTACAGCATATTTCTCATAATCTTTCGCCTATGGCGACTATTGCGAAGTTTATAAAAAGCACTGATGAAAAGGCAAAGGTCGTATTTATCGGTCCGTGTACCGCGAAGAAAATGGAAGTGCAAAAAGACACGGTAAAGCCGTATGTTGACGTTGCGATGACGTTTGAGGAATTACAGGCGCTTTTTGACAGCAGGGATATCGATATTACGACGCTTGATGAAGAATACCTCGACAATGCGTCTTATTTCGGAAGAATTTTTGCAAGAAGCGGCGGACTTGCAGACGCGGTTGAAGAGGGCATCAAAGAGCAAAATCTGGATGTTGAGTTAAAGGCGTGCGTTTGCGACGGAATTGAGGCTTGTAAGGTCGCGCTTTTGAAAAAGAGCAAGAATATGCTTGACGCGAACTTTATTGAAGGAATGGCTTGTATAGGCGGATGTATAGGCGGCGCGGGCTGCTTGACGCACGGCGAGAAGAACAAGGCAGAGGTCGATAAATACGGCAGGGAGGCACTTGAAAAGACAATTCTCGGCGCGGTTTCGACGTTGGGAAAATGAGATAAAATCGGCGCGTTACATAAGTTTTTTGAAAGGGGAGTTTGAGGGGAAAACTTTTTTTCAAAAAAGTTTTCCCCTTAACTATTGCACTAACTGTCGACATTGGAGGGGAAACTTTTTGAAAAAAGTTTCCCCTCCAAACCACCCTTTTAAAAATTTTTGTACTGCCGCTTGCGCGGCAGAGGAAAAACCGAATGGCACTCCTACCGCGCCATAAGGCGCGTTACATAAGTTTTTTGAAAGGGGAGTTTGAGGGGAAAACTTTTTTTCAAAAAAGTTTTCCCCTCAACTATCAAGTAAAGCGGTGACATTGGAGGGGAAACTTTTTGAAAAAAGTTTCCCCTCCAAACCTCCCTTTTAAAAACTTTTATGCTGCCGCTTGCGCGGCAGAGGAAAAACCGAATGGCACTCCTACCGCGCCATAAGGCGCGTTACATAAGTTTTTTG
>CANRDI010000019.1 GCA_947629335.1 uncultured Clostridia bacterium | reverse complement strand
TGAAAAAAAGTTTCCTCTCTGGACTCTCCTTCAAAAAACTTATGTACCGCGCCTTACGGCGCGGTCGGAAAGCGGAAGCGCTTTTCCCTTACAGCACGTTACATAAAAGTTTTGAAAAGGGGGTTGGGGGAAAACTTTTTCAAAAGTTTTCCCCCAAAAAAATCAAAAGTTTCCCTCTCAAAGCGAATTTACTTCGCCGTAAATCCTTCCCAGTCTTTCAAGAAACGTTCAATGCCGTTGTCGGTAAGTGGGTGATTGAGCATTTGCAGAAGCACTTTCATAGGAACTGTCGCAATGTCGCAGCCCATTCTTGCCGCCTGTGTAACGTGAATGGGATTTCTGATAGAAGCCGCGATTATCTCGGTTTCAATCACGCAGGCATTGAAAATATCGACAATTTCTTCAATAAGGCTCATACCCTCCATACCGATGTCGTCAAGCCTGCCCAAAAACGGACTTACGAAAGTTGCGCCCGCTCTTGCCGCAAGAAGCGCCTGCGCTGCCGAAAAAACGAGCGTAACATTTGTTTTTATCCCAAGCGCGGTGAGCTGTTTGCAGGCTTTAAGCCCCTCCTCGCACATCGGGAGCTTTATCACGATATTTTTGTGTATCGCCGCCAGCGGCTTTGCCTCTTCAACCATTTTGTCCGCTTTAAGCGAAATCACCTCGGCTGAAATAGGCCCGTTAACAATAGACGCGATTTCTTTCACGACCTCTTTAAAATCCCTGCCCTCTTTTGCGATAAGAGAGGGGTTTGTAGTGACGCCGCAGATAATTCCCATATCGTTTGCGCGCCTTATTTCGTCAACATTTGCGGTATCAATAAACAGTTTCATAATTTTCTCCCGTCAATTTTTTAAACTTCTGCTATAACTTCAACTTCGCAGAGCGCGCCTTTCGGTATCTGCAACCCGCCTACGCATGAGCGCGCTGGCTTTTCGGTGAAATACTCGGCGTAAATAGCGTTGAACGCCGCAAAGTCGTTTATGTCCTTTAAATAGCAGTTGGTTTTAACAACCTTTTCAAGCGACGATCCTGCCGCTTCAAGAACAGCTTTTAAGTTCTCGCAGACCTGTTTTGCCTGCGCTTCAATACCGCCCTCGACAAGGTTTCCCGTCTTCGGGTCAATAGGAATTTGCCCCGAAGTGTAAACAAGGTTTCCCGTGACCTTAGCCTGAACATAAGGTCCGATTGCCGCAGGGGCATTTTCGGTGTGAATGGTTTTCATAAATGTCCTCCTTAAATTATCGCTTAATATTGCTCAACACAAATAGTGTTTTTAAATGTAAGATAAATTATACCTTTTTCCGACTTGTTTGCGGGGGCTTTGTCACCACGCCCCCATTGGGGAAAAACTTTTGAAACAGTTTTCCCCCAAACCCCTTTTCAAAACTTTTATGTAACTTGCTGTGGTGGAAAAGCGTTTCCGCTTTCCAACCGCCGCGCAAGCGGCGGCACATAAGTTTTTTGAAAAGGGAGTCCGGAGGGAAAAACTTTTTTTCAAAAAAGTTTTTCCCTCCGGTCGCGGCTTTAGCCGCGAAACTTGCGCGAGCAAGGCGCTAAAGGGTGCGGGGAAAACAAGAGTTTTCCCCGCATTGCCGTTTCAAATACTTGCATTTGAAACGGCAATCTGCCGGAGGGGGAGCGGGGGAACCGGCAGGTTCCCTCCGCGGTTTGGTTCTTCCACAGTGAGTGGCAAGCGGAAAACAAAAGGGCACGTGGATAAAGTTTTTCCCAAACCCCTTTTCAAAACTTTTATGTAACGTGCTGTATGGGAAACGTGCTTGCGCTTATGTGTTTGCGGGGGCTTTGCCCCGCGCCCCCATTGGGGAAAAACTTTTGAAAAAGTTTTCCCCAAACCCCTTTTCAAAACTTTTATGCAACGTGCTGTATGGGAAACGTGCTTGCGCTTATGTGTTTGCGGGGGCTTTGCCCCACGCCCCCATTGGGGGAAAACTTTTGAAAAAGTTTTTCCCCAAGCCCCTTTTCAAAACTTTTATGCAACGTGCTGTATGGGAAACGCGCTTGCGCTTATGTGTTTGCGGGGGCTTTGTCCCCGCGCCCCATTGGGAAAACTTTTGAAAAAGTTTTCCCCCAAACCCCTTTTCAAAACTTTTATGTAACGTGCTGTATGGGAAACGCGCTTGCGCTTATGTGTTTGCGGGGGCTTTGCCCCCGCGCCCCCATTGGGGAAAAACTTTTGAAAAAGTTTTTCCCCAAGCCCCTTTTCAAAACTTTTATGCAACGTGCTGTAAGGGAAACGTTGTCCGCTTTTTCTTATCTATAACTTCTTATCTTATTATTTAATATAATCTACCAGCTTATACCCCGCATTGATAAGCGCGTTTCTTATCTCCTCGTAATGCTCGGAGTTGCGCGTTTCAAGCTGAATACGCAAAAAGCAGCCGTTTATGTCGGGATTTTCGTCAGCGCGTTCGTGACGAACTGTCGTTACATTGCCGCCGAGTTTTGCGATTATCTCCGAAACGCCTAAAAGCTGTCCGGGCTTGTCCACAAGTTCAATGTTCAGCATTCCCGAACGTCCGCTCTTTACAAGACCCCTGCGGATAACGCGGTTCAGAATGGTAACGTCGATATTGCCTCCCGAAACCACGCACACAACTTTCTTGCCCTTTACGGGAACTTTGTTGAACATAACCGCCGCCACGGAAACCGCTCCCGCGCCCTCGGCGATAAGTTTCTGCTGTTCGATAAGCGCTAAAATTGCTCCCGAAATTTCATCCTCGGTGACGGTGACAATTTCGTCAACATACTTCTTGCAAAGCTCGAACGTGTTTTTACCCGGCTCTTTTACGGCAATTCCGTCCGCGAGCGTCGCAACGCTGTCAAGGCGCTTTATCTTGTTGTCGTTTATCGAATTGAACATTGACGGCGCGCCCGCAGCCTGAACGCCGTAGACCTTTATCTTCGGGTTCAATTGTTTTATTGCAAACGCAACTCCCGAAATAAGTCCGCCGCCGCCGATCGGCACAACCACCGCGTCAACTTCGGGCAGATCGTCAAGTATTTCAAGACCTATCGTTCCTTGACCCGCGATAACGTTTTCATCATCAAACGGGTGAATAAACGTATAACCTTTTTCGTCGCGCAGACTGAGCGCTTTATTATAAGCGTCGTCGTAAACTCCCGGCACAAGGCAGACCTCTGCGCCGTAGCCCTTTGTCGCTTCAACCTTTGAGATAGGCGCGCCGTCGGGCAGGCAGATAAGCGATTTTATCCCCGCTTTAGTTGCCGCAAGCGCAACGCCCTGCGCATGATTTCCCGCCGAGCAGGCGATAACGCCTTTTGCGCGCTCTTCGGGAGTGAGCTGCGAAATTTTATAATATGCTCCGCGAACCTTGAACGAGCCCGTTACCTGTAAGTTTTCGGGCTTTAAGTACACCTCGCATTCGGGGTTTATCTTAGGCGCTTTTATAAGGTCGGTGTGCCTGATGACCTCTTTTAGTACATGGGATGCTTTGTATATGCTGTCCAGTGTAAGCATTTTATTCCCCTCCAGAAGTTTTAAAATATTACCATATCCTATTATACAACGTTATTTTAATTTTGTCAAGTGGGAAGACAGTAGTGCATTTTCATTACAGCACGTTACATAAAAGTTTTGAAAAGGGGCTTGGGGGAAAACTTTTTCAAAAGTTTTCCCCCAATAAAAAATAAAAAACTTTTGTGCCGCAGCATGCGCGGCGATCGAAGAATGGAAGTGCGTTTCCCATACAGCACGTTACATAAAAGTTTTGAAAAGGGGTTTGGGGGAAAACTTTTTCAAAAGTTTTCCCCCAATAAAAAATAAAAAACTTTCGCACGCACCCGTTTTGTTTTCCGCTTGCCACTCACTGTGGGAAAACCAAACTGCGGAGGGAACCTGCCGGTTCCCCCGCTCCCCCTCCAGCAGATTGCCGTTTCAAATGCCTGCATTTGAAACGACAATGCGGGGAAAACTCTTGTTTTCCCCGCACCCAAGATAAAAAGCCATAGGCTTTTTATCTGATGCGCTTTGCTTGCGCAAGTTTCGCGGCTTCGCCGCGACCAGAGAGGAAACTTTTTTGAAAAAAAGTTTCCTCTCTGGACTCTCCTTCAAAAAACTTATGTACCGCCGCTTGCGCGGCGGTCGGAAAGCGGAAACGTTTTCCCTTACAGCACGTTACATAAAAGTTTTTCCCCAAAACAGCTTACTGCACACTGTCTTCCCCTGCCACTTGACAAAAAAATGGTTTTGTGATAAAATATATTTATCATTAAAACAACACAAAGGAGACTAAACAAAATGTACATTACTTGTCTTGACCTTGAGGGAGTGCTTGTTCCCGAAATCTGGATAGCTTTCGCAAACGAAACGGGCATTCCCGAACTAAAGCGCACAACGCGCGACGAGCCTGATTATGACAAACTTATGAAATTCCGTATCGGCATTTTAAAGGAGCATGGACTTGGGCTTAAAGAAATACGTCAGACTATCGAAAAGATAGAGCCTATGGACGGCGCGAAAGAATTTCTCGACGAACTGCGCGAGCTTTCTCAGGTGATAATCATAAGCGACACGTTTACACAGTTCGCCGCGCCGCTTATGAAAAAGTTGGGTCAGCCGACTATTTTCTGCAACACGCTCGAAGTTGCGCAAAACGGCGAGATAACGGGCTATAAAATGCGCGTTGAAAAGTCGAAGCTCACTACTGTAAAGGCATTGCAGTCGATAGGTTTTGAAACTATCGCAGGCGGCGACAGCTTTAACGATCTCGGAATGATAAACGCGTCAAAATTCGGTTTCCTCTTCCGCTCGACAGAGCAGATAAAGAAAGACAACCCAAATCTTCCCGCTTTCGAGGATTATGGAGAGCTGTTGAAGTTCCTCAAAGATTGCCTGGCAAAGTGATTTTTTAAAGCGCTAAGCTCCTGTTTTTACCGAATTCATACAACAAAATTGTAATAAAATTGTAATAAAAAAGTTATTGACAAATAAAAAAATGAATTGTATAATGTACTTGAAATCATTACAGAGAATGATTTTTGGGGAAAAAGGAGAAAAAAATGAAAAAATTACACATCTTGGCTACAATTTCTTTGGCGGCAGTTTTACTCGCAGGCTGCACAGAAACGACCGCGCCTTCGGACAGCACAGGAAATAATCCGAACAACGGCGTTGTTTCGCAAAGCAGTTCTCAAAGCGGCTCTGACAGCTCACAGGCAGAACCCGAAAACCAAAATATCACGGTTTCAAATGGCGATGTACTGGAAATTTCAGACAACATTTCCTGCTCTGCGGAAAATGAAATCCGCATAGAAAAAGGCGGAACGCTCGATCTCAGCGGAGAAATCGACCTTTCGGGCGACCTTTATGTGGAGGGAAAGCTTCATATTGCTCAAAACGCGAAGATCGGCGGTACGGGCGTTATACATGTTGTAAATTCGTTTGACGACATTGAGTGCGAGGGTACGGTTACCGCAAAGATCGACGCGCCTGAGCCTGTAGAGATTGACGGAGTTACATATGTGGGCGGGATACTGCTTGTAAACAAAGAATACGGACTTCCGCGGGAGTTCGGCACGGACATAGCCGACATTCGCCCCGAACTTAGAAGTGCAATAGAGCAAATGCGCGCGGACACGGGCTTCGGAATGACGCTGAGACCTTCGTCGGGATACAGAAGCTATGCTACGCAGGAGTGGTGGTTCAACTATTACTGCGATACTGACGGTTATGACAACGCCATCACTTATTCCGCGCTTCCCGGTCACAGCGAACACCAGACGGGCTATGCCGCCGACATAACTAAAACAGAACTTGACTATGCCGACACGGAAGAAGGAAAATGGCTCGCGGCAAACTGCTATAAATACGGCTGCATTATCCGCTATCCTGCGGACAAAGTTGACATAACGGGCTACATCTACGAACCGTGGCACATAAGATACCTCGGCAAAAGCACCGCTAAGCTCGTTCACGACAGCGGGCTGTGCTTGGAAGAGTTCTTGGAAGTGGACTGAGAGTGTTGAACGCAGTATACAGTTTACAGTGTAAAGTAAACAGTTTTGTTACGTCAGCTAACGCTGACGATTGAAAATCAGATTTGGAGACAACGCTGTTGGCTGAAAAATAGTGATAAAAAGAGGAAGTCAGTTTGGACTTCCTCTTTTAAATTATTGCCGTAGACGATACCTTAACTGTTTACTATACACTGTAAACTGTACACCGGCAGCACGGCTGACGTACCTAAACTGTACACTATCTTATCCCGCCGCGACCTCCGCCGGGTCCTCCGTTGCCGCCCGGACCGCCGCCAAAACCTCCGCCAAAACTTCCGCCGTTGCCTGAGACGCCGTTCTGCGCGGTAACTGTCGAGAGAAGCGTATCTCCCGAATAAACACTGTATGTGCTGCCCTCGGTGAAGTTATAGCTTGAAAAGATGAGCGACTGGCAGACTTTCGGCGTGGTAGTACTCATTATGACTGTTCCGTCCTCGGCGCGGACTTCTAATTTGCTGTTTTCCGAAACGTTCGCGGTTATTGAAATACAAGGCTGTGAAAGGGTGCTGGGCGCTTGCGCCATTCCGACCGAGCCTAAAGCTATAAGCTCGCCGCCGCTTACGGCAAATGATGTTCCGTAATCGAGCGCACCGTTTCCGCTGTTTGTAGGACCGTAGATAACGAGCCTGCCGCCGCTTAATGCAATAGATCCGTTGCTGTCAACTCCGTCGCCGCCTGCGTTTACAGTTACATCGCCGCCTTTTATTGAAATATAATACTCGTCAGAGCCGCTGCCAAATCCGAAATAATCGCCGTTGTCGCCGCCTGCGGCGTTCATTCCGTCGTCGGCGCTTATAATGTCGATCTCTCCGCCGTCTATTTCAATGCATTTGCCCTCAAGACCCTCGCTGCTTTTTATGACGGAAATATTGCCGCTTTCGATTTTAAGCGTTTCGTCAGCGTGAATTGCGTCGTCGCAGCTCGAAAGCGTGAGCTGTCCGCTTGAAACGGTAACGTTAGCATTCGAATGAACAGCGTCGTCGGCAGAGGTGATATTTAAAACCGTGTCCTTGTTGTATATTGCAATATCGCCGCCCGCTTTAAGTCCTTTAAGGCTTTGGGTGTTCTCGTTCGCGCTTGAACCGGAGTTCGGATTTCTGTTGCCCCAGTCGCCGCCGAAATGTCCGCCGCCCGGTCCTGTTTCGGTTTCGGTCTGAACACTGTCATATGCCGCGTCGCCGCCCGAAACTATGGTGATGTTGCCGCTGTAAACGGATAACGTCGTTTCAGCCTGGATACCGTCGTGTTCGGCATATATACTTATATTTCCGCCGTTTATCGCAACATAGCCGAGCGTCGGGTCGTTATTCTGAGAGGATTTTATTCCGTCCTTTCCCGAATCGGCAGATATGTCTCCGTCATATATCGTTACGCTGTCTTTTCCGACGATAGCGTCAGACTCGGATTTAACGGTATATGTGCCGTTTATTATCTGAAGATTATCCTTGCATTTTATTCCGTCATTATAATAACCCGTTACGCTCAGTTTTCCCTCTCCCGCAAGCGTAAGGTCGCTGCGGCAGAATATCGCCGCGTCAGGCTCCGTTTCTTCGGGTTCAAAAGTATAATTGCTTGTGTCGCAAACGGAATTTTCCGTGCCGCTCGCCGTACATACGACAAGCTCTCCCGCCTCTTCACAGTCAATCGCAGAGCCGTCTTTGCTCGTGAGCGACAATCCGTTTAAAATAAGGGTTATTTTATCGTCCTTGTCCGCTTCAATAAGGATCTTTGCGTCGGAAGACGTTCCCGAAAGCGAATAAACTCCCTCGGTGTTTATTGTAACGATTTTCGACGAAACTATCGCGCCTTTTCCCGAAGCCTCAATGCCGCTGTCGGAAAAGTTTATGGTACAGGTCGCGGCTTGGGATAATATCTCGCTGCTTCCTATGGGCGCAGTTTCCGGAGCAACATAAGTGTCCTCAGGCGAGCTGCTCGAAGAAGAAATCTGAGTTCCCGCAGACGAGCTGTTTGAGCTGTTGTTCTTATCGGTATTTGTACATCCTGCCGCCATGACCGCCATAGCGCATATTGCCGCAAAAGATTTAAAACTTCTGATCATAAAAATCTGCCTCCTTTTTATGAACGTCACATTTCCTCATGACTTTCCGCTAAAACGCTGCATGAAACGGTAAGATTTCCGTTTCTTTCGCGTATCTTATCCAAAAATTCCTTTTCCTTATCGGCGTTTTTCAAAACAACCTCATATCGCAGCTCATAAAGCGTACCCATATTTACTGTTTTCGACATTATCAGCCTGTAGCTCGAAAGATATTCTTTGAACAGATCCTTGAAACAGTCCGTATAATCCATATCTTCGGGAATGACGATACGAACAGCCTTTGCAGACTTTACCACGCCGAACGCGGGAATAAAACCAAGTACGGCAAGAATAGCGCCGACCGAGATCCCGATAATAACTGCATAGCCTATGTAACCCATTCCCGTGGCAAGTCCTATAGCCATTGTATAGAATACATAGCAGATCTCTCTTGAAGTGCCGGGAGCGGAACGAAATCTTACGAGGTTAAATGCTCCGACAACCGCAAGTCCCGCTCCGACCGAGCCGCTTACAAGCATTATCACGCTCTGAACCAAGACCGGCATGACCACAAGCGTCACCATTAAATTCCGCGAGGGTTTATAATTGTTCAGCCTGTATAAAACCGCGGCAAGAAGCCCCAAAACCGCCGACGTCAGCGAGCAGAATAATATGCTTTCTCCTGTAAGTCCCGCAGTGCTGTCAATTATGCTCGAAAAAAAGTCGAACTTATCTTGTATTTCTGCGTCCGTACTGCTGCTGATAACGCTGTTAATTATGCTCGAAAACATTTTGTTTCTCTCCTGTTCTGTGTATTATTCTTTACTTCATTTATAAAAATATTTCCGTACTTTGAAAAACTTCCCGTGAAAATACCGTTTTCCGAAAGGAATTTTACAAGCCAGAGCGGAACGGCGTCCGAAACCTTTATTTCAAGTACCTTGTACGGCTGGTCTTTAAGAACTTCTCCGTAATCGCCTTTTCTGAGGTCTACCTCGTTTCTTCTGCTTCTGACGTTTGAGTCAAACGTCATACGAAATTCTTTGTCCTCTTTTCCGAAATACGCCTGTCTGTCATAGCATATAACGATCTTCGGCTTTAATCCGAGCCTTTTTATAAAATATTCGATTTCACCGAACACTTGTCTTTGTTTTTCGGGAATTTCGGGAGCTTTCCCGCTTTCAGCGTAATCGTAAAGCTCTTTGTACGTCATCTCCAGACGTCTTTTATAAACAACTCCGCGATATTTTTTCTTTATTTCAAGAAACGCCTCGTCGCTGTCCTGAGCAGACTTTCCGTAAGCCCTCAGCCTCAGCTTTTCCTTATATACCGGCTTTGAAAGAGAACTCATTATAACGTCGTTATTATCATTGTCAAAATAAATATTCATTATAGTATGAAGCCCGAATTCATCTTCCGTCATATAAGGCTCCATAGCTTTCATAAGCAAATCATATTTTTCTTCGTTCAAAAGAAATTTCATTTCCTTGCGTTTAAATGTATTTGCATATGCCATTTATTTTCCCCCCCTTACAAAAATTATTATAAAGACTGAATGTGAAAAGTTGATGATAGGAAACAAAATAATTTTTAAAAATAATATGTCATAAAGTTGTATAAAGCTGATTTTATTCACAAAACGTTGTTGAAAATTGATAATCGGCAGTTTACAGCGTACATCTGACAGTTGACGAATACCGTGGTACTTTCAGCTTGTCCGAATGTTCCGATATTATTTTCCCGTAACTTTAAGAAATACTTTTTTGCCTTTTCTGAGGATTATTTCGCCGTTTATTTCAATGACGGCATTCGCGTCCTCTATGATATTATCGTTTACGGAAATTCCCTTTCCCGATACAAGATTTCTTGCCTCGCGCTTTGAGGGCGCAAGTTTTGTACTTACAAGCAGGTCAAGAATACCTATCTTACCGTCGGTGAGTTCAACCTCGGCTGTCGGCATATTGTCGGTATTTCCCGCGCCGCCGAAAAGCGATTTTGCTCCGTCGAGCGCCTTTTTCGCTTCATCTTCGCCGTGGACAAGTTTTGTAAGTTCAAATGCAAGCGTTTCTTTCGCCTTGTTGAGCTGTGAACCTTCCCACTTTTCCATTTCGTTTATTTCCTCAAGCGGCAGGAACGTCAGCATTTTCAGGCACTTTATCACGTCCGCGTCTGCAACGTTTCTCCAATACTGGAAAAAGTCATAAGGCGAGGTCTTGTCCGCGTCAAGCCACACAGCGCCCTTTTCGGTCTTTCCCATTTTCTTGCCCTCGGAGTTTAAAAGCAGGGTTATGGTCATTGCGTGAGCGTCCTTGCCGAGTTTTTTGCGGATAAGCTCCGTTCCGCCGAGCATATTCGCCCACTGGTCGTCGCCGCCGAACTGCATATTGCAGCCGTACTTCTGATAGAGCATATAAAAGTCGTAGCTCTGCATTATCATATAGTTGAATTCAAGGAACGTAAGTCCTCTCTCCCAACGCTGTTTATAGCACTCGAACGACAGCATTTTATTTACCGAAAAGCACGCTCCGACCTCTCTTAATACGTCGATATAATTCAAATTCATCAGCCAGTCGGCGTTATTTACCATAAGAGCCTTGTCGTCCGAAAAGTCGATAAAGCGGCTCATCTGCTTTTTAAAGCAGGCAATGTTGTGCGCGATGTCCTCTTTCGTGAGCATTTTTCTCATATCGCTTTTTCCCGACGGGTCGCCTATCATTCCTGTGCCGCCGCCGAGCAATGCTATTGGCTTATTCCCCGCCATTTGCAGGCGTTTCATAAGGCACAGCGCCATAAAATGCCCGACGTGCAAACTGTCGGCTGTCGGGTCAAAGCCGATGTAAAACGTAGCTTTTCCTGCGTTTATCATCTTGCTTATTTCGTCCTTGTCCGTTACCTGCGCGATAAGTCCGCGCGCCACTAATTCATCATAAAGTTCCATTTTAATTCCTCCAAAATTTCAAACCGCGTTGTTCTTAACGCGAAAAATTGTTGATCATTTTAAAACCGAAGTTCCATTTGTATTGTCCTCGGCAATAGTCCCATTTTTTCATAAAAAATGACCGCGCCGCGGTTGCACGCCGAAACTCCGAGCTGAACGCTTGTACAGCCGTTTTCAGTTCCGAATTTTTTTACGGCATTGAACAGCTTCGTGCCTATCCCTTTTCTTCGGCTGTTTTCAGCAACCGCAAAGCAGTCGATATAGCAGACCTTTCTCGGAAATATCTCATCGCTGTTTATATACATAATTTTTACGACCGCATAGCCGTCTATGCCGAAGCCGTTATCGTGAACGAAAACTTTAAGCTCGCCGTCGTCGAGAATTTCCGAAATGCGCCGCGAAAACCATTCTTTTTCGGGCATTCTGAACGTTTCGGGCTTTATCTCAACGTGATGTCTGTGAAGCTCTGTAAACAGCGCTGTAAGCTTTTCGCAGTCGCAATTATTTGCAATTCTTATCATAGCTCCTCCTTTAATTATTTAAATATTAAAGCGAGAATTTCACATAGCCTGTGAGATCATAGCATCTCACGTTTAACACCTTCTTTCAACAAAAAAGCCCTCTATGAATTTTTATCATAGAGGGCGAATTATCGCTGTACCACCTCAGTTTACGGCGAATAAACGCCGCCTTTAAAAGCTGTAACGGGCTTTCCCGTGCCTGCTATTAAGAACAAAAATTCCGTTCGCAAAGCCGCTCCGAGATGTAATTCATTTACGGTATTCTGCCGCTTTCCACCAAACAGCGGTTCTCTGAAAGAACGCTCCGCAAACTACTGTGTTCTCATCAACGCTTTGAAAATATATAAGTTATTTTACCACAAAAATCGGATTTTGTCAAGGGGGTTCTTTTAGAGGTAAGAAGTAAGATTGTTATGTTACAATAGATGTGAGACAAAAGGTATAAAAAAGTGGTTGAGATCTGTTAAAATAAAGTTACCACACCCAAAATAATAGAAAGGAACTCAACCACCATGGAATATTATAACACAAAAAAACGCTATTGTCCACACCTTTTAAAAATAAATATTATGGAAGTGAATATGTTTAGGGAGACTAAGAATATAAATCAGGCTGTCGATAAAACCGCATCTGCGATGTAGCGTTATCATACGCCGCAGGCGGGACTTTATCAACAGCCTGAAATTTGACTTTTTATTCAGTCGGTATAATTATTTTAATTTTTGCTCTGAAGTAAGACCGATTCATTTTTTACCTCTCCGCCCTTTTGGGATTATGCAAAAAGTCTTCATATGCCAGCCGAATTCCATCTTCAAGTTCTGTTTTGTATTTCCAACCTAACTTTGTGGCTTTGCTGACGTCAAGAAGTTTCCTTGGCGTGCCGTTCGGACGGGATGCGTCCCAACGTATTTCTCCGATATAACCGATAACCTTCGCAACGAGTTCAGCAAGCTCTTTAATCGTCAGTTCCTTGCCTGTTCCTGCGTTGATTGTTTCGTTGCCGCTGTAATTGTTCATCAGAAAAACACATAGATTTGCGAGATCATCAACATATAAAAATTCACGGAGCGGACTGCCGTCACCCCAACAGATCACATACGACGCGTTTGCCTCTTTTGCCTCATGGAAACGACGAATCAGTGCAGGCAAAACATGACTGTGTTCCGGATGATAGTTATCATTTGGGCCGTAAAGATTAGTCGGCATAACCGATATGTAATCAGTGCCATACTGGCGGTTTAAGAATTCACAGTATTTAAGTCCTGAAATCTTGGCAAGCGCGTAGGCTTCGTTGGTCTTTTCAAGTTCAGACGTCAAAAGGCAGCTTTCGGGCATAGGCTGAGGTGCCATTCTCGGATAGATGCAGCTGCTTCCCAGAAATTCAAGCTTTTTAACACCGCTTTTCCATGCTGAGTGAATCACGTTCATCTCTAAAATCATGTTTTCATACATGAAATCCGCAAGCGCCGACTGATTTGCTACAATTCCGCCAACTTTTGCAGCCGCTAAAAATACATACTCCGGTTTTTCAGCTTCAAAGAATTTCTCAACATCAGCCTGATTTTTCAAATCAAGCTCCGCATGGGTGCGGGAGATGATGTTCGTGTAACCCTGCCGTTCAAGCTCTCTGACTATCGCCGAACCGACCATTCCGCTATGTCCCGCGACATAAATTTTTGAGTTTTTTTCCATTATTTTGCCTCCAAGACAGCCTTTTCACGTTTTGCAAGCTCTCGGTCATGCGTTGACATTATACTAATTAGCTCTTCATAGGTTGTCTTCTGCGGATTCCAACCGAGGACAGTTTTTGCCTTGGTCGGGTCGCCCAAAAGGTTTACGACGTCGGTCGGGCGATAGAATTTCGGACTAACCGAAACGAACATTTTGCCGGTCTTTTCGTCATAACCTTTTTCATCTATGCCCTTGCCCTCCCAACGGATTTGTATGCCGTTTGAGGCAAACGCGCGTTCAGTAAAGTCGCGGACGGTATGCTGAATGCCGGTTGCGATGACAAAATCATCGGGCTTGTCCTGCTGCATAATGAGCCACATACATTCAACGTAATCTTTTGCATAGCCCCAATCACGGAGGCTGTCAAGGTTGCCCAACTCTAAATGATCCTGCAATCCCTCTGCAATCCGTCCCGCTGCAATCGTTATCTTTCGGGTGACAAAATTCTCGCCTCTGCGCTCGGATTCATGGTTGAAAAGTATCCCGTTGCAGGCGAACATTCCGTATGCCTCACGGTACTCCTTTGTAATCCAGAAACCGTACTGCTTAGCAACAGCGTAAGGCGAATACGGGTGAAACGGCGTTGTTTCCGACTGCGGGACTTCCTCTACCTTGCCGTAAAGTTCGGAAGTGGATGCTTGATAAATTTTCGTTTTCTTCATCAGACCGAGTATGCGGACGGCTTCAAGGATTCGCAGTGTACCGAGTGCGTCGACGTCGCCGGAATACTCCGGAACATCAAAGCTGACTTTAACATGGCTCTGCGCGGCTAAGTTGTAGATCTCGTCGGGCTGAATCTCAGCGATAATGCGAATAAGCGACGAACTGTCCGCCAGATCACCGTCATGGAGTGCTAGTTTATTCTTTATGTGGTCAATTCGACCAGTGTTTGAAATGGAAGCGCGACGGGTTATACCATGGACCTCGTAATCTTTATCAAGCAGAAATTCTGCCAAATAGGATCCGTCCTGCCCAGTAATTCCCGTTATCAATGCCGTCTTTCTCATGATAATTACCTCCTGTTATAATTATTTTTAGAATAGAGCGCCGTATCGCGGCACTCATATAAGAATTTTCCAGGATCATCCTGCCGCCTTTATTGCGGTTTTGGATCATCGACCCATTTGATAAAACGGGCAGGATTGCCGCCCACGACGCTCCATGGCTCCACATCATTTGTCACAACGCTTCCGGCGGCAATAACCGCACCCTCGCCGATTGTCACGCCTTTGAGAACTTTGCAGTCTGCACCAATCCACACCTTGTTACCGATCACAATTGGCGCGGATTTTACGACGCTCCAATTTTTATTCCGAATTGGATCGCCGTATTGTTTGTAATCGGCATATTCCTGCACCGTATCATTTTTACGCTCATTCCAGCTGACCGAATGGGAATTGTGGTCATACAGTAGACAGCCCCAGGCAATTGTCACATCGTCACCTATGGTAATCCGATTGACGGAAATCAATGTGCTTCCTCCGATGTGGACGCGATTGCCGACAGTAATATGACCTGAATCTTTTTCAAAAATGAATTTGCCTTCAATAATACATTGTGATCCAATCTTTAAAAACTTGTACCCACTCATCGCAGGTTTTCGGATTTCCACATCAAATCCGTTGCCGTACATCGTATCTTCCGCCAGGTCAACATATGGCGCAACGGCTGCCATTCTTTTTTTCTTTCTTATTTTTCGCATTAATTCCAAAGGATCCATTTTTTCTCCTCTCTCATAGAAGGCACACTGAAAGGGCCTCAGTTTTCCGTAATATGTTTGTTAAGGTATCGGTGCAGCGTAATGGTAAGCGGAATATTCGTCAGCAGCAGGCAGATGATTGTAGCCAGCAACACGCCTGTTGTCCGCATATTCAGATACTCGCCGAAATAAATGGACAGCGGAATGTTCAACACTGCCGAGATAACACTGAGAATCAGCTGCAAATTGATTCGTCCCATGCCATTCATCGCCGTCGCATAGATAGAACCTTGAACCATCATGAAGAAATAAACTGCCATCAGAGGAATCAACCCCGGATCGTATACCAACTCTTTTTGCAACCAAATCCCGGATACCGGTTTAAATAAGACGGTGCCAATTATCAAAATCAATGCAATAAAGGGAAGCGTTTTATCAAGATTGAGGATAGTTTTTTTCATCCAAACGTAATCTTGAAGCTCTGCAGCAGTTGTGAATCTTGACCATAACGGCGCGATAAATGCCCCAAACAGACCGTTTACAAGGCCGAAAACAGTATAGGCGGTGTTGTACGGCGTCACATATTCCGGACCGAAGAGCTGAGTAATGATAATGTTATCCGTCGAATACAGGATAAGGGCAGCAATCTGAATGAAAAAAAATTTGATACCAATGCTGCAAATATCACTCAGCTTTTCCCGACGGAAAAAGCTGAAACGTGGGACTAACGCACTATAACGTTTCCAGACTTTGCCGGTAAAGATCACATTGACGAGCAGACCGGACATACCAACCACAATCGCCACACCTGTGATGCTCTGCTTTGTGACAAACCTTAATCCGATAATGCCGAGAAGATTTAAAAGTTGGATCAGAACGGTCATCAGACCAACTTTTTCTGCCTGTTGGGTTGCATACAGCTGAATTTTGGACAGTGACAGGACAAAATTGATGCAAAGAAAGACAAAACTGATCTGAAATGCGGGCTTGACATTGATGCTCGTATTAAATACGCGAAAGCAATCAAGCTCTGAAATCACCAGCGTGCCTACCACGAACAGCACTCCGGTAATGGTAGACAACGCGATGTAGGCGGTGGATACGGCGCTTCGCGCGCTGTCAGTATCCCCATTGGTCAGATCTTTCGCCAGCCGATTCCGAAGCCCATTTCCGATTCCTACATCAAAGTAATTTATCCAGTTGATGATGGACAGGAGCGTGGACCATATACCATAGCTTTCCTCGCCAAGATAAGCCAGCAAAACAGGCGTATAGATGAAAGAAATCAGCATACCGAGCGGCTTGAAAATGACGCTCAACAGCATACTTTTTCCGAGCTCGCCGTTTCGGCTGCTCATAATTTTCCGAATTTTATTCAACACTTTTCTCACCTCAATTCATCTCAACGCTAAGATGTTGCGTAGGAAAGCCTGCTTTGAGAATGCACAGATTGTCCAAATTTCCCGAACAGCTTTATTCTTTGTTACCCCCCCCGGCTGCAATTGTTTCAGAATTTGCGCCGGATTTCCTCCGACAATCACATGGTCGGGTACATTCTTGGTTACCACGCTTCCGGCGGCAACGATGCTCCCGTTCCCGATTGTCACGCCCTTGAGGATAATGCTTCCACATCCTATCCACACATCGTCGTTTATCACAACCGGCGCTGACCGCAGTGAAAGATATGAGCAGCGTTCTCTTTTCCAAACAATATTTTCAAAATCCTCTCTGCGGTCAGTCGGGTCTGTCGGGTGCGTATCGTTATCAAAAATATTTACGTTGTGGGCAATCAAGACGTGATTACCGATCGTTATGCTTTCCGCAGCCCATACCCTCGTATGATCGCCGATATAGCAATTATCGCCAACGGAAATCTTTCCACCCTGCCTTTGAATTTCAAATGCCGCTCGAATACAGCAGCGCTTACCGACGGATATTTCGCCTAAATTTGCGAAAAAAGAAGTTTCCGGAAAAATCCGGGTTCCTTCGTCGATCCGAACATGACCGTTCCGCTTCAACTTTTTCATCTTATGCTTTATATCAAAGTTAATTAAAAAGTTCTTAACTCTGTGAAGTATCGGCATTTTTAGATCTTTCCCTCCTCTGCTCGCGCCCAACGGACATATTCCTTAATTCCCGTTTCCATATCTACTGTTTTCCTATATCCCAACTCAGTAAGCCGCTGAATGTCCGCCCGCCAGTTAAGTGGATCTCCTTCACGCGTTATTCCGTTAAATCGGATATTTGTCTCATCCATCTCCACGCTTTGGGCAAAAAGCCGAGCAACAGACCGAATTGTCACTTCTTCACCGTTTGCTACATTAACGACCTGGGGACAAACAGACACACTGGTCAGCAAAGAAATTGCTTGAACAAGATCGTCCACATAGATATAATCCCGACTTTCATCACCCGTTCCAAACAGGCAAAGCTGCCCTGTCTTCTCTGTATTACGGTACATATCCCATAGAAGCTGTTTTTTCAAGCCCGCGCCATAAGCGGAAAAAACCCGCGCGATTCTAACATCCATTCCGTAATTACGAGCAAAATACCGGCACAGTTCTTCACACATTACCTTATGCACAGCATAAGGTGAAAGAGGATTCAAACAGGCATTTTCAGAAATAGGCAACCGGCCGGGATTTCCATAAACGCCGGCACTGGATAAAAAAACGAACCGCACCAAATCCAGCCCCACACGGTGAAGACCAAACAGCAGGTGATGCGTCAGCGAAACATTGTGCGCGTAATCCGTTTCGGGATCTTTCACGGATTTACTCACATCCGCCGCGCCCGCACAGTGGATAACAACTTCCGGTCTGAAAATAGCAAGCTCCTCCGCAATCTTTTCCGGATTCAACATATTTACTGCGTGCGTCGTATATGTGCTACGGCTTTCCCGCATATCCCAGCCCAGAACAATATCCCCTTTTTTAGAAAAATAGGTCGCAATTCTGCTTCCGATAAATCCGGACGAGCCTGTCACCAAAACTTTCAGCATTTTTGTTTCTCCAAATCTTTTATAAGTTTCAACAGATTTTCCGAATACCTCTTTGCGTCTTCTTTCATCCCGATAATTCCTTTTTCAATATTGACCTCTTTTAAATTGCACAATGCTTTATTCAAAACTTCTATGAGATTATCCGAGCTGCCTGCATCAAATAAAAAACATTTATCATTTTTTTGCTCTCTATGTACAGGAATATCGGATAACACTATTGTTTTATCCAGGACCTTTGCATCTTCAACTACAGTCCCCCACCCCTCAAAAAGCGAAGGCTGTATTATAAGCTGCGCTTTATGCATCAAAGCGAGCTGATCAAGTCGGTCAATAAAACCAAGGATTCTGATTCTGTCTTTAATTCCCGTATCATTAATAAGATTTTGAAGTTTAAGATAATACTCAGTATTCCTGTAATCCTTAAGCTCACCGGTGAAAACAAAAAGCAGATCGCTGAACGATCCTTGATTTTTAGCTTTCGCAATCGCCTCAAAAACTACTATGTGATTCTTATGTTGCCAAAATTGATTTGAAATAAGAACATATTTAATATTTTTTAAGCCGTACCTTTCCAATACTTTAAGGCAAAACTCATCTGTCAGCTCTGACGCCTCATTTTCAATAGCCGAAACAAAGGGAACTACATATATATTCTTATTTTCGGGATCGAAAAACTTAATAAAATCGTCTTTCGCACTTTGACTGCTGAGCACGACTGGTCTGTCAGATTTGGCAATCATCTCATGTTGACGACGTCTGCTCTCCAATTCCTGAACGCTAAAAAACTGAGGATAGTAACACTCCTGAAAATCAGGAATCCAATATATTGCCTTTTTCTCAAGCAAGTCAAATATATCGATTTTGTATTTATGGTAGTGGTAGATATAATTTGCAGAAGCTATATAGCGCCAGCATTTTAACAATTTGCAGAACTTGTTAGATTTATTATAGGTAACTATTGTAACTTTTTTTGAAAACTCCCTAAACATTTTTTCATGGTCGGAGTTACACAAAATGACAATATCACAAACGGAAAGGAAATCATCCGAAGCCAATATTTCAAATATAATATTTTTTATATAATATAACCCGCCTATCCAGTTTGAACTCCCATTTGTATCAAATAAAATCTTATATTTCTTCACTGATTCGATCATCCCTTTTTGCTTAATATATAATTTTTGATTTAAAAGCACGGATAATAAATAGATTAAAGCATATCTTGCAGTTAAAAAGTTTGATACACTAAATGTTATAATTTTTCCGCTTTCCAATCAACATTTTCTTTTATAGTTGAAGCAGGGTTTCCGGCAATAATCGTATTCGTTTTATACTGTCTTGCTGTTACAACTGCCTCTGATGCTACAATTGTATTATCCGGAATAATGCTGCCTTTCAAAACAATAGCTCTGTTTCCTATCCACACATGGTCGCCAACCGCGATATCTTTGGCTTGATTAACTCTGTTTCTGAATGACTGTCTGACGTTCTGAAAACAACGTCATTTGACATCAGAACATTATTACCAAAAGAAATATTTGTTCCTTCACAACAAGCGATGTGAGCGGAGCCGAAAAATGAACTATTTGTCCCGATTGTAATAGAATTAAAATCGTCTTCAATCCAAAATTCCACATTCTGAAAATATGAGTTTTTCCCCAATGATATTATATTGTCATTTCCCTTAAAAATAAATTTGCAATTAATTAGGCGGGTATTATCACCGACGATAAGCTTATTGTTTTTCCACCGAAATTTTACATTTTATTACAGGTGATAAATCTACGAATTGCTTATTTGTTCTGCTTAAAGTAAGCTTTGGGGAACTAATCCAACGATACAACATTAATACTGCTTGCATAATTGATTTGTTTTTCAAAATAATAGATTTTAACTTTTTCGTCATTATCATCCTTTCATTCCATTTTATGCAAATCAACATTTTTATTATTTGTTTTCTGAAATCCGCTGAAAATTATTATAATGTATACCGGCAAGAAACAAAGATCTTCAGTCAAAAACAAAATTAAAAATATTAATAAAATACTTGCATTGCGTATTTTACTGTTGCATTCAAAAAAATTAGTTATGCCTTTTACAGCAAAATATGCATACAACAAACCAAATGCAATTCCGTATGTATAAAACAAATGTGTTAATCCGCATGAATCATCTGTTATACCGTAATATGCCTTATAAAACTCTCTTTGATTTGTACACCCTAATCCAAATACTCCGCCTTTTAACGTCATTTGAATTCCGCTAAAAAAATCGTTAGACCTTATGTTTGCCGATCTATTGTTTTCATAAAGTCCCGAAAATTTATCGCCGATATTACCGGAAGTAACAACAATATATATTAAAGTTAAAACTATCGCCGCTGTCATAAATCTTTTAAAAGCCTTGTTTGACGTGCTGTAAAATGTATCTTTAATTTGCTTAAAACAAGTTATGGCTAACAACACTAAGATAATATATCCGGTCGTTGATTGTGTTGTTAAGAGTGTAATCAGAAAAGTAAGCAATACAATCTTTCTATGCGAAACCGTGTACTTATCAGTATTATACAATAACATAATTATCGCAATAACAATAAATCCTTGAAAAGCTCCCGGTTCCCAAAACGGTCCTGAATTTCTATAAAGCAAACCTCCGTTCCAGCCAAATGTAAAATACCATGAATAGCCAAATCTGGATTGATAGTTATACCCGCTCTGACATAAACGTAATGCAATATTGGGAAATTGACTTAACACAAAGAAGCAAGGAATGGAAATTAAGCAAAATGCAAAAATAATATAAATATAATATTTTGAAATATATTCTTTTGGAATATATATCGAAATGAATCCACAGCAAAATATATTTATAAGAGTTATAACATACGAAATTATTGATGGAAACGCCATGGTTACAATTATATTTATTATTATAAAAACTGCTATCGGAATAAAAACATTCAGCATTCTTTTAAAATTGCCGACTTTTATTTTGAAAACTATTCCACAAGCAATTGAAAAAAGCCAAAATATTACTTGATAAAATTGATAATGAACAATGCCAAAATACACCGTTCTTGAAAGTAAAACAGTAAAAAGAACCGGAAGTATATATATAAGATGTTTATAATTGATTTTATAAATCGTTTTGATTTCGCGCATCATATCATCCTCTACTGAAAATGCTTATATTTATTAGTTTAAAAAATATAATTTATTTTTGAATATCATTCGGTTTTATTTCTCTTTTTTGAACATACGTTTTGCCTTTCTTTCCTTAAAAGATTTTTTTGAATTAAGTCCATGATCGATAACCGCATAGGTATCAAAACTACGATCGAGAGCATAATTTATATACTGCGCGGCAAAGGACACCTGAGACAATCCGCACACAAGGCTTTTGCAGTTAGCAAGCGTATAGGCGTCCCGTAAAACCTCTAATCCGAGTTTATAATGATGTAAGTTTCTGTCGTTTTCAGTCTCATGCGGTCCTATATCGTTTTCAGTACGAAAAACATCATCGTAAAATAAAAGTTTACCACCGAATTCATTTTTGAACTTATTTAATGCATTTATATCATCTGTTGCCAGAAAAATCCCGTCATACTCTCCGCTTTCAAAAATATCTATCGACTTTGCCAAATACTCGTCAACCGTTACAATTTTGGGATGATTTGCCCAGTTCTGAGAAAAATCCGTGCCTCTGATATGTACTCCGAGTACTTTTTTGTTTAACAACATTTTGTGTACATTTTCATCTATATAATTTTCGACTTCATCATTCAGCTTTATGTATTTTTTATATATCTCTCCAAATAATCGCACATCTTTATCATTTACAAGGTATGATATTTTTTTAGTAGATGAAAACCTGTCAAAATCCTTTTGAGAAGCAATTATATACGGAGTTTCTTCTAAACTTACCGACGCTGATACCGGCATAAAATAATATAAAAAGACATTTGTCTCTTTATTGCTTAAAGCTTTTTCATAATAAAAAGTTTTAGAACCCCAATTTATAATCGGAACAAGCCCTAAACTGTCGGCAAAAGGCAAATACTTGATCGTATGCCTTAACAGCGCAAAAAAACCGCTGTCACAAACATCTTTAACTCCGTATTCAATAAGATATACAGGTGAGTTTTTTGATATATATTCCGCATTGTGAATAAGTAATGATAATTCCGAAGGAGCATTTGTCAGATAACCGTCTAACAACTTTTTAAACTCGGAATTATTTATATTTTGAATTACTTTTGCAACACGATATAGTCCTTGATGCTTTTTTATAAAATCTTTTATCATTTCACTCGCCCAATCAGAACAAATATTTTATATTTTCAAATGGTCTCTTATAAACTTATAATCACGCTATCTTTTAATCTTTTCATGAACTGTATACATCCATGTAATTAAATATGTCATATGTAATTTTATCAGAAAAATTATCATACTGTATTTGAACGGAATGTTGTTTAATTTATTTATACGGTTCCAAACGTCGCCTGAATATCGGCTGTTTAAGAAATTATAGTATTCATTCCAGCGTGTTCTGTGTTTCTTTTTATTCATACGATTGCAAACATATCTCGGCAAAACATCGCTCACGGTTATGATCTCACAATACATTTTCTCGCTGAAATCGAAGTCCGAATATTTATTGAGAAGCCTCATAAATTCTTTGCATATTTTTTGATACTCCGATAAAGTGTCTTCTCTGAAAATATTCATCGCAGAATCACGTCTTACGAGCCTTGTATAAAGCGATTTAGGAATATATACAAAGCTTTTAATGTGCTGACAGTATTCATAATTAAACATTCTGTCCTCATGGAGATGAATTTCTTCACAATACTTTATTTTATTATCCGCAATGATCCGCCTGCGAAATAACTTACAATAAGGGTTTCCGATCATTTGTTTTTTAGGATTCACAAGTGTCCTTGGCGTAACATATCGTTTTATATCATCATCAAAAAACTCGCAAGAATTTTCATAGCTTACTTTTCGAGCAGATATTCCGGTTTTTTCGTCCAAATTGGTAAATTCGCATAATGTAAAATCGTAGTTCTTCTCCATTTGAGCATTTACAAGAATTTCAAGATATTTCTCATCAATAAAATCATCGGCATCAATAAAGGAAATAAATTCGCCTCGTGCGCTATTAATGCCGACATTTCTTGCATGACATACACCCGAATTCACTTGATGAAACGCTCTCACTCTGCCGTCCTTCTCCGCATATTCATCGCACATCTTCCCGCTGTTATCGGTCGAGCCGTCGTCAACAAGTATTACCTCAAAGTTGTCATACGTCTGTGCAAGGACGGACTGTATGCACTTGTCGAGATATTTTTCAACGTTGTATACCGGTATTATTAAACTAATCACTGGATCCATTTTATCACCTTAAAGATATATTTTCCCTGAGCTTTAAAATATTGTTATCATACTCCTCAAGCTTACCCTTAAAAATACTTGACGTTCCCGCGACGAACACACTCGCCCCTACGGCTCTGAGTATTTTTGCATTTTCAAATGTTATGTTACCGTCAACCTCGATCTCAATATCTTCCTTGCCGCAGTCTCTCAGAAATTTAACCAGCCGCTCGGCTTTTTTGATGGTACTCGGAACTATCTTCTGACCCGCAAAGCCGGGGTTTACCATTAAAAGATTTATCCCGTCGATGTAGTCAAGAACTTCCTCAAGAACATATATCGGCGTTGCAGGATTTATTGCAAGAAATTTCTTACAGCCATATTCCGAAAGCCGGTCAAGCGCTCTTTGTATCTGGGACGTGCTTTCGTAATGTATTGAAACCATATCGCTTGATTTTATTCCCAGCCATTTATATTTGTATTCCGGAGAAGTTATCATCAAATGAATGTCAAGCGGAATGTCTGTTAAATCCCTCAATCCTCTTATATAATCTGTCCCCAAGCCGAAATTCGGAACAAATTCTCCGTCCATAACGTCAATATGTAAATAATCTATCTTTTCGCTCTCAAATATCGTGATTGTCTGCTTTAAATGTACAAGATCCGCACACATCATTGACGCGGAAATCTTTGATTTTTTCATCGGATACTCCTTATTCCGCAAACATTACTTTTACCGAAAATTCAGTCTTATCTTTTAAAATTTTAAATGCTTTTTCATATTCATCCAACCGAAAAGTGTGCGTTACCAATTTTGAAATATCAAGTTTATGATTTTCCAAGGCTGTTATAACTTCATTCCAATTATTCACTTCGGAATTATAGCTTGAATTCCATGTCCCCATAACAGTAAGCTCATTTCTTAGAATTTTCCAGTATACATTTTTTTCAAGCTTTATATCTCCTTCGGGATTTCCCGCAAGAACAATTCTCCCGCCTTTTTTTGCAAACTTTACCGAGCTTTTTATTGCCGCATTGCTTCCGACGCATTCCAGAACCACGTCTGAACCCTCGCCGCCCGTTATTTTCATATAACTTTCAAAAAAATTATCTTCTGAAGTATTTATTGTATAATCAAGACCGAGTTCTTTTGAAAATTCAAGCTTGCTTTTGTTTCGTCCCACAATTATAACTTTTTTTGCGCCCATAGTTTTTGCCCATAGCGCCGAAATATATCCTATTGTGCCTGTGCCGACTACCGTTACTGTATCTCCCTCGTTGATTTTCCCCCTGTCCGCACAATGTTTAGCGACAGAAGCAGGTTCGCACATTGCGGCAGTAGTATATGGAATTTTATTTGAAAATCTGACAATATTCCAGACAGGCACCGAAATGTATTCCGCAAAAGCGCCGTCACATCTCGAACCGAAGTAATTGTAATCGGAGCATCGAGCATATTCTTTTGCAGCGCATGAAGGACACTTTCCGCAAGGCACAAGCGGAAATACAACGGCTCTTTTTCCTATGAGAGAATTGTCAACGTCAGGCGCGCAGTCGATTATCTCTCCCGAAAACTCGTGTCCGGGAATGGTCGGAAAATGATATGTACCTGTTGTAAATATTCTCGGTATATCGCTTGAACATATCCCGCACGCTTTTATTTTCAGAAGCACCTCGCCCGGTTTTATAATCGGGTCGGGAACGTCTTTATAAACTAATTTTGATACATCTTCAAGGACCAGCGCTTTCATTTTTCCTCCTTCATATACGCCTCTAAAAGAAGCAGATCGTTTGGAGTTGTAACCTTTATGTTTCTTTCATCTCCGGCAATTGTTTTTATTTTCATTCCGCATTTAACAGCAAGTTCCGAACTGCCGTTTATCTCTAATAATTCTTTCCTTGAAAGCGACATATTTGCAGTGTGATATTTTCTATAATCAAACGCTTCGGGGGCTTGTCCGGCAGCTAAAAGCGAACGCGGCAAAAGCTTTGAAACCATATTGTTGTTATCTAAAATATAAAATGTATCCTTTGCAGGCAAAACAGGCATAACTCCATCACAATCTTCAAGACCCTCAATACAAGATGTGATTAGTTTCTCAGAAACAAGCGGTCTTGCCGCATCATGAATTATAACTTTATCTGCACCGCCAAGTCTTTCTATTTCTTTTAGACCGCTTATTATAGAATACTGTCGCGTTTCTCCGGGGTCGGCATAGCATAAAAATTTCTTTATGTCATATTCTTTCAGCCATTTATCTATCTCATTTCTCCATTGTTTTTCCGCAACGATAACAATACCGTCAACAAGCGAATTACAATCAAAAGCTTCCAACGAATAACTCATTATAGGTTTACCGTTAAACTTAAGATATTGTTTTGGAACATTAAGCCCCATTCGGCTGCCTGTTCCGCCCGAAAGTATCAAGGCTATGTTCATACTTATTTTTCCTCGTCTATAAGTTCAAAATAGTGACTAACTTGGTGTGCTTCATCAGGTAATTTCATATAGTCACCATATAGTTGTGTAAGCCATGCATCATAATTATCCACGCCAATGACTTCTATATCTTCAAATTGATATTTCGTGCCTTTTCCATACCATTCTGTTGGGAAAATACTCTTTCTGCCATGATGTGACGCTAATGTGCCTGCCATTTTGCAATCATAAAATGAATATTTTTTTAATTCTTTCTCAAATTTCGGTATCCATACTTTATATTTAAAAACCTTTTCTACGGGCAGATGTGTTGCTAAAAACACTCCTATCTTTTTTATAAATGACCTTTTACCCGTTTTCATACTATTAGGTAGTATACCACCATATTTAAATATCGAAAAATTGTAACATATTTTTAATACACTTAATTTAAGCAAGTGTATTTTTCTTAAAAAAGGATTGTCCGGTATCCCGTCAACGGGGGCTATATCTATCCATAAATAATACGCTCGCTCAGCGATAGTTCCTCTTGCGTATATTATTTTTTTACTGTTATCGACAAGACTTGTGATTATTGAAATTACATTGTTCTTATGATAGTTTTTTATTTCATAGTTTGGATAATCCTTCAAGGCTTCATCTGAGATTTCTATAAGTTTCTCATAATCCTCCCTCGGCATATCGATATCTACATCATCATCCCACGGAATAAAGCCCTTATGTCGTATTGCACCGAGCATTGTTCCGCCTCCGATGTAATATCTCAAGTTATACTTATTGCATATTTCTACAAATACCTTTAACAGCTCCAAAGATGTTTGTTGAGCAATCTTTATTTCATCAGATGCCATATTTAAATCTCCCTTAAAGATGACTAAATTTATGATACAATTTATTATTATCTATAAAAGAATCACATCAATCGTACGTGCCACGGTACGTTCCCATGAAAACTGTGATACACGTTCTTTTCCTTTACGTATCAATTCTTCGTTGCTGTCAGACAACAGCACCTTCTTAACTCCTTGTGCGATATCATCAACATTATATGGGTTAACAAAAACAGCTGCATCTCCGGAAATTTCGGGAATAGACGTTACATTTGACGTTACTAAAGGCGTACCATAATAATATGCCTCTAAAACAGGTATTCCAAAGCCTTCAGCCAACGACGGGAACAAGAATATGTCTGCATGACGGAAAAGCGATGTTTTTTCTTCCTCAGAAATATATCCAAGCACATGGATACGCTCTTTGTAGGGGCTTTTTTCAATATAATTCTTTTCGGAAGATTGCTCCCATTCCTTAAAGCCAAATAAAATAAGATCTTTATTAATCCCCTCACTGCATAGTTTCTCAAAGGTCTGAATTACACGCAATGTGTTTTTTCGCTGTTCTATTGACCCGTATGCCAATATGTACGACTCGTTAATTTCATGCATTCGGCAAAGACTGAGCCATCCAGTTTCGGACAATGATTGATCATTAAAACAACATGCTGAATAAACCACATGTGTTTTATTTTTTGCACATGGGAAGATGGATATAATATCTCTTTTTGCAAACTCGCTTACTGTAATTATCTCATCGGCTTTTTTGGCAGCTTTGGGTACCACAAATTTTCGATAAAGCTGCCCGAATTTTTTATATAATGAAGGTTGCTGAAAAATTGAACCATTCATAAAAATCACATCATGAATTGTAACTATAAGCCTTTTCTTCCAGAACAGGCTTCCCGTATTAAACGGAAACCATAAGCAGTCCAGGTTAAGCTTTTTTGCAATATGAGGAACAGTAAACTGCTCCCAAACAGGAAAACTTTTCTTATTCAATTTGCAGACAGTAATGCCATTTTTATTAAAAACTGATGTCTGATGTTCATCAAGTTCTTCAGGAACAAACAAAACCGTTTTCTCAAAACCACTGCTCTGCCAGTTTTTCAGTATATTTTCAAGCATAACGCCCATCCCTGTTCGCTTGCCGCACATAAAGTATCCATCAATGCCTAACTTCATCTTACATTCTCCAATTTTTACCAAAAACAAGCTGACAAAATCTTGCTACATTCCCATTTCCATAAACACCTTATATACAACATTCCAGTCATGATATTGCTGTACAAACTTCTGTCCTCGTTCGCCCAGATCTTTTCTGAGCGCCTCGTTATTAAGAAGCTCTTTTACAGCACTAACTATCTCAGTGTAATCATCTTTAACAATAAGTTCTCTGCCGTCTTTAACGTCAAGACCCTCTGCACCGATACTGTTTGTTACAACAGGCATACCCATAGCCATTGCTTCAAGAATTTTTGTTTTAATACCGCTGCCATATGCGATGGGTGACAAGAAAACTTTAGATGTTTTTATATATGAACGAAAATCATCTACTCTGCCTGTAAATTCTACATTTTTTACATCTTTATATTTAGATTCGATTTCCTCAGAACACGTTCCGATTACAATCAACGTAACTTCGTTTTCAATAACAGGCAGTATTTTTCGTATGATTATATCAAGCGAATCAACATTAGCCGCAACATTTAAATTTCCCATAAAACTTAAAGAATTATTTATCGCTTTAACATCAATATTTTCGGATAAATAATCATAATCCACCCCGACAGGTATTGCTATCGCTTTTTCAGTACCTGTTGCTTTATTGACATATTCAGCTTCTTTTTCTGAAACAAGAATTATATTATCATATAAAAGCGTATATTTTTCCTCTGCTTTTTTCATGAGTTTAGACTCGAATTTCAAAAAAGCATTTTTGAAGATTCTCAGATTCAATATCCGATTTATCCCGCTTGAAACTTCTTTTCCATAATTACCGAGAAAGTTAGCTTCCGACACCTTATTTTGTGCTTGCCGTTCATATCGAAGCGACAGCACATCGTCCATATCAAGTATCTTTTTACAGTTTATATTTCTAAACGAATAATAATATGGCGCTAACCGTACCATATCCACAATTACAGTATCGGGTCTTATCTTATCCGCAAATTCCGAAATCGAAATAAAATTTTTCTTTGAATAAAACAATGAACATTGAAACGGAAATTTATCTTTCCTGAAAATTGTTTTTGAAATAATGTTTTTTATTTTTTCAGCCGATCCGATTTTATTTGAATATACGACTTCCTTTATGAAACAAGGCGTTGGCTCGGCGTTTTCGGGAGTTTGTCCTGCTTCAAGAAATGAATATATGTAAATTTCATATCCGTAAATCTCATATAGTCCTCGGCAATAATGATAAAGCGTCAATTTTCTTCCGCTGTCAACAGGCCAAAAACGACGAGTTGTTACAAACAAAAGCTTTTTCATTAACTCTCTTCCTCAAAAAATTTTTCTTCCAGCATAAGACACAAACAATGATAGACAGGCAAATGTAGTTCCTGGATCATATAAGTCTCGGTTTCGGGGACTTTTATGCAAACATCGGCGATTGCCGAAAGTTTGCTGTCTTTCTGTCCCGTAAGTCCTATTACTTTCATGCCTTTCGCTTTGGCTGCAACTGCGGCGTATAGCACATTCTTGCTGTTGCCCGAAGTCGAAATGCCAAGGAAAACATCGCCCGCGTTTCCGTAGCCGTTTACCTGCTGAGCAAAGCACAAAAGCGGTTCGCAGTCATTCATATATGCGGTCGTAAGCCCCGGATGTCCGTCCAAAGCTATAGCAGGCAATGCTCCCTGCAAATTATCCGCAAGCACCTTTCCAAGCTCGGAATTGACCGATATGAGCTTGTCCGCATATTCTTTTGACAGCTTTCTCGGCTTTTTAAAGCCTTTCATCAGCTCGCCGACAATATGCTCAGCGTCTGCCGCGCTACCGCCGTTTCCTGCCACAAGCAGCTTCCCATTGTTGTTATAGCAGCTTTTCATCAGCTCATATGCCGCCGCAATGTCATCTTTACAAACACTCAATTTCGGATATCTTTCAATAAGCAAATCAAGTTGATATTTAACTTTCTCGGTCATTATGTATCCTCCAGAATTTCCTTTACCGCCCTCAGCAGCTCTCCGTCTGTCGGTATAATTTTTGTTCTGCACCCTGCCGCTTCGCCTGCGGCTTTGTCGTTATCGCCGTCGCCTATCATCCACGACTGCGTAAGGTCAATATTAAAGTTCTCGGCAGCTTTCAATAACATTCCGGGCTTCGGCTTTCTGCAATCGCAATCGAATTTCAGTTCTTTTACCTCTCCCTCAAATCCGCTGTCGGGATGATGCGGGCAGAAGTAGATACCGTCAAGATACGCTCCGTCTGCGCCGAGAAGTGTTTCCATTTTATTGTGGATCTCGTTCAGCTCGGCATATGTCACTTCTCCGCGCGCTATAACGGGTTGGTTCGTCACTACCACCGCAAGATACCCCGAATTGTTTATTAACTTTATTGCTTCGCAAACTGTCGGCAAAAGCTCGAAATCATCTACATTTCTTAGAAAACCCACATACTTGTTTATAGTTCCGTCGCGGTCAAGGAAAATTGCTTTTTGCTTGTTTTTTAGATTTCTCGCAAACACCTTGCCGCTTTCAAAATCCCTTGTCACTGCCTTAAATCGTTCTGGCGTACCCATGTCCTTTACATATTCCGGACTGTCATAGCAGAACATTTTTCCCGTTCCCGCAAGCGGTTTCAGCAAATGCCTGTCAAGATCGATTTTCGGAAGGTCAATTTCATTTTCCAAAAGCCTTGGAGAAATGATGTGAAGTCCTGCATTAACGCGATTTTTGTAATATTTCGGACGTTCGTCCTCTTTCGCAAGCCATTTTTGCACGGACTTGTCATTGTCTGCAATTATAAGTCCGCTGTCGTATGGGTGGTCGTTCGGGTGGGTGAACAATGTCGCCAATGCTTTATGATTTTTATGGAACTCCACAAAACGGTTGAAGTCTATATTGAACACCGAATCCGCATTTAAAAGCAGGAAATCCTCGGTCAGCTTGTCCTTAAGTCTGAACAATGCGCCCGCGTTTCCAAGCGGCTTTTCCTCAACAAAATACTCGATATGCACTCCGAATTTATCGCCATTGCCGAAATATTCAATCATCCGTTCCGACATATGACTTACTGTCAGAATTATATCCGTAAAGCCCTGTTCGCGCAGGCACTCTATCTCGTGCTCTAAAACGGGCTTTCCGCAAATGGGGATAAGCGGCTTTGGGATATCCGGAAATAATTCGGAAATTCTCGTTCCGCGCCCGCCCGACATTATGACTGTTTTCATTACGATATTTTTTCCTCTCTCGGAACATAGTCCTCAGGTGTATAATGAATAACTCGCGTCCCGCTGTTTTCAAACTCAAACGGGATATACAGCAGATCGCTCATAGCTTTCATAACAGATTCTTTGTATTCGGGCTGAACGTAAAATATTAAAAATCCTCCGCCGCCCGCGCCTAACAGCTTTCCGCCGAGCGCTCCCGCGGCAATTCCTTTTGCGTACAATTCGTCTATACTATCCGTGGAAATTGCGGAGCCTGTCTGGCGTTTCAGCTTCCAAGTGTGGTCAAGCAATCTTCCGAAATCGTCAATGTCCGAATATTTATCCACAAGAATTTTTTCCGCGTCGTCCACAAGCGAATACATTTCTTTTAGCTGCGCAGTCTTATCCTTGCGCGAAAGCGCGTTTGTTTTCTGGACGTCCGACGAAAGTCTTGTAAATCCCGTAAAGAACATAAGCAAATTATCGTTCAATTTTTTCTTACGTTCGGGTGAGATGATAAGCGGTATTACTTCGTATCCGTCAGCGCTGAAATTTATTCGGTTGAACCCGCCAAAAGACGCCGCTATCTGATCCTGCCAACCGCCCGCCTCGCTGCAAAGAACTCTTTCAAGGTAAATTGCATCATCGGCGAGCTTTTTCTTGCTTGCATACTTTCCCTTTAGAGCGTAGAATGCGTTTAACATTCCTACCGCGAACGAACTGCTTGTGCCAAGTCCAGAACGCGCGGGAAGATCTCCCTCGTATGTAAGTCTTATCTCGTACATATCCAGCATTTTCATTGCGTTTCTTATTGCCGGATGCTCGATCTGATCGACGTCTGTTACTCGTTCCGTTTTTGAATATGATATCTCAGTCGAATACTCGAAAAATCTTGGCAGATGACGAACATTCACATAGCAATATTTATCGAACGTCGTTGACAACACTGCTCCGCCGTACTCTTTGAAAAATTCTTCCATATCTGTTCCGCCGCCAAAAAACGACATGCGAAATGGGGTGCGGGTTATTATCATTTTGTTTTTCCTTCTTCATATCTTTCCACCATCTCCCTCAGTGTGTCAAACACGCTGAGTTCGGGATTTGTTTAAATATTATTTTTACAACATGATCCTTTGTGTAACCGGATTGCAAAGCAAATCGAAAATTACGAGTTTAAGCAGAAAATATTTTCAACTTCTTATCTTCAAAATCTCCGTCTCCCCAATCACAAGACATCTCCCTAAGCTTGCGGGTAGGAACAGGGTTTCGCCTTTGGAAAAGCGGGTCGGTTTTTGCTCGGAGTCCATTGTCTGCACCTCGCCGTAACCGTCAAGGCACAAAATTATCTGAAACGAATTTTCCGTAACCGAAAACGTAAAGCCCTTTGTTACGCATATCCTCTCGGTTTCAAAATACTTGCAGCGGCTTATTATCTCCCGCGAGCAGCCCGTATAATACTTTACCATTCGCGGCTTTTGCCTTATGTCGGGCGCGGCGTTCATATCCATTACCTCTATCGCCTTGTCAAAATGCAGCTCGCGCTTTTTCCCGTCTTTATCCACGCGGTCATAATCATAAACCCGGTATGTCACATTTGAGCTTTCCTGTATCTCGGCTATCAGAATGCCTTTTCCTATGCCGTGGACAGTTCCCGCAGGAACAAAATAAATGTCGCCCTTGTGTACTAAGACTTTCTGAAGATGCTTGTCCAGCTTTCCCGTTTCAACTGCATTTCGCAGTATCTTCAGCGTGACCTTGTGCCTGAAACCGTAAATTAGACTTGCGCCCTTGTCCGCGTCAATTACATACCACATCTCGGTCTTTCCGTTGTCGCCCTCGTATTTTTTGGCGTATTCATCATCGGGGTGGACCTGAACCGACAAATCTTTTTTCGCGTCAATAAGCTTTACCAGAACGGGAAGTTTTCCGTCAGCAGCCTTTGTGCCGATGTATTCGGGGTGTTGTTCCAATACCTGCGCCAAAGTCATTCCCTTAAACTCGCCGTTTGCAACATAGCTCGGACCATCGGGATGAACGGAGCATTCCCATGTTTCTGCCAAAGGCGTCATGTCTATCTTTTTTCCGTATTCATCTTTCAGGCGCGTGCCGCCCCACAGATAGTCCTTGCCTGTAGGCATAAGTTTAAGGATATACATTTTGCTGCTCCGCGTCAAATTTTATCTTATCGCTCGCGCTTATCTCATCGCCCAGCTGCACTTCTATAATATCCAGCGCCGTTACAGCTTCGACCGTGTGTTTACAGCCCGCCGCTATCGTTATTACATCGCCGCTTCTGAGCATTTGCTCCATTCCGTCAACCGTGGCTTTTCCTTTTCCCGAAACCACCGTCCAGACTTCCTCGCGGTAATTGTGCATATGATAGCTCATTTTTTCGCCCGCTTTCATTGACAGCTTTACCGTCATTGAACCCGGCTGGACGTCTATCACCGTGTACGATCCCCACGACTTTTCCACATACATCGCCGAGGTTTCGATTTTCTCGACATACGGCTTCATATATGCGCTGCGCTCTCTGTCGGATATTAAAATTCCGTCGCCGCTTGCCGCTATTATCATATCTTTACAGCCCATACAAAGTATCGGGATATTAAGCTCGTTTACAACATTTGTGTTTTCGCAGGCTTCGTCGAGCATTACCTTTCCTTTAGTCTTGTCCGCCATAACCTCCGCCATCATATTCCAGGTCCCGACGTCTTTCCATTCGCCGCTGTATCTCATAACCTGTATGCTTTGCTCTTTTTCGACCACAGCATAGTCAAAGCTGATTTTTTCGAGCGTTTCATATTTATTGTAAAGGTCACGATAATCATCAAACTCGACCATACCGTGCGCTTTTTCAAGCAGATAGCTCAGCTTAAAAGCAAATATTCCCGCGTTCCACAAAGCGTGTCGTGCAATATAATTTTGAGCAGTCTTTGCGTCGGGCTTTTCTTTAAACTCTTTTACAGCGCTTGTGTTCTCGCTTGTTTCGGGGATTATATAGCCGTATTTTTCGCTCGGATATGTCGGCTCAACACCCATTAGCGTAAGTTTTTTCGCACTCTCGCCCGCAAGACGGCTAAGCTCTTTTACTGCCTCGTAATAGCTTAAATCCACATATGGGTCTACGGGGCAGACAACGACCGCTTCGTTTTCAGATACTCCCAGCTCATCATGAAGATAAGCCGCCGCAAGGACTATTGCGGGAAATGTATCTCTTCTGCACGGCTCTACGCAAATTGAAACGCTTTCGCCGAGCTGGTTCTTTATGGCGCTTGCCTGGGATTTACTCGTGGCGATCGTTATCTTCGCGTCGGGATCGACAGTCGTTATCTGTCTGTAAACGCGCTGTACCATTGACTCGCTGTTTCCGCTGTCGTCCTTAAAAAGTTTTATGAACTGCTTGCTTCTGACGTCGTTTGAAAGCGGCCACAGTCGCTTTCCGCTTCCGCCCGAAAGTAAAATTATGTTCATAGCTTGTCCCTCACTTTAAACCGAGTTTTTCGCAGATCGCATTTCTTATCTGTTCAAGCTTATTTTCTGCGGCAGCTTTATCCGCAGCTTTTATGCTGTAATAAATTTTTATCTTGGGTTCTGTTCCAGATGGTCTTACCGCTATCCACGAGCCGCCGTAGAGTTCATATTTTAAAACGTTCGAGGTCGGAAGCTCTCCGAAGCCGTTTTCTGCTTTTACTGGGCTTATGTAATCCGTCATTGTTCCGTCAAATTCATTATCCGAATTTCTAAGGCTTGTCATCATTGACGAAATTTTTTCAAGGCCGTCTTTACCCTCAAGCGTAAAGCTGTCCAATACGTCAAGATAATATCCGTACTCGGCGTATATTCCGTCCAATTCGTCCAAAAGCGTTTTTCCGCGTGCTTTCGCGCTTGCTGCCATTTCGCATATTATCATACTCGAAACGACCGCGTCTTTGTCGCGGGCGTGCGTTCCTACAAGATAGCCGTATGACTCCTCATATCCGAACAGGAAATCGAAGTCGCGTTCTTTTATGTTCTCTTTTTTCGCTTGTTCAAACTGAGTTATTTTTTCGCCTATGAACTTAAAGCCCGTAAGGGTTGAAAAAACGCTTATGCCGTGTTTCCTTGCTATCTCTGCGCCAAGCTCAGAGGTTACTATCGTCTTTACGACTGCGGGTTTTTTGAATTTGCTCATATCCGTATTTTCAAGTATGAACTTCATTAAAAGCGCGCCGACTTGATTTCCCGTCAAAAGTCGGTATTCACCGTCTGCTTTTCTTACGGCAATTCCCACGCGGTCGCTGTCGGGGTCGGTTCCCAAAACAATATCCGCATTTATTTCCTTTGCCTTTGCAATTCCCAGCTCAAGCGCGCGTCTGTCTTCGGGATTTGGCGAAACTACCGTTGGAAAATTTCCGTCGGGAGCTTCCTGTTCTTCTACGACAAAAACCCGCGTAAATCCGTCCGCAGAAAGCGTTTTTCTGACGGGAATATTTCCCGTTCCGTGCAAAGGAGTATACACAATGCTGAGGTCAGCCTTTGAAGCCGCGTCGCTGTATCTGCTCTGCTTTAAAACTTCCTCCACAAAGCTGTCCGTTTCGTCAATTTCCGCGACAAGCGAATTATTGCCGCAAAAGTTTATTTTATGGTAATCTGTTATCCCGTCAACAAAGCCGATAACTGCCTTTGCCTGTTTGGGCACAAGCTGGCAGCCGTACTCGTCATAAACCTTATATCCGTTATATTCCTTTGGATTATGCGACGCCGTTATGACAACTCCCGCAAGCGCTCCTATATGTTTTACGGAATAGCTAAGCTGCGGCGTAGGTCTTGGGCAACTATACAAGTAAACTCTTATGCCCATTCCGCTCAACACATCGGCAGCGGTACGAGAGAAAAACTCGCTGTTGTTTCGCGTGTCGTAACCTATTACTACACCTCTTTTACGGCAATCGTCAGCGCCAAACGTATGGAGCAGATATTCTCCGAGGCCTGCTGTGGCTTTTCCAACCGTGTATTTGTTCAATCGGTTCGTGCCCGCACCCATTTTTCCGCGCAGACCGCCCGTACCAAATTCGAGGTCGCGGTAGAAGCGGTCCTCAATCTCCGCAACGTCACGGATAGGGTCGAGCGAAGCAAGTTCCGCGTGGATTTGGGGGTCGAAAAAGCTGTTTGTTTTCCAAAATTTAAATAAGTTTTTGTAATTCAATATCGTCACTCCCTGAACTTCATTTCTCTGTAATTACTACTGCTCGGCATCGCCTTAATCGTTTTTCAAATTAACCTCAAATACTTTTTGACGCCTCACTCTTTTATGTACCTATACTCCAACCCCAACTGCCCCTTATTGTATGAAGGCATTATTAGGCTACCAATAGTAACTCAGACTCTATTTAACTCGAAGCCTATAATTCGGGAGCTATGACTGTTCCTAAAACACGAATGCACTCGAACCAATTATTGTGTAATGCCTGCGAAGTTTCGTCCATCAATATCACACAAAAAATTGCCTCATTTTGAAACGCACGGGCTGGGGACAAATATTATTCAAGTTCAACAATTTTTCCCCTTAAACACCGCCGCAATGGTCATTCCGATTATTTTCAGATCGGTCTTAACCGAGCGCTCTCTTATGTATTTATAGTCTAATTCAAGCTGCTCTTCATCAGACATTTTTGTTGTGTCGGTAATTTGCCAATAACACGACAACCCCGATTTCACGCAAAGCCTGTCCTTTGGGAGCTGTTCCTGTTCAGATCGGACAAACGCGCGCGGTCCAATAACGGACATTGAACCGGTCAGCAAATTAATTGCCTGAGTAATCTCATCTAATGAGGTGCGCCGTAAAAACTTTCCGACACGAGTTATCCTCGGATCATTTTTCATCTTAAAATGCACGCTCTCATACTCGTTTTGCTTCATCAGATCTTGCTTCATATCCTCGGAATGCGCAAACATCGTTCGGAATTTCACCATTAAAAAAGGCTTACCTTTATAACCAATTCTCTCTTGAATAAAAAACGGATTCCCGAAATCGTCTATCATAATTGCGACGGCGATGATAATGTAGACCGGCAAACCGACCGTCAAACAAATTATCGCCACCACAATATCAAACCCTCTTTTGAAGAAGTCATAAACCGGTTTTTGCTTAAATTCAATTGTTTGAATATGAGGTGCAGTTT
>CANRDI010000018.1 GCA_947629335.1 uncultured Clostridia bacterium | reverse complement strand
GAAAGTTTTTTGAAGGAGAGTCCAGAGAGGAAACTTTTTTTCAAAAAAGTTTCCTCTCTGGTCGCGGCGAAGCCGCGAAATTTCGCGTCAGCGAAAGCGCATCAGATAAAAAGCTTACGGCTTTTTATCTTGGGTGCGGGGGAACCGACAGGTTCCCTCCGCGGTTTGGTTTCCCCACAGTGAGTGGCAAGCGAAAAACAAAACGGAAACGCTGTCCGTTTAATATTACTTTGCCGATCTTTTTTTTCTTTGCGGGGGCTACGCCCCCGCGCCCCCATTGAGGGAAAAATTTTGAAAAAGTTTTCCCTCAAGCTCCTTTTCAAAACTTTTATGTTACGTGCTGTAATAGAAACGCCCTTTGCTATTCACTCCATATCCTTCAGTTCATCACAGTCAATATAATCCTCAACATATTGCTTTTTCAAAAGCTCGCGCGGGATATAATCGTTGAATTTACCGCATATCTCACAATTGTCGGGAACAGCAAACCCGTACTTGTCCGCGCCGTTCGCCCTTATCGAATTGAGCGCCGAAACAAGCGCGCCCTTTCCCCTGTCGCTGTTCACTTCTATGCATACGGGAATACTTTTATAAAGCCAGACGTTCGCTTCAAATCCTCTTTCACGAAGCGCAAACACAAGCGCAGCCGTCCCTCTCGTTCCTAAAAACGGAAATACCGCAAAAACTGTCTCGGACAGCGCCAGAACTATCCTTTCTCCATCTTCGGGAAATGCCGCAGGAAGCGCGTTTGCGCTCTCGCCGCCCGCCGCATTCCTGCAAAGCGAACGTATATCCGAAAGCCGCTTTTTCGCGCTTTCATCAAGAAAACCGTATTCTTCATCGCTTCTGATGATCTCAAGTATCTTTTTCATAACCCGCGTATGAACATATTCGTTTCCAACGTCCGTCCATGTGTTTTTGGAAATACCCTGAATGTGCTTTACATAGATTATCATAGCCTTTTTGTCCAACTCGACCACTTCCCATGCCTGCCCTGCGAGTGCAAACTGATTTCCGACAGGAAAAGGGTTCTGAACTGTGCCGATCTCCTCGGAGTTGTTGCGGACGCTGTACTCAACAGGCACGGAAAATACTGCCAAAAACTCATAATTGTTTACAACAGCCTCGCCCTTTTCGCCGATAAGAAGCGCTCCGTCCTCGCCGCGTTCAAGCATACCGTTTTCGAGAAGATGTCTTAAAAGCAAAAGATAATCCTCTTTTGTCACGTTTTTGAAAACCGACAGCGTAAGTACCTGCCGAGCAAGGTCTTTCGGCGAAAGCGAGCCGTTTGCAGTCATTATCGACATTGTTTGGTGAAACAGCAGACTGTAAGGCAAACTCGGCAAATACATCGGTTCGACCCATTTTTCGCGTGTATACAGCAATATCTGTGCAATACACATCACAAGATCCCAGTTTATTTCTTTGTAGAAATCATTTGGCGGCAGGCTCATATCGTGCCTGAAAGCAAAACGCATTTCAGCTTCGCCGCCGCGCCTGCCTGTCCTCCCAAGCCTTTGCACAAGCCCCGAAACCGTCAGCGGACAGCCCGTCTGAACTATTCGTTCGAGATGTCCGAGGTCAATTCCGAGTTCAAGCGTCACTGTTGCGCCCGTGCATACGGGAAGTTCTCCGCTTTTCATACGCTTTTCGGCAAATTCGCGCAGAGCGGGAGAAATATTCGCATGGTGAACAAGATAGCAGTCGTTTCCGTGATTTTTTTCGGACAGGCGTTTAAGGTGCGCTATATTTTCTTCGACCTCGCCCTTGCTGTTTGAAAACAGTATACAGCGCTTTTGACGGGTGCTTTCGTAGAGGTATTCGTAATAGTTTTCAAGAAGCGTCTTGCTTTCGGAATTGGGTATCTTTTCCGCAGTCGGAAAAAACCTCACAGAAAGCCGTACTTTTCTCCCTCCTTCATGGCAAATAGGAGTAACGCACCTGCGCCCCGACCCCATACAAAGCCACCTTTCGGCATTGGTGCAGTCGCCGAGCGTTGCGGAAAGCCCTATTCTTCGCGGAGCAAAGCCGATAACGCGCTGTATTCTTTCAAGAACCGACAGCAATTGCAGTCCTCGGTCGTTGTCCATAAAATAATGTACTTCGTCGATAATTATAAACCTCACGTCCGAAAAAAGTCTGAAAATGTTCGAGCTGTTTCGTATAAGCAGGCTTTCGAGGCTTTCGGGAGTTGTCTGCATAACGCCTCGCGGATCTTTCAAAAGACGCTTTTTCGCCGTCGGAGAAGCGTCGCCGTGCCATTTCGTAACAGGAATATCAGCTTCTTCGAGCAATTCTTCGAGTCGTTCAAACTGGTCGTTTATCAGCGCCTTCAGCGGCGAAACATAAAGCACCCCTACGCTTTTTGAGGGGTTTTCCCACAAATGGGTAAGAACGGGCAAAAAAGCTGCTTCGGTCTTTCCGCTCGCCGTCCCCGACGTCAGCAGCAGATTGTCGTCGCCGTCAAATATTTCCTCTGCGGCGGCGGTCTGGATTTCATGAAGCTCTTCCCACTTGTGACGGTAAATGTAGTCTTGGATAAACGGCGCAAAGCGATAAAACATATTTTCTGACATATTCCGCGTCCTTTAAAATTAAGTTTTGCAAAGCGTTTTGCCCGTAAAGTTTTGCCTGCAAAGATTTTGCCCGCAAATATTTTGCTTGTAAAAATTTTTTTCGGTCAGCCTCAACGCTGCCTTTAAAAAATGCCGGGCAGGAAACTGAAAAACGCATTGCATTTCAAAAAAAAGCGAGCCTAATAACACAGGCTCGAAATCAAATTATAATTATGTGTAGAACAAAAGAAAGGAGACAACTAAACAAACAAACGACAGGAAAACACATTCTTGCCTTTGCTTTAATAACATTATACAACACAGGTGTGAAAAAGTCAATACTTTTTTGTTAATTTAAACAAAGTTTGACACATCTTACAAAATATCATATAATTCTTCGTCAATTTCACAATATAAGCAAGGCTTTTGCTCTTTGTTTTTACATATTTTCTCAATAAAAAGAAAAAATATTGTATGAATAAGTAAAAGCGCTTGACAAAAGGAAAATGTTGTGTTATAATAAAAAAGCCGCTTGTGTGAGGCTTGGAAAGCGCGGAGTTTAAATGCCGCCGCCCCGACACAGCGAGTTCTGAAAAGAGGTAAAAAATATGTACGCAGTAATTGAAACAGGCGGAAAGCAGTATCAGGTAAAAGAGGGCGACGTTCTCTTTATCGAAAAGCTCGACGCGGAAGGCGAAATAACCTTCGACAAAGTAGTAATGGTAGGCGGAGATAATTCTGCAAAGGTCGGCGATCCGTATGTGAGCGGCGCGTCCGTAAAAGCTACTCTCCTTAAAAACGGAAAGGCTAAGAAAATAACCGTTTTCACCTACAAGCCCAAAAAGCACGTTAAGAGAAAACAGGGTCACAGACAGCCTTACAGTCAGGTAAGAATTGAAGCGATAAATGCTTAATTGCGTGTTCAGGCTGGGAGAGTTTGACGGCGTAAAGGCGTTTTCGGGCTTTGAGATAAGCGGTCACGCGGGCTATGGAACAGCCGAAAACGAGCGCGAGGGAACGGATATTGTATGCGCGGCGGTAAGCTCATGCACGATGCTTGTCTGCAATGCGATAACCGAAAACTTCGGCGCGAAGGCTGTGGTAAATGTCGGGGAAAACGACATTTCACTTAAACTTTGCGGAGCGGACAGCGCTGCACAAAAGCTGATTTCGGCGCTTTACGAGCATCTTCAAACGCTCTCCGACGACTATGAAAACATTAAGGTGAAGATTATTTAGGAGGTTACAATACTATGATAAAAATAGGATTACAGTTTTTCGCACATAAAAAAGGTATGGGCTCGACAAAGAACGGACGTGATTCAGAGTCCAAGCGCCTCGGCGTTAAAAGAGCGGACGGACAGCCTGTTCTTGCGGGAAATATTCTCGTAAGACAGCGCGGAACCCATATCCACCCCGGAAACAACGTAGGAAAGGGTTCGGACGATACCTTGTTCGCGCTTGTTGACGGAAAGGTAAAATTTGAGCGCGTAGGCCGCGATAGAAAACAGGTAAGCGTTTACGCTGACGCCGAATAATTACAAAACATTTTAAGCCGGACGTAAGCTCCGGCTTAAATACTAATTAATAGTAATTAAAGCGTGTTTTCACGACCGTTAAACGCCCGTTTTACGGAAAGTTTCCCGAATAACCGTTCAAATTCCTTTGCATACACGAATTATGCCGATGAAATTTTCATTGTTCTGAGAAAATTTGCTTTTCAATACGATCATTTCAAGTTGTGCAAATAAATTCGTGCAGTCGGGCAAGTCGGCTGCCAAGCGAAATTTGTTCGGCTGAGAACGGCTGAGCTTGGCTTAATGAAATGCCGTACAAAGAATATATTTTGTATGCAATATTTGCGCAGTATTGAATTAAAAACGCGGCGTTTTTTGACGTTGTTTAAACTGTTGTATGCGGTTCGGTGTGAGACGGTCGGAAATTCCATAAAGGCGCGGTTTTGGAAACTATGCTTAGACAGCAGCAAATTATGAAAATTATTTAAAAAATGTCAAGAGGACTTCCCTGTTTATTCAAAAGGAGGTTTCTTCTTGAATGAACGCTCTTGAAAAGGAGGATGCAAAATGTTTGTCGATAAGGTCGAAATAATGCTTAAAGCAGGAAACGGCGGAAACGGCGCGGTGTCGTTCCACAGGGAAAAATATGTTGCGGCGGGCGGACCCGACGGCGGAGACGGCGGAAAAGGCTCGGATATTGTGTTTGTCGCAGACGACAGCCTTTCGACGCTTATTGATTTCAGATATAAGAGAAAGTATATCGCGCCGGACGGCGAAGCAGGCGGCGCAAAACGCTGTTCGGGAAAGTCTATGGAGCCGACAGTCATAAAAGTTCCAAGAGGTACGCTCGTAAAAGACGCGAAAACGGGCAGAATAATCGCAGATATTTCGGGAGACGAGCCTGTGGTCGTGGCAAAAGGCGGAAAAGGCGGCTGGGGGAATTCACATTTCGCTACGCCGACGCGCCAGATACCGCGTTTTTCAAAGCCGGGATTTCCTGGAGAACAGCTTAATGTTACTCTTGAGCTAAAACTTCTTGCAGATGTGGGTCTGGTGGGATTTCCGAATGTCGGGAAATCAACGCTCATAAGCGTTGTAAGCGCGGCAAAACCGAAAATAGCAAACTATCAGTTTACGACGCTTACTCCCGTGCTTGGAGTGGTAAAACGCGGAGAGAAGTCGTTTGTTATGGCGGACATTCCGGGACTTATCGAGGGCGCAAGCGAGGGAGTGGGTCTTGGTCATGAATTCCTGCGGCATGTGGAAAGATGCCGTCTTATAGTTCATGTCGTGGATGTTTCGGGAGCTGACGGGAGAGATCCCTGCGACGATTATGAAAAGATAAACGCCGAGCTTGGAAATTTTTCCGAGGAGCTTGCTAAACTCCCGCAGATAATCGCTATGAACAAGTGCGATATGGCGACAGAAGAACAGATAGAAGCGTTTGAACATTTTATAGCCGAAAAAGGTCTTAAAGCGCATAAAATATCCGCGGCAACGACAATGGGAACAGAAGAGCTTATGGAAGACGTAATGCAGGCGCTCTCAAAACTCCCGCCCGTAAAGATCTACGAACCTGAGGCGCTTTCGCTGAAAGAACTTTCGGAGATCGAGGGTGAAAAACATTCGTTTACAGTCGAAAAAGTTGACGGGATTTATATAGTAAACGCGGAATTTTTAGCGCCTATATTGTCCGTATGCAATATGGAGGACTATGAAAGCCTTCAGTATTTCCAGCGCGTATTGCGTTCGAGCGGAATAATCGACGAGCTTGAACGTCAGGGAGTACAAGAGGATGATGTGGTGTCCATTTACGATTTCGAGTTTAATTATGTAAGATAAAAGCTTAAAATAAAAACAGATGAACAGAGATAAAAAATGAAACTGCCGAAAAAGCCGCTTAAAGCGAAAAATGTCGGACAGTGGCGGCGATCAATTTTTTGTTTGCGCATTGCGCCGCGTACCAAATGCCCCCGTTTCTGCGCCGAAAGCGCGGACGGAGCAGTTTTTCAGGCAGTTTGAAGATCCTATCCGAGCGGGATTCGGGAGGTTAATATTATATGAGTTTTATTAGCAGTTTGATCGGAGATCTTGAACGTTCTACAGCGGGAAGCACTCATACCGCAGAAGAGGTCATGAAACTTTGCGGAAATATTTCGGCAAAACGCGCGCTTTTTGTCGGAGATGAAAACGATACGCCCAAAATAATCGCCAAAGCGACAAATGCTGTGGTTTTAGCGGGCTATGCCGAACAACACCGCGTAGAACGCGCGCTTAAAGCGGGACTTGACGCGCATTTTGTAATGCCGTTTGAGCTTCCGACCACAGACGGCGGCTGGGAATTTCTTTGGTACAACGGACTTACTGAGCCTGACGGCGTTCCGAGAAGGCTCGAAGAGCTTAAAAATATCCTCAAAAGCGGCGGCACAGCCGTTTTCAGAACGCTTTGTTATCTGATAGATCCGTCGCCCGACACAAGATGTTATGTAGAACGGCGTTTTGGAGAGCCTGAAGAGCTTGACCGCGTTTTGCGCGAGGCAAAGGAAAAGGGACTTAAAACACGCGATTTTTATATAGCCCCAAAAACCGACTGGACGCACGGCTTGTACGAGCCGTTAAAGGAAGCAATGCACAGCCTCGAAGCGTCGCTCGGCTCGACCGAGGAAACAACGGGAATTGCCGAGCTTAACAAGGAAATGGATATGTTTGAACTGCACAGCGAGGAATACAGCTTTGTTTATTACATTTTTCAAGCATGAAAAACAGTATCTAAAACAGGAGAAATGAAATGACCGATAGAGAGGCGGCGGCATATTCGCCGAATGTTCTGGCATTTTACGGCGACAGCGTTTATGAGGTGCTTGTGCGTAAACTTATTGTCTCGGAGCATCAGACAAACGCGGGAAAACTTCATTCTTTAGCTGTACAGCGCGTCCGTGCGTCATATCAGAGCGAGGCTCTGAGCATTATTGAGCCGCTGTTAAATGAAAAAGAAGCCGACATTGTTCGGCGCGGGCGAAATGCGGGCGGGATATCTGTTCCGAAAAGCTCAAATCCTGCGGAATACCGCAGGGCAACCGCTCTCGAAACGCTGTTCGGCTATCTTTCGCTTTGCGAAGATTATCGGCGTATACAAGAGCTTTTTGACGCAATAATAAAGGCACTTCCTATTGAAGAATAAACATAGACCTTGACCTCTTATTTTACATAAAAGCAGTTTAAAATAAGAGAGTTGAGGTCATTATTTATGAAAAAATACGGTACAATTTTTGCGGATCTTTTGCAGACAGCGCTTGCGGCGGCAATTTTTTCGCTCGGAGTACATTGTTTTATTTCGTCGAACGATATTGCTCCGGGGGGAGCAACAGGTGCGGCGATAATTCTTTCGGAATTTATTGATATAGGCGTCGGAACACTTATACTTTTTGTCAACATACCGCTTTTGATAATAGGATTTATCCTTCTCGAAAGAGCGGTCATGCTGAAAACGTTGTTTTCTGTTGCTCTGATAACAGTTTTTACAGACATCGCAGAACTGTATATCCCCACATATGACGCAAGCGGAGGGAATGGTCTTATAGCGGCGATATTCGGCGGCGCAGTAATGGGCGCGGGAATGGGACTTACCTATAAGAGCGAAGCGACCTCAGGCGGCGCGGATATTCTCACGAAAATAATCGGGAAATATTATCCTCAATATCGTCTTGGCGTGATACAAGCGGCGCTTGATGTTCTGGTAGTGGGGATAGGGTTTATTGTTTTCGGAGATCTGAACGGAGTATTGCTGGCGGCGGTGGCGATTTTTTTCCAGTCTATAGTTATCGACAGGATAATTTACGGCGGCAGAGAGAGCAGGCTTATGCTGATATTCTCCAAGAGCAACGAAGAAATTGCTCAAAAAATAATTGCGGCGGATCATGGGCTTACCATTCTTAAAGGCAAGGGAGCATATCTTCGAGAGGAACGTGAAATACTGTTGGCGGCGGTAAGGAGAAATTCTTATGAGAAAATAAAGCGAATTGTCCGCGAAACAGACCCCTCGGCGTTTGTTATAACAACAAATGCGGACGAGGTGTTGGGATTAGGATTTGAGAAGTTAGAAAACCGCGGGTAGAGTTTTTCCCCAAACCCCTTTTCAAAACTTTTATGTAACTTGCTGTAAGGGAAAGCGCTTCCGCTTTCCGACCGCCGCGCAAGCGGCGGCACATAAAAGTTTTGAAAAGAAAGTTCAAGGGAGAAAACCTTTTTCAAAAGGTTTTCTCCCTTGCGGTTTTTTGCTGCTTACGCAATCGCGGGGGCGCTGCACTCCTGCCGAAGTAAAAACTTTTTTCAAAAAAGTTTTCTCTCCGACGGGGGGCATTGCGCCCTTTGGCAACCCAAATATCGTTGCTTGTGCGAACGGGATTTAAGTCGCAAAAAGCCATTTCTCCGCCTTAGATTTGATTAGTCTGCGTCTGAAAAGCCGCCCTTTGGGGTTGGCGGTGCTGACGTTACATAATACTTATAAGCATTATAGCATATAATTTCCCAAAAAAAGAGGATCTTTTATTTTTTATCAAATTCGGAAAAATTCGCTTTTCCTCTTGACAAAATTCACCAAATGTAGTAAAATAAAATTGGTAGTACATATTGTTTCAGGCTTATTTTGTTTAAAGGAGAAAAGTTATGATTATTTTGGGAGTAATTCTCATGGTCGCGGGAGTTGTTTCGCTTATTGTCGGAGCTTCCATGAACAACAGTCTTGAGGCGCAGCTGTCAAGCCTTTTTGGCGGCGGCGGGGTAAATCCCGGTACGCCTTGGATAATAATCGGCATAATCGCAGCTATTGTCGGACTAGTGCTGTTGGTTATCGGTATTATGAAGAAGAAAAAAGGCTGATTTCATTGGCAAAGCCCCCGCGAGTTTTTTCGTGGGGGCTGTTTTCACGTTAAAAATCAATTTTTGCTTCGCCGTGTTTCTGCAAAGAAGGTTTCGCCGAGGTTGCAGCACAAACGGCTTTGCCGAGCTGTCGGCAAAACAACTTTTTCGCAAAGCCTAATAAAAATCCGAATTCAAGCTGCAAAAGGCAATTTCGCCGCAGACGGGATTTATTGACAGTTCAAGGGCAGCGCAATGCCCCCGCGAGTTTTCGCGGGGGCGTTTTCACGTTAAAAATCAATTTTCTCTGAGATGTACTTTTTTACATCTGCTATAGGAATTCTCACCTGCTGCATAGAATCGCGCTCTCTGACTGTGACGCAGCCGTCCGTTTCGCTGTCAAAGTCGTAAGTCACGCAAAACGGAGTTCCTACTTCGTCCTGTCTGCGATAACGCTTTCCGATCGCGCCTGCCTCGTCATAATCCGTGCAGAAGCTCTTTGAAAGTTCCTCGTACAACTCGTTCGCCTTTTCGCCGAGCTTTTTCGACAGCGGCAAAACCGCGCATTTTATCGGCGCAAGTGCGGGGTGGATATGCATAACTGTGCGGGTTGTTCCGTCGTCAAGCTGTTCTTCGTCATACGCGTCGCACACTACCGCTAAAAACAGTCTTTCAACGCCCAGCGATGGCTCTATTACATAAGGCACGTACTTTTCGTTGGTTTCGGGGTCGAAATATTCAAGGCTCTTTCCGCTTGTCTTAATGTGCTGTGTGAGGTCGTAGTCCGTTCTGTCGGCAACTCCCCAAAGCTCTCCCCAACCGAACGGGAACAAAAACTCAAAGTCTGTCGTTGCCTTAGAGTAGAAGCAAAGCTCCTTTGCCGAATGGTCGCGCGCGCGGACATTTTCCTCTTTAAGTCCGATTGACATAAGGAAATCCTTGCAGTAGCTTCTCCAGTAGTTGAACCATTCGAGGTCCGTTCCCGGCTTGCAGAAAAATTCAAGCTCCATTTGCTCAAATTCTCTCACGCGGAAGATAAACTGTCCCGGAGTTATCTCGTTTCTGAACGATTTTCCCACCTGCGCCACGCCAAAAGGTACTTTTTTGCGGCTTGTGCGCTGGATATTCGCAAAGTTCACGAAAATTCCCTGTGCGGTTTCGGGACGGAGATAAAGGTCGTTCTTGCTGTCCTCTGTAACGCCCTGCGCAGTCTTAAACATAAGGTTGAACTGGCGTATGTCGGTGAAATTCGTGCTTCCGCAGTCGGGGCATTTTATGCCCTTTTCGCGGATATAGCTTACCATTTCCTCGTTTGTCCAGCCGTCCGCGGACGTGCCGTCAAAGTCCTCTATAAGCTTGTCGGCTCTGTGGCGGGTCTTACAGTCCTTACAGTCCATAAGCGGGTCGGAAAATCCTCCGACGTGTCCCGATGCTACCCATGTCTGCGGGTTCATAAGAATTGCGCTGTCAAGACCTACGTTATATTTATTTTCCTGCACGAACTTCTTGCGCCAAGCCTTCTTTATGTTCTCTTTAAGCTCAACGCCAAGCGGACCATAATCCCACGTATTCGCAAGTCCGCCGTATATCTCGCTTCCTGGGTATACAAACCCTCGGTGTATACACAGCGTCTTTATCGTTTCAAGCGATTTTTCTTCGTTTTTCATCAGTAAAATTTCCTTTCATACCCCCGTCGGGAACATTTTATTTGCCTAAATCCCGTTTAAGCAGCTTTTTAACATTCTTATAACTTATCGGCAAGGTGTTGTCCATATTAGAGATTTCTTCAATCTCCGCGCTGATTTTCTCCAGCGCCTCGCTATCGGCGATTTTATAACGCTTTACAGCAGAAAGCCATTCTCTCTCCGAGTCAAGAGAGCGCACCGGCGCGGCGTGAGCCACAGAATACTGTTTGGGAGAAGTTATCTTTTCAAACGCGTCAAGTGAATTTTCAAAATCCTCGCAAAACCGCGCAAAAGCAGCCTCCTCAGGGTCTGTCGCCATTACCGCAAATTTCAAGCTGTGCGTCAAGATAACACTTCCAGCAAGCGGAAAGCTGCTCGTCATAGTATTCCTCAGGTGAAAGCGCCAACCTGCGCCCCGCAAAAAGCGTTTTCGCCTTTATCTCAGCCAACGCGAGCAGTTTTTTAATCATTATTACAGCTTTTCAATCCAGCCCATATCGTCTGGCAGCTTGCCGTACTGCATACCCGTCATGGTGTCGTAAAGACGCTGTGTGAGTTTTCCTATCTTGTTGTTGCCGATTTCCATTACCTTGTCGCCCCAGCGCAAATGACCAACGGGAGAAACAACAGCCGCCGTACCCGTGCCGAATACCTCGTCGAGTTTGCCCGCGTCATAAGCGTCCGCAACCTCCTGAATGGAGATCCTGCGCTCTGTCGCCTTAATTCCCCACTTTTTGCACAGTTCAAGAACGGACTTTCTCGTAATTCCGCTTAAAACCGAGCCTTGGAGCTGAGGCGTAACGACTTCTCCGTCAATTACGAACATAATGTTCATAGAGCCTACTTCTTCAATGTACTTCTGCTCAATTCCGTCAAGCCAAAGCACCTGCGAGTAATTCAGCTTATGAGCGTCGTCCTGGGAATGGAGCGAAGCGGCATAGTTTCCGCCCGTTTTTGTAAAGCCCATTCCGCCGCGAACGGCTCTGACATACTTTGTTTCAACATAGATAGAAACAGGCTCAAGCCCCGTGGAATAGTATGCTCCCGAAGGGCTCATTATTATCATAAAGTAATATTTATCGCCGGGACGAACGCCTAAAAACGGATCTGCCGCGAAGATAAACGGGCGAATGTAAAGCGAAGCGCCGTCAGTATGCGGAACCCAGTCCTTGTCCACTTCAACGACGGTATGGAGAGCCTGAAGCGCGTCCTCAACGGGTATCTGCGGTATAACAAGACGTTCCGCCGAGATATTCATTCTCTTGAAATTTTCGATAGGACGGAAGAACTGAATAGAACCGTCGGCGGTGCGATAAGCCTTTAAGCCTTCGAATATCTCCTGTCCGTAATGCAAAACCATTGCTGCGGGAGAAAGCTCGATATTTCCATAGGGAACGACCCTCGCGTCGTGCCAGCCCTTTCCCGTATCATAATCCATAATGAACATATGGTCGGTAAAGATGTGACCAAAGCCAAGCTTACTTTCGTCCTGAGGTTTTTCCTTAGGAGTCTGCGTTTTTTCAATTCTGATTTCCATAAAAAATCCTCCAAAAGCTTATTTTGCGGAAATTTCCGCCGTTCAAATATACACCATTATTTTATCACTTTTAAACCCCGTTGTCAATAAGTTTTCGCAAAAGACAGACCGTTTTTTGCAAGTTTTTTTAAACGAACTTGCACTTATAAAAGTTCTGACAATTATTTCCATTCTCTGCTGTAGCTCGGCGCTTCGAGCGCGGGGTTTGAGGTCTTTGGTTTCCGCTTTTTGACTGTCGAAACATAATCCGCTATATCAAACGGTTTTTTCTTCGGAGCATTTTTGAACTTGTTATGATAATATTCGGCAGCTTTCTCCAGACGCTTTGTATTTCCGAAGCGGTCTTTGACCGTGACCGACGAAAGTTTTTCATAATATCCGAAATTCAGCACAAAGGTATCAAAAACAAGCTCTCCGTCCTCGAAAATATGATAGCCCAATCGCTTTGTTTCAAGGAAATAACTGCGTATTTCGCCCTTAAACTCAATATTGTGCGGGGCAGTTTTCGGGTCTCTCGAAATGCTTTTGAGCGTTTCAAATGGTATATAATACAGTTTCCTGAGTATTTTCCGCTTTCCGTATCGGGTAAACTCGCCCGCATATTCACTAAAGACCATGCCTTTCGGGAGAAAATCGAAAAACGTATATTTGCTGTGTCTGCGTATCATTTTGTCGGTAAAATATGCCGCCGCAAACGAGAAAACCATTCCCGCAAAAACGCTCGCTCCCGCGATGATAAGGTACATAACGGCGATCTCCCTGCCGAAGTTTATTATAATATTGACCGTGCAGAAAGTGCATAGCGCCAGTATCGGCACGGAAACGACAAGCATAATGTGATTAAAACGCTTTTTATACTTTTCGGTGTCAGCATGAAAAAAATTTTTCAGAATATCACCGCCTTCAATTTATTATACACTTTTTCACCCGTTTCGTCAACCGACTTTGTAAAAATCAATTGACTTTTTTAAATTATTGTGATATAATCATATTGAATTTTAATGCGAAAGGACAGAAAAAAATGAAATATGATTTTGCCGCAGTAGAAAGCAAATGGCAGAAATATTGGGACGAACACCGCACATTCCACACCGAAAACGACTTTTCAAAGCCGAAATATTATGCGCTCGTAGAGTTTCCTTATCCGTCGGGCGACGGACTTCACGTCGGACATCCGCGCCCGTATACGGCAATGGATATTGTCGCAAGGAAGCGCCGTATGCAGGGGTATAACGTGCTTTTCCCGATGGGATGGGACGCATTCGGACTTCCTACGGAAAACTTTGCGATAAAAAATAAGATCCACCCCGCTATTGTCACCGAGCGCAATATAAACCGTTTTCGAGGACAGCTCAAAGCTCTCGGACTTTCGTTTGACTGGGAGCGCGAGGTAAACACGACCGACCCGAATTATTTCAAATGGACTCAGTGGATATTCTTAAAGCTGTTTAACGCGGGACTTGCGTATAAAAAGGAAATGAACGTAAACTGGTGTACAAGCTGTAAGGTCGTTCTTGCAAATGAGGAAGTTGTAAACGGCACTTGCGAACGCTGTCACGGAGAAGTTATCCACAAAGTCAAAAACCAGTGGATGCTGAAAATAACCGACTATGCGCAGAAACTTTTGGACGACCTCGACAGCGTAGACTATTTCGAGAAGATAAAGACCGCGCAGGTAAACTGGATAGGACGTTCTACGGGCGCGGAGGTTAATTTCACGACAACGCTCGGCGATACCCTCACCGTTTACACAACGCGCCCCGACACGCTTTTCGGCGCGACGTATATGGTAATTTCCCCCGAACACCCGCTTATCGAAAAGTGGGCGGATAAAATCGAAAACCTCAGCGAGGTAAGGGCTTATCAGCAGGAAGCTGCCCGTAAGTCCGACTTTGACCGTACGGAGATGAACAAGGACAAAACGGGCGTAAAGCTTGGCGGCGTTATGGCGATAAATCCCGTAAACGGAACGCAGATACCGATTTTCATTTCCGACTATGTTCTGATGTCATACGGCACGGGCGCGATTATGGCAGTTCCTGCGCACGACACGCGCGACTGGGAATTTGCAAAGAAATTCGGTCTTCCGATAATCGAAGTCGTAAAGGGCGGCGAGGACGTACAGAAAGAGGCGTTTACCGACTGCGCGACGGGAGTTATGGTCAATTCTCAGTTCCTCGACGGACTTTCTGTAGAGGACGCGAAGGTGAAGATAAAAGAATGGCTGACCGAAAAGGGGCTTGGTCATGAAAAGGTGAATTATAAGCTGCGCGACTGGGTATTCTCGCGCCAGAGATACTGGGGAGAGCCTATTCCCGTGGTTTACTGTGAGAAATGCGGCTGGGTGGGGCTGCCCGAAAGCGAACTGCCGCTTAAACTTCCCGAAGTCGAGAGCTATATGCCGACCGACAACGGCGAAAGTCCGCTTTCCACGCTTGAAAGTTTTATCAACACCACTTGTCCTAAATGCGGCGGTCCTGCAAAGCGCGAAACCGACACAATGCCTCAATGGGCAGGGTCAAGCTGGTATTTCCTGCGCTATACAGACCCGACAAACGACAAAGAGCTTGCTTCAAAAGAGGCGCTTAAATACTGGCTTCCCGTGGACTGGTACAACGGCGGTATGGAGCATACGACGCTGCATTTGCTGTACAGCCGTTTCTGGCACAAGTTCCTGTACGACCAAGGGGTTGTTCCGACAAAAGAACCTTATGCAAAGCGCACCTCTCACGGAATGATACTCGGCGTTGACCCGACAGACCCGACGAAGTTCTGTAAGATGTCAAAATCGCTGCACAATGTCGTAAATCCCGATGAAGTTGTAAAGGAATACGGCGCGGACACAATGCGCCTTTATGAGATGTTCGTAGGTGATTTTGAAAAGGCGGCTCCGTGGCAGGAAAACGGAATAAAGGGCTGTAAGCGCTTTTTAGAGCGTATTTGGGGAATGTCTGAAAATCTGAAGGACGGCGAGGAATACAGTGAAAAACTGCGCTCGGCAATGCACAAAACGATAAAGAAAGTCACCGAGGACATAGAAACACTTAAATTCAACACCGCTATTGCGGCGATGATGGGATTGCTGAATGACGCGGACAACGCGGGCGGCTTTAACAGAGCGGAGTTCCGCGACCTTTTGATAATCCTGAACCCGTTTGCTCCGCACATTACCGAAGAGTTGTTCAACTCGCTCGGATTTGGTATTCTGAACGAGCAAAAGTGGGTAAGCTATGACGAAAAGCTCTGCGCTGACAGCACTGTAGAACTTGTCATTCAAGTAAACGGAAAGTTAAAAGCGCGCTTTAATGCGCCTGTCGATTGCGACAGCGAAACGGTTATAAACACGGCAATAGAACTGCCGGAGATAAAGGCGGCTGTTGACGGTAAAACTATTGTTAAGAAGATAGCCGTGCCGAATAAGCTGGTAAACATCGTGGTGAAATAAGCGGAAAGCGAAAGTGCGTTTCCATTACAGCACGTTGCATAAAAGTTTTGAAAGGGAGTTTGAGGGAAAACTTTTTCAAAAGTTTTCCCTCAATGGGGGTGCGGGGGCATAGCCCCCGCAAAGAAAAAAATCAGCAAAAGTGCGTTTCCATTACAGCACGTTGCATAAAAGTTTTGAAAAGGGGTTTTGGGGGAAAACTTTTTTAAAAGTTTTCCCCCAAAAATATCTTAGGCACGCTCCCTTTTTTGTTTTAGCTTGCTCCTTACTGTGGGAAAACCAAACCGCGGAGGGAACCTGCCGGTTCCCCCGCTCCCCCTCCAGCAGATTGCCGTTTCAAATGCTTGCATTTGAAACGGAAATGCGGGGAAAACTCTTGTTTTCCCCGCACCCTTTAGCGCTAAGCTAACGCTTGTTTCGCGGCTTCGCCGCGACCGGAGAGGAAACTTTTTTGAAAAAAGTTTTTACTTCGGCAGGAGTGCAGCGCCACCGCGATTGCGTAAGCAGGCGCTAAAGGGAGTGGGAAACCGGTAGGTTCTCCCGCAGTTTGGCTTTTCCACAGTGAGGGGCAAGCGAACCACGAAGCCGTCAGCGCCGTGTTTTCGCGCAGCGAAAACGCGAACAGAGCGTATTTTTGCGGCGAACAACCTTTGCTCACCGCAAAACTTTAGTTCCAAAACAATTTAATACTATCTGCGAAGCGGACGATGTTAGTGTACAGTGTTATAGTATGCAGTAAACAATAGTAGGTATCTGCTGACGCAGATAATTTAAGATTGTTTTTAAATTAAAAGCACATAGGCTTGAACTCACTTTGGTTCAAGCCTAACCTTATCTTTCGAAAACAATCAAATATTATCCGCGCAAGCGGATACCTTAGCTATTTACTGTACACCATACCTTGTATACTGCAAGCCCTTTACAAAAAGATTTTCTTGGTCGAGCTAAAAGAAAACGTCCCGCAGGAGCATGCGGGACGATATGGGTGCAGAGCTATCCCTGCTGGTTGGGGTAGAGGGATTTGAACCCCCGAATGACGGAGTCAGAGTCCGTTGCCTTACCGCTTGGCGACACCCCAGCAATTAACATTAAAATTATATCATATTGACATTTTTTTGTCAAGTACTTTTTTAAATTTTTCCGAAAATTATTATGCACACCGAAATATATTATATTCATTCCGAGCCAAATAATGTACTGAAAGATTTCGTTTCAATTGAAAATACACTGAGATCCGAAACAATAGCGATCTGCTTGTGTCGGATCTTTTATGCATATTGTACCGACTAATTACAAAAAACGCCGATTCTTATCAATGCGTCAAAAGTTATAAAACAGTAAAATTGACATTAGTTAATTCAGTTGTTAAAATTTGCATTTTATACTGCGCTTTAATGCATATTTTAATTGATTATTGTCAGCAACAAAATGTTTTCCAAAATTCGTTTGAAAATAGGCGGTAACTGATGAACAGCAGAAAAAAACAAGTCAGCGTATAAAACTGACTGCAATAAAAGCATCTTCGGAACTTGCTGAAAAAACAACTATCTCTGATCTTACTGCCGAATGATTTTGGAGAGTATTGTTGTTGTGCAGAAAATGACATTAAAAAAACGCATTTCATAAACGCTATACAGTAAAATTTGTCGCGGCAATGCCCTCATAAATTGCTGCGGCAATTATTATCGGAAGCGCAACAGCAAATCTCGCGCAATATTCTGACAGTGACATTCCCCGCATAAATGAGCGTTCTCCCGAAGCAAGCCCCAAAAGTTTTTGGGAAAAAACAGCAGAATTTGCAGCGGCAAATATTACCGCAAGCAAAACAGCTATCTCCGACGGCAGGAAAATAGGCTTCTGAAGCGCAGCAGAAAAAAATCCTGCGCCCATTCCTCCAAGCATCGGAAATATCCACGAAATATAATCTCCGAAAGCGAAAAAACCAAATATAAACTCCAAAAGAAGAATTGCGCCGCCGCTTATGGCTCTGTGCAGGAAAATTTCGCCGAAATTTCCTGAGATCCGCTCTGAAACTCCCATAACAGCTTCTGCATCGGCTTTTCCAGAAAGCGCGAGGATAACTCCTGCTGCTGTTCCGCAAAGCGCGGTTATAAACATAACGGTCCGCGCTTTTCTGCGGGTCGGCGCTTTCGGACGGTCGCGGACAGGCGCTTCTTCTGTGTGCTGTTCTTTAACATCCGAAGCCGCCGTATCGTCGGTTTGTGTTTCTTTTAAAAAAGGCAAGTCCGCATTTGTAATATCAATAACGTTTTCCATTTTTTAATTCCCCCTTTGTACAGTATATTCCGCTCGTCCGTGTTTAGAAGTCGCATTCGAAAAACAGTTTATAGTGTATAGTAGAAAGTTGTATAATAAAAGTAGACACACGAAACAGGGAATGGTATAATAAGATAAAGGAGTGTGTCAAAATGAAGCGAAAGTACATTAAGGAGTTCAAAGTCACGGCGTGCAATTTTTTAATAAAAGACAAGCTAAAGGCACAGGTTGTATCGAAAAAGAAGGGATAAGCGCATGAATGCTCTATCGTTGTACCAATTAAACGGCAATCGGGCGTTTATGGGTACAGGACACCTAGCACCCGTTAATGCGGAGTTGCGCAAATTGAAGCTGGAAAACGAAATCCTAAAAAAGCAGCGGCATGGTATGCAGAATCTTGAAGGTGTCAAGGAGTGCATATTACCGCAAGTCTAAGCAATATGAAGTGAAAAAATCCGAGATAGAAAGCGCGGTTATTCACTGTTTTCAGCAAAATAAAAGCAGGTATGGTCGATTAGGATCCGCAAGGCGCTTGAAATGCAAGGCATTACAGTTGAAGAATGGCGGTTTGCTCGAATTTTGAAGAAGAACGGTCTTATTGCAAAGAGCGGTCGAACAGGTAAGAGAAGGCTGCCTAAGCCGACGGAAGAGCAGTATATTGAAGAGAATTTAGTTAAAGACAAATTTTACGTAAAAGTGCCGAATATGTTGTGGTGTTCAGACATTTCCGAGCTTATATGTCGCAACGGCAAGCTTTATGTATGCAGGGTCATTTATGTGGCGACGCGCCGAATGGTGGACTGGGCAATTGAGCGCCATCAGCGGCAGACTATTGTGCAGGACGTGTTCTTTATGGCAGTCGGAAGAAATCCGAATAGACTGAGTGGTGCAGTTTATCACAGTGAAAGGGGATGTCAGTATACAGCAAGGCAGACAAAAGAAATTGTAGAGAAATATAAATTCCGCAAGAGTATGTCGCGTCCCGGAACTCCGAGTGACAACCAACCAATCGAGAGTTTTTGGCAAATGCTCGAACGGGAGATGCCGGATATCCGGCATCTCCCGTTCGAAGAAGCCAGGCCGGCTTTGGTGGAGTACATTAAGTTATACTATAACGCCACTCGACTGAATTCAGGCATTGGCTATTTGTTTCCCAATGATTTTTTCACTGCTTTTAGTGTCCACAATAATTGACAAGTTTTGTTATGGTATCCGCATACGCGGATACATTCTACTGTTCTCTATAAACTTTACACTGTACACTGATTTTGAACATGGTTCTCGTCAAAATGCCCATAAAATGGCGGAAAAATTTGTTTGAAATATTTTACGGCGGAAACGTTTACGGGGCTTGTAATTATCGGCGTAATGGAGTATAATTTTAATTAGAGCATTGTTTTTTAAATAATGCAAAAAACGACGAAAGGGATTAAAATTTATGAAATTCGGTCACTTTGATGATTTGGCAAAGGAATATGTCATCACCTCTCCCCGCACCCCATATCCGTGGATAAATTATCTCGGAACACAGGGCTTTTTCTCGCTTATCTCAAACACGGCGGGCGGCTACAGCTTCTATAAGGACGCAAGGCTTCGCAGAATTACCCGCTATCGCTACAATAATGTTCCCGTCGATATGGGCGGAAGATACTTTTATATCAAGGACGGAGATGTCGTATGGAATCCCGGCTGGAGCCCTGTAAAGACCGAACTTGACAGCTACGAGTGCCGCCACGGTCTCGGCTATACGATCATTACAGGCAGCAAAAACGGCGTTAAAGCCTCGGTAAAGTTTTTTGTTCCGCAGGATTTTAACGGTGAAGTTCAAAAGGTCACGGTCAAAAACGAGAGCGGAGAAAAGAAATCGCTCAAACTTACGAGCTTTGTCGAATGGTGTCTTTGGGACGCAAACGACGATACCACAAACTTCCAGAGAAATTTCAACACGGGCGAGGTCGAGATACAAGGCTCGACTATTTACCATAAGACCGAATATAAAGAACGCCGCGATCATTTTGCGTTCTACACGGTAAATGTTCCCGTACAAGGCTTTGACACCGACAGAGAGAGTTTTCTCGGTTTGTACAACGGTTTTGAACACCCCGACGCTGTTTTTGAAGGAAAGCCGAAAAACTCCGTCGCGGAGGGTTGGTCTCCTATTGCTTCGCATTATATTGAGCTTGAACTTGAACCTAACGAAACAAAAGAGCTTGTGTTCTGTCTCGGATATGTAGAAATGCCCGCGGACGAAAAATTTGACAAGAGCGGAAATTATGACGGTATAATTGCAAGCTATACCACAGACGGTTTAGGAAATAAAAAACCGCTGTATAATGTTATAAACAAGAAAAAGGCTCTCGAAATGATTGAACTCTGCAATACTCCCGAAAAAGCAGACAAGCTCTTTGAAAGCCTTCAGAATTACTGGAGCAGGCTGTTGACGCAATACAGCGTAAATTCTCCCGATGAAAAAGTAAACAGAATGGTCAATATCTGGAACCAGTATCAGTGTATGGTAACATTCAATATGTCGCGCTCGGCGTCTTACTTTGAAAGCGGCATAGGCAGAGGCATGGGCTTCCGCGACAGTAATCAGGACTTGCTCGGCTTTGTTCATCAAATTCCCGAAAGAGCAAGAGAGCGCCTTATCGACCTTGCCGCGACAATGCTCGAAGACGGCGGCGCTTATCACCAGTACCAGCCGCTTACGAAAATGGGCAATCACGAGCTTGGCTCAAACTTCAACGACGATCCGCTGTGGATGATACTTGCCGTGGCGCAGTATATAAAGGAAACGGGCGATGTTTCGATACTTGACGAGAAAGTGCCGTATGAGAACAAGCAGGAGCTTGCGGATACAATGCTCGACCACTGTAAAAGAGCATTCGACCATGTTTGCAGAAAAGTAGGTCCTCATGGCTTGCCGCTTTCGGGAAGAGCCGACTGGAACGACTGCCTTAACCTCTCGTGCTTTTCAGACAAGCCCGGCGAGAGCTTCCAGACCTATAACAACAAGGAAATTTTCCCGAACCCGCCGTTCTATTCTCAGACTGCGGAAAGCGTTATGATCGCGGGAATGTTCTGCTTTATTGCTCCCGAATATCCCGCAATGTGCAGACTTAAAGGCGACGAGGCTGAAGCGAAGAGAGCTGAGGCTGAAATTGAAAAAATGCGCGCGAATACTGTTGAATACGGCTATGACGGAGAATGGTTCCTGCGTGCATACGACCACAACGGAAACAAGGTCGGCTCGCACGAAAACGACGAGGGCAAAATATTTATCGAACCGCAGGGTTGGTGCGTGCTTGCAGGGCTTGGAAAGGACAAGGGCTGCGATATAAAGACGCTTGAAAGCGTGGACAAATATCTGAACTCAAAGCACGGTCTGGTGCTGAACAATCCCGCGTTTACAACCTACAAGATTGAATACGGCGAGATTTCGACATATCCGGGTGGATACAAGGAAAATGCGGGCGTTTTCTGCCACAACAATGCATGGATAATTTGCGCTGAGGCTGCCGTAGGACACGGCGATAAGGCATTTGAGTATTACAGCAAAATTGCTCCCGCATTCCGCGAAGAGATGAGCGACCTTCACCGCACAGAGCCGTATGTTTATGCGCAGATGATTGCAGGCAAGGACGGTATGCGCCACGGCGAGGCGAAAAACTCATGGCTTACGGGAACGGCGGCATGGAATTTCGTTGCGATCTCGCAGTATATTTTAGGAGTAAAACCGCAGTACGAGGGGCTGAAGATTGACCCGTCGATACCTTCGGCTTGGGACGGATTTAATGTTTCACGCCAGTTCAGAGGCGCGGTTTATAATATTGACGTCCAAAATCCGAACCACGTTTGCTCAGGCGTCAAGTCTATGACCGTTGACGGAAAGGAAATTTCGGGCAATGTTATCCCCGCACAGAACGGCGGAGTTCACGAGGTCAAGGTAATTTTAGGCTGAATAAAACCGCAAAGATAATATAAAAAGCGCCCCGAAAGCCGAATGCTTTTGGGGCGTTTGATATGTATACAAATCAGAAATCAATGTCATTGACCGCCGAGTTTGCGAGCTGAAGTTCTTTCTTTGGAATTCTTTTAAGCGGGTTATAAACATACTTTTTACACGAATCGTATGACTTTACCTCGCCGAATTTCGAGCAGGTTATCGTATCTCCCGAAGCGGCAGTTCCGAGTGTGCAGTATTTGCACGCGGGTTTTATATTGTTTCCGAACAGGGCTTTTTTAGCCATAACATTACCTCCATTATCATTATATCCGACTGCAAGAAAACATCGTCGTTGCTTTCGGCACACGCAGAGTTTTCCAAACAGCCCGAAATATTTGCATTTATTTGATCCTATCTACATTATATCACGGTTTTCGTCAATTGTCCACAGGAATTTTTTGCCGAAAAGTAAAATTTATCGATATGATTTTGGTTATTTTAACAAACATCATTCCTTAGAATAGATAGGAACAACATTCTGCGTCGCTCTTTTTCCAAGCTCTCCGTTGTAGGGAATAACATGAAGCGACATTTTGCCGATAAATTCTTTTCCTGCATTTCCGAAGTTGTCGAAAAACCTGTCGGGCTGCTGAGCGTCGATAACGAGCATATATCCCTTGTCGCCGTTCAATGTAACTCCGCGAAGCCAGAGCGCGTTTATTTCGGGCAAAGTTTTTGCTATCTCGCACATCTTGTTTGAAAGCTGCATGGGATAGGGATTTGGCGGATATATTTCGAGCGGTGTATTTTCCGTTACAACATGATTTGCGCGGCCCGTCTTCATTATCTGCTTTTTCTCGCGCCATTTTGAAACGGCATTTCTGCTTATAAACATATTGTCGTCAAACGGATTTATCATCATGCCCGCGACGGCTGTTCCGTCGGCAATCATTCCCGAAATGCCGTCAAAGTCGGTGATTATCGTATAATAATCGGTAAATGCACCGCATTTTTCAAGTTCGCTGTCGTCGGTAAAAAGAGGGAAAATGCTCCCGAATTTTTCATTTTCAAGAAGTAAAAACGAGATCTTTGCGTCGTCTTCGATAAGATATGTCCCGTCGTCTTGTTCCACAGGCTTTACAGAAAACTTTACGGCACATAAAAACTTTGCGTTCATAACTATCTCCGCCGCCACAGCGTCCATAAGTTCATTTGCCGCGTCGGTCTTGTCTTCGGACATCGAGCGCCTTTTTACAAGAAGTTCGTGGAGCTTCTGCGGTTTGAGATGTTCGTTTATTTTGAATTTATTAGGCATTTATAATACCCTCCTGATGTTGTGTTATTAGTCGGCTGCGGAAATAGCCGCGACGGAGATATCGTCTCTGCTGCCGCAGCGCGACCTCATTTTGAGATGTTCTTTCAGGGCATAAGACGTATCGTTTTCGACCGAGACAAGTATACGTTTTCCGAAATTCAGAAAATCTCCGATATTTACAAACGAGTTTATAAGTCCGTCGCTCGAAAGCGAGATACCCGAAAATTTTTCCTCGCTGTAAAAAGAGCGGAAGCTTTCAATGGCGTTGTTGTCACAGAGCGATGTTGTAAGATTTCCGACGAGCTTCGTATCTTCGGGGACGGGAAAAAACATTTCGTCCGCCTTTAGAGCCAGAAAACTCCCGTCGCCTATTTGAAGCCCGAAACAGCCGTTTTCGGTCATTCCCGCGACAATAAGCGTCGCTCCGTACATGACCTCGTTCGGTATCGAACCGTATTTGTCGTATATTGCGCGCTCTTTTTCACTGAGCGGCAGTATGCTTATATGAGCGGCAATCTCGTTGTTCCAGCCGCATATTATGTTTGCGGCAATTCTCCGCGCAACGTTTTTCGGATCGTTTTTAAATATCCCGTCAAGATCGTTGTTCCTCTCGGCAAAATCGCATATCGAGCGTATAGCGACGCGCGTAGCCATTTCACTTCCCGAAGCGCTTCTGAAGTGCTTTTCGCTTCCGTGACCGTCCGAGACCGCCGCAACGGCAAAGTTTTCGCATGTAAAAATCCTTGCGCTGTCCTGACAGGGCGAGCCGTCGTCCTCATGAGAAGCTCCTCTGACTGACAGAGCATATCCTTTGAATTTTAAACTCATATTGTTTTTAGTAATTAGCAGTCTGTAATTTAGTAATTGACGCTGTTAAGGCAGTTTAAAAAACCTTTAAGTACAAATTACCTTTTACTGTACCTGCGCGCTGTTTACCAACCCTCTTCAATATCCTCGTTTATTTCGTCGCTTTCGGCAAATTCGCGTATTTGTTCTGCGGCGGCTTCTTGTTTTGTACGGAAATCTTCTTCGGTTTCCGCGAGCCTTACGCTTCTGCTTCCGATCTGAGAAGAAGTTACGGCTACGAATTTAACGAGCTTTGCGAGAGCCTCTCCGTTGTGAGCGGTAACTACGCTGTCGGGGTTTTCGGTAAAGCGTTCGAGAATGTCGAGATCCGCGTCCTCGCCTATTGCAACCGCCGCCTTTATTCCTGCCGAATACCAACGGTTTCGGCGAAGTTCTTCAAGTCCCTTTTCAAAATTGTCCGTAGGATAACCGTCGGACATAAGGATCATGACCGGCGCGAACGACAGCGACGGGCTGTTCATAAACGAATTTCTTGAAAGTTTTGACGAAAGCTCTGTAAACGCGCTTCCGAGGTCGGTCACGTTTTCCGCGTCGAGCGGTTTCCATTCAAAATTCTCGACGGAAACGGGTTCGGGATACATCCACTCGCTTCCTCCCGAAAATTTCAGGACAGCGATTTTTATATCCGCATCTGCGCCGCCTATCCCGCGTATTTCGGGAATAAGCTCTTCCATAACGGAGTTTACCGTACCTATCTTCGACCCGCTCATACTTCCTGAGCAGTCGATAAGCAGAAAAAGAACCATTGATTTTTTGGCGATCTCTTCTGCGTCATCAAAGGGATTTAATGGTGTGTCAGACATTTTACGTCCTCCCTTAATAAAATGAATGGGGCGATTTTTGCTTTAAAAGCCCTGTTATTGAATTATACGCTATAATTATACCACATTTTTTCTCTTTCGTCAAGAGTATTGTTTTGTAAATTTTACAATAGAATATTTTTGGAGTATATAAGACCAAACTGTATAAAAAGTCAAAACTCAGGCTGTTGAGAACGCTCCGGTATGCATTATGCGCTTCACACAAAACGCTGAAGCTGCAATGCAACTATCCTTTGTGGCTGTAGCATTAAACCGCTGCAACGCAGATGGGGCTTTATCGACAGCCTGCGGAATGTCAGCCTTCCGTAAACCTATAATATACTAAGGCGGTCGTTTGCTTTTTTGTCCGAATATTGACAAAAAAACTTTTTATATTATGTCGAAAAAGGTCTTGTAATTAAAAGCAATATGTGTTATAATAAAAATATGTATTTACAAATAAGACGGAAAATTTATACAGCGATAATTAAGCAATGTTTTTTTGATCTTATATAAGAAACATTTATGGATAAAATTTCGGCAGTATTCTTTGCAGCAATTGTTATCGTGCTGTCTTACCGCAGCGATAATATATAGTATATCCGTTTGTGCAATGATCGCAGTAATGCAACACAAAAAATTTTGTTTTTGTGAGGTTTCTTTGGAGGAACAATGATGAAAAAAATTCTTGCAGCAGTTTTGGCAATGGTCGTACTTATGATGTCCGGGTGTCGCAATTCAGAACAATATGTTCCGCTCGAAATAATCGTAAAAGATCCGGATAACAGCACCGACAGCGAACCCTCGAATAACAGCAGCGGCGAAAATTCAAACGAAAATTCGGGTGAAAATTCGGGAAGCGCCGTTCCCGCAGAGCCGGAAGAACCGGAGTATATTGAGTTTTTCAAGGGGTTAGAGGTCCATACTCTGGAGCTTGAAATGGAAACGCAGGACTGGAATTTCCTTTTGTACAATCCTTATGCAAAACAATACAGAAATGCGAATGTAATTATCGACGGAATGAGATATGACAATACGGCGATAAAGACGAGGGGAAACTCATCGCTGACTGCATATGCTATAAATGGCGATAACTACCGTCCGCCTTTCAAGCTGAAGTTTGACAAATATGTTGACGACAGAACGTTTATGGGACTTGACGAGCTGGTACTGCTTAATGTAGCGGACGACAGGTCGTATTTGCGCGAGTATATCGGATATGAGGCATTCAGAGTACTTGATCTGGAAGCGCCGTATGTGACGCTGTTCAATATTTACGCAAACGGTAAACTTCATGGACTTTATGTGGGCGTCGAGGCAGTTGACGGCAGTTTTCTTGACCGCGTTTTCAACAGCCGCAAGCACAATCTATACAAGGCTAATAATTTCGCAACGCTTTTACCTAATATGGATTATAATGTATTTGAGCAGAAAAAGGGTACAGATCAGAGCATGAGCGATCTAAAATATCTTGTGAAAGTTCTGAATGAAATGCCGTTGGGAGAGAAAGGGGATATTGAAAATATACTTGACGTTGATTCGGTGCTGAAAAATTTTGCCGTAGACGCGGTTCTGCATAACTGGGACGATTATGCGGGTGTTTTTTGCCACAACTATTATTTGTATATGAGCGGAGGGATTTTCTATTTTATCCCATGGGATATGAATGAATGCTGTCTGAAATGGCAAGCATATTATACGGATAGTCCCGGAGCGAAGCAGGATATTGCTTCTCCGATAACGGGAGGCGTCGCAGAATCACAGCGCCCTCTTGTACAGAAATTGTTGGCAGTTGACGAATACTATAACAAATATCTTCAATATTGTTCCGAACTCAACGACTGGCTGAAGGAGATAGACGAGAGCGGCTGGCTCGATGAAGCATGGGAGATAATAGGAGAACACGCAAAGAACGACCCGACGGGATTTTACGGATATTGGAGAGTATCTCAGGAATACAACAGAGCTTTCAGCGAGGGGATCGCTTATTTCATTCACGAGCGCCATATCTATCTTACAAAGCGCCTTGAAGAGTTAATGGCCGAATAACATAATACTCAAATATAATCAACATCTTATCATAAAATGAGGCACACATATGAAAAAAATTTCAGCAATAATTACGGCATTATTTGTTCTGATGCTTTCGGGGTGCGAAAACGTCAATTCCGACAGCATATTCTCAGATAACTACGAAACGCCCATTTTGGAGAGCAGCGATATAGGAGATTTTGAAGTCAGCGAACCCGAATATGTCGAATTTTTCAAAGAAAAAGCTGTCCATACGCTGAAGATAGATATTTCTCAATCGGACTGGAGCGCTGTTTGCGCTGCCCCAAAAGATAAAGAATATCAGCACGCGGACATTGTGATAGATGACGCCGCCATAGCAGACTGCGGGATAAAAACTCACGGGAACTCTACGCTTGATACGGCGTTAGAATACGGCTCTACGTCGTTTCCGTTCAAGATAAAGTTTGACAAATATACGGACAACAGTTTTTGGGGACTTGACGAGCTTGTGCTTTGCAACAATTCCATTGACTTTTCATACGCGCGCCAGTACGCAGGATATGAAGCTTTTCGCGCGATAGGCGGGTATGCTCCGCTCTGCACGTTTTTCAATGTCTATCTCAATGACGAGTTTCTTGGCGTTTACACGGGCGTGGAAGAAATTGACAAAAGTTTTTTAAACCGCGTTTTCAACAGTTCAAATCACAACCTCTACAAAACCGACGAAATGGCAACGCTTACGACAGATATGGTGTCGTGGGCTGTAAAGCAGAAAAAAGGAAAGGACACGTCAAAAAACGACCTAAATCGGCTCGTGCAAGTGCTTGACGAAATGCCGCTCGGTGAAAAGGGCGAGATAGAAAGCATACTTGACGTTGATTCGGCTCTTAAATACATTGCTGTGGGTGCTGTCATTCACCACTGTGATGGATACGGCGGATATTCCGCACATAATTATATGCTTTATTTTGACGACGGAGTTTTTCACGTTATCCCGTGGGATATGGATATGTGCTTTTATCAGACTGACTGGGGATTTCGTCCGAGCGCGGGCGCGCAGATGGACATAAAAAGCGGGCTTTCGGGCGAGGATACCGAGCTTTCGCAAAGACCGCTCATACAAAAGCTGCTTGCGGTAGATGAATATTATAAGGTCTATCTGGATTATTGCAGCGAGGTTTTAAGCTGGCTTAAAAATTTCGGCGAAAATGAAGCCGACCCGCTTTACGAAATGCTTTACGACAGCGTTAAAAACGATCCGCGCGGAAAATATCACCTGTTCAACAGCGAGTTTAACAGCGATTATCACTACGGCTTTGCAGGATATATCAAAGAGCGCGCCGAATATCTTGAAAAGAGGATACCTGAAATCTATAAGGAAAAAGGGTTTATAGAGAATCAATCATAAAAAGATCCCCCAAGCATTTTTGGGGGATCTTTTATTGTCTTTAATTGTTTTCAGCGTTCTGCTGTTTTTTCTTTGCCTCGATATCCGCGAGCGCGTCTTTTCTGGAGAGATTTATGCGCCCTTGGTTATCTATTTCCATAACCTTTACGATTATCTCATCGCCTACGGAAACAACGTCCTCGACCTTTTCAACACGGTGGTTCTCAAGTTTCGAGATATGAACCATTCCGTCCTTTCCGGGAGCTATCTCAACAAACGCGCCGAAGCTCATTATTTTTACGACCTTGCCCTTGTAGATAGCGCCTATCTCCGGAGGATTTACTATAGTCGAAATTACCTGAACGCACGCATTTGCCTTTGCAAGATCCGCGCCGCAGATAAATACGTTTCCGTCCTCGTCCACGTCGATCTTGACCTCGAAGTCCGCGCAGAGCTTTTGAATGACCTTTCCGCCCTTTCCGATGACCTCGCTTATCTTGTCAACGGGAACTTTCGTTGTGAGCATCTTCGGAGCATACTTTCCGACAGTCTCGCGCGGCTTGTCAATTGCCTTCAGCATTACCTCGTCAAGTATATAATCGCGCGCTTTGTGGGTCTTTTCAAATGCGTTCTTGATAATTTCGGGAGTAAGACCGTCGATTTTAAGATCCATTTGGATAGCCGTGATGCCTTCATGAGTGCCTGCAACTTTGAAGTCCATATCGCCGAAGAAGTCCTCTACACCCTGAATATCGACCATTGTCATCCAGCGGTCGCCCTCGGTAATAAGTCCGCAGGAAATTCCCGCCACGGGCTTCTTTATCGGAACGCCCGCGTCCATAAGAGCAAGCGTCGAGCCGCAGACAGAGCCTTGTGAAGTAGAACCGTTTGAGGAAAGTACCTCTGAAACAAGTCTTATCGCATACGGAAATTCTTCTACCGACGGAATAACAGGCAGCAGCGCTCTTTCCGCAAGCGCTCCGTGACCTATCTCACGTCTGCCGGGACCGCGCGAAGCCTTTGTTTCGCCGACAGAATATGACGGGAAGTTGTAGTGGTGCATATAGCGCTTTCCGTCCTCTTCGTCGAGACCTTCGAGCTTCTGGCTGTCAGAAACAGGACCAAGCGTGCAGATAGTCATTACCTGCGTCTGACCGCGCGTAAATATTCCGGAGCCGTGAACTCTCGGCAAAACTGCAACTTCCGCAGCAAGCGGACGTATCTCGTCGAGCTTTCTTCCGTCAACTCTCTTTCCGTCGTCAAGCAGCCACCTTCTGACTACGAATTTTTGCAGCTTGTACATACATTCGTCTATCATTGCCGCTTGTTCGGGATATACCTCGTCAAACTTCGCATGGACTTCCGCATAGACGGGCTGTAAGCGCTCTTCGCGGATATTCTTGTCGTCCGTGTCCATTGCATAGCGGACTTTTTCAATTGCAAATTCGGAAATTGCGTCGTACATATCGTGATCGACTTCCATGCTCTCAAACGAGAACTTCGGCTTTCCGATCTGCGCCTGAATATCCTTTATAAACGGAATAAGGCTCTTTACAATTTCCTCGTGTCCCGCCATTATCGCCTTGAACATCGTGTCGTCGTCGACCTCGTTCGCGCCTGCTTCGATCATAACCACTTTCTTTTCGGAAGAAGCAACCGTGAGGTTAAGATCGCTCTTGTTGCGCTGCTCGGCATCGGGCATAAGCACGATCTCCCCATCGACAAGACCTACGGAAATGCCGCCTATAGGACCGTTCCACGGAACATCAGAAATCGAAACGGCAATTGACGCGCCTATCATGCCCATAATTTCGGGCGAACAGTCGGGGTCAACCGACAAAACCGTCATAGTAATCGCCACGTCGTTTCTCATATCCTTCGGGAACAGCGGGCGCATCGGACGGTCAACAACGCGCGAAGTAAGGATAGCCTTTTCGCTCGGTCTGCCCTCGCGCTTTAAAAATCCTCCGGGAATTTTTCCCACAGAATAGAGCTTTTCCTCATAGTCAACGGAAAGCGGGAAGAAATCCACGCTCTCGCGGGGTTTAGGAGAAGCAGTGACGTTTACCATAACTACCGTTTCGCCGTAAGTCACCCAGCATGAGCCGTTTGCAAGACCGCAGACTTTACCCGTCTCGACCTTTATTTCTCTTCCGGCAAACATTGTTTTAAATACTTTATAATTTTCAAACATTGCCCTTTTCCTTTCGTCGAATTTTCGGGCGGAACAGCAATAAATTCAATTTGCGAAATATCATAGATTGCGCAAACTCAATTTATTGCCCACCCGACAAACTCCTTTAAAAATTCCTTAAAAATAGTTATTAGTAGCCGGTCGGCAAGTGACCGACCGACTACTAATACCGACATTACTCACTTTCTGAGTCCCAACTTAGCGACAATTGCACGATAGCGCTCGATATCCTTTTTCTGAAGGTACGCCAAAAGGTTTCTTCTGTGACCTACCATTTTAAGAAGACCTCTTGTGGAGTGGTGATCCTTCTTATGGGTCTTAATGTGTGCAGTCAGCTCGTCAATTCTCTTTGTAAGAATAGCGATCTGTACTTCGGGAGAACCCGTGTCGTTTTCGTGCAGTCTGTTGGCTTCGATAACCGCCGTTTTTTCTTCTTTTCTTAACATAATTACACCTCTTTTCGTTTATTTCCGTTATCACAGTAAGGGGAAACGGTGTTTCTCAATAAATGAGCATATTCCGCGGTCCGTGAAAACGGAAGCCCGTGCGCGAGCCATTCTCACGCACAACACAGTTATTATAACACAAAATATTTCTTTTGTAAAGTACTTTTTTAAGATTTTTTATTAATTCCTTTTGACAATTCGGTTTATGACGTCTGCACTTGCCTCTTATTTACTCATAGAGATTTTTCACGCTGTCGCGGATAACAAGTTTTCCTGTTACGAGCGTTCTTCCTCGAAAATAGGTCTTATCGGCTATTTTTTTGAGTATTATATCGACCGCATCCTGAGCCATTCTCCCGCAGTTTACATCTACCGTCGTAAGATGAGGCGTTGTCATTGAAGAATAAATGTGGTTGTCATAGCCCGTTATGGAAATATCCTGCGGTACAAGACAACCTTCCGCGCGGAGCTGGGTCATAAGGTTAAAGGCGCTCTCGTCGCATGAGCATACAAATGCCGAGGGCAGCTCTTCGGGAAGCGAAAAGGTCCTGTATATCTCTCCGGAGCTGTTTCTGTCGCGTATTATCCATTCTTCGCGCAGGGGAACATTTTTTTCCAGAAGCGCTTTGTAAAAACCGAGAAACCTGTCTCTGACAAAAGGCGAACCGTCGGCGTTTCCTAAAAAGCCTATTTTTTTATGACCGTTCGATATGACGTACGAGGTTATCTGATAAGCACCGTAAAAGCTGTCTGAAAGGACGATCTCGGCGTTGTCGCGGCTTCCGTAATAATCGAGAAAAACCATCGGCACATAAAACTGAGTAAGTCTGTCGATATAACTTTCGGAAAACTGTCCGAGAAGAATAAGTCCGTCGACTTTTCCGCCTGAGAGCGAGTTCGGGATCTCTTTGGGCATATCCGAGCCGTCGTTTATGACTTCAAGCATTCCGTAATAATTTTTCTCCTGTAAAAGCTCGATGATATGCTTGTATATTGTCCAGTAAAACGCCGACGGTTCGTTTATAAAGCGCTTTGGCGCGATTATACCGATGTTGTATGTAAAGCCGTCTTTTGCGGAATGTGTGCCGGTATGCGGGTTATATCCCATTTCATGAGCCTTTCGTTTTATTTTTTCTCGAAGCTCGTCACTTACGCCCTCGCGGTTTCCGAGGGCTTTTGACACGGACACCGTGCTTATGCTCATTGCCTTTGCGATGTCGCTCATTGTTACATTCTTTTTTATCATCATGCTTTTCCTTTCGGGAGAAAATTTATAAGCTAAATACGATATGCTTGTAATTATATTTTAAGTTAAAAACGCGCGTTTGTAAATTAACTTTTTAGCCAAATTTCAACTCAATTTTTTGTACATTATTTCATACCAGCGCTCTCCTTGCGTTTATTTTAAGTTAGCTCTTGAAAAAATAAAATTAATGTGGTATAATGAAAGATATTGATACTATTTTTTACTTCTAATTCTTACCTCTTAACTTCTAACAGAAGGAGCTGATTTCCGAATGCAAATACCCAAAAGAATAGCAAGCACGCTTATTAACGCTCTTAAAGCCGGCGTTGTGCCGCGCGTGGGTCTGGGATATATAGCTGTCGGGAGGACTGACGAGATAAACGCGCTTTTGCATGATGTTTCTATTGCGGAAGACGGCGGCGCGTTCTTTCGGTTTGTCGTGGGAAAATACGGTTCGGGAAAGAGCTTTCTTATGCAGATAATGCGCGCAAACGTTATGGACAGAGGTTTTGCGGCGGCTGACGCAGACCTTTCTCCCGAACGCAGACTTATGGGGACAAAAGGTCAGGGACTTGCGACATACCGCGAGCTTATGCGGTCGCTTTCGGTAAAGGCAAAGCCCGACGGGGGAGCGCTTTCGCTGATACTTGAAAAATGGATAGACAGCATAAGGAGCGAGGTCGTCGCAGAGGGAATGTCCCGCGACAACACGTTTTTTGACAGCGCCGTTGAAAAAAAGATATATGCGAAGATAAATTCGCTCGAAGATATGGTCCACGGATTTGATTTTGCGGCGGTCATTTCGGCATACTACCGCGGTTTTTCCGACGGAAACGACGCGCTTTCGTCAAATGCCGTGAAATGGCTTCGCGGAGAATATTCCACAAAGACCGAGGCTAAAGAAGCGCTCGGAGTGAACGTTATAATAACGGACGATAACTGGTATGACTATATAAAGCTGATGACTGCGTTTTTGGTAAGCGCGGGGTATAAGGGGCTTGTCGTTATGATAGACGAGCTTGTAAACATAATGAAGATACCTCATTCGGTCACGCGGCAGTATAACTACGAGAAAATACTTATGATGTACAACGACGTTATGCAGGGCAAAGCCTCTCATCTCGGCATGATTATGGGCGGCACGCCTCAGTGCGTCGAGGACACGCGCAGGGGATTATTCAGCTATGAGGCTCTGCGGTCAAGGCTTGAGCGCGGAAGATTTGCGACAGACGAAACCTATGATATGTTAGCGCCGATAATAAGGCTCGAACCTTTGAGCTATGAAGAACTGACGGTGCTTACCGAGAAGCTGTCGGAAATACACGCTGTGCTTTACGATTACGAACCGAAGATAACGCTTGAGGACAGGATATTTTTCGTAAAGGCGGAGTTTGAGCGCGTCGGAGCGCAGACAAACATTACTCCGCGCGAGATGATAAGGGATTTTATAGAGCTTTTGAATATAGCTTACCAACATCCCGAAAAGTCTTTTCCTGAGCTTATGGGAGAGGAAAGTTTTAAATTCTCCGAGAGCAGCGGTGATAACGGCAATAATGACGGATTTGAGGATTTTGAACTATGAAGAAAATAAAACTTGCGGCAATTTGCATTATATCGGCACTTATGCTGTGCGGTTGTGAAAAATACGAAGAAAACCCGCAAACTGAAATTTCTGACAGCAAACAATCTTCCACAAGCGAATTTCAATACAGCATTGCCGACGGCGGAGTTGTTATTGAAAAATACACGGGAAAAAGCGAAAAGATCATAATCCCCGCACAGATTGACGGGAAAGACGTTGTTGAAATAGCAAGCGGGGTGTTTGAAAACTGCGCTGAAGCAGAAAGAATAGAAATTCCCGAAACTGTCGTGAGGACAGGGAAAAGCGACTGTCTTAAATTTTACGAGGGCAGTGAACAAAGCGCCGAAAAGCTGATACTTGACGGCTGGAATGTTAAGAAAGCGGAAGCGTTTTACGACAGCAACAACAAGGACTATGGCATTCAGCTTGAACTTGACGAAAATGGGACAAAAATCTTTGTCGAGGCGACAGAAAGACTTTCAGGTCAAGTAATTTCAATCTGGGCTGACAATGAACTTTTAATCGCGCCGACAGTCTTAAATCCTATAACTGACGGCAGGGCGGTGATTACGGGAGGACTGACAGTTGAAAGCGCTATGGAGTTAAGGGCGAAAATCCTGGGAAATCCCTTTATTTACTGCAAAAATGCCGAAATAAGCTATAAGGGCAAGACCTATGACGATATTGACGAACTTTATTCCGTGATAAATATTGACGAACTTAATTCCGTGATAAACGGTTAAATTGAAAGGAGCATAAAAATGGCACAAATCATTGACGGAAAAGCCGTTTCGGCGGCAATCAAAGAACAGGTGCGCGACGAGATAGCGCGCGATAACATCAAGGCGGGGCTTGCGGTTGTAATAGTTGGAAACGACCCCGCGAGCAGAGTTTATGTCAACAACAAGAAAAAAGCCTGCGAGTTCTGCGGAATAAAGAGCTTTGAATACGCTCTGCCCGAAGAAACAACTATGGAACAGCTTCTTGAACTTATTGACACGCTTAATGCAGACAAGAATGTAAACGGCATACTTGTTCAATTGCCGTTACCGAAACAGCTTGACGAGAAGGCAGTTATCGAGCGCATTTCTCCGAAAAAGGACGTTGACGCATTCCATGAAACGAATGTCGGAAAAATAATGATCGGCAACTATTCGTTTTTGCCCTGCACACCCGCGGGCTGTATGGAACTTATTCACAGCACTGGAGTTTCCGTCGCGGGAAAAGAGTGCGTAGTAATAGGCCGCTCAAACATTGTCGGAAAGCCGATGGCGATGCTTTTGCTCCACGAAAACGGAACGGTTATAGTCTGCCACAGCAAAACAAAAAACCTTGCAGAAGTGTGCAGACGCGCGGATATTCTCGTGGCGGCGGTCGGAAAGCCGAATTTTGTCACCGCTGATATGGTCAAAGAGGGCGCGGTTGTAATTGACGTGGGCATAAACCGCCTTGAAAACGGAAAGCTCTGCGGGGACGTGAAATTTGACGAGGTAAGCGAAAAGGCGTCGTTTATAACTCCAGTTCCCGGCGGAGTAGGACCTATGACGATAGCTACGCTGATGAAAAATACGCTTACGGCGGCTAAGATACAGAAAAATGAACAATAATAACTCGAAGTCATTTTTAAGAAGCGCGATAATACTTACTATCGCTCTTTTCGTGATAATATTTTTTATGAACGAATGGGGAATTGTTCAAGTAATAATCGTTGTTCTTGTAGCATTGCTTGCGGCGGGGCAGTGGGCGCTGTTCTTTTATCTCAGGAAAAAATGAAAAACTGTGCTTTTGCATGGGGAACAGCGGTCATTGAAAAAACGTTAATTGAACTGAAAAAAGGAGATAACATGAGGAAAACAAAAATCATCTGCACAATAGGACCTGCGAGCGAAAGCGAAGAGGTTCTGCATGAGATGTGTCTTGCGGGAATGAACGTTGCGCGGCTGAATTTCTCTCACGGCACTCACGAACAGCATCGGATAAAAATTGATACTATCAAAAAAGTAAGAGAGGAACTCGGACTTCCGATAGCGATAATGCTCGACACGAAAGGTCCCGAATACCGTATAATGACCTTTGAAAATCACAAGGTTGTCCTGAAAGACGGCGATACGTTTACATTCACTTCTGACGAATGTGAAGGAAACGTAGAGCGTGTTTCGGTGAGCTATAAACAGCTTGCAGGGGAAGTGAATATCGGCGACACTATTCTTGTAAACAACGGGCTGCTTGTGTTTACGGTTAAGGAAATACGAGGAAACGACGTTGTTTGCGAGGTCGTTGTCGGAGGAGAGATGTCCGACAGAAAGAGCATGAATTTCCCAAATCACGTTTTAAAGGGCGATTATCTGAGCGAACAGGACAAGTCGGACATACTTTTCGGAATTGAGAACGGAGTAGATTTTATAGCGGCGTCTTTTGTTTCGGCAAAGAGCGATGTTGAAAGCCTGCGCTCGTTTTTGAATGAAAACGGCGGCGAGGATATCGATATAATCGCTAAGATAGAAAACCGTTCGGGCGTAAACAATATCGACGAGATATGCGAGATAGCAGACGGAATTATGGTTGCAAGAGGCGATCTTGGAGTAGAGATACCGTTTGTAGAAGTTCCGTCGGTTCAGAAATATCTTATCAAAAAATGCAGGCTTTTGGGAAAGCGCGTTATAACTGCAACAGAAATGCTCGAAAGCATGATAGAAAAGCCGCGCCCGACAAGAGCGGAAATTTCCGACGTCGCAAACGCGGTTTATGACGGAAGCTCGGCGGTCATGCTGTCTGGAGAGACCGCGGCAGGAAAATATCCCGTTGCGGCAGTAAAGAATATGGCGGAGATAGCGGAATGTACCGAGCAGAACATTGACTATAAAAAGCGCTTTCTGACGACGGATTATGTCATCAAAAACAACTCCGACGCGGTATCTCATGCGACCTGCGCAATGGCTATCGACACAAAGGCAAAGGGAATTGTCATAAGCTCGCTTTCGGGAAGAACGGTAAGAATGGTCAGCCGTTTCAGACCTCCCGTCGATATTATCGGAATGACAACTTCAGAGAAAGCATGGCGAAAACTTAATTTAAGCTGGGGAGTAACGCCCGTGCTGAGTGAGGAGTTCAATTCGGTAGACGTTATGTTTTATCATGCTCTTCAGCACGCGAAAAAGCATTTCAACCTTACAGCGGGCGATAATGTTGTCCTGACGGGAGGCATGACGAGCGGAAAATCGGGAAATACAAATACCATACGGCTCGAATCGGTATAAGCACATTTCGCTTACAGCACGTTACATAAAAGTTTTGAAAAGGGGTTTGGGGGAAAACTTTTTCAAAAGTTTTCCCCCAATGGGGGGCGCGGGGGCGAAGCCCTTTTAGAGGTTAGAAGTTAGCGCATTATCTGCCTTCGGCGGAAAACGCTGTAAGAGGTGAGAATTTAGGCGGATAACGTTTTCCCTTACAGCACGTTACATAAAAGTTTTGAAAAGGGGTTTGGGGGAAAACTTTTTCAAAAGTTTTCCCCCAATGGGGGG
>CANRDI010000017.1 GCA_947629335.1 uncultured Clostridia bacterium | reverse complement strand
GGTGGAAGTTATAGGGCTCGAACCTATGACCCTCTGCTTGTAAGGCAGATGCTCTCCCAGCTGAGCTAAACTTCCACGCCGTCACCAACAGGCGACTATGTTATTATACTATTTTTACCGCAAAATGTCAAGGGTTTTTAGAAAAAATTTTTTCAAATTTCTCTTTTCAGCATTTTCAACATATCATCGCTTGTAAAAACGTACTTTTTATTGCAAAAATGACAACAAACTTCTGTCGTTTCCTGCTCGTTTGCAAGTTTTGCAAGTTCTTTTCTGCCGAGCGACATCAAAATTTGCTCTGTCCTATCTCTTGAACAGTCGCAGTGATAGACTGCCTCCCATTCGTCGAGAATTTCCCCGCCAAGCCCCGAAAGCGCTTTTAAAGCAATTTTTTCGGGAGTAAAACCCTCTTCGAGCATTTTACCTATCTCGTCCATTTTTGAAAGGTTTTCATCGAGCGTATTTACCGACTTTTCCGAAACAGGCGGCACGACCTGCACCATATAACCGCCCGCCGCCTTTACATTTGCGCTGTTGTCGAATAAAATTCCGAGAGTAAATACTGTCGGGAGCTGTTCGCTTATCGAATAATATTCTGTCAGCACCCGCGCGATATTGCCCGAAGAAAGCGGTATCTGCCCGATATACGGTTCTTTAAGACCCATATCTTTGATAACGGTAAGCTGTCCGTCGCTTCCGACAAGGCTTTCGACATCTTCCGCGTCAGCTTTAGAGTTTCCGACAGAGCATTTTACATTTCCGCGATAGTCCGCAACAGCCGTAAGCGTTCCGCAAGGACCTCCGCCGTTTATTCTTACGGTCAGCCTGTCGCCCTCGTATTTCAGCATACTTCCCATAAGCGAAGCCGCAGCCGCCATTCTGCCGAGAGCCGCCGTCACTGCCGACGAAGCCTCATGAAGCCGCGCCAGCTCCGCGACGATATCCGTCGCGTCAATTGCCGCGCATAAAACCCCGCCCGTTTCCGAAAGCGCTCTTACAATTTTACCCATTTTCCGATCCTCTATTCATTATTAAAAGTATAAAAATATTAAGTTATTTTTCGCACATTCCGCACGGCAGTTAAACTCAGTCCGCTTGTCTTATCTTTTTAGCGCAGAACGTCAGTTTTTCGGAGCTTTCCGACGGCTTGTCCATTGTCAGATATTCATAAACAGCCGTTATCTCAAACCCGCATTTTTGGAGAAGTTTTTGCATTTCATCATTTTCGAGCGCAATCTCGCGGAAACTTTCCCCGCCGCGCGTATAACTTCCGTCCTCCTCCTCGAAAAATATGTCGAGGTCGATAGAAACACCGTTGTCCTGCTCTGAAAACTCGTTAAGCCACACGCAGTACGCGCCCTCCGCGTCATATACAAACGTATTGTTTCCGAGAATTTCGCGGTGCTTGTAAACGGTGTTCACGTCGAAAACAAACGCGCCGCCTGTTTTCAGATTTTCATTTATGCGGCGAAAACAACTCTCGATCTCCGTCTTGCTTTCGAGGTGATTTATGCTGTCAAGAGTTGAAACAACCGCGTCAAATTCCTCGCCAAGCTCTATCTCGGTCATATCCTGACAGACCCAGAATATCCCGCTGTCCTTTGACGCGGCAGATGAAAGCATTTGCGCCGAGCCGTCCAGACCCACGACGTCAAATCCCGCTTTTTTGAGCCTTATCGTAAGATTTCCCGTTCCGCAGCCCACGTCGAGCAGACGTTTTCCTCCCGTCATCTCTCCGAGTATCTTTATATAATGATCTGCTATCTCGTCATAAGGAACGTTCTGCGTCAGCTCGTCATATACATCCGCAAAATCGGCGTAGCCTCTCACTTCGTTTCTCCCGAAAGTTTTTCAAGTATTATGTCATAACCTCCCGCGCTCTGATAAGTAAGAGTTTTGTTTACGCGCGAGATAGTTGCCGTTGAAGCGCCCGTTTCCTCGACGATTTTCGTATAAACGTCGCCTTTTTTCAGCATGACCGCGACCATAAGTCTGCGCGACAAAGCATCTATTTCCTGCGGAGTGCAGAGGTCCTCTAAAAATTTGTGTACATCTTCTTTGTTTTCGAGAGAAGCAAACGCTTTGCATAAAACATCAAAATATTTTTCGTCCGTCATAAATAAAAATCCTCCTTAACGCTTTAATCATATATTAGCACAATAAAGCGAAAAAGTCAATAGCTTTTATAACGATTTCCGCCGGATAACCGTCAAATAACTATATAAAAAATTTCATATCCGCTAAAGCTCCCCGCATAAGGTTCAGCTTGTATAAAAAGTCATATATTCAGACTGTTGAGAAAGTTCCGGTATGCTCGCATTTAGCGCAGGGCGATCAATACTAAAGCATTACTGCAACTATCCTTTGTGGCTGTTGCAGTAACACTGACGACGCAGATTGGGCTTTATCTATAATCTGATAGGATTTTACCTTTATTTACCGCTTGACACTGCTATTTTTTGATGTTATCATCTAATTAAGAAAGGGAGGATCAAGTATGAAAAAATGTCAGATATTTATTTCGGCAGGACTTGTTTTTTTATGCACGCTGTCGGGTTGTAATACGATACGAGAGACTTTTTCCGAAAATAATTCCGAGCTTATTTCTTCTGTTTCGGAGCATATGACTGAAAGCGCCGTTTTCTCACAAACTTTCGAAAGTTCTTCATCATATATTTCCCCGACTGACAGCTTTCCGATAGTTTTTGAAAGCAGTAAAAACGAAGAATATACAATATCCGAGCCAAATTCTTTTGAAAGCTCGCCTGCTCTGAGATCCGAAAAAAATTCTTCATACGCAGATCTTCCCGAAAGTTCATCATTTGACAAACAGTCTCAAAGCAGTTCAAGCACAAACATCTCGTCCTCTCCCGAAAGCTCGGCTTCTTCTCAAAAAAGTTTATCTTCCGCAAAAGCCGAAAGTCCGCCTTCCGTCCAAAGCTCCTGTATCCACGAATACATATTGATATCGGAAAAACCGCCGTGTGAAATCGGAGGAACAGCCGTATTCCGCTGTGTGAAATGCCAAAAAACATTCAGCAAAGAAATACCCGCGAAAGAGCATGATTATACCGAAACAATTACCCTTAAAGCTACGGATTATTCCGTCGGCATAAAAAGCTATTGCTGTAAAGACTGCGGCAAATGCTGGTGCGAAAATTATTCGCTCGGACATACGGTGTCTCTCGGAAACGGAAAAACCGCCGTTGTCTACGGATATTGGGACAAAAGCGTATCGGAAGAGATCTTCGCGCTTGTAAACGAATACCGTCGTGAAAACGGTCTGTGCGAGCTTAAATATGACGAAAAACTTTCCGAAACCGCGAAACTTCGGGCACTCGAATGCGCATATCTGCTTTCTCATACAAGACCGAACGGCACAAGATGTTTTACTGCATTTCCCAAAAACTATACGCTTGCGGGAGAAAATGTCGGAGGCGGCTTTAAGGGAAACGCCCAAAAGGTCATGAATGCATGGAAAAATTCTCCCTTACATAATGCAAATCTTCTTGACGACGAGTTCAGATATATCGGAACAAGCCTTTTTGTTATGACGGGATATGACGCCCAAAATCACGGCGGCACATATTTCGCTCAGGAGTTTATATGCTATTAGAACGTGTATGCACAACCGTTCGAGCTATTTTTATTTGGTCGGCATTTACGCTCTTCGCCGCGGACAGAACATAGATCTGCCGCTCCCGGAAAATTCACGGGAGCGGCAATAATTTTTATAAATCACATTTCAATTATTCCATACTTAATTTTATACATAAGCACTCTCATAACGCTTTCTTCAAGACGTTCTTCGGAGATAACGCCGCTGTTTACGGCATTTACGATCCCCTCAAAAGCCTCTGATAAATTATCGGGCATAAGAATAATATCACACCCCGCCAGTATCGCGTCAACCGAAGCTGCCGCTGTGCCGTAGTCGTTTATGATAGCGCCCATAGCCATGGCGTCGGTTATAACCAGACCGTCGAAACCTATCTCTTTGCGTAAAATATCCGAGATCATCTGTTTAGAAAGCGTTGCGGGAACGTCGTTTCCCGTCACTTTCGGAGCGGAGATATGTCCCGCCATAACTCCGTCAAGACTTCCCGCCTCTTTAAACGGCAGCCATTCGCAATTCTCCATTTCCTCTTTTGTCTTGTTTGCATAAGCCGTACCCGTGTGACTGTCCTCGCTTGTGTCGCCGTGACCCGGAAAATGCTTGTAAACGGGGATAATTCCGTTTTTCCTCAGACCTTCCGCCATTGCCTTCGCCATTTTCGCCGCTGTCGCCCCGTCGGACGAAAATGCTCTGTCGCCTATAACGGTGTTGTTCGGATTTGTAAAAACGTCCGCGTCGGGCGCAAAATCCATATTGAAACCGTATTGTTTTAAATATCCGCCGATATATTCTCCCATTTCAAGCGCCGCCGAAAAATCTCCCGTTTTCCCGACAGCTTGGGCGCTGCCGTATTTTTTCAGACCAAACGCCGAGTTGTTTGCGAGCCTTGCGACGCGCCCGCCTTCCTCGTCTACGGCGATAAACAGCGGTATATCACAGGCGTTCAAAAGCTCGGCTGTGAATTTTTTCGTCTGTTCGGGAGTAAGTATATTCGCCGAAAAAAGAGCAACTCCCCCCACAGGATATTTCTTAAAATTATTTCTCATTGTATCGGAGATCGCCGAAACGCTTTTATATGCCTTTGAAAGATCTGCCGACGGTGTTGAAAGGGCTTCGGGACGCACGATAAAAAGCTGTCCGACCTTTTCTCTCAGCGTCATTTCCAAAATCATCCTGCTTGCCGCTTCCTCATAGGTCTCCGGAGTATGTATTTCGGGATTGCTTGAGCTTTCGGATGTTGATGAACTGTTTGGTACTGATGAGCTGTTTGGCGCTGATGAGCTGTTTGGTGTTGATGAACTTTTTAGTGTTGATGAGCTTTTTGGCACTGATGAGCTTTTTGGTGTTGATGAGCTTTTTGGCACTGATGAGCTTTTTGGTGTTGATGAACTGTTTGGCACTGATGAACTTTTCGGTGTAGATGAACTGCTTGGCGTTGATGAACTTTTTGATGCTGATGAACTTTCGGCATTGCTCGAACTTTCGGCATTGCTTGAACTTTCGTAAACTGCCGAACTTTCGGTAAATTCAAAGGAAGAAGAACTGCTTGTGCTGTTTGAATGACTTGAAACAGGATATTCGGGCTGCTGTCCGTTATCACATCCTGTTATGAACAAACTTAGACAAAGTACCAAAACTGCCGTTATTTTTTTCATATGATCCACTCCTTATAAATGCAGTTCCGCGAGATCCGAAAGTCGGTCTTTGTACGATTATGCTTCAAGTAAATTGTACCATATTAAGCAGATTTAGTCAATGGAAAATTTTACAATTTCACCATTTTCATCTTAAAACTTAATTTTACTTTCAGACGTAATATTTTTGTATAAAAAATTAAAAAAAGGCAAAACTATCCACAGGTTCAAGCAAACCGCAACAAACAAAAAAGGAAGGAAAGAATTTATGAAGAATAAAAGGCAAAACGAAAATCGAAAAACAAAGTGGCTGGCGGTCATGACCGCCGCGGGTTCAATGGCGGTCTGCGCGGCGGTCATTGCTGCATACAGTATAGCAATGAATAATCTCGTGCCGACAAATAACAACTCAAATAATGTTCTGAGCGTCCCGAATTATTTTTCATCAAGCTCCAAAAATGACGTTCCCGTTCAAAATCCTGTCGGAAACGTTCCAAAGGACGAAAACTCATCGTCATCGGATAAGACCGAACCCGCAAATAAGCCCGTAAATACTGTAAAAGGCAACATAATGCCCGTTGAAGGCGAAATAGATATAGCCTTCAGCAACGGCGAACTCGTAAAATCACCGACGCTCGGAGTATGGAAGACCCATGACGGATGCGATATCCTTTGTCCTCTCGGAACAGAAATAAAGTCAATGTCCGACGGAGTAGTAAAGGAAATACGCGACGATCCGCTTATGGGAATCTATGTGATAATCGAACAGACAAACGGACTTGAAGTTCACTACTGCGGTCTTGCGAAAGAGCTCTCCATAAAAGCAGGAGCAACAGTCGCACAGGGCGAGATAATCGGCAGGACCTCCGACACTAACCAGTCCGAAATACTCCAGCAGCCTCACCTTCATCTCGGCGTAAAGAAAGGCGGAGAATGGATAGACCCGACGAGCGTTGTAGAGCAGTAAAACGATAACACAAAATACAGCCGCCGGCATACAGCGTAAAGTAACCGCAAAGGCGCGTCTGCCGCGCCAAAGATAATAAAAAAACGAGCGAGAGGATATATCCTCTCGCTCGCTTGTATAAAAGTCAAAACTCAGGCTGCCGAGAAAGCTCCGGTATGCACGCATTATCCGCTTTCGGCGGAAAACGCTGACGCAGACGGAGCTTTATCGACAGCCTGAGCCGTCACTTGTATGCCGACAAGCTGTCCTTATATGCTATATTCAGGTCTACATCGCCCGAAATACCCGAAACAATGCCCTTGCACGAAAACTGCCACACTGCATAATCCCCGCTGAAAGCAGGCTTTACCGTCCCCCAGTGAGCCACCCATATCCCATAGTCCGAAAGCTCTTTTGTGTCCAGCTTTTCGTTGAGCCATGAGGCGCTTGAATATATCATCGGTTCATATCCCGCCTTTTTAAGTTCTTCGCAGAATACGTCGGCAATTTTCGTAAGTTCTTCTTTACTCAGCTTTATATGCCTCGTATCCTCAATATCCACTACTGCGGGAAGATCGAGCTTATACGGCTTTATCGCCTCAATAAAAAACTTTGCTTCCGTTCTTGCCTTTTCTACAGTGTCTGCCTGAAGGAAATGATATGCTCCGATCTTTATCCCGTTTCGCTTTGCTTCGGTCATGTTGTAGTCGAGCGTTTCGTCAACATAATAATCTCCGAGCGAAGCCCTTGCGATCATAAAGTCGATACCCGCCGCCTTTACTTTTTTCCAGTCGATAGCCCCCTGCCAGTATGAAACGTCTATGCCTTTGAGCATTTTCGGATAAATTTCTTTATTTTTGTCGCCCGCTCCGTTTTCATTATCCGATATTTCGTCTTTCCTTTCGTCAAAGACCCTGCCGCTTGTTCCCGTGACAAACTGACCTTCGCCGAGCATATCCGACGCGTCTTTCCTTAAGAAAAGCTCGCCCGTATTGTAATATTTTCCCGTAAGCAGGATATATCCTTTTACGTTGACTTCTGCATTGAGCGTTGTGCTGAATGTACCTTTTATAAGAAGTTTCCCTTTATTTGAAACATCAAGCATTCCCGAAATTACGGCGTTTGCGTTTTTCGCAAAGGTTGTTGTTCCGTCGTTAAGATATGTTCCCGACTTACAGAGGCTTGTATTGCCGCTCAAAACGACAACAGAGGACGAAAACGAACGAAACTCTCCCGAAATAACTACCGTCGATTTTGCTGTTGAGACAAGCTCGCCGAAACATTCGGCTTTCGCTCCTTCTCTCAGTTTAAGTTCTCCCGAAACTGTCACTCTTGCTCCTTCTTCGATTATCAAAGTACCTCGGATATCCGCCGCGCCTCCTACATATATCTGAAGCTCCGCGCCTTTTTTTACTCTGAGAACGCTTGTTTTCGGAAAGCAAAAGCTCTCGTCCTTATTTATCTTTACCGTATCGTCTATGTAATAGTTCACGAATTTTTCGGGCTTTGTTTCTCCCGTAAACCTTGTATAGCCGTCAGCCTCCGTCTGAAATATCCCGTTTTCCGCGTCCAGTGCAAAAACCCTGTCGCAGAAGATAAGCGAAACCGCTGCGGCAAACAGAAAAAACGCCGTTTTAAAGAAAAATTTCATTATTTACTCCCATAAAGTTATTGTTTTAAAGTCATATGTCCGCCATAAAAAGCGGCGTTTTCCTTTATAAGTCTTTGTAGATACAGTTTGCTATTTCATCCAGATAATCTGCAATTATCATGCCGTTTTCTATAACAATATCGCCGACGGCTTCAAGCGCACGGTCATTTATTTTCTCAAAAACCGTTTCGGGCATAAGCCCGTTTTTTCGGCAGTATTCCGCAGCGTCTCCGTTTTCATACATGACCGCCAAAAGTCCCCGTTCTTGCTCGGAAAGCGCATTTGCCAGCCCCTTCCAGCCGCCTTTTTCATCTGAAAGCTCAGAATATGCCGAGATCTTTTCCGAAAAATCATCATCGGAGATCTGCTCCGCTTTGTTTTCGATGTCCTCGATATCGGGGAAAAGAATATCGTTTTCCGAATTTTCCTCGGCATTTATAGCGGCGCTGTTCTCGCCTGTACTTTCCTCGGCGTCAGCTTTTTCAGCGCCGTCCGTTATATCCTGTGAAATGAGCTTTTTCGCTATCTCTTCCGACTTTTCTCGGATCTCCGAGAGCTTTGAAACGTCAATTTCTACCTTTTTCGCCTGATAAACAAAATTTTCGTCAACACCCGAAGCTCGTGAGTTTTGATTTCGTGCGGCAATTCCATGCTCATTGCAGAATTTATCGACTGCGTTTGCGATAGTTTTTTCAAACTCATCGTTTAAAACGGCTGCGGCGGCTTTTTCGCGATTCTTTACATCGTTGACGAGCATTTTTCGGTTGACCGTGAGGCGTCTTGCAAAGCCTGTGTGAATACGAAGCCTCGCTTCAACTGTTTTAAGTATAAACCCTATAACCCCTCTTTGCAAAAGAAGCGAATATTCTTCTCTTACAGGCTCTCCGCGCTTTATACAGTATTCTTCTTCGGGACTTATCCTTACAGCTCGAAACCCGTCCATTCTGTCTAAGTTTACGATAGCGCCCATAAACGCCCGCCACGAATGGTCTTTCTTCATCTGCCCGCAGATAAGCAGATCGAGCGCTATCCCCTTTTTCTCACAGTATCCCGAAAGCTCGCTCAGTACATTTTCAAGCGCCGCGTCAATAAGCTTAGCGGTCTTTTCCGAATAAAACGAGCTTTCTTTTATTTTATACACCGAGTTATCCGCAAGAAAATCAAGTTTGTTTTTGTATATCCCGCGCGAGATCTCAATTGCGGCTTTTTTGCCGTCATTCTTCTCATTATTTCCGAGGAAATCATCGAGGTCGGGAAAATCGCCCGAAACGCGGTTATATACATAAAAATCCTTCAGCCACTGCGGCAGGACTTCGCCGAGATATGCCGCGGCATTATGGGCTTTCGCGCTTTTCCAGAGCGTCAGAAGTTTTGAAAAAGCCTCGTCAGACGACGACACTCCGATCTTGTTCAAAAGCTCATAAATGTAAAGAATAATATACGATCTGTCAATATCGCGGAACACCCCGCGCCTTATATCCGTTCTCCATGTAAAATAGGTCCTGAGCTGAGAATTTGACATAGCCGCGTACATCGGACTAACCATTCCGAAAAAAACACACCGCGAATAATCGTCCTCTATATCCGCCGCAAATTCCCCCTGAAGCACAAACGTTATCTCAGAACAGCGCTGTATGATATATCCGTTATATGTGGTCTGCTTTTGCTTTCTCATTTCAAGGATCTTCTCATTTATAAGTATGTCGTGCTGAGATAATTCTTCCTGTATATTCTCGTGAGGATAGGCTATTTCGTCGGCTTCTACGGTAAACTCGCGGCTTGTCCTGTTTTTTCCCGCGAAAGCCGAACGTTCTTTTCCCGACGGTATCTTTTCCGCCTCGAAAGTGCGGCTGAGTGTTTCTGCTACAGTGTTTTTTACGGCTTTGCTGATTTCGTTTCCGATTTGTTTTTCAATATCGTTTACGAGCGAATTTGCGGATTTCGAGAGCAGCTTTCCTATCTGCTTCTTTATTTCGTCGAGGCTTTTCCCGCCTGTGTCGATAAACTTTTTAAAATCGTTGGACATAGACACTAAACCTCACGAAAAAACATACTTTTATTCATCCACAAACGGTATCAGAATTTCCCAGTCTTCCGGAAAACCGATGTCCGAAAGTCTTATATCCGACGCGTTTTTGTTAATAAGCCTTGAAAGCGGCTTTGAAACCCGCTCGTTCCAGTCCCCCTTGTTGTGAAAAAACTGTCTGAGGACAATTATATAGCCGAACAGATCGGGTTTAAGCTCTATGCGAAAATTCTTGGGAGTTTTCGGAACAACGGGAAATGTACTTCCGTAAAGCCTGTTGAAATGCGCACAGTAGTTTCTCAGTTCATTCAGACAAAAGACCCAGTTGTCGAGTTCCGACGAAGAACAGCCGTAATAGCCGTTTGCGACAGCCTTTTTGTCTGCATTGTTCATTTCCTTATAGAAAAACGCGAGCGTTCCGAACGAAAACAGCTCTACCATAACCCAGAGCGGAAATTTTCCGCCGTATTTCGCGTTATAATGCTTTACAAAATCACGGTCGGAGCTTGATTCTATAAGGTGATTTATGCGCGCAACAAAAGACTGGTGATTATGCTGGATACCGAAAGTCGAGGGATTTAAATAGCCGAGAGCGCCGTATTTAAGAGCATGATAGTTTGAAATGACAGCCCTAAGCGCTATTTCAACCTCTTCGAGAGCCGCAAGGAGAATGCTCCTGACTTTTCTGTCCATTTCATATACGCGCATTATCTTGTTGAAAGAAGTTCCTTCTTCATATTTATGCTTGCTTACGGAAAAAGGCTCGAAATAGTTTGAAAGTCTGTAATAGTTTATGTATTTAAGCGTTTCCCGCGCCTGCTGTTCGTCCTCAAAGACGCAGCCGCGCTGTTTTAGTATCTTTATCTGCTCTTTTATGGTCGAGGGCGCTTTTTCACGCATAAGATCACCTCTAAAGTGAAAAAATCAGTCATTCCGGCAAAACCCGCGCTCGTATAAACGTCAGTCTGTCCAATAAAGCTCGCGCTCGTGCTTGGTTTCGCGGTTCATAAGCGCCGAAATGCTCTTTTTCGGGTCGCCTTCTTCAAAGCAAATTTTAACTATCTGCTCTATTATGGGAACATCTACATTGTTCGCTTTTGCCAGACGAAAAGCTGTTCTTGCGTTTGTATATCCCTCTACCGTACCCACCTGTGCAATTGCTTCCGCCGCGGGAACGCCCTTTCCGATAAGATTTCCCGCACGGAAATTGCGCGAGTGAAGCGAAGTGCAGGTTACGATAAGGTCGCCGAAACCAGCCATACCCGTAAATGTTTTCCAGTTTGCTCCGAGCGCAACTCCGAGCCGCGTGATCTCTGTCATCCCGCGCGTCATAAGCGCGGCGACGGTGTTGTCGCCAAGCCCCATGCCTCTGGCAATGCCGCAGCCGAGCGCGATAGGATTTTTCAATACTCCCCCCAGCTCGCACCCGCACACATCATCATTCGTATATATCCTGTAGCATTCGTTTGAGAGGGTCTGCTGGATATATTCTGCGGTCTCGTTGTCATAAGCCGCACAGACCTCCGTCGTCGGCACAAAGCGCGCAATTTCCTCCGCATGACAAGGACCTGTGATAACTCCTATCCGATTATTCGGAAGCTCCTCACGAAGCAGCTCCGAAAGACGCTTTCCCGTGTTTTCTTCAAGCCCCTTGCTTGCGTTTATAACAACGGTTTCCGGACGGATATAGTCCTTTACCGCTATTATAGCGTCGCGGTAGAACGCCGAAGGAATACATACCACAACAATGTCCGCTTCGGAAACTATCTTCGGGTCAGTTGTTACCCCCAGTTTCTCCGGCAGTTTTACTCCCGGCAAAAGTCTTTTATGCTCGCGGTCGGTGCGGAGCTGTTCAGCCTCCGCCTCGAATTTTGTCCAGGTAGTAACGTCGTGACCGTATTTTGTATACAAAACTCCTAAAGCCGTTCCGTATCCGCAGCCTAAAATTGCAATCTTCGCCATAAATTATCACCCCGTAATGTGTTTAAGTTTCCGCCCGCCAAAATCTTTTTCGGTATATAAAAAGTCAATTTTCATATCGTCGCGGGTTTCCCTGCCGTCCGCCCCGCAGACGGAGGTTTAAACCGCCGTCATGTTTTTCACTTGCTTTTTTCTCCCAGCTTCTTTTCCGTATGCGTTATGAGCCGCTTTATATTTTCATGGTGTCTGAAAACTATAAGTCCCCCGCAGAAAAAGCTGATAAACGTGTTAATTATAAACGCGGGGTCGCTGTCGATAAAATATCCGAAGCAAAACGAAATTATGAAGTAAAACGACGACGCTATACAGCTTCCGAGAGAAACATATTTTGAAAACGCCACAATGACAATAAAGATTGTAAGCAGTATAAGCGCAATTCTCCAGTCATATACGAATATCGCGGAAATTGACGCCAAAACGCCCTTTCCTCCCTTAAATCCGTAATAAAGCGGATAACAATGCCCCACTATAGACATAAACACCGCTACATTTTCCACCCATGTCATGCCCGAAGCGGGATCTGCCGTATTTATGCCACCGACAAACAAGAACACAAGCCTTACTATAACCACCGCTATCGCCGCCTTTGCGACATCTCCGATCAGAACGATCCCTGCCGCGCCTTTTCCCAGGACGCGCAGAGTGTTTGTAAGTCCTGCGTTTCCGCTGCCCATTGTGCGAATATCTTTTCCTGTTTTGATCTTAGCGACAATGATAGAAGTGTTTATGCCGCTCAGAAGATAAGGCACGGCTATCATAACCGCATAGCATATCCAAATCATTTTTTTCTTCCTTTTTCATCAGTTTTTTCAATAGTCTTTCCGTTTATTACAAACTCGATCTTCGGGTTTTTGCTTTTAAAAGCCGCGCAGATGACCGCCGAATTTTCCTCAAATGCCGTCGGAAGGGAGAGCTTTTTCCTGCTTTCAAGCGTAAGCTCCGCTTTAAGTATCGACTTTATTTCGACCCGCTTTATTTCGTCATATTTTACGATATGTATTTTTGTTCTCGTATAATAAAGCAAATAATTTTCATAAAATCGCCTCGCTCCAAGAGCGGAAAATTTTCCGTTTAAGATCTCCTCGCACACGTCATTCGGAGCTTTTTTGAGCCGCCTTTCAAATTCTTTGGGACAAGCAAAAATGCTTATCGTTGACCCCAAAGAAAATCCCGCAAACACTCCGCAGACTATTACGGCAAAAACGCAGTATTCGCTTTTAAATATCCCGAAAGCCGCAAATGCTCCCGCGCATATAGCCGTGACAAGCCACAGCCTGATTATGACCGAACGGTATATTTTCAGATATTCATTTGAGATCTCTTTCATTCCTCGGACTCTCCACTGTCATCAGAGGAATTATCGGAAACATCTTCGTCCTCTTCGCCGCTTTCGGCATTTTCTTCCGACAAATCGACCCCTACTATCTCTTTCAATATCCTTTCGTCATTTTCCTGCGCCCTTATCTGTTCTTCATCGGGTTCTTCTTCCTCCTCGATAACAACGTCATCGGGTATCCTTGACTGAATTTTCTTTGCGACTTCGAGAGCTTCCGCATTTGTCTTTGCTTTCAGCATTACCGCTTTTTTACCCGAAGCAAGCCAGATATTTCTGCCGATGACCGAAACGTCGCCTATCTTCGCATAGCGGATTATTCCTCCGCCGTCGGTAAACAAAAGCAAAAAATCCGAAAGGAAAAATCTGCCGTTTTCTGAATTTTTTTCATCAAATTCCTTGAATATTTCATTGCGTTCTTTCTCGCTTATCGCGTAAAGATGACGTTCAAGACGGGCGGGGCGCGTCTTTGTCGCCGTATAGAGCGTTTTTGCTATGACCGCCGCAAAAACGACATAAAGCGCGATAAAAAGCCATTCCCATACGGCTTTTTTAAAAAGCGTAACGTCTAATATCCAAAGCGCTCCGATAAGTACCGCTATCGGAAGTCCCGCCGCTAAAAATATCTTTCTCCAGTTCTTTAAATTATAGGTACGATATGCTTTTAAAATTTTTTTCATTTTATCCCCTCATTTACCCCCTGAACGGCGATCCCTCGCCGTTTTTCGTTTATTCTCCTCTTTCTCTTATAGTAAGTTTTATAGGAGTTTTGTCAAGACCAAAGGTCTCTCGGATCTGATTTTCAATATACCGCTGATATGAATAATGAAAAAGTTCTTTGCTGTTGCAGAAAACTACAAATGTCGGCGGATTTGCGGCTGCCTGAGTCATATAGTATATCTTAAGCCTCTTGCCTTTGTCCGACGGGGGCTGTACGCGGCTTGTCGCATAGCTTAACATATCGTTTAAAACTCCCGTTGAAATTCTTCTCGAATGCTGCTCTCGGACCTCTTTTATAAGCTCAAAAAGCCTGTCAATCCTCGCTCCCGTTTTTGCCGAAATAAACACGAACGGCGCATAGCTCATAAACGAAAAATCGACCTCAAGTTTCTTTTCAAATTCGCGCATGGTGCTGTCGGTCTTGTTTTCAACCGCGTCCCACTTGTTTACGGCAATTACGCACGCCTTTCCCTTGTCATGGGCATATCCCGCGACCTTGCTGTCCTGTTCGGTAAAGCCCTCGTTCGCGTCAATCATAACCACGCACACGTCCGCCCTGTCCACCGCCATAAGCGCCCTGAGGACGCTGAAATGCTCGATATTTTCTACAACTTTCGCCTTTCTGCGCATACCGGCTGTGTCAATAAACACAAACCTGTCCTCGCCGCGCTTAACCTCGCTGTCAACAGCGTCGCGCGTCGTTCCCGCAATATCGGAAACTATCGAGCGTTCTTCTCCCGTTATACGGTTTATAAGCGAGCTTTTTCCGACGTTCGGCTTTCCTATTACCGCGACTTTTATAACGTCCTCGTCATACGGCTCAGGCTCTTCGGGCGGGAGGTTTTTAAACACCGCTTCGAGCAGGTCTCCCGTTCCGTGACCGTGTACAGCCGAAACCGCTATAGGTTCTCCCAGTCCCAAGTTGTAAAACTCGTAAAATTCGGGCGGAGGCTCGCCGATCTTGTCGTCTTTGTTTACGGCAAGCACAACGGGTTTCCTGCTTTTCATAAGCATCGACGCTACTTCACTGTCGTTTGCCGTAACTCCCGTCGTAAGGTCGCACACAAAGATAATACAGTCCGCGCTTTCGACCGCAAGCATCGCCTGTTCTCTCATCTGCGCAAGTATAACGTCGTCCGTTTTCGGCTCTATACCGCCCGTATCGATAAGCATAAATTCTCTGCCGAGCCATTCACAGCGGCTGTAGATCCTGTCGCGCGTAACGCCCGGCGTATCGTCTACGATAGAAAGTCTTTTTCCGACCAATTTATTAAATAAAGTGGATTTTCCGACATTCGGTCTCCCCACAATAGCGACCACTCTCATTTTTCTTCTCCTTAATATATGGCATACAGCCGATCGGTTTTTGCTAAACCACTGCCGAACGGCGGACTTATATTCGCTTAATACATCCGTCTGCAAAATTTTCCGCCAAAGCTCCGAAAATGACCGAAGCAGGCATTTTACAGTCCGAAAAAACATCTTCTTTTTATTATAACATAAATTCGCCAGAATTTATGTTATAATTTGCCGATACGCACGAAGCGAGCGCAGCGAACGAATGTGCGAGGCATTTAAATCTATAATAATTGCTATGCAATTATTATAGCATATTATTTTGATTTTTTCAAGGCTTTATTTCTCATTTTCGCCGATAATATCTGCCGTATAAATTTACAAATAAATTTACAAAGTGATTTTTACTGCGGGAATTTTCCGGAGAATTTATATACTGTAAAAAAATCGCTTTAATTTTGAAAAACCTCTTGACAAAGGTTCTTATTTAGGGTATAATAATTAAATGCCGACAGCTTTTTCAGCATTCGTAGTTTGTGATAATATCCGGTTTATTTGTCAGGACAAGGCTGAAGAAAGCAATTTATGGTATTTTTTGTCAAATGACGGTTTGTTTAGTAAAAGGAAATTGAAAAGGAAAATCTATAAGGAGGATAATCGAAATGAAAAGAACCTATCAGCCCAAAAAGCTCCAGAGAAAGCACGAACACGGCTTTATGAAGAGAATGGCTACAAAGAACGGCAGAAAAGTACTTTCCCGCCGCCGCGCAAAGGGCAGAAAAAGACTTAGCTATTGATGCGCGAGCTAAAGAAAAGATACGTCGTCATTAAAAAAGCCCGCGATTTCAGCTATTTGTTCAAAAAAGGCGAAAGCGTCGTGACATACGGATTTGTGTGCTATATCAGACCGAGAAGGGCGGGGAAGAACCGCCTCGGTATCGTCACGGGCAAAAAGGTCGGAAACGCGGTCAAACGAAACAGGGCGAGGCGGATCATAAGAGAAGCGTTCCGCCTTATCGACCCGATAATCCGTGAAAGCACGCAAAACCGCTTCGATTTTGTCTTTGTAGCGAGGTCAAAGACCCCGTTTCTCAAAATGGGGCAGATATTGGGACTAATGAAGAAGAGTGTTTTGCTCAAAATATTGCAATAATAATGAAATATATTCTTTTGGCAATAATTAAGCTGTACAGGCTTACGCTTTCAAAAATTAAGCCGCCGTGCTGCCGCTTTTATCCAAGCTGTTCCGAATACGGTCTTATTGCCGTTCGGCGGTTTGGGGCGGTAAAGGGCGGTTATTTGACATTATGGAGAATTCTGAGGTGTAATCCTTTCGGGAAATTCGGCTATGACCCCGTTCCGGAAAAATTTATGTTCAGACCGGAGAAATATACGGTCGTTTCAAAGAGTTGGAACGAGGTATATTCGGATAAACAGCAGAAGATAAAAATCAGAGGGCAGAAGCCGTAAGGACGAGAACATTTTTGTTTTACAAAAATCCGACAGTTTTTAAGAGGGCGTCTTTGCTTATGCCCGGCCCTTGACCTCTCGCCTCCGGCTTCTAATATCAGGAAGGACGTGGACAATATTCAGTTCTTGTATAGTTTAATAGGTACGCCTTTGGGCTATCTGCTTTATTTTATCTATAATTTTATCTGTGAAAACGTAGGTATCTGTATCATCTTGTTTACGTTTATCATAAAGGGAGCTATGATCCCTATTTATATAAAACAGCAGAAAACCTCGGCGGTCTCTGCGGCGTTTACGCCCAAAATAAAAGAGATACAGACAAAATATGCCAACAACAAAGAAAGACAACAGCAAGAGCTTATGAAACTCCAGCAGCAGGGTTATAAACCGACGGCGGGCTGTCTGCCGATGCTGTTGTCGTTTCTGATACTTTTCGGAGTCATCGACGTTGTTTATAAACCGCTTACGCATATCATACATTCTACGAACAGCGAAATCGTTTCGTTCGTAGAAGAGTCATATAATGTTGATTTTGCGTCTGTTTTCGCAGAAGAATGTGCAAAGACGGACGAAGAGGTCTCAAAGCTCAATGAAAAAGACCTTAAAAAACACAACAATATCGTAAACGACGCGAAGAAAATACTTTCGTTCTATAACGAAAACTGCCTCGCAGAAGGCGAAGAAGCAAAGACCTTTGAGGATATGCAAAAGCTTGATCTTGATACGGTAAAGATGTTTAAGACCGCCGTACACGATATCATAGCGAATGCATACGCAAAGGACAACAGCATTACCCAGCTCTCAGGCACCGACATTTATAAACTCACCGAAGACGAGCGCAATGAAATGAACGCTCTTTCCGAAAACGCGCAGAAAGACGCATATAAACTCGAACATGCATTCAGCGACGAAACCGTAAGCGCACTTAATACCTTACAGGTGCAATACGGATATTATGCTGCGGCAAGCGCGGACTCTATCGTATTTACCGCGACATCATCGCTTCAAAGAGAACTGTATGCTCTCGAATGTTTCGGAACGCAGAACGATAAGTTCGTTTACAAAAACGCATACAGCGACGCGGCAATTCGCCCCGAAGTAAGAGCAAACTACGAAAAGCTCTATGAAAACCTGAATTTTGTGGGTATTCCTCTCGGTCAGGTTCCCTCAAACCATATGGGATTTCCGATGATACTCGTTCCGATAATCTCATTTCTTCTGGCGCTTGGACAGACCTTCCTCTCAAACTACAATATGAAGAAGAATAACCCCGATATGGCAAATATGGGCTGTTCAATGAAGGTTATGATGTATATCATGCCGCTGTTTTCGCTCTGGCTCGCATTTACCGTACCCGCGGGAGCAGGATTTTACTGGGCAGTAAGTTATGCTTTCAGCATCTTGCAGACGATAGTCCTGGATAAGCTCTATAATCCGAAAAAACTCAGAGAAATCGCCGCTGCGGAACTTGCCGCAAAGGATAAAGTCATAAAAATAAAAGCAGAAAAAGAAACAAAAATCACCAGAGAAGAGGCACAGTCGCAGAAAGAAGCAAATCGCAGGAAACTTGCCGAGGCAAGAAAAGCGGACGCTCTTAAATACGGTGAAGAATATAACGAGGACGACGATGATGACGAATAAAGCCGTCCGAAAGGGGTAAATTATGGAAAAAGAATTTACAGCTAAAACCGTCGAAGAAGCCAAAAAACTTGCCGCAAAGGAGTTTGGCGTAAGTGTTGACGATATTGATTTCGACATTCTCGAACAGCCGAGAAAAACACTTTTCGGGGGCTTTAAGGGAGAAGCCCGCGTAAACGCGATATATGAGCCTGTCGAGGAAAAGAAGGAAAGAATATACGAGGCTGACGAAGAAGATCTCGCCGAAGAAGCCCGCGAAGAGGCTCTGAAATTTTCCGCTTCATCACAGGAGAGCGACGAGCCTGATGAAGAACCGTATGAAAAAGACGAGCAAATGCTGCCCGACGATTTTGATGTAAACAAAAGCGTTAAGGTACAGACTGCAATAAGCTATCTCACTTCGGTTCTGAACGCTCTCGGAATGGACGGATTTACCATAAATCCTTATATGCGCGGAGGAATGGTCATTCTCGATATAAGCGGCGAAAAGCTCGGAATTGTGATAGGAAAGCGCGGGGAGACCCTCGACAGCCTTCAGTATCTGACAATTTTAGCAAGCAACCGCGCTGAAGAGAGCTTTTGCAGAATTTCTCTCGACTGCAACGGTTATCGGGAAAAACGGCGTGAATCTCTCATATCTCTTGCAAAAAAGACCTCGGCAAAGGTCATAAAGCAGGGCAGGAAAATAGCGCTTGAACCTATGAACCCCTATGAGCGCAGGATAATTCACAGCTGCGTCGCGGAGATAGAGGGCGTTTCGAGCCGCTCTACAGGAAGCGAACCTTACAGAAAAGTCGTTATCTATGCCGACCGTCCTAAGTTTGACAGCCACAGGCGCGGCGAGGGAAGAAGCAGAGCAAACGGTTCAAGGAACTACCGCCGCTCCGGAGGATACGGCGCTGAACGCGAATATAAACGTCCGTCATATGAACCCGACGAAAATAAAAACGCTGTCGAGTTTTCAAAGGAAACAGTTGACGCCGAAAAGAACGCGACGCTCTATGGAAAGATCGAGCTTTAAGCCCATTCGCAAATATGAACAAAAATATGACCGCAGTTTTTTTAAGAACTGCGGTCAATTTTAGAGGTAAGAGGTTAGCGCATTATCCGCCTTCGGCGGAAAACGCTGTAAGAGGTAAGAAGAAGCGGAAGTGCATTTCCCTTGCAGCACGTTACATAAAAATTTTGAAAGGGGGCTTGGGGAAAAACTTTTTCAAAAGTTTTCCCCCAATGCGGGTCGCAGGGCGCACCGCGCCCCGCAACTTTTCCCCCTTCCCCCATCGGGTTAGGGGGTTAGGGCGAGTATGCATTATTTAGAATAAAAGCGTTTGAAAAGAACCACAAATAGGTTTGTCCGTTTTATACTGTCACATATTCTCGTATGTTTTCGAGAGTTTTTTCGCCTATTCCCGAAACATTTAAAAGCTCGTCAACCGACATAAATCCGCCGTTTTCCTCACGATAGGAAATGATAGCTGCGGCTTTTGAATCGCCTATTCCGTCGAGAGCTTTAAGCTCCCGCATATTCGCGGTATTTATGTTTATCGGAAAGGACACCGCTTCGGGCGCGCCGGGCAGAAAGCGAGGAAAATCAGAGTCCGAAAGAGCATTTTGAAGCTCAATATCTCCGCTTACAGAGCTGTAAATAAATCCGAACATAACCGCTCCCCAGCATATCAGGACAGCCGCTTTCTTCAAAAAATATCTGAATATCATAAAATCACCCGATTTTTGTCAGCATAAACATATCAATAAAAAACTACCCTAAGTCTGAATATATTTTAACATTCTCTTCGGCATTTGTCAAGCATGAATGCTCTGAAATGCCGATAAACAGTTTTTCAAAATAACAGTTATTTCAAAAAAACTATTGACATCATTCCTCCAAAAATGCTATAATCATTTTCGGAGAAATAACAGATACACTAAATATTTAATTACGAGGTAAAAATATGATATTGACTATTGATGTTGGAAACACAAATATTGTGATAGGCGGATTTGATGATGACAAATTGACGTTTCAGTCGAGAATTTCGACCGAGCATTTTTATATGGAAGATCAATATGCCGTCGCTTTTGCAGACATTCTGCGGCTTTACGGCATAAACGCGTCGGATATCCAAGGCGCGGTGCTGTCGTCGGTAGTGCCTCCCGTAACGGTGCAGATAAAACCTGCCGTCGAAAAGATATGCGGCTGTAAGGTTATGACGATAGGTCCGGGACTTAAAACAGGACTGAACATAAAAATAGACGAGCCTGCGTCGCTCGGCGCGGATATGGCGGCAGCAGCAGTAGGCGCGAAAGAAAATTATCCGCTCCCCGCTGTAGTTATTGATCTCGGAACAGCGACAAAAGTTCTCGCTGTAGACAAAAGCGGCGCGTTTATCGGCGGCATAATTGCTCCGGGAATTAAGATCTCAGCCGAGGCGCTTGCAGACAAAACTGCGGCGCTTCCGCTGATAAGCATTTCGAGCGAGCCTATTCCGCACGTTATCGGCAAAAATACTATAGATTGTATGCGGTCGGGATTGCTTTACGGAAATGCGTTTATGATAGACGGAATGATTGAAAGTTTTGAGCGCGAGATAGGCGAAAAATGCACTGTTATTGCAACAGGCGGCTTTTCAAGCGTGATAAAGCCTTTGTGCAGGAATGACTTTATCCTTGACGACAGCCTTATTCTCAAAGGACTTCTTGCTGTGTACAACAAGAATAAATGACATTTGGAATTAAAGCGAAGCGCTCCCGATTTGAACGGGAGCGCTTCTTGTTTTGAAGGAAGAATTTTGATGTGTTATCTTTGATATTTCTTTGTGACAACTATCGCCGCGCCGGCAAGTGCAAATACGCCGAGCGTCATTGCAATTCCTCCGAAACCTGTGTTCGGTGATTTATCGGAGCCGCTGTTTGAATTTTCGCTGTCGGAGCTGTTGTCGGAACTTTCGTTGTCGGAATTGTCGGAAGAATTATCGTTGTCTGAACTGTCGGAATTTTCATTCTCCAAAGCGCCCTCGACCTCAACTGATGTTACGACATATTCACTGAAATGGTCGGTTTCAAAAACAATGTTGCCGTTTTCATCAATTGACGCCTTCATATCATAATATTTTCCGTTCAGGACATGATAAACATAAATCTTCGCAAGTTTCTTAAATGGTTCGGGAACGGGGATTGTTATTGTTACCTTGCCGTTCGGCTGAACTTCTTTTTCGCCGTTCTTGAATGAAATGTCAAAGCCGTAGGTGTTTTCATTGTCGGTTTTTTCCTCGACAGGAGTTACGGTGAGAACCGCGCCTTCTTCTATAACGCCTTCCTCGGTAGAAGCGGTTATGCCCGTTTCCTCGTCAGCCGTGTACTCAACTACGGGTTTTTCTTCGGGGTCAGCAGATTTGAAATGAAGTGTAGCGTTTGCAAAAAGTTCCGTGGCAGTACGTTCAAGCTCTTTGTCATTTTTGTCAACAACCGTTATATTTTCCCATTTGTCCTTTGTTTCATCAAAGTAAACATCTGTAAGAGTTGAAGTGGATCTGCAAATGTTCTCCCCTATTACGGTCACACCGCCCGGAATTTTAAGGCTTTTGATTTTTGTGTCACTGAATGCCCATGCGCCAAGTTTTGTAACGCCTGCGGGAATTTCTATATTTTCAAGACTTGTGCATTTATTAAAAGTTCCTCTTCCGATCTCTTTTAAACCTTCGGGAAGTTTTACATCAGTAAGGTTTGTGGAATTATAAAAAGTCTGAGCTAATTTAGTTATATTTTTAGGTATTTCAATTTTTGTTAAATTTTGACAATCTGAGAAAGCAAACTCTCCAATCTCAGTTACGCTATCCGGAATAGTTATGCTTTTAAGTCCTGTACCCCTAAACACATTACCATCGATTTTAGTCAAGCTGTTGGGAAGTGCTATTTCGGTAAGACTTGTACACTCATAAAACGCGCCATTTTCAATCTCGGTCAAAGTGTCGGGAAGTACTGCTTCGCTGAGATTTGTACACTGACTAAACGCATACCCCGCAATCTTGGTCACGCCTTTGGAAATTTCAATTTTTTTGATGTTACTTCCCGAAAATGCGTATTCACCAATTTCTGTTACGCTTTCGGGAATTTTAATTTCTTCAACTCCCAAACAATTTTTAAAGGCATTGTCGCCAATCTTTGTCACTCCGTCGGGAATTACAACGTCTTTTTGACAGTTTATACAGTCGATAATTTTATTGTCAACAATGCATAAGCCGTTATCGTCATATTCACGTTTTTCAAAGTCAGTGCCTTCTTCAGCCAAAACATGATAAATTTCATCTGCCGTATAGTCTCTGCCCATACAAGTCAGTATTTTATCTTCGGCAAATATGTTGTATCCGTTTAAATAAGTACTTTCGGGAAGGTTAATTTTTAAAAGGTTTTCATTACCGCTAAATACATATGAACACAACTCTGTGTTTTCGGGTACGTTATACTCTTTGTCTGTTTTTCCCGCGGGATAAATACACAATAGTTTTTCACTAATACTATTTCTGCTGAATAACACGCCGTCTTCCGAGAAATAAGTAGGATTGCCTTCAGAAACATTTATGCTTTTCAGCGTATAAGCCACAGAAGGATAAGACCCCATCATACTTGTTTCTATATTAGTTACACTTTTGGGAATGGTTATGGTTTCGACAACAGTAAGTTCCGAAAATGCATCAAACCCAATATCCGTAACCCCTTCGGGAATAACTATATCTTTAGCCGTCTTTCCTTTTTCTGTAACTCCTGTTAAAGTTGTCCCCTCTATAACAAGGTTTCCGCTTTCGTCAACTATGCTTTGTGTGCTGTCAGTGCTGTCTGTCTGCGAACTTTCCGCCATTGCCGTTGACGTGATGACAGGCGTTGCCATTAACGCGCCTGCTAAAAGAATTGCGCTGAGTTTTCTTGCTTTCATTTAAAAAATCCTCCGTTCTTTTTGCGGTCGTTCTTATTATTGCTGCGCGCAATTCCCGCAAAAACAAAAAGCGCGCAGCGTTGAAGCCGCGCACTCGTAAAAATGCAAGCTTCAATCACTGCCACGTAAATTGTTTTCGGTAAATATAGTATACGAAAAACAAGCATGCACTTTTACCTATAGGTAAAGTGTATACTATATCTACCTTTATTCAATTTACATGGCAAGAAAATTATACCACAATCGCCTTTGTTTGTCAATACTTTTCGAGAACTTTATTGTCCGAAAAATATTTGTCGGAAAAATGCGCCCGACCTTGCCGCGCGCTTTCCCGCAAAATCTAAAAGCGCGCAGCGTTGAAGCCGACCACTTTTAAAAATGACGACTTCAAATTGCCTCGGCACAATTTTCTATTGAACACGGGCGCTAAGAAGAAACGCCGTCAAAGCAAAAGCTCTATGTTCAACAGAAAAAATATGCCTTACAATAATTATACCACAGTCACTTTTCGATTTTGTAATATGAATTTTACCGAAATAATCGGTCGGGAATTAAAAAGCGCGCCTGCTCCTGCCGCGCGCTTTCCCGCAAAATCTAAAAGCGCGCAGCGTTGAAGCCGACTACTTTTAAAAATGACGACTTCAAATTGCCTCGGCACAATTTTTCTATTGAACACGGGCGCTAAGGAGAAACGCCGTCAAAGCAAAAGCTCTATGTTCAACAGAAAAAATATGCCTTAATATAATTATACCACAGTCACTTTTCGATTTTGTAATATGAATTTTACCGAAATAATCGGTCGGGAATTAAAAGCGCGCCTGCTCCTGCCGCGCGCTTTCCCGCAAAATCTAAAAGCGCGCAGCGTTGAAGCCGACTACTTTTAAAAATGACGACTTCAAATTGCCTCGGCACAATTTTTCTATTGAACACGGGCGCTAAGGAGAAACGCCGTCAAAGCAAAAGCTCTATGTTCAACAGAAAAAATATGCCTTAATATAATTATACCACAGTCACTTTTCGATTTTGTAATATGAATTTTACAATAAAAAACGGTTGTATCATAAAGAGCGCAAACGCTCGTGATACAACCGATTTTAAAATATAACGTTCTCTCGGAATTTTTACTCAGTCAAGACCGTGAGCCTGAACGAAACCGCTCGGCTTACAGCTCATACCGCGCTGATGACCTTAACTTACGTTATTGCACGCAAAGCAAACAAATAAGCCTTTCAGAAACATTCGACCGCATTTACCCCGCGCCTTTTACCGCGCCCAAGGGATTTTTTGAGCAGGTTTGTGACAGCTGAAAGCAAAAATGCTTTCGGCGCTTTAAACGCCGTCGGCTCCTTAAAACTTTTTGCCGCTTTGGGTATTGTTGAAAGACAAAAGCCCCGTGCTCTGCATCTTTCTGTTTTTATTTTACTCCACTTTACAGTTTTTGTCAAGGACTTTTTCTTTTTTTCATCAATATTTTTAAAATTCCTGTTAATTGCTTGACATTCTTGCCAAAAAGTAGTAGAATAATAATGTATATTATTTGAGATATTCTCAAAAATACTAAAAACGGTAAAAGCGGACATAATGAAAAACCGCTTTCCGTAAAATCAGGCAGGCGTTTGTAGAGCTTGCCGAGGAGGTTTTTATTATGATAAAAGTTATACTTAACGGCGAAACAAAAGAGTTTGAGGCAGGAATAAGCGCGTTTGACGCGGCGCGCGAGGCAGGACTTGCGAAAACAGCGTGCGCGGCGGAAATTGACGGAAAAGTCTGCGATATGCGAACAGCGCTTGAAAACGACTGCGCGGTAAATATCCTGACATTTGAAAACGAGCAGGGTCAGCGCGCTTTCAATCACACCGCTTCTCATATCCTTGCACAAGCGGTAAAGCGGCTGTTTCCGAAGACAAAACTTGCGATAGGTCCTGCAATTGACAACGGATTTTACTATGATTTCGACACGGAAGAACCTTTTACGACCGAAACGCTTTCTAAAATTGAAGCTGAAATGAAAAAGATCGTCAAGGAGAGCATAAAGCTCGAACAGTTTACGCTTTCTCCTGATGAAGCCGTAAAATATCTTGAAGAACAAAACGAGCCTTATAAAGTTGAGCTTTGCAAAGAACACGCCGACAAGGGCGAGCCTATCTCTTTTTACAAGCAGGGCGATTTTACCGACCTCTGCGCAGGTCCGCACCTTATGTCAACTTCTTCGGTAAAGGCGTTTAAGCTGACTTCCGTTACGGGAGCATACTGGCGCGGAAGCGAGAAAAACAAAATGCTTACGCGCATTTACGGAACGGCTTTCCCGTCAAAAGACGAGCTTAATGCGTACTTAGAGCGCATTGAAGAAGCAAAAAAGCGCGACCACAATAAACTCGGACGCGAGCTTGAATACTTTACGACGGTCGATTATATCGGACAAGGCTTGCCAATACTTTTGCCAAAGGGTGCAAAGGTCATTCAGATACTTTCGCGCTGGATAGAGGACTTGGAGGATTCGCGCGGCTATGTCCGCACAAAAACGCCGTATATGGCAAAGCGCGAGCTGTATAAAATTTCGGGGCATTGGGATCACTATCTCGACGGAATGTTCGTCCTCGGCGACCCGAATGATGAAACCAAAGAGTGTTTCGCATTAAGACCCATGACCTGCCCGTTCCAGTATCAGGTGTTCTTAAACAGGCAGAGAAGCTACCGCGATCTGCCTATGCGCCTCGGAGAAACCTCGACGCTGTTCAGAAACGAGGACAGCGGCGAAATGCACGGGCTTATCCGCGTAAGACAATTCACTATTTCCGAGGGACATCTTATTTTAAGACCCGAACAGCTTGAAGAAGAGTTTAAGGGCTGTCTGGAGCTTGCAAAGTACGTTCTTGACACGGTAGGAATGCTGGAGGACTGCACATTCCGCTTTTCACAGTGGGATCCCAACAACACCGAAAAGTATATCGGTACAGCCGAGCAGTGGGACGAGGCACAGGGAGTTATGGAAAAGATACTCAAAGACCTTGACGTCCCGTACACTATAGGAATTGACGAGGCGGCATTCTACGGACCGAAACTCGATATCCAGTATCATAATGTTTTCGGAAAAGAAGATACTATAGTAACCATTCAGATAGACCAGATGCTTGCGGAAAAATTCGGAATGGAATATGTAGACGTTGACGGAACAAAACGCCGTCCTTATATAATTCACCGCACGTCCTTGGGCTGTTATGAAAGAACGCTCGCTTATCTTATAGAAAAATACGCGGGAGCGCTTCCTCTGTGGATGTCGCCCGAACAGGTGAGAATACTTCCGATAACGGACAGAGCGAAGGAATACGCCGAGGGCATCTCAAAGCGGCTCGGAGAACTTGGACTTCGCACGTTTGTTGACAACAGAAACGAAAAGATCGGCTATAAGATACGTCAGGCGCAGCTCGAAAAAATACCGTATTTCTTTATCGTAGGCGACAAAGAAGTCGAAGAAAACACCGTTTCTCTGCGCTCTCGAAAGGACGGCGACCTCGGAGCTTCTCCGCTTGACGAAGTTATAAACAAGATAGTCAAGGAAAACGCCGAAAAAACAAGATAACAACAAGAGGTAATTATGTCAGACGAAATTTTACAAAAACCTGCGGAAATTCCCGAAGATTTCAACCGCGAGCTTGAAGAAAAGATACTGAAAGCAAACGAGGATAAGACGCTCGTAAAATGGAACAAGCTCCTGCCCGAACTAATGACGTCGGAGATATTTTTAGCGGGAGTTTTTCCGAGCGGACTTCACGAAGAAACCGGCGGACAGGCAAATCTGCTTATACTTCAGCATGAGGGCAGAAACGTGATACCGTTTTTCACAAATCCCGAAAGGCTTTCCGTATTGCCCGAAGAGCAGACGCGGCATCTAAATGTCATAAAAATGAGAACGGGCGATTTTTTCTATTCCGTAAAGGGGCTAACGGCTGTACTGAATCCTTCTTCAAAATATTCGAGAACATTCAGCGGTTTTGACACAAAAGTTCTTGCTCTTGAATTTGAGCAGAAAATATCAAAGGAAACAAAATTGGACAATAAGGAAGAATAAAAGTTTTGAACAATATACCTTCTCTCAATAAAACTCTCAGCATTGTTGTACCATGTTATAATGAAGAAGAAAGCATTCCGCTGTTTTATGCGGAAACGTTAAAACAAGAACAGTTTTTCAGCGAAAAGGGAATAGCTTTCGAGTTTATTTTCGTTGACGACGGCTCGAAAGACTCGACTGCCGCGGCGGTAAAAAAACTGCGCGAAAATGACGAGCGCGTTCATCTCGTGTCTTTTTCGAGAAATTTCGGAAAGGAATCCGCCATATATGCGGGCTTTGAAAAAGCAGCGGGTGATATTGTCGTGCTTATGGACGCTGATTTACAAGACCCTCCCGCGCTTTTGCCCGAAATGTACTCGTATATAGAAAACGGACATGATTTTGTCGGAACAAGGCGTGTTGACAGAAAAGGCGAGCCTCCGATACGCTCGTGGTTTGCGAGGAGATTTTACGGACTTATGCGCAAGATCTCTAAGACAGATATTGTTGACGGCGCAAGAGATTACAGAATGATGACGAGGAAAGTCTGCGACGCCATACTCTCAATGAAAGAATATAACCGCTTTTCAAAAGGCATATTCGGCTGGGTCGGGTTTGACATAAAGTGGCTCGAATACGAGAATATAGAGCGCGTCGCGGGAGAAACGAAATGGTCGTTCATAAAGCTGTTTTTATACTCGCTCGAAGGAATAATGGCGTTTTCGACCATGCCGCTCGTGCTTTCGATGTTTTTCGGAATAATATTCTGCATTCTTTCGCTCGGCGCGCTTATTTTCGGCATTGTCCGCACTGCCGCTTTCGGAGAGCCTTTCTGGGGAGTTCCGCTGATAATATTTGCGGTGCTTTTTGTCGGAGGAATACAGCTTGTCTGTATGGGAATTTTAGGAATGTACCTGAGCAAGACCTATCTCGAAGTAAAGCAAAGACCGATCTATATTATCAAAGAGGAATTATAACCATCCCTGTAGTCAGTGTACAGTAATCAGTAGAATGTATCCGCCTGCGGCTGATATTATTCGGATTATTTTTGAATTAAAAGCACAAGGCTTGAACTCTTGCGGTTCAAGCCTAAACTTATTTCTTGAATACAATCTAATAATATCCGCTAAGCGGATACTTACTACCGGTTACTGTCCACTGTAAACTATAATTCCACGCCTTTTCTTGCCTTAACGCCTTTATCAAACGGGTGTTTGACGCACTTTATTTCGCTGACATAATCGGCAGAGTTTACGAAAATCTCGGCGGGGTTTCTGCCGGTGAGGATAATTTCAGCGTCGTATTGCCTGTTCAGCAGAAATTCTTCGCAAAGTTCTCGGTCAAGCAAGCCGAGTTCATACGCTGCATTGAACTCGTCAATGACGAGCATATCCGTCTTATGTTCCCGAACAAGCGAAAATCCCTCCAAAAGCAGTTTGTTGTGAAAAGCGGCAGCCTTTTTCTTTTGCTCCTCGGTCATTTCCCATACAAAACCGAAATTCTCTTCACACTGCGAAACGGTTATGTTCGGAATTGCTTTGAGCGCCGAAAGTTCGGACGAATTTTCTCCTTTTAAAAGCCGAATAATGCGGACAGTTTTCCCCGCGCCCGCCATTCTCACCGCCGCCCCCAGCGCAGCGGTGGTTTTACCTTTCCCGTCGCCGCAGTATATATGCAAAAATCCCATATGTTCCTCCGTGTTAAAAGATTGGCGCGCAGAATTTGCGATACTCGCCGATATGCGTAAGGCATTGAAATCTTATAATAATTGCTCTGCAATTTTATTCTGCCATAAATTTGCAATAATTTACGGCAGAATTTGTCGATACGCACGAAGTGAGCGAAGCGAACGAATGTGCGAGGCAATTTAAAAACATATAATTATTGCTCTGCAATTATTATATCTTATACATTATAAATAGTCAAGCGATTTTTGCCGCAAATTAAATTATTTCGAAAAATTCGACATTCTTTTTTTTGCCCCAAAATACAGCCTTTTCTCTAATAATGCGCTTTCAGAGATCGAGACATTATCGTCGGCTAAAAAAATATCGCGTCTGTAAATTGTTGACATCTGACCTCTGAAAATGCATTATGGTTAAAAAAATACGGCACAGCCGAAATACAGCCGCTCCCGTTTCTGACTATTTAAGATAAGTTTCTATACGCAAACCGTTTTTGAGAAGAAAAACGATCTTTTCATTTCTGAAAGCAGTAACGTTCTCAACATCTCTGCTCCAGACCTCGCTGTCCCATTCAGCCAGCCGCATTGCGTCCACAAACAGCCTCTTTATGTCCTGTTCGGTAAGGTTCGGCGATCTGCAAACTGTGCCGTTTTTATATTTATGATTGCATTGAAAAACAACTTTTTCATACCGCGTTCCCGAATGCCATGTTTTCGGTCCGTACCAGCCGTCGCAGTCGCCGCATAAGATCCTTGTAGAAAAAATACTTGCGCCGCTGTATCGCCTTAGCTTTGTTTCTTTTAAAAGCGAGGATCTCCGTGCGCGTTCAGATTGTACTTCGTCAAAAACGTCGGGCGAAATGATAGCTTCGTGACTGCCTTTAACATAATACTGAGGAGCTTCGCCCTCGTTTTTCTTCTTTCTTTTTGTAAGAAAATCGACCGTTACCATTTTCTGCAAAAGCGCGTCGCCTTTGTATTTTTCATTAAGCAGAATACTTCTGACAGTTGACGCACACCATTTTTGCTTTTTGCACGGCGTAGGAATATTCAGCTCGGTCAAATGTCCCGCGATATAATAATCGGAATAGCCTTCGAGATAGAGCTTATAAATAAGCCTCACCGTAACAGCCTCAGAGGGATTTATCTTCAAGGTCTTGTCGTCGCCCTTGTCATATCCGAGAAAACGGCTGTATGCGACGGAAAATTTTCCGTCCGCAAAGCGCTTTCTGAAACCCCATGTTACATTTTCCGAAATGCTTCTGCTTTCCTCTTGCGCGAGGCTCGACATTATAGTGATAAGAAGTTCGCCTTTGCTGTCAAGAGTGTGGATATTCTCCTTTTCAAAATATACTTCAATTCCTTTATCCTTTAACATTCTTATAGCCGAAAGACAGTCTACCGTGTTTCTCGCAAAACGGCTGACAGATTTAGTTATGATAAGATCTATCCTCCCGTTCATTGCGTCATCTATCATCTTGTTGAAGCCCTCACGAAGCCTTGTGTTTGTCGCGGTAATGCCCTCGTCGGTGTATATCCCGGCTAATTCCCAACCGTCATGTTCAAGAATATATCTTGTATAATATTCGACCTGTGCGGCGTAGCTTGACTGCTGTTCTTCAAATTCGGTAGATACTCTCGCATATCCTGCTACGCGGAGCTTTTTTAAGATCGGCAGAGCTTCGGAGTTTTCTCCTTTCTGCTTTGCGGGAATTAACTTTACATTCTTTTTTTCCATAAAAAATTACCCCCATTCAACAACACGCTGACTTTCATCAGCGAGTATAAAAAGGAGAGCGTTTTGTTCTGTTACAGAAATATTTATTACATTTTTGCAAAATTCATCTTCATTAAATTCCGCGCTCCCCAGTACTTTTGTACACGCGGTTTTAAGCTCGTCTTCAGTTATGTCCCTGCCGTCGCAGAACTCTTCGCCATGGGTTATTTTAACCGAACACCGCCACCTTACAAACTCCGTACCGTCTTTATAAACCTTTTTATAACGTCTGTAGTTTTTGCCGCATTTTTCACATCTTATCTTACTTGTAAAACAATTGGTAACGACCGCTCCCGAAGCGAAAATACCAAGCTCGCGGCGGCGTTTTATTTCCTTCTGCACCTCGTCGAAAACTTCTCTGTCTATTATAGCCTCGTGAGACTGTTCAACAAAATATTGCGGCAGTTCTCCGAGATTACGGCGTTTTCTGTGTGTGATATGGTTTTCTATATAATATTTCTGGAGAGTTGCACAGCCCGTATATTTCTCCTGCCGCAAGACCTGACGAATGGCGTCCTTTGAAAAATGCTTTCCGCGATAAGATTTAACGCCCATTTCCGCTAACTGTTTTTCGGTTTTCGCGGTCGTACAGCCGTTTAAAAAATTCTCATAAATAAGCCTTATAACAGCCGCCTCTTCTGGAACAACTTTAAGCGTTCCGTGGTCAGCGCGATAGCCGTACAGCGTAAAAGCGTTCATTTTTCCTTTTTCAAAACCTCTGCGTATTCCCCATTTGACATTTTCTGAAATGCTTCGGCTTTCTTCCTGAGCAAAAGAAGTAAGGATAGTGATAAGAAATTCGCTTTTTGCCTCGGAAGTACTGAGCTTTTCGCGTTCAAATCTCACTTCAACGCCGATTTTCTTTAAATGCCGTACAGTTTCAAGAAGAGAAATAGTGTTTCTCGCAAATCTTGAAATTGACTTGGTGAGGATTATATCAATTTTTCCTGCATCACAGTCGTCGAGCATTCTCAGAAATTCTTTTCTGTGGACAGTCTGAGTTCCCGAAATTCCGTCGTCGGCATAGATCCCTGCAAAATCCCATTCGGGATTATCGGAAATAAGTTTTTGAAAATGATCCGTCTGTGCCGCTAAAGAATTTGACATACTTTCGCCGTCCATTGAAACGCGCGCATAAGCAGCGACGCGTTTTCGTTTTGCCGGAAGTTCCGGCTCGATTTTTCTGATTATCATAAATCAGACCCCCTTATTTTATTGTAATTGAATAAACAATTACTTATTTCAATTATCTCTCACTTATCGACAATAGTCAACAACTTTTTACATTCTTTTGTGTTTGTGACAAAACCTTGTGCAATTAAATAAAAGTTTTCAACAACTCATGTTGAATTTGTGGAAATTTTTTATTTTGTTGCAAAGTTTTCATCTTACAAATTTAATCTGTTTTTAAGTCATTTTCGCATTTTTCAATAAGTTTTTAAACAATTTTTAAAGTAAATTTAGCTAAAAAACATCCCGCAAATGAGCGTAAAATGCGGGATTTTTTGTGCAATTTTTACCTATTTTTGGAAATTTTTCGGCACTTTTCAGCCACCTGTTTTACATAAATTAACAATATTTAGAATATTATTACAGATAATTACAAGTTTTTACAATTCATTACACGATTACAGCAAATAGTTAGTGCATAATATTCAAAAGTATTTTACAATTCAAGAATATTTTGTTTAAATTCATGTACTATTTTCAGAGTGAACAGAAGTACAGCATAACATGAACGCATTGAATGCGTACAACAAGCTCAACGCTAACGTTGCAGGTCTTAAAAAGTCAAGCGAGAAACTTTCAAGCGGTTACAGAATTAACCGTGCAGGCGACGACGCGGCAGGTCTCGCGGTTTCTGAGAAGATGAGAAGCCAGATTAGAGGCTTGAACCAGGCAGTTCGCAACTCGCAAGACGGTATCAACATGATTCAGACATTCGAGGGCGCAGCTCAGGAAACTCACAGCATTCTCCAGAGAATGAAAGAGCTTGCTGAGGAATCCGCTACGGGTACATATGACAACTACACCGACCGTGCGGCTATGCAGTTGGAGTTTGACCAGCTTAACGACGAGCTTAACCAGATTGCTGATACCGACTTTAACGGAACAATCGTTCTTAACGGCGGAGAGATGTCTGACGGACTGAAGGCTGTTGATGGCGAGTTTAATTATGGCAACAAGAAAGATCAAATTGATGCAAAAATTGCTGATTTAAAGAGTCAGATTGACAAGCTTAATGAGACCAAGGCAGAAGATATTAAAACCAAGTCAGTTGACGGCACGGGTATCTATAAAGATGTTGATGAAAACAACTACGATATCAAAGAAGCTCAGAAGATTTGGAACGATCTTGGTCTTGATCCGAGTGACGTAAAGAGCATTAACGTAACTTGGACTGCAACAGTCAAAGATGGTGTAGCTACTTATGAGGTTTCCGGCGGTGAATTATTGGGTGGCGAAGATGGTAAAACGGTTCTCGGCACTCTGTCTGCTGAAAAACTGAAAACATTGTTTGCTGCTACACCCAAAAACGGCGATACAACTACAAGTGGTAGCGGTGGATTTACACTTGGCGCAGATGTTGGCGGTGTTAACGTGCTGTTTGACGCAACTAAGCTGAATACCGGCGATTCTATAACGCTTAACTTTGAGGGTCCCGGCGTAAAGGCTATGGCTCCGAAAAATGCGGGCTTTGCAGATGACGCTTTTCAAGCTGATAAGCTTGACGCTGCTGGTAAAGTCAAATTAACCAGTGATGCTCCAACCGTAAAGTCGAGCATTAAGGACGAGCAGATGGATGCAGATATGCAAGAGTTCCTTAAGGCTCTTGAAGCAAGTGGTGTTAAATTCAGCCTTTCGGATACTGGTGCTGTGACATTCAGTGAATTAGGCGGTGCAGATCTTACTACTGCTGTTGGTGCAGGAACAGCTGGAGCCAAAGTAGAAATTGGTGGTAAAGAAGTGTGGGTAACCGTTGGTTCTGGTAAAATAACAATAAACGATTTAACCAGTGCTGGCGCAAAGGGAACAAATACACTGCTTGAAATTGATTTCAGCACAGCAAAGTTTGAAAATACTTCAGGAGCAGCTAAAGATGATATAACTGCGGAACTGAAATTCTCAAGTTATGTTGCACCTGATGCAACAGCACTGCCAGATGTGTCTGCGGTTGAAACTACAACCATCAGCAATGATGCTATTCAAAAACAGATTGATGAACTTCAGGCACAAATTGATGCACTTAGCGGAGAAACTAAAGCGGGTGTTTCTAAGTCGGACGCTTTCGACAAGTCTACTGCTCGTATGACCTACACCGACAACATCACATTGCAGGTAGGCGCGCGCACAAAAGACGCTGTAAACTTCACATTTAACTACAACACCGATAAATCAGCTGATATGGGTGGGCTTGATGCTAACCTCAATCTCTCTTCTCGTAAGGAGGGTCTTAATACAGCAAGCCTTTCGCTTAGAACAGCTGAAGATGCTAACTACGCGATTGACCAGATTGACAAGGCAATTAACAAAACATCAATGGTTCGCGCTTCGTTCGGTGCAATCCAAAACCGTCTTGAACACAAGATTACTAACCTCACTACTACCAGTGAAAACTTGACTGAAGCAGAAGCGGCAATCCGCGACACCGATATGGCAAGCGAGATGATGAACTACACCAAGTTCAACATTCTCCAGCAGGCTGCACAGTCTATGCTCGCTCAGGCAAATCAGCAGCCGCAGTCTATCCTCCAGCTTCTCGGCTAATTGCCTTAAAGTTGTATGAATGCGGTTTAACAAACGAATTTTCCCCTCTCGACCGAGAGGGGATTTTTGTTGCAAAAAACTATTGACAAATCAGAATTGATGTGCTATAATGTAAATGTGAAATAAATGACTCCAGCAAGTCCATAACATCACAAAAATATCCCCTGAGGGCTGCTAACCGTCTCAGGGGACTTTTTTTGTGCTTACCGTTTGCCGTTACGTCCGTCAAGCCACCTGCAGATAAGCTCTACGAGCAAACCCGCTTCGACGGAAATAAGTATTTCCAGCAAGTATTCCATAACATCACCTCCCCTCGCAAAAGCTCGGGTGGCAATCCGGCAATTATATTATATCACAATCAGCATTGCTTGTCAATTTATGTCAACAAAAATCCCCTCTCGTTTGAGAGGGGAAAATTTGTTTGTTAAACCGCGTTCATGCAGTTTCAAGGCGATTAGCCGAGAAGCTGGAGGATAGACTGCGGCTGCTGATTTGCCTGAGCGAGCATAGACTGTGCAGCCTGCTGGAGAATGTTGTACTTTGTATAGTTCATCATTTCCTGTGCCATGTCTGTATCTCTTATCGAGCTTTCAGCTTCTTGCAGGTTCTCGCTTGTTGTTGTCAAGTTGGTGATCTTGTGTTCAAGACGGTTCTGGATAGCGCCGAATGTAGCGCGAACCATAGAAGTCTTGTTGATCGCCTTGTCGATCTGGTCGATAGCATGGTTAGCATCTTCCTGCGTTGCAAGCGACAGATTAGCGGTGTTCAAGCCGTCCTCGCGCGAAGAAAGGTTAAGATTAGCCTTGAGGTCGCCCATGTCGGCAGTACCATCGCGGTTGTAAGAAAATGTGAAGTTAACAGCGTCCTTGGTTCTTGCGCCTGTCTGGAGAACGATATTCTCGGTGTAAGTCATGCGAGCGGTCGAGTTGTCGAACGCGTCAGCCTTGGTTACGCCGGAATTGTCGGGAAGATCATCAATGCTCTTAGGATATGCTGCTTTAGCCTCTTCAAGAGCCTTCTTTGCGTTCTCATATGCCTTGTCGATTGCTCTGGAATCAACACCGTCAGGGCTGGTTGTCGGATCGATAGTGGGCTTTACAGCCGTAGCGTTGAACTTGCCTTCGTCAAGAGCAACACCAAAGGATACCTTGCCGGAAGTAGCTTTCTGTCCAACATACTCGAATTCTACATTTGTTGAGTTTTCAGTCGGTTTGATAACGATTTCATCACCAACTACCGCTGTCCCACTAACAGTTACATTTAAAGTTTGACCATCAACACTAACACTTGTCAAATCAACGGCAGTTTCGGTACCCTTCTCGTACCAACCTGTAGCATCACCAACAGTTTTATATTCAAGCGTTTTGCCCGCTGCACCAGCATTGAAATTGCCTCCCGCCGTCGCACTCGCTGTATTTCCGGTAGTGGACTCATGAGCCTCCTGCATGGTAACCGTTGCAAGCGTAACATCGTTACCCTCGGAATCCTTGAACGAAATGCTAAATGTACCGTCTGTGTTATCGGTGATTGTAAGAGAATCATCACTTATAGTAGCGGTCAATCCGTCGGGAGAATACTGGAACTCAATCGTTGCTTGATCGAGTTTGTTAAGAGCCTCCAACATTTCAGGCGACATTTTGTCAGGATTTTGTGCATCTTCGGAAAGTTCAAGCTTGGGAGCGGCAACACCAGCATCGTTTCTCAGGCTTTCCTCGTCCATACCAATGTTGGAAGGAGCGGTCGAAGAAGTTGCGCTGTTAGTGTATTTCAACGAGACAACATCGCCTGTTTTCGCTTCGGAACCTGCAAATATAGCGTTTCCATAAACGCCACCACCAACTATAAAGCCACCGTTTTCGGTTGATTCTATTGTGCCGTCAGCACCAATAAGAGTTTCAAAAGATGAAGCATCGAGTTCTTGTTCTTTTCCATCACCATCGATATACCAAGCTTTAAGTACACTCCAGCCATCATCTTCATCGTACTGAAACTCAACGTTAAATTCGCTAACGCCCAAATCTTCCAACGTATCGCCATCTGTGTTTGCTGCCGCAGCAAACAAATCGTTAGCCGCTTCAGCGGTATATGTGTTGTCATCAACAGTATTCCACTGAACTGCATCGCCGCTTAAGCAAAGATCGCGGTTTTCGGTTGCGTCATATGTTGCGAATGCGCTGTCAAATTTCTTCTGAGCAGCGTCAATATTCTTCTGAGCCGCAGCCTGTGCGTCTGCAAGGATTTTAGCGTTTTCTTCAGCTACCTGACCTGCCTTGTTAGCATAATCAAATTCACCGTCAACTGCCTTCAAACCGTCAGACATCTCTCCACCGTTCAAAACAACAGTTCCGTTGAAGTCTGTATCAGCTATCTGGTTCAACTCATCGTTCAACTGCTCGAATTCAAGCTGCATAGCCGCACGGTCGGTGTAGTTGTCGTAAGTGCCGTTAGCGGATTCGCTTGCAAGTTCCTTCATTCTCTGGAGAATGCTGTGTGTTTCCTGAGCTGCACCCTCGAAAGTCTGGATCATGTTGATACCGTCCTGAGAGTTGCGAACTGCCTGGTTCAAGCCTCTAATCTGGCTTCTCATCTTCTCAGAAACTGCAAGACCTGCCGCGTCGTCACCTGCACGGTTAATTCTGTAACCGCTTGAAAGTTTCTCGCTTGACTTTTTAAGACCTGCAACGTTAGCGTTGAGCTT
>CANRDI010000016.1 GCA_947629335.1 uncultured Clostridia bacterium | reverse complement strand
ATCGGCTGATTTCAATCTTAGTTATTAACATTATAATTTTTTTGAGAATAGTGTAACATATCATTGACAAATGAACAGAAATTATAAGAAATATCAACAAACAAGTATTGACAAACTTTGATAAATATGCTATAATTTTCTTGCGGCACAATTGAATAGTTAGATGAAAGAAAGTTCACACTTTTACAGCAGTAAAAGTGCGCGCTCTTTTTCGTGTACTTTCTTTAAGTCTAACGATAATTGTGTCGCAGCAATCGGAGCCTGCATTTTTACAGATGCGCGGTTTCGGCTGCGCATTTTTTTATTGCTGTTTTAAAGTGAAACAAAAAGCGTTTTTAAATTTTTCCAAAACTCTCCGCTTGCTTGTTTTGCGCGGCTTCAGGTGCTTTTTCAAACCGCAGAACCCGCTCGGTTTTATAAACCGTAAAGGTTTTCAAAATAAAATTGAAAGGAAAAACCATGGCTTTATCTGTAAACAATATTGTCAAAAAATACGGCAGTTATACAGCCGTAGACGGACTTTCATTTGAAATGACAAGTCCGGGCGTTTTCGCGCTTTTGGGAACAAACGGCGCAGGAAAAACCACCTCTATCCGCATTATCCTCGGAATGCTTGCCGCGGACAGCGGAAAGGTAAAATGGGACGGAAAGGAATTTCTTGCGGCGTATATGCCCGTGGGCTATCTTGCGGAAGAACGCGGACTTTACCCGAAGTATAAAATTTACGACCAGCTGACGTACTTCCTCAAACTGCGCGGACTTACGGGCGCATCGGCGAAAAACGCGCTGGACTACTGGTTTGAGCGGCTTAATGTTGCGGAATACAAAAACAAGCGCGCTGAACAGCTCTCAAAAGGAAACCAGCAGAAAATACAGCTTATTGCCGCTTTAGCTCCAAATCCCGAACTTATCGTTCTTGATGAGCCGCTTTCGGGGCTTGACCCGGTAAATGCCGAGCTTTTCAAAAGCGTTATACGCGAGGAAATTAAGAAGAACAAGTACATCATTATGTCCTCCCACCAGATGACGACCATAGAAGAATTTTGCCGCGACATTGTGATAATGAACAAGGGCAAAACGCTTTTACAAGGCAACCTGAACGAGATAAAAAAAGGCTACGGGCGCGTAAAACTTACCGTAAAAGCCGAGGGCGACATACGGGCTATGGCGCAGCAGTGCGAGCTTTCGGTGACGGAGGAAACCCCAAACGGCACGTCGTTCAATGTAAAAAGCGAAGAGCAGGCGCACAAGCTGCTGAATATGATAATAGAAAGCAAGATACCGCTTATCAAATACGAACTGCGCGAACCTACGCTCAACGAAATTTTCATTGAAAAGGCAGGTGGCACGAATGAGGACTAAAGGCTGGCAGAACGTTCTGGCGTTCACTCTCGTCCAACACATAAAGACAAAATCATTTATAATAGGTACTATCCTGACCTGCGTTATACTTTCGGCAGTCTGCGTGCTTACAAATATTCTCCCCGTAATGATGGGAGCTGACGAGGCAATAGAGGATGCCGTCGAAAACACGGGCGATACCTATAAGGATTTTGAAAGCATTTATGTCATTGACGAAACGGGAATTCTTATTGATGTAGATTTTGCCGAAGCAAACGAGCTTGGCGCGGTGATGTCGAAAACGGACAAAGACGCCGACAGCCTTGTCGATGAGCTTTCGGTAAAGGAAACCGCCGAGGCTCTCGTAAAGCTGACTGAGATCAAGGACACAAACGGCGGGGTCATAAGCTATTCGGCAAACGTCTATTATTCCGAAGGCAGCAGCGGAGAAAGCGCCGATTCGCTTTCCGACCTTATCTACATGCTTGTTGACAAAAGGCGAATGGCAAATTTAGGCGTTTCAGAAGAGGACTATCCGAAAACGCTTATAGATGTTGACTGCACAGCGCTTAAAGCAGGCTCTAAGCAGGTCGATATGTTTACAAGTATTATAAACTACATTGTGCCGCTGATACTTCCGATAGTGCTTTTTATACTCATCTTCGCCTATGGTTCGACAGTCGCGCAGTCTATAGCGACAGAGAAAACAAGCCGCGTTATGGAACTTTTGCTTGTGTCGGTAAGACCTCTTGCAATCGTTATCGGAAAAGTTCTTGCAATGGGAATAGTGAGCTTTGGACAGGTGATACTTGTAAGCATAGTTTGCGGCATAAGCTTTGCGGTTTCCGCGCCGTTTGGATTTATCGGAAAAATGACAAGTATTCTCGCAAATTCGGACATTATAAACACCGCGGGAGAATCTGCGGCGCAGGCGGGAGTTTCGCTTGACGAAATAGAAGCTGCAAAAGCTATAGGAGAGCTTCTCAAAAACTTCACGCCGCTTAATATCATACTAATATTCGCTATCTTCATTTTCGGATTTTTATTCTACTCGCTTATCGCGGCGCTTGTGGGCGCGTCAATTTCGAGAATGGAAGATTTAGCAATGGCAATGCAGCCGTATTCGCTTATGGGCGTTTTGGGAATGTACCTTGCAGATTTCCCCGTTATTTTCAACGCCGAAAACCTTTCGACGGGCGTTGTTGAAACAAATCCCGTACAGGTGTTCTCATACTATTTCCCGCTTTCAAGCCCGTTTGCGCTCCCCGGAGCGATAATCCTCGGAAATCTCGGCACGGCTCAGGCTCTCATTGCAACAGTTATCCTCGCGGCGTTTGTGGTGCTGATTGCCATTGTTGTGAGCAAGGTCTATGAGGCAATTATCCTTCACAGCGGAAACAGGATAAAATTCGGCGATATATTGAAAATGGCAATGAGAAAGTAAACAAGATTTTCTCAACAGCTTTACTCACTTGTTTACAGTATAAGTAAACATTGCAAATGTCGGCGGAAAGTCAGCGCGAAAAACGCGGCTTTTCGCCGATTTTTTGCTGTATGTAATATTTTTTATTTTCTTCAACTCATTTCGTGCATTAAGTCCAAATTCAAGAAAAATTTTTTGTATTTTTTGCCTAAAATTACAAATTCTTATTGAATTGATTTGTGTAATGTGTTATAATTAATTAAATTTAGTTGGCGGTGTTAATGGTGTGCGGAAAACTGTCCAAACTAAACATAAAATGCTGTTTGTCAGGAGATGTGCGATTTATGAAAAAAAACGGGATTTGTAAAGTAGGGCTGCGTATAACTCTTTTAGTGCTTATAGCTCAGGCGGTGGTTTTTCTGACGCTGTTTTTGATAATAAACGGCTCTGTGACAAATTCCACGCAAAATAATGCTGTAAACAGCATGGAGACTGTCGCGCTCGACCGCTCGGAGATCATTATGAACTATGTCCGTTCGGCTGAGAACAGCCTTACTTCTTATCTCAAAGCAGATCAGATAATCGCTCTTCTGAACGACAGATCAAATGCAGGAAAAAAATCAGCCGCGCAGAAATATACCGAGGATTACGGAAAAGACCTTTCAAATCTTGAGGGTATCTATGCCAGCAGTTGGGAAACGGAAGTGCTTGCACATACGAATGCGGGAACTGTAGGTATGGTTACGCGCCCCGACGAGGCAAACAGAAACGAGCTTCACGAGGCTATGCTCGCCGCAAACGGCGTTTATAATACGGGAATTATTATCTCTCCTTCGAGCGGCGAACAGATAATTTCAATGTATAAGGCGGTAATAAACGAAAGCGGAACTCCTATAGGTCTGGGCGGAATAGGCATATTTACAAAAGGACTGGTCGAAAAGCTGAACGAGCTTCCTTTAAACGGTATGCCGAGCGCGGAATATTACCTTGTAAACGCCGCTACGGGAGAATATATTTTCCATCCCGATACCGAAAAAATAACTACCGTCGCTGACGAAGAATTTATCCGTAATATTATCGAAAAAGTAAACGGAAAAGATGAAAATATCTGCGACTATATCACTTACAGACAGAACGGAACTTCTTACATAGCCGCATACAACAGCATAAGCGATTACGGGTGGGTATTTGTTATAGCTGATAAAAGGGCGGAGGTATTTGCGTCGGCTTACGGACTGAGCATTATGCTTGCGATAATCTTTGTTTTAAGCGCAATTATCCTTACCGTTATAGTATATTTGCTTATAAATTCGTCTGTAAGACCGCTCAAAGATGTCGAAAATGCAATTACAGAGCTTGGCAATATACGTCTTGACGCGACAAATAATATCGACCGCTATACCGTGAGAAACGACGAGATAGGAAGCATAGCGAAAGCGTCTGCGACGCTCCGCGAAAATATGAAAAACTCTGTAAACGATATAAGCCGCGTGCTGAAAGAAATTGCAAACGAAAATCTGAAAGTAAATACCGAGCAGAACAAAGAGCTATATATCGGCGATTTCGAGCCTCTGTATGAAAATATCTGCACGATAAAGAAAAACCTCGTAGATGTTATCGGAAATATTTACAGCTCATCAGACCAGGTAAATTCCGGCTCGGAACAGGTCGCTTCCGCTGCGCAGACGCTTGCAGAAGGAAGTATATCACAGTCGTCGGCAATTGACGAAATGATAGGCAATATCGAGGAAATAAACGACCGTACAAAAGAAAATTCCGCGAACTGTGAAGAAGCCTGCAAACTTATTACAAAGACGTCCGACTTTGTTGAAACAGTCAACAATAAGATGAACACTCTTTCGGAAGCAATGAACAATATAAATAAGTCGTCCGATCAGATCGGAAACATTATTAAAACGATAGAAGACATTGCGTTCCAGACAAATATTCTCGCCCTCAATGCGGCGATAGAAGCCGCGAGAGCGGGCGTCGCAGGAAAAGGCTTTGCGGTCGTAGCGGACGAGGTAAGAAACCTCGCGGCAAAATCGTCGGAAGCTGTACAGAATACTGCCGGATATATTGACGAGTCGGTAAGCGCCGTAAACAACGGTATGACCATAATGGAAGATACCGCCAAAGCCATGCAGCAGCTCGATGAATATACATTGTCGGTAAAGAAAATAATGGAAGATATATCGCGTTCAAACGACGCTCAGCTTAAAATGACTGAAAAGATAAACGTGGATATCGTACAAATATCAGATGTAATACAGTCAAATTCCGCAACAGCAGAAGAATGTGCCGCGTCCGCCGAGGAACTGTCGGGACAGTCGAACATTCTCAAAGAACTTATAGGCGAATTTGAGATGTAATAATGCGCGTGAAAGTTTATATTGCAAGTTAAAAACATATGACGTCCCGAAAAACACGGGACGTCATTTTTGCATAGACAGTCGGGGAAGACCAAAAACCGCTTGACCGACAAAACGGCGGTTTGAAATATAGTATACTTGTTATCAAAAAGGGGAGCGTTAAATGTTAACGTCACATAGGGCAGTAATTTGAAAACATCATTCAAATACAACCGAACGGGCGTTAGCAAAGGCAAAAGGCAGTATAGAGAGCAGAAATGCTTTCTGTGTTACCTTTCTTTATGTCCAAATTCAAAATCGTACATTCGTCAAGTGGAAATCTCTTTGCTACAATATAAGCAAAGGAGTCAAGATGATATGCGAGAGACAAAATACCATATAGCGCTGAACAGGGACGAAAGGAGAATAGTTATTGACAGCCTGAACAGGATGCGAAACAAGCTGATTTCAGCAGACAGGTACACCGACGCCGTGGATGATGTTCTATTAAAAGTCGCCAACGCACCGATCAAAAAATTCAAAGTGAAGTACGAGGAGGGACAATGATGGAACAGAGTTTATTTGAGCAAATTGGCGGAAAATACGAACGGCAAGGCGATTACTTGCTTCCTTGTCTGACTTTACCCGCCGAGGAAGAACAGCCGGTAGGTATTTGGGGACAACGGCACGGACGGTACTTGAAAGAGCATCACCGTATTCTGTACTACAACCTGCTAACCGATGGCAAGCTGAACAGCTACCTTGCCGACGTTGACCGGCAGGCGGAGGAAATGTTCTTTCGGCTGATAAAACAGATGGCAGAGCGTGAGGGCGTGACCGAAGCACTCAAAGCGCAAGACCAAATGGCGTGGGTAGGACGGATGAATAACATTCAAAACAGAGCAATGGAAATCGTTAATAACGATTAATCTACATATGAAGTCAGTCAACCGAAAAGAGTGTTTTTGCCTTCTCTATAATGCACAGATACGTTTCTGATGATGATCAAAGAATGCTATTCCCTTGAAAGTTCTAAAAAACTCTCAAGGGAGTATTTTTTTAAATCATTAATTGCAAAAGCCGTAATAAAATGTCTTGACTGATATTGCTTGATATTTCTGCTGAAGGACTCATATTACAAATTCCATCGGCTTCTTTTACACTCTCCAACCAATCGTATTCCTGCGCAGTGCTTTGGTTTTGCGCAATCAATTTTATATTGGAACTCCTAATGATTAGTTTAGCAATGCATGCATCGCTTGCTCCTATTTGAAGCCTAGCCTTTCCAGCTATATTTTTAACATATTTCCACTCGAGACTAAAATCTCCCTCGAAAACACTTCCTTTGGTGATATTATTGTTGAGAATCCATCTTGCGGCATCGCCCACTGCAAAAGCATCAATATGTCTTTCTTCGTTTCTTATGTTACCATAATCGACGCCCAATACAAACAAATCGTTGAGATACAACGCCTTGCCTACTGGTAGATTATATGCCTCAAATAGTTCTTCTTTAAGCTGCCATGTGCCAAAAGTTCCGTCAAATCTTACACGAAGCCTTACAGTTTGATCACAGTACTCTCCCGGCATTAAAATGAATTTCTTGTAAATTTGTGCTCCCGCTAAATACTCATCAATTTTATTTTCGCTCTTTTTACTAGATTCAGGTTCGTTTTTCCCTTCAACGCTTCTCTTAATTTCTTCTTGTAATGCCCGAGTTAACTTATCTCTTAAATCTTCGGGGGAAGAAAAACCAACCGTTAGGCGATTACTGGCGCTATTCCGCAATCTATTTCTGAATTTTTCACGTTTAGAAAAGTCCTCTAAATTTATCTTATTTGCATCCATTTCTCCTTCTCTTATGAAAACCAAAATAGGAATGCCCAATCGCTCTGCTTCGTTGAATTCTAATTCAGAATAAGAAAGAGTAGAATCCTTATACAATGATCCGTAACGGAAACCAACTATACTTACACAAAATTGACTCTGTCGAATTTCTTCATAACATCTGTCAATAGGAGGTTGGTTTGTAGCTGTAAATCTTTCCATTCCCATTGGAATCGCTTGTATATTAGTTAGTGCATCTGCGGCTGCACTCCTAAATTCTTTCATATCTTCATAAGTAGAAGATATGAAAACCCTATATGCTGGCGGTGGGGTAAGAATGGTTTTGTTAGTCATTTTGAACTTCCTTTCTTTTGTTGACTGGTCAAATTAAATCTAATCCGGTTAAATTTCATGTCTGCATGGGAATCAGTCCTCCAAAATTTATATTTCAACGAGTTTTAATTTGCCGACTTCGGTATGTTCTTTGCAAGTTTTATCCCCAACGGCTTGAAGTTTTTTATAATCCACCTTACCGACGGCTGTCCGAGGCAGTTCGCTATATAGGAGAATAAAATCAGGCCACTGGTTTTCCGGCAACCCGGTTTGAATGGTATTCAAAATACTCTCGATTGCGTCTTTTTTGAATACACCGGCAGAATCATCGATGGACAGGTGAAGCACAAATATGCCGTTGTGATATGTAATTTTGCAATTCTTTATATTGCGATTTTTCTTGACTGCCTCGACCATATCCAACGTGTTTACCTTTCTCCGGTTTTGAGCATAACAGGCGGAACATATCGATCCAGCACGGTTAAGCAACCATCCGCATCCATGACGGCATAATCGCCGGTGTTGTACCACGAAACGCCTTTTTCATCCATATATATGGCCTTTTCCGTCAAGTCGTTCCGATGATAATAGCCGTTCATCAGGCACGGCCCGGTAATAAGCAATCGACCGGGAACGTTGTAGGTAAGATCCTTGAAGTCCTCATCCACAATTTTTACATTGTTAAAAGGGAGAGGAATGCCTGCCGTACCGACTTTATTGCAGTTCGGATGTGTAATGCTGAATGTGGTATTGACCTCAGAAGCCCCGAATCCCGTCATTTGTACAATTCCGGTTTTATTGTAAAACACCTCTGCGGCGTTGATCTCACACCGTTCACCTCCGATAATAACGTGGCGCAGGTTTTGACTGACTTTTTTCAGCTCTTTATCCGGCAAAGTCAATATGGAACTCTAAAGATATTGTGACCAAACTCCCATGTTGGGCTTGTACTTTTTGAAATAGCCCGGAATGGTCTTATAGTCCAGCGCCAGCTCAATAATGTTTACGCCGCCCTGACACAAAACGGCATGAACAATATCCGCATCCCAAAAAGCCAAAAAAGGCGGGACAAGCGCAAGGTGCATCGTACCTTTCTTCCAGACGAAATCCCCAAGCATCTGCTGAAATGCAAGCGCATTATTGGCGTCATGCGACAGAAGAACCGGCTTATTGATTCCGGTCGTTCCGCTGGTGAAAGAGATATTGCAGGGCCTTCCTTCCTCATATCTTTCAACAACGTCCCTGTCCGCAATTTTATCGCCGAGTTTCAAAAACTGCTTCAATGAAATCAAATTTGCAATCTTTTTGCCGGACAGTTTGGCAACGCCGACTTTTAATCCAATTGCCAACCGCTCCGGATTCCATTTTGGGGTTGAATACTCCAGCGGCATGGAAACTTTAACGGCAGACCGGAATTTCGGATCGTTGATTACCTGATAAATTTTATCTTCCAGCATATCCAGCGTGAAAATCATCTTGGGAGAGACATTTTCCAGTTGTCTGAACAGACGATTTTTCCCGTCGTCAATCACGCCTACGTCAAACACATTCAAATTGCAGAGAATCAGACCGAGAGAAGTGGCGGAGTATTTGATTGCATACATTTCCGGCGTTGTCAAACCTACGGTGCAAATGACATCTCCCTTTTTCAGTTGCATTGCCGTAAACGCTTTTTCGTATTTGAAAACTATCTCCTTAAATTGCTGGACGGTAAAGGTTTTCATCCCGCGGTTATTAATGATAATACGCTCATCGTCATCCCCAATACACCGGAAAAGAAAATCTTTTGGTTCATTTTCGGAAACTTCTGCGAAAATATGGTCGGGTCATACCATTGTTCCCATATTCTGTCCTCTTGAATAATTCCCGTAATGGGACGGTTGAGCTTGTGGCGCTTGCTTTCGTTTATAAAATCCCCAAAGGTGTGATGCTGCATGAGTAGATCTCCTTTATTTTTTTATCTCTTTTATTTTCCTCTTTTTCCATTTGTTAAATATGGCAATCGTATAGGATAGCTTTTTCTTACCAACTTTTGAATCTGCATTTATAGTTGCAATATAGTAATACATCAGTTTGATAAATCCTAAAAAGCTATCTCCTAAAAGCGAATATGCTGTATATTCATCGGCGACATTAAGGTAAATCATAGAACTCAAGGTTTCGATTTTATTTAGCGTATCCACTAAAATTCTATGGAAAGTATGAATATACTCGTCGCCGTCTACTCTCCCAACTGTATCCAAAACAATTTTTGGATAGCGTGCATTAGCCTTTTTAACCGAATTTCGTTTGACTTTATACAATAAAGTCGGCGGACCTATTTCATTTCCGTTAAAATTGTTAACAATAAAAATCTTTCCTATGGTTTTAATTTCTTCTGCGGTAAAAACCTTTTTCTTTTCGGACTGTTCAAATAGGCACATCGATTTTAGCTCTTTATTTATAAGCAATGAATGCTCTTTTGGGAAAGAGCTTTTTATGACCATATCAACATACGACCATTGAATGACAATTTGTTCAATATTGGTTCCTGCCTTAATTGATTCCACCTTTATTTCCCTTCGTCGCTGAAAAAGAAAAATAAGCGCTGTAATCAATATTGTCAATGTTGTTGATACACTGGCCGCCAGTTGAAAATATGGCAAAATATTATTTATATCCATCAGTAATCCTCTGCCTATGAAATGATTTTATTTGCAGGCTAAATTTGCTTTGCCATTATTTACGTATGCATCTGATTACTGCAACATAATCCGTATTATGTTGCAGTAATCAGTAATAGACTGCAATAAATCCAATTTTACATATAGAATTATAGCACAAATCAGGTCGTTTTACAATATGTTTCGAAAAAAAAGTATGATTTGTAAGGAAATTGTCGAAAATATAATAGCACGAAAAAGCCTTTTCAAAAACGAGCAAGAAAAGGCTTGAGTTTTTGCACCCATTTTTGAAGGTAACGACTTATTTAAATGGTTGGCAGCCGTTTTTCTCAGCCGATGTTTACAACATAATGCGGATTATGTCGCTGACTTGCCGTCGACCCATTTTTTTGTTACAGAATCAGTCGTATGCGCTCCATCCGCTGCCGGTGTTCAAAGCCGGTGGAGATTATGTAGATGCGGGTTGTGTTGATACTGCTGTGACCGAGAATGTCGGCGAGTTCTGCAATGTCTTTTTCAATGCCGTAAAACACCCGTGCAAATAAGTGCTTCAGATTGTGGGGAAAGACCTTTTGCGGATTGACCCCGGCTTCCTCACAAAAACCCTTCATCTCCCGCCAGATGTTTGTCCGGCTCATAGGCTTGCCGGTGCGGGTGATGAAAACCGCGCCCGACTGTATTTTCTGCTCTGCGATATAGCGGAGCAGTTCCTTATTGTAGGGGATTGACGAGAAAGACGGTTCTTGTCTTGCCCTTGAGGGATACGACCGCTTTGCCGTTTTTGATTGCTTCGACAGTGATAAATTGCAACTCGCTGACCCGAATGCCCGTCCCGCAAATCGTTTGTAAAATAAGGTTCAAGCGCTCGTTGTGCTTTTGCTGCGCCGCCCGGCAAAGGCGTTCGTACTCGGCCTTTGTTAGTTCCTTTTCCTCCGGGCAAAAGACCTGTCGCTGGAGTTTTAAGGCTTTCACCCGGCAGTCATGCCAGCCTAAAAACGCAAACAAGTTGTTCAGTTTGCCAAGACAAAATTGACGCTGAGGATGGCGTAACCGTCGTTGATTAGACTCTGTTTGTAAGCGATAACGGTATCTTTTGTGATCTCGCCATTGCAGACTTCCCAAAAGACCGTTACGTCACGGATATATTTTCCGATCGTGTTCTCGCTCTTTTCTCCCTCCCGCAAATATCCACGGAACTTTTGGATTCCTTCACTTGTCAAAAAATGTCCTTTAATTTGATTTACCTCCGGATAATTTGTATTTTTAGTTTATCCGAAATGTATGACTGTCAATCGTCAGTCTCATTTTAGGCAAAACCGCATCGTAAATCGAATGTGCCGATTGGCACAGCAAAGCTCCTCACAATTGCAGATTTCCTGCATTTCGTACGGGGCTTTTTTGCGTTTTATAGCTATATTTTTGTGACCGGAATGACGCCCGCTTGCGGAAACTTCTCTTTTGCGGATTGCCGGACGATCCAGTCGCCGGCGGTAAAGAAGAGCCGCCTTTTTTGTCGGCGTAAACGTAGCGGGTGACTTCGTAATCGTCGTCGCTCGGTGTGTAGCGAAACTCGCCCCAGTCGTTATTGTGATCGGCGCAGTATTCGTAGACGATTTTTGTTTTCGTCTTTTTCTTCCGCCTGAGTTCTACGATATGGAAATAGCCGTCTATGGCAAGCTCAATCAGCATCTTTTCGTATGCGCCGTTTACGATGCGAATGGCGGTGTCAGGCGAGGACAGAATATGCTCGGCGGCAAGGTCAATGTAGGCTTTTCCTTTGCGGAGCAGCTTAACCGATTTCCCGGCTTCGTCTTTTCCAAGCTCGTAAATTCCATAACATTCCGGGCAAAAACCGAGATGATCGGCAATCATGCTTCGCTCCCGGTAATACAGATTCTTATAGATGTCAAACAGAGCGTCTGTCTGCCACTGCTTGAAATACAGCCGTTCGGGATTGGAGGTATCGTCTTTCGTTACGTCCTCCGCCGTGCTTTCGCCATCCTCGTCGGCGTACCGGCGGTAAAAATCCGTGTAGTGCGTGCTGTCGATTCCGCATCGGATGATTTCTTTGGCAGCCTTGCTGCTCTTACCGATCTCGGCGACTATTTTCGTTACCGTTTCGTCGTCAAATTTGTACTCGCATTTGGCGAACAGCGCCATCGCCTTTTTGAGGGTGCGATATTCGTCCACGCTCCCCATGGAAGCGCCCTTCCGCATTTTGCAGATATATTCGTCAATTTTATTCTTTACATAGTATGCCTTGAAAATGAGAAACGGAACGCCGGCGGAAGGCTCGTATTTTTGCAGCGCCTTCCATATCCCGAAAAGATACGCCTGCTTCAAATATGCAAAATTTCCCGGCATGGCATACTCCTGTACGGTCTGCATGATGACCATGTTGAGCCGGGGCTCATAATGATGCAGGAACCAGTCGAGATACTTTTCATTCTTTTCGGAAAAGTACAGGGCGATATATTCCTGAAAATCATTTAGCTTCGGCGGCGCCGGCTTCATGCGGTACAGATACAGATCTTTCATCCAGCGGTTGTTTTTCACCGGCGCGCCTCCTTCCTCATTTCATCTTTCCGTCCGTTTCGGCATACAGCGCCGTCCGACTCATGTCTTTTTCATACTGCTCTTTTGCATAGCAATCGTTGGACAATGTCCGCAGCTTATGCTCCTTGGCGAGCCGTTTGGCGGCTTCGGCAAATTCCTTCGGAATCGTTCCCCCGGTCGCATTCGGTGCGGATCGCAGCACAGCGGAGATCGTAGATCGCTTTGACCGGATCGTTTTTTGCTTTTTCTTTTCGGTTCAGCACAGCGGCATACTTGCGGCAGGAGATACTCTTTCCACGGTATGGCTCCGGTGCGATTCCATAAGAGCAATACTTTTGCCGCCGTGCGCTTTGCATGAGAAAATACCTTCCGCAGATTTCACATTTGCGGGGATAATGCCCGAAGTGCAGTCCCTCAAAGAAATCGGTCAGCATCAAACTGTAATAGCGGTCAAAATCCAGCCGGTCGGCAAGCGTATCAAAGAAGCGCAGGATCGATTTGATTTCGGCTATCCTTTGCTCGGTTTCTGAAAAGTCACCGATCATTCTTTGCGCCGTGCCTACGGCAATTTCCTCCTTCGGCAGCAGGCTGAGCTTCGCTTTTGCGGCAAAGTATTCACAAATCTCTTGCCCGATTTCTTCCGTAAACAGCGAAACAGTCGTTTCTTGTATCGCCTCCGTATCCACCCCGTCAAACGGGCGCAGCTTCGACAGCGTCTTTACGGCTTCCAGCGTGTTTGCGCCGGTTTTCACAAACTCGGAAACGTTCAGATATCCGTTTTGCGGCTGCCGCAGGATATGGAAATGCAGACTGTCCCAGAATACGGCGATTCGTGCGGCGGTATCGTTCACATAAAACTGATTGAGCAGATGCACGGCAAACACCCCGGCGGGATACTGCTTGCCGCCGAACCGCGCCCTGCCGTTCCGGTAATCGGCTGTGAAAAAAGAAGAAATCATCCTGCTTTGCTCCTTTGCCTTCATAATAGCACAAGAATTGTCCCAAATATCGTACTTTTTAAAAAAATTTGTTCTGTTCTTTTTTGTCAAGGTAATTATATCACAAATTACGCATAAAATCAATCGGTCACAGTTGTTTCGTTTTTGCAGTTTCACCTGTTGCTCCATATCATAGAAAATCGCCGATTCCCGTTATTATATACAGAAGGCAGTCATCAAGCCGTCGAGGTCGCACTCGGCGGCTTTTTGATGTCCAAATTTCAAAATGAACGGAGTATGGTTCTGAAGCTAAACGCAAAGCAGTCGGCAAAAGTCAGAGCGCTTGCCCGCAAAAAGTGCTGCAACTGCGTGGACGGCAACTGCCTGCTGTTGGACGACGGTGAAGAAACAAAATGCGTACAGCTCATTTCACGGTACGGCGTCTACCGCAACTATTTTCTCAATGCGGTGCTGCCAGCCGAAAAGGAACTGTATGCGGACATTTTATGGCAGAACAAAACAGGTCATTAAAAACCAATAAAAAACGACGTCCCGGAAAGACGGGAAGAAAGAAGGAAAAGTATTATGAAAACCATCAACAACACAAAAATCATCGGGATCGACCACGGATACGGCAATATGAAAACTGCAAACTGCTGTTTCCCGACAGGCGTCTGCGCCTATGACGCCGAGCCGCTGTTTACATCGGATATGCTTGTCTGCAACGATAAGTATTATCTGATCGGAGAAGGACACAAGGAATTTGACCCGGATAAGATCAAGGATGAGGACTATTATATCCTCACCCTTGCGGCAATTGCCAAGAAGCTTAAAGCCAAAAATCCTACCGAGGCGCATATTGTAATCGCCGCAGGGCTTCCGCTGACGTGGACAAGCGGACAGAAGGCGGACTTCAGGGCATATCTGATGCAGAACGCAGAAGTGGATTTTGTTTACAGGAAAACCGGCTACCACCTCTATATTGACGACGTCCGCATCTACCTGCAGGGGTATTTCGCCATTGCGAGCTTTGCCTCAACGCTGAAAGGAGTGAACCTGATTGCCGACATCGGCAACGGCACGATGAACATGCTTTATATGATCCACGTAAAGCCGCAGCAGGGAAAATGTTCACCGAGAAATTCGGAACGTATCAATGAACCCTCTCCGTACGGGAGGTCTTTATGCAGAAAACGCAGCGGAAGTTAAGCGACGCCATTATCGACGAGGTGTTGATTACTGGCACAGCAAATATTGGGCCCGCCGATTTGAAGATCATCAAGAGCGTTGCCGCCGAATATGTGCGGGATATTTTCCGCAGACTGCGGGAACACGGCTATGACGAAAACACGATGATGCTGTATATCACGGGCGGAGGCGGGTGTCTTGTCAGGAACTTCTATCGGTTCAACGCAGACCGGGTGAAATTCGTGGAGGATATCTGCGCCGCCGCAAAGGGGTATGAATATCTGGCGGAAGCACAGATCAAAGCCGAGGCGAGGATATGAACGGCGGCAAAGTTTATCGGCTGGATATACGCTTTGATTTCGCCGACAAGCGTCAGCGACAAATTGCCGAAAGGCTGCTGTCGCTCGACCGAAAGCAATATGGCTCGATAAACAAATTCATCATCGCCGCTGTTGGTAAAGAACTTGACGGGACAGACGGCGATGCGCTGACTGCCGAGCAGATACGGTGCATTATCCGGGAAGAATTACAGAACGCCGTCATTGTTTCGGAGCGACCGATGCAGGCACAGAGCGCTGTTCCGAGTTTGACCGACGAGGAACGGGCTGAAAATGAACGAAGCGTTCTTGATGATTTGGAGCTGTTCGGCTGACGACAAACAAGGCTATTTTGGCGTCACGGCAAGAAAAAATCCATACAGTGCGGCATCAAAGTGGCACTATCGGTGAGATGTGCATTTGTGGAAAAGAAAGCGGTTTTTCATATCGTGCGGCGGAGAGATGCGCCGAAATCACGGTATCGGAGAGCCGTTTTTTCTACGTCCCACAGCGTGCGTCTCACACCGTAACAAGCAGGAAACTTGTACGGCAAGTTCCCATCTGAACAGACGGCGGAATCGCCGCCTGTTCCCCTTTAGGGGCATAGCCCCTAATACCCCATTATGAAAGGATTGATTATATGAACCGAAATGAAAAAGAAAAACTTGCCCGGATCGAACTTCGGGTCAAGCCAAAGGAAAAGGAAACTGTCTGCCGAATCGCCAAATCGTGCGGTCTGTCCGTCAGCAAATATGTGGTCAAACGGGCGCTGGGCTATGTGCCGAAAGCGGTACAGCCGAGCGCCTTTTTTGATTTCTATGGCAAGCTGTACAAGCTTTTGAACCGGGAACTTTCTCCCGAAACCGAAGCGGCGGCGCTGAAACTGTTCGATGAAATCCATGCCGAACTGATCGACACGCCGAAGCAGCCAAGAAAAGACATTATACTGGAGGTGGCAGCGTGGCAAGTACCGGCTTCTGGCCCGTCAAGACCCGATTAAAAGAGGTCATCGACTACGCCGAAAATCCCGACCAGACCACCGACAAGCGATTTTTGGATGAGGATTTGTGGGACACGCTCCGCTATGTGGAAAACGACAAAAAGACCGATTTAACTGTGTATGTCACGGGAATCAACTGCCAAAAGCAGCGAGCGTATCAGTGTATGATGGCGACCAAGCGTCGGTTCGGGAAACTCGGCGGCAATGTGGCGTATCACGGATATCAGAGCTTTGTATCGGGCGAGGCCACGCCGGAAGAAGCGCACAAAATCGGCGTGGAAACCGCACGAAAGATGTGGGGTGATAAATACGAGGTCGTCGTTACCACACATTTGAATACGGATAACCTGCATAATCACTTTGTTATTAATTCGGTTTCCTTTCAGACCGGCAGGAAGTTTGAAAATCATATCCGTGACCATATCCGGCTGCGGGAGATTTCCGACGCCGTATGCCGGGAACACGGTCTTTCGGTACTGGAAAACAGCGAGTTTTACAGTAAGGGCAAGAAAAAGGAATACTGGGCGCACAAGGCGGGCAGGAAAACCCATCGGGATTATCTGCGGGAGGACGTGGAATACTGCCTGTCCTTTGCGACCAGTCAGAGAGAATTTGAAAGCCAGCTTCATGCGCTGGGATACACGCTCGACCCGGTACGCTTTTCGGTCTAAGCCAAGCATTGGGAGCGAGCCGTCCGGCTCGGCAGTCTCGGATTTATGAAAGAAGCAGTACAAAAGCAGTTGGACGAAAATGCGGTCAATCGGTTTCGGCGGTTCACATTGGAGTATCGACCGCCTTACCGCCCGAAAAGGTTTCCGCTTGAAGAAGAACTGCGGAAGCTGGATTTTGCCATCGACCACAGCTATGACGCCGCTACCGTTTTGATAGATACGCTGTTTTATCTTGTCATAACGGTCATTCAAATAGCAGCCGAGCTTGTCGACGTGATGCTGCTGTCGCCGGATCTGCGGGCGGCGGAAAGGGATGTAAAAGAGATGATCGCCGACTATCGCTTTCTGCGAGAGAACGGCATTCACACGGTTTCTGATCTGCAAGCCAATCTGGACGGGAGTAAAGCAGAGTTGTCCGGTTTGGAAGAAGAACGAAGCCATATCAGCAACCGAATTCGCCGCCCGAAATCCCCGGAGGAGCAGTCGCAGAACAAGGAACGCCGCAAGGCGGTTTCCAAACAGATGAAGCCCGTCCGGGAGCGGCTTCACCGTGCGGAGAGGATTTTAGAAAAATCTCCGCACTTGTATGAATTATTAAAACAGGAGCATGATCTGGAACGAAAAGCCCGTGCGAGATATTTAGAGAGGAGCAGAAAATATGAAAAATACAAGAAACAAACCGGTCAATCTTCCGGTCGAAAAATTACGCCCCTTTGAGGGGCATCCGTTCAAGGTAAAGGACGATGACGAAATGAACGCGCTGATTGAAAGCGTACAGACGGTCGGGATTTTATCCCCGCTGATCGTCCGACCAATAGAAAACACAGACGAATACGAGGTCATAAGCGGACACCGCCGCTTACACGTCGCAAGGAAAGCAGGGACTGAACAAGTCCCTGCCTTTATTGTAGCTTCAGCGTGAAAAAGCCACCGCTTGAAGCGGTGGAATAAAAATCTTTAGATAAAAGGAAAAAAAGATCCTCTTGTGATATAATAGGTGTAGGTTTGGCGACCACATCTAAGAAACAAAGGAGGATGTCAAATGCTTGACAATCATAGTTTATCACATTCTAAGTGGAATTGCAAGTACCATATAGTGTTTGCACCAAAATATCGTAGGCAAGTAATATATGGACAGCTAAAAGCGGACATAGGGAAAATTTTGCGGCAGTTATGTGAGCAGAAGAAAGTAAACATAATAGAAGCAGAAGCGTGTCCGGACCATATACATATGTTAGTAGAAATACCGCCGAACATAAGTGTAGCAAGTTTTATGGGATACCTGAAAGGAAAAAGTTCGTTGATGATATTTGACAGGCACGCGAATTTGAAGTACAAGTATGGAAACCGACACTTTTGTGTGCACGCATTATTCGCCTGCGGCGAATAACGCTGGTACTACGTAGATACGGTAGGAAAGAATAAAAAAGCGATAGAAGAGTATATACGCAATCAATTGGCAGAGGACATAGCGAATGACCAATTAACGTTGAAAGAGTATATAGACCCGTTTACGGGTAGCAAGAACTAAGAGGCAAAAAAGCAGCCGCTTAAGCGGCTGCTTGTGAATGAGATGCGGTTGCCAGACCATTCAATGCGCCTTCAGGCGCAAGCCGGTACCAGGCGCTTGAAGCGCCTGAGCAAACCACACGTTTCACGCATTGTTTTGATTATGCCATCGATCGGAATAAAGCGGCAGTTATGCTTGTGGACAGCAACCTTCACCGGGAGCATATCCTGCCCAGTGAAAAGGCGTTTGCGTACAAGATGAAATACGATGCAATCAAGCATCAGGCACTTCGTCTCAACTTGAGACGAAGCGAAAGAGCGATGAAGTTCTCGGAGCCGACAGTGGTGAGAGCCGTGCGCAAGTACAGCGTTATATCCGCCTGACCTACCTGATTCCCGAATTTCTCGAAAAGATGGACGAGGGCAATATGGCGCTGTCGGTGGGCGTGGAGCTTTCGTATCTGGAACCGTGGGCGCAGAAAGCGATTTTAGAGCAATGTGAAATCAACGACTGCACCCCGTCCTACTCGCAGGCATTCCGGCTTCATAAGGCGGATCGGGACGGACTGCTCACCGATGAGGTCATCGAAGGCATTATGCGGGAAGAAAAAGCCAACCAACGGGAGATGTTCAAGCTGCCGATGGAGCAAATTCGCAAATATGTTCCAAACGCCAATTCCAAACAGGCGGAGGATTTCGTTCTCAAAGCATGCGAGCATTACCTTAAATTCCTCATCCTGCAGAAAAACTGGGACGAAAGGTGAGGTGAACGACTATGAAAGCAAATGACGGTTTCACAACCAATCCCAATGTTATTTGGATGCTTCCGCCGAAGCCCGTTGAGGAAGATGTATCCGAATCGATCCCGTGCAAAAATCCCAACGCTTGTATTGAAAGCGGCGAATTGGTGTATTTTCGGGGAGAGGACGAATTTTCTCTGAAAATCGGCGGCACGACTTATGACATCAGCACCCATTTTAGCACCAAGGGTAAAGAAAGCGTATTGGAGCAGTTCAAGCGGCTGATCCTCTCGGAAAAGCTGATTTAGCTTCACACATTGGAAAAAGACGTCCGGGCGTTGTAAACTAATATTGCCTTTGCAGCGCCGGTTGTCGGAAAGGAGAATTTTCAAAAATGACAACAGCAAACAAATAAAATGGGCAAACAGAAGAAAAAATCACGGCGCTTTACTGCCGCCTGTCCGTAGACGATGTAAAAGCCGATGAATCAAATTCCATAACCAACCAAAAGCAAATTTTGCAGGACTACTGCAAAAAGCAGGACTATGGCAACACCATGTTTTTCGTGGATGACGGTATTTCCGGCACCAGCTTTGAGCGCAGCGGATTTCAGCAAATGCAGCGGTGGCGGAGGAAGGCAAAATTTGCCGGATCATTATCAAAGACCTCAGCCGTTTCGGACGGGAACAGGTGGAAGCCGGAAAGCTGACGCAGATCGTCTATCCGTCCCTCGGTATTACCTTTATCTCCATTCAGGAGAATGTGAACAGCAGTACCGGAGACGGGATGGAAATGCTGCCGTTTTACAACATCTTCAATGAATGGTATGCGGCGCAGACCTCAAAGAGGATACGTGCGGTATGGCAGTCCAAAGCCGAACATGGAGGCGGGTATCGCCTTCCGTTCCTTTCGGATACAAGAAGTCGGAAAGCGACCCAAAACAATGGGGCGTTGACGAACCCGCCGCAGAGATTGTAAAATGGATTTATGCGCTCTGTCTTGCGGGGCGAGGGCCGTCTCAAATTGCACGGCAGTTTGAGAAAGAGCAGGTGTTGATTCCCTCTGCCTACTATGAATCCGTCGGAAAACCACACGCACAAAAGGAATTTCAAAATCCGTATGCATGGGATCAGAAAACGATTGTCGGAATTCTCGAAAATCGTCAGTATACGGGCTGTGCGATCAACTTCAAAACCACCACCGTCAGCTACAAAGTTCATAAAACTGTTTACAAGCCGAAAGAGGAACATCAAATCATTCCCAATATGCAGGAACCTATTATTTCCGAAGAAGAATGACTGCGGGTGCAGGAGCTTCGGAAACATCGCCGCAGACCCACCAAGACCGGCAGAGCGAGTCTGTTTTCGGGACTCGTCTACTGTCCCGACTGCGGAGCCAAGCTGCATTTCTGCGCTGCCAAAAGTCTGAAACGCAATCAGGAGTTCTGGCGATGTTCCAACTACAAATCCGGCAGAGGAAAATGCCAAATTCACTTCATCCGAGATGTGGTGTTGGAACGGATCGTGTTGGAGGAGGTGAGCAACCTTGCGGACTTTGTCCGCTGCTATGAGCCGGTGTTTCTGTATCTGTTGGCAAAGAAGAACAATGCTATGCGGCAAAAGGAATACAGACGGCTTGAGCAGGCTGTGGAAAGCGGTGAAAAGCGGATCGCAGAGATCGACCGACTGATAGAAAAGGTCTTTGAACAGTTTACAATTATGCTTCGCAAGTACGAGCAGGAGTAAGAAAGCACTGACCACGGAGGTTGCCGAGAGTCGGCAGACATTACAGTCTGCCGAGCAGAAGGCGGTGGATTTGCGGCTGGTGCTGTGGACTCTGCGGGAGATGACCGATGTGAAAGAGCTTACACCGACCCTTGTGAATTCATTGATCGTGCGCATTGAAGTTCACAACAATGACAAGTACGACGACCATTGCCATGTCAAGGTGGAGATCTACTTCACAGCGGTGGGGATGATCGACATCCCTACCGAGAAGAAAATCCGTGCTATGATGGAAGAAATGCGGAAAAATCCGCAGGAATTCAAATTAGTAGCATAACAAAAGAATACGGTGCAGAGCCATTTCCGACTCTGCACCGTATCCCCTACATAATTACTTCCTTATCTGGCGTTTCCAAAATGCGCTCCCTTTGCTTTTCATATTTTAAGCAGCCTTTTGGCATTCAGCGAAAATATATTTCTTCGCTCTTCATCAGTATATATCGGGTTCAGCAAAATTTCTCCTATATACATCGCGGGCGAACAAATCGGAAAATCCGAACCGAACAAAAAGCGCTCTGAGCCGCATTCGTCTATGCCGTGCCTTAAAACTCCGTGGCGGAAAATTCCCGTTCCCGAAAGATCGAGATAGTAGTTCTCGCTCATCTTCATTCTCTCGAAATGCCTTTGCGGATTTTCGCCGTCGCCCGGATGAGCCGCGACAAACGTCACCTTCGGGTGCTTTCTGACCATTTCGTCTATCTGGTCGTTGTCGATGGTGTGGAAATTCACCACCATATCATACATTTGTGCAACGTCAAGTATCTCGTCAAATTCCCTGCACGAATAGTCCGACCATTCGCACATATACGGCACAAGTTCGCCTATGAGCTTAACTCCACGCTTGCTCATTTTTTCAATTTCCTCACAGCTCTCTCGGATATAGGCAGGATGGACGTGAAATCCGGGAGTATAAAACCCGTTGTATTGCTCTGCAAGCTCCAGCGCAGTCTTATTTGAAAGCGCTATCTTATCCCAAAGCGAAACGTCTTTTGGAAGATCTTTTCTGTTTAAGCTCAGCGCCGATCCGCAGATATGCGAAATTCCGAGGCTTTTCAGATATTGGGGCGTGTTTTGGGCAGACATATTGCAGTACTCTTTGTGCCTGCAAATATTCTCTTCGGCTACTTTAAAAGGGTGGGTATGAAAGTCAATTATCTCAAATTCCATTTTCTTGCTCCATTTCAGCGTATAAATTCAGTATCTTCACACCTTACGGTAAAATATTTCAGATCTTCTCCCGTTAAAAGCGCGTGTATCTCAAATCCGTTTTCCGTCTTGTATATCTCGTCATACAGCCATACCGCATCGATTATATCTCCGTCCTGCTCGATTATTTCGGCATTTTTGAATACAATGCCGGTGCAGTCGGTAAATCCTCCCGAATTGTCAAAGCTTATGACAATATCCCTGCCGTCTTTTTCAAACTCAGTTATCTCACAGTCGTGAAAACTCTCTTTTGTAAATTCGGGCATTTTTTCGCCGAACTCCCGTTTTTCCGCTTTCATAAGTTCGTCCATGGTACGTTCGGTTTTCTTTTCGTTTCCCTCGCAGAAATTTTCGATAAGCCATTTTACTTCGTTCGTGCAATAGTCCAGCGCCAGTACCCGTATATCCGCGACCTTTTCAAGTATATATTCGGGAAGCAAGTTTTCGAGCAATTCTATATTGTATTTCTGAGCGTCTGCAAACTTTGCCTTTAAATCTTCGGGGTCGAATTTCGGGGGAACATAATCTTCGCGGGCTTTGTTATACTCATCTATATTCGGAAAATCAAGCTGGTCAAAAATATCTTCAAACCTTGCTTTCGACGATTCTTCGGCAATTTTAAGTTCCTCTTTTTCTCTTTGCTCGTAAACATAACGGTAAAACTCTTCTGAAAACTTCTCCGCTTTCTTGTTTGCCCTCAAAAGCAGATGAAAGCTTGTTCTCTGCATTGTTTCATACCATTCTTTAGTGCAGTATTTCATTTTAATCTCCTGTATAGTAAGTCAAATCATCGGCAAGCTCAGATAGTAGATACGCCGCTTGACTTTCAATTCTTACTTCTTACCTCTAATCTCTTATCTCTATTTTTGCACAAATCTTTCAGCACGCACTCGCTGCATTTCGGATTTCTTGCAGTACAAACTCCTCTGCCGTGCCATACGAGCCTGTGGCAGAACAAAATTCCCTCGTCGGGCGGGATTATTTCGCGGAGCTGTTTTTCGACAGAAACCGCGTCTTTTCCCTTTGAAAGACCTAACTTGTTTGTAATGCGTATAACGTGCGTGTCGCAGACCATTGCGGGTTTTCCGTACAGGTCGCCGACAATTAAATTCGCAGTCTTTCTGCCTACTCCCGAAAGTTTTACAAGTTCCTCAATGCTGTCGGGAACTGTCGAATTATAAATATCCCTTAGCTGTCTGCACATTTCCACAATGTCCCTTGCCTTTGTGTGAAACAGCCCGCAGGACTGTATGTACTTTTCGACTTCGGAAATATCGGCGTCTGCAAACGCTTCTATTGTCGGAAATCTCTCAAAAAGCGCGGGTGTAACTATATTTACGCGCTTGTCGGTGCATTGTGCAGACAAGCGCGTCGCTATAAGCAATTCATGCGGCTTTTGATAAATAAGCGCACATTTTACTTGCGGGTATTCTTCTTTTAGCCGCGCGATAATTTCGGCGGCTTGTTTTTTCTTTGATACAGCCAAATCAGTTATCCTCTTCTTCTGAAATTCTCATAACGCGTATTTTAAGTATATTCCTGTCCTCGACCTGTAAAACAATGAGCTTTACGCCCTCATATTCGACAGACGGCGGCACAATATCCGCCCCTTCGGGGATATATCCGAGCTTGTCCGTGACAAAGCCCGCTATTGTCTCATACTCGTGGTCTTCGGGCAGTTCAATTCCGAATTCCTTGAAAACATCTTCGGGGTCGGCTTCTCCCGAAACTTCATAGGTGTCATCATCAATGCGCGTTATTTCACTCTTTTCGTCGTCATACTCGTCCTGAATATTGCCCATTACCGCCTCGATTATATCTTCGAGCGTGACAATTCCCGCCGTTCCTCCGTATTCGTCTACAACGACCGCCATTCCTGCTTTCAGCTTGTTCATTGTCTTAAAAATTTCAGAACACGGACACGCTTCGGGTATAAAACTTACGTCGCGCAGAAAATCCTCGATCTTAAAGTCGGAAAGATCCTGCTTTCCTATAAGGCAAAGCAAGTCCTTTACAATTATAATTCCCACTATCTTATCTATAGTTCCGTCATAAGCGGGTATTCTCGAAAATCCGAGGTCAAGCGCGGTGTAGATAAGGTCGTCGAGCGTAATTGTATTAACATCAATGCCCACGATAGCCGTTCTGTGCGTCATAACGTCCGCCGCCGTAAGTCCCGCAAACTCGAAGATATTGTTTATCATCTGCGCGGAATCTTCTTCTATGCCGCCTTCTTCTTCATCTTTTGCCAGTGCGTCTACGAGATCCATTACCTCGTCTTCGGTAACGTCCGCATAGTTTGCTCCGAGAGCTTTTTTAAGCAGCGCCGAAAGCCCTCTTTCAAGCCATATCAGCGGCGCTAAAAGCACTCTTGCCGTTTTGTGTTCGTTTTGTTCAATGTGTTGATTGTCCGTGCTACTTCGGGAACCGTCAGTTTCCATATAGAATCTCGGAAAGGAACATTCTCTTTCAAACCGCTTGTCAGACCTTGTGGGTTTTTTGCTGCTTAAAGCAACACGTCAGAGGTTAGAGGCAAGAGGTTAGAATTGAAAATCAAGCCGTGTTTTCTCATTTCAGCAAACTGACAGCTTGAGAAATTTTCCTTTCCATTTTCTCCTTTCATAAAAATAATAATTATTTCAGGGCTTATTCTCCGAAAAACAGCCTCCTGCCGTTTTTGTTGGCAATTTCGATCATTTCCTCTGGCGAAACTCCCTTTATTTCAGCCATTTTAGCGGCTGTATATTTTATCATGGAGCTGTCCGAGCGCTCGCCCCTATGCGGTTCGGGAGCCATATACGGGCAGTCTGTTTCGAGCAGAAGTCTGTCTGTCGGTATGACCTCGCACGCCTGAACTGCTTTTTTTGCATTCTTAAACGTCAATACTCCCGTAAATCCTATATACATTCCGAGCTTAACTACTTCAATTGCCGTTTCTGCGGAATAAGAAAAACAGTGCATAACGCCCTTCGGCTTATACTCCCTCAAAATTTCCATTGTTTCGGCGCAGGCGTCGCGCGAGTGGATAATTACGGGCATATCGAGCCGTTTTGCCGTTTCGAGCTGTTTTATGAAAACCCTGCGCTGAACGTCTTTCGCGGGAGCGTCGTCATAGTGATAGTCAAGCCCTATTTCTCCGAGCGCAGCAACTTTCGGCATTTTGAGCATTTCTTCAAGTTGTTCTTCCCAGTTTTCGGGTAAATTTCCCGCGTCTTCGGGGTGAATGCCCGCTGACGCATAGATCCAACTGAACCTTTGCGCAAGCTCAATTTCTTCCCTTGAAGCCTCTAAATTACAGCCTACCGCAATAACGCGCTCAACGTTCTTCTCAGGCAGTTCGTTCAGCACCTGTTCTAAATCTTCGGGAAAATCCCGCTTTAAGTAATGCGCATGGGTGTCAAAAATTCCCATTTTACTGTTTGCTCCAGTTATATCCGGGACATCTTTCGCCCGTTTTCATAAACTCTAAAGAAATTTTCTTTACGTCGTCGAGAGTATTTGCCGTAACGGTATATTTTTCGCCTGTGTCTCTGTTCGACCACATAAAAGTTCCGCTGTTATCGGTAAGCGCCGCTTCAAGACCTATCGAATCCGCAAAGCAGTTTACTGCCGAAAAATCCGTTGTCATATTAAAAACCTTTTCAAGTTCGTTTGCGTTTCTTGCTGCGGCAATTCTTCCGTCCTTAAAAGTTATCTTAGATCCTGCACAAAACATAAGCTGTCTCCTTTATAATATAATTATTATTTTATTTTTGTTTCAGCCGAATTTCTTTTTTATCGGTTAAAATACGCCTCTGAAACAAGCTGTTTGGTTTCATAACATTCGAGCGGGAGCATACCTCTTCCGCCAAAGAGCCTTTCCGTATCGTTGAACGCGCTTAAAAACGACCGTTCAAGCAGTGCTTTTTTCGACATTCCGCCCGTATTTTCTATATTCACCGCGTCAAAGAAAATGAGCATTCTTGTGGCGGTCTCGTCGGGCTGCCAGTATTCTTCGGAATTTTCCTCTGCGGGAGAATTTCCGTACATCTGTCTGAGCTGTGACAGAAGTTCTTCGGCATACATTTTCGCCCCGACGCTCGGAACGTTTCCCGAAAGCACCTCGCCCTGCTTTACAAACATTGCGCGCAGTATATGGCTTACTCCCTTTGTTAGAAGTTCTTCGGGAGCTTTAGCGGATTCGGCGTCGATCTTTTTGAGTGCTTCTTCTCCTGAGTTTTCCTTTTGGGTAAGGTTGTTGTCCGCCTGTTGTTTTTGAGCGGAGCGCTTGGTATAGGCGGGTATGAACGCCGCCTGCGATTTTACAAAACTGTCGGTATGTTCCGACGCAAGCGTCGAGCTTTTCGTTTCTGTGCGCCGTTCGACTGATTTTGTCAGATTAGTCTGATTGACGGACGCAATGTCTGCCATTCTTGATATATCCATAATATATTTCGGAGAACTTTCTCCTACTGACCTCCCTTCCCTGAGAATGTCCGTTTCTTTTGTTGTTTACATTTGCTGTTGCCGTTTTCGGCATCTTACGCACCGAAGCGGCAGTGTTTTTGCTGCTTGCTGTTGATTATTGGTTATCGTATCGTGCTTCCGTTCGGAACGTCATTATCGAGGAACAACACCCTCACGTCGTCCTCTCCCGCGTCGCACGCTAATATCATTCCCTCCGAAAGCTCTCCGCAGAGCTTTGCAGGGGCTAAATTCGCCACGAAAACTATCTTTTTTCCTACAAGATCTTCGGGCTTATACCATTTTGCGATCCCCGAAACAATCTGCCTGCCCTGTCTGCCGTCGTCAACGGTGAGCTTTAAGAGCTTTTTCGCTTTCGGTATCTTCTCGCAGGCGGTTATTTCGCCGCTTCTGAGCTTTATCTCGGAAAATTGGTCAATGCTTATGATGTTCGCTTTGTCGAGGTCTTCGTCCTCTCGAACGGTCTTTTCGGGCTTTAAGAGGGCATTCAGCTCGTCGATTTCCTTTTCAATGTCAATTCTCGGAAACAGCACTTCTCCCTTTTTCACAGCAACATTTTCGGGCAGTTTTCCGAATGTTCCGAGAGTATCGTATCCGACATCTTCCGGCTTTGCACCTATCTGCTCAAATACTTTCGGCATTGTCGCGGGCATAAACGGCAGAAGAAGCGCCGAGCAAATTCTTATTGTTTCAAGCAGATTGTACAAAACCGACGCAAGACGCGCTTTTTTGCTTTCGTCCTTTCCGAGTTTCCAAGGCTCAGTTTCGTCGATATACTTGTTTGCTCTCGAAACCACTTTGAATATTTCTTCAAGGGCATTTGAGAGCTTCGCTTCTTCTATAAGGGGCGAAACCTTTTCGCAAAGCGCCTTTGCCATATCTGTAAGTTCGCTGTCGAGAGGCTCTGCTTCGCGCTCTGACGGCAATACCCCGCCGAAATATTTGTCAGCCATTGCAACCGTTCTTGAAACTAAATTTCCGAGGTCGTTTGCGAGATCCGAGTTTATGCGGTTTATCATAATTTCGTTCGAGAAGTTGCTGTCCGAACCGAACGGCATATCCCTCATTATCTGATAGCGCACCGCGTCCGCTCCGTAGCGCTCTGCAAGAATAAACGGATCGATAACGTTTCCTACTGATTTTGACATTTTCTGCCCGTTGAAGTTTATCCAGCCGTGACCGTAAAGTTTTTTCGGAAGAGGAAGGTCGAGCATCATCAGTATGATTATCCAGACAATGGAATGGAACCTTACTATTTCCTTTGCCGTCATGTGCATATCCGCGGGCCAATATCTGTCAAAATCGTTATAAGCGTCGTTTTCATATCCGAGCGCGCTTATATAGTTTGTCAGCGCGTCTACCCATACATAAACGACGTGCTTTTCATCAAACGTAACGGGTATTCCCCATGTGAAAGACGTTCTCGACACGCACAGATCCTCAAGCCCCGGCTTTATGAAATTATTCACCATTTCATTTACGCGCGACTTCGGCGAAAGATAATCCGTTTCGGTGAGGAATTTTTCTATCCTGTCGGCAAAGTCCGAAATTTTAAGGAAGTACGCTTCTTCGTGCGCGTCAATAACGGGTCTGTGACAGTCTGGACAACAGCCGTTTTCATCGAGCTGGCTTTCCGTCCAGAAGCTCTCGCACGGCGTACAGTATTTTCCCGTGTACTCGCCCTTGTATATATATCCCTTGTCGTACAGCTTTTTGAAAACCGACTGGACGGTCTTTATGTGATAATCGTCGGTCGTGCGGATAAAGCGGTCGTTGCTTATTCCCATAACTTTCCAAAGGCGCTTAAAGTTTTCGACAATCGGATCGACATATTCTTTCGGAGTTATACCGAGAGACTTTGCCTTTTGTTCGATCTTCATTCCGTGTTCGTCCGTTCCCGTCAAAAACATAACGTCATAGCCCTGCATACGCTTAAAGCGGGCAATCGTATCACACGCTACGGTCGTATAACAATGTCCGATATGCGGATTTCCCGAAGGGTAATATATCGGGGTAGTTATATAAAATTTCTTCTTTTCCATTTTTTACACCTTTCTTTTGCGGATATTATTTCATTATTTTTTACCGGCAGAGTAATAATTGACTATATATAAATATTATATTACTTTTTAAGCCATTTTTCAAGGGCGGAGAGAGAAAAGAAGAAAATTTTACATTTTTCATAAAAAACACTTGATTTTTTTGAACATTTTTAGTACAATATATTTAGGCGCAAAAAAACAAGTGTTTAATCTGTGCATTTTGCTGATTAAGTCACGCTTGCGCAAAAATGAGAAGTTTATATTTACGAAAGAGGTAAAAGAAATGTCAAACAGACTTTTCCAGGGGATCGTGCATCAAATGAAAGATGCGGTAAACAGAGTCGTCGGCGTTATTGACGAAAACGGGACCACTATCGCTTGTAGTGATCTTGGAAAGGTCGGCAACAACGGAAACGATTTCTTTGCGATAGAGCTTACTGATTCTCACGAGGTCTTTATACGCGAGGGCTATACCTATAAGCCGTTCGGAATTCATGTAAAGCCCGATTATGCGGTATTTGTCGAGGGTACGGACGAATATGCTTCGAGATATGCAAACGTTATTGCCGTTTCGCTGTCGAACATAAAACAGTATTATGACGAAAAATATGACAGAAACAATTTTGTAAAGAATATCATTCTTGACAACGTTCTTCCCGGCGATATAAGCGTAAAGGCGAGAGAGCTTCATTTTAACGGCGATATTGGCAGAGTTGTCTTTTTGATAAGCGTTATTTCGTCAAACGACGTTTCTGCGTGCGACGTTATTCAGAACCTTTTCCCCGACAAGAACAAGGACTTCGTTTTCAATATCACCGAAAACGACATTGTTCTCGTAAAGGAAGTTAAGAACAACATTGATGTAAAAGATCTCGAAAAGTTAGCAAGAAGCATTTCAGACACGCTTTCGGGAGAATTCTTCACAAAGGTGAATATCGGCATAGGCACGCCCATTGTCGGTATAAAAGAGCTTGCGCGCTCATTTAAGGAGGCTCAGACCGCTCTCGAAGTAGGAAAGGTTTTTGATACGGACAAGAATATCGTGTCCTATGACAACCTCGGCATAGCGAGACTTATATATCACCTTCCGACAACGCTCTGCGAAACGTTTTTAAAAGAAGTTTTCAAGAAAAATTCGATAGAGTCTCTTGACCACGAAACGCTCTTTACTATACAGAAATTCTTTGAAAACAGCCTTAACGTTTCCGAGACGTCGAGAAAGCTGTTCGTACATAGAAACACGCTCGTGTACCGTCTCGACAAGATAAAGAAACTTACGGGATTGGATCTGCGCGAGTTTGACCATGCGATTATCTTTAAGATCGCGCTCATGGTAAAGAAATATCTCGCCGCAAATCCGATCAAATTCTGATAAAAGGCGAAGTTTTACAATTACAGACCTTTGTCGGATCGCAGCCGCAGGGCTTTGCGGCTGTGATCTGCGTTTTGTTATCGCAGGTATATGGGGGATCATATAAAATTATGGTAGAAATGAAAAACGTCAACGTCCGATATTCCGGCGGAGTTGACGCACTGATAGATGTAAATCTTCGCATAAACGACGGAGAATTTGTGTTTATTGTCGGGGAAAACGGTGCGGGAAAATCCACGCTTATGAAGCTCATGATGAGAGAGATAGTTCCGTCTTCGGGCAGAGTTTTCGTAAACGGCTATAACCTTTCAAAGCTGAAAGGAAATAAAATAGCGAAATTTCGCCGTTCTATAGGCGTAGTTTTTCAGGAGTTCAGGCTTATACAGGATTTTACGGTCTATGAAAATGTGTCGTTTGTCCTGAGGATAGCCGACCAGTCGGGAAAATATATCAGGCAGAGAGTGCCTTATGTCCTTAATCTCGTAGAGCTTGCACAAAAATCCAAAAGCAAGACTAAAGAACTTTCCGGCGGCGAGCAGCAGCGCGTCGCAATTGCGCGCGCCCTCGCAAACGATCCGGGGCTTCTTATAGTAGACGAGCCGACGGGAAATCTCGATCCGAGACATTCGCTCGAACTGGTGGGACTTTTGAAGGAGATAAACCGCTGCGGAACGACCGTTATAATGATAACTCACGAGCATGAACTCGTCCAGTATTTCGGCGGCAGGATCATAAACTTCGACAAAGGCTCTATAACTTTTGACAGGGTGATCGGAGGCAGCGATGAGGACGAGTAATGTAAGCTACCTTGTAAAAAAGGGAATAAGCTCTGTTTGGAAGAATTTTGTGATGTCGTTTGCGAGCTTTTGCATTTTGCTGGTGAGTTTGCTTCAGGTCAGCATTACGGTGCTTCTTGTGATGAATTTAAGCATCATTATGAAGAATATCGAAAACACAAACGAAATTACGATCTATATTGCAAAAGGAACGACAGAAGATCAGAAAGATCATATCCGCGACGTTCTCGAAAAAAACGACAATCTCACGGATATCGTATACCAGTCGTCAGAGGACGCTCTTGAAGAATTTAAGGAAAGCATGGGAGAATATTCGGAGCTTTTGGAATATCTCGAAGAAAACCCCATGCCCGAAACTTTTCTCGTCAGAGCCAAGGACATAAGCAAGATAAAATATTCTGTTGACGCGATCTCAAGCATAGAGGGCGTAGAACAGGTAAAAGCTCCTTATGATTTCGCGGCGGCGCTTTTAAACATAAGAGATACGTTTTCGATCATAATAATAGCTATGCTTGCGACGCTTATCGTAGTGAGTATAGTCATTGTGTCAAATACGATAAGAACGAGCGTTTTCGCGCGCAGAGAGGAAATTTCCATAATGAAATATGTCGGCGCGACAAACGGGTTTATAAAGCTACCGTTCTTTGTGGAGGGAATGTTTATCGGCATAATGGCGGGGTGCGCAGCGTTCGGGTTGACGTGGTTCATATATAACTCGGTATTCGCGCTTTTCAGTGAGGAAAACTTTACTCTCTGGCAGATGTTCGGGTTTTTTGATCTTATCCCGTTTGACAGCATTATGTGGGCGGTTCTCATAATAAACTGCGCGGCGGGCGCGCTTCTGGGCGCGGTAGGAACTATAGTAAGCATGGGCAAATATCTTAAAGTTTAAAAAATCAGACGTAAAGACGATTGATTCGGCTTTTAAAGTGAGGGCATTCTGTGAATAAAAAAATATCTTTGGGCGTTGCGATAAGTCTTGTCGCAATAGGCTGTGCAATAACGTTCATATTGACGTGGACGGTGTCGCTGAACGTATACAATTCAAAAATCAGCAGCGTCGAAAAATACGAAGGCGTATACGAAAAAATACGGCAAATGGACATTGTTATCAGGAATAACTATATCGGAACGATAGATGACGCTGCTGTTCAGAACGGTATCATAAGCGGATTTGTAAACGGAATTGGCGATGAAAACGCCGAATTTGTCCTTCCGAGCGCCTATTATCAGCAGCAGCAGATCGAGAGCGGCGTTGTAAACGGCGCGGGTTTCGAGGCAAATGAGGACGGATCGGGCTATCTTGTCGTTTCAAACGTATATAAAAACAGCTCCGCAGATCTTAACGGAATGAGAGCGGGCGATATTATCACCGAGATCGACGGAAGAAACGTTATGCTTATGGAAAGCGGAACGGCTCTCGACAGGATATCGGGCGAAATAGGAACCCAGCTTACGGTAAAATATCTGCGCGACGGCGAGATATATACCGTGACCCTTATTCGCCAGCAGATCGAGATCGAATCTGTTACAGAAGAAATGCTCGACAGAAAGGTCGGCTATATCCGTATTACTTCATTTAATCAGAAAACCGCCGAGCAGTTTTCGCGCGCGCTTAATTCCGTGCTTTCGGATAAAGCTGAGGCTCTTATTATTGACGTAAGGCAAAACGGCGGAGGAGTTTATTCTTCGGTAAAGCCTATGCTGAACAGGATTTTGCCTGCGACGGTCGCGGCGACGGCAGAATACAGAAACGGCACTAAAAAACCGCTTATTGAAACGGACTCCGAACAACAGCTTGAGCTTCCTATAGCTGTTCTTGTTGATTCGGGAACGGAGGCGGCGGCAGAGCTTTTTGCCGTTGCGCTCAAAGACGAGGGAGGGGCTATACTTGTCGGAACGCAGACAGGCGGCAAAGCCACAATGCTTACGACATACGAGTTTCCCGACGGAACAGCGCTTACTCTTTCAACCGCAAAGATAATCCCGTCAAAGTCCGAATCATATGACGACGTTGGGTTAAAGCCCGATTATGCTGTAGAGCTTCCTTCGGGGGCGTATATTGATTATCTTGACCATGACGCCGATACACAGCTTATTAAGGCAATCGAGGTTCTTGTTTCCGATCCTGCCGAAGAAGAATGATGTTTCGGCTTATTTGGAGATAGTTCGGTTTTAAGAGCGCCGAGAAAACCTGATATATGTGCAGTTGTTGCATTTCGGGGGCATTGCGCAGATGTCCTGACGCACATCTGCCCGAAACTGTCGGATATTTCGGCAGCAGTTATTATCAACAGCAGTATCAGCAAATGCAATAAATAACGCGGCTTTGCCGAAAGACTGTATGATATTTTCCGCGCTTTTATGCGCTTATCAACAAAATAAACAAAACAACAGGAGGATATTTTATGAACAAACCCATTACTGTACTGACCAGAAAAGGCGAGGAGAAACTAAAAGCCGAGCTTAACGAGCTTCGCTCCGTTCGCCGCCGCGAGGTCGCGGAAAAAATAAAGGTCGCGCTTTCTTTCGGCGATCTTTCCGAAAACAGCGAATATGACGAGGCGAAAAACGAACAGGGAATAATCGAATCGAGAATTGCAGAGATAGAGGCTACTCTTGCTCATGCACAGGTCATCGACGACGAGGACATCTCTACCGAAAAGGTCGGTATCGGTACGACAGTAAAGATACTTGACGTTGAAATGGACGAGGAAATGGAATTTAAGATAATCGGCACAAAAGAAGCCGATATAAATAACGGAAAAATGTCAGACGAAAGTCCTATCGGCGCGGCTATTATGGGAAAGAAAGCAGGCGAAGTGGTGGACGTTGAAACGCCGACGGGCATTATTCAGTTTAAGGTGCTTGAAATAAGAAAAGAAGACGAGGACTAATTGTAAATGACAGAAAATAACAACAACGAAGAAATAACGGAAATAACTCAAGAGGAGCTTGATGAACAGCACAGAGTGCGCCTCGAAAAGCTTGCCGCGCTTAAAGAAGCGGGAAACGACCCGTATACTATTACACAGTATCCCGTGGATATCCACAACATTGAGATAAGAGAGCGCTTTGACGAACTTGAAAACAAGGATGTCTGCATTGCGGGAAGAATGATGACCCGCAGAAATATGGGAAAGGCGAGTTTTATCGACATTCGTGACAGCTCCGACAGAATGCAGGTCTATGTGAGAATAGACAATGTTGGCGAAGAGGCTTTCGCGGCGTTTAAAAAGTGGGATTTGGGCGATATTCTGGGAGTAAAGGGCTTTGTGTTCAAGACAAAGACGGGAGAAATTTCCGTACACGCAAGCGAGATCGTCCTGCTTTCAAAGTCGCTTTTGCCGCTGCCCGAAAAATGGCACGGCTTAAAGGACAAGGAAGAGCGCTATAGAAAGCGTTATCTTGACCTTATCGCAAATCCCGAAGTAAAGGACGTTTTTATAAAGCGCTCAAAGATACTGTCGGAAATAAGAAAATTCCTCGACGGTCACGGATATGTCGAGGTAGATACGCCTGTGCTTTTGCCAATTGAGATAGGCGCGTCTGCAAGACCGTTTAAGACGCATCATAACGCGCTCGATATTGATATGTACCTCAGAATTGAAACGGAGCTGTATCTGAAAAGGCTTATTGTCGGCGGATTTGACAAGGTTTACGAGGTTGGCAGAATTTTCAGAAACGAGGGCATGGACGCTACTCATAATCCCGAATTTACGTCAATTGAAATGTATCAGGCTTACATCAACTATTTTGAGATGATGGACCTTATAGAGGAGCTTTACCGCACGGTCACCTTAAACGTCTGCGGAACGGATACGGTTGAATATCAGGGACAGCAGATAGCTGTCGGAAAGCCGTGGGAGCGCCTTACCATGATAGACGCGGTAAAGAAGTACGCGGGCGTTGATTATAACGCATGGGAAACAGACGAGCAGGCGAGAGCCTGCGCGAAGGAAAAGGGCGTTGAGGACGGAGTAAACGCAAGTTCAACAAAGGGCGATGTGCTTATAGCGTTTTTTGAGAATTTTGTCGAGGACAAGCTGATACAGCCGACGATTATCTACGATTATCCCGTGGAGAACTCTCCGCTTGCAAAGCGCAAGACGGACGAGTCTGCGTTTACTCAGCGATTTGAGTATTTCATAAACGGAACGGAGTTTGGAAACGCATTCTCCGAACTTAACGACCCCATTGACCAGAAAGAGCGTTTTGTAAAGCAGGTAGCCGCAAAGCGCGCGCAGGGAGGAAATGACGCGCAGGTTGACGACGATTTCATAACCGCGCTCGAATACGGACTTCCCCCTACGGGCGGTCTGGGATTTGGATTTGACAGGCTTGTAATGCTGCTGACAAATTCCGCGAGTATAAGAGATGTGCTGTTGTTCCCGACAATGAGACCGATAAATGATTGAGGATAAAGCGAAAATCGTTTGAATTTAACCGAGGGAGTGATTATATAAAGTTTGCCATTTCATACAGTTGCGGAAAGGACAGCACTTTGGCGCTCCACAAGATGTTGGAACAAGGACATGAACCCGTGTGTCTGGTCGTTATGGTAAATGAGGAAGTAGGACGTTCCTATTTTCACGGCGCTGACAGCACAATGTTAGAGCGTTATGCAAAAGCTCTGGGACTTCCTATGATAGCCTGCCCGGCGAATGGGGAAACCTATCGGACAGCATTTGAAACAGGTTTGTCGAAGTCAAAAGCAATGGGCGCTGAAGCGGTCTGTTTTGGCGATATTGATATTGAACAAAACCGCAAATGGGAGGAAGAACGCTGTAAAGCTGTCGGATTGTTTCCTTGTTTTCCGTTATGGCAGCAGGCGCGGGAAAAGATCGTTTACGACCTTATTCGGCTCGGCTATAAATGCCTGATTAAAAGCATTAATCGGAGCGTTTTGCCTATGGAACTCTTGGGAACATTTGTTGATGAAACGTCAATTTCAGTTATGAAATCGGCGGGTATTGATATATGTGGAGAGAATGGAGAATACCACACCCTTGCTGTTGACGGACCGGTTTTTCGGGAACCTTTGGAATTTCAAATCGGTGATAACATCGAATTGGGAGATTATGCGATAGCAGATATTAAATAATAAAGAAAGAACAACACAAAAGCAGCGAGAAAATTAACGGGTGCCTTAGTTCCTTGAAAGAGGAATGAACCTTTTTGTTGCTGACAAATTCTGTGAGCATAAGTTTTGCTGTTCCAGACAATGCGACCGATAAGCGATTGAGGATAAAGCAAGCGAAAATCGTTTGAATTAAAAACTAAATGGGCAAATTCCTTTCGAGTTGCCCATTTTTTAGAAAAGACAAATCAACAAAGCCTAATTTAAAAGGAGTATTAACAAATGGGCTTATTTGACAAATTCAAAAAGAAAAATGATAACAGCCAAGAGAGCAGTAACAATGAACCAAAAGCGTCGGGCTGGGACGCAATAACCGAATTGTGCGAAAGAGCATATCCCGACCAGAAAAATCCTAAACATTACGGCACGTTAGTGAGCTATCGGCTCGGAGGCAACGACCCGCTTGACGGTATAAGCATTTATGACGGCGGAAATTACTGGCACTTTGTAACTTACGGATTATCCGAGCTGTATGAAAAAGAATCGGATATAAAAGAAATAAGCGGGTTTGGAATGGAGTTTACTTTCAAACTGAAAAAAGACAAATACGAAAACGAAGAAAACGAAATACGCTGTATATGCGGTATCTTGCAGTCTATTGCACTACTTACATTTAACCAAGGCGAGATTTTTAATGTTTATGAATGCTTATATACCGGACAAACTGTCGGAATAGACAGCGGCAGAAAATCCAACATTACCGGATTTATTACCGTGCCCGACGATAAATTCCCCGAAATTGTTGACACGCCGAACGGCAAAATGTGTTTTGTTGAGTTTATAGGCGTAACGGACAGCGAGTTAAAAGCAATCCGCAATAAGGAAATCAGCGAAAAGGAATTGTTTGAAAAATTGGGAAGCGATATAACGGATTATAACCGAAAAGCCGTTATATAATTCCGTTCGCCGAACAACCGTTTGAAAGAAACAGGAGGAATTATTATGGCGTTTTTTACACCGGTACTGTTGCTGCGAAGAAAAGTAATCGTAAAACGGTTGAACGCTTGCGGTGCGACCTCGGAAAGAACGGCAAAAACATTGGCTGAAGCAGGCGTAATCAATCCGAATGGTTTCAGTCGATTTACGCAGAAACTTGTTGAAATGGGAACGATACATATGACTTCCGATTGCAGATATTATGTGTGAAAACTTTTCCCAAGTATTGAAATCCCTTGAAAGGAATGAACCTTTTTGCTGCCGACAAATTCCGCAGGCATTAGAGATGTTCTGCTGTTCCCGACAATGCGACCGACAAGCGACCGGGGAAAGACAATTGAAAAATCAAAAGTGGGCAATCTCATAGGGGTTGCCCATTTAGAGGTTAGAGATTAGAGGTAAGAGGTAAGAGTTTTAGCGGAAAAGTTGTTTCATACAGCAAACAACTTTTCCATTTCAATTTTGTATATTGTCAACATACAACGGGAGAGAAAAGAAATGTGGTTCATTCTTGCACTACTGTCCGCGGTATTTGCGGCGCTTACTTCCATATTGGCAAAGATAGGAATAGAGGGCGTAAACTCTAATCTTGCGACTGCCATAAGAACAATGATAGTTGTGGTCTTAGCATGGGGAATGGTTTTCCTGACCGATGCACAGGGCGGTATCACAAGTATCAGCAGAAAAAGCTGGATATTCTTGATATTGTCGGGCTTGGCTACGGGCATTTCGTGGCTGTGTTATTATAAAGCACTACAGGTCGGCGAGACGTCGAAGGTCGTGCCTGTTGATAAAATGAGCGTGGTAATTACGATAATTCTTGCGTTCATTTTCCTGCATGAAAAAGTTACCGTAAAATCAGTTATAGGCTGTATACTTATCGGCGCGGGAACGATTATTATGGTCATTTGACAGTGTACAGTTTGTAGTGTACAGTAAACAGCGAATGTGTCCGCTTCGCGGACGATATTAGATTGTTATGAAGTCTGAAGGTTTTTTGAGTGCCTATTGTCCAAAAACAATCAGAATATTATCCGCCGCAAGGCGGATACTTTCGATGTTTACTATACACTGTACATTGTCAACTGTCTACGCAACCGTCAGTTGACAAATTTCCGCGTGCGAATGGTTGACCCGCAACCATTGTTTTTGCTATGATGATAATATCAAAAACAAAGGAGGTCTTGCTTATGAATATAGCAGACAGAATACAATTTCTTAGAAAATCCAAAGGAGTATCGCAGGAAGAGCTTGCGGAAAAGATCGGCGTTTCCCGACAGGCAGTTTCTAAATGGGAAAGTGAACAAAGCACCCCCGAATTAGAAAACATTATTATAATGAGTGACTTTTTCGGGGTAACGACAGACTATATCCTAAAGGGTATCGAGACGGAGCCGAAGGATAATAAAGAACAACAAGGCAGAAAACTTGCAGGCAATATCCTTTATATCGTTTCAACAGCAATTGTTTTCATAGGACTTTTTTGTGCTTTCTGCGGATACGGATATGCAGAACATTCATTGACGGCTGTTTGGGGTTCTATGATCATTCAGGCGGTCGGTATAGTCTGTTATGGTATCGGGAAAGTATTGTCGTCAAAAAAAGCCCCGTTTTGCGTTGATTTGCTGAATATAACAGGCGTCGCCTTTATGCCTGTTTCTATGATCACGGGATATATTTCAGAGCGTATATTACACTATGGAGGAATTACTCCTTATCCGAGCGATATTATCCATTTATTGATATTCGGCGTAGTGTTTGCCGCGCTCATAATTATGAGTTGTATTTTTTTAAAAAAGCAAAGAAATTCATCACGCTGACAACTTTCAATTATTCAAGCTGACGTTTGGATACCGCTCGTCCCGACCCTTTATTTGTCATCAGAAAGCGCGCGTCTTTTCGGCAGCATTTTGCCTCTTGAAAATACGCAAGAGTTTCCAATAAGAACAGATCCTGAGAAAATTTGTCCAAAACCCACAGAAAATTCCGAAATAAGCTGCAAAATATTTTAATTTCTGCATAAACAGAAGTTTACAAAAAGTTTAAATTCGAGTGTTAATATAATTATAAGCAAAAATATCAGTTTCAGCAAATTAAGGGTGATTTTTATGAAAATAGGACTTATTCTTGAAGGAGGAGCTGTCCGCGGGATATTCACGGCGGGCGTTCTTGACAGACTTATGGATGCGGGGATTTATTTTCCGTATGTGTGCGGCGTGTCTGCCGGAGGCGGAAATGCGATGAGCTATGTTTCACATCAGACCGGACGCACAAAGGATATGCTGAACGTTCCGAGGGCTGAATCTTACTACGGTTTCAGACAGTTTTTAGGAACGGGCAGAATAATAAACCTTGACAAAATGGTCTATGAATATCCGTTTAAACAGTTTCCGTTTGATTTCGATACATATTTTCACAGCGGCATTGAGACCGAATATGTCTGCACTTGCTGTGAAACGGGAGAAGCGGAATATTTTTCCGAAAAGAACGATACCGAACGGCTTTTGAAAATAACGAAAGCTACTTGTTCCGTGCCGATGCTGTGCGATCCTGTTGAGATAGACGGAAAGCATTATCTTGACGGCAGTATTGCGGATTCGATACCGCTTGAACACGCTCTTGAAAAGGGCTGTGACAAGCTCGTGGTTGTTCTTACAAAACCGAGCAGTGATACGCCTCCTACCGACTACAAGAAATTCCATGCGGTAATTCACGGCATGTATAAGCGCTATCCGAAGTTTGAAGAGGCTTGTATGACGAGAGTTGAGCGTTACATAGAAAATGTTGAACTTATGAACAGGCTTGAAGAAGAGGGCAGGATATTTGTGTTCAGACCTTCTCTCCCTGCAATTTCTAAATTTGAAAAGGATAACGGGAAGATCGACGAGTTCTATAACGACGGTTATTCACAGGCTGAGAACAGGCTCGGAGAACTTCTTGACTGGACAGGGGTAAAGCTCGTAAGCTGAATAAAATCACAAGCGGGAGCGTTTTTCGGATGCTCCCGTTTGTTTGTATAAAAACATTTTAGAGGTAAGAAAAAAGTGGAAGTGCATTTCGCTTACAGCACATTACATAAAAGTTTTGAAGGGGGGTGGGGGAAAACTTTTTCAAAAGTTTTCCCCCAATGTGGGCGCGAGGGCGAAGCCACCGCAAAGAAAAAAATAGTAAAAGCGCGTTTCCATTACAGCACGTTACATAAAAGTTTTGAAAAGGGGCTTGGGGGAAAACTTTTTCAAAAGTTTTCCCCCAATGTGGGCGCGGGGGCGAAGCCACCGCAAAGAAAAAATCAGTAAAAGCGCGTTTCCATTACAGCACATTACATAAAAGTTTTGAAAAGGGGTTTGGGGGAAAACTTTTTTAAAAGTTTTCCCCCAATGTGGGCGCGGGGGCGAAGCCACCGCAAAGAAAAAAATAGTAAAAGCGCGCTTCCATTACAGCACATTACATAAAAGTTTTGAAAAGGGGTTTGAGGGAAAACTTTTTCAAAAGTTTTCCCCCAATGTGGGCGCGGTGGGCGAAGCCACCGCAAAGAAAAAAATCAGTAAAAAGCGCGTTTCCATTACAGCACGTTACATAAAAGTTTTGAAAAGGGGCTTGGGGGAAAACTTTTTCAAAAGTTTTCCCCCAAAAAACATTTTACGCGCACGCCCATTTTGTTTTCCGCTTGCCACTCACTGTGGAAAAACCAAACCACGGAGGGGGAACCTGCCGGTTCCCCCGCTCCCCCTCCAGCGGTTTGCGGCAGCAAAGCACAGCTTTGCTGCCGCAAAGTGGGGAAAACTCTTGTTTTCCCCACACCCTTTAGCGCCTTGCTCACGCAAGTTTCGCGGCTTCGCCGCGACCAGAGGGAAAAACTTTTTTGAAAAAAAGTTTTTCCCTCTGGACTTCCTTTTCAAAAAACTTATGTAACGCGCTGTAACGGAAACGCTCTCTGCTTTTATCTTACATCTTACCTCTAACCTCTTACCTCTAACTTGCCTACGCAATAGCTCTCACGTACTCCCGTTATTTTCACATTGACGAGCGAATGACGAGCAATATTTTCTTCTGCTATCCTTACAGGTACATATTTTTCTGTAAACCCGTGACTGTATGCGTCAGACTTCGGCTTTTCAACAAGAACGCTCTGTACTGTTCCGACCTGTTTTTTAAGAAATTCTCGTTCGAGCTTTTCGGCTTCGGATATCAGCACCCTCGCCCGCTCCGTAATTATCCTCGGATGAAGCTGCGGCATCTCCGCCGCAATAGTCCCGCTTCTGAGCGAATAAGGGAAAACGTGTATTTTAGAAAACTTCATTTCACGCGCGAAATCAATGCTCTTTTGAAAATCTTCGTCGGTTTCCGTTGGAAAGCCCGCTATAATGTCTGTCGTTATTGCACAGTCGGGAAATTCTTCCCTCAGTTTTTCAACGACCCTCGAAAACTGCTCAGTCGTATATTTTCGGTTCATTTTTTTCAGCACGCTGTCGCTTCCCGATTGAAGTGAAAGATGAAAATGCGGACAAAGCGATGAAACCGCCTTAAAGCGCTCTATAATATCGCTCGACAGCATTTCGGGTTCAAGCGAGCTTAATCTCAGCCTCAAAACCTTGCTTTTTGCTGCCGCTTCAACTGCGTCCGCAAGCGTCAGTCCCAGCTCCTGCCCGTAACAGCCGAGGTTAATTCCCGTAAGCACAAGCTCCTTATGCCCGTCATTTACACACTGTAAAGCCTGTTTTGTTATTTCTTCGATCGGCAGAGAACGAACTCTCCCTCTTGCAGTAGGTATTATACAGTATGAACAGAACCTGTCGCAGCCGTCCTCTATTTTTATAAATGCGCGTGTACGGTTTTCATCGGGTATCGCCGATTTTTCGTCATAATTCCGCGAGAGCTGTTCAATGCGGACAATTTTCGTACCTGTTTTCAGATATTCTTCCAGCATTTCCGGAATATTATGCTTCTGTGCATTTCCTGCGACAATATCCGCGTCTGTATTCAAAGCGGCTTTTTCGGGAAAACTCTGAGGAAAACACCCGCACAGAACGACTACGCATTTCGGTTCTTTGCTCTTTTTGCTTTTTGCAAGATGACGCGCCTTTTCAACACTTGTTCCTGTAACTGCACAGCTATTTATAATGAAAATGTCCGTATTATCTCCGTCTGCTTTTTCAAAGCCGTGTTCGAGCATATTTTTTTCGATAGCCGCGCTTTCGCAGGAGTTTACTTTACAGCCGAGAGTTGTAATTTCAAAAGTATACTTTTTATTATCCATAAAATTCTCCGAGATCTATCTTCCCCGATTTGAATAAATAGGGGCAAAATAACCAAATTATCATAACGTCTTTATTCTATTATACTTTAAAACTACAAATTTTTCAATAAGGTATTGACAATTTTTTAAAAACTTGATATATTGTGTTTATAATAAAAGCGAAGATGTTTTTATTACAGAGCTGTACCATGTTTTTCCGCGCCGGTCGTACAGCGCTTTTATACGGCGGCAAATTTAGTAAGATACGGAAAGGGGAACTGACAAAAATGAAAGAGTATAAGGTATTGCTTTCGTCGATAGGCGATGTAAAGGAGTTTGTTGCAGTTACAAACGAATGTCCGTTTGAAATCGACGTTATTTCGGGGAGATATGCTGTTGACGCGAAGAGCATTATGGGCATTTTCAGCCTTGATCTTGAAAAAACTCTTACTGTAAATGTTCACGGAAACGACAAGCAATGTGAGGATTTTGCAGAAGAGATAAAGAAATTTATTGTCTGACAGGAGGAACTTTTATGACAATCAAAAAAATACGCATTGACACCATAGCAAATGTTAAAAAATTCTGCTCTATAGTGATCGGCTGCGAATATGATGTTGATATAGTGAGCGGAAGATATGCGATCGATGCAAAGAGCATTATGGGCATTTTCAGTCTTGATCTTTCACAGGATCTTGAACTGAGGATACATAGCGACAACTGCGGAGAGTTTTTAGACAATATAAAGGAATTTATAATCGAATAATTTTTAGGAATAAAGCGGAGCGTAGTAATACGCTCCGCTTTAAACTGTAGAAAAAGTGCGAATTTTTTGGGGAAAAACTTTTGAAAAAGTTTTTCCCCAAACCCCTTTTCAAAACTTTTATGTAACGTGCTGTAAGGGAAATGCACTTCCACTCTCCGACCGCCGCGCAAGCGGCGGTACATAAGTTTTTTGAAAGGGAAGTC
>CANRDI010000015.1 GCA_947629335.1 uncultured Clostridia bacterium | reverse complement strand
ATAGAAGTAATTGTTTGCCGGGTAGTTCCTACCGCTAATGCCAATTCTTCTTGGGATAGCTTTTTTTCTTTTCGGAGCTCTTTTATTCTTGTATTCAATGACGATCCTCCTTTTTATAATTACAAAGTAAGCTTTACAAAATCAGTATAGCATACTTTGCAAACTTTTTGAAAATATTTGTTCCAAAAGGAGGGGCAGCGTCAGACGCATTCTCCGCTCAAACAGAAAAGTTATGCAATATTCCGTGCAAAGTTCACGCGGATTTATTATTTTCTAAAAAGTATTGACAAATTTTGAAAGGTATGTTACAATTATTTTGCGGCATAACTGAATATTTTTCATCTGATTCAGGTACACTTTACTGTGGTAAAAGTGCGCTCTTTTTCGTGTACCTTTTATTAGGTGAAAAAATAACGAAAGTTGTGTCGCAGCAATCGGAGCCAGCATTTTTACAAGTGCGCGGTTTCGGCTGCGCACTTTTTTTATCAATTTTGAGGAGGTCGAAAATGAAACCAACAAAAATTTCACCAACAGCGTCAGCATTATGCTCAACCAACAGCCAAAACAATTGCAGCACTCAGAACAGCAGATCCTCAAACACTTCAGATCCGACAATTCCGCTCGGAAAAGCCGAAAAAAGCCCGCCGCGGGGCTCTATGGGCTTGGCGAAAATCAGCGGCAAAGAGTACGACATAGCCTCAACGACAGAATTATCACTGTTTGGCGGGAATGTCACAAATGAAGATATTTCTGAAATCGGAAAACTTGTTAATCTTACATATTTAAGCATATGGAACAGTTCGATAAGCGACATAACTGCGCTTGAAAGTCTTGCAGATTTGACGCTGCTCAATTTGGTCAACAATCAAATCAGCGATATAACGGCGCTTGCAAAGCTAAATAATTTGACCGAGCTGTATTTAAGCTATAGTAAGATCAGCGATATAACTCCGGTCTCAAAACTTGATAAGCTGACGCATCTACAGCTTAGCGGCAACGAGATATCCGACATAACTCCTATCGCAAAGCTTGATAAACTCAAGGTTTTGTATCTCGGAAACAATAAGATAAGCGATATATCCCCGCTTTCGGATCTTTCCCGTTTGACTGACCTTGATCTGGGGGAGAACGAGATAAGCGATACAGCGCCGCTCGCAAAACTTGCAGAGCTTGAATGGCTTGAGTTGAGCGCCGACCGTATCAGCGATATAGCGCCGCTTTCAAATCTTGTAAAACTTAAAAGTCTGTGGCTGTGCAATAACAAGATAAGCGATATATCTCCGCTTGCAAATCTTTTAAAGCTTGCAGATCTGAGTTTGTCCGACAATGAGATAAGCGAAGAAAATATAGCTCGGCTCAAAGCGCAATTGCCGAACTGCGATATATATTAACTTCGTTTTTCAGAAATTGTCCGCGTGTTCGGTATGAGCAACGCCCATATGGACAGGTCTGCGGCAGCTTTGGCAGTTTAGGTCAAGAAACTGTCAGTCTTGTGCAAGCCGCAATTAAAAATTTGAATTAAATAAAGCCTGTCGGCTCATATTGTCCGGCAGGCTTTATTATATACAATATTTGATCGGGCTTGTACAAAACAGACGACAGTCAAAATAAATCGGAATTTACTTACCGTCAAATCGAATATTGATCTGAGGGTCATAAAGCGGGCAATTGTATTCAAGCATTATATCAATTATCTTGTTCAGTTCTTCTTCGGGCATACTGAAACTACAATTAAACAAAACACTTTGCTCTGTTGTCTCTATTGTAAACCCGCCGTTTGAACTTTCGTAGTTATGCTCGTCAAGTTTTTCATAATCACTAAAAACATCACTGACTTTTAACAGTATCTTATTGATAGGAAGAACAGAAAGTCCCTCTGTCCTATGCCCTTCTATGCAAGTTTGCCCGTACACTTTTTTGTGGTCAAGATATGTGCCTTCATCATATTTCCAAAATGCCAAATCTCTGCTCATGTTAATTCCCTCCATAAACTGCGGTTTGTACAAGCAAACTAAATTTTGCTGTATATTAAACTTATTTTACCATACTATATTGAAAATGTCAACATCTAAAAAAAGACAGGCGCTTTAAAATTGCGCCTGTCCGTATTGTTCAGAGTATCGGTCTTTCACTGTTTTTAAAAGTTCTGTATGATAAAGAGCGGAGATTTGATAAAAAACGATTTATTAAAGCTGCTTCAAAAGTCTGAATATTTCATCTTTCTTTCCCAAGCCGTCCGAAAAAGCCGTTGCGCCGCCTGCGGCTGTGCCGAGTTTCAGAGCGTATTCATAATCGCCGTTTGCAGAACCCGCGATAAATCCTGCGACCATTGAGTCGCCCGCGCCGACCGAGTTTTTCACTTCTCCTTTGCAAACGCCGCAGATATGTGTTTCGCCGTTTTCGTCAAGCAGCAGCGCGCCGTCGCCAGCCATTGAAACAAGAACATTCCTTGCGCCCATTTCTTTCAGCTTTTTCGCATAGACCTTTATTTCTTCTTTTGTTTCGAGCGTTACGCCGAATATATCTTCAAGCTCATGAGCATTTGGTTTTATCAAAAACGGCTTGTATTTAAGCGCGTTTAAGAGCAGCTCCTTTTCCGCGTCAACGACGATTTTTATTTTCCTGTCCGAAATCTCTTCAAGAATTTTCTCATAAATATTTTCGGGAAGGCTTTTGGGAATACTCCCCGCAAGCACTATCGCGTCGCCGTCTTTAAGAGCTTTTATCTTTCCGAAAAGCACTTTCAAATCATTTTCTGTGATTTCGGGTCCCTGACCGTTTATTTCGGTCACGCTGTCGTATCTCAGCTTTACGTTTATGCGGGAATTCCCGCTTTTCAGCCGCACAAAATCCGTCTTGACGCCCGCCTGTGAAAGTCCGTCTTCTATGGCTTTTCCCGTAAATCCCGCGGCAAATCCGAGCGCTATCGACTGTATTCCGAGTTCGTTCAGTATAACAGACACATTAATGCCTTTCCCGCCGAAATATAATTCCTCTCTTTCCGAGCGGTTCACTCTTCCGAAAGTTATGGTCTTTGGGTACATGACATAATCTATGGCGGGATTAAAAGTTACTGTATAGATCATTTTTATCTCCTTGAATTAAAGGCGCATTTTTATCTCTCGAAAAGCGCCGTATTTTTAAGAATTTGTTCTTAGATGTACAAAAAGCTCTGCCTGCGCAGTTAATTTTCAGCAGGACAAGAAAACTTGACGAGGTTATGCTGTAAATTTGCCGAAAGACGTGCGTTTAGTTGCTGTAAGAGCAAAAATTGCCGAATAATTTCATGCAGAAAACTTCAAGTTTATTGTACCATTTGATGTTCAGTAAAATCAAGTATTTTATTTCAACAATTACTTTTTTGTGCAATTAGACATATCTTTAATTTTGCATTTGTCTATTTTGTCCAAACGTTATCGTCAATATAACTGCATTGTTTTTATATAACGCTTGAAATAACCGAAGATTTATGCTACAATAAAGAAAAACATTTTTTAAAGGAGTAATTATGGAAAGGAAAAAAATAATAATTGACGGGAACAATTTTTCGACCCTCAGTGAGTTTTTTGACGAGACAAATCGTATACTTTCAAAAGATCCCGACGTATGCCGAGGACATAATTTCAGCGCATTCCACGACCTTCTGCGAGGGGGATTCGGCGTTTTTGAATACGGAGAGAGCGTAGATTTTATCTGGGTAAATTCGGAAAAAAGCCGAGCCGACCTCGGATATGATGAAACGGTCAAATATTATGAAAGGCTGCTCGAAAAATGTCACCCTTCAAACCGCGAGAGCGTGCAGAAACATCTTGACGACGCGAAAAATCACGAAGAAGCAACGCTTTTTGAAATGATAGTCGGTCATATAACCGACAAAACCGATTCATACGACCATACGCTAAGTCTTGACCGTATAAAATAATGGAAAGATGCGTTTTATTGCGGGCATTGCGGTGTTTTACAGCTCAGGGCTTTCTCTACAGCCAGAAATTCGGCTTTTTTTAAAGATTTTTTATAAGTTCTGTTTTTTAAGCTCTGCCCCTGAACGGAGAATTTTTCCACTAATTTTTGTGAAAATTGACTGAAAATTCGTTTGAACTATTGCAATAATTTAAAGAATATGATAAAATTAAATAAGGCATAAGCCTAATAACAAATGGAAGAGGGTCTGACCGATGAAGGTTACTATTACCGCAAAAAAACTCAATATCTCACAGGCATTTACCGACTATGCAGAAAAAAAGCTCGGCGCAAAGCTCGATAGATTTTTCCCAGACGAAGCAGAAGCAAAGATAACGCTCTCCGAGCGGCGCGACCAGATAGTTTTAGAGCTTACCGTAAGCTATAACGGTATGATCTACCGTGCCGAAGAAACAGCGAAAGATAAAAACGACGCGCTTGATGTTACGATCGACCGTATTATACGTCAGATAAGAAAGCACAAAACAAAAATCGAGAAAAGTCTCCGCGAAAACGCTTTTGCGGGGCTTGCTCCCGAACCCGAAGAGGCGGATTACGAGATCATTCGATATAAGAATTTCCGTATGAAACCTATGACTGTTGAAGAAGCGATTTTACAAATGGACCTTGTCGGACACAACTTTTTTATGTTCAAAAACGCCTCGTCGGGAATTGTAAACGTTGTTTACAAGCGCGACGACGGGAACTATGCTGTGCTTGTTCCGGAAGAAAACTGATAAAGGCTGATGTTTGGATTTGCGAAAATATCCGAAAAAAACGCTTTAGGGCGCGTCCTTCTCGTTTGTGCAGAAGCGTACAAATGGATTGGAAGCGGGAACTTACAAACAGACGCGCGAAGGCTGCTTGACGGATTGTCAAAGGTTTTGTCGCATTATAAAGACGAAAAAGAGCCGATCTCGGAACTTTTAAAGCCGCTTAAACTTGAGATCAAAGCTATGCACAAACCGTTTTATGCAAAAGTCAAGAAATGTTTCGGGCGGGGTTGTTTTGTACCTGAGTTTGACAGCGACAAAGCAAATCGGCATATTCCTGCGATAATTTTCGCAAATGACAGGATATGTGCTAAGATCACGAACGGAGAAACCGATAAGGCAAAGACAATGTGCGACGCAATGAAGAGCTATCCGGGGTATATTTTCGGCGAGTTCGGGGCGCTTTCGTCCGAGCAGTTTTATGACTTGGTTTTCGGTTTTTTCCCTAAGCTCTACGGCGAGGAATTTATGGAGCCTATGGAGTGCCTTTTTAAGTAATAATACAAGCAAGAACGCAGCTCTTTTAGAGCTGCGTCAACTTGTATAGTTTACAGTTTATAGTGGAAAGTAAACAGTAGTAGGTATCTGCTGACGCAGATAATTTTAAATTGTTTTTAAATTAAAAACGCATAGGCTTGAACTCACTTTGGTTCAAGCCTAATCTTAACTCTTGAAAACAATCTAAATATTATCCGCCGCAAGAGGATACTTACTACTGTTTACTGTGTACTGCAACTCCCATGCCATGCTTCGTATAGCATGGGAGTTGTACACTGTCTAACCTTTGCAAAAAAGATTTTTTCGGTCGAGCGAAAAGAAAACGTCCCGCAGGAGCGTGCGCGTTTAGAGATAAGAGGTTAGAAGTAAGAGGTAAGAATTTGAGCCGTGACAAGATTTCCTTTTCAAACCTTGTTTTGACCTAAACTCTTACCTCTTACCTCTAATCTCTTATTTCTAACTGGTTGGGATAGCAGGATTTGAACCTGCGAAATGAGGGAGTCAAAGTCCCTTGCCTTACCGCTTGGCTATATCCCAGTATGTTTTTTGCAGCGCGTTTTGTGCTGAAACAAAATTCGCGTTTGGTTTTAATTTCAATATCTAATTTCCAATTTTCAAAAGTATTCTGAGCTCAAAATTCACGTTTGGTTTAAAATTCTTACTTCTTATCTCTAACCTCTTACTTCTAAAAGTTGAGGTCAGAAGCAAGAGCCTTACTTCCAACCTCCGAAAATCAAGTGGGGTGGGGAGAGGGATTCGAACCCTCGGTCTCCGGGACCACAATCCGGCGCTTTAACCAGCTAAGCTATACCCACCATATTATTTGGCACGCCATGAAGGATTCGAACCTTCGACCTACCGCTTAGAAGGCGGTTGCTCTATCCAGCTGAGCTAATGGCGCGGATAGTTTTTCAAAAAATAAACCGCCTGAAGCAATGCCCTCGGCAGCTTTAAATCATAACCTCGCCCGAAAGCGCTGTAAATGGAGCGGGTGATGGGAATCGAACCCACGCGACCAGCTTGGAAGGCTGGGATTCTACCATTGAACTACACCCGCATTGAATGCTTTATCATTATACCACCTTTCATTTACTTTGTCAAGTACTTTTTGAAATTTTTCTGTAATTTTGTAAATTTCTTACTTTGACTATAAAATTTAAATTTTTATGACTGCATAAAACAAATAAGCCGCATAGCAGAAAGCAATGCGGCTCTTTGTTTATTTGTATAAGTTCAGGGTTTGCGACCGTAGATAACTGTGCCGTTGTTGGTTATGCAGATATTGTCGGCATTGCCGCAGGAGAAGTCGTTTGCAGGGTTCAGGCTTTGCTGCCAGTTTTTATCCCTTATGTTAGCCTGAATTTCAGCAGTATCTCCGTTTTTGAGCGTTCCGGAACTTATTTTGACAGCACATTTTGTGTCGGTGTTAGTTCCCGAAGCGCTCGAATATGACGCGCTTATCTTATCGGTTATCGCGGCGTATGAGCTGCCTGAAACACAAGCATAATAACAGTCAAACGCAAGCTCTTTCGCGCTGTCTTTCGTGAAGAAATAGTCTATCTCAAGTTTTGACAGGTCAATGTCAGCGCCCGTATTGTTGGTAATTTTTACTGTAAACTGGATATTGCCCGTTGTTCCGCTTGTCGGGCTTTGCGACAGCGTAACCGCTACTCCCTTGTTTGCAGGAGGAGTTGATGGAGTTGATGAGCTTGATGACGAGCTTTGAGGAGTGCTCGGTTTTGAGGACGAGCTTGATGAAGGCGTTTGCGGCTTGCTTGATGAGCTTGAAGAACTGCTCGGAGTTACAATTCCCGATGATTTTCCGTTCGGCTCTGTTCCGAAAACGAGCTTTCCGCCCTCATACAGTCCGCAGCTTACCGCTTTTATAAGGCTTGAACCGTTCGTCCCGACAAGCTCCTTATACGAGGGGTCGTTTGACGGATCCCAGCCCGCCGCGCTCATTCTGAACTGAACTTCCTTTTTAAACGCGCTCTGACCGCCCGGATAGATCTTGACACCCGAAAAGTCAATGCTGACGTAATAAATTCCGTTTTTCTTGTCCCACTCATAAAGACCGCCAAACTTCGCGCCGTTGTTGTAGTTAAAGCTGACTTTAACGCTCGACGGGTCGGACAGCTCCGAAAGGTTCACAAAATAACGAAGCTCTAAGTTGTCTGCAACTCTTGCGGGCCACGCGGATTTGTTGTAGACCATAGCCTTTATCTCGGTAAAGTCGTTTCCCGTGGCATTTTGCGAATACTCGACATACATTTCTTCGCCGACTGTTTCGACCGCACCGAAGTTTGATATTGTCTTGCCGCCGTATTTGTTGTACATTTTTGCGAGCGCGCCCGTAAATCCCGCATTATAGTCGCACGCAACCTCGTTTGCGGTATAGTCGCTTACGGTGTCGTTATAGCCGTCAGACTGGCTCGGCCCGCCGACAAGCGCGCCGTAGAGCGTGTGGCGGTGATAATTCGGCTCGTTCATATTGTCCGCCCAAGAACCTTGTGCAGTGCGGTGGTGGGGGTGCTGCGGGGGATTTGTGCCAAATCCGACCATAAAGCTCCTGCCCGAAGAACCCAAGGCATAATTTATCTGACTTTCGCAGAAGTTCATATACTTCTGCACTTTATTTGACGGGCAATTTCCGCCCTCGGCATAGCTTGCCGCGATAAACGCCGCAGTCGTTGCATATCTCAGACTTCCCCATGTATCCAGCCATGCAAGACCCTTCGGAGTAAAGCCTTTTGCGCCGTTACACCACCAGTCGAGGCTTTGTTCAAGTTTAGTTTTATACTTGCTGTCGCCCGTGAGATTTGCAAGCAGGCACTCTACGCCGATAAATTTATCGTCCCAGCAGAGCGTCCATTGAGGGTCGCCGTTAAGTTTGCTTTCGTTGGTTTTAGCTTTTGTGAGCCAAGAGTTGTCGTTTGTTGCTATGTATATCCATGTCGCCGCCCATGCAAGTTCGTCCTGATAGCCGCTCCAACTGTTATAAAAGCCCTGTGCGGCGGTATAACCCGCGTCGCTGTGGGTAGTTTCCGCAAAGTTGTACAGCTCTTTCGCGTGTTTTAGGCATTTATCCGAATATGACTTGTCTATATTCTTATAAACTGCCGCGCAAGCCGCCAGCGCCGCCGCAGCTTCTCCTGCGACAGTAGAACCGGGGTTGTTCTTATCCACTTTATACGCGGGTCTGTCCATCTGCATAACTTCTGCGGGACCCCACCATGCGTGGTCGGCGCTTCCGTTTCCTACTTGATAGTAATAAACATTTGCTTCGGGGTGGCATTTTATGAGATAATCGCAGATCCACTTTATATTTGCGAGGGCGTAGCTCAACTGCCCGCTTTTTTCATATGCGTCCTTGTCCTCGTAGACGCTCCACGCAAGGACAGTCGCGGTGTACGCCATAGGCAGATTGAATTTTACGTTATCTCCCGCGTCGTAAAGCCCGCCCGTAAGGTCAAGCCCAACGTCCGCGCCGTCGTTCATACCGCTGTCGCCGCGCCAGTTTGTTCTTATTGTTTTCTCGTCAATGTCGCCGCTTCTCTGCAATTCATAGAAAAGTATCGACTTTTGCAGCGCCTCGCCATAGTTGAATTTACCCGTCGAGGCAGTTCCGCTCGTTCCTGTTCCGCTCGGAGAAAGTCCGCTGCCCGAAGGTTTTGTGCTGCTTGAAGAACTTGCGGAGGGTTTGTTGGAAGAACTTGACGAGGGCTTGTTGGAAGAACTTGACGATGGACTTGCCGAAGAACTGCCCGAAGCTGAACTTGAGGAATTATTTCCCGAAGGCTTTGAACTGCTCGAAGGAGCTGAGGACGAAGAACCGTTTGACGGGCTTGAAGTTTCGGAAGAACTTTCCGCAGACGAGCTTTCGGGGTTTTCCTCGTTCACCGAAGAAGAACCGTTCGAGCCTTCCGAAGAACTTTCGGAAACATTGTTTGTTGACGAGCTGTTTGACGAGACGCCCGATCCGCCATGTCCAATGTCCGAAAAATCAAGGCGCTGTATACTCCTTTCACAGCCCGATAATAAGACCGCCGAAGCGGCAATGACCGCAATGAGCTTGTTTTTTTTGAATTTCATAGTAAACTCTCCGTTCAAAAAAGCTGTATTAAAGCTGAAAACTGCGCGTTCTCCGACATATTGCCGACAAAACGGCTTATCTGCGGTTGTCTGCTTCATACCTCTTTAAAAAGGTATTTGCCGCGGGAAGTATTTTTTCATATTTCGCGTCTCCGCTTGCCGCCGCAGACTTAAAGAAATTATAGAGTTTTGTGTTTTTCTCCTGAGAAAGAACTCTCTGAGCGACATATTCGTGTGTTGCCGAGAGGTCGGGGTTATCCATTATAGCTATTGAAAAGTCAATAAACCGCTTCATATCCGTAAATTGCAGGAAATTACAAGCGGTAACTATGCTCGAATAGAAGTTCGGCGAAATAATTACCTTTCCGTTAAATTCGACGTCTCCCGCAAGCAGACGGTTAAGTTCTTCGTCGGAAAGGCTCGAAATTGCATATGCCGACTCGACCATACCCGCGTCGGGCATCTGCTCGGCTTTTTCAAGAACTTCGTTTGAAAAAATGTTGTTTGTAACCGCTTTTTTCCGCACGCTGTCAAGTTTTGCCGTTATAACTTCAAAATGAGGCGGCTTATATTCGCTAAGTCCGTTTACGATAATATTGAGCATATCCTTCGGAAACGCTTCGATCGGTATTTTTATTGACGGACTTCTGAAACCGGTAATTCCTTCGCGTTCGACCGGCACAGGCGTCGGCGGAACAGGCGCGCTTTGGTTTTCGCCGTTTTCCTCTTCTTGATTTTCGACCATTTGAACAGGAGCGATCTTTTCGGTATACGGGTCGGAGATCTTTTCTATTACTGCACATTTATACGGAATATTTTCTTTCGTACAGGCAACCGCTCCGTGATGACCTTTAAGAAGCGCGGAATGAAATCCCGAAACATGATAAACTATGCCGTGAATACGGCGTTTTTTCACGAATTCTTCCGTGCTTGCGAGAGCTCTTGCCGTAAAATAACCCATACTCTGCGTAGGAATAAGGAAACACGGCTTATAGACATTTCCGCTCATGGTAATACGGTTATGTTCGGCTGTTCCGTGGACCTCGTGATTTGTATTATATGCGCCCCAGAAAAAAGTTCCGTTTCCGTCTGTGGGATAATAATCGGAAGTATATACAGCGTAAACGCCGTCCTGAAGCAGGCTGAAAATTCCTTTAAGTCCCGCCGTAAGAGAATCTCCGCGATTAAGGCTTAAAAAGGCAGAAGTAAGAACGTCGAATACCTTTTGGTCATATCCGTGAAATCCGGGACTAAATGACATGAGCTTATCCGATTTTTTACTTGCTCCGCTCGAACAGGTCATATTTATAATAGGATCGGTTCCGATATAAAGAAGGCGCGTTTCAGTTCCCAAAACGCCGTCACGAGAATTTGAGCCTATGGAAAAAGTTCCGATAGCGTTTTCTCCGCCCCTCACGGAAACAAGTATAACGCTCTGACCTTTTACATCAATGGTCTCAGATTTAATTTCAACGCTCAATTTTTTCAGCTCCTTAATTTTCGATCTGTTAAAATCATCTTTGCTCAAGACTCAGAGCGATAATATCGGCTACTCCGCCGATCTGTTTTTTCGGAAACGCCTTTTTGGGGATATATGCGAGCGGCGTTTTGCCTTTGAAAATTATAAACATCTTATCCGATTCTACAAAATAATCCGCCGCGTCCCACGGAACAAGGTCATGATTTTGATAAACACAGCTTTCGCATGCGGCAAAACCGGCTCTGCTTATAACAAACGTTATGGTTTCCTTTGCCGCGAGATCCGCGCCTGAAAAAGATTTTACTCGCGCTCTTGCGACGGCGTGGGTTATGATGTAGATAAGAAGCGCAAAGATTCCGCCTGTCACTAAAGAAATGAGGATAATGTACAGGATATTGTCGCGGGTCATTCCGAGCACATAATTAAGTATCCCGAACATCACAAGCATCACAAGAAGCGCCATGAGCCACAGAAATTTCATAAGTTTGAAATCCAACAGTACAATAAGCGCCGCCGCTGTATCCGCCTCGTCGAGAACTCCCTCTCCGACATACGAATCTTTTCCGGGAGAAACCTCATAATACATTGATTTAAGCGGGAAGATACGTCTTTCGTGCTGATATTCAAACCCGTAAATTTTTTGCCGATGTTCGATTATTGCAATTGCGCGCAGGACGTCCTCTGCGGAATTAAAAACTTTGTTTGAAATGGAGAAATTCTTTTTTGCTCCGACAAAGCTGAACGTCATATCTTTGCGAGTGACTGAAACGCTTTTGAGCATATCCCAGCTATATATCGCAGGAAACTGAGAGCCAAAGGTGTAAACAGCGAAAACCTCTCCGATTATATATGTTGTGCCGGCTTTGTCATCTCCCACACGAACAGGTCTTAAATCGCAAAAAGCCATTTTTTCGCCTCCCGATCAAATTATATAATAATACTTATATACATTATAGCATATTATTTCCAAAAATAAAAGAGGATTTTTTATATTTTTTATATTTTTTCTCTATAATATGGGGGCAGGTTTTTTACGGCAGGCTTAGTCCGAAAACTTCGTTTAGAGGTAAGATGAAAGAGGAACAACGCTTCCGCTTTCCGACTGCCGCGTAAGCGGCGGTACAAAAGTTTTTTGAAAAGGAAGTCCGGAGGAGAAAACTTTTTTTAAAAAGTTTTCCCTTTCGGTCGCGGCGAAGCCGCGAAATTTCGCGTCAGCGTATGCGCATCAGAATAAAAAGCCTGTGGCTTTTAATCTTGGGTACAGTGAAAACAAGAGTTTCCACCGCCGTTTGGTTTTTTCACAGTTAGTAGCAAGCGAACCACGAAGTAGTCAGCGCCGTGTTTTCGCGCAGCGAAAACACGAACGGAGCGAAGCGGAGTGAGCAGCTGCGCAGCGCAGCAAGCAGCACGGCGCGTCCGCTCGGAGTGCGTGCGGGGCGAGGAAGACGGCTGCGGGTGCGTGCGTTTAAACCAAAGCAACGTAAATTAAAACGTTGAAAGTGTAAGTTTTTATTCGGTTTGGTTTTTCCACAGTGTGGAGCAAGCGAACCTTGAAATCAGATGAAAGAGGTAAGATGAACAGCGCCCCACTTTCCTCACCTCACCAAAAACCTTTAATCCCAAACGATCAAATAGTATCCGCGAAGCGGATACATTCTACTGTTTACTTATGCACTGTATACTATAATCAAGCAGAATCTGCGTCGCAGGGTTTCCGCCGAATGCAGATAATGAATGCAATGCAGCACAAAGAATTGTTGCATTGCGTTCATATTGGGGCTTTCTCAACAGTCTGATATGTTTGCTTTTATACAAGCTGTATCTTATTTGAATAATTTTGCTGTTCACTTGAAAACTTTTCTGTATTATATTATAATGAAGGTATAAAATATATTTCCGCTCAATAAACAACAGAAAAGATGAATGACAAAGATGTTTCAATATGAAAGCAAGAAGTCTGCCGCTTTAGGAAAAACGTTTTCAGCAAATAAGAATAAAAATATCGGTTCGAGAAGAATTAGCCGTTTTTATCCGTCGGTTCGGCAAAACAATATACAAGCGTTTAATCACATAACTCAAACTTCGTCTTGTCCTGCCGTAATGCCTCAGGCGGAAGAACGATACTCTGCGGACGGGGCAGGAGCGTCTTATGATGTGCTGTCGGACAGTTCAAATGATGTGGATCTTATTTTAGACATGTTACCAAAGAATTGTCAAAGAAATAGTTTAAATGAGCTTCTTAACGATCCGAACATAATGAGGATATTTGAAAATTGGGAAACTTTTTTTCCGCGTTTTCTTGAACGCTGCGGTTTTAGAGGATACGGAGCAAGACCGAGCCTTACTTTCCACAGACCAAAAAGTAATAATTCCGCAGAATTATCCGAACGAAGCGTCCGAGAAAAAATCACGAAAATAAATGAGCTGTATAAAAAGGGTTCGGGCATACAAATGCGCAGAAAATATACAGATGAAGAAGAAATGAAAAGGTATCTGCGTCACTGTGCCGCCGCGCTTAAAGTCATTTTTGAAACAGAGAATGAGATACAATGCTATTACAACGATGAGAACAATACGGTATATGTTTCAGCAAATACCAAAGATGATGAGAAAAAATTATCTGAGATCGACGGCGAAATGATCTTAAAATATTCGATAATTTTCCGTCATTCTTTCAGAGAAATAAATAAAAACAAGTATAATAAAGGAAATTCTTCTGTTTTGAGAAAATTCAATGATAAAATAGTTGACGCTATTTTATCGGGCGATGGAAACAAACCGCATTTAAAAAGATTTACGCATACTTTGACATGCCCGACCGCTCTCAAAAAAGCAAAATTCAAACTGATAAAAAGCAGCGATATTGACGTGCAAATAAACGGACTTCACGCAGAAAGAAAAATATTGTATTATTTGCGCAAAAAAAATAACAGGAATATGTATCTTGATCCATTGAGGCTCGGCGGGATACGCCGCCCATGTTTTATCTGTTCGGCGCTGTGTTTTGAAGATATGTTTCAGATACATTCGGGACCTGTTTGGTGTTCAAAAGCCGCTTCTGCGCCTAAGGACATAAAGGAAATGTTTTTAATACTTGACGCAGTTAGAAACAGTGAAAACACAACACACATTACATATGATAACGGGCGCTTTAAAATGGATGCCGATACAGAGTCTGATGAGTAAAACGATAATATTTATTAAGGATTTTCAGCCGTCTTAATTAAAGCATTTGTATAAGACAATATATACGGGACAACATTTCAATTTCAAGCCGGATAAGCAAAAATTTTTTGGCATTTATTTCTTACCATTGAAAAAGGCTGCATATAAATGCAGCCTTTTCTCGGTTATAAACTTTAAATTCATTAGTTATTTCCCGTACTTTCGGAAAGCTCAACTTTGATCTTCAGCGTTTGTTTTTTCGAGTTTACTTCGCGTACAACTGTTAAAACTATCGTTTCGCCAGGCTTTTTCGATGCAAGTATCTTTGAAACCTCGCCTGTTACAACAGACTGTCCGTCCATTTCGATTATAGTGTCGCCTACCTTGAGATCGCTGTTTCCTACAGCAAGCGAACTGTCGATAGATTCTACGCGCATACCTGCGGTAAGACCATATCTGTCGGCATAAGACTCAGGTATAAGTTTATAGGTAATTCCGAGCAGCGATCTTCCTGTAACATAGCCCTTTGAAATAAGGTCGTTAATAACGCTCTTTGCGTCGTTTATCGTAATTGCAAAGCCAAGACTTTCAGCATAGCTCGATACATATTTTTCGTTTACGATACCGATAACTTCGCCATATCCGTTAAAAAGTCCGCCGCCCGAATTTCCGCTGTTTATTGCCGCGTCGGTCTGAATTGAAGTAAGTCCGTAGTCGGCGGTGCTTACCTGACGGTTAAGTCCCGAAATAATTCCCTTTGAAACGGACGTTTCAAGTCCGAGAGGATTTCCTATCGCAAAGCAATCGTCGCCTATACGGAGCTTATCAGAATCGCCGAGAAGCGCCGCAGGAAGTCCGCTCGCGTCTATTTTCAAGACCGCGAGGTCGGTATCGCTGTCCGTTCCGATAAGTATCGCGTCATAGGTCTTTGATTCTCCGCCGTTCGCGTTGTCGTTTACTTTTACCGAAAAAAGATCTCCGTTTTCAACAACATGGTTGTTTGTAACAATATATCCGTCCTTTGAGATGATAACGCCGCTTCCTCTGCTGTAAAGTGTTTCTTCGCCGTAGTAGTTTACGGAAACGTCAATGTAAACTATACTGTCCGAAACCGCGTTTACAAGATCTCTTGTATATTTGTACGTTCCGTCGCTGTTGTATTCGACGCCTGCATTTGCCGTCGGGGCGGTTATTCCCTCCTGAAGCTCGTCAAGAGTAGGCGCGGACGAATTTGCGTTATTGTTATTATCTTTGGACGTATCGTTCGACGAGGGGGTCTGACCGTTTTCGACAGTATCATCCTGCGAAATTACGGGGCTGAACTGTTTGCTCGCAAAATATGTTCCCACAAATCCCGAACCGCTTCCGACAATTGCCACTGCTGCAATAAGCGCCGCAACCTTTGCCGTCGTATGATTTTTGCGGGGTTTCTTCTTGGGAGTTTCGGTTTTTACTTCGGTCTCATCATTGTTTTCAAAAAATTCGTTCATAATCATATATCCTTTCTATATGTCGGAACTTGTTCTAAAAGCTGCTGTTTTTTGCTTTCTGAAACGATTATAATACCCCAATGTGTTTTTTATGTGAAATAAAATTGAAGATATAATTAAAATCAGGAAAAATTATTCCTGCTCTTTGAGCGAATTTTCGACAACAAGCCCTATCGCGCATTCGAGCCGCTTTTTCTGCAATTCGCACGCTATCTTATACGGCGTGCGGCAGTCTCCCTCGTAGATAAAGCTGTTTGCATTGCAGCCGCCCGAACAGTAAAATCTTGCCCAGCAGTCGCGGCAGCCTTTCTTGGTGTAAATATGCGTTTTTGAGAAATAGGTCTTAATGTCATTGCTGAAGCTGCCGTCAAGAACGCTGCCCATTCTCCAGTTTTCAATTCCCACAAACTGGTGGCAAGGGTAGATATCGCCGTTCGGCGTGACCGCGACGTAATCGTTTCCGCAGCCGCAGCCCCTGAGCCGCTTTACAGCGCACGGACCTTGGTCGAGGTCTATCATAAAGTGAAAGAAATTGAACTTGTTTTCCGTTCGCTCCGCCATAATTTTGCAAAGCCTGTCGTATTCGGCAAAAATCGCGGGCAAGTCGCTTTCCGACAGCGCATACGGCATTTTCGGGTCAGCCGCGACGGGTTCTGCCGAAAGCTGGTCAAAACCTAAATCTCTAAGCGCCAAAATGTCATTCGCAAAGTCAAGATTGTATTTTGTAAACGTCGCGCGGACGTAATAATCCTTATTTTTCGGGCGTTTTTCGACAAGCCTTTGAAATTTCGGCACAATAAGGTCGAAAACGCTCTTTCCGTTTAAAGACGTGCGTATTCTGTCGGTGACCTCGCGCCTTCCGTCCAAAGAAAGCACTACATTTGACATCTCGCGGTTTATGTAGTCTATTTTTTCGTCGTCAAGCAGAACGCCGTTTGTCGTTATGGTAAAACGGAATTTCTTTCCGTACTGTTTTTCAATTGACCGCGCATAATCGACCGTGGAAGTGACTGTTTCCCATGCCATAAGCGGTTCTCCGCCGAAGAAATCCATTTCGAGATTTTCGCGGTTTCCCGAATTTGCAATAAGAAAATCTACAGCCTTTTTTGCTGTTTCGGGGGACATTATTTCGCGCTTTCCTCCGAAATCTCCCTTTTTGGCGAAGCAGTATTCGCACCTCAGATTGCAGTCATGCGCGACATTCAGGCACATTGACTTTATCGGGCTTTTTACCATTGTGTCCGAATAGCGCTCGTAGGTGTCCTCAGAGAAAAGCGTTCCGTTTTTGACAAGTTCTAAAAGCTCCGCATAGCTCTCGCGGACGGTTTCCTCAGGATAACCCGACAGCAGTTTTAAGAACACTTCGGGCATTTCTTCCGGTATCGGAACTTTCAGCAGATCTATCATATCAAACGCGCAGTCGTCCATAACATGGACTGCGTTTGAGTTTACATCAAGTACTATATTATGTCCGAGCTGTTTGAATTTATGTATCATTATTACACTCCGTAAATTTTAATTTATATCGAACAAGCAGTCTTTCAGCTGTTCCAATGGCAAAGGTCGGTATAACGACATTCCTCGCCAATCATAATAATTTATTGTTTTTGAACGCAAAACAAAAAGCGCAAGCTCTCGACCTGCGCTTCCTGCTGTTTTGAGTTTTACCTGTTGACAGACGCGCACTTTTGGTTTGCAACTGTACAAGACGTTTTGCAGGCAGACTGGCAGGATGACTGGCACTTTCCGCATCCGCCCTTTTCCGCGCTTTTTTTAAGATCAGCCTTATTGATGGTTACGATATGCTTCAAAGGAAACACCTCTTTCATATAAATTTCTTTAAATAATATTATATCACAATCCATTTATTTTTTCAAGGGGTTTTAATAAAAAAGCGGCGCTTTATTCTGCCGAAGATCTGACAGAACAAAACCGCCGCGCTATGCTCAGAATGATCAAAGCTCTTCGCCCGAAAAATCGTCTGAAGGTTCTTCTGCAAAGACCCCGCGCGAAGTCGTATCTTCCGCGTCGTCGGAGTCGTCAGCGTCTTCAGGCTCGTTTTCGTCGTCGAAATCGAAATCCCAGTCCTCGTCGTCCTCATCGTCCCAAGCGTCGAAATAATCGTCCTCATTTTCCTTTTCAAGTTTTTTCTTTGCGACATACGCCGCCGCAGCAACGCCTCCTGCCGCAGCAAGAAATCCTATCAAAAAGATCCCGAATGTTTTCATTTTTTTGCCTCCTAATCTGCTATCAAAAAATTTAAAGCTGAGAACATTATACACCTTTTCCAATAAAAAAGCAATAGCTATCGCAATTTTTGGCAATTATAGACAATTTATATCCTCTATTACTGTCAAAATACCTAAATAGTATGCTCACCGACAACAAAATCATACCGAAAGCTCACGGATTTTTGCCTGAATTTTTTTATATTCCGCAGATATAAGCGACGCGCCTTTTTGTTTCAGATAAATTTCGGCGTAGAGTTTATTGAAAAAGAGTTTGCCGCTGAAAAAACGCTCCATTTTTTTTATTTGCGGGAACGTGTAGACCGTAGACAAAAACAATATTTTTTCATGCTCGGTCGAGTTTTGTTCCAGACCGCCCATCATTAGAAAATCATATATCGTATTCAAAACGAGCTTTACGTTTTCGAGCGTAAATTCTCCGCTCGTAATTTCCTCGCACAGCATTATCGCGTCGTTTATCCTTACTTCATCTTTCGCGCGCAGCCATACCGCGCGGTCGTAAACATAAAGCGCTCTGCAAAGGCGTTCTTTCTTGTTTATGTCGCAGTGAAAGCGTATTACTGCGAGCATTCCGCGCCGCATATTCTTATCAGGCTCTGACGGACAGTTTCCTACGGCAAAACGCGTCGTTTCATGGTCGAGCCTTGCCGCGTCGGTAAACGGCGCGTATTCTACGTTCATACAGTGCGCCAGAATTTCCGCGGCGGTCTGTCTCAGCTCCGGAAAACTTTTCGGAAGACGTTCCCAAAAACCTATCGTATAGCTTGGAGAAACATATCTCCCGCCTTTCGACAGAAATTTCTTCATTATGTCTAAAACATATTTCAGCGCGCTGCTCGCCATTCTCCAGTCGCTCTGCGAGCGTATCTGCGAGATACATTCCGTAAAATAGCTTTCCCAGTTTTCGGTGTCTTTCATTCTTAAAAGTCCCGCCGTCATAAGCCCGCAGCGGCTTTCAAAATCAGCGGGATAAAAGTCGAGCGCCTCGGAAAAAGCCTTAAAAGCACCGCTGAAATCCCATTTTCCGAGGTATTCTTTCGCTGCTTCGCGCTTTGTTTTACATTCGTCAAGTCCGTAAGAGTCAATATTAGCGTCGTCCTCGTCGATAAGCTCCGACAGATCGGCTTCTATCTCAAACTCGTCGGGAATAGACTTTTTCAGTCCCGCAAGAAGCTCTTCGCGCGCGTCTTCGTAGGAAATATGCGTTCCGCAGCAGCAGCAAAAACCCGTTTCAAATTCATTGTCGAGCATTATCATTCTCTGACATTTCGGACAAACGCAGTATTCGAGCATATAACATCACCATATCAATTTATCAAACTGCCGTATCAGAGATCGTTTATGTATCATTTTTAAGCGCAGCCTTTTCTTCAAAAGCGTTCGGCTGAAATTTCGTGCTTTGATCTCCAAACTCCGACGCAGCTTTATCAGCTGTCTGAAATTTATACTTGCCTTTAAAGCTCCCAGTTTATCGGTTCAATCCCGTTTTTGACAAGAAATTCATTTGCTTTTTTAAAATGCCCGCAGCCGAAAAAGCCGTTTGAAGCTGAAAGGGGACTTGGGTGAGCGCATTCTAAAACGAGATGTCGGCGGTTTGTGACGAGACGAGCCTTGTCGCGGGCGTTTCTTCCCCAAAGCAGGAAAACTATCGGCTGTTCCCGCTCATTCAGCAGTTCTATAACACGGTCGGTAAGTATTTCCCAGCCTTTGCCTTTATGAGAATTTGCCGCGCCCTCGCGGACGGTAAGCACCGCATTTAACAGCAGCACTCCGCTTTTTGCCCATTTTGTAAGTTCTCCGCTTTTCGGCGGCTCTATGCCGAGTTCGTCCTTGATTTCCTTGAAGATGTTTAAAAGCGAAGGCGGCGGAGCAACTCCCTCTTTTACCGAAAAGCAAAGACCGTGAGCCTGTCCTATCTCGTGATACGGGTCTTGACCGATAATAACGGCTTTTACATTGCTGTAAGACGTATAGCGAAGGGCATTGAAAATATCGTTCATCGGCGGGAAAATTCTGCGCGAATTATACTCCGAGATCAAAAACTGCCGAAGATTTAAATAATAGTCCTTTTTAAATTCATCAGCCAACAGCTCGTCCCATTCATTTCCTATATTTACCATATTTTCTCCTTTGCAAAACCTTTTTATCCGTATAGCGCTGTTTTAAAAGCAGAAGTGCGTTTCATTTTTTCAGCTTTTTGCGTCTTTTCGGGTCTTTTACCGATACGCTTTTTTCGCGCTTTTGCTTGCAGGAAAAGCCGAACGAGCCGATTTTTTTGCCGAGCGCGAAATATGACCCGTGGGCATAGGCTATAAGCCCCGCCTGTTCTATCTTCAGCTTTCCGCTTTCCGAAACAAGATCTTCTTCAACATTTACTGCGACAATATCCGCAATAAACATATCGTGCGAGCCTTGGGGGATAATATCGGCGACCTTGCATTCGAGAGAAATTTTGCTCTGCGCAATCTGAGGGGCGGAAATTTTCGAGCAGGGAATTGCCGTAAGTTTTTGCTTTGCGAGCTTGTCCTCGTTCTTTCCCGATTTTATCCCGCAGTAGTCGAGTTTTCGCGTAAACTCGGATGGGAGCATATTTACGCAAAACTCGCCTGTTTCCTTTATTATGCCGTATGAATTTCGTTCGGGTCTTACGGAGATATAAAGTCTGGGCGGGTCGGAGCTTATCGTTCCCGTCCATGCTATGGTAAGCGCAGCGGGCTTTTCGACTGTTCCGCACGACACCAACACCACCGGCACGGGAGCTAAAAGCGTTCCGCCTTTCCATGTAGTCTTGCTCATAAAAAAACACCTCGTATTCCATTATTGTTATAAGTATAACATATTATGAAAATTTTTTCAATAACTTCTTGATTATTTCACCAAAATATGCTAAAATAAAGGAAATATCAGCAGGGAAATTTATGCCTTTTATCAACACAAATTTTCGGAAGAAACAACTCTTGCTGCGGCATTTAGCGGCAATGGAAAAATATTTGAAAGGAATATAACGTGAAACGTATAAAATTTATCATTTCAGCGGTCATTACAGCAGCAATTGTGTTCACTCTTTCGGGCTGCAACGCTTTAAACAACAGGTACAGTTCGCATATAAAAAGCGATTTGTCCGAAAAATACGGCAAATCGTTTACAGTAGCTGCCGTTGGCGACAGGATCGACAGAGATACTGCGACCGCGTATGTTTATGCCGACGATGACCCCACGATGTGGTTTGAAGTCAGAACAGATAACAGCGGAACAGTTGTCTTTGAGAGGTACGCGTTTCGTCTTATATGCCGCAATGTGGAGAATAAGATAAATGAAACATTTGAGAATTACGGCATTAGATCGGAATGTTTTGTTACATTTTCTCCAAGCAAAGATATCAAAGCTGAACCTGATATGACACTCGATGAATTTATTGAGGTTAATTCTCCCGAAGATGCTATAACAAGCATCATTGTGTCGTCAGGTGATAACCTTACGGGAGAGAACATCATTAAAGTATATACCGAAATAGGCGAGTATCTTGGCAGTGTGGATTTTGGAACAGGGATATATGTTTTAACTGAAAGTGATTTTGATACAGTCAGAGAACAAGTACAGCATGAAGTTGTAACATTTGGCGAACAAGATTTGAAGTATGGCGGTGCAAGCGACGATATTAAAGAACTGCATATTAAAATTGAGAACGGGGAATTGCCTTGGACTGCGGCTGAAATAGATTCCGAACTTTCTTGAATTGTCTTTATGTACATAATTTCTATACGGATTTGGGGTATGCTCTGCATACCCCATAGTATTTTATTTCGTCCGCCTTTCCATGCCGTCTTGCTAATAAAAACGCTTAGTGTTTCACTATTGTTTTAAAAATAACACATTCTGAAAATTTTTTAAATAACTTCTTGATTATTTCGCCAAAATATGCTACAATAAAGAAAAAATATCAGGAGGAGAATTTATGCCTTTTATCAACACAAAATTTTCGGGAGAAATAACCGGTGCTCAGCAGGACGAAATAAAAACCGCTTTCGGAAAAGCGGTCTCTGTTCTCGGAAAGAGCGAGAGCTGGCTTATGGTCGGATTTGAGGAGAATGTCCCGCTGTACTTTAAGGGCGAGAAAAGTCCGAAAATCGCTTTTGTCGAGGTCAGTCTTTTCGGAAATGCAGGCGGTTCGGCTTATGACAAATTTACGGGCGAAGTCTGCAAAATACTCGGAAATTCGCTCGGCGTTCCCGCCGACAAGGTTTATGTAAAGTATTCGCCCACGGACAACTGGGGCTGGAACGGCGGGAATTTTTAACGGTCGGGAAATGTCCTTTCAGACCCAACCGAAGCCGCAATATCGGCGTATTATTTTAAGTAAAATTTATTGCAGATCATATCAGTCCCCTTGCTGCGGCATTTCGCGGCAAGGGAAAATATTTGAAAGGAATATAATATGAAACATATAAGAATTATCATTTCAGCAGTCATTACAGCAGCAATTGTGTTCACTCTTTCGGGCTGCAACGCTTTAAACAACAGGTACAGTTCGCATATAAAAAGCGATTTGTCCGAAAAATACGGCAAATCGTTTACTGTAGCCGCCCTCGGCGACAGAATTGACAGAGATACTGCGACAGCGTATGTTTTTGCAGACGACGACCCAACAATGTGGTTTGAAGTCAGAACAGACAAAAGCGGAAAAGTTGTCTTTGAGAGATACGCGTTTCGCCTTATGTGCCGTGATGTGGAAAATAAGATAAATGAAGCGTTTGATAATTGCGGCATCAGATCGGAATGTTTTGTTACATTTGATTCAAGAAAAGATGTCAAAGCTGAACCTGATATGACGCTTGATGAATTTATTGAGGCTAATTCTCCCGAATATGCTATAACAAGCATCATTGTGTCGTCAGGCGACAATCTTACGGGAGAGAACATCGCTAAAGTATATAACGAAGTAGGCGATTATCTTGGCAGCGTTGATTTTGCAACAGGGTTATATGTTCTGACCGAAAGTGATTTTGATATAGTCAGAGAACAGGTACAGCACGAAGTTGTATCATTTGACGATCAGCAGCTGGTGTTCGGCGGCGCAAAAGATGATATTAAAGAACTGCTGATCAAAGTCAAGGACGGGAAGCTGCTTTGGACTGCTGATGAAATAGACGCCGAACTTTCCTGAATTGTCTTTATGTACATAATTCCTATACGGATTTGGGGTATGCTCTGCATACCCCAAAGTATTTTATTCTGTCCTTAGCGCCTCAACAGGGTCTTTCTTTGCTGCAATGCTCGCAGGGAAAAGTCCTGCGATAAGCGTAAGGAACATACTTATCAATACGAGTATGATCCCTCCCTGCCACGGCAGTTTCGACATATTCTCAATATCCGTAAGATATTCAATAATAATATTAATCGGAATGTTCAGCAAGAGCGTTACTATTATTCCGATAGCGCCCGCCGTAAATCCTATGATAAGAGTTTCGGCGTTGAATACGTTTGAAACGTCCTTCTTTGACGCGCCCATTGCGCGGAGAATACCTATCTCCTTTGTTCTTTCAAGAACTGAAATGTAGGTTATAATGCCTATCATTATCGATGAAACAACAAGCGAGATAGCGACAAACGCGATCAAAATATACGAAATGGAGTCGATTATCGTAGATACGGACGAGATCATCATTCCTACATAGTCGGTATAATTTATTGCGTCCTCCTGCTTATCTTCGGAGATCTTTCTGTTGTTGTAGTCGGTGATGAACTGGGTTATTTTTTCCTTGCTGTCGAAATCTTTAGCATATATGCTGATAGCCGAGGGCTTTAAAAGGTCTGCTGTGCCCAAAAGTTCAAGGTTCCCGTCATAAGTAGCCTCGGTCGTTTCGGGCTTTTGCGTAAGCTGCATGAGCGTCTGGAGCTGCTCCTGAGTAAGTACGGACATGAACGCCTGAGTTATTTTCGTTTGTTCGACCATTGTAAAGAGCGCTCCCTGCTGTTGTTCCGGGGGAAGCTGCATGAGCTGCGCCTGCTGTTCGGGAGTGAGCGAAGAAATAAGCGACTGAGAAAGCTGTGCGTTCTGTTCGGGAGTGAGCATTCCCATAATGACCTGCATAGCCTCTTCCTGGGTCATAGGCTCTTCGGGTTCTTCGTCCTTTTTCGGAAACTCTATGCCCGTAAATACGTCAATATCGGGATTTTCTTTTTGCAGTTTTACAAGCTCGCTGTTGTTGGCTTTGTCTATCATAAATTCCGTAAGGGCGTGGGTATAGCCGATACCGCCGCTGTTAGTCGAATTTACGAGGCTGTCGCCGTTTGGACGTACAACTCCGACGACCTTTATTTCGGGAGCATTTTCATATGCCTCTTTCATAAAGTCCTTGTCTTTTGTCATATTGTCATAGCCGCCGTCGGCATTTTTTTGGTAGAAATCGCTCGGAACAAGAAGCCTGAACGAAAGCGCGGTAAGCTCGTCATACGAGAACGAAAGGTCGCCTGTGTCAATTTCAAACGTTTCGCCCGCGAGAATTTTCGACATCATATCCGCAAGCTCCGACTGGTCGCGCAGTCCGAGCGCATAGAGCGTGATATCGGAAAGCTCGTTATGCTCGTTTACGATTATAACGACTTCGTTATAGCTTTCGGGAAGTTTTCCCGAAAGAACCTCATACTGGTCTTTTACCGCCTCGGCGCTCATAAGTTCTTCCCAGACGTCGTACATACTTCCGTTTGAGCCGCCTAAAATCGAGCTGTATGTGCCCGTCATCTGCTCTACGCTTGACGCCATTCCGTCGCCGAACATCGACTGCATGACCGTGGACGGGTTTACGCGCATAATTTCGCCGTTCAAGTCAGTTCCGTAGATGTAAAGGCTCGGAGAATAGCTGTATTTTATCTCCGAAATGCTGTCGAGGATATTGTCGGGATTGCTTTCGATATATTCCTTAAATTCGGCAAGATTGTTTGTGGTTATCTCCGAAAGCATTGTTTTCATCATTTCGGTAGAGATATTGTTTGTATAAACGCGGTCGGGGTCGCGCTCGGTCGTTTCTTCATCGCGTATGCCCATCATTGCCGACATCATACTTGTATAGTCGATAGTTTCCTGCTGTATGGAAACGGGGTAAGCCGCGAGGGTAGAACGCTCAACGCTGTCGATATAAAGCTGAACGCCGTTTGAAAGCGAGAGAATGAGCGCAATGCCGATTATGCCTATACTTCCCGCAAAGGCAGTAAGAAACGTTCTGCCTTTTTTCGTAAGGAGGTTGTTTCTGGAAAGCGCGAGAGCCGTTAAAAACGACATCTTTGTTTTCTTCGTTTTGTTTTTCGCGGTCTGCTCGGATTTTTCCTTTTTCGGTTCGTCGCCTGACGGGTCAAACGGCATGCTGTCGCTCTTTATCTGCCCGTCGACAAGACGAACGATCCTCGTCGCATACTGCTCGGCAAGTTCGGGGTTATGCGTTACCATAATAACGAGCCTGTCTTTGGCTATTTCCTTTATGAGATCCATTATCTGTACGGATGTTTCGCTGTCGAGAGCGCCCGTCGGTTCGTCCGCAAGAAGGATATCGGGGTCGTTTACGAGCGCTCTTGCGATAGCTACTCGCTGCATCTGTCCGCCCGACATCTGGTTCGGTCTTTTATTGAGTTGGTCGCCAAGTCCGACCTTTTCGAGCGCAAGCGCCGCGCGTTCTTTGCGCTCGCGCTTTGAAATTCCCGAAAGCGTCAGTGCCAGCTCGACATTTGCAAGCACTGTCTGGTGGGGGATAAGGTTATAACTCTGGAAAATAAACCCGACAGAATGGTTTCTGTATGTATCCCAATCTCTTGACTTAAACTGTTTTGTAGACTTTCCGTTTATGATGAGGTCGCCTGAGGTGTATTGGTCAAGACCGCCGATTATGTTCAAAAGCGTGGTCTTTCCGCAGCCCGAATGACCGAGTATCGCCACAAGCTCGCTTTCGCGGAAACTTATGGAAACGTCTCTCAGCGCATGGACCGTTTCGCTCGATGTAATGTAGTCCTTTTTGATGTTCTTGATTTCAAGCATGGTCTTCTCCTTCTCTAATATTTTACTTATAATAAAACAACTTTTATTTTACATCTTTTTCGGGCTTTTGTCAATACTATGTTAAAAAGTTTTCAGAAAAATTTCACAGTTTATATAAAAATCATAAAAATATGCACAGAATGTATAAAAACACAAAACTCAGGCTGTTGAGAAAGCTCCGGTATGCACGCATTATCCGCATTCGTCGGAAAAAGCTACGACGCAGACGGGGCTTTATCGACAGCCTGAATATACGGGCTGTTTTGAAAATTCCCACAGGATAGGTGAAAAGAGTTGACAATAATCAAAAGCCGCGCGGTTTATTTTATTATCCCCGCAATAATTATAGCTCTGCCGCATTTGATTTTTTTCATCTTTCCCGAAGTATCCGTGTTTATCCGCATTTTTGCTGTTATCTTCGGGGGTCTTGCCGCGGCGTACTGGTGCGTATATTATCATTCAATAAAATATGAGCTTTCGGGAAACGACCTTATCGCAAAGAGCGGAATTATCATAAAGAAAACACGAAAGGCAGAGCTTTCCTCGATAATTTCAAAAACAACGGCGGGAATAGGGAAAAGCGTTTTTATTTCGGTCTTGTATACGCCATACGGAAGTATGATAATATTCGGAAAACTCGAAAATGACGACAACTCGGACTGTATAAAAAATCAAAACTCAGGCAGTTGAGAAATCCCGAACCGAAAACTTTAAAGTTCGGCGCGCATTACTGCCGCGTCGTCGTCGGGATAATAGCGCGAAATAACGCGTATTTTTTCATAGCCGAGCTTTTTATAGAGCGCCAAAGCAGGAGCGTTTTTTGCCCTTACCTCAAGAAAACAGGTCTTTGCGCCGCGCTCTTTCATTTCTTTGTGCAGTGAAATAAGGAGTTTTTCCGCTATACCCTGTCTGCGGTATTCGGGAAGTACCGCGATCTTAAAAAGCTCCGCCTCGTCTGCGACAACTCTCCCCAGCGCAAATCCGCAGAGTTTTTCTCCGCAGGTCTCGGCAGTCAGAACGCAGAGGCTGTTTTTTAGCTCGCTTTCGAGCATTTTCCTTGTCCAAGGCTCGGCAAAACAATTTTCCTCTATGTAATATATTTCGTCAATATTGCTCATAGTAATTTAAATTTTATCATTTTTCGACTGAAATTCGTCTTGCTTCACAGTAAAAACGCTTGTCGTGAGCGTGACCCATTGAAAATGTTTTTCTCGGAAGCGCGCCGTCTTTTATTACCGTCGGGAAAAGCTCGCTTTTCTTCATTGACGGGAGCAGTATTCCCATAGCGTTTTCGCGTTCGCAGAGCTTTTTTACGGTGTCCTCGCCGTGGATATAATCTATCTTTCCTCCGTTTTGCGCAAGGTATTCGTCCAGAAACTGCTGGACAGAACCGACGGTGAGGTTCGAGCAGGGCTTTGTTATGCCGAAAGTTTCAGTCCTGCCGCCTAACATAACGGAAAAATTCTGCTCGGTATTTTCCTTTACAAGACCTAATTTTTCTGTCATTTCTTTATACAATTTGTCAAAATCCGTATCAAATATTACTCTGTGTATTGCTTCAAATTCAAGCGCGGGGCTGTGGAGGTTTACGATTTCAACCAGTGCATAGCGTGCAAGTTCCGCGTCGGGGCTGTTTTCACGCTTTTTGCGCTCGTAGGTCTCCTTTGCCGAGGCAAGAGAATGATTTCCGTCGCCCATAGCGAAAACAAGAGCGTTTTCGGCGCTGCATCCCTCTTTTTGAGCAAGTTTTTCCGCTAATTTTTCGAGCGCGTTTTCGACTTGTTCTGCATTTTCTTTATCGACTAAATATCCTTCTGCGCTGCCGCCGTTCTGCATAAGAGTAAAGTCATATACTTTCTGTAAATTTTTTTGGAGAAGCGGCTCGATAACGGTTTCGTCCTTATCGTCAATCAGTATCATAATATGCGGAAGCTCCAGCGGCGCGTCCATTCTTATTTTAACGCGCGGAGGTATTCTTGAAGCTACCGTAGCTTCTGTTGCGCGTACCTGAGAATGGCTGCCCTTGTTGTAATCGTACATTTCGAGGTCGATTTTTCCTATAAGTCCTGCGCGGAGCCGTCCGTCGGACTGGGTGCGCTTTAAAAGGATAAAGCAGTTCTTATATTCCTCAAACAGATCGGCTTTCAGATAATCATGCATATTCCGATTTATTTTTGCAATGCGTTCTTCGTCGTGATCGCCTAAAAATGCCTCCGGAAAGATAAGGTTAAGTGCCGAGGGGCTTTTGCCCGCAATATTTTCGACCTCGCGCCAGTATTCCGGTTCTCCGGTATATTGGTCGCAGGCTACGACTGCCCATTTTGTCATTTCCTCATCGCTGAGTTTTGGAAGCAAAATATCCGCTCTTTGAAATGCCGTCATAATATCCTCCTGTTTTTAAGAGAAAAATCTCCGTTTTTTACATTATAACATTTTACATCATCAGTGTCAAGTCGGATGTTGTCGGCAATAAGGGCAGATAACGGCGTGCAGTTGTCTGCTGATAAAAGTCTAAGCATAAACGGCGGTTGTATTTTGAAGAACGGTTTTATGCTCATTATCAAAAACAAAAAGCGGCAGAAAAATTCCACCGCTTTTGTTTTTTAAATTGTACCGCCTTGCCGTAAGATGCAATATAAAACCCGCAAATAGCAGGGTGGGTAAAATCGCCCAACAGGTTCACGCTCCCGCCGACTGTCTCATAAAATGAGTACAGGAGGTCTGCAATCCGCTGTCGGAGCCGAAATCCCTTTTACAACGTGTTCGGATTATAAACAGCACACATTCGCGCTGCAAGGCAGTATGTAAACAAATTACCCGTCGGTTTCCTCCGGCTCTTCAAGATCCGGAAGCTCCGAAAACCTTTTCAAAAACATCTCCCCTACGGCATTATATTCGTCGTCGTCATCTACAGTAGCCAACATTATATCGCCGTTCGCTTCCTGCTGTTTCAAAACAACAAACTGAGCCGTATCGTCGTCGTTTTCGTCATAATCATCAGGGATAAGAGCGTAGTATATCGTGCCGTTAAATTCCGCCTGATCCACAAACTCGAACCTCGTGACGTTTCCTTCTTCGTCCTCCAGTTCAATTATACCCTCTTCTTCATCAAGAAATGCACCGTTGCTTTCAGACATATTTTTTCCGCCTTTCCGGCGCAGGATTTTCGTTTGATGAATAACGCCGACTATATTATTTTACACTATTTCTTCGCCGCTGTCAATAGGTAAATTCTGAAAAAATCCCATTTTACGCGGCTTTTACGAAATTATCATTAGTTTGAACAAAAGATATTTGAAAATTATATACAAAATGACAACAAAAAAATTAAAAACTTCTATTGACTTTTAACAAAAAATATGTTATCATATAATCACAAGGAAAGACAAACCGCGATGGCGGATCTTCCTTTAAGGAGAAATTCTCTGAGGCGGTTCGTTCCGACAGGGGTTTCGGTTTCGGGGCAGACGGGCGGTCTGTAGGTATACAGCCAATGTCCGATGTTTTAAAACTGAAAAGTCCGACGGGTCTGAATGCCAAAAAAATTCAGCTTTAAGCAGAAAGGAAGCGAGTCCGATGGAAATGAGCGAAGGATTTTCTGAACAGTCTGCGGATTCGGTATCCGCTGACCGCTGAGGTTAATTTTTTGGCGATGATTTGCGCGGGAAAGCGCAAAATCCGCTTATGTACGGGGCATAGCCCGATGTGATCTAACACCTTTGCGTGAGGCAGTCCGCAGACATTTTCTACCGCTTACGGCGACAGGGTTCGCCAAAAGGCGTTTACATATACATCAGCTTATGAATCAGGTGATTGAGATGTGCGCTTTAAGACTGTGGAAAGGGAAAAAATGCTGAAAGGATTGAGTCCGATGTCCGATAAAGTTTGTTTAATGTGCGGATTTTATTGAACGGTGAGGTATGGTCCGATGTAATACTTGTAATTTAAAAATTGAATATTATCGACTCCCGCTTTAAAGGCGGGAGTTTGCTGTCAGCGTACTGGGTAAAGTGTATAGTGAATAGTTAAGGTATCCGCCTTCGGCGGATTATTTTATCGGATTGTTTCGGAATTGGAACGCATAGGTTTGAACCCGCGTGAGTTCAAGCCTAACCTTATCTTTTAAAAACAATCTAATATTATCCGCGAAGCGGATACATTTCTACGAAACTTGTAAAGTATTGTGGACACTAAAAACAGTGAAAAAATCATTGGGAATCAAATAGCCAATAAACGAATGCAGTCGAGTGGCGTTATAGTATAACTCAATGTACTTCACCAAAGCCAGCTTGGCTTCTTCAAACGGGAGATGCCGGATATCCGGCATCTCCCGTTGTCGCTTCAGCACAAAGGAACCACCGCTTGAAGCGGTGGAATAAAAATCTTTAGATAAAAGGAAAAAAAGATCCTGCTGTGATATAATAGGTGTAGGTTTGGCGACCACATCTAAGAAACAAAGGGGGATGTCAAATGCTTGACAATCATAGTTTATCACATTCTAAGTGGAATTGCAAGTACCATATAGTGTTTGCACCAAAATATCGTAGGCAAGTAATATATGGACAGCTAAAAGCGGACATAGGGAAAATTTTGCGGCAGTTATGTGAGCAGAAGAAAGTAAACATAATAGAAGCAGAAGCGTGTCCGGACCATATACATATGTTAGTAGAAATACCGCCGAACATAAGTGTAGCAAGTTTTATGGGATACCTGAAAGGAAAAAGTTCGTTGATGATATTTGACAGGCACGCGAATTTGAAGTACAAGTATGGAAACCGACACTTTTGTGTGCACGCATTATTCGCCTGCGGCGAATAACGCTGGTACTACGTAGATACGGTAGGAAAGAATAAAAAAGCGATAGAAGAGTATATACGCAATCAATTGGCAGAGGACATAGCGAATGACCAATTAACGTTGAAAGAGTATATAGACCCGTTTACGGGTAGCAAGAACTAAGAGGCAAAAAAGCAGCCGCTTAAGCGGCTGCTTGTGAATGAGATGCGGTTGCCAGACCATTCAATGCGCCTTCAGGCGCAAGCCGGTACTAGGCGCTTGAAGCGCAAGTGCAAACCACGCGTTTCACGCGTGGTTTTGATTCGAGCATTTGCCAAAAACTCTCGATTGGTTGTCACTCGGAGTTCCGGGACGCGACATACTCTTGCGGAATTTATATTTCTCTACAATTTCTTTTGTCTGCCTTGCTGTATACTGACATCCCCTTTCACTGTGATAAACTGCACCACTCAGTCTATTCGGATTTCTTCCGACTGCCATAAAGAACACGTCCTGCACAATAGTCTGCCGCTGATGGCGCTCAATTGCCCAGTCCACCATTCGGCGCGTCGCCACATAAATGACCCTGCATACATAAAGCTTGCCGTTGCGACATATAAGCTCGGAAATGTCTGAACACCACAACATATTCGGCACTTTTACGTAAAATTTGTCTTTAACTAAATTCTCTTCAATATACTGCTCTTCCGTCGGCTTAGGCAGCCTTCTCTTACCTGTTCGACCGCTCTTTGCAATAAGACCGTTCTTCTTCAAAATTCGAGCAAACCGCCATTCTTCAACTGTAATGCCTTGCATTTCAAGCGCCTTGCGGATCCTAATCGACCATACCTGCTTTTATTTTGCTGAAAACAGTGAATAACCGCGCTTTCTATCTCGGATTTTTTCACTTCATATTGCTTAGCCTTGCGGTAATATGCAATCCTTGACACCTTCAAGATCCTGCATACCATGCCGCTGTCATACCCTTTCAACGCTTTTTGGCAAAAGCTATTTTCCTGCCGGGTGTTTCGCAAAGTGTACCGCTGCTTTTTTAGGATTTCGTTTTCCAGCTTCAATTTGCACAACTCCACATCAACGGGTGCCGGGTGTCCTGTACCCATAAACGCCTGATTGCCATTTAATTGGTACAACGATAGAGCATTCATACGCTTATTTTCATCTTTTCTGCTTTAGCTTGTCCTTTATCACCAAATTGCACGCTGTAACTTTGAACTCCTTACTGTACTTTTGCTTCACTTATTATATCATTCTCTGTTTCGTGTGTCTACTTTTATTATACAACTTCCTATATTTAACTATACACTACCCTGTACACTGAAAAACCCTGTTGCTGTGCAAAGCATAGCAACAGGGTTTTTCATACTGGCGGAGAACGAGGGAGTTGAACCCTCGCGCCGGTCACCCGACCTACTCCCTTAGCAGGGGAGCCCCTTCACCACTTGGGTAGTTCTCCGAATGATGATACGAAAATATTTAATTTGCAAGTGTTATATCCTCAAACAGCAAATAACGCTGCGCTTGTGACATTCGTCTGTATCACTTCCGCGCTTGTCCCGCTGCGCCTGCTGCGGGAAAGCCGCACTTAAACTTACAGCAAAAACACTTGTGAGTTTTATTATAGCACATCATCTTTGATTTGTCAAGTGCTTTTTTTATAAAATTCACTGTTCGGGACAAAAAGTCACTGTGCTGTACGGAATTAACGTGCTGTTCAGCGCGCCGGACATTTCATATTCCGAACAATTCCCCTTTCGACCGCATTTCAACCACTTGACAAATCCAAAAAAAAATTATATAATATTATTCGTATAATCATATGGGTCTTATTCTGAATGACCCGCCGATATTATGTTTAAGGAATGATATAAATGCCGATAAAAATTGCTGACGGGCTTCCCGCACAAAGCGTTCTTGAGGACGAACATATATTTGTTATGACGGAATACCGCGCTCTTCATCAGGACATAAGACCCCTCAAAATAGGACTTTTAAATCTTATGCCGACAAAAATCACGACCGAAACACAAATATTAAGATGTCTGTCGAATACTCCGCTCCAAATCGAGGTAGAGCTTGTGGGTATGTCCACTCACGAAAATAAAAATACTCCGCAGGAACATCTTCTTGAATTTTATAAAACTTTTGACGATATAAAAGACAGAAATTTCGACGGATTTATAATTACAGGAGCGCCCGTTGAAAATCTTGAATTTACAGAAGTGGATTATTGGGAAGAACTTTGCAGGATAATGGACTGGACGACAACTCACGTCCATTCTACGCTTCATATCTGTTGGGGAGCGCAGGCGGCGCTGTTCTATCACTACGGTATACCTAAATACCCGCTCGCTCAAAAATGCTCCGGAGTTTTTCTTCATAAGCTCCTTACGCCGAAATCACGCCTTTTCCACGGATTTGACAGCGTATTTTACGCGCCCCATTCCCGCCATACCGAAACGCGTGCGGAAGATATCCTGAAAAATCCCGATCTCAGACTTATGGCAGTATCTGACGAGGCGGGCGTTTATGCGGTCGGGAACGAAAGCGGCTCGCGCTTTTTCATAACCGGTCACTCCGAATATGACGCTGAAACTCTTGACGGCGAATATCGCCGCGACCTTGAACGGGGACTTGAACCGCAGATACCGAAGCATTATTATCCCGACAACGATCCGACAAAAAAACCCGAACTGTGCTGGAGAGCGCATTCAACTCTCTTGTTTACAAACTGGCTCAACTATTTCGTTTATCAAACAACGCCGTTCGATATTTCAAAAAGCGTCTGAAAACGCCGAAGGCTCGTTTTTTCGGCATTTTTGAGCAGTATTTAAACTTGACAGGCTAAAAATTTGCTGTTGCGGCAAAAATACTGTTGAAAAATTTTTTCATATGTGTTATAATGTATATGTAGAATAGTAAGCAGGGGGGATATGTATGGCAGAAGACAGATTGGTAATTCATTCAATAATCGATATTTCTATGGACGCTAACCGCACAACCGCTTTCGTTTCTTTCACCAGACCCGAAAACGGCGGTATGGATATTTCCGTATCTAAGATAATGGCGGCTCTTGAAGAGAAAAACATCTGCTTCGGAGTTATGCGTGATATTATTGAAAAAGTCGTAGACCGCAGGCTTTACGACGAAAATATCTGCGTGGCAAGGTGGGAACCTCCGGAAGACGGGATCGACGGCGAGATAAAATATTTCTATAAGCCCGAACGGAACATAGCGCCGATTGAAAACGAGCACGGGATCGTTGACTATAAAGATCTCGGACTTGTCAGAAACATAACCGCGGGAACTCCCATAGCTACCATTTCAATGCCTACCGAAGGAAAACCCGGAAAAGATATTACGGGCAGAATAGTTGTACAGAAAAAAGGCGTACCCGCAAAGGTAAACGTGGGTGCGGGAACGTCGCTTATAAACGACGGTACGGAGATAATCGCCGCTATAGACGGAAATCTTGCGTTCAGAAACGGTGCGTTTTGCGTAGATGAAACGCTTTTGGTAAACGGCGACGTCGATATTTCGAGCGGAAATATAGATTTTATCGGAAGCGTAACCATAAAAGGAAGCGTTTTTGAAGGCTTCAGAGTGACCTCGAAAAAGGATATAAATATCTTCGGCTCGGTAAATAATGCAGAGCTTTATGCCGACGGAAATATAAATATCAAAATAGGAAGCATAAATTCCAGCATCGAGTGCCGCGGAAACGTAAAGCTCGGATTTTGCGAGAACTCAAACGTAAGATGCAAAGGAAATGTTGAAAGCGCGTCATTTGTCGGAGGAAACGTCTTTGCGGGCAAAAAGATAATTGCTTCGGGAAAGGGCGTTATGATGGGCGGAAAGTATACCGCTCTCGACGGAGTTGAAGCGTCGGTCATCGGCTCGGATAAGTATGTAAAGACCGAGCTTACTCTCGGAAATAACGCTATTCTCAGCGAGGAGCGCGACGGTCTTGAAAGAAGCATTACGGAAATGGAAGACAAGATCGATCAGCTTTCAAAAATACTTACAACGCTTACGGAGCTTTCAAAGGTCGGAAAGCTCTCTCCCGAACGCGAAACAATGAAGAGCGACGCTCTCAGAAACCGCATTAAAATGCAGCAGGAGATAAAAAGGAACAAGGCGCGTATTGAAGAAATCGACAAAGACCTTGAGCTTACGCAGAATATTTCCGTTTCTGCAAAGCGCATGATATATCCCGGAGTAAAGCTGAGGATCAACTCATGTATACTTGCCGTGAAAAATGTCGAAAACAACGTAAAGGCTATCGTAAATCAAGGCGAGATAATTTTTGTGCCGCTGAGATAAAAAGGCTGCAAGAGGTTAAAGTTTTGGACTTTAACCTCTTGCTTTTTTATGCGTAATTTTCAGCAAATAACGTTTTAATCTGACCTCTTACTTCTTACCTCTAACCTCTTATCTCTAAATAACGTTTACTCGCCCTATCCCCCTTCCCTCTTCCCCGAAGGGGAAGGGGGAATAGTGCGGGGCGCGGGTGCGCCCTGCGACCCCAAGCCTTGCGGTGCGGTCGGAAAACGGAAACATTTTCCACTACAGCACGTTACATAAAAGTTTTGAAAAGGGGTTTGGGGGAAAACTTTTTCAAAAGTTTTCCCCCAGCTGCCTTAAAATCTGTAGGATTTCGCGCCGTTTTCAAATGCCGTAAATGCCTTTTCAAGAGCGTCAAGAGCCGTTTTTTCATCGGGGAATGAAGCGAGTATGTTGCTTCCGACAAAATCGGTTGCTCCCGACGAGCCTACAATGACAAACTTTTCTTCTTTTTTGCCGCCGATATTTTTCGTGACCGAAATAGTTTTACATTCAGTTATCTGCCTTTTGTTCTGAGAAAAAATCAACATTTTTCGTTCTCCTCATAAACTTACACATTCTGCTTCGGCTTTTCGCTGTCCGAGCGCACTTTCTTTTCGACAAACGAGTTCAGCATATCCTTTATGTCAATTCCCAAGCCGTCAAGCAGTCCCGAAGAAGCCTGCGTTGTGGCTTCTGTGATGTCCTTGACGAGCTTCGCGGTGTTTCCGTCGCCGTACATCGTTATCTTGTCGATATTTTCAAGCGGCTTTGCTATCGCCTGTGCAATCGCGGGCATCTGCTCGAAATACATCTGCAAGACTGCCGCTTCTTCCATTTTTCGCATTGCTTCAGCCTTTTTGTCAAGACCCTCCGCTTCTGCGAGAGCCTTTGCCCTGACGGCTTCAGCTTCTGCCAGGCCCTTTGCGCGGATACCCTCGGCTTCCTGCTCTGCGGCATAGCGTGCAGCTTCTGCCCTTGCCTTTGCAGCAGCCGCCTCGTTTTCAGCCGTCACTAAAATTGCCGCCGCTTCGTTTTTCTTTATTTCAAGCTCCGCTTCGGCGTTTCTGATGTCCTCATACTTTTTCGCGTCGGCATTTTTGGAAATTGTGTACAACTCTGCGTCAGCCTTTTGCTGTGCGGCATATTTCTGCGCTTCTGCGGTCTTTTTGACTTCCGCTTCGAGCGCGCGCTCTTTGATTTCGGCTTCTTTAGCCTTTATCTCAACTTCTTTTTCCTGACGCGCAAGGTTTGCATTGGCGGTTGTTATCTCAATAGTCTTGCGCTGTTCTTCCTCCTGAATTTTATACGCCGCGTCTGCTTCCGCCTGTTTGATGTCGGCGGCGCGTTTAAGCTCTGACTGCTTTATTTCAAGCTCGTTCTGGCGCACGGCGATAGCCGTTTCGCTGTCCACCTTTGCGTCGTTTGCCTTGCGGTTGGCTTCAGCTTGCGCTATGCGAATGTCGCGCTCTGCTTCTGCCTTGGATATCGCCGCTTTTTTGCGTATCTGCATAGTGTTGTCGATACCCATATCGTTTATAACGCCGTTGTCGTCAACGAAATTCTGGACGTTGAACGAAACAATCTCCAGACCCATAGCCTTCAAGTCGGGGTCGGCGTTCTGCCGCACTTTATCCGCAAAAGCCTGTCGGTTTGAAATCATTTCCTCAAGCCGCATCTGTCCGACTATCTCACGCATATTTCCTTCGAGTACTTCTCTTGCTACGCTCGTTATGTACTGAACATTTTTGTTCAAAAAGTTCTGCTGTGCTTTTTCAATGGTTTCTTCGGAAGGAGAAATCTTGACGTTTACCACCGCGTCTATCATAATGTTGATATAATCGGCGGTGGGAACAGCCTGCGCTGTCTTTACATCGACCGACATAAGCGCAAGCTCCAGCACGTCGCATCTCTCAAAAAACGGCAGTTTTACCGCCGCTTTTCCGATAACGACCTTTGCTTTTCTTCTAAGACCGCTTATGATAAACGCTTTATCGGGCGGCGCTTTGCGATAGCCTGCCGCAAACATAATTATGACAATGACCGCTATAACGACGGCTATTGTAATAGGGACAAATAAATTTTCGGGCATAAAAATACTCCTTTCAAACATTGCGCAAATCAATTTTCAACCATTTATGCGCTGATTATATTATACAATATACACAAGCCTCTTGTCAATAGGACGGTAAAATTTTGTCGGAAAATATAAAGACAGGCTGTAAAAAAGACAATTTTTTCAGGCTGTCGATAACGCGTGCAAACCGTGGATTTCTCAACAGTCTGAGTTTTAACTTTCTATATACAGTTTGAAATTTTTGAGAAAATTTAAAATACCTATTGACGAGAGGGATAATTTGTTATATTATTAAATAAGCAGTAAGCATTATTTTTGTTTTAATGCTTTTTTAATACCGAACGAAAACCGAGGTCGGAAAATGAATATTTTAAACGAAATCATAGCGCTTGATAAAAATGCGGCTGCGCGCGCCGAAGCGGAGATCGAGACCGCTCTAAAGCGCTCCGCCGAAGAAGGAAACGCCGAAGTAAAACTCCGTGCGGAAAAGGTCGAAAATGAGCGCCAAAAAGCTGTAAAGCTCCGCGGAGAACAGGAAAAGATCCTCTCCGAAAAGCTGTCGGGCGCAGAAAAGGAAAGATCGCGCCGCTGTAAAGAACTTTCGGACATTTTTGACAAAAACCGGGCGCAATGGAAGTCGGAGATAATTTCGCGCATAACGGAGGGGTAAAATGTCGTTTTCTGCAAATGCGGTGCTTGCGAAAAGCCGCGCGGTCTACGGGCGAAGGCTTACGCGCGAAGATTATGCGCGGCTCGCTTCTATGAAATCCGTTTCGGATGTATGCGAGTATCTGAGACAAACTCCGCGCTATGAAAAAGCTCTGTCGGACGTAAATTCGAGAACGATCCACAGAGGGAGGCTCGAAGAACTTCTAAAACGCGCGGTTTATGATGTTTTCGAGAGCTTTCATATCTTTGATTACAGCAACTGCCGCAGTTATTTCAAGTTTATAGTTGCGAGAGTTGAAATAGAGCAGATGATAGCGGCGGTCAGCGCCGTTATCTCCAAAAGCTCCGACTATTATATAGCGGCGCTTCCGCAGTTTATCGCAGAACATTCATATTTCGATCTTCCCGCGATAGCGAGCGCCGAAAACATAAAAACCGCCGCGGAGATATTGAGGAAAACCCCGTATTGCTCAGGAAAAAAGATCAAGAAAATGCTTTCCGAGGCGGCGGCTACCGGAGAACTGAGCATACCTGAATTTGAAAGCGAGCTGTATGCAGAGTATTATCTGAACCTTCTGAAACTCATAGAAAACGAGTTTCACGGGCGCGAGAAAAAAGAATTTAAAACCGCCGTACTAAGAACGATTGATATGGAAAACGTTGTTTTTATCTATCGTAAGGCTCAGTTTTCGGGTATGACTTCGGGCGAAAACCGAGCGTCGCTTATTCCGTTTAAATACAGGCTCTCAGCGGAAGAAACCGAGGAACTTGCAAAAGAAAAAAGCGTAGAGAAAATCGCGCTTTATCTTGAAAAAAAAGGATTTTACGGAACAAATCCCGAAACCATAGAGCTTCTGACAGACTCGATAAGTCAGAGAGAACTCGAAAAAAAACTCCGCCTTTCGCAAAGTCCCGCGGTAGTTTACTTCGCACTTACGCAGTGTCTTTTGATAGAGATGAAAAATATCAGGACGCTTATAGAGGGAGTAAGATACGGACTTAGCGGAACGGAGATACTAAAAATGCTTGTAATATAAGGTGGTGAAAAAATGGCGATAGAAAAAATGTCGCTGTGGTCGGTCGAGGGAGATGAAAATAAACTTGACGCGGCTTTGGCGGCTCTGTGTGAAAGCGGAGTTTTTCAGTTCTCCGCCCACGGAAAAGCCCACAGCCCTAATGAGCAAAATCCCTATCGTGATATGCTTTCAAAAATAAACGACATTGCGGCAAATCTCGGTATAACCGCCAAAATATGCGATACAGACGAGGTTGCGCTCGATACGCCCGAACAGTTTGAAGAATATTATAACGACATAAGTTCGCGGTTTAAAGAGCTTTCGGACAAACTGGAAAAAACAAACGCCGATCTCGAAGAACACCGACGGACGGACGCTTATGTAAAACATCTGATGGGGCTTGACGTTTCGTTTAAAGACCTTTTCTCAATGAAGTATGTAAAAACGCGCATAGGAAGGCTTCCTGCGGAAAACGAGGAAAAGCTCGGATATTATGTGAAAAAATGTTTTGTGTTCAGAGCCTTTGAGAGAAGCAGCGAATATGTATACGGGATATATGTTGTTCCGAAAAATCTTGCGGAATTTGCCGACGAGATAATGAACGCCCTCGGCTTTGAACGAACAAGACTTCCGGACTATCTTGAAGACAACGCTGAAAATGCCGACAAAAAACTTGCAGAAATAATAGCCGAAGAAGAAGCCGCAAAAATAAAGACCGAAGAAGAACTTTCGTACTTTACGGAAAAGATACGCGGCGAGTTGTCGGAGGTTTTATACAAACTCAATTTCAAGAGCGAATGTTTTGAGCTGAGACAAAGGGCGATAGTTTCCGGAGGAAGATTTTCGTTTTCGGGATACGCGCCGACTGCGGAAAGCAAAAGGCTCTCGGAGCTTCTCGAAAGAGCGGACGTTATGTGCGACGCGATACCTATTGAGCGAAAAAACGCTTCGGACGGAGTGCCCGTAAAGCTCAAAAACAATATAATAACGCGCCCGTTTGAGATGTTCATAAAAATGTACGGACTTCCGAACTACAGCGGTTTTGACCCGACGCCTTATGTCGCATTTACCTATATGCTTATGTTCGGGATAATGTTCGGCGACGTAGGACAAGGAATAGTTTTATCGCTTTTGGGGATTGTTCTGACAAAAGTGACGAAAAATCCGCTCCCGCCGATAATGACAAGGCTCGGAGTTTTCTCGGCGCTTTTCGGGTGCGTTTACGGGTCGGTTTTCGGCATTGAAACAATAATAAAACCCATTTACCACCGCGAAAATATCTGGAACGGAGTTTGCAAGCTATTCAGCGCTTTCGGGATACCCGAACATCCCGAAAACATATTCCAAGCGGCAATGGTCGTACTTATATTCGCGCTTATGATCGGAGCAGTACTGATACTGATTTCGATAATATTCAACATCTCAAAGAATTTCCGCGCGAAAAAATACGGCGAGGCGTTGTTTTCGGTAAACGGCGTTTCGGGCGCATTGGTTTATGCTGCGCTTTTGTTTGGAGCGGCAGGAACTTTCCTGTTCGGAATGAAAATTTTCAGCGCGCCTTATGTTATCTGCCTTATCGGAATTCCCGCAGTCCTTATATTTTTGAAAGCTCCGCTGTCGGCGCTTATTGAAAAGAGAAAAGCCGAGTTCAGCGTTGCAGAGGCTTTTATAGACGTTTTAGAGGGCGCGATAACATTTTTGTCGAACACCATGAGCTATCTCAGAATAGGCGGGTTTGTTCTTTCACACGCGGGCTTTATGCTCGTAGTATCTCAGCTTGCGGGAACGGCAGATCCCGACGCCCCCGTAACATTCGCAACGGTGATCACTTATATTATAGGCAATATTCTCGTTATGGGAATAGAGGGTCTGCTTTCGGGAATTCAGGTCTTGAGGCTGGAATTTTACGAGGTATTCAGCCGTTTCTATGACGGAAACGGAAAAGCTTTTACGCCGATGACTCTCAAAACATACAAAGATTAAATTTTATTTCGGAGGAATAACTACTATGGAAAAAATTATGTTTTTTGTTTTGCCGCTTATAGCGCTGGCACTCGCAATGTCGCCGATATTTATCGCGCTTTACCGTAAACATCAGGGAAAACCCGCAAACGCAAAGCGCGCGGTAATTGCAAATATAGCTTCATTTTTCGGAATAATGATAATGACGACAATACTTCCGTTTACAAACGCATTTGCCGAAACAACCGAAGCAGTCGCAAACGCAGCGGGTATGATAACCGACGAGGGTATAAAATATCTCGCGGCGGCTCTTTCAACGGGCGTCGGCTCGATAGCGGCGGGTATTGCCGTAGGAGCGGCTGCGCCGGCGGCGATAGGCGCGATCTCCGAAAACGAAAAACTTCTTTCAAAGGCGCTGATATTCGTTGCGCTCGGCGAGGGCGTAGCTATCTATGGTCTGCTTATTTCGATACTTATACTGTTCGGCTGATAACATGAGGATAATATGAAGTTTTTTCTGATAAGCGATAATATCGACACAAAAATGGGAATGAGAATAGCGGGCATTGAGGGCGTTATCGCACATACTGCCGAAGAAGTCTCAAAGGCGCTTTCCGACGCGGCAGACGATAAGGAAACAGCTGTCGTTCTTATAACGGAGAAATGCTCTGAGCTTTGTCATGAAAAAATATATGACATAAAGCTTAATTCCCGCCGCCCTCTTATTGTCGAAATTCCCGACCGCCACGGCTCAAACGGCATTTCACAGTCAATAAGCCGATATATAGAAGAATCTATAGGCATAAAGCTGTAAAAAAAGCTGTTTTTCGGGACAATTATCAAATTGCTTTGAGAGCATTTTAAACATTTTATTCGCACAGCATTTCAGAGCTTTTGAATAATTAAGACCGAGATTTACGGGAAGATCCCTTTTGAAAACAGCCAATTATCAGGAGATTTTTATGGATTTAAACGAATTGAACCGCTATAAAATAGGAATGTTCAAAGAGAACATAAATAAACAGGCGGACGAGGAGATCGCCGTTATAACAGCAAAGATACGCGACAGGAAAAATGCTGCGGGAAAAGAAAAAGAAGAAGCCGCCGCTCGGACAGAGCTGTCCAAAATCCGCCGCGAACAGACCGCCTTTGAACAGCGCTATAAAAAAGAGCTTTCGCGCTGCGACTATGAAACGACAAAGGCTGTACGCACATACAGAAAAGAGCTTACGGAAAACTTTTTTGAAGAGATAAAAAACGACCTTAAAGCATTTTCCGAAAGCGAAAAATATTCCGAATATCTCAAACGTTCTCTCGAAAAGGTGAAAAAATCGCTCGGAGAAAAATGCGTTATACTCTGCGCGCCGAAGGACGTTGAAAAACTGAAAGCGCTGTGTAAAAACGAGGTGCGCGCCGACAATGCCATATTGCTCGGAGGAATAGGCGCGCTCGACGAGGAAAAGGGCTTGTTCTGCGACATTACTCTCGACAAGGCTTTCGACGACGAAAAAGCGGCGTTTTCCGACAAAAAAGAATTAAGATTGTGAGCGGGTGAAAAATTGAACACGATTTATTCAATAAACGGACCTGTCGTAAAGTCCGCAGGCACAAAGGATTTTTCGATGCTCGAAATGGTTTTTGTGGGCGAACGCAGGCTTATAGGCGAGGTCATAGGCATAAACGACGAGTTTACGACAATACAGGTTTACGAGGAAACAGCAGGTCTTAAAGTCGGGGAGCCGATTTTCGGAACAGGCGCGCCCGTGTGCGCAAATTTGGGTCCGGGGTTAATTTCGGGCATTTTCGACGGAATAGAAAGACCGCTTCGGGCTATGACAAAAATTTCGGGAGTTTTCGTGACCGAAGGCAGCAGCCTGTTTTCTCTCGACGCCGAGCGCGAATTTGACGTGACAATGACGGTAAAAACGGGAGACAAGCTCTGCGGTGGCGATATTTACTGTACTTGCCCCGAAACGCCGCTTATCACGCATAAATGTATGATACCGCCGAATATGAGCGGCGAGGTCGTTTTCTGCGCGGAAAACGGAAAATACCGAGTAAACGACGTAGTGCTTAAATTGAAGCTCGAAAACGGCGAAACAAGAGAGCTTTCGCTTGTCCAAAAATGGGCGATAAAAATTCCGCGCCCGATAAAAAAACACCTTAGCGCGACAGTTCCCCTCGTTACGGGACAGCGTATAATCGACACCATTATCCCCATAGCAAAGGGCGGCACGGCGGCAATTCCGGGCGGCTTCGGAACGGGAAAGACCATGACCCAGCACCAGCTCGCAAAATGGTGTGATGCGGATATTATCGTATATATAGGCTGCGGAGAGCGCGGAAACGAGATGACGCAGGTGTTGGAGGAATTCTCGGAGCTTATCGACCCGAAATCGGGGCGTCCGCTGACCGACCGCACTATACTTATCGCAAATACCTCAAATATGCCCGTAGCAGCGCGCGAGGCTTCTATCTATACGGGTATAACCTTAGCCGAATATTACCGCGATATGGGCTATCACATTGCAATAATGGCGGACTCAACGTCGCGCTGGGCAGAGGCGCTGAGAGAAATTTCGGGGCGGCTTGAAGAAATGCCTGCGGAAGAAGGATTTCCCGCATATCTCCCGTCAAGGCTCGCGGAATTTTATGAGCGCGCAGGTTATGTCGAAACATTGAACGGAAACGAAGGCTCGGTGACGATAATCGGCGCGGTTTCACCGCAAGGCTCGGACTTTTCAGAGCCTGTAACGCAGAACACAAAGCGCTTTGTAAGGTGCTTCTGGGCGCTGGACAAATCGCTTGCATATGCAAGGCACTACCCCGCTATAGACTGGAACAGCAGCTATTCGGAATACGCCGAAGAGCTTTCGGACTATTTTAATGCCGTAAGTCCCGATTTTATGGAACTGAGGCACGAAATATCCTATATTCTCAGCGAGGAAAACAAGCTCATGGAGATAGTAAAGCTCATAGGAGCGGACGTTCTGCCCGACGACCAAAAGCTGACGATAGAAACGGCAAGGGTCGTTCGCGTAGGATTTTTACAGCAGAATGCCTATCACAAGGACGACACCTATGTTCCGCTGATAAAACAGAGGCATATGATGAAGGTCATTGTAGATCTTTATAAGAAGTCGCTCGAAGCGATACATTCGGGAGTAATGCTTTCGGATATAAAAGCTCTCGGACTTTTTGAAAAAGCAGTAAAAATGAAATACGATATACCAAACGACAAGCTCTCAATGTTCGACGATTATTTTGAGGAAATAAACGAAAAAATAGGCGGGCTGACAACAGTATAAAATGTACAGTGTACAATAAATTTACGCTGACAGCAAATGAGGTAATTATGGATATACAATATATGGGACTTTCGGATATAAACGGTCCGCTCGTCGCGCTTGAGGGAGTGAAAGGCGCGGCATATGACGAGATAGCAAGGATACGTCTTGACGACGGAACAGAGCGCGTCGGGAGAGTTGTCGAGCTTGACGGAGACAAGGTTATTCTACAGGTTTTTGAGGGCACGCGCGGAATTTCTCTCAAAAACACGCGCACTATATTTACAGGAAAACCTCTTGAGATCCCGCTTTCGCCTGAGATACTCGGACGTGTTTTCAGCGGCGCGGGAAAACCCATAGACGGGCTTGGCGATATATTTCCCGAAAAAAGAGGAAACATAAACGGAAGAGCGCTTAATCCTGTCGCTCGGCAATATCCGCGAAACTATATCCATACGGGCATCTCCTCGATAGACGCGCTTATGACGCTTATACGAGGGCAAAAACTTCCGATATTTTCGGGGTCGGGACTTTCGCACAACAAACTCGCCGTTCAAATTGCACGTCAGGCAAAAATAACCGGCGATGAAAACGCCGAGTTCGCTATAGTTTTCGCGGCAATGGGCGTTCAAAATGATGTTGCGGACTATTTCAGGCGCTCGTTTGAGGATACGGGCGCGATCGAGCGCGTTTGTATGTTTTTAAATCTTTCAAACGACCCGATAATTGAAAGACTTTTAACACCTATGTGCGCGCTGACTGCGGCGGAATATCTGGCGTTTGAAAAAAATATGCACATACTTGTAATAATGACGGATATGACGAGCTATGCCGAGGCGCTTCGAGAATTTTCTTCGTCAAAAGGAGAAATTCCCGGAAGAAAAGGTTATCCCGGATATCTTTACTCAAATCTCGCGTCAATATACGAGCGCGCGGGCATAATCGAGGGCAGCACGGGGAGCGTTACGCAGATACCCATACTCACTATGCCCAACGACGATATAACCCACCCTATCCCCGACCTTACGGCGTATATTACGGAAGGTCAGATAGTTTTCGACCGTGAGCTTGACCAGATGGGAGTTTATCCGGGAGTTTCGGTTTTGCTGTCGCTGTCCAGACTTATGAAGGACGGAATTGGAGAAGGCTTTACAAGAGCCGACCATTCGGCTGTTTCAAATCAGCTTTTCGCTTCTTATGCGAAAGTTCAGGAAGCAAGAAGCCTCGCTTCAGTCATAGGCGAAGAAGAACTTTCCGAGACCGACCGAGCGTATATTGCTTTCGGAGAGCTTTTCGAGCATCATTTCTTAAATCAAGGCTTTGACGAGAACAGAACTATTGACGAAACACTTGATTTAGGGTGGGATCTTCTCTGCACATTGCCGAGAGAGGAACTTGACCGAATAGATGAAAAGCTCCTTGATGAACAGTATGATGAAAACAGAGGCAAAAGATTTACCAAAGAGGAGAAGCCGAAAACCGAATAATATTCCCTATCTCAAATGATATTGAGGCTGTAGTAAAATATTTCTGCGAAACGGGAGAATACCGACCGTAAAATTATTTCAGGCAAAGATGTAGAAATTATTTTCTTATGCGTTTTTGTAAGAAGGTGATGTTGTGGCTGAACAGATATTCCCCACAAAGGGAAATCTTATAAAAATAAAGCGCTCGCTTATGCAGGCGCGGCTCGGCTATGACCTTATGGACAGAAAGCGCAGCGTTCTTGTAAGAGAAATGGTGTCAATGGTTGACGCGGCGCGGGAGCTGCGCGGTGAGATAGACCGAGTATATTCCGAGGCATACCGTGCGCTCGAATATGCAAATATGACGCTGGGCGTTATGAATACGATAGCGCAGACATTTCCCGTCGAAAACTCGCTGAAACTTTCGTCGCGGTCGGTCATGAGCGTAGAACTTCCAAAAGTCAGCGCCGAGCTGTCTTTGGCGGACAGACCGCAGTATCCAATGACGCTCACAAGCTCGGAATTTGACAAGGCTTATATAAAATTCAACAGAGCAAAGGAAATAACAGTACGTTTAGCGGAACTTGAAAACAGCATCTACAGGCTCGCAGTTGCAATAAAGAAAACGCAAAAACGCGCAAACGCGCTTAAAAATATCATAATACCGCGATTTCAGTCACAGCTGAAGTTTATTTCGGGCGCTCTCGAAGAAAAAGAACGGGAAGAATTTTCTCGGCAAAAGGTAATAAAAGCAAAGAAAATGAACTGATAATACAAAAACGGTCGTAGGTTTTTATAATTAAAAAAGTCTGTTGCAAATTGTTGCAGCAGACTTTTATTTATACATTTGCCCGCTAAGGGTCAGAAGGGTGTCGGCTTTTTTGCTGTCAAGCCTTCGGAAATTTTCTATCAGCTTTTTCTCGTTTTCTGTAAGATAATAACATTCGGTATCCTCGTTAAAAAAATCAGCCAGCGAAGAGCCTAATGCCGAAACAAGTCTTTTCAGTGTTTCAATTGTCGGCTGTCTTTCGCCGTCTTCGATACCTTTGATATGATGTCCGGATACTCCTGTTATCTGCGTCAGGCGGTAGATTGTCATATTGTTGTTTTCTCTTAATTTTTTCAGCTTTTTGCCGACTTCCATAAAAACGTTCCTTTCAGTATATTATTACATTTTTATTATATACTGAAAATTAAAATAAAATAATATCCGTTTGGACTTGAAATTATAGACTTTTAGGTGTATAATGTATTATATAAAAAGACGGGAGATATAATAAATGAATATTTTTACGGTAAGTTTTTTCGGACATCAAGAGATAGACCACATACAAGATATTGAGATCAGGCTTAAAAAAATTATTTCCTTGCTGATAAAACAGAAAGAATATGTTGATTTTCTGGTGGGGAGAGAATGCGGTTTTGATTTGCTTGTTTCGTCAATTGTAAGGCAGGCATCAGGCGATCATGCAAACAGCTCGCTTGTTCTGATAATGCCGTATATAAAAGCCGAATTCCGCAACAATAAGGAGAGTTTTCTAAATTATTATGACGATATAGAAATATGCTTTGAGTCGTCTCAGGCGCATTTTAAGCGTGCAATACAGATACGAAATCAAATTATGGTTGACCGTTCTGACCTTGTAGTTTGCTGTATTCAGCATAAAAGCGGAGGAGCTTATAAAACTGTCCAATATGCTCAAAAACAAAATTGTAAGATCATAAACATAGCAGATGAAAACAAAAATTATACGGAAGCAATATAAAATGCGTCGGGAAAATCGAAAGAACACTTCAAAAAGTGTTCTTCGGTTCGCATTAAATAAACCGTAAATATTTATCACCTGTTTATCTGAACGCGCCTGTAAGTACTCCACCGTTCTGCTTTGACTTTAGGCGCAGATGATCGGCGATAAGTGCGATAAATTCGGAATTTGTGGGCTTTCCGCGCGAGGTATGGACAGTATATGAAAAGAATTTATCAAGGACATCTATATTTCCTCTGTCCCATGCGATCTCAATTGCATGGCGAATAGCACGCTCGACCCTTGAAGAAGTTGTCTGGTATGTTTTAGCTATGGTCGGATAAAGGAGCTTTGTAATGCTGTTTATCATCTCATCATTATTGACCGAAAGCATTATCGCCGTTCTCAAATAATGATAGCCCTTTATATGTGCGGGTATGCCGACTTGATGTATAATTTCCGTGACTGCGATTTCAAGATCTGTGTCACTCTGTACTTCGTTTGGCTTTTCACAGACCCCGCACATCTCGTTTATCTTCGCCACGAGCATTTTAGGATCAAGCGGCTTTAACGCCACGCAAGCTCCCAAATTTGCAGCCTCGCGTTCAAGAGCGGGGTCGGCGGTATTTGATACGATAATAACATTCGGGACGTATTTCTTTTCCGTTTTCAGCCTACGGATTATTTCCACAGCGTCACAGAAAGGCATTTTTGCTTCAAGAACCGCCGCGTCGGGAGCTTCGGATTTAATCGAGTTTAATACCGAATTTCCGTCACACCGGCGGGTTATAGCATACATTCCCGCGCTTTTTAGCGCCCCTGCCCATGCCATTCCGCAGTCGGCGCTGTCATTTCCGATAAGTACCTTGATTTGATTTGTCATATTTTTTACCTCCAAAATTTTTAACCGATTTCCATTAATTTCCATTCGGTCTGACTTTATATTACCAGAATTTTACAATTTTGTCAACAAGTTTTTGGAAAATTTCGGAAATATTTTTACAAATTGATAATTTCGTTGTTGTTATCGGATTTGTGGAGCTTTTTCGAGTAATATCAGGGATAGAAAAGAAGTAAAAATTGTCGAAAAATATCGAAATATGCAAACGGGGATAGACCCTTGAAATTTGAACGAGCTTCATAGGTAAGAAAAAAGTCGGACAGCGGAAACGCTTTTTCCATACAGCACATTACATAAAAGTTTTGAAAAGGGGTTTGGGGGAAAACTTTTTCAAAAGTTTTCCCCCAAAACAATTCGCAAAAACTTATGTACAGCCGCTT
>CANRDI010000014.1 GCA_947629335.1 uncultured Clostridia bacterium | reverse complement strand
GCTGCTTGTGAATGAGATGCGGTTGCCAGACCATTCAATGCGCCTTCAGGCGCAAGCCGGTACTAGGCGCTTGAAGCACCTGAGCAAACCACGCGTTTCACGCGTGGTTTTGATTTCAGGGTTGTTAAAAATTTCGGACTTGGAGGAAATTATATCCATATGACGACTACATGAACGGAGTACTTTTTGTGTAATTATATCCAATTGTTCCTATCAGTTTTCTCTTTTTCGGAATCTACAGTTTTCCGTTGTTCCTCAATCAAACGCGCTATGTAATCCCCCTTTGAAATCTCATAGTAGGTCTTAGCAATTTCCGAATACAGTTCATAAAGCTGCCTGAACCTCTCGAAGTTTTCTTTGAGGGGTGCAGCTTTTTGTTTTGTGTCGGCAATGACGGATTTGAGATACTCGTAGTCTGAGCGGCTTACAATATTGTTGCTCGTCAACATGTTCTTGTGCATTTTCAGACGAAGTTTCTCGGCAGGCGTTCGCTCTGCCTTGTTTAACAGCATAAATCGTTGCGGTGTATCGTTCGCTCATCTCAAACGGCTGACCTCCGAACAGCGTTCCTCCCGAACCGTCTTTCCACAAAATTCTTGAAGCAAGGCTCTCGACGGTGTAGTCATCGCCGAGCGTTTTCAAACGCACTGCTCTTTGCTGATCGGGAGCCTTGACCGAAATATACTTCCCGCGCCGCACCGTGTAGCCGAGCATTTCCAGCTCCGCGAGCAACTCGTCAACATTTTTCACTTTTAAAATCAGTCCGCCTATCTCCAGACGAATTTTTTGTTTCCAAGATGTGCAGCGCTGTTGGTGTCCCTATTCATTATAATCAATGCCACGACCTCCCCCGCGTTCTGTATCAATCGGCTTTATCCCGAACGCAAGGCACACCCTGTCGGAGTGTTCGCGGATTTATTTCCGTGTACACCTTATACTGACAACTCCCCGAATAAATCGGGGAGTGTCTTTATTTTAGAATTTAAGAAGGATCTAATTAACTGAGATCAGTGGGTTTTCTTTCTCGAAACAAGTACTGACGCGCCGGCAAGTGCAAATATGCCGAATGTCATTGCAATGCCGCCGAAACCTGTGTTCGGGGATTTATCCGAGCCGCTGTTTGAATTTTCGCTGTCGGAGCTGTTGTCGGAGCTTTCGTTGTCGGAATTGTCGCTGTCAGTTGTGTCAGCAAGAGTTCCGTCCGTGGAAACAACATACTCGCTGAAATGGTCGGTTTCAAATACGATATATCCGTCCTCGACTTTCGCGTTCATCTTTGTGTACTTGCCGTCAGTCTCCGCGCGGTAAACGTAGACAGTCTTGTCCTTAAACATATCGGGAATGCGGATTTTAACCGTTACTGTTCCGTTCGGCTGAACTTCTGTTCCGTCAGCTTTCTTGAACGAGATCTCGTAGGTTACTTTCGTTTCGTCGGTCTTGTCCTCAACTGCCTTTACGGAGAGCGCCGCTCCGTCGGGTATAACGTCATCGGCATAATCAACGACGACCGTTTCCGTCGCGGGGACTTCTGCTTCGCTGCCGTAAGTTACAAAATAGAGCTTGTCGCCTTTCTTTGCAAGGAACAACTCGTCGTTAATTGCTACTACATCATCGGCTTCAATCTCTGTCGAAACTGCGTTCATTTCTGCGTCGATAAGGTAAGCCTTTCCGTCTTTTACAACGGGAGCGTAGTAATCCGCCATAAAGCCGCCTACCTCATCAAAATAAGCGAGGACTTTTTCATTCTCGTCCATATAGCCCAATTTGCCCTCATTTGTTTCAAATGTAAAGATGATTTTGCTATCGCTGCCGTCTTTGATACTATATGGGTTAAGATTTTTATAGTATGTTTTGCTTTGCCAATTATCAAAATCATTAAGACCGTGTAAAATTGTGTAGCCGTCCACAAGATATATAAACTCGTCTTTACCGTCTTCATAGTTATTATAGTAAACTTTCATGTTTACTATAATATTATTGTCATAGCAATACTTAAAATCTAAATCGAAAAGTTGGTATGTTGACATTTCCGGTGTCGTGAACCAATATTCACCATTGTCAATATCAAAATTTTCAGCTCCATATTTTTCTACCTTGTCGGTATTGCTGTTATAGAAATATACTGTCGTTGAAAGAGCCATCGGAGGTGTAATTTTAGTCCAGAATATCGAAGAACCAATACCATGCATATCATAAAGATAACCTTCACCATGGTATATTTCTTCTTGAGTGTCGTCTTTATATATTTTAGTTATTATATAATCATCGCCATATATCGCATAGGCATATTTATTAACGTAACCTACATCTGCCAGTACATCACCGCTCCCCGGAATACTCCAAGTTATACCGCCAATTTCAGCAGCGCCACTAATACCTGCATCGGTTGCTTCGCCTTCAAAAACATCATCTCTTGTTGCTACAACAGTTTCTTTTTTTGTTCCGTCAGGCTGAGTTACGACCATTATTAATTCAGTCCAAGTAGTAACATCTTCGAAAGGACCCATTTCAGTTTTTATAATCCCTGTTTTATTTACAGTTTTAAATCCGACTGATACGCCGTCTACTCTTGTACCTGTCCAGAAAGTGTCAAGGTCACAGCACTTTTTAATTTCACCGTTTTCGATCAGGTAAAGCCCTCTGTATGTAACGACATCTCGCTCTTTTTCCTCGCCCTCGCTATTTTCATACTTTTGCTTTTCCATTTTTACAAGCTGAACATAGCCGTTTTCAGCACTTTCAGCATTAAAAAGTCCCCACTTTAAGCCTGTGGTGTCGAAATCGGCTTTAAGCTTGCTGAGGGTCAAAACGCCCGTTTCCTGCCATATTTTCAAGTTTTCCTTGCTGAGATAGGAAATGCCGTCAAAATCAACGTCAAGATTTGCGTTTTCATCCGCCGCGCCGTTTTCGCTTGAATCAAAGTCAGCGCCCGTGATGTCAACAACGCCCACTCCCTCGATAAAGACCATATTTGTCTTTAGGTCGGCAGTAAGCTCGGACGTCAAAAGCGTGAGCTTTTCGTCTTTCGCTTCTTCCGCGGACGCGCTGAACGCAAACGCCGAAAAAGCGACCGCCGCCGCCAGAACTGACGCGGCAATTTTCTTTAGTTTCATAACTTGTCCTCCGTTTTCTTTTTGCGGTCGTTCTTATTATTGCCGCGCACAATTCCCGCAAAAACAAAAAGCGCGCAGCGTTGAAGCCGCGCACTTGTAAAAATGCAAGCTTCAATCACTGCGACGTAAATTGTTTTCGAACTCGAAATATAATATAGGACAAGTATACGAAAAACAGCATGCACTTTTACCAAGTAAAAGTGTATACTTATCCTAACTTAATATTCAATTTACGTCGCAAGCAAATTATACCACATTCGCCTTTGTTTGTCAATACTTTTCGAGAACTTAATTGCACGAAAAATATTTGTCGGAAAATGCGCCTGCTCTTGCCGCGCGCTTTCCCGCAAAATCTAAAAGCGCGCAGCGTTGAAGCCGACCACCTTTAAAAATACCGGCTTCAAATTGCCTCAACACAATTTTTCCTGTCAAACACAAGACCACCGAAGAAAAACCGTTAAAATAAAAGTCCAAATGTTCAATAAAAAATTTAAAATTGTGCGTTACTATAATTATACCACAGTCACTTTTCGATTTTGTAATATGAATTTTACCGAAAAAATCGGTTGGGAAATAAAAGCGCGCCTGCTCCTGACGTACATAATTCCGAAAAAAAGTGTGCAGAACTTATCCGCACACCCGTTAAAAATGTAATTTAACAAACAGCGCCTCAATGTAAAGAATATCGCATATCCTTACGCTTTGCCGCCGATCGTTTTTATGGCTCGGTGAATTTTTGCCGAACTTTCCGCTCGGAAATCGGCGCTTTCAAAAAATTATGCTATCTTTCGATAAAATCCTCCACAAGTTCAAGCGCGTGTACCTCCGACGCGCCAAGGCGGTTTAGCTTTTCAGCAAATTCTTCGACTTCTTCTTTCCGTGTAGAAATATCGTTTATTTCTATAGTCGCTCCGCTTATGCCATAGCTTTTCCCTTTGAAATTTTCTACGTTGATTTCCTTTTCAATTACTCTCCACATTTTTCCCTCGCACAAAATAAATTTCGGTTTTCCCGATAAATTTATTATATCATTTCTTGACAACTTTTACCAGAAACAAAATTTACTATATTACAATATTTTGATAAAAAAATTGTTTTTATAACATTAGGTTGTATGGCTGAATTACTAAATATATAGCAGTCGGCGGCTTTAGTATGCAATGACCGCGGAAATTTTTTTAATTCCAACAACAGCCGACATTTATCGACAGTCTGATATTGACCTTTTATACAAGCCAAGTTATTTTAATGGATTTGATTTTGCAAGTCAATTTAAAAATCCTGCAAAAATGTTTAAAAAGCCCTTGAAAAATCCGCAGAAAAGTAGTATCATATTTATTATAGGAATAACGAAAATGAAACAGGCGGCGGTTTTCCGTCAAAATTTATGCGGAGGTAATGAAAATGGGTGATAATCTGCTGAAAACTATCGAGGAAATGATGCCGAAATTTTCCAAAAGCCAGAAACTTATCGCAAACTACATTCTTGAACATTACGAAAAAGCGGCTTATATGACGGCTCTGAGGCTCGGACAAACTGTAAATGTAAGCGAATCTACGGTCGTAAGGTTCGCGCTTGAACTGGGGTTCGAGGGCTATCCTCAGCTTCAGCGCTCGCTCCAGCATCATATCAAAAACCGCCTTACCGCTATTCAGAGAATGGACGTTACGCGCACTCGAATTGGCGACGACGATACTTTGAGCGGAGTTTTAAACCAAGATGTTGACAGGATAAGAAAAACGCTGGAGCTTGTGGACAAGGAGAGTTTTGAAAATGCAGTTACGCTCATAAATACCGCAAAGAATATCTATATCCAAGGCGCTATGTCGTCGGGCGTTCTGGCAAGTTTTATGCACTACAATCTCCGTCTTATCGTGGACAATGTTACGCTCGTCGGCTCGGTAGGAATAAGCGAACTTTATCAGCAAATGGTGCATATAGGCGAGGGAGATCTGCTTATTGCGATGAGTTTTCCGAGATATGCAAAAAGCACGGTAGAGGCATGCAGGTTCGCTCACGGCGAGGGCGCGCAGATAATCGCCATAACAGATTCGGAAAGCTCTCCGCTCGTAAGCTATGCAAAAACAAGACTTTACGCATATTCGGACATGGTGTCTTTTGTGGACAGTTTAGTCGCGCCAATGAGCCTTATAAACGCGCTTATCGCGGCAGTTTCCGCCTCTAAGCGGTGCAGAGTAGAACAGACTTTTGCAAAACTCGAAGGGCTTTGGGAAAGCAATGACGTTTACAAAAAGGATATTTGAACTTAGGCTGTTGATAAAGTTTTATCTGCGGCGTCAGCTGCCGAGGCTTTCTCAACAGCCTTAAATCTTACGGTATGTGAACTTATTGGTTCGCCGAAAACTGTTAAAAAAATGACGAACTAAAGCTGAAATTATTTCGGAAAGGGGCAGAAAACCTTTGTTATGTCCGATGTTATTATAGTAGGCGGAGGCGCGGCGGGAATGACCGCGGCTGTATTTGCGGCGGAACATTCAGACGTTATCCTTATCGAAAAAAACGAAAGGCTCGGTCGGAAACTTGCGATAACGGGAAAAGGCAGATGTAATCTTACAAATAACTGCGACGCGGACGAGGTATTGAAAAACATTCCGAGAAATCCGCGTTTTTTGTTCAGCGCAATTAACAGCTTTCCGCCCGCAGAAGTAATGAGCTTTTTCGAGGGGCTTGGCGTTAGGCTTAAAACAGAGCGCGGAAAGCGCGTTTTTCCCGTGTCCGACAGGGCGATCGACATTGTAAACGCTCTCGAAAGGGAACTGAAAAGGAGAAAGGTCAAGATTATAAGGGAAAATGTCCGTTCGCTTATCATTGAGGACGGAAAATGCGTCGGTGTAAACACAAACAAACGGCAGATAAGAGCGGGAGCGGTAGTTCTTGCGACAGGCGGAAAGTCCTATCCTAAAACGGGTTCGGACGGCTATGGATATGAGATAGCCGAAAGAGCGGGACATACGATAATTCCGCCGAAGCCGTCGCTGTCGGCGCTTATTACAGAGGAAAAATGGCTGAGCGAGGCTTGCGGGCTGACGCTGAGAAACTGTAAGATAAGGCTTGTTTGCGGCGGAAAAACGATATACGAGGATTTCGGCGAGCTTATGTTTACGGCTGACGGTATCGGCGGAGCGACAATTTTAAGCGCGTCGGCGCATATACCCGATGGCGCGGAGGAAAACTGTAAGGTCGTTATCGACTTAAAGCCTGCGCTTTCGGAAAAGCAGCTCGATCAGAGAATTTTGCGGGATCTTGCGGAAATTCACAACGGAGTTTTTTCGGACTGTTTGAGAAAACTGCTGCCGAAAGAGCTAATAGGAGCGTTTGCGGAACAAGTCGGGGTAGAACTGACGAAAAAAATCTCCGAATTAACCAAAGAAGAACGAAAAAACTTAGTAAAAACGCTGAAATCTCTTGAACTTAACATTCGCGGCTTTCGTCCCATAGACGAAGCCGTCATAACGCGCGGAGGCATATCGGTAAAGGAAATTTCCCCGAAAACAATGGAGAGCAAACTTATAAAAGGCTTGTTTTTCGCGGGCGAAATTATCGACACCGACGCATATACAGGAGGCTTTAATTTACAGATCGCATTCGCCACAGGAAAACTCGCAGGTGAAAATTTAGAGAAAAATGTATGAAAAAGTTTAAAAACCTATTGCAATTTTTATAAAAATGTGTTAAAATAAAGTGATTTGAAATAATTATCTATGTGTCAGACTGTCAAAAAAGTCTCGCCTTGTGTTTTAATGTGTTTTAAACGAAACGCGCGGACGAGAAAACCTGTCGATGATTTATATTTTCCGATGCCTTTTTGACAGTTTGAAGATACCTTTTACAGTTTATTTCATTATTTTTCCATAATTCCTGATAGGAGCGGTTTTAGAGTTGAAATTTATTTCTGTCGCTATTGACGGACCTGTCGGAGCGGGTAAAAGCACGGTTGCGAGAGAATGCGCAAAGCGGCTGGGGTTTATCTACTGCGATACGGGCGCGCTTTACAGAGCGGTTGGACTGTATTGCGTAAGAAACGGAAAAAAGCTCGAAGATCCGTCGGAGGTGGCGGGCTGTCTTGACGGCATTAACGTCGGGCTTTCGCTTGTTGACGGCGTTCAGCATGTGTTCTTGAACGGCGAGGACGTTTCCGAGGAGATAAGGCTTCCGGAAATGTCAATGGCGGCGAGCGTGGTTTCGGCTATTCCTCAGGTGCGCGGGAAACTTCTCAGTATGCAGAGAGAAGCTGCGGAAAAAAACGACGTTATCATGGACGGGCGCGATATAGGTACGGTCGTTTTACCGAATGCCGACGTAAAGATATTTCTTACTGCAAAGCCCGAAATAAGAGCTAAAAGACGATATGACGAGCTTATAAAAAAGGGCGTTGAGACGACGTTCGAGGATGTGCTGAGCGATCTTAACGAGCGCGATCATAACGACAGCCACCGTGCCGTGGCTCCGCTGAAACAGGCGGATGACGCGATATTTGTGGACACTTCCGAGCTTGATTTCGGACAGAGCGTCGAGCTTATATGCGGCATTGTCAGGGAGCGGCAAAATGTTTTATAATTTTTGCCGCGGCGTAGTAAATTTTATTTTTCATATCATCTTTAAGATCACTGTAATAGGAAAAGAGAATATCCCAGAAGCAAAAAGCGGGTATATTATCGCTTCAAATCATGTTTCCAACTGCGATCCGCCTATGGTCGGCATCGTGTTTAAGGGAAAGTATACGTTTATGGCGAAGGACGAGCTTTTCCGCATAAATCCCCTGTTCACATGGCTTATAAAAAAATTAGGGGCGTTTCCCGTAAAAAGAGGGTCTAAGGATACGGCGGGTATCGATACGGCGATCGAAAGCCTTAAAAACGGAAGAGTTTTCGTGATATTTCCGGAGGGAACTCGTTCTAAGACCGGCGAGCTGGGAAAGCCGAAAAGCGGAGTTTCGCTGATAGCGGCGAGGGCTAAAGTGCCTGTTGTTCCTGTTTATGTGGAATATGGAAAGAAAAAGTTCAGAAGAAATGTGCTGGTTTCGGTCGGACAAATGATCTCAGCGGAGAATTTTGACATTGACGCCGAGGACAAACATGAGATACACAGAATAAGCAAGCTCATTATGGGCGAGATAGCAAATCTCAAGGAGAATGCTCCCGATGTCGTCTGAGATGAGAATAGAAATTGCAGAGAACGCGGGGTTCTGCCCCGGAGTTCGCAGAGCCGTGGAGATTGCGGAAAATGCCGCGGAGAAATACGGAAAAGTATATACTCTCGGAGAGCTTATCCATAATGAAGAAGCAGTATCGGAGCTGAGGGAAAAAGGCGTTTTCGCGGCAAAATCGCCCGATGAGGCGAAGGGCTGCCCCGTCGTTATACGTTCTCACGGAGTGACGAAGGCGGTCGAAAACGAAGTACGGGAAAAGTGTACGGAGGTTTTTGACGCGACGTGTCCGTTTGTAAAGCGTATTCACGGCATTGTTTCGGGATTTGATAAAGAAAGCACGGTTTTCGTGCTTGGAGATAAAAACCACCCCGAAGTTATCGGGATAATGGGAAACGCATCATGCGCGGCTTATGCGTGCAGGGATTTTGCGGAGATCGACGCGCTGATAGAAAGCGGCGCGGCGAATTGCGGCGGAAAGTTTGCCGTTGTGGTCCAAACGACCTTCGACCGCGGTAAGTTTGACGAATATTCGGAGCTGATCCGAAGAAAGTACAGCCGCGCTGAGATATATGATACAATATGCAATGCGACCGACAAGCGCCAGAAAAGCGCAAGGGAGCTTGCTAAAAGAGCCGCTCTGATGATCGTCGTCGGAGGAAAGAGCAGTTCTAACACAAGAAGGCTCGCGGAAATTTGCGGGGAATACTGTAAAACAGTTTTCGTGTCAAATGCCGAAGAGCTTTCAGAGCAGACGGTAAAGGGTCTGCCCGCCGGCAGTATTGTCGGCATTACAGCCGGAGCTTCAACTCCGCGCCACATAATTAAGGAGGTTCATAATAAAATGAACGAGGAAAACATCAAAAACACCGAAAATAATGAGGAGGATTTTGCTTCGCTGCTTGAACAGGATCAGTCTTTTACAAGATTATATACGAACAAGAGAGTTAAGGCTACGGTTGTCAGCGTATCCAAAAAGGAAGCTGTCGTTGAAGTCGGCGCGAAGCAGACGGGCTACATAGTCCGCGAGGAACTTACAAACGACCCGAATGCCGAGGTTGAGGACATTGTTAAGCCGGGAGATGTTATTGACGCGGTTGTTATTAAGGTTGACGACAACGTAGGTACTGTCGCGCTGTCGAAAAAGCGCGTAGACTCGGCGCTCGGTCTTGAAAAACTCGCCGCTGTAAAAGAGGCGAATGAAACTATCGAGGGCGTTGTTTCTCAGGTAGTAAAAGGCGGAGTTATCGTTATCTATGAGAACACGAGAGTGTTTATCCCCGGTTCGCATACGGGTATCCCGCGCACAGGAAAACTTGAGGATCTGCTGAAAAAGACAGTTAAGTTCAAGATCATCGAAGTGAGCGGAGAGCGCGGCGGAAGAGTTGTCGGCTCAATGCGTCAGGCAAATAAGGAGATCCGCGACGCTGAAAAGGCGAAATTCTGGGAGAATATCGAGGTCGGTCAGAAGTTTGAGGGCGAGGTTCGCTCGATTGAGAGCTATGGCGTATTTGTTGATATCGGAGCAATCGACGGGTTGGTTCATACCGCTGATCTTACTTGGAACAGGATAGGTCACCCGAAGGACATCGTAAAGATAGGCGACAAGATAAATGTTATCGTAAAGTCTTTCGACGCGGAGAAAAAGCGCGTTTCGCTTACGGCGAAAGATCCCGACGAAAACCCGTGGAAGAAGTTTATCGCGGAATACTCAAAGGGCGACGTTATCAAGGCGACTATCGTTTCGATAACTGATTTCGGAGCATTTGCGCAGATAATCCCCGGCGTTGACGGGCTTATTCATATAAGCCAGATCTCGGCGGAGAGAGTGACGGATATTAATACCGTACTTACGATAGGACAAGAGGTCGAAGTCAAGATCATTGAGATCGACAATGAGAGGGAGAGAGTTTCTCTTTCGGTACGCGCGCTTACAGAACCTGTGGAAAACGCAGAAGCGCCGGCTGAAGAATAAATTAAAAATGTAAAATGTAAACGCGGTTCGGCGGTGAGCTGAACCGCGTTGTTGTTGCAAAAAGGGAACGGGGATTATGGAAAAAGCAAAAACCGACAAACGGGCGGTGAGATACAGGGCGGGGCTTATAGACGGTATCCCGATAGCGCTGGGGTATCTTTCGGTTTCGTTTACTTTCGGAATAACAGCGGTCGGAATGGGTATAAGTCCGCTTGCGGCGATAATTATTTCCATGACGAACCTTACTTCCGCAGGACAGCTTGCGGGAGCAGGAATAATCGCGGCAGGCGGCGGATTTGCGGAAATGGCGCTGGCACAGCTTGTTATAAACATACGCTATACGCTTATGAGTTTGTCGCTGTCGCAGAAGTTGGACAAAAAGTACAATTTGCTTCACAGGATAATAAGCGCGTTTGGGATAACGGACGAGATCTTCGCAGTTGCTTCGGGAAAAGAAGGGGAAATAGAACCGCGGTATATGTACGGACTTATAACGCTTCCGTATATTTTCTGGGCGGCAGGAACGGCTATGGGCGCGCTGTTTGGGGAGATACTTCCCGAAAACATAAAGTCTGCGCTCGGAATCGCCATTTACACAATGTTTGTAGCGATAATTATTCCGCCCGCGAAGAAGATACGCGGTGTTATGGCGGTGGCGCTTATCGCGGCAGGGCTTAGCTGTGTGATAAAATATGTTCCGATATTTTCGGGAATTTCTTCGGGAATATCCGTGATAATTTGCGCGGTGATAGCTGCGGCGCTCGGCGCGCTTTTGTTTCCGAGAAAGGAGGGCGCTTAATGACCGAAACTGTGTATCTGTGCGTAAGCATTATTATCATGGCAATGGTGACATATCTCATAAGAATGCTGCCGCTGGCGGCGGTAAGAGGAAAGATAAAGTCGCGGTTCGTTCTGGATTTTCTTTACTACATTCCTTACGCGGTATTAAGCGCGATGACCATACCCGCGATATTTTACAGCAGCAGCTCGTTCATAAGCGCGGCAGTAGGACTTTTGACAGCGCTCGTTTTAGCGTTTTTCGAGAGGGGTCTTATGACGGTAGCGATAGCCTCGTGCGCGGGGGTGTTTGTGACAGAGTTCATTATGAGCATTATGTAATTATAACCCCGACTGTTCAGGCAGCCGGGGGTTTGTTTTAAAAATCTATATCGCAATTTGGAAGCTGCTGTTTAAGCCAAGTTTTATCTTCTTCGCTGATTTTATTTCCGTATAAATATAAATCTATCAGTTTAGTAAGTTTTGCAAGCGGCTTTATATTGCTTATTTGATTGCCGCTCAAGGACAACCGCGTCAAATTAGTTAGATTTTCAAGCGGTGTTATGTCGTTGATTTCATTATAACTCAAATCCAGTTCTGTTAAATTAGTAAAACTTGCGAGTTGTGTTATATCACTGATTTGACCGTCAAGGAATAGACCGCCCAAGGACAATATTTTCAAATTAGGAAGATTGACAAGTGCACTAATATCAATGATTTGACAATTAGTAGATACGCCCAAAGATTTCAATTTAGTAAGTTTTGAAAGCGGAGTTAAATCGCTGATTTTGCCGCTCAAACCCAAATCTGTCAGATTAGTAAGCTTTGAAAGCGGAGTTAAATCACTGATTTGACCGTTAGTAGTTATGAACAAAGAATCCAATTTAGTAAGGTTTGAAAGGGGCGTTAAATCGCTGATTTTATCATTAACCAAACATAATGACAACTTTGTCAGATTGGTAAGTTTTTTAAACGAATCCAAGTTTGTATCGCCAATTTCTATACCGCCTTCATAACCTCCCAAGGTCATGGTTGTCAAATTAGTAAGATTTGCAAGAGGTTTTAAAGTATTGATTTTATAAACCTGTAAAGACAACGATTTAAGATTGGTTAAATTTGCAAGCGGCGATATATCTTCAACATCAAATGTAAACAATTCTAAATTTGTCAAATGTGTAAGATTTTTAAGCGGAGTTATGTCGCTGACTTCATATCCGTAAATCACTAAATCGGTAAGATTTACAAGTTTACCTACTTCAACAATATCATCATTTGTCATTGTATAAGAGCCTTCAATACTATTCAAATTTAATTTTGTTGTAGTAGCAATATCATATTCTACGCCCAAAATTGTTACCGTGCCGCTTGCAGGAGGAGTTGATGAGCTTGCAGGCGTTGACGAGCTTGCGGGCTTTGAGCTGCTTGAAGCGGGCTTGCTTGACGAACTTGCGGGCTTTGAGCTGCTTGAAGCGGGCTTGCTTGATGAGCTTGCAGGCTTGGAACTGCTTGAAGCAGGCTTACTTGACGAACTTGCGGGCTTTGAACTGCTTGAAGCAGGCTTGCTTGATGAACTTGCGGGCTTTGAGCTGCTTGAAGCTGGTTTGCTTGAAGAACTTGCAGGCTTTGAGCTTGAAGCGGGTTTGCTTGATGAGCTTGCAGGCGCAGAACTTGAAGCCTCGGAGCTTGAAGAACTTTCAGAGCTTGTAGAACTGCTTTCGGACGAACTGCTTGTTGAAGCTGACGAGCTTGGAGAAGATGAGCTGCTCGGCGAAGAACTGCTTGAATTGCCTGTTGAACTGCTCGGCTGCGAGCTTTGCGAGGGGCTTTCCTTGCTCTCCCCGCACCCCGACAGCAAAAGCGAAGCCGCTAATACTGCCGATAAGATTTTTGCTTTTTTCATTTTTTGTCCTCCTTAAAATTGTCAATAAAAAATTGCAGGCTTAAAATTGCCTCGGCGCAATTTTTTCTATTAAACACGGACGCTAAAGGAGAAAACGTTGTTAAAGCAAAAGCTCCCGATGTTCAATAGAAAATATTATGCCTTACAATAATTATAACACAGTCATTCTCTAAATCTGTAAAATGAATTTTACCATAAAAAAATGCGCAGCCGAAGCCGCGCACTGTAAAAATGCAAGCTCCGATTGCTGCAACACAACTCGTCTCCAAACAAAAAAGGCATACGAAATAGAGCATACACTTTTACCAAATAGTAAAAATATACGCCTTTTTTGCTTGTATATTCAGTTGTGTTGCATTTGCATTATATCACATTCCGCGATATTTGTCAATAGTTTTCCCCGCTTAGAGGTTAGAATTTTGGTTCTGACCTTTTTCTTTTTTATGCGTTATATTCGGCAAATAACCTCTCAATTTAAACTCTAACCTCTAAAAGCGAACCGTCAGGTTCCCTCCGCGGTTTGGTTCTTCCACAGTGTGTGACAAGCGGAAAAAACGGGCGCGTGGCGAAAGTTTTTGATTTTATATTGGGGAAAAACTTTTGAAAAAGTTTTTCCCCAAACCCCTTTTCAAAACTTTTATGTAACGTGCTGTATGGGAAATGCTCTCCGCTTCTTCTTACTTCTTACCTCTGATTGCAGTTTTTTGCAGTTTATGAGATGATATTATCATTTCAGCGGGAAGAAACCGCAAATAAACAGGAAAGGAGGAATGAGTTTGGGACTTATAAATTTTCTGTTAAGAAAGCAGAAGCTGAAAAATGTCAGCGAGCTTTCGGCGCTTTATGCAGGAGAAATAGCCGCATGGAACGATATCTATAACGGCGGCGGGAGCTGGCGCTATACCAAAAAAGGCGGGCTTAACAGCGGCGGTATGAGAAAAGTTGCCTCGCTCGGCGCGGCAAAGGCGGTCTGCTCGGAGCTTTCGAGACTGTGCTTTGCGGAAAGCTCGGAGATCTCGTGTTCGGACAAAGAAACCGAAGAATATCTGCGGCGCGTATTTGCAGAAAACAATTTTTCAGAACGCTTCGCCGATTTTGCAGAAAAAGTTTTTGCGCTCGGAGGCGGCGCTGTAAAAGTCTTTTATGACAACGGTGTAAAACTCGATTTTATTACGGCGGACAGGTTTGTTCCTACAAAATGGAGTGCGGGCGGTATTTATGCGGGTGCGTTCGGGTCGGAGGTCTGTGTAAACGGCAAAAATTATGTGCTTGCGGAAACGCAGGAGCTGACGGACGAGGGACTTGTAATTGAAAACAGGCTTTACCGCGACAACGGCGCAGAAACGGCGCTCTCAGAGGTCTTTCCGAGACTTTCGGAAAGAACTGTAATAAAGGGTCTTGAAAAGCCTCTGTTTGTATACTTCCGCGCAGGAACAGGCTCTGCAAAGCAATGCTCGGCGCTTGGGACGTCGGTTTTCGCGGGCGCGGAGGATACTTTAAAATCGCTCGATATTGTGTTTGACAGCCTTTCGAGAGAATTTGTCCTCGGAAAAAAGCGCATTATTGTACCGAGCTATGCGGTGAGAGGGGATTATGACGATAACGGCGAGCTGAAACGCTATTTTGACGTCAATGACGAAGTTTTTGAGGCATTTTCGACCTCCGACTCCGAAGATCTTAAAATCATGGACAACACCGGCGAACTTCGTGTAACAGAGCATATAAGCGCGCTTGAAAAGCTGATGGATCTGCTTTGTATGCAAGTAGGACTGTCGGAAGGAGCGCTGTCGTTCAAAAACGGCACGATACGCACCGCCACCGAGGTCGTCAGCCGCAACAGCCGCACCTATCGCACAACAAGTTTTTACAGAAAACTTTTAGCAAAAAACCTTGTGCAAGTAGCGGAAAATGTCTGCCTGCTCGGAAAAATGGCGGGTGAACTTTCGCAGAATGCTTCGGAAAACGTCGGATTTCATTTTGCGGACGGAGTATGCGAAGATGACGGAGCAAAGATCGAACGCGCTAAGTCGCTGTATTCGGGCGGGCTTATTTCAAGAGCCAGAGCGCTTTCGGAAATATACGGCGTTTCGCTTGAAAAAGCCAAGGTAATGGAAAGAGAGGATTTTAATGGAGAATAACAACGCTATTGCCGAAAGCAATGAAGAAGCTCTCCGTACAACAGCAGAGAATGCAGACGGAAATCTTTCGGCACAAGAAAGCATGAACGAGAAACCAAAAGAAAACGAAAAAGACATAAAAGCCGAGGCGGCGCAAAATGACGAGCAAAACAGGCAGGCGGAGGAACTTAGCGTAAGGCTTTTTGATGCGGAAGTGAGACTTGCGCTGCTTATGGCGGGAATTGCAAAGGAAAAGTTAGAAGAGAGCGCGGCTATCGCGGCGGGAATATGCAAATCGGGAAAATCTCCCGAAGAGGCTGCCAAGGAGATCGTAAATGCTTATCCCCACCTAAAGGCGGTAAGGCGTGATATGCCGTGTTTTTCCGCAAGCGGCGTAAGCGAAAACGATGGATTTTCAGTAATCCGCGGGATATTTGCGAAAAGATGATCCGATAACAGATATTTGGTGTGAACTGTACAAAAAAATTGCCGCAGGGGCAGGCTCTGAGCGGCTATGAGAAAAAGTTTTGAGACAATAACGGACAATTAAATATTATTGCGGGCGGGTCGGCGGGAATAAAACTTTGCGGAGAGCGCTCTCCGCTGTTAACATAAATTTCGGCATAGACGCCGCAGACGGCGCAGATCAGGGGAGATTATCCCGTAAAAAATTGGCGCGGCGGTCTGCGGCAGGACCGAAAATGAGTTCTATATTTGAAAGGAGTTTTTATTATGGCAAATACAATGGAATATGCAAAGGTTTTTCAGAGCGAGCTTGATAAGCAGATAACAGAAGGTTCGACGTCGGGCTGGATGGAAGATAACGCTTCTCAGGTCATTTACAACGGCGGAAACGAGATAAAGATCCCTAAGATCTCGCTTCAGGGTCTCGCGGATTATGACCGCGACGAGGGATATACAGGCGGCGCAGTCACTTATGCGTATGAAACAAAGACAATGAGTATGGACAGAGGCAGACGTTTCAGAATTGACGCGCTTGATGTTGATGAAAGCGGTTTTGTTGTTGCGGCGGCTAATGTCGCAAGCGAGTTTCAGCGCACTAAGGTCATTCCCGAAATCGACGCTTATCGTTATTCAACTCTTGCGAAAGAAGCGGGTATAACAAAATATTCTTATACTCCCGACAAGGACACCGTTCTTTCCACTCTTATCGGACAGATAACGGCTGTGCGCGAGGCGGCAGGCGGAGAAGGAGAGCTTGTGATAATGATTGCACGCTCGGTTTACGATATGCTTATGATGTCAAGCGAGGCAACTCACTCTATCGACAACGGAAGTTTTTCGCAGGGAAGTCTTGACTTTGACGTAAAGACTATCTGCGGCGCGGCGGTTATTCCTGTGCCTTCCGCAAGAATGAAGAGCAAGTATACATTCAGCGCAACCGACGGTTTTACTCCCGCAGGAGACGCTGCGCAGATAAACTGGATAATCTGCCCGAAGGACGCGCCTATCGCGGTTTCAAAGACCGACAACGTAAAGATAATCAATCCCGAACAGAACCAGTTTGCCGACGCTTGGGACATTGACTATCGCAAATATCACGATTTGTTTATCCCCGATAACAAGAAGGCAGCTATCGCGGTTTGCTCGGCGGGAACAGCTCCCGACTGATCTAAGGTCAGAGGATATAAGACAGAGGTCGGAAACAGCATACAGCCGACAGTTTATAGCAGGCAATTATCGGACAAAATAACGAGCCGATAAGAATAACAAAGCCGCCGTAAAAAACGCGGCGGCTAAACCGCCATATACTGCACGCTGTATGCTGTATTCTGCCAAAGGAGGTTTTTATGATTATTTCGGTAGATGAATTTAAGGAAATGGGTTTTTCTTCGAGCGACGATGCGCTTACAGAGAGCTGTATAAAGCGCGCGGAATACGTTCTGAACGGGCTTAGCGGCGGCAGAGCGGTTCTTGTATCTAAAACCAAAGGCGCAGCGGCGGATTATGTAAAACAAGCCTGCGCTTTTCAGGCAAACGCTTTGATGCGCGAGGAAAATGCAATGAAAAAACAGGAGAACGATACGGGCGGCAATTCGGATATTGAAAGGGTATCTATCGGCGACTTTTCATATACGCTCGGAAGTCCTTCTTCAAACAGCGGCGACAGCAGCGAATATGTACAGCCGCTTGACACAAATCTTACGGTAATAAGGCTTTTGAGAGCTGCGGGCTGTCTTTATACGGGAACGGAGGTCGTTACATGAATATAGAACCAATTCCGAACAGCCTTCTGGGAGACGATATAATTTTACAAAAGCCCGAAGAAAACGGTCGGACAGATTATCCCGTGTCCAATGTAAGAGTGGAAAAATCATACTCGATAGAAAGTTTTCAGTCGGGCGCAAAGCGTAACAGATCCGAGCTTACAGTCTGGTTTGACTGTGAAAATTCTTTTTCGCCGATAGATATTGCCGTAGGAATGAGTATAAAATACGGCGGCGAGATATTTGACATAGTGAAAATAGACGTTCTGCGCGGAAAATCCCCTCACCACCTGAAGATAAGCGCAGTCGGAACAGGAAACAAAGTATAAGTACCGGAGGTGTTTTTTATGACAATTACTATAGGCGATACGCCTTTTGTCTGTGAAGCGGTAAATGTCAAGCGCGAACTCAGGCGGACAGATATAAACTATAATACCCGCGGAGATATGCTTATTGATCTGGTAAGGAGAAAATACTGTCTGGAGGTAACTTTCGGACTTTTGACGGCTTCGGAGCTGAATGTGCTGAGGTCAAACTGTGAACAGATATTTGTAACGGTCGGTTTTGACGCGCCGGAGGGGCGGACAGAAAGAGAATTTCACGTTATGAACGAGCCTGCCCCTGAGATTACGGTCATAGACGGCGTTAAAATGTACGGCGGAGTAAAGCTCGTATTTAATGAGAAATGAGGTGATACTTTGGTAAATGTATCGGAAAACTTCAAAAAACTTTCTATGGAAAACGGGCGCGAAATAAGCTGTAAGATCGTTGCGGGCGGCGAGGTCTTTCTTGACGACAAGATTATCGAGTTTGACTTCAACGATGTTATCCATAAAAACTGGTATACGATAGGCTCGGTATGCTCAAACCGTTTTGCTTTTTCGGTGAGATATTCGGGGGAGCTTGAGGTACACGACGAGGTAAAACCGTATATCAGCTTTGACGGAAATGAATGGTGTCCTCTCGGAGTTTTCTATGTGTCAAGAAGATATGTGCGCGGAAATTATGCCTCTATTATCTGCTATGACAGAATGTACTCGCTCGATATGGAATATGTTTCGGGCGTTACCGCGCCGACAACCACGAGCGCTCTTCTTGATGACATTTGTAAAAAGCACGAGATAAGCTGTCCAAACGGCGTAATATCATATGACGTCACATCAATTCCCTCAGGAGCGACTGTACGCGAGTTTTTAGGTTTTATCGCGGGAGTTGCTTTTGGAAACGCCAAATTCGACCGGGAGGGAAACCTTAAAATAATACCCTGTTCTGTATCGGACGGATTTGAGCTTTCGGGAAACAACTGTATGGATTACAGCAGAAATATGTCCGCAGAAAAGATATCACGTTTTGTCGTTGATACTGGAAACGGTATAATCGAAGCAGGAAGCGGCGGAGAACTTTCGACAGTTGACGTTTATAATCCGCTTTTGACAAAGGAAAGGATATACTCTATACTTAAAAACTTTGAGGTCATGGATTTTTACGGAGCGGATATTAAAATGCAGGGTATCCCGTTTATTGAATCGGGCGACAACATTTATTTCACGGACGAATATGATAACAGATATCCCGTTACCGTAAGCGAAATCGACTATCATTATAACGGCGGTCTTACGGCAAGGCTGTATTCAAAAACGCGCTCTTATACGGACGTCACGGCTAATGAGGACGAACTTTCCGTCACTATCGACAAAATCCGCGCCGCTTTGGGAAATGTTTACCTTAAAAATGTAAACAGCAGGGATATAAATTTGACCTCAAACGAGGCTCAGCCCGTTTACTTCGAGTTTGATACGAAAATAAGCTGGATATTTGCTCAGGTCGATATGAACTTTGTACTCGACGGCGCGGGAGCATGCGAGGTAACGGCTTATGTAAATGAACAAGAAGTAAAGAGGGTAAATTTTCAAACAAGCAATGAGAAAAACCTCATTCATTTTTATTTCTTAGCGGAAAAACTTCCGAAAGGAACAAACACTGTTTATATAACAATAAGAGCGGTGAGCGGCAATTTGTCGATAAAAAGCGGCGCGCTCGAAGCGACCCTCGTATGCAGAGGCGCGACAGGTCTGAGCGAGATCGTAAAAGACAGAGAATTTTTCTATGACAGAGTAAACTTTGTACATTATATTCCTAAGCCTTTCAAAGTAAACAGCTTCGGCGAAAGCTTAGAAACGGAACTTACATTAAGTGAACAGGAGAGTGATTAAAAATGCAGGGAAAAACGACTTTTATTCTTACAGACAGAGACACGGGAAAGATCGTCGAAAAGCGCGAAGAACACAATATTGTGACAAACGCCATAAAAGATATTTTTGATTTTCCGAATATGGGATTTTATAACGGAAACACCTTTTCTGTTTTAAACTGCTATATCCCGATGTACACTAAGCTTTTACACGGGCTTGTGCTTTTTGGAGATAATATACCGGAAAAAACCGACGATTATCTTTTGTACGGAAGATACAAAGTTATTGCGACGGCGGGGACGGAATATACCGGCGCGGACGCAATGCGCGGAACTTTTAACAAGAACCAGTCGGGAGAGATAGAAAACGGATATCGTTTTGTATGGGATTTTGCTCCGGAAAAAGCTATAGGGACAATAAAATGCGCGTCGCTTTCAAGTATTATTACGGGAAACACGGGCGGGACTTTTTCCGCAGGCTCAATTATGGTAAACGTAGTTGATTTCAATCCGAGCATCAGCTCTATGATCGATATGCTGAACGCACCTACCCCATATGATTTTTTTGCCATGTCGTTAGGCAAAAACTATTATTATTACTATTCCAATAACTATACGGCAGAAACTCAGATAACAATACGAAAATATTATATGCCCCATCCGGATAACATAGGTATCACTACTCCGCGGGAAGGGTATCTTGAAAAGCAATACTACGGGAAATCGCCTGTAAATACACGACAGATGTTTATAAACGACTATGACAAAAAGATGTATTTTTTTAACTTTTACAGTCCGCTCGGAAATTATTCAAAAACGTGTGTACAGATAGCGGGTATGGATATTGAAACAGGAGAATGTAAGAGGGTTGTAGAAGACCATGTGGAGACCCCCGTAGATACATTAAAATCTACGAAATGCTATGGAGCGTTATTTAATAATCAGTTATATGTTTATGTGGATTCCGAGCTGTATGTTATAGAGCTGGACGGAACTTTTGTCAGAAGCGTGAAGCTCGATATTTCCAGTTTCAACTGCTTTTTCGTATTTGACGGTAGGCTCTGGATAAACGGAAAATATTCGCTTTCAAATTCAAACTGTATAGTGTCTGTTTCGGGAACTCCCGTTTATCTGCCTTTAAGTTCAAGTTTAGAACCATACAACATAAAAGATAATGTAAATCTGAAATGTCCGTACGTTATGTCGACATACTCTAAACATTCGCCTATTATGCTGAGAACGGATTATCTTGCGACTATAAACAATCTGTCCGAGCCTCTTGAAAAGATAGACCGTCATGCTCTTCAGGTAAGGTATGAAATAACAAACTGATCTTTTGACAGTAAATATAACATAATAAGGTCAAAGTCCCGGCGGCGTTATAAGCGGTCGGGACTTTGGCGGTTATAATATACTGTGTACGGTAAAAAAACAAGTGTATATCGTACATTTCAAAACGGGCATTTTTAGGCAGCATCGCACAAAGATCGCATACAAAATGCTCAGTCGGTTTTTCGTCAGAGCGCCTGAATTTGACGCAGGAATACTGTCGTATTTCAAGGGAAATCCGGGTATTGTGACGGAAAATATATGAGCAGGAAATGCACAAAGACGAAAGTCGGTCTTTGTGCGGTGATGCCTTTAGTATTTTTCTTCAAAATATCTGCACCTTGACGACGGATTGAGCGACGCGCAAGCCCGCGAAAGGTCTTCGAGCGCGCAAAATCCGTCCTTTTGCCATCGGCAGTTTTCACCGCAGGTTATAAAATTCATTTCGCACCTCTTTTCGTAGATGTATAATGTGAAATTTATGCCCGCTTTATTCGGCGGATTATTGACAAATATTTCTTTTAGTTGTATAATATTTGTGTAAGTTCTTGTTTCCACAGCCCGAAACGCAGGCGTTATCCTTTTTCGGCGGAAAACGCTCGGAAAAAACCGTAATGTTATGCGAATGTTCTACAAACGGCGGACGGCTGTGAGAAAAGTTCTGATATTATTTTGGGGTGAATTATGAAAAAAATTTTAGTAAGATTTTTGAATTTAATTTTGATAAGCGTCACAGTAAATTCTCCGTTTATTTTGAAAGACCTTTTGCTCGCGCCGAAAATCGCGCTGATGCTCTTTTTGGGGACTTATTTTATCGTGTTTAATATTTTGCCGACAGCGGAAAAATTTCCGACATTAAGGTTAAAAGTGCTTGGAGGCGGAGCAGAGCTTATATTGTTTTTCTTTTTGACATGCATTGCGTCAGTGCCGTTTGCGGCGATAAGCATAGCCGAGCTTGTGAAAGGCGCGGACGATTATGGACAATATATCTTCAGGTTTGCGGTCTTAATTCTTACAGAAGCTGTAATTTTCTGGAACGGCATTATCCGCGTATATCTTACATCAATACAGCTTGGGATAAGGCTAAGAATTTTGGGGCTTATTTTCGGAATGATATTTCCGGTGAACCTCGTTATGCTTATGATAATTTATGCCGTTGTAAGCCGCGAATGCAAACTTGAAAGTGAAAAAATAAAACTAAATGAAAGCCGCAAAAACGACAAGATCTGCGAAACAAAATATCCTTTGCTTTTAGTACACGGAGTATTCTTTCGTGACAGCAGGCTCTTTAACTATTGGGGAAGAATACCCGCGGAGCTTGAAAAAAACGGTGCGAAAATTTATTATGGCGAACAGCAGAGCGCGCTGTCCGTAGAAGAAAGCTCTAAAGAACTTGCGGAAAAAATAAAGGAGATATGCGCGAAAACGGGCTGCGGAAAGCTCAATATTATTGCACATTCAAAGGGCGGTCTGGATTCGCGGTATGCTGTATCCATGCTCGGCTGTGATAAATATGTCGCTTCTATTACAACGGTAAATACTCCGCACAGGGGCTGCCTTTTTGCGGAATATCTGCTTGATGCAGCGCCGGACAAGCTCAAAAACTTTATTGAAAGCACCTATAACGGCGCGTTCAAGGCGCTTGGCGATAAATCGCCCGATTTTATGTCGGCGGTAAAAAACCTTACGGCAGGTTTCTGCGAAGAATTTAACAAAAAAATTATCGACAGTCCCGACGTTTTTTATCAGTCGATAGGCTCAAAAGCGAAGAGCCGGAAGAGCGGACGATTTCCGCTGAATATAAGCTATCCCGTTGTAAAAAAATATGACGGCGACAACGACGGACTTGTTGCAATAGAAGCTACAAAATGGGGAGAAAACTGGATAAAACTTTATCCGAAAGGAAACCGAGGCATAACCCACGCGGACGTTATCGACCTTAACCGCGAGGATATAAAAGGCTTTGACGTCAGGGAGTTTTATGTTCAATTAGTGGCGGAGTTGAAGAAACGTGGATTGTAGGCGGAATGGCTGTTTGCAAGTGTACAGTTTATAGTTAATATGTACAGCTAAGATATCTGCTTCGCAGATATTATTTGATTGTAATCAAACTTAAAGGTAAACTGTATACGATTGTTTATACTTGTTATATGCTGTGCGGCGACGGCTGCGCTGACATTCGGCGTAAGGTTTTTGAACGGCATAGAAAACGTGCTGATAATGCGTGCGCTTAACTGTTTGTTATATGCGGTTTTCGGAGCTATAGCGGCTATCGGAATCAAAATGAGCAGACTTCGGCTAAAGATAGAGATCAAAAATTACCGCCAGTATCTTTGGGCGTTTCTTGTCTTTGCATTTTTGACAATAAGCATAGCGGTCGTTCCGTCATTATTCGGCAAAAGCCTTATCGGCGGAAAGCTGTATCCGCCGTATGCGGACACGCTGATCTACAGCGCGCTGTTTTATATCGTGTTTGTAGGTCCCGCAGAAGAACTTATTTTCCGAGGATATATACAAGAGCTTTTAGAAACGCTGCTCCCGAAAAACAAATGGCTCGGAGCAGTTATCTCCGCGGCATTGTTCGGCTTATGGCACATCATAAACGGCTCGTTTTTACAGGTTTTGTTTACATTCGGCATAGGGCTTGTTTTAGGACTTGCGAAATATTTCATAAAGGACTTCACGTTTATTTCTGCTGCACTTACTCACGGGATTTATGACTTTTTCAATGTCGTCTGGAGAATAGTTCTTATAGTCTGAACCCGCTTTTCCGTCTGTATGTTGTGCCTTTTTCGGCGCAAGCTGAAAAAGGCACGCCGCTACGAGTTCCCGCTTGAACGAAGTGAAAGCGGGGCGAGAAGCGGCTATGGAGCGCAAGAGCTTTTCGGCTTTTCAATATCGTTCGGAGAATGGTTCTTATAGGCTTGACCCGCTTTTTTCCGTCTGCATACTGTGCCTTTTTCGGCGCAAGCTGAAAAAGGCACGCCGCGACGAGTTCCGCTTGAACGAAGTGAAAGCGGAGCGAGAAGCGGCTATGGAGCGCAAGAGCTTTTCGGCTTTTCAATATCGTTCGGAGAATGCTTCTTATAGTCTTGACCCGCTTTTTTCCGTCTGTATGCTGTGCCTTTTTCGGCGCAAGCTGAAAAAGGCACGCCGCTACGAGTTCCCGCTTGAACGAAGTAAAAGCGGGGCGAGAAGCGGCTATTGACAGCGAACGTCTATATCGGCTTAGGCGGCAGCCATAACCGCGCCGCCGTGATCAGCGCACTTTTGTTTTTAACGTGCGCTGTATATATACTGCCGGAGGACAAGCCGACGCTATTGAAAAACCAACGTTTAAAATTGACGACCGAAATAAAAATTTATCTCTGCGGCACTTTAAAAAACAGTAAATACAAATAAAGATAAGGAGAGAAAAAATTGTCTGACAATTACCTTGACAAAATAAGAAATTTCTGCATAATCGCGCATATCGACCACGGAAAGTCAACTCTTGCGGATAGGATTTTAGAGCAGACCGAAACCGTAGCAAAGCGCGATATGGAAGAACAACTGCTTGATAATATGGACATTGAGCGCGAAAGAGGCATAACCATTAAAGCCCGCGCCGTTAGGCTCAAATACAAGGCTGACGACGGCGAGGAATATATTTTCAATCTTATTGACACTCCCGGTCATGTTGACTTTAACTATGAGGTTTCGCGGTCGCTTGTGGCGTGCGAGGGCGCTGTGCTTATCGTTGACGCGTCGCAGGGAATTGAGGCGCAGACGCTTGCAAACACCTATCTTGCTGTCGAAAACGATCTTGAAGTTGTTCCCGTGGTGAACAAGATCGATCTACCGTCAGCTCACCCCGAAGAAGTTAAGCGCGAAATCGAGGACGTTATCGGCATTGAGGCAATGGACGCGCCCGAAATCTCCGCAAAAATGGGAATAAACATCCGCGCTGTAATGGAAGAGATAGTTCATAAGATACCCGCTCCGAAAGGCGACACCAAAGCTCCCTTAAAAGCGCTTATCTTCGACAGCTATTATGACAGCTATAAGGGGGTTATTGTTTACGTCCGCGTTAAAGAGGGTGAAGTAAAGCCGGGCGACAGAATAAGAATGATGGCGTCGGGCGCGGAGTTTACTGTTGTTGAAACGGGATATATGGGAGCTACGGAGCTTGTTCCCGCAGGCGGTCTTAAAGCGGGAGAAGTCGGCTATATTGCCGCGTCGATAAAATCCATAGGCGACACAAAGGTCGGCGACACCGTGACAAACGCCAACAATCCCGCAAGCGAGGCGCTCCCCGGCTACCGCGAGGTAAATCCCATGGTATTCAGCGGAATTTATCCCGCTGACGGCGCGAAATACGGTGACCTGCGCGACGCGCTTGAAAAATTGCAGCTCAACGACGCGTCGCTGTCATACGAGCCTGAAAGCTCAGTTGCGCTCGGATTTGGTTTCAGGTGCGGTTTTTTGGGACTTCTGCATATGGACATAATACAGGAGAGAATTGAGCGCGAATATAACCTTGACATTATCACGACCGCGCCGTCTGTTGTATACAAAATAGAAATGACCGACGGCACAACGCGAATGATCGACAACCCCACAAACTACCCTGACACGACCCTTATCGCGCAGAGCTACGAGCCGATAGTAAATGCGCACGTCTATTCTCCGTCGGAATATGTCGGGAGCATTATGGAGCTTTGTCAGAACAGGCGCGGAGTATTCAAGGATATGAAATATATTGACGAAAAGCGCGTAGATCTGCACTATGAGCTGCCGCTCAACGAGATAGTCTACGACTTTTTTGATGTTCTGAAATCGAGAACTCGCGGTTATGCAAGCTATGACTATGAGATGAAAGGCTTTGCTCCGTCAAAGCTCGTAAAGCTTGATATAATGCTGAACGGCGAGGTAATAGACGCGCTTTCGTTTATCATTCACGCAGACAGCGCCTATGAACGCGCGAGGAAAATGGCTGAAAAGCTCAAAGAGCATATTCCCCGCCAGCTTTTTGAAATCCCCATACAAGCCTGCATAGGCGGGAAGATAATTGCGCGCGAAACGATAAAAGCGCTCCGAAAAGACGTTTTAGCAAAGTGCTACGGCGGCGACATAACGCGAAAGAAAAAGCTCCTTGAAAAGCAGAAAGAGGGCAAAAAGCGTATGCGCCAGTTTGGAACGGTAGAAGTTCCGCAAGAGGCATTTATGGCTGTATTAAAACTTGAGGACGACTGATGAGGGGGCTTTATATCCATGTTCCGTTCTGCGTGAAAAAATGTCCGTACTGCGATTTTTATTCGCTTCCCTTTTCCGAAAGCAGAGCGGAAGAATACAAAAACGCCGTTGTCCGAAATCTTTCGCGTTATAATTCTGAACAATTCGACACGGTATATTTCGGCGGAGGAACTCCCGCGCTTATGTACAGGCAAATTGCCGAGATAATGAACAGCGTAAACTGCACGAAAACCGCCGAGATAACCGCCGAATGCAACCCCGAAACGGCGGACGAAAACATTTTGCGCGAGCTGAAAAATTCAGGAATAAACCGCCTTTCATTCGGTGTTCAGTCGCTCGACAACACCGAGCTTAACGCTCTCGGCAGGAAGCACAGCGCAGAATACGCGAAAGCCGCGATAATGCTTGCACGAAAAACGGGGTTTGAAAATATTTCGGCTGACATTATGCTCGGAATTTTAAATCAGACGAAAGGTTCTCTTGTAAAAACGATAGACGAGCTTTGCGAACTTCCGATAACTCATGTTTCGGCATATCTTCTGAAGATAGAAGAAAACACGGTTTTCGGGAAAAGGTACGCAGAAATTGCCGACAAAATGCCGAACGAAGACTTGCAGGCCGAGTTATATCTGACGGCAGTCGAGGCTCTCGAAAAACACGGCTTTCACCAATACGAAATAAGCAACTTCGCAAGATCGGGCTTTGAAAGCCGCCACAACCTGAAATACTGGCGCGCGGAAGAATATGTCGGCATAGGTCCGTCGGCACATTCTTATTATAAAGGAAAGCGTTTTGCCGTGCCTAAAAGGCTCAATAAATTTCTCAAAACCGAGTTTCAGACCGAAGAAATAACAGAAGAATTTCCCGACCGCGAAGAAGAACGGATAATGCTCGGACTGAGGCTGAGCGAGGGGATAGAGCTTACGGAAGAAATAAAGGCGCGTTTAAAATTTATCCCGCGGGAATATTACAAGTTGTCGGACGGCAGGCTGTCGCTTACGCCGAAAGGATTTTTAGTGTCGAATGAGATAATTGCTAAACTGCTTTCGTGAAAGCGAAAGCAGGTCGGGGAATGTATTGAAAAATTAATGGAAATGTGATATAATTTACTTGCGGCATAATTCAATAAATTCACTTAAAAGAAAACACTTTTACTTTGGTAAAGGTGCTTGCTTTTTAAGTGAACGAGAATTGTGTCGCAGCAATCGGAGTCTGCATTTTTACAATGCGCGGTTTCGGCTGCGCACTTTTTATTGACAATTTAAGGAGGACAAAATGAAAAGAGTAAAAATTTTATCGGCAATTTTGGCGGGAGCTCTTTTGCTGTCGGGGTGCGGAGAGAGCAAAGAAACCCCCTCGCAAAATTCACATCAGAGCAGCGTTACAGACAATTCAAACAACGCTTTGTCAAGCGGTTCTTCAAGCGAGTCTGCAATTCCTCCCGCAAGCGGCACGGTGACAATTCAAGGTCACGAGTACGACATAGCCGCAACAACCGAATTGGAATTATTGTATGCTACTCTCACAGATGAAGATATTGCGGAAATCGGAAAACTTGTAAATTTGAAGATGTTGAGTTTTGACAGACAACAACAAATAAGCGGCGATATAAGCCCGCTTGCTGAGCTTACCAATCTGACAGAGCTGTACTTGTATAATGATAACATCAGCGACATAAGCCCTCTTGCCAATCTTACCAAACTTACAAGATTGAATTTGAGCGGTAATAAAGTCAGCGATTTAAGCCCGCTTAAAAATCTTACTGATCTTACATATCTGAATTTGCTGAATAATCAAGTCAAAGACATCAGCGCGCTTTTAAATCTTACCAATTTGAAAGATCTGGAAATAAGTTTTAATCAAATCAGCGAAGATGATTTAAACCGTCTTAAAGCTGCGTTGCCGAATTGCAATATTTCATGTTCGGGCAACACGGGAAATTCCCAAAGCAGCTCCTCGCCCGCAGGCTCGTCAACTCCCGCAGTTCCTCCCGCAAGCGGCATGGTAACAATTCAGGGCGTAAAGTATGACATTGCGACAACATATTATTTGTATTTAAGCAATAAAAATATCACAAACGCTGATGTTGTGGAAATCGGAAAGCTTGTAAATCTGATAGAGTTGGGTTTGGGTGAAAACCAAATCAGCGATATAACTCCGCTTGCAAATCTCACTAATTTAAAGAAGTTGATGTTGCACGAAAATCAAATAAGCGACATCAGCCCGCTTGCAAATCTTACAAAATTAAATGAGTTGCATTTGGATAAAAATCAGATAAGCGATATAAGTCCGCTTGCAAACCTGACTAAACTTAATCGTCTTGAAGTGTACCAGAATCAAATCAGCGACATAAGTCCTATTGCAAATCTTACTAATCTTACGAATTTGTGGCTATGTATCAATCAAATCAGCGATTTAAGCCCGCTTAAAAATCTTACTAAGCTGACATTTTTAAACTTGGGCGATAATCAAATCAGCGATTTGACTCCTCTTTCAAATATGACTAACATGAAGGCGTTGTTTTTAAATAAAAATAAAATCAGCGATATCAGCCCGCTTGCAAGCCTCGCTGATATTGTAACTCTGGATTTGCATAACAATCAAATCAGCGATATAAGCGCACTTGCAAATTTCACTAATCCGCAGACTTTGAATCTGAAAACGAATAAAGTCAGCAATGAAGACAAAACTTGGCTTAAACAAAAGTTCCCGCGATGCGATATAGATTTTTAACCGCATTTGCCCCGCCCAATTTTCGGGCGGGAAAACTTTTTACTGTTAACTTTTAACTGTACACTGTCAACTGCCAACAGGGCGGGTAAATGTATTGACAAATTATAATGAAAATGCTATAATTTATCTGTAACTTTATTTCATAAACTGTCAATCTAAGGATGTCAAAAATGAAAAAAGCAAAAATTTTATCAGCAGTATTAGCGGCGGCGCTTTTGCTGTCGGGGTGTGGAGAGGACAGCGAAAATTCCGGACAAAGTTCGCATTATAATATCTCGGCAGTTGATCTAACCGGTTCTGTGCCGAACAGTTCATATTTTTCAAGCTCTGAGGCTTCAAGTTCCTCTCGTGCAAGCTCGTCAAGCACGCCTGCTTCAAGTTCTGCTCCCGCAAGCTCGTCAAGCAAACCTGCTTCAAGTTCTGCTCCCGCAAGCTCATCAAGCAAGCCTGCTTCAAGTTCAACTCCCGCAAGTTCGTCAAGCACGCCTGCTCCAAGTTCCGCTCCTGCAAGTTCATCAAGCGTGCCTGCTTCAAGTAGTTCCATTCCTGCAAGTTCATCAAGCACGCCTGCTCCAAGTTCCTCTCCTGCAAGCTCGTCAAGCACACCTGCTTCAAGTAGTTCCATTCCTGCAAGTTCATCAAGCAAGCCTGCTTCGAGTTCTGCTCCTGCCGGCTCGTCAAATTCTCCAACAGTTCTCGAAAACGGCACGGTAATAATTCAAGGCAATAAATATGATATTGCGACAACGACAGAATTAGTTTTAGGCAGCATAAACAACCCTGTCAAAATCACAAATGATGATGTTGCGCAAATCGGAAAGCTTGTAAATCTTATAAATTTGTGCTTAATCGGAGGACAATTCAGCGACATAAAGCCGCTCGAAAACCTTACAGATTTACAGCATCTCGAATTGTGGTCAAATCAGATAAGCGATATAACTCCGCTTGCAAAGCTGAAAAAACTCGAAACTTTGTATATGTTCGGAAACAAGGCGCAAAGTCTTGAGCCGATAGGAGAACTGAAAAATCTGACGCATCTGGAGCTGAAAGAATACCGCGTCAATGACATAACCCCGCTTTCAAATCTTACAAATCTTAAAATTCTGTATCTGGACAGCCTAAACAGCGACATCGCCTGCGATATAACTCCGCTCACAAAACTTACAAATCTTACGACCCTGACATTAACGCACAATAACATAAAAGACCTGTCACCGATAAAATTTCTTACAAAACTTACATATCTGAGCCTGCCTGACAATCAGATAAAGGACTTAAGCCCGCTCAGAAGTCTTACGCGGCTTACGGAGCTGCATATAGAACAGAATAAAATAAGCGACTTAAAGCCGCTTTCAAATCTTATAAATCTGAAATATTTAAATTTAAACAGCAATCAGATAAGCGACCTTACACCTCTTGCAAATCTTTCCAAGCTTACGACAATAAGTCTGGACAAGAATAAAATCAGCGATATAAAACCGATTTCGGGTCTTACTAATTTAAAAGAGCTGTTTTTATACGGCAATCAGATAAGCAAAACTGATATCGAATGGCTTGAACAACAGCTTCCGGACTGCTCTATAACTTTTTAATAAATAAACTGTCACTGCCAACAGGTGGAAAACTATTGACAAATCGCGGGGAATGTGTTATAATGCAATTTGGTTTAATTGACAAATTATTATCGGCAATTTAAGGAGGACAACAATGAAAAGGGTAAAATTCTTATCGGCAGTTTTAGCGGCTTCGCTGTTGCTGGCAGGGTGCGGGGAAGACAAAGGAGCCCCATCGCAAAGCTCACAGCCGACCAGCGGAGCAGATATTTCAAGCAGTTCTTCGCCGAGCAGTGTTTCAAACAGCTCCGAGCCTGCCGAAAGTTCAACTCCCGAGTACAGCACCCCCGAAGACAGCACGCCCGAGGAATTGCCGCCATACGGCTCTATGGGCTCGGTGACAATTAAAGGCGTGGAGTACGACATAGCGACAACTACTCAGTTAACATTAAAAGAAAATAACATTACAAATGATGATGCTGTACTAATCGGCAAACTCGTAAATCTGACACATTTGTCTTTGTGGGACGAACCAATCAGTGATATAAGCCCGTTTGCAAATCTTACTAAGTTGACAGAATTGAGTATAGCTAATAATCAAATCAGCGATATATCTCCGCTTTCAAATCTTACTAAGCTGACAGATTTGAATTTGCAATCTAATAAAATCAGCGATTTAAGTCCGCTTGCAAATCTTACTAAACTGGAAACATTGAGTTTGCAGGGAAATCAAATCAGCGATATAAGTTCTCTTGCAAATCTTACTAAGCTGGAAACATTGAGTTTGCAGGGAAATCAAATCAGCGATATAAGTTCTCTTGCAAATCTTACTAAGCTGGAAACATTGAGTTTGCAGGGAAATCAAATCAGAGATATAAGTTCTCTTGCAAATCTTACAAATATGACTATGTTGTTTATGGAAGAGAATCAAATCAGTGATATAAGTGCGCTTGCAAGGCTTACTAAGCTGAAATCATTGAGTTTGTTTAACAATCAAATCGTCGATGTAAGTGCGCTTGCAAATCATTCTAATCTGACAATTTTAGAATTGCATGACAATAAAATCAACGATGTAAGTGCGCTTGCAACTCTTACTAATCTGGATGCTTTGGCTTTGTATCAAAATCAAATCAGCGATGTAACTCCGCTTGCAAAGCTTACGAAACTGACGAATTTGGGTTTATCATTTAATAAAATCAGCGATATAAAACCGCTTGCAAATCTTACTAATCTGAAACTTTTGACTTTGGGTGAAAACCAAATCAGCGAAGAAGATATCGCTTGGCTTAGAACACAAATTCCAAGCTGCAGTATGTATTAAATTCCGACCGCATAAAAATGCCCCGCCCTTTTTCGGGCGGGGAACTTTTTCTACAATTTCCGCTTTTTTAAAATCTCCGGCAGAATGACAAACAATATCATCAGCGCCAAAACTCCTGCCGCCGCCGCAATTCTTATCGGCTCCGAAAAAAACTCCGCCGCCCTTTCAAACGCCCTTTCGCTCCACAACAGCTTTACTCCGACAGCTGCCGCGGCTAATGAAACGATAAGCGACGCGCCCGCCGAACAGTCCTTGCATTTTCCGATAAGCGCGTCCTTTTCGCGGCTTACCTTGTCCGAAAGCCGTTCTATGCCCGTGTTTACCGTTTCCGCGCTCAGGACAACTCCGCAGGTCAGGAGCAATACCGCCCATTCCGCCCTGCTCAGTTCGCAGAACATTCCCGCAAACAAGACCGCGAGCGCGCCAATGCACAGCATTATCCGAAAATTTCTGCCCTTTACCGCTTCGGCAATTCCCCGCACCGCATAATAAAAGCTCTTTAAAAACTTCATCTTGTGATACCTAACTTTTCGAGAACTTTTTCCTGCTTTTGGAACATCTCTTTTTCTTCTTCGGGCGTTTCATGGTCGTAGCCTAAAAGATGAAAGAGCGAATGTGTGAGCAAAAACGCAACCTCGCGCTTTATCGAATGACCGTATTCTTCAGCCTGCACAGCGGCTTTTTCGAGCGAGATAACTATATCTCCGAGCAGTATAGCGTCATTGTCGCAGTTTATCTCAAACCCGTTTTCATCACCCAGCGGAAACGAAAGCACGTCCGTTTCGCGGTCAATGCCGCGGTGAATTTTGTTAAGCTCATGTATTCGCTCATTGTCAACAAACGTCACCGAAACTTCCGCGTCGTCCTCTATTTCTTCCTCTTTGAGAGCCTCTTTCGCGCAGTCCTCTATAAGACTTTCCGCAGGAAAATCAAGTTTTATTTTGTCCTGCTCGTCGCTGAAATCAATGTAAATATTCATAATCATTCCTTATTTTTCTTTGCAGTAAAAAACAGCCTCGGAAATCTGAAAATAATTTCGCCGTTTTCCTGCTTTGCGTATTCCTTTTCAAGCTGTGCGCGTATCTCGCCGAGAAATTCCTTGCTTTCAGTTTCTGTCAGCACTTCAAGATACGGCTTCAAGCCCGTTGATTTATACCATTCGATTATGCTTTCAACACCTGCCATTCTGTGAAAATAAATCGTTCTCCACATTTCAAAATCGTCCGTAAGCTCTGAAAGAATGTCGAAATATTCCCCGTCGGAAAGCGTGTAAAATATCCGCGGGTTTGTAAATTTTCCGCGCCATTTTTCACTGTTTACAGTTTTTGCTATAATTTTATGTATAGGCTCTTCAAACTGCACAGGTATCTGCACCGCAAGCTCCCCGCCTTTTTTCAGCATTGAAAACAAATTCGGTATCAGCCGCGCGTGATTTGAAATCCATTGCAAACAGGCGTTTGAAAACACCACGTCAAATTTATCTTTAAACGCTGTCAGATCCCCGCCCGCGTCAAGTTTTATAAACTCACATTCGGGGACGTTTTTCCGCGCGCTTTCAAGCATATTTTCGCTGTTGTCAGCGCCCGTGATACGCGCATTCGGAAAGCGCTCTTTAAGCACCTTCGTGCTGTTTCCCGGACCGCACCCAATGTCGATAATCTCGCGCGGGTCTTTCGCGGAAATCCTCGCCGCAAGGTCAATCGAGGGCTGCGTTCTCTGAGCCTTAAATCTGAGATATTGTTCGCTGTTCCAGTCTGCCATTGTATTTCCTCCGTCGTTAGTTTATAGTCTTGTTGTCAGTTTACAGTTAATAGTGTACAGTATATAGCTATGGTATCCGCCTTGCGGCAGATAATATTAAAATTGTTTTTAGCCAACAGGCAAACGAGCAACCTTTAATGTTGACAACAATCAAATAATATCTGCGAAGCGGATTCCTCAACTGTTCACTATTAACTGTACACTGACAACGCACACTTTCCACTGTCATCTCTTTCTCTCGCGCCTGTGTGCGTTGTCCGCATATTCCGCATATGCCTTTACAATGTCCTGAACCAGCCTGTGACGTACAACGTCCTTTTCCGTAAACAAATTCTGCCCGATATCCTCTACGTTTTTCAGAATTTTCAGCGCATCTACAAGCCCCGATTTTTTCGTTTCGGGCAGGTCTATCTGTGTCACGTCGCCTGTTATTACCATTTTCGAGTTGAACCCCAGACGAGTTAAAAACATCTTCATCTGCTCGCGCGTAGTGTTCTGCGCTTCGTCAAGGATAATAAAGCTGTCGTCAAGCGTTCTTCCGCGCATATATGCCAGCGGCGCGACCTCGATAACTCCCCTTTCGTGCAGTTTTGAAAAGCTCTCCTGCCCAAGCATTTCAAAAAGCGCGTCATAAAGCGGTCTGAGATACGGGTCAACCTTGTTTTGCAGATCTCCCGGCAAAAAACCCAGCTTTTCGCCCGCTTCAACGGCGGGTCTGGTAAGAATTATCCTCTGCACCTGCTTTTGCTTGAAAGCAGTCACCGCCAGCGCTACCGCAAGATAGGTCTTTCCCGTTCCCGCAGGACCTACGCCGAAAGTAATAGTGTTTTTTCGTATAAGGTCGCAGTATTTCTTCTGTCCGACGGTTTTCGGCTTTATCGGCTTTCCCGCATATGAAACGCACACACAGTCCCCCGAAACCGTCGCTATTTCTTTTTCATTTCCCTCGTTTACCATAGCAATAGCATACCTCACCTGTTGATCCTCGATAATTTCTCCGCGCTCAAAATAACCGCAAAGCGTTTTTACCGCTTTTTCCGCATTATCGACAGATATTTCGCTCTCGCCGCTTATCCTTATCTGAGAACCGCGCGAGAAGATCGTAACGGAAAACGCCTTTTGTATAAGATTGATGTTCTTGTCAAGATCTCCGAATACCGCGCTTATTTCCTCGGCGCTGTTCATGGTAATAGTTTTTTCAGTCACAACAATATTTCCTCCTGTCAAAGACAGTTTACAACAGTTTACAGTGTATAGTGTACAGGTATGGTATCCGCCTATGGCGGATAATATTAAAATGCTTCAAGACAAATCGGCTTATGACGCTTGTTTTTTTGCTTTCGGTCATTTCTTTCATTGCTTCCCTTTCTCGAAGTTCAGAAAAAGTGCCACTATTAAAAACGCCTTTCTGATATCATTTCAGTTGTCTTCAATATATTCCGTATCAAGATACCATTCTATCTTTTCGAGGTTTTTCAGAAAATCATTCTCGCTCTCCCATGACGGCAGGTCGAAATTCTTGTATTGCTCGTCTTTCATAAGCTGCCGCACAACATACAGATCGTTTTTGCGCTTCGTCGCGCTTTCTTTAAATTCACGCAGCGGCGCAAAAACTCCGTATTCTCCTTCGAGCCTGTAAATGATAAACTCTCCGAACTGTAAAGCAATAAGCCCGTTTCCGTCAAGAACGGTCTTTACGGTAGTGCTGTCCATATCGAGCGGCGTTTCGTTGAGAGTGAAAATGGCGATCGGCTCGTCGCTAAGATGCGTTTTGTCATGTTCGGAAGCGACATTGTTGTAGTTTTCGGCATTGAAAACATAATCTCCCGCAAAAACATAATAATGGCTCGACGGGTTTTGATAGCACTGTACAACAACAAACTTTTCGTCACCATAGGTTTTTTCGTAAACCGTATCTTTCGGGTCGTAGAAAATGCCGATCACAAATTTAACCGCAAACATAAAAATGCCCGTTGAAACAAGCACTATAAGCATCGGGAGAATTTTTAAAAATATTTCCTTGAATTTATTCATAATTTTCCCTTTCTGTAATACATACAATTAAATTATACCATAAGACAGCCGTTTTGAAAAGCGGTTTTTTAAAATTTTGAGAAAAATTAAAAATCCCCCTTGACAAATGAGAATTTATTTGTTATAATACCATTTGTCGGTGTAAGGCGTTTTTATGATACAGGGATATTATGAATGAGAATTTTGCGCTGCTGCTTGATATTTACGGAGAGCTGCTCTCAAAAAATCAGAGAGAAGCGGTCGATTTGAAATACAATTCCGACTTGTCGCTGTCGGAAATTGCCGAGGAAATGGGCGGGATAACGCGCCCCTCTGCCAACGACGCGAGGAAAAAAGGCGAAAAGCGGCTTTTGGCGTTTGAAGAAGCGCTCGGAAACGCAAAACGTCTTAATTTCGTTTTGAAACTGACGGCGCGTGCGAGAGAGCTTGTCGGAGCAATTTCGGAGAATGAAAATTATTCGCAGGAAACAGACGAGCTTTTAAAAATACTTTCGGAAATTGAAAACGCAATGTAAAAAAAATGAGGTGAGCAAATGGCTTTTGAGGGACTTTCACAAAAACTGAACAACGTTTTCGGCAGGCTTAAAAACCACGGAAAGCTCACCGAAAAGGATATAAAGGACGCGATGCGCGAGGTAAGAATGGCGCTTCTTGACGCGGACGTAAACTTTAAAGTCGCAAAGGACTTTGTGAATAAGGTCAGCGAAAAGGCTCTCGGCGCAAAGGTCATGGAAAGCCTTACTCCCGCACAGCAGGTCATTGATATTGTTCATAGCGAGCTTATAGAGCTTATGGGAACGTCTACGGCGAGGCTCGATTTTCCGTCAAAGCCGCCGTGCGTTATTATGATGTGCGGACTTCAGGGCGCGGGCAAGACCACGCACTGCGCGAAGCTTGCAAAGTGGCTTGAAGGACAGAACCGCAGACCGCTTTTGGTGGCGTGCGACGTTTACCGTCCTGCGGCTATTGAACAGCTTAAAATTGTCGGCTCAAAGGTCGGCGCACACGTCTTTGAAGAAGGTCAGGGAAATCCCGTAGAAATTGCCGAGCACGGCATAAAATACGCGAAAGACCAAGGTTTTGACACGGTTTTGCTCGATACGGCGGGTCGTCTGCACATTGACGAAACGCTTATGGACGAGCTTAAAAACATAAAAGCAAAAACACAGCCGAACGAGATATTGCTTGTCGTTGACTCAATGACGGGACAGGACGCAGTAAATGTTGCGGAGAGCTTTAACGAGGCGCTCGACATTACGGGCGTTATTTTGACAAAGCTCGACGGCGATACAAGGGGCGGCGCGGCGCTTACGGTGCTTGCAATTACGGGAAAGCCGATAAAGTTTGCGGGCATTGGCGAAAAGCCCGACGATATAGAGCCTTTTTATCCCGACAGAATGGCGTCAAGAATACTCGGAATGGGCGACGTGCTGACGCTTATTGACAAGGCAAAGGCTTCCATTGATGAAAAAGAAGCCGCAAAGGCTGTAAAAAAACTTGAAGAAAACAAGTTCGATATGAACGATCTTTATGCCCAGTTCGAGCAGATCGAGAAAATGGGCAATATAAGAAATCTTCTGAATATGATACCGGGCGTTGCGGGAAAGGTCAAAGACGAGGACATCGACGAAAAGAAAATGCCGCATACAAAGGCTATAATTTCCTCAATGACAAAGCGCGAGCGCGAAAAGCCGTCGATTATCGACGCAAAGAGAAAACGCCGTATCGCGGCGGGTTCGGGAACGTCGGTAGAAGAAGTGAACCAGCTTTTAAAACAGTTTGACCAGATGCAGAAAGTCATGAAGCAAATGGGTCTTACGGGCAAGGGAAAGAAAAGGCGCTTTCCGAAATTTCCGATGAATATGGGAGGCATGGGCGGTTTTCCGGGAATGTAAGAAGGACAGCCTATGAAAGACGAAGCGTTTTTGTATGTTATAAAATGGCTTGGTCCTTTGTTAATCGCGGCGGGAATATTCAATATTTTCGCGGCAGTATTCGACCTTAAACGGTATGTCGATTTTTGGAGCTTTCAGCGTGGCAGACCAAAGCCGCGGCTTAAAAACCGCAATGTATTAAGACTTTTTATTGGATTTGCGGGCGGCGCGATGATATTTTTCGGTATTGCGGCGCTTGTATGGTAAATGCTTTCTCGGCGGAAACGTCTTGAAATACACAAAAAATTTTTTGGAGGTGAATATAAATGGCAGTAAAGATAAGACTGAGAAGAATGGGCGCTAAGAAAGCACCGTTCTACCGCGTAGTTGTCGCGGACAGCCGTTATCCGAGGGACGGTCGTTTTATCGAGGAGATCGGTTATTACGATCCTACCAAAGACCCCGTTGTTGTAAACATCAACAAGGAAAAGGCTGAAGAGTGGATAAAGAAAGGCGCACAGCCTACCGACACCGTTAAGCGTCTGCTTAAAGGCTGATCGTACAATAAGAGATAATTTACCGCGGCTTTAGCCGCAAAATGGAAGGGCAGGAATATGTTAAAAGAACTTCTTATTACTATTGCGTCCGCGCTTGTAGAGGATAAGAGCGCAGTGACGGTAACAGTTGATGAGCCGAACGAGGAAGGCGTTGTGGTATATCATCTTCACGTCGGCGCGGACGATATGGGAAGAGTCATCGGAAAGCAGGGCAGGATAGCAAAGTCTATACGCACTGTTATGCGTGCGGGCGCTGTCCGTGCAAATGAGAAGATTTCCGTTGAGATCGACTGATGTTTTGTCGGAAAAAATGATTTTCAGACTTTCGATAAAGCGGCGCGCACTTGACATATCGCGCGGCGGTTTTGCTGCGCGGCGCGGGCTTTATCGGCGGTCTGACTCCGCGCAAATGCGGAGTTTTTCTGTTTTATTCGAAGTTTTATGCTGATTTTCAATATATTGCTTGTTGACTTTTCAACAAAAATGTGTTATAATTAAATCTGCGGACAGCTTTCGCCGCGTTTGCTGAAGCAGCGGCAGAGGCGCTGTATAAAAATGCAGCCGAACGTGAAATGACGTAAAAAATAAAGTAAAATTTCAAATTGATGAAAAGCCGCGAAGCGCGGTTTTGTCGTCAGTTTGTATCATACAGCCTTTTTGGGAGTGATTTGTAAATTGAAACGTGTAGGGCTTGATATAGGTTCGACAACCGTAAAGGCGGCGGTTTTAAACGAGAAGAACGAGCTTTTGTTCAGCCGCTATCAAAGACACTTTTCCGACATAAGAAAAACCGTTTCGGATATTTTAAACGAAGTCGGCAAAGAGCTTTCGGGAGAACGCGCTCTTGTCGCAGTTACGGGTTCGGGCGGCATATCCGTGTCGAAATGGCTCGGAATACCGTTTGCACAGGAGGTCGCCGCGGGTACGACGGCAATAAAAGCTCTTATCCCGAAAACTGACGTGGCAATAGAGCTTGGCGGAGAGGACGCGAAGATTACATACCTTACGGGCGGACTTGAACAGAGAATGAACGGCTCGTGCGCGGGAGGCACGGGCGCGTTTATCGACCAGATGGCGGCTCTTTTAAATACCGACATAGGCGGCTTAAACGAGCTGTCGAAAGATCATACGACGATATATCCGATAGCTTCGCGCTGCGGCGTTTTTGCAAAAAGCGACATCCAGCCGCTTTTAAACGAGGGCGCAAAACGAAGCGACGTTGCGGCGTCTGTTTTCCAGTCGGTTGTAAACCAGACGATAAGCGGGCTTGCCTGCGGAAAGCCGATAAAAGGAAACGTCGCGTTTTTAGGCGGACCGCTTCATTATCTTTCGGAACTCAGACAGCGCTTTATCGAAACGCTTGACTTAAAACCCGAAAACGTAATTTTCCCCGAAAACGCAAATTTGTTTGTAGCCATGGGGTGCGCGCTTTCGGACGAGGCGGAGGAATTTTCGATAGACGAGCTTTGCGAAAAAGGCAGCCGCCTCGGCGATAACCAGCTCCGCGAGGTTGATCGACTTGCGCCGTTGTTTAAAGACGAACAAGAGCTTGAAGATTTCCGCGCGCGTCATGCAAAGTCGGTCATTCCGACCACCGACCTGAGCGCTTATGAGGGCGCTTGTTATCTGGGCATTGATGCGGGTTCGACGACGACAAAAGCGGTGCTTATTGATAAAGACGCGAAAATTTTATACTCCCATTATGACAGCAACCACGGCGATCCGCTTAAATCCGTTATCGGCATTTTAAACGAGCTTTATCCGCTTATGCCCGATGGCGCGTATATTGCTAAAGCCTGCACGACAGGATATGGCGAACATTTGATAAAAGCGGCTCTCGGCGCAGATTTCGGCGAAATCGAAACAATGGCGCACTATAAGGCTGCCGATAAGATACTGCCCGGTGCGGAGTTTATCTTAGACATCGGCGGGCAGGATATGAAATGTATGCGCGTGAAAAACGGCGAAATCGACAGCATTTTGCTAAACGAAGCATGTTCTTCGGGCTGCGGCTCGTTTATTGAAAACTTTGCGAACGCTCTCGGAATGACGAGCGCGGAATTTGCGGTTTTGGGACTTTCGGCGGAAAATCCCGTTGATCTGGGTTCGCGCTGTACGGTATTTATGAACTCGCGCGTCAAGCAGGCGCAGAAAGAGGGCGCGACAGTCGCGGATATTTCTGCGGGATTGTCATATTCCGTCTGCAAAAACGCGCTGTTTAAGGTCATAAAGCTCAGAGATACCTCGACAATGGGCGACAAAATTATCGTTCAGGGCGGAACGTTTATGAACGACAGCGTTTTAAGAGCATTTGAGCTTATTGTAGGGAAAAACGTTGTGCGCCCGGACAAGGCGGGTCTTATGGGAGCATATGGCTCGGCGCTTATTGCGCTTGAACGCGACGATGGAAAAGGCACGTCTCTTGCGGGACTTAAAACGCTTGAGGATTTCAAAGCCGAAAAAACTGCGGCGAGGTGCGGAAAATGCTCGAACAACTGCCTGCTGACAATTACAAAATTCCCCGACGGAAAGCGCTATATCAGCAACAACCGCTGTGAGCGCGGCGCGGGAAACATATCGACGGGCGAGAAAATGCCGAACCTCTATGATTATAAATATCACCTGCTTTTCGACCGCGAGTGTCTGCCGGAGGATAAAGCGCCGAGGGGAGTTATCGGACTTCCGAGAGTTTTGGGAATGTACGAAAATTATCCCTTCTGGCACAAGCTTTTCACCGAGCTTGGATTTTCCGTAAAGCTATCTCCTAAATCTTCGAGAGCAATTTACGATAAGGGCATTGAAACAATGCCGAGCGAAAGCGTCTGCTATCCCGCAAAACTTGCTCACGGACATATACAGGCGCTTATAGACGAGGGCGTAAAACTTATTTTCTACCCCGCTATGCCCTATGAAATGAACAACGAAAACGGCGGCGACAACCACTATAACTGCCCCGTAGTAGCTACATACAGCGAAGTTATTAAAAACTCCGTTCCCGAACTTCGTTCGAGCGTTAAGTTTATGAACCCGTTTTTGCCGATATTCCACGAAAAGAGAATGGGCGAAAGACTGTACGAGGAGTTTTCGGCGAATTTGCCTGAGCTTAACATAACAAAGCGCGAGATAAAAGACGCGCTTGCGAAAGCCTATGCCGAGGATACGGCGTTCAAGGAAGAAATGCGCAGGAAAGGCGAGGAAACGCTTGCCTTTTTGAAAGCAAACAACAAGCGCGGAATTGTTTTAGCGGGCAGACCGTATCATGTTGACCCGGAGATAAATCACGGACTTCCCGAAATGGTTTCGGGATACGGCTTTGCGGTGCTTACCGAGGACAGCGTTGCGCACCTTGAAAAGGTCGTAAGACCTATAAGAGTTGTCGATCAGTGGACTTATCATACAAGGCTCTATGCCGCGGCGCACGTTGTCGGAAACAACGACTGTCTGGAGCTGGTACAGCTTAATTCGTTCGGCTGCGGACTTGACGCAGTTACAACAGACGAGGTTCAGGAGATACTCCACAGCTTTGGAAAGCTGTACACCTGCCTTAAAATCGACGAGGTAAACAACTTAGGCGCGGCAAGAATACGCCTGCGCTCGCTGATTTCCGTTGTAAACGAGCGCACAAGACACCGCTATAAGCCGGTGCGCGGTCATATCGGATATATAAAACAGCCTGAGTTCACGGCTGAAATGCGAAAAAAACACACCATTCTCTGTCCGCAGATGGCGCCGATACATTTCGACCTGCTCGAAGCGGCGTTTATCCATTCGGGGTATAATATCGTGATACTCCGCGACTGCTCTAAGGCGGTGGTCGACGAGGGACTTAAATATGTAAACAACGACGCGTGCTATCCGTCGATACTTATTGTCGGGCAGCTTATCCACGCTCTCAACAGCGGCAAATACGACCTTAACAACACCTCGGTCATGATAACCCAGACGGGCGGCGCTTGCAGAGCGACAAACTATGTCGGAATGTTAAAAAAAGCGCTTAAAGACGCAGGCTATGACAATGTTCCGCTTATTTCGCTCAATGTTGTCGGGCTTGAAAAACAGAGCGGCTTTAAGATAACCGCGGGAATGGCGGTAAGGGCGTTTATGAGCATAATCTACGGCGATGTTCTGCAAAGATGCCTTTACAAAGTGCGCCCTTACGAGGCCGAAAAAGGCTCTGCAAACGCGCTTTACGAAAAATGGCGGCTGTATCTGCGCGATGAACTCAAATCTATCTCGCTCCCGCGCTTTAATGAAAATGTCCGCAATATCGTAAAGGAATTTTCGGAGTTCCCCGTAGTTGACGTCAAAAAGCCCAAGATAGGACTTGTGGGCGAAATTCTCGTAAAATTCCACCCCGTCGCAAACAACGACATAATCGGACTCCTTGAAAACGAGGGTTGTGAGGTGGTCGTGCCCGACCTTATGGGATTTTTCTACTATATCTGCTCTCACGGCGTGACAAAACGCAAGCTCCTTTACTGTTCAAGACTTAAAAAGTTTGCGGAAAACTCGGTCATAAGAGCGTTTAATTTCATGGAACACAGCTACAGAAAAGCCGTAAAGGATACAAAGTTCGGAAGTCCCGGCGACATTTTTGAGATGATGGAATCGGTAAAGCCGATAGTTTCAAACGGAAATATCGCGGGAGAGGGTTGGTTTTTGTCGGCGGAGATGCTTGAGCTTATACATAACGGCGTTCCGAATATCGTTTGTATGCAGCCGTTCGCGTGCCTGCCAAACCACGTTACGGGAAAGGGCGTTATAGGAGAGCTTCGCCGCCAGCACCCCGAAAGCAATATCGTTGCGGTCGATTTCGACCCAGGCGCTTCCGAGGTAAATCAGGTAAACAGGATAAAGCTTATGCTGACCCAGGCGTTTGCAAACGAAGGTATAAGCAGGAAAAGCATTGTATCTCAGACAGCTCTTACAGACAAATATTCAAAGCTCGTTTCAAACAGCTGAAAGATATGTCAAAACAGGCTCTGCCTTTGGGACGGAGCCTGAGACGGTCTGTAACGGGCGGTATTTATTACAAAGACCACGGATATATGACAACAAGTGAGGTATAAATTGGATTATATAAAACTTAAAAGAGCGGCGCTCGAAAGTTACTTCTCCCGCGCAAACGATATGCAGAAAAAAGCTGTGTTCCGTATAAACGGTCCACAGCTTATCATTGCGGGCGCAGGCAGCGGAAAAACATCCGTTCTTGTAAACAGGATAGCGAATATGACGCGCTTCGGAAACGCCTATCATGACGAAGAAATTCGGGAAATTTCCCCCGAACAGGAGAAGTTTCTGAGCGGTTTCCCGAAACTGGAAAAGACGCCCGAAAATGCCGAAAGGCTTTCGGAAATAATCGCCGTAGATCCCGTTAAGCCCTGGAATATTTTAGCGATAACATTTACAAACAAGGCGGCGGGAGAGCTTCGGGAAAGACTTTCGCAGATGCTCGGAGATGACGCGGAAAAGATAAGCGCTTCTACTTTTCATTCGGCTTGTGTAAAGATACTTCGCAGGGAGATAGAAAAGCTCGGCTATCGTTCGGGATTTACGATCTATGACGACGACGATTCAAAGAGGCTTTTAAAGGAAATAATGAAGCGCCTTGAAATTGACGAAAAGGTAATAGCGGCAAAGGTCTTTAAAAACAAGATCTCGTCGCTTAAAGACAGGCTCATTTCCGCGGAAGATAATGCAGATGAATATATCGACAGCAGCGATTTTATCGAAAAGAACGTTGCGCGCGTTTACAGAGAATACCAGAACGCGCTCAAAAACGCGAATGCTGTTGATTTTGACGACATCATTTTCCTTACCGTAAGGCTTTTTGAAGAATTTCCCGAAGTTTTGGAGCATTATCGTAATCTTTATAAGTACATAATGGTTGACGAGTATCAGGACACAAATGTCGCGCAGTATAGGTTGGTTTCGCTGTTGGCGGGAGAAAACGGAAATCTGTGCGTGGTAGGCGACGACGACCAGTCAATTTACCGCTTCAGAGGCGCGACTGTCGAAAATATCCTCAATTTTGAAAAGCAATACCGCGGCTGCGCAGTTGTAAGGCTCGAACAAAATTATCGTTCGACCGAGAATATACTGAACGCCGCAAACGCGGTGATAAAAAACAATTCTCACCGAAAAGAAAAAAAGCTCTGGAGCGAGCTTGGCGAAGGCGATAAAATACATATCTGCAAGTATTCGAGCGAGCAGAACGAGGCAAAGGGAGTTGCCGACATTATCTCCGAAGAAGTAAATAAGGGCGCGAAATATTCCGATTTTGCAGTTCTCTATCGCTCGAACGCGCTGTCAAGAAGTATTGAAACGGCGCTTGTAAGGCAGAAGATACCGTATAAAATTGTCGGCGGACTTCGCTTTTATGACCGAAAGGAAATAAAGGACATTATGTCCTATCTGGCGCTTTTGAATAATCCTTATGACGCGGTTCGTTTCAGGAGAGTTATAAACGAGCCGAAGCGCGGTATCGGCGACGCAACCGTAGAAGAAATAATCAGAGTATCGGAGGGGCTTAATATCGACCCGATAGAGGTGTGCCGCGACGCGGCGCAGTATGAGACCCTTTCGAGAAAGGCAAATCCGCTGAAAGCTGCGGCAAATCTTTTTGACGAGCTTGACGAGCTTGCGGACACATTGCCGCTTGACGAGCTTATAGACGCTGTTGCGGAAAAGACGGGATATACCGAGATGCTTAAAGCGCAGGGTGACGAGGGCGCGGCGCGGCTTGAAAATATTGCCGAGCTTAAATCAAATGCTGTTCAGCTTATGAACGAACAGCCCGACGCGGCGCTTCCCGATTTTCTCGAACAGGCGGCGTTAGTTTCGGATATTGACAACTACGACGAAACGTCCGACCGCGTTTCGCTTATGACAATGCACAGCGCGAAAGGACTTGAATTCCCCGTTGTATTTATGATAGCTGCGGAAGACAACGTTTTCCCGTCCATGATGAGCATAAACGAGCCGTCCGAAATGGAAGAAGAGCGCAGACTTGCATATGTGGCGATTACGCGCGCGAAAAAGCAGCTATACATTACCCATACGAATTACAGAATGTTATACGGAAGAACTTCGGCAAACAAGCTCTCGACATTTGCGCGGGAGATACCCTCGGAATACTGTGAGGAAACGGAAGAGCTGTCCGTATTTTCAAGGGATTTCGGCTCTGCGGCAAAGCCTAAGCATTTCAGCTTTTTGAAAGAACAATCCGAAAAGCTGAAAAATCCGATAGCACAAGGCACTTCGGATAACATCAAAGTCGGAGACAGAGTGCGCCACATAAAGTTTAAAGACGGCGTAGTGACAAGCATTAAGCAAATGGGAAATGATGCTTTGGTTACTGTGGACTTTGACGAGTTCGGCACTAAATCCGTTATGAAAAATTTTGCGAAGATGATAAAATTGTAAAGACAGTGTACACGTTACCCTGTCCACTGTATACTTAAAAAACGGGACGTTTTAAAACGTCCCTTTTTTTATTTATCGTCGCTGTGATATTTTTTCAGACAGTCCACAAGGCTGAAAACCGCCTGTTGTTCTTCTTTGGTAAGCTCGGTTAAATCTATAAGCACTTTCGGAGATTCGTTTAAAAATTCGTCTACAGTTGTGCCGAAAATTTTTGACATTTCAACTATGTGCCTGAGCTGCGGTGTGGCAAATCCAAGCTCCCAGGCGTTTACAGAACTTCGCGTAACGCCGAGGCGCTTTGCAAGTTCGGACTGTGTGACGCCGAACCGCGTTCTCAGTTCGCCTATGCGCTGGCATAAATTGTAGTTCATAATTTTTCTCCTTTATCATTTAATGATAATATTCTATCATTTTCTGATGAAAATTTTGTATACTTTTTATGATATATTAACTTACAAATATGATGAAAATACTTGACAAAATAAAATTTGTGTGCTATAATATGCTTGAAACGTTCCAAAAGGAACAAAAATTAACGGGCGAAAGCCCAAAATAATGTGGAGGAAAATTAAATGAAAGTCAGAAAATTAGGCGCAATTCTTTTAGCGGGTACTTTAGCGGCAACATCAGCGGCTGTGGCTGTAAATACCCTGCCCGTAGCAAGCGCGGCAACAACAGAGGACACAAGCGAAATAGACAAGGCTCTTACGTTCAGCCAAAATTCAGACGGCACACTTACGGCAAAGTGTAATAAACTAAACAATGTGAAAAATATCGTCGTTCCCGCGGAATATAACGGCTTTAAAGTAACAGCGGTCGATGGTTTTGGCGACAGCAGTTTTCCCGAATTGGCTTCTCAAGTTGAAACCGTAACACTTCCCGAGGGTATAACCTTCATAGGAAGTTTTATGAACTGTCCTAACCTTAAAAGCATAAATATTCCGAATACAGTTACAAGTATTCGCAGTGAGGCTTTTAAAGGTTGCACAAGCCTTGAATCCATAAAAATCCCGGACAGCATAACTGAAATCAAATCTCATACATTTGAAGATTGTACTGCTCTTGAAACCGTAACATTTGGAAATGGTATTCAGAGTATTGAAGCAAATGCCTTTTGTAATTGCTCCGCTCTTAAGAGTATAAAACTTCCTAATAGCCTGAAAATAATCGGCAATAATGCATTTTGGGGTTGTGACAGCCTTACGAGCGTGACTATTCCCGGAAGCGTTATAAGCATAGGAGAATTAGAAACCAGCGGCCGCAACTATGGTACTTTCGCTTTTTGTGAAAATCTTCAGACCGTTATAATAGAAGAGGGCGTTCAGTCAATTGGCGACCGCGATTTTACAAATTGCCCCAAACTTTCAAGTGTGTCTATTCCTAAAAGTATAAAAACTGTCGGATACGCTGCTTTTTGGTCTGAGTATAATTATACAGTCGATGGCCAATGGCATATATCGGGCGAATGTACCGCAAAAGTAAAATACGCAGGCACCGAAGCAGACTGGAAAGCAATCGATATGCATAATGCAAATGCAACATGGCACAATATTACGGGCAACTACGGTCCTTTCAACGGTGCTGACATAACATATACTCCCGCGCCTGCAAGCTCATCAACACCTGCAAGCTCGTCCACGCCTGCAAGCTCGTCAACGCCTGCAAGCTCGTCAAAGCCTGCAAGCTCGTCAAAGCCTGCAAGCTCGACAACTCCTGCAAGCTCGTCCACGCCTGCAAGCTCGTCAACACCTGCAAGTTCATCAAAGCCTGCAAGCTCGTCAAAGCCTGCAAGCTCGTCAACGCCTGCAAGCTCGTCAAAGCCCGCAAGCTCGTCTACACCTGCAAGCTCGCCATCATCTTCAAGCTCATCTTCTTCAAGTTCATCATCTTCAAGCACTAAGCCAGCAGGCTCATCATCTTCTTCAAGCTCAACTCCTGCAAGTTCGTCAACTCCTGCGGCGACCGAGGGCAAGGATTTCACTGACGCTGACAGCAAAGTAAATGTTTCTGTTCCTGCGGATGTTGTAAAAGAAGTTCCCGCTGTTGAAAACGCGACGCTTTCGGTAACTCCCGTTGAGAACGAAAAAGGCAATATGTTCGATATCGTGTTTAAGGACAAGGACGGCAAGACAATTGACCTCAGCAAGAACAAAACCGAAATAACGGTTAAAATGCCTGTTCCCGAAGATCTCAAAGACGCGGAGAAAGTTTACGTTTACTATGTTGACGACAAGGGCAATTATACAGACATGAAAGCAACTCTCAAAGACGGAATGGTCGAGTTTAAGACAACTCATTTCAGCCAGTACCTGATATCCGCAGACGGCTCTCTTGCCACAAAATCTCCCAACACAGGTTTCGGCGGTATCGCAATAACTCTCGGCATTGTAACTCTTGCGGGCGCAGCGGTAGTTGTCGCAAAGAAAAAACACTGATTACATAACATAAAGTCCTCATAAAGTAAACGGCGCGCAGATTTTTGTGCGCCGTTTATTCTGTGCAGATAAAATCACTTGAATTTTCCGACAAAATATGCTAAAATAAACTCATAAAACTTTTTAGGCGAGGTATAATTATGACTGCAATTTTAGTTATGGACAACGACTGCGCTATCGGAAAAAACGGCGGACTTTTGTGCGGACTTCCGCTTGACATGAAGCATTTCCGCGAAACAACGAAAAATTCCGCGGTAGTAATGGGCAGAAAAACATACGAAAGTTTTCCGAAACGCCCGCTTCCAAACCGCGAGAATATCGTGCTGTCGCGGAGCTTGTCGGAAATTGACGGCGCGAAAGTTTTCGGCAATACAGATGAAATGTTAAAATATGTAAATTCTCTCGATAAAAAAGTTTTCGTAATCGGCGGCGCGGATATTTATAAACAGCTTCTGCCGTACTGTGACGAGGCAATTATAACGCGCGTCTATGAAAATTTCAGCGGAGACGTTTTCTTTTATGATATTGAAAAAGACAAAAACTGGGAGCTTGCGGAAAGCTCGCCCGTTCTTGAAACAAACGGAAAGAACATCAGATTTATGCGGTTTTTGAGAAAAAATTCCTGAAACGGCAATAATCCACAGCTAAATTTCTCCGCTGATATTTGCGGATTTCGTGCAGATAATATAACGCGCGAAAAGATTTGCGCAAATATGCAGGAATAGGAGAAAAATTATGCTTAAAAATATAGCAGCTTCGGTTACTGCCGTATTATGCTTTATTGCGGTCACGGCATCTGCCGCCGCTCAGGGTATGATCGACGGGATAGCTGACGCAGGTAAAGATGTTGTAGACGGAATTGCCGACGCAGGCAGGGATATTGCCGACGGTGTTACAGGCGACGGCGCAACAGGTGACGGTGCAACAGGTGACGGTGCAACAGGCGACGGCATAATCGGCGGCGGAACAGCCGATGATTCGGGAATGGGCAGTGACGGCGCAGATCCGGACGTTGGCGGTGATACAAACTCTGCTGATACGGAAAACTCCGATATGGAAGGGGATTCTGAATCATCAGACACCGTTCTCGGTGAAACCGACCGTCCGAACCCCGATACAGGCGTTTCTTTCGGTTATATAGCGAGCGCGGCGGTTCTCGGCGCACTCGGCGTAGCAGTAACAGTAAACAAGCGCCGCAGCTAAGTTATAAAGTTTTTTAAATTATTTGGGGGAAAACTTTTGAAAAAGTTTTCCCCCAAACCCCTTTTTAAAACTTTTATGTAACTTGCTGTAAGGGAAAA
>CANRDI010000013.1 GCA_947629335.1 uncultured Clostridia bacterium | reverse complement strand
CCCCATTGGGGGAAAACTTTATTGAGGGAAAACTTTTGAAAAAGTTTTCCCTCAAACTCCTTTTCAAAACTTTTATGCAATGTGCTGAAATGGAAATGCACTTTAGCTTTCCGATTTTTTTCTAACCGCTTGCAGCATTATCCGCCTTTGGCGGAAAACGCGCTTACCTCTAACAAAGAAAATTTCGGCGGTCTGAACAAATATTCCACCGCGGGTTGATTATTTTTGACCGAAATTTGCGAACGGACTTGAAATTGGGCAGAGAATATGTTAAAATAAATAAAAGGGGTGCGCTCAGATGAAAAAGGTCTTTCATTTCGTAAAGAAATTTTGGTTTTTTATACCGCTGATTATTGCGGTACTTATGTTTTTGCTCCTGCCGCTAATGCCCGAAGTGACGGAATATGTGTTTTCGCGCGGTCTTTTTAAGATCGTCACCGTGCCGATAGGCTTTATTACGGGCTTTTTCCCGTTTTCATTTACGGAGCTTCTGGTTATACTTGCCCTGCCGATAGCGGGACTTATTGTATTTTTACTGGTCAGAAAGATAAGGAACTGTGAAAACGCTGACGACAAGAAAAAAATTCTCATAAAGGCGGGAAAAAGGCTTTGCGGGTTTTTATCTTTTACTTGTCTGATGTATATGATATGTCATGGGGCGAATTATTACAGAATGCCGCTCGAAAAGACAATGCAGCTCGATACGTCTCCCAAAGACGGCGAATTTTTGCTCGATGTATGCAAAACGCTTATAAACGGAGCTAAAGAGGCGTCCGAAACGCTCGAACAAAACCCCGACAAATCCACAAAGCTCACCGAAAGTTTTGCAAACGAGCTTAAACGCGCGGGAAACGGTTATGATAAGCTGATAAATGAATATCCTTTTTTATGGACGTCCGTAAGCAAGCAAAAGATCGTGCTTTTATCCGAGCCGTGGTCTTATACTCATATAACAGGAATGTATTTTCCGTTTTTTGCGGAATGTAATGTAAACGTTGCGCAGCCCGCATATCTTATTCCTTCTACAGCCGCGCATGAAAGCGCACACTCGCGCGGGATAGCGTTTGAAAACGACTGTAACTTCCTTGCGTTTTTGTCATGCATCAACAGCGACTATGCCGAATACAGGTATTCGGGATATATGCTGGCGTTTACATACTGTTCAAACGCTCTGTACAGCTATGATTATGAGATGTGGAAAGAAATTGACGAACTTTTGGACGAAAGAATGAAGGCGGATTTCCGCGCAAACAGCGATTATATCTACAATCATTCTTCTCACGGCACAGGATCGATAGTTGACGAGGTGGTCGAAACGGTAAACAACGTTTCCGAGTCTGCAAATGACACGTTTATAAAAGTTCAAGGCGTTGAAGAAGGAGTATTGAGCTATGACAGGGTAACGGAGCTGATACTTGCATACTACAAATAGTGGACAGTAAACAGTTGCGGTTCCGCTTCGCGGATAATATTAAGATTGTTTTTGAATTAGAAGCACTTAGGCTTGAACTCATTTCGGTTCAAGCCTAAAACTTATTCTTCTGAAAACAATCTAATTATATCTGCGTCAGCAGATATTTTCTACTGATTACAGCGTTTTGCGCGAAGCGCATAATGCGTACACTGTAAACTATTCACTGTCCTCAAACTGGCTCGGATGTCTTGTGAAGAAATCAATGCGCGGCTCTAAAAATTTCAGCTTGTGCGGCTTTCCGCCCGTAAAGTCGGACATAGTATCGAAAATTTTATCCCAGCTCCAGAAGCTGTCGTCAATCTGTAAATATTCAAGCAGCATTTCCGTGCCTTTCGGCGCCATCGGGTGAAGCAAAACCGCCGCCGTTCTTATCATATGGAAAACATTTACAAGCGTCTTCTCTCTGAGGGAATTGTCGTCGGACTTGTCCGCGTCGCCGAGATTTTTCGCCATATACTTGCTTGCTTTGCGGATATAGCTGTCAAGAACGTAAGTCGCCTGATGAAACTCAAATCTGTACATAAAGCGTTCGTAATCAAGAACGGCGTTTTCGCTGTCCGAAATTATCTGCGGCTCAATTTCTCCCACGGGCATTTCTCCGCCAAAATATTTCTGAGTTGTATAGAAACAAGTCCTGATAATGCGGTTAAATACATTAGATAGCAAAAATCCGTCTTTTACCACAGGGTCTGCGTCTTCGGGCTTCGCATTCGGATTATAGGGCTTCGGCATAAAGCTCACGGAGCGCTGTCCGAGACCTAAGCCGAGAAAATGCATGCGAAGCTGTTCGGCGGTGTAGAAATCCAGCAGATCCGCCGCCATTGGCGGTTTTACTGCGCCGGAGCTTGACGCTTTCTTGTCGAGAAACAGTATGTGGTTGTTCGCGCAGAGTATGGGGAGCTGCATTTCGCCGTCCGCAGGCTCGGCGCTGTTTTCGCCTTTTTGCAAGCCCATAAACATTCCCATTTCCGCTACGCCGTAGAAATAGATGTTGTCCGCGCCTATAAACTGGTAGACCTGCGCGTCCCTGCTGCACCAGAAATCGCGCCATTCGTCCATATTTCTGCCGCGCTTTTCAAGCACTGCTTTTGTAAACGAGATAGGCGCCCACAGACTTTCGGGCCACACCCATACCGTAAGCGGGTCTTCTCCCTCCAAAACGGGCGCGGGAACTCCCCACTCGATATTTCCCGTAAGCCTGAACGGAACAAGCGTTTTTCCCGTGCGATAGCGTATGCCGTTCTGCGACAGTATCCCGCACGCCTTGTTCATTTCGTCAAGCGTATCGAATTTTATCGTAAACGAGGGCTTTTTCGGCTCTTCTATAAATTCGTGCGGCGGCATCTCGCCTTTTATCTTCTCATAATTTTCAAGAAGCTCGTTTTTGATGTGAATAACGGGGTCGGCGAGAAATTCGGAAATAGTGCTTGAAACAAGCTTTCTGACATTTTTCTGCTTTGAGATGTTCTCCGAATATTTTTTGAGCAGCCCGCTGTACGACGGCAAGTCGAAATACCAGTTTTCAACGTCCCTCATAACGGGAGTTTCTCCCGTGAGCGTGCTTTTCGGGTCGATAAGATTTTCGGGCATATATTGGTGTCCGAGGTCGCACTCGTCCGCGTATCCTTTTTCGCTCTGACAGCCCTCTACGGGGCATTTTCCTATGACCTGCCTGCCGTTTAAGAAACAACCCGCCTTTTCGTCATAGAACTGTTTCGTGCTGATTTTTTTCAAATGCCCGTTTTCATACAGGCGGCGTATGAATTTATCCGAAACGTCGTTATGGATTTCGGCAGTCCTCCCCAATCCCGACGCTCCGAAAATATCCAGACTTATCATATAATCGTCAAGCGTCTGCTTTTGAGCCTTATGGTTTTCCTCAACAAAATCGCGTATCGTGCCTTTAAAGCCTTGTTCTTCGACAAGTTTTCTGTAGCTCTCGGCAATAGGCGAACCATAACAGTCCGTTCCCGAAACGAAAATAACGTTTTCCTTTCCGATCCTGTCGCGCAGAAAGCGCGCGTAAACGTCCGCAAACACGAAAACTCCGCCGATATGACCAAAGTGGAGTTTTTTGTTTCCATAGGGCATTCCGCCGGTAATTACAGCTCTTTTCGGAAATTCGGGGCGAAAGGCTTTTTTGTCAAAATTCTTATCGTTCATAATAATTGTCCTTCCACATAAAATTACATAGATATTTTACCACAATCATCCGAAAAAATCAACCCTTTTTCTATCATAATTCAACACTCCGGCGTTTTAGAGGCAAACGGTTAGAGGTAAGAATTTGTTTTGAGCGGGTAAGTGCTTTTCTTTTTAAAACCACTGAACGAGCGGGGCGCATAAAGTTTTTGAAGGAGAGACCAGAGAGGAAACTTTTTTCAAAAAGTTTCCTCTCCGGTCGCGGCGAAGCCGCGAAACTTGCGCAAGCAAAAAGCGCATCAGATAAAAAGCCTACGGCTTTTTATCTTGGGAGCGGGGAAAACAAGAGTTTCCCCGCATTGTCGTTTCAAATGCCTGCATTTGAAACGGCAATCCGCCGGAGGGGGAGCGGGGGAACCGGCAGATTCCCTCCGCGGTCTGGTTTTCCCACAGTGACGAGCAAGCGGAAAACAAAATGGGCTTTTGCGTAAAATGTTTTTTGGGGGAAAACTTTTGAAAAAGTTTTCCCCCAAACCCCTTTTCAAAACTTTTATGTAACGTGTTGTAACGGAAACGCGCTTTTACTGTTTTTTCTTTGCGGGGGCTTTACCCCCGCTCCCCCAATCCCCCTTTCAAAACTTTTATGCGATGCGCTTTATATAAAGTCATCAGGGAGAACATACGTTCTCCCTGAAACTTTTCTATTTCGTCCCGACTTTTGCCGAGGGAAATTCTGTTCTACACTATAATATATAATCTGATTTATTCTTCGTCCTGAAGCGCGTCATATCCGCTCTCGCCTGTTCTTACCTTAATTACGTCCGCCACATCATAAACGAATATCTTTCCGTCGCCGATGTTGCCTGTGTAAAGAACTTCTTTCGCCGTTTCAACAACTGTCGCCACAGGAACTTTACAAACAACTATCTCCATTTTTATCTTAGGCAGCAAATGAGTTTCGATCGGCACGCCGCGGTACATCTCCGTCGAGCCTTTCTGCATTCCGCAGCCTAAAACGTTTGTGACTGTCATACCCGTAATGCCGATCTTCGACATTGCGTTTTTGAGAGCTTCAAACCTATCCTGTTTCGTAACGATAACAACTTTCGTCATTGTTACGCTGTCGTCTGTAGGAACATATTTCTTATGAACAACAGGTACAGCCTGTTCTGTCGCTGCAACTTTTCCGAGAGTATCGACTTCCTTTTCCTTGCCGGTAGAAGAAACTTCGACCTGCATTGAGGGAACAAAGTCCGCATATGCCGCGGGAAGTCCGTGCTCTGTAGAGTCAAGTCCGACAACTTCTTCGTGACGTGAAACGCGAAGTCCGATTGTCTTTTTGAGGATAAGGAACGTTATCCATATCGTAACTCCCGTCCAAGCAAGCACTGCGACCATACCGAGTGCCTGTATGCCGAGCTGTTTAAATCCTCCGCCGTAGAACAAACCTGTAATACCGTTCTGACCTTTGCCTGTTGCAAAAAGACCTACCGCCAAAGTACCCCAGATACCGTTGCAGAAATGCACCGCTACCGCACCGACAGGGTCATCGATTTTAAGTTTGTAATCGAGCAGCCAAACGCCAAAGCATACCAGAAATCCCGAAACAAGACCGATTATGCACGAACCCAAAGCGTCAGTATCGGCACAAGGCGCTGTAATTGCAACCAGTCCCGCAAGCGACGCGTTTAAGCACATCGAAACATCGGGCTTTCCGTGCTTGAGCCATGTAAATACCATTGTCGTGCAAGTCGCAACCGCAGGGGCAATCGTTGTAGTAAGGAAAATGTTTGCAAGATATTCAACATTAGAAGCTGCCGCTCCGTTAAATCCGTACCAGCCGAACCACAGAATGAATACGCCGAGCGCGCCGAGCGTCATTGAGTGACCGAGAATTGCGCGGGGCTTTCCGTCCTTGCCGAACTTTCCGATACGCGGTCCGACCATTGCCGCGCCGATAAGAGCGCACATACCGCCGACCATATGTATCGCCGTAGAACCTGCGAAATCAATAAAGCCCATCTTCGCAAGCCAGCCGCCTCCCCAGATCCAGTGAGCCTCGATCGGGTAAATGACCGCGCTTATTACTCCCGAATAGATGCAGTATGTAAGAAACTTTGTACGTTCTGCCATTGCGCCCGAAACTATCGTAGCCGCTGTCGCACAGAAAACGAGGTTGAATACAAATTCCGCACATCTGTTAAAATCGCTGAAGTTTGAAAGAATGTCGAGCGTCGGCACTCCCACAAGCCCGAACAGCGCGTCCTCGCCGAGCATAAGACCGAAACCGAGGAAGATGAACACAACCGTTCCTATGCAGAAATCCATCAGGTTTTTCATTATGATGTTTCCGGCGTTCTTGGCTCTTGTCATACCCGTTTCGACCATTGCGAAACCGCACTGCATAAAGAATACGAGCGCCGCACCTATAAGATACCATATACCGTTTCCGTCGCCGACGTTGAACATTTCAGCGTCCACGGTTTCCTGAACGCTTGCTTCCGAAAGCGCTGCAAGATACTCTAACATAAATACCGCTCCTTTTTGGATAAAATAAATAGGGAGCATAGGCGGAAAACCTTTTTTGAATTTCCGCTCTAAGCTCCCTTGCTTATGTCATAATTATACTCGCAAAAAATTGATTTGTCAAGTGAATTTTGCAAGTTTTTTATTTAAAACTTGCATTTTGTATCATTTTACAAAAATGTGCAAAAAAGTTTGCTTATCTGTTGCAATTTTAACAAAAACCCGATAATATCGTAGGAAAATGCACGAATAAATGCACGAAAAAATACATTTCCGAGAATTTTTTCCGAATGTCCGAGTATTTGGAAAACATATTTTATCGAAAATTTGCACAAAATATCATCACAAACTTTCAAAAAAAGGAGTTGATAATATGTCAAGACAAACAACAGGTATATTAAAAGGAGCTGCCGCGGGGCTTGCCGTAGGGGGAGCAACATTCGCGGCGGTCAGATATTTTTCGGACAACCGCCGTATTCGCCGCAAGACAGCCGCAAAAGCTGCCAAAATGATCGGCAGCTTTATGGATATGCTCTGATAAAATTCAAATATAAAAGGTCGGAAAACCCAAAGCGCGCTCTGCCGAGTTTCCGACCTTTGTCCTATAAATGCGTTTATATAAAACGTTCGGGGGAACAGCTCATAAAAGCCGCTCCCCCGTTATTGTTTTTATTCTCTTAATTCCGTACTGTAAAGCTCCATAACGGGCGGATCGGCAAAGCTGAAATTAAATATCATATTTTTATCGCCGTCAAACAGCCTTGTTCCGTCAAGCGCCGTAAATTCATCTGCGGAAAATGTACTCAAACGGCAAAGTTCTTCATTTTCGCCGCTCGGCACAAGCGTTTTTCTGAAATCATTCAAGTCCGCTGAAACGGTTATGCCTGTCCCCTCGACAGCTTTCCCCAGAAATCCGCAGTAAACCTCGTCATTCATTATCGTCGCAAAATCCACCGCTTTTGTGACTTCGCGCCCGTCGTCATTAAAGTAATACCGCATAGCTATGACCGGAACATCAAGCCCGTAAATGTCAATATAGCTTCCGATGCGGTCGGTATAGAGGATATACTCCCTGCAAAACTGCGACATATATAAAAGCATATCGCTGTAAGTACCCGTTCCTTCGAGCGCTGTATCATTTTTTTCCACTTCAACGCGCAAATTCTGAACATATATTGACGTCGGAAAATTTTCCGTATCGGTCCTTACGGTATCGCCGATAAGCCTCGCGGTATACTCTCCCGAACTCACCGTTTCAAAAACCATACTGTCGAGCGCTCCTTCGAGCGTCTGTATGAGTGCGGGATTATCCGAGCCCATATTCGCCTTTCCCTCATAATCGGCATAGCCGCAGGGAATATTCGGTATCTCCGCTTCGCCGTAGGTATATATGACCGTTGTTTCGGGGTAAGTTATTTGCGAAGAGGTTTCCGAGTCGATCGAACCGTTCGAGCCGATCGTACCTGTCGAGCTGTTTATGTCATCTTCCGAAAAAATGACCGTCGCAGAACTTTCTTTCTCACTATCCGACTGAGAACCCGTTTCGGACGGAGCGTCGGAATTCGTATTCCACCTGCTGCATGACGTAAGGCACATGACCGATATTGCCGCAAGCAGAAAAGCTTTAATATATTTTTTCATTTTTAAATCCTCTTTAACGTTTCGGTACGGGCAGTTCCGAAACGGCACAGCCGACTGAACCGCGGCGTTGTTTCCAAATTTTTCACGGACAAATTTCCGACATTGAAAAACCGTCTTTTCTAATTCTTATCCGAGAGCATACTTTTCCGGCAAACAGGATCTTTATCCGACGCGCGAAAGGAATTTTTCGGCGCGGTCTTATTTACAAAAGCGGAAATTATCTTTGCGGCTTTTCCGTCGGGTTTCCGAAAAAATTATCCTACACATTATGATACCACAATATATGCATTTTGTCAAGAATTTTACGAAAATTTACAGAGTTTCCGTTATCAGACCGCGCTGTTAGAGGTAAGAGGTTAGAGGTTAGAGGTTAGAGGTAAGAAGAAGCGGACAGCGTTTCCGATATCCGACCGCCGCGCAAGCGGCGGCGCATAAAGTTTTTGAAGGAGAGTCCAGAGAGGAAACTTTTTTTCAAAAAGTTTCCTCTCTGGTCGCGGCGCAGCTGCGAAACAAGCGTTAGCTTTGCGCAAAAGGGTGCGGGGAAAACAAGAGTTTTCCCCACAACCCTTTTGCGCTCGCTGATGCGATTGCGGGGGCTGCCGTCCCCGCGCCCCCATTGAGGGAAAACTTTTTGAAAAAAGTTTTCCCTCAAGCTCCTTTTCAAAAAACTTATGCGCCCCGCTCGTTAGGCGGTTTTAAAAAGAAAAGCACTTACCCGCTCAATTAAATTCTAATCTCTTGCCTCTAACCGCGTTTCCAAACCGCAAATTAAATGTTTCTTGACTTTTGTTATGAAAAGTGATATAATGTTCATCATGGGAATAAAATAATGAAAATCATTATGATAATATAAGGGGGAAATATATATGTGCGGAATTGTTGGCTATCTCGGAAAGCGCGACTGTACCGAGGTGCTTATGGACGGTCTCGAAAAACTCGAATACCGCGGATATGACAGCGCCGGCATAGCCGTTTTTGAAAACGGAACTATTAAAACCGTGAAAACAAGAGGAAAACTCTCCTGTATGCGCGAAAAACTCGAAGCCGAGGGAAGTCCCAAGGGCTTCTGCGGTATCGGTCACACCCGCTGGGCAACACACGGCGAGCCTTCCGACGTAAATTCTCACCCTCACTCAAACGGCAGAGTAACTATAGTTCACAACGGAATTATCGAAAACTATAACGAACTTAAAGCATTTTTGACCGAAAAAGGCTATTCTTTTGTAAGTCAGACAGACAGCGAGGTCGCGGCTTGTTTGCTCGATTATTATTATTCCGAGCGCAATCCTCTCAAAGCGATTACCGAAACAATGAAAGAACTTGAGGGAAGTTTTGCTCTCGGCATACTTTTCAAAGATTTTCCCGACCGCGTTTACGCCGTCAGAAAGCAAAGTCCGCTTATTGTAGGAGAGGGCGACGGAGAATATTTTATTGCAAGCGATATTCCCGCGTTCCTTAAATATACGAAGAATTATGTTCTGCTTGACGACAATGAAATAGTGTGCATGAAAGCAAGCGGAACAAGCTATTTCGACGTTCACGGGATACCGATAAAAAAGGAAAAGCAGCTCGCCGAATGGGATATAGAACAGGCGCAGAAATGCGGCTATCCTCATTTTATGCTGAAAGAAATACATGAACAGCCGGAAGTTGTACAAAAAACGCTCGACGAGCTTTTAAAGGACGGCGTTCCCGATTTTTCGGACTGCAATATAACCGACGAACTTCTGAAAAGCGTACAGCGCGTGTTTATAGTTGCCTGCGGAACGGCAATGCACGCGGGCATTATCGCAAAATACGCTATAGAAAAGCTGGCGCGCGTTCCCGTAACGGTCGAAGTTGCAAGCGAGTTTCGCTATATGGAGCCGATAGTCGGAGAAAACGATCTGGTCATTCTTATCTCGCAGAGCGGAGAAACTGCCGATACAAAAGCGGGACTTGAATTAGCAAAGCAAAAGGGCGCGAAAACGCTGGCGGTCGTAAACGTCAGATATTCGGCGATCGCGCGCGCGGCGGATATGTGCATACATACGCTCGCGGGTCCCGAAATCGCCGTCGCAAGCACAAAGGCATATATGGTCCAGATAACGGTCATGTATCTTCTTGCATTCAGATTTGCATATGCAAGAGGAAAACTTACGACAGATGAACTGAAAAAGCTGACGGAAGAAATGAAACTCGCTCCGAAAGCGATCTCGGACGTTATAGAGCGCAGCGGAGAATGTCAGTTTATAGCGTCGCGGCTCGTAAATGTCGAAAAACTTTTCTTTATAGGGCGCGGATTTGACTATGCGCTGTCGCTCGAAGGGTCGCTCAAACTGAAGGAAATTTCATATATCCACAGCGAAGCGTATGCCGCGGGCGAACTTAAACACGGAACGATCTCGCTTATCGAAGATAATATTCCCGTAATAACTGTCGCAACACAATCGAATATCCTCGCAAAAACCATAAGCAATATGGAAGAAGTAAAGGCGCGCGGAGCGTTTATTATAGCTCTTTGCCGCAAATATACCGAATTTGCCGAGAATACGGTCGATCTGAGATTTGATATCGATACACAGCTTTCGGATATGCTGATGCCGCTTCCGACGGTGTGCGCGTTACAGCTTATCGCATATTATACCAGCGTTCTGCGCGGAAGCGATCCCGATAAGCCCCGCAATCTTGCAAAATCCGTAACAACCGAATAAGTACTGTTGTATATACCAGGCTGCCGATAAAGCCCTGTCTGTATCGCCGCGTTTTCCGCCAAAGGCGGATAACGCGTGCATACCGAAACTTTCTCGGCAGTCTGTTATTTTGGGTTTTTATACAAGCTGAATACTGTTCAGGCAAAGCGCAGCCGCAATTATTTAAAACCAGCGCCGCGCTTCAAAACGACTTTTGTCGTATAAGTCAATATACTCAGATCATTCGACAAATTGTTCATAATTTCTAAAACCAATATGTTTAAATTATATAAACACTGAAATTCTATAAAGTACTTGACAATTTTTGCAATATCTGATAGAATGTTAGAGGATTTTGTTTCAAAAAGAAAACAATATCTTCAAACGGTAAATATGTTCCAAAATGGTTGGTATCACAAATAGCATTTATGCCAAGCGCACAGCGTCCTGACAGCGCGGTATCATGCAGACGGGTCATATAGGCGTTTGAAAACAGGTTTTTGGTCAATAACAGAAAGGATATTGAAATGGATAATAATCAGAACGGAAATTTCCAGCAGCAGCCCTATATGCAGCAGCAGCCTTATATGCAGCATTTCGAGTATAAAGTGGTCGTATATGATACAAAAGGTTTTTGGGGCGGAAACATCGAGTCAAATCAGCTTGAAAACCAGCTCAATCTTCTTGGTCGTGATGGATGGGAGATGATAAGCTGTACTTCTACAAACCAAAGTTATGGTTCATCCAAAAGCATAGTTTGTATATTCAAGCGAAAGAAGAATGGATAAATTTTGATTTATGTGAGTAATCAAATATTGACAATAAGCCCCGAAGCAGTTCACAATAATTGCTTCGGGGCTTAAACTTCTTTATAAGTATCGAACTAAATGCGTCCGCTTTTTATTGCAGATAGTTCTGAAATATTGATGCTATTGAGAGGAATAGTGGGTCATATCGGGAAGCTCGTCGCGCGTCAGCATAACTGTCGAATTATACATTTTATTCAAGTCGTTCGGAGAGTTGTATTCCGAAGAAAACGCGCCGTTTTGGTCTATAAGATATTCTCCGCTTTCTATCGCACACCAGAGCCACATGGCGTTGTCGCGGTACATAAGATCTATGTCGGGCATTATGTCGCACGCCGTTATTGCGAGTATTTTTCTTGTAGGCAAAGCGTCCGCCGCCGCATTAAATATCCCCGCAAAAGACGAGTTCGACTTTTCAAAAAAGTTTTGCCCTACTATGTCGCAATATCCCGTTCCGGGATAATATTCCGCATTTGCGCCGGTGTAAACAAAAATCAGATTTGAGAGCCTGTGATATTTGCAGAGCCTGTTGAAAATAAGCGTATAGAGCTTTTTATAGTTTTCGGGGTCGTCCCCCCACCAGTAAAGCCCCGAATCCGCATTAGGCAGAGGCTCGAATATCGTTATAATATCCTTTTCTTTAAGCCTTAAAAGACTCTCCGAAAGTTTATCTATATCGGCTAAAAGCTCATAAAGTTCGTTCGGGATATGTCCGTTTGTGTTGAGCATGGACAGGTCTTCGCTTGTCATAAGAGCAATTTCTTCAAGATCGACATTCTCGAATGCCTGAGAAAGGTCAAATGCTCCCGATTTTACCGAACGAAGCCTGTTTGGAGAATACCAGTGCCATTTGTACGAAACAAGCCCCCCGCTTTCAGCCCATTCTATCGCAAGCTCAATATCGTTTTCAAGAAGTTCTTCTTTGTCAGCATTCCCCATAACCGCATATGCGAGCTCGGAACAGCGAACAGCAGGATAGCGCCCTGTCTGACTATATACCGCGTCAATTTCGGCGTTTGTCCCGACTGAAACATTTACCGCCGTCAGAGAATATTCTCCGTAAATGTCCGAAAGATATTTCATAGCTCCGACTACTCCGAGGCTTGCATAGGGATTTACTGCCGAAGAACCGGTGCGGTATAATGCGCTGTCGACCTTTTCCGAGCTTTCGACCATGATATAGTCGATATCCGCCCGCCCTTTTTCAACATTCAGTACAAATACATTCTTCCCCTCGGACAAATAAACGCTGTCCACTGCGGCATAGCCGAAGTTCTGAACGCCGTCTTTATCTTCGCTCGGAGGGATATAGAACATACCCTCGGTCTTATCCTTAACGCTCAATTTTATAGACGCGCCTTTTTCCGAGCGAACCGCCAGAATAAACCTATAGTGCTGTGCAGACGGAGTATTTACGATATGCGTCAGCTTTCCGCCATTTTCAAAACGGACAAATCCCCTTCCGTCAAAATCGCCGTCGGTGAGCATTTCGCCCTGTTCATAAACTCCGCCCTCGGCATTCAGTTTTGTAACGAAGTCCTTGCTGTTTATTTCAAATTCATTGGGGTCGGTTTCGTCATATACCGCCGACGAAGAGGAGTTTTCACTGTCGGAAATATCAGAGCTTTCGATATCCGAGCCGTTCAGAGAAGGAATTTCCGAACAGGCGCTCAGACTTACGGCTGTGACCAGCGCAAATACAATTGTTTTTAATATATTTTTCATAAATAAAAAGACCCTAAAAAAGTTTTTACACAGTCCGAAATCCCATTTTTTTCAGACTTTGCCGCTACTCGATTATAATTACGTCTCCGTCAAATATCTCCTCGTCAAGACGCGCTATTTTTCCGTTTACCGTTATTGTCGCCGCTCTCGAAAGAAGCTCCGTCGGATTATCGGAAAATGCCGTCGCTATATCAAGAAAGATCGGCGGTTTTCCGTCCTCTCTCGGAGGAAATACAGACGATATGCCGTTTACAGTTATAGTAGTTCCGACGGGCTTTGAGCTGTCGGACGCAGAAGAAGTTTCAGTATGGGAACTGTCGGCTTCTTCGGGCGTTATTACCTCGCTGACCTGTGTAAACGGCTTTGCGTATGTAATAATATCTCCGCTTTTTAAAACCTCCGAGCCGTTTGCCTCCCTGCCGTTAAGCATAAGCTGCTCGTTTTCGTCAATTCCTAATTCTTTTGCTATAGCGGCGACTGTTGACAGATCGACCGTTTCAATAACGTCTCCGTCATGTATCCTGCGGTCTGAGAGCGCTCGTTTTTGGTTTACATAGACGCTTATTCCCGCATGAACAACTTTATCAAACGCAGTTACGGAGAAAGTTTTTACAGTACTGAGGTCGATATAGTCCGAGAGCTTGGCAGACGCGTCCTCGCCTTTTTGAGCGGGGATAATGGTTATCTCATCGCCCTTTGTGACAACAGTATTTATCGACTCGCTTACGCCGTTTACAATTATCTCGGCAGGAGAGGACGCTTTTCCGCGGAGCGTTATCTTCTCGCCGCGAAGAGTAAACGAAAGCGGTTTTCCGGAGCTTGCCATAAGCTGTTCGGGTTTTATTTTTGCAAGCCCTAAAAGCTCAAATACAGTCATTCGGTTTGTGTCGAGCGCCCGCAGACGTTTTCCGTTTACGGTTATTGTGGTAAAATCATATGAAACGCCCTTTCCGCTGCTTACGGCAATTCCGACGGGCGTCGTATGCTCTGCGCCGAGCGCTGTTTTTTCGTCGGCTCTTATTCCTCTGAAAAGCTCTTTTCTTCCGATAATAACGCGGTTTTCTCCTATATTAAGTTCCTCGCTCACCATTTTTGCAAGACCGGGGAGCTTACTTGAACCGCCTACAAGAAATATCGCCTGCGGTGGAGTAATATTCGCGGAAATTATCTCGTCGGCTATTACTTTTGCAAGGTCTCTCGAAGCAGGCTCGATAATTTCCATAACTCTTTTGCGGGTTATCTTATGCTCTGCGAGCAGAACGTCGGTATATGTTATCTCGTCCTCGGAGCTTGTTTTTATCATCTCGGCAGTCTTAAAATCTACAAGAAGTTCTTTCATAACCGCCTCGGTTATCTCATCTCCCGCGACGGTAGCCATTCCGTATGCAACGACGCTTCCGTCGCGCGACACCGCAACATCTGATGTTCCCGCGCCTATATCGCAAAGAGCAAGGTTTATAAGCCGAAGCTCCTGTGGGATAACCGCGTTCATTGCCGCGATAGGTTCGAGCGTAATGCTTGCGACCTCAAGATCCGCCTCATCGACCGCCGCGCAAAGGCTTTCTACAACATATGCCGGCAAAAACGCCGCAATTATCTCTGTCGTAAGCCTTTCTCCCCTGTGCCCTTCGGGCTTTATGACCTTAAATCCGTCGAGCGTAAGAGAAACAACGCTGTGTCCGACGCAATAAAACGCCGCAGGTTCGTCCTGAGAGGGATTAATTTTTGAAATGTACTGCGCACAGGTCCTGCGAACAGCGTCCAGCTCGGTCGTTTTAAGCACCTCTGCTGTTATGAGCTTATCCTTTGCGAGTTTGTACTCCCAAGAAGCCCTTACGGTTTTAAGCGCGCGGCCTGCCGCCGCAATACAGGCTTTTGACAGTGCTATGGAATTTCTTTCCTCAAGCAGCTTTCGCACTGTCCTTATATCCTCCGCGACAGCCGAAATGTCCTCTATCTGACCGTCAGCCATACAGCGCTTTTCATGTATAACGGTCTGCATATCTATAATTTCACAGATGTCGTTTATCTTTTTCGCCAGAACTCCTACTATTGAATGAGTGCCGATATCGAGAGCAAAGATAATATCTCCCTGCAAAAGTTTTTTCTGCGGGGTTTTTCTTACGGAAGCGGTTTGTTTTGCGGTTTTTTTCGGAGATTTTTTAGCGGACTTGCTGCCCTTTGGTCTTCCGACGGGTCTTTTTTCACTCATAACTGCCTTCACCTTTTCTGCATAATGGATAAATTGATAGGAGCGATTTTTTATTTACGCTCTAATCTTTTATTCTGAGAGCCTTTCTCAGTTCTTTTTCACGAGAATCGAGCATAACGCAGAGTATAACGTCTCCGCTTATAAGCATTGTGCCGCCGCGAGGGATTATAATTCTTCCTTTGCGGTTTATGGAAGCAAGGTTGCAGTCGGGCGGGAGCTGAAGCTCGGACAGCGATTTTCCCTCCAAAACATAATTTTCGGGAAGCGTTATTTCGACCAGCGACGCTTCGTCTCCCTCAAACTGCATAAGACGCTTTATGCTGCTGAAATCGACCTCGTTTTCAAGAAGCCGTATTATATTGTCCGTAGCGGATATAACTATGTCAATTCCGAGAGCTTTAAGAGCGTCGGCGTTTTTGGGGTTATTAACCTTTGCTATGGTTTTCTTTACCCCGAACACCTGTTTTGCCGTCTGACAGCACACAAGGTTTCTCTCGTCCTTTCCCATGACCGCTATCACACAGTCCGCCTTTGCACAGCCGCTCGCTTCGAGCGCCTCGGCAGTCGTTCCGTCGCCGAAATTCACCAAAGCGTCGAGATGATTTGCGCAATAGTGGCTCTGCTCTTTGTCATTTTCTATAATAGCGACTTCATATCCCCGCTCGGAGAGCGTTTTTGCGAGATAAAACCCGACCTTTCCTCCGCCAACGATTATTGCTTTCATATTTATCCCCCTCAAGACTTGTTCGCAAAGATGAGCTTGTCGCCCGCTTCGAGCGGGGTCTGCTGGCCTCTGTAAAGAATGAGCATACTTTCGCGCAAAATGCCGAAAAGCACTTCGCTTCCTTCAAGCTGTATTTCCGACGGCAGCGTTCCTACAAGCTCTTCGGGCAGGTCGAACGTTGAAAAATGAACGGTATGACTTCCGAAATTAAGCTCTTTTCCTTCTCCGCCGTCTTCTTCAATTGCCGCGCGGGCTGCGCTTACCGTAAGTTTTACAGGGCAGATAACGTTTATTCCGAGTTTCTCAAAGACCTCGCCCTTGCTTATATTGTTGACGCGGGCGTAAATTTTCGGAACGTTAAACGCCTGCTTTGCAAGCTGTGACACCATTATGTTCATATCGTCGTCGTCCGTCACCGCATAAAGCACATCGCATGTTCCTATTCCCGCGCGTTTTAAAACATCCTGGTCAATAGCGACGCCTGTTGTCGTAAATCCTCCGAAATCCGACGGAAGCCTGTCAAAAGCATCCTCGTTTTTTTCAATGACCGAAACGTCATGGCCTATCTTGTCAAATTCCCCTGCAAGAGCGCTTCCGACAAGCCCGCAGCCGATTATAAGAATATTCATATCAGCACTTCCTCTCAAACGAATTTAATTGTCTGTTTTTGCGGATAAGTTCTATTTATTTACTCCGAAAGCGTCTCATAAAACGAATAATCAACAGCGCCCTCTATATTTTCAAGCGCGCCTTTTTCTAATTCCTTTATCATAAGGCAGTCGGGGTGAGGCAAATGTATTTTTGGACACGCCTCTATCCCGAATTTATAGCTCGGCATAAATCCGCGCGCCGTATAGTTCTTAGGATCGCCTTCAACAAGAACGGCTTTAAATCCCATATCTTTTGCTTTTTTAAAACCGTATTCAATAAGCTCTTTGGAAATATGCCGCCGCTGAAACTCGGTCTTTACCGCAACAGGCGTAAGTATAAGCAGCTCGTTTTCATATCTTCCCTCGATATGAAACCGTGAAAACATCGCATAGCCGACAACTTCTTCGCCGTTTTTCATAATCAGTTCAAGTTCGGGAATATAGTATTTTTTTGAGCGAATTTCTTCTGTTAATTTTCTCACCTTTTTCCCCTCTGCCGCTCCGTCCCATTCTGTAAAAACGGTTTCGATAAGCTCCAGAGAAGAAAGCAGATATTTTTCGTTCATCGCCGTTATTTCCATTATCTCCACTCTTTCTTTTATTTCCCCACGCAAAATCTCTCGAATACGCTTGCTATTACTTCTTCGCTCGCGGACTTTCCCGAAAGCTCGAAAACAGCGTTCAGGGCTTCTTCAAGCTCCACGCCTACCGCGTCGGGAGTTATCCCCGACCTCACCGCCGAAAGTGCGTTTTCAACCGCAGCTTTCGCTCTCAAAACGCACCCGCGTTGACGTTCATTTGCAAGAGTTCCCGCATTAGCGTCAAATTTTGCAAGATCAAGGCGCGAGTTTATCTCAGCTCCGAGAAGCTCAATGCTCTTTTCGTCCTTTGCGGAAATTATCACGCACTTTCCGAACCTTTTTTCTATCTCGGACTCGTCAAGCCTTTGTTCAAGATCGCTTTTATTGACAATAGGTATCACCGTCTTGTCTGAGATAAGCTCAAACAGCCGCTCGTCCTCGTTGGAAATTTCACGCGATCCGTCAAAAACTGCCAGCACAATGTCCGCATTTTTCAGCTTTTTAAGCATTATCCCTACGCCTATTTTTTCCACCTCGTCGCTTGTTTCGCGTATTCCCGCGCAGTCAGCAAGTTTCAGCACCGCTCCGCCGAGGCTTACGGTCTCCTCAACAACGTCGCGCGTTGTTCCTTCGACCGAGCTTACAATGCTCCGTTCTTCGCCCGAAATCAGGTTCATAAGCGTCGATTTCCCGACATTCGGCTTTCCGACAATCGCGCAGGATATCCCTTCGCGGATAAGCCGCCCCGTGTCGTAATTTTCAAGCAGCCTTTCAAAATCTGCGTTTACTTCATTCAGCTTTTCTTCGAGCCATTCGCTTGTCACAACGGGCGTATCGTCGTCGGGATAATCTATCCACGCGGATATATACGAGGATATTTCCGTTATCTTTTCGGAAATGCGCTCGGTCTCACGGTACAGCGCTCCCTCGCGCATTGCGTTTGAGCATGAAAGGCTCTGCCCGCCCTGCGCGGAAATTATGTCCGCGACTGCCTCCGCCTGAGTAAGCGATATTTTCCCGTTTAAAAGCGCGCGCTTTGTAAATTCTCCCGCCGCCGCAGGCTCTGCTCCTGCCTTTATACAAGCTCTCAAAACACGCTTCGTGACGTAGATCCCCCCATGACAGGAAATTTCGCACACATCTTCGCCCGTATATGAATGAGGCGCTCGGAAAACAAGCAGAACTCCATCGTCGAGCCGTTCTTCTCCGTCGAATATTTTCCCGTATGCAGCGGTATATCCCCGCATTTCGGAAACCTTTCTGTTTATCGGCGCAAAAACCTTTTCTGCAATTTCAAAAGCCTTTTCTCCCGAAATCCTCACCACGGAGATCCCGCCGACAGCCGCGGGCGTAGCTATAGCGCAAACGGTAGACAACCTCTCCACCTCACTTTTTTCCGAACAGCTTACTGAAAAATCCCTTTTTCCCGCCGTCCTCTGCGGGAATATCTTCCGAGCGTTCTTCTTCGGAAAAAACGTTCAGCAAAATGGGCTTTACCTTAAATTCCTCTGCCATATCATTCAGCAAATAGGTATATATCCTTGTAGGCATGTCTATATGATAGTCCTCTATCTTATCGCATTTCATAACATCTTCGAGCTTTCCTTCCATTTGCCCGTAAATGCTTTTCGCCGCGCTTTCATAATACTCTTCACAGGCGATATTGTATTCCTCCGCGGGATTTCTCCCCGCTATCTGCGTCAGATGTATACCCTCGCGCAGATATGCGGTATAGTCGAGATAGTCGCTGTGAAACTCGTTTAACAGCGCCGCAAGTACTTTATTTTCGAGCGCTTGGAGCTTTTCCCCGCCGAATTTCTTTACCGCTTTATCATAAAGCTCCGGCGCGTTTTTCTTCCATATTTCGCTCTGATAGCTGCCGTTTAAAAGCGCGTTTCTGCGCTCAAATGTGATCTCGCGGTGTTTTTCGCCTATCATGGTGTATTTCATCAGATTTACGCGCTCGTCAAACGTGTCGCCCTCGGAAATGCGCTGTATGCGCGAGGCTTCTTTCAAAAGCGTTTTGTCGGAGAGAGCGCCTTGTGTTTTCGCGCTCGGATAATGCCGTCCGCAGAGCTTTTTCAGGTCGTTTTTTATCATTATGTCATCATCGAGAGCCGCAAAAAATCTGCTTTCCCCGACGTCGCCCTGTCTGCCCGCGCGTCCGCGAAGCTGTAAAGTCATACGCTCGCTTTCACGCATAGAAGTCACGAGAACAAGAAGTCCTCCCGCCTTTACGACAAAATCTTTATCCGCGCCGTCCTCTCCGCCGAGCTTTATATCTACGCCCCGTCCCGCCATATTCGTCGAGATAGTGACTGCACCGCGCTTTCCCGCGTTTGCAATAACGGCGGCTTCTTCGGCATTGTTTTTTGCGTTTAAAACCGTGTGTGAAACTCCCGCCTTTTTTAGCTCTTCGGAAATTTCCTCGCTTTCCTCTATGCTCTGAGTTCCCACAAGCACGGGGCGCTCGTCATTATATGCAGTCTTTATTGCCGAGATTATCGCCTTTTGCTTTTCGGCTTTGTCATAGTACAATTCAAGCGGACGATCGAGCCTTTCGCACGGAAGTCTTGTCGGGATAACTTCGACCAAAATGCCGTAAAACTTTTCAAATTCCTCTCTCGCGCTTTCGGCTGTTCCGGTCATTCCCGCTATTTTCGGATAAAGACGCGCAAAATACTGCAAAGCAATACTTCCGATAATTCGCCCTCTGAGGGTTATTTTAAGATTGTGCTTAGCTTCGCAGGCTGCCTGAAGTTCTCCCGGAAAGACCCTTCCGGGGGCTGTCCTGCCGGTAAACTCGTCAATGAGAACGATCTTCTTGTCCTTTACTATATAGTCCTTGTCCTCTTTCAGAACCTCTCTTGCCTTTAAACAGGCGCATATCTTCGAGAGCAGCTCCGAGTTGTCCGCAGAATAAATACTGCGAACGCCGAATATTTTCTCCGCTTTATCAGCTCCGTTGTCGGTCAGATAAACGTTTTCGGTTTCCTCGTCGATCTCGAAATCCTGTTCATTAAACTCCTTTGTCTTTTCATAAACATCTTTTACCGAGTCATCCTCTTTTACCGCGACGTCTCCCGCAATGACCAGAGGTATCCTCGCCTCGTCAATAAGAATACTGTCTGCTTCATCAAATATGGCAAAATCAGGCTTCGGAAAACACATCATTTCCGTATCAAACTCTACAAAATCCCGAAGATAATCAAATCCCGCTTCTTTTGCAGTCGTATAGACGACCTGTTTTTTGTAAACAGTTTTCCGCTCAACACGGGGAGTTTTTTCGGTGACAACTCCGACCGTCACGCCCATTTCGTCATATATCGGCTTCATCCATTTATAGTCGCGCTCCGCGAGATAGTCGTTAAATGTCATGATATGCACATTTCTGCCGTTTAATGCGTTTGCACAGGCGGCAAAAACAGCGCAGAGGGTCTTTCCCTCGCCCGTCTGCATCTGTACCATTCTCCCGTTATCCAGAGCCAGCGCCGCAGCTAACTGCTCGTCAAACGGCGTTATACCGAGCGTTTTTTCTGTCGCCTTATAACAGCGCGCGAAAATTTCCTCTGTTGTATTTCCCGAAAAATCTCCGCTTTGAACACGCTCTTTTATCTTCGATACAGTTTTATTTTCCACTTTGCCCTCCCTGACGCATAGCCCGTACAGCGCCGAAAAACAGATCTCTGCCGCGCGCATTGAGCCAGCGCGAAACGGTTCTGGTAGTTTGTCCGTTCTGAGACATCTCGCAGAGCCTCTCAAAACTTACCCATTTTGCCGCGCAGACCTCTATTGCCTGTAATCTTAGCTGAGACAGCGGCACATCTTTCATTACGATATAAAAATCCCTCAGCATACTGTCCGTGGTCATTGTCCAATCAAGTTTCAGCTCGTCGGGAGAAACCTCGATACCTGTTTCTTCAAAAAGCTCTCTTACCGCGGCTTCGCGCGAGGTTTCCCCCGAAACCGCACAGCCGCCCGAACACTCCCATTTTCCCCCGCTCGTCTTTTCGGGAACTCTCTGAGTCAGAAGTATCTCCCCTTTGTTATTTATCGTCATGACCTGAACGACAATATGATATTCTCCGAACGGAATAGGTGCGCCTCTTTGAACTTTTTTTCCGAGAGGCTTTCTGTCAAAAGTATATAGATCAAAATATTCCATTAAAAATAATCCCTTTAGTTATTGATTTTTTATTATGTTCATTTACTTTATAAAGCAAGAACGAAGTAAGCGAACAAATATGCAAAATTTTTTAATATAACAAAAAACACAAACTGTATAAAAAGTCAACTTTCAAACTGTAGAGAAAGTTCCGGATACTATGAAGCGTTACTGCAACTATCATTTGCGGGTGTTGCATTAAACCGCCGCATTATCTGCCTGCGGCGGATAATGCTATGTCGTAGATGAGGCTTTATCTACAGTCTGAAAACATTCTATTTTTTATTATAACATATATTCACGGAAATTTCAAGGTTGACAAACTAATTTTTATGCACTATAATAAATATCAGACTGAACAAAAATTCAAAACTCAGACGGTTGCATTAAGCCGCAGCATTATCTGACTGCGGCTGATAACGCTGCAACGCAGATGTGGCTTTATCGGAAGCCTGTAAATATAATGATTTTTTCAAACGGAGTGTTTATATTATGTACGATCCTGTTATTTTCGACCTTGACGGAACGCTTTTAAATACGCTCGGCGACCTTACGGCGGCGGGAAATTATGCGCTCGGAGAGCTTGGATTTCCGCTTCATGACGAAAACGAGTTCAGGCTTTTCGTTGGAAACGGCATACCGAAACTTATAGAGCGAATGCTGCCGAAAGACTTTTCCGAAGATGATTTTAATGATGCTTATAGGATATTCGGAGAATATTATTCTGTTCATAATTCGGATAAAACCGTACCGTATAACGGTATCCCTGAACTTTTAAATGAACTGAAACAGCATAATGTCACCTGCCTTTGCAATACCAATAAATCCCATAAATATGCCGCAGATATTATAAAACACTATTTCGGAAATGATTTTGCAGAAATTATAGGAGGCGAAAACGGTTTTCCGCGAAAGCCCGCTCCCGACGCAGCGCTATATCTCTCGGAAAAATACAAAAAAAGCGGATATTCTCCGATATACATAGGCGACAGCGCAGTCGATATGCAGACCGCTCACAGCGCGGGCATTGCCGCCTGCGGAGTATTATGGGGATTTCGGACAAGAGAAGAACTTTCTAAATTTGAACCTGATTTTCTTGCGGAAAACGCCGATGAACTGAAAAAAATAATTCTCGGAAATTAAACGCCCCCGAAACAATAACACCATACAAAACCGAATTTAACACAGGCTGAAAAGCGGCGCACATTGCGGCTGTTTTTTCAGCCTGTAAAATTTTAACGGTTTTTCTTTTTTTAATCAATGAATTTTTTCGCTTGTTTCCGACAAAATAAACTCAAAACAAAAAGAGAGGAGAATTACTTTTGAATATATCAAATCAGGAATACGGAGAACTTGCGAAACGTGTTTCGCCCCCTTCGTCAATGACCAAAACTATACCGATGGCGTTCGTTATAGGCGGAGCAATTTGCGTACTCGGCGAGGCGCTTTTAAATATGTATCAGGCTCTCGGCTTTGACCGCGACAACGCGGGCGCTCTTACGTCAATGACGCTTATATTTCTGAGCGCCCTGCTCACGGGACTTAAACTCTATGACAGAATTGCACAGTTTGCGGGAGCGGGAACGCTTGTTCCGATAACGGGATTTGCAAATTCTGTTGTATCGCCCGCGCTTGATTTCAAGACAGAGGGCTTTGTCTTGGGACTCGGAGCAAAGATGTTTACAATAGCGGGTCCTGTGATCGTTTACGGAATATCCGCGTCAATTATATACGGAATTATCTACTATATTTTTAAAGTTCTGAACGGCTATGTATAAAGGCAGTTGAACAAAGGAGTGAACTAAAATGGCAATGCGGGAAGGAAAAACCTTTCGGTACAGCAACGCCTCGATCTTGTCCTACGCATCAGTCGCAGGAAAAATCGAAAGCGAAGGACCATACGGCGATGAATTTGACGAAATAATCGAGGACAACAAGGGTGGAACGGAAACTTTTGAACAGGCAGAGGGCTTGTTCCAGCAGAAAGCGCTTCAGCATGCTATGGACAAAGCTGAACTTACGGCAGATCAAACAGACCTTGTTTTTGCGGGAGACCTTTTAAACCAATGCACAAGCTCGTCTTATGGTCTGAAAGACCTGTATATACCTTTTCTGGGAATTTTCGGAGCTTGTTCGACATTTGCCGAGGGGCTTCTGCTCGCAGGAGCAATGGTAAATGCGGGATATGTCGATAACGCCGCGGCGGTTACTTCGTCACATTTTTCTTCGGCGGAAAGACAGTTCAGATTTCCGCTGAATTACGGCGGCGTAAGAACGCCGACCGCACAATGGACGGCTACGGCTTCGGGCGCGGCAATTGTGTCCGCAGCGCAAAAGCCGCCGTTTATCCGCGCGGCGACTGTCGGGAAAATAGAGGATATGGGAATATCCGACCTCAACAATATGGGCGCGGCAATGGCAGGCGCAGCTTATGACACTATACTCCGTCATTTCAGGCATATGGGTACAAGTCCCGAAAGCTATGATCTTATCATAACGGGCGACCTCGGTCAAGTCGGAACGGATATGCTCTGCGAATTATTCAAAAGAGACGGTATAGATATTGAAAAGAAGCACAAGGACTGCGGACTGCTTCTGTACGACCGTGAAAAACAGGACGTCCACGCGGGCGGTTCGGGGTGCGGATGTTCTGCGGCAATGATGTGCGGACATTTTTTAAAGCACGTTGAAAACGGCGACCTTAAAAGGATATTATACGCGGCTACGGGCGCGCTTATGTCTCCGACAATGGTGCAGCAGGGCGGAAATATCCCCGGAATTTCTCATGCCGTGGAAATAACATTTAATTAAATTGGAGCAAAGATTATGGATATATTTATGGAATACTTTTGGGCATTTCTTATAGGCGGTTTGCTGTGCGCGGTAGGACAGATACTCATAGATCTGACAAAGCTGACGCCGGCAAGAATACTCACGTCGTATGTTGTCGCGGGAGTAATTCTCGGAGCAATAGGCATCTATGAGCCGCTCATAGAACTTGCGGGAGGCGGCGCGACAGTTCCGCTTACGGGATTTGGAAGCCTTCTTTCAAAGGGAGTAAGAGAAGCTGTAGACCAATACGGTCTGCTCGGCGCGTTTATGGGAGGATTTACTTCGGCAGCTGTAGGCATTTCTGCGGCAATTTTCTTCGGTCTTATTGCCGCTCTGATATTTAAGCCCGGTACAAAGATAAACGAATGACCGAACAGGTAAATGCAGTAATTGAGGGAAAACTTTTTTGAAAAAAAGTTTTCCCTCAAACCCCTTTTCAAAAAACTTATGTACCGCGCCCTGCGGCGCGGTCGGGGAACGGAAACGTTTTCCTCAGCAGCACGTTGCATAAAAGTTTTTCGCGTCGCGCCCCGTACTTCCCCCTTCCCCTTCGAAGAAGGGGGTTAGGTGGATAGGGCGAGTTAACGTTATTTAGAAAAATACCGTTTAAAAAGAACCAAAAATAGGTTTTATAAAAACTGAAAGCGAGAGGACCAAAAATCCTCTCGCTTTAATTCGTGTTTCGCTGAAAATCTTTCCGAAACGGAAATCAGGTTATCCCTCGTTTTTGCCCAGAGAAGCCTCGTTTGCAGGATAGAACAGATGTATTTTGTTCGGGTCAATTCCAAGGCGTACCGTATCCTGCGGACGCGCCGTACATCTCGGAGAAACACGCGCCGTAAGCGGAATGCCGTTGCAGTCAAGATACAGATATGTTTCAGCACCAAGCTGTTCCGCTACTTCAACATAAGCCTCGAAAATTCCCGTTTTTGCCGTCGCAAGAAATGCCTCTTCATCGTGGATATTTTCGGGACGGAAGCCTAAGATGACCTCGCCTCCCGCGGTTCTTTCGAGAGCGTTCTCGTCAAATCTGCCTGCGGGAACTTCGATATAGAACGGCTTTTCTGCGCTGCCGAACTCTACATAATACTTTGAATCCTTTTTGATAAGTTTTGCGTTTTCAATAAAGTTCATCTGCGGCGAACCTATAAATCCTGCTACAAACTTATTGCAGGGATTATCGTAAAGGTTCATCGGAGAGTCTATCTGCTGTACAAAACCGTCCTTCATTACGACAATTCTGTCGCCCATTGTCATAGCTTCGGTCTGGTCGTGAGTAACGTAGATAAACGTCGTTCCTATCTTTTTGTGGAGCTTTGCAATCTCGGTCCTCATCTGCGCGCGGAGCTTTGCGTCAAGGTTCGACAGCGGCTCGTCAAGCAGGAACACCTTAGGATTACGAACAATCGCGCGTCCCAGAGCGACACGCTGTCTCTGACCGCCGGACAGCGCCTTCGGCTTTCTGTCAAGAAGATGAGCGATATCGAGACTCTTTGCGGCTTCTTCGACGAGCTTCTTTATTTCATCTTTAGGCACTTTACGAAGTTTAAGACCAAAAGCGATATTATCAAAAACGGTCATATGGGGATAAAGAGCGTAATTCTGGAAAACCATAGCGATATCTCTATCCTTCGGCGCAACGTCGTTTACAAGTCTGTCGCCGATATAAAGCTCGCCCTCCGAGATCTCTTCAAGACCCGCGATCATACGCAGCGTCGTAGATTTTCCGCACCCCGAAGGTCCTACCAAAACGATAAATTCCTTATCGTTTATTTTAATGTTAAAGTCAGTAACCGCCGTAACTCCTCCGGGATAGCGCTTATAAATGCCTTTTGCCACTAAACCTGCCATTTTATATAACCTCCTGAAAGAAATCATAAATAGAACATTGTGCTAATACTATGATACCAAATTATCGGAGAAAATAAAAGTGCCTAAACCAACAAATATTTTAGAAATACTTTATACATATTCACCAACGTTTACAACTTTTCCCATAAAAAAAGACGTGCTATTTGGCAATTTGCACAAAAAAGCACCTAAAATAGCTCTAAAGTCAATGACAAAACCAAATTTTTGGCGTTTTGCCCAAACTTTAATTGACGGTTTTGGTGAATATTTTACAACATATTGGGGGTCGGAGGGGAGTTTTAGTAAGACAGCGCACGGCAGACGGCGGCAATTTATGATCAAAACGCTCCGTAATGCCGAAGTATATGCGGTTCGTCAGTCAATGTCCGAGCGTACTAACTTTCAAATGAAAATCATATACATTATCAGACTGTATAAAAAGTCAAATTTCAGGCTTTATCGACAGCCTGACATTATACATCAAAAAACTGTTCGGAGGAATAATTATGGCAAAAGGAAAAAGTCGTTCCAAAAAAACCGTTTTTATCGGGATACTGATGATAGCCGGCGCAGCATTATGGATAATAATACGGCTAAGCGCCCGCACAGACGACGGTATTTCGGGGTCAAGCGACCGCGAACGCACCGCATACATAGAGAGCTTCGGCTATGAAGTAGGGACAGTTCCCGATAAGATCGAGGACATAAGGATACCCGCGACGTTTGACGAGGCATATGAACAATATAACGCCCTACAGCGCGAACAGGGCTTCGATCTTCGCAAATACCGCGCATATTATGCGAAAAAGTATACTTATGCCATTTCAAATTTTAACAGCTCGTCGCCCATTCCTATCTGCGCAAATCTTATCGTTATTGACGGAAAGATAGTCGGCGCGGATATTTCGTCGGCAGAAGCGAACGGATTGGTCACGGTATTGGCAAAGAAATAATGCGGCGGCAGGCAACTTTTGCAATAAAATTTATAAAAGTTCTTCGGCTGTTTCCAAAAACTTTTAAACAGTGCGGCGTTCGGGTCTTAATGCAGTTTGTGTCATAAAATTTTATAAAAGTTCTTCGCACTGTTTCCAAAAACTTTTAAACAGTGCGGCGTTCGGGTCTTAATGCGAATTTCCTGCCCTTTAACTTTTCTAAACGGGAACTGTCGTTTCACCGAGTATTTTGTCTATAACCGACACGGAATCCATAAACACACTCTGCCCCGCCGCAAGAATTATCCTGTGCGAAAGCACCTCCCGCGCTACCGCCTTTACGTCGTCGGGAGTGACAAAATCCCTGCCGTTTATAAGAGCCATTGCCTGCGAAGCGCGGAAAAGCGCGATAGTTCCTCTCGGAGAAGCTCCGAGCTTTATCTCCTGACGGTTTCTCGTTGCCCCCACAATTTGCAGGATATAGGTCTTTACCCCGTCGGAAACGGATATTTTCCCCGCTTCGGCACGAAGCTCCATCACTTCTTCAAGCGTCATAACAGAAGATACCTCAATACTCTGCGGCATTTTTTCGAGCATTCTCTTTTCCGCCGCTCTGTCGGGATAGCCTATCGAAAGCCGCATTATAAAACGGTCAAGCTGAGCTTCGGGCAAATGATATGTTCCGTATGTCTCGATAGGATTTTGCGTCGCAAGCGTCATAAACGGCACAGGGAGCTTATGCGTAACTCCGTCAACAGAGATCTGAAGCTCTTCCATTGCTTCAAGAAGCGCCGACTGAACCTTCGGAGAAGTTCTGTTTATCTCGTCTGCAAGCAGGAAGTTGCACATTGCCGCGCCCGCGCGGTATTCCGAATGTCCGTTCATGTCTATAACCGTATATCCCACAACGTCCGACGGCATAAGGTCGGGCGTGAACTGTATACGTCCGAATGTTCCGGAAACGGATTTAGCAAGCGTCTGTGCTAAAAGTGTTTTTCCTACTCCCGGAACGTCCTCTATAAGAACGTGTCCTCCCGCAAGCATTGCGCAGACCATTTTTACTATGACCTCGTGTTTTCCGATAATCACTTTCTCAATATTTTCCACAAGCTGTCCTATCTTCGGGTGCATAACTCATTCTCCTTTTTCAATATGCTTTGCATTTTCCGCGCTTCTTTCTGCTTTTGAAAAAACACAGCCGCAATAGTTCTGACGGTATAGTCCGTATTCGCGCGAAAGTTCTATAGAACGCTGATAGCCGCCTTTTTTCTTAAAATCGCTCGGAAGAAATCCGACCGCATATATTTCCGAAAGCTCTTCTCCTATCTCGTTTATCTTTTGTGCATTTTTCAGCGGGCTTATAGATAACGTAGTGCAAAAATAATCGAAATTATACTCTGCGGCATATTTTGCCGCACGCTCAAGCCTCAGCTTATAACAGGCAAAACACCTCTCCCCGCCCTCTTTTATATGCTCCAGACCTTTTACAGCGTCAAAAAACTCTTTCGGGTCGTATTCGTCCACGACAAGCGACACGGGATTTTTAACAGGAAGCTCTTCGATAAGCCTTTTTTGTTCTTCGGTGCGTTTTATAAACTCTTCTTTCGGGTAAATGTTCGGGTTATAGTAAAGAACGGTTATGGAAAAATACCGGGAAAGATATTCAAGACAATAGCTCGAACAAGGCGCGCAGCAGCTGTGCAAAAGCAATTTCGGCGTTGTTTCGAGCGAATTTATTATCCCGTCAAGTTTATACTGATAGTTTATTTTCGACATAATATCACTTTTTGTCATCTACTCCCGCTTTGAAATTATAAACGGGCTTTATGCGGCTTACAATTTCTACCGTATCATTAAGATTGCTCACAATATCTTCCAGCGACTTATATGCCATAGGGCATTCGTCGAGCGTCGAATAATTCACGGAGGTAGTGTATATCCCCTGCATTTCCCGCGCATAATCCTCGACCGAAAAGCTTTGCTTTGCCTGCGAACGCGAGTACAGCCTTCCCGCGCCGTGAGGAGCGGAGCAATTGTAGTCGGGATCTCCCTTTCCGATACAGATAAGGCTTCCGTCGCGCATATTTATGGGGATAAGCAGCTTTTCACCCTTCTGAGCGCTGACCGCGCCTTTTCTCAATATCATATTGTCGGTGTCGATATAGTTGTGTATCGTCGTAAACGTTTCTTCGGCATTAAGACCGAGCGCGTTCATTATTTCTTCAGCCATTGTCTGCCTGTTTAGCGCGGCAAACCTCTGGACTATCTTCATGTCGTGGATATACTTTTCAAACAGCTCTCCCTCGCAATATGCCATGTCCTTAGGTATTTTCGGGATACTGTGCATATACTCTGCAAGCGCGGCTTTTATCTCGCACTGCCTGCCCTCGGACTTCAGTCTGTCCGCTATCTCATAAACAACATTTCTGTCAGGCTTTGTGAGCCTGTCATAAGCCGCATTCTGATAATAGCCCGCAGTCTCAAGACCGAGATGACGCGAACCCGAATGAATGACAAGATAGAGACTTCCGTCCTCGTCCTTGTCAAGCTCAATGAAGTGATTGCCGCCGCCGAGCGTACCGAGGCTGTTCAGAGCCTTGGCTATATTTACGGATTTTGCACAGTAAAGCCCGCCCAAGTCTATCTTCTCTGCATTTTTATGAGGAGAAGTTCTTATTTCAAATCCCGACGGTACTTTTTCATGCACTGCTTTATCAAGAAGCTCGAAATCAATTTCCTTTTCCCTGAGCTTTATTGTTTCCATTCCGCAGCCTATATCAACGCCCACGAGGTTCGGGACGACTTTATCTTTTATCGTCATTGTCGTCCCTATAACGCAGCCTGCTCCCGCATGAACATCGGGCATAACGGCGATATGCGCGCCCTCTGCGAACGGCTGGTTCAAAAGCTCGGTGATCTGTGCGATCGCCGTTTCGTCAACTATATCCGCGTAAATATTCGCGGTATTGTATTTTCCTTTCAGGACAAACATTTATACACCTCTGTAAAACTGTGTTACTTGAATTTATCTCTTTGTTCAACTGCGAGCGCGTCACACCGCTCGTTTTCGGGGTGTCCTGCGTGACCTTTTATCCAGAAAAACTCCGTTTCATGAATTTCGAGCAAGTTCAGCAGCCTTTCCCACAGATCGGGATTGAGCGCGGGATTTCCGTCGCTTTTCTTCCAGCCGCGTCTGCGCCAGCTCTTCGCCCAGCCTTTTATTATCCCGTCAACAACATACTTGCTGTCGGTCGTTATTTTGACCATACATGGGTATTTAAGCGCTTCGAGCGCGGTTATAACGCCCATAAGCTCCATTCGGTTGTTTGTGGTATGAGCCTCGCCGCCGCTTATTTCCTTTTCCCTGCCCTCGCATCGAAGAATTACGCCAAATCCTCCCGGACCGGGATTTCCGCTGCAAGCGCCGTCTGTAAATGCTTCTACGATCTTCATTTTTCTTTTTTACCTGCCTGTTGAAAAATATATGATGTGCAATTATAAATTATACAGCGCGGCGGCTGACTGTCAGAAATGCGGTCTGCGGGTCTTGCACTGTCTGCTCGGCAAAATGAAAAGCAATTTAAAAACGCTCTTTATCCGTCGGCAGATACTGCACGACCGCATATTTTAAACAACCTATACTGCCTTGTCGCTTTTTTGGGCCTTTATCTTCGTCTTATGCTCGGTTCTTATCCCCGCACATTCAGCCGTCTGAGCAATTTCTTTTCCGAAAACTGCCGACAATACAATTATCGGTATCGTTATAACTGCCGCAAGAGCGCAGAATATCCCCGCGCTCTCTGCTGACGCGGAAAATTCGGACATTAGACCGCTCAAAGGCTTTACAGCCTCGCTTTTTACAAAAAGCTCTCCCGTATACTGCCATAATTCTCCGAACGTCAACACCGATACAGCGATTATCGCGGGCTTTATGACCGGCATAACTATCCCGAAACATATTCTGAAATGCGAAGCTCCGTCAAGCCTTGCACAGTAAATTATCTCGTCGGGAACAACCCTCATATATCCCTTTACGAGGAAAACAGCTAACGGCGACGCCGCAAGCGGCAGCACAGCCGCAAAATATGTGTCGGATATCCCCATTTTGAGCATAAGAAAATATCTCAGAACATAGAGCGTGAGCGGAGATAAAATTATCGACCATTCTATTATGAGGTTTAACGCCTTTATCCCCGGAGCTTTTACCTTTGCAAGCACATATGCCGCAGCACACACAACGGATATCTGTATCACCGCCGTCAAAAGCGCAGTTAAAAGCGAAGAAAAGAGATTTCTTGAAAAAGGCGTTCCATATTCTCCCACGCCGTTTAACAGTTCGGAAAAATGGCGCAGGGTCGGCTCTGCGGGAAATAATTTTATCGGAAACAACTCTTCCGTAGGCGAAAACGAACGTATTACCACAAAATATATCGGCGCGCAAAGACCGAGCGCAATTATTGAAACCAAAATTATGACGACGATCTTTATCAATAAAAATACGAGCTGTTTTTTATTTTTATTCAAATTATTCCCTCCTTCCGAAATTTCAGACATCTTTCGAGAACTTTTTGACAATTATACGGGCGGCGGCATATATCAGCGTCATAAGCAAAAGCAATATTACCTCCGCACAGCATACCTTTCCGACGTCAAGCTCCGCGCCCTGCTCGAAAATAAACGTCATTATGCTGTATGTGCCGAGATCTTCTGCGGGAGTTCCCGATAAAATACGCAAAAGCTCACCGTTTGTAAATGCAAACGGAATCTGCACCGCAAATGCAAACAACATCTGCGGATACAGCGACGGGATCTGCGAATGAACAAGTATCCACAGAGGATTTTTTATCCCCTCTATCTTCGCCGCGTCCGCTTTCTCACGGTCAACGGCGCGAAATCCCGAACGGAGCGAGAGAAATCCGATCCCGAATGTTGTAAAAAGCTGAGATAAAGCGACGCACAAAAACGCATATCTCCCGTCCGAAAGATATTCTGACGGAACGTCCGAAAATCCCGCTCCTACCAAAAACGAGTTCAGCGGATCAAGAAGTCCTCCCGAAAGCCAGACCGCCGTCGCAGCTGTTCCCGAAAGGGATATTGCAAATAAAATGATTGTAATAACGTCAGCAAATTTCTTCGGCAGAAGATCCAATCCCCATGCCGCCGCAAAGCACAATACAAATCCTCCCGCTCCGACTGCAAGAAACATCAAAAGCGAGTTCGCCGCGGCAGAAGTAAATTTCCCTCCGAGCATAAACAGCGAACTAAAGTTGTCAATCCCCGAAAATTCGGGAAGCCCGCTCAGGTCATATCTGAAAAAAGAAAATACGACCGCAGCTATCATCGGAACGACCGTGAAAACAAAAAATAAGAGAAAAAACGGCGCGGCAAGGAAATAAGCGTCCTTGTTTTTGACGATCAGTTTTGCCGCAGAATTTCTTTTTTTATCGGACACTAATATTCCCCTCTCTGTATAAGAACCGTATCAATGATAAGTTTTTAAAATTTCGGCTTTTGCCGCGTTTCCGTACTTCGCTATTGCTTCTTTTGCCGAGGTCTTTTCGCTTAAAGCCTCGGAAAACGCGCTCTTTACCGCATTTTTCAGCATATCTTCCGCAAAGCTGTTTGCAGACGTGTTTATGCGCGAAGCCTGAGCCAATATCTTTCGGGAAAATATTGGCGACTGTCTTATGGCGGAAACCGACGATGAAACGGACGAAGCATATATCTTTGACTCGGACGCTTCTTTCATTACTCCGAAACAGATCTGCACTTCCTCAGACATAAACTGTTTTACAAACTCCCATGCCGCCGCAGGATCTTCGCAGTCCGCAAATATGACCGCTCCGAGAGATCTTGCGCCCGTACTGTAATCGAGGGTCGAAGTTCCGTTTTGGTCGGTGCGCCGCGTTCCGGGGACATGATATATACCCCACAGCCCGCTGAGCCTGCTCACCTCGGAAAGTTCTCCGTAAAATTCCGCATAATCCGCTATAACTATCGGCATTGTTCCCGCGTCAAACATTCGGAGAGCGTCATATTCCCTCAAACAGCCGTATTCCGTATAAAACCCGACATATCGGGAAAATGCGGACTTTATGCTGTCGTCGTTAAAATCAATATTTGTCAGGTCAGAACCGCTCTGACTAAGCATTATCATAAATGCGTTTTCCTCGGAAAACTCCGACGTCTGCCCAAGTCCGACCGTAAGCCCGTTTTCATTCAATACGGGCATCATTTCTTCAAGCTCGTCCCACGATTCCGGAGCGCTCAGTCCCAGTTCGCTCAGAATGTCAGTACGGCAGAACATCATCGGAAAACTGTTTGTAAGCGGAATGCCGTAGACCCCGCCGTTATAGGTGTACATCCGAGATGCCCCCGAAGAAACGCTCGCGCCGACCGTTTCATATTCCGAAAGCGTTCTTAGATTTAAAAGCAGTCCCCTTGACGCAAGCTCGTATGCCTCATCCGCGTCAACAAACAGCGCCACATCAGGCGTGTTTCCCGAAAGAGCTGCTTCGAGCAGATCCGACGAATTTGTACGGATAACTATTCCGTCTGAAATATTGCCCGAAAGGCTGTTTATTATATCTGCGTCCGACTTTTCGGCGGATACCGTAAGGCTTTTATCCTCAGTACCGTCCGATGCAGCGGTGTTATTGACAAAAAATGAATTGAAAAACTTTTGTATCGCAAACCAGAGCTGTTTGAAAAAATTTCGTGAAATGTCACGGAAATCCTCGTGGACTGTCCGAAGCTCAATATAATCCATTTCGACCGAGCATTTTTCGCTTTCTTCTATCCATTTGCACAGAAAATTCACGCTCTTTCTAAGGTCAGAACAGTCTTCGGGCTCTTTCTGCTCATATTTTTCAAGCAGATTTACCAGAACCGTAAGCTCCGGACAAACAAACTTTCCGTCCGAGTCCTGATCAAGCAGCTCTTTTTCCGAAAGCAGCGCCTCGGCGTATTCTCCGTATCTCCCGCTCAGACCGCCTTTATCAATGCCGTTAAGAAGCTCCGCAGCGACAGCGCCGAGCGACCGCAGAGCGTTTCCCGACGTTCCGTTTATCGCTTCGAGCGAGATAATGTTCTTTCCTGCCGAAAGCTGTACAAAAATTTCCTCGCCGTCTTTTGTCTTAGGCGAGACCCCCTGCCAGTCAGAAGCGTACGGTATAACGACCTCGTTCAGTTCTTCGCACGGCACGGAGCCGTTTACGGCTATCCTTCTGTAAGCCGAAAGCCCCGACCGACCGTTTAGCCTGCATTTTATATTAAGCGCATAATATCCGTCCGACGGCACCGTTATCTCATAATAGATCGTCTGTCCCGCTGTGTTCCAACTGTCCGCGCCTATGGTGTTATAGCGCATATAGGCGGGGTGAGAGGGACTTACGGTATAGTCTGACGGCTCGGACGTAGGTCTGAGTACCGCAGAATTTGTGTATTTCGGCATTTCCGCCTCGGCTATTATCGTTTTCCCGTCAAAAAGCGCAGGCGTTTCATTCAGCTTTTCCTCCGACGGTTTTATCTCATCATATGAAACGGCTTCATTCTCCATACAAAATCTCAGAGTGTTTATGCAAAAATCGGTAGAGATCCCGTGAAGAGTGATCTTGTGTTCGCCTTTGGAAAGATAGAATTTAAGCGGCTCGTCGGTTATGCTGCTCTGCGTTATGAGAGATGCCATATTACAGTTATATCTGACGAGATCGGGAAGTATCTGATCTTGATAATTTTCGTCAAGTCTTATAGACGTTCTGTTGCGCCAATATCTGTAAAGCTTGACTTCTCTTGCTTCATCAAAGGGATAATCACCGTCAATGTCGATACCGAAAGAAATAAAAGAATTATTTTCGCTTTCGGAATAATATTTCATTTCAAGACAGTAAAGCCCTGCATTTTCGATCTTAAAGTCCCACGAGACCTCGCCTGTCCCGCGCCATATAAGTCCGCCCATTGTATTAACGGCGGTCGAGATTGAACAGTCCGCATTTCCCAGAGCAATAAAATTGCCTATCATAACCGAGACATTTTCCGACGCAGCGGGTTTGTCCGAATGTGACGCAATGTATTTTTCATAGGAGCTTTCGGACTGTGTGGAGCTGAAAACATCGCTTGTCCGCGTATCATAGCTGTCCGGTGTATTTTCCGCGCGGACGGAAATATCCGCGCTCACTGCGCATACAGAAACAGCCGCCGCAAGTATTAGCGCCGCGATCTTTCTCATTTTTGCTCCTCCTTTATGTTTGTACTTTATCAGGCAGTCTATAAAACCTTAGATCTGACTTTTTATACAGTCTGCCTCATATCAGCTTTTTAAGCTGCCGGTCCTTTGAAATAAGTTTTGTTTCGGCTGACGCGCCGGCTGTATTGAAAGAATAAGCCGCAAATGTTAAGCGCACGTTTCAGCCTTTCTTTAAAAAACTATACAGTTTTATTATATCAAATTTTGCGCATAATGTCAACCGAATTTCCAAAACATTTCCTCAGGCTGTGCAGATAAAGCCCGTCCGTATTCTCAGGCGCATTTATGCGATACTATGAATAACAAACAGAAAGGAAAGGATTTAACAGCTTTGTTTGATTTGTAAAAATATCCGATGGAATTTTATGCAGTTTCTACAAATTATTATTAAGCACTTGAAAAATGCTGAGAAAAGTGTTAAAATATGGATAATGTCGCTGTAGCTCAGTTGGATAGAGCGACCGCCTCCTAAGCGGTAGGTCGGAGGTTCAAATCCCCTCAGCGACGCCAATTAGAAGTTAGAGTTAAGAGGTAAGAATTTAGGGTTCTTACCTCTTATTTCTCTTATACAGCAAATTGTTCAATTCGGAAAAAAGTTATTGGATTGTTTCGGAATAAAAGCACATAGGCTTGAACCCGCGTGAGTTCAAGCCTAATCTTTTCTCTTGAAAGCAATGTGATATTATCCGCGAAGCGAATACATTTTACTGTCCACTATACGCTGTCAACCGTAAATTACTTTCTGGGGCTTCCGCAGTTCTTGCAGAAGTTAGCATTAACGGAATTTACCGCGCCGCAGCCGCATACCCATGTGTCGTTTCCGCCCTGTGCAGGCATCTGACCCTGCATAGGCATCTGGTTCTGCTGAGCCACCTGGCTGTTTATAATATTGCCGACAAAATTCGGAACGCTCGAATATGCCTTATCGGGAAGCGGAGGCATACCCTCTGCTTTGCGGTTCGCAGTGTCGATACCCTTTTCAACATTGCGGAAATGTTCCATAAGAAGCGATCCCAACGCCGTCGTGAAAATAGTGTCCATAAACGTGCTGAGGAATGCCGTAAAGCTCTTATACTGTACAGCGTTGATGATACTAAGCGTAATTCCTACAAGGAGATTTACGATTATTACCACATAGAAAATTCTTCTCCAAGTTGTTTTCATTAAATTATATCCTCCTTCAAAATTTCAATAAGGTAAACTTTACCGATAATTATTCTAACATATTTTTTTTAATTTGTCAACACATAAAATACGAAATTCGTTGACTTTTTATGAAAATTATGTTAAAATATAATGTGTGGGTCTTAAAACAGTTAAAAGTTATGTCATCTTATATATACGGGACGGTGAGAGAAATGGTATGCGGGCGCTGTGGGAGAGCTTTTGATGAAACGGAACATGATTATTGCACATTTTGCAGGACGGTACATACGCCCGACGGAAAAGCCGTGCGCGACCTTAAAGGTATGCTGTGCTATCTTACGGGCAAATTCGGCGCGGAGATACTTCTTGACAGAAAACGCGCGGACGCGCTTTTCGCCGATTTCTTTCCGAAAGAAGAAGCTCTCAGAAAACTCTGCTTTGTGGCGCTTTACGACGGCTGCGCGCAAAAACTTTACGCGGTAAGGGAAAAACCGTTTGAGGTAAGATGCGCGGCGGCAACAAAGCTCGTAAAATCCCTGCGCGACGATATAGGCATAAAAGGCAGGACGGCGGCGGAGGCTGTAGAAGCGGTAGGCTGCGCAGTCGGGTGCGAGATCTCGTTTAAGAAAAGCGAAGCTCTGCCCGCCTCTGAAACCGAAAGCCGAAAGAACGTAACCGATCCCGCAGAACAATATTCATTGGGCCGTCATTTCGACAGGCTGCGCGACTATGAAAAGGCACTTTACTGGTTTGAGTCGGCGGCGCTTCAGGATTTCGGAGAAGCCGAATGTTATATGGGGCTTTACCGCCTTGAAGGGCGCGGAGGAATATTCAATACGGAACAGGCGAGAGAATGGTTTGTGAGAGCCTCGGAAAACGGCGTAGCGCTGGCGGAATATTACGTCGGATATTTTTACGCGGAGGGAATAGCCTGCGAGCCTGATGAAAACAAGGCTTACGAATATTTTTTAAGCTCGGCGAAAAAGGGATGTGACGAGGCGATCGAAATGATCGCGCTTTGCTATGAAAACGGCGTTCATGTAAAACAGGACAAGGACGCCGCGAAAAAATGGCGCAAACATTCGCTTTCTCACGAGCCTTATGAAGAACCTGCCGCAGAAGCCCCGAAAACAGTCACCGACGACGGAGAAGTCCTTTATCAGAGCGCAAGAAGATGTCTTGCGGAAAAGGATTACGAGGGCGCGGCAATGTTCTATAAACGCGCGGCGGAGCTTGGGCATACGCGCGCGCAATGTTCTTACGGAAAATGTCTGTACACGGGAAACGGCGTTGCAAAGGACGCGGGAGAGGCTTTCCGATATTTTAAAATGGCGGCGGACGGAAACTCGAACATTGCACGGTATAATTTGGGAGTTATGTACCTGAAGGGCGTTTATGTTCCGAAAGATGTTGACAAGGCGCGCGAATATTTTACTGTCGCGGCAGCTAACGGTCACGAAGAAGCGGCGAAGATACTTAAAAAGCTCAAAGAAAGATAATTTGATCTATATAAACATTTGACAGGAGGATATTATATTATGAAAGCAGCAGTCATTCTCACAAAATGCAAGAACAGCCACGGGCTGTTCGGGATACGCGCCGAACAGCGCGAAGACGAGGCATGGTACGCGACGTGGGCGTTTAAAGTAAGCGAACACACCGCCTCAAGAGAGAAATTCGGAGATACGGAAATTTCGGGCAGCGTTTATGTAACGACGGAATATCCCTCATGCCCGTACTGCGGGGCAAAAGGATTTTTCCAGTGCAGCGAATGCGGAAAGACCACCTGCTGGAACGGCGAGAACGAGACCGTCTGCGAATGGTGCGGAAACGCTGCGGAAACCTCCGCTGAGGAAAACTTTGAAAGCCTTTCGGGCGGCGGGTTCTGATGAAAAACGCTGTTATTTTCGACCTTGACGGAACGCTCTGGGACAGCTCCGAAGAAGTCACCGGCTCGTGGAACATCATACTTAAAAGACATCCCGAAACAAGCCGCTTTTGCATAACCGTTTCTGATATGAAAGGCTTTATGGGAAAGCAAATGGACGAGATAGCGCGGCTGATGATGCCGAATGTTGATGAAAAACTGCGCGGGAAAATAATGACCGAATGTATGGACTTCGAGCTTGAATATCTCGCCGAGCATAAGCCTGCCTTATATCCGAGGCTCTGCGAAACGCTCGCCGAACTTTCCGAAAAATACGCGCTTATGATAGTCAGCAACTGTCAGGACGGCTATATCCAGCTCTTTTTTCAAAATTCCGGAACAGAACGTCTTTTCTGCGATTTCGAGTGCTTCGGCAAAACAGGGCTTTCAAAAGGTCAGAACATAGAGCTTGTCATAAAACGCAAAAATATTTCAAAAGCAGTATATCTCGGCGATACTCAGGGCGACCTTGACGCGGCTGACAGCGCGGGCGCAGAATTTATCCACGCCGCATACGGATTTGGCAAAACAAACCGTAAGACCGCGAAAATATCGGCATTTTCGGAATTGCCGGGGGTATGCGAAAAGATGTTCTTTTGATATGGTGGAGGTTAATTTGTTATGCTGAAAATCGGCGATATTGTCCCGTTAGAGCTTGGAGGCAGCGCAAAGATACTCGAAATTCTCGGTTCGGGCGGTCAGGGTACGGTCTACCGCGCGGAATATTCGGGAAAAGAATACGCGCTTAAAATTTATTTCCCGAATAAGCTCAAAAGTCCGGATATATTCCGCGAAAATCTGCGTTCTCTTACAGAGGACAAAAACTCCGACAGAGCGTTTTTAATGCCGCTTATGCTGACAGGAAACGTCGATAACAGCTTCGGCTTTCTTATGGACATTATTCCGAGCGAATACAAGCCGTTTTCGGACATCTTAAATGCGCGAGTGAAACTTCACGGGCTGTATTCGGTAGTCAATTCGGCGATAAAGATAACGTCGGCTTTCCGCTCTCTTCACAACAGCGGAATGAGCTATCAGGACATAAACGACGGCGGCTTTTTCATTCGTCCGACGGACGGAGACGTTCTTATCTGCGACTGCGACAACATCGCACCCTACGGCGAGCATTTAGGCATCGCAGGAAAACCCGGCTATATGGCGCCCGAAATAGTAAGAGGCGAAAAAGCCCCCGACAAGTACACGGACAGATATTCGCTGGCGGTGGTATTGTTCAGGCTTCTTTTGAGGGGCGACCCGCTCGAAGGAAGCCGCGTTCTGAAAAGCGTCTGCCTCACCGAAGAAGCCGAGCGCCGTCACTACGGCTTTGAGCCGCTTTTCGTCTACGATCCCGACGACGACAGCAACCGCCCCGTAAGAGGCGTTCACAACAACATAATTAAATTCTGGCAGATAATGCCCGATTACATAAAAGAAGCGTTTGAGTTTTCATTTACGGTCGGTCTTAACGAACCGCAAAAGCGCCTTATTGAAAAGCAATGGCTCGACCTGCTCAAAAAAATGCGCGGAGAGATAACTGCCTGCTCTTGCAAAAACCAGAACTTTTTGTCTGCAATGAAGACAGATGACGAGGGAAAACTTATTTGTCCGTGCGGAATACATTTTGCAAAGCCGCTCTCACTCGTCGGAGAAAAGTCGAGCGTGCTTCTGTTTGACGGGGCAAAGCTCTTTGACGAAAACGCAAACGCCCGCGCAGAGGTCGTAAGAAACAAGAAAAATCCCGCGCTTTGGGGACTTAAAAACCTGACGGAAAGCGACTGGAGCTATACTCTGCCGAACGGCACGGAAAAAACCGCTCAAAGCGGCGGCGCAGCGCCCATCTTCGTAGGAACGCAGATAAACATAGACGGAGAAGTCTTTAAAGTCGAGGAATAATATGGACATAACGATAAGAAAAGCCGAGGAAAAAGATATACCGAGGATAATAAATCTGCTTTTGCAGGTGCATAAGGTACACTCAGACAAGCGCCCCGACCTTTTCAGAAAAGGCTCGAAAAAATATGATGAAAACGAGCTTAAAGAAATTATCTCGGACAGTATGCGTCCTATATTTACGGCAGTTGATGAAAAAGACTGTGTTTTGGGATATGCGTTTTGTGTTTTTCAGCATTTCGGAGATAAGTCGCTCGAAAAACACGATACGCTTTACATTGACGATCTGTGCGTTGACGAGTGTTTAAGAGGACAGCATATAGGCACAATGCTGTATGAATATGTGCTGAATTTCGCCAAGGACAGCGGCTGTTATAATGTCACGCTTAATGTCTGGGAAGGAAATGAAAGCGCGAAGAAGTTCTATGAGAAAATGGGGCTTTCCGTACAGAAATATTCAATGGAGAAGATAGTTTGCGAAGATCCGCCTCACTCATAAGATAACGCGAAATTATATGCAGACTGAGCTTGAATTATGAAAAAATATCCCCGCAGTCGGTTTGTTGGGGATATTTTCACAAAGACTTGCATTCATTTTTCCCTAAGAAGAACGACAGCCTTTATACCGCATTGCGCCGCTGTTTAGGAATAATTTTACAGTCAAGGTCTGTTGAAAACTTGTGTCTATGTTGAATACATAGTTGAATACTTTTTGTGCAAAGTTTACAATCTTGGGGTTTGCGTTTGTGCAAATATAAGTAAAACAGCCGAAATTCAAAAATAAATCGGGAAATTTTCAAAATGACTGTTGACGAAAAAGAAGTTTTGGGATATACTTACATACAGAAGGGAACCGAACCGGAAATATAAAAAGGTAAAAAAGATAAGTCCGAAATACGGTTTGCGTTTCTTTTTCAACAACAGGCAGAGCAAAAGTACATTAAGGTTACTGCTGGAACAAACGATTGAAAAATGGAGGTTTTCTACTATGTGCGTTAAAGACATTGAAGTAAAAAATCAGGTTGGACTGCACGCAAGACCCGCTACATTTTTTATCCAGAAGGCAAACGAATATAAGTCGTCTATCTGGGTCGAAAAGGAAGAGCGCAGAGTAAATGCAAAGTCGCTTCTCGGCATTCTTTCTCTCGGTATTGTCGGCGGCGCGAAGATCCGTATCATTGCAGACGGTTCTGACGAGCAGCTCGCTATCGATGGTCTTGTAAAACTTGTAGACAGCGAATTTGCCGAATAATCCGCGGCGAGATCTGATCTTTATTGACGGGGGCAGATGTTTCTGCCCCCAAATTTGTATAAAACAAGGTTCGTTTAATATTGACAAATTATTCAAAATGGTGTATAATTATCAGAGAATGCTTTAGGCGTTCATCTGAAAAAATAAAAAATTGTGAGGTAATTTATGAACAAGAAACTTATGATCCCTTTTTTCGTGACAATGGCGGGCTTTTTGGTTGCTATTGTGGCATTTTTCCTGCCGTATTATACGATTTCTGCTGAGATGCAGATGGTGCTTGGTGCTTTAGGGGATTACGACGAAGTAAACGAGCTGCTTAATAATTACAGCAATATTTCTATCCCGAAGCTTATCTCAATGGCGTCTGACACAGACAGCGGCATTGCAGCGGCAGACCTTGCGTCAGTTATCAGAAACATAATCATTTACGGATTTTTCATTGTTTCCACAATCGTAAATACCGTAAGAGGAAAGTTTAAGGGCGCAATCGGCGGAAGCGTTTGTATGCTTATAATGTACTTTATTATGCTTATCAACTTCGGCTCTATTGACGGATATAATTTCGGCGTCGGATTTGTGCTTTCGTGGGTAGGAATTGCAATAACGCTGCTCGGAAATATCTGGAGAATGTTTGCGGCGACTTCAATAAACAACACGACAACATACTGATACATAGCGTTGATTTTATAAAATTCGCGTGAAACGCGCAGAAAGGTGACTGTTTTGAATTTTCTCGAAGTTTTCCTGAATAAAAACGAAAATGACTTCAGGTCGGAAATATCATCTGATGATAAGGGCTTTTATGCCGATATTTCAAGGCTTGGGTGCGAGCTTTTCTGCGTGATGTTCAGACTTTTAAAGTCGGCGGTGCTTGCGGTCTTGTGGGGAATTGCCGCGTTTTTGAGGCTTCTCCAGAGAATTAAAGCGGCGCTTGGGAGAGGATTTGCGAAAATCGGCTCGGTTTTCGGTGCTTTCTTTGCCAGATACAGAAGGGCACTGAACGCCGGAAGAACGGAAGTAAACCACATAAGAGACAAAAAAGGCTTTTTCGCAGGCGTCGTTTCGGAGTTCAGATTTTTGAACAGGATATTTTTCGGAAAACGCGGCTTTGCGGTCACGGTGTTCAATTATGTTCTGCCGATAGTATGCTGTGTATTCCTGTTTAATATAGTAGGCTATGCGACGAGCCAAACCTATGCTCTGAAACTCACAGTAAACGGTCAGTTTATAGGCTATGTCGAAGACGAAACAGTTTATAATGACGCCGAGCAGATAATTGCCAAAAGAATAAATTATACAGGCTCTGACACCGAAACAGTTAATTTCACTCACAGTTATGAGGTAGATGTGGTAGGTTACGGGTCAATGCTTTCTACATATCAGATAGCGGACAGAATGCTCCAGCTTCTTGATACGGAGATAGAGTCGGGATACGGAATGTACATCGACGACGAATATATGGGTACTCTCATAAGCCACGAGCTTATTGACAGCACACTTGAAGAGATACTTGACAGATACCGCACCGACAACCCGACCGAAACAGTGGCATTTGACAAGGAAATATCTTTTGTTCCGGGAATTTATCTCGCGGACAGCTTTGTCGAAGAAAAAGACTTAGCAGAGCTTATATCGTCATATAAGGTCGTTCCGACCTATTATACCGCGGTTTTGGGCGACTCTCCCTACGGTATTTCCACAAAGGTAAATATGACTATAGAAGAGCTGTCTTTGCTCAATCCCGGATTTAACAAAAGTACGCCCATACATATCGGCGACCAGATAAAGATCACTCAGGAACAGCCGTATTTGAACGTAATCGTTACGCGCGAAGAGCAGTATACCGAAGACATTGCTTTTGAAACGGAATATATTCAGGACAACACGCGCTATGTGGGAATGAACGTTATCCGCCAGAACGGAGTAAAAGGTTCTCAGGCGGTAACGGCAAACGTTTCTTATATAAACGGCGTAGAGATCAGCAGAAAGGTGCTTGTGCGCACAACGACCAAAAAACCCGTTACACAGATAATCGCTGTCGGAACACTTCCGCGCCCCGCGACTTCTGCTCCCGGAACAACTACCGAAGCGGGCAAATTCATCTGGCCTGTCGGCGGAAACGGCGGCAAGAAAGGATATGGCTATGCCGCGCCGGGATATACCTCGCACAGAGGTCTTGATATAATAGCTCCTTATGGAACGCCGATATTTGCGGCAGAATCGGGAGTTATAACGCAGATAAACGTAGGCGGCTGGGGAGGCGGCTGGGGTACATATGTTGTTATCAGACACAGCAACGGCGTTTCCACTCGCTATGCACACTGTAGTTCTATTGCGAACATTTATATCGGACAAACAGTGACCGCAGGACAGCTAATAGCTTATGTCGGAAGTACGGGCGATTCTTCGGGAAATCACCTGCACTTTGAAGTAATGGTCGGAAATGTCCGAGTAGACCCGACGTATTATCTGCCTAAGCATAATTAGAATACAAGCGAGAGAAACTGTTCAAAGCAAAAGAACTTTTGATGACAAAATTTTTTAGAATAAACATATATCTTTGGCACAGAACTTATTTTATAAATAATTCCTTTTGAGCATGGCGCGGGAGAACAGTTCTCCCGCGCATTTTTATTGCCGAAAAAGCCTGTATCTTAACTCGGATTTTATATAAATTCAAAACAGGATTTATCGAGAGCCTGCCTTAACTGTCGCTGTACACAGCGTTCTTATGCTGAATAAATCTCAGGCTGTTGAGAAAGCTCCGGTATGCACACATTATGCGCTTCGCGCAAAATGCTACGACGCAGATGGGCTTTATCGACAGCCTGTAAAATTTAATTTTATAAATATATTTACTTTTTTTGATAAATATATTATAATGTAATTCAGAGCTTGTTTACATAAATCAAAACGCTCGGATCAAAGACCGATTTTCCGCAAAACGGACGAAAACTCGCAGATGTACCGAATGTACTTAAATAATTCAATACGAAGTTCTGCGGCAAGACAAGCGGTTTCATTTATGTGAAAAGACTATGATGTATAAAAAGGTTGTGTTAATTTGTTAAAACTCGCCAGATACCTTAAAGAATTTAAGCTCAATGTTACGATAGGTCCTTTATGCAAACTTATCGAGGCAATTTTCGAACTGATAGTGCCGCTCGTTATGGCGCAGATAATCGATAAGGGAATAACAAACCGCGACGAAACATTTATATGGCAAAACGGGATAATATTGATAATTTTAGCGGTATGCGGGCTTTTATTCGCGCTGGTGTGTCAGTATATGGCGTCCGCCGCCTCTCAGGGCGTAGGAACGCGCCTGCGCTCCGACCTTTACGCGCATATAAACACGCTTTCTTACAAAGAACTTGACGCGATAGGTTCATCCGCTCTCGTGACGCGCGTTACAAATGACGTAAATCAAGTCCAGACAGCCGTGGCGATGCTGATAAGGCTTGTCGTAAGAGCGCCGTTTTTAGTTATCGGCGCGACAATAATGTCTTTTTCAATAAGTCCCGGACTTTCGCTCATTTTCTTCGGGACAATGGCGGCTATCGTTTTAATAATGTACCCAATAATGAAAGCAACTGTAAAGCTGTTCAAAAAACAGCAGAGGTCGCTTGACGGGATATCAAGGATAACCCGCGAAAACCTTTCGGGAATAAGAGTTGTACGAGCGTTTTCAAGGCAGGACTACGAAAAAAGCCGTTTTGGAGCAGAAGCCGAAGAATATCGGAAATTTGCCGTTAAAGCGGGAAGAATAAACGCTTTGCTAAATCCCGCGATCTTTATTGTCGTAAATACGGCATATCTGCTTATAGTATGGATAGGCGGAGGTTTTGCCGCACAGGGCGCGGACGGGCTTACACAGGGGAAAATAATCGCGCTCGTAAACTATATGACGCAGATATCTTTAGCTCTTGTCGTGGTCGCAAATTTAGTTACGATATTTACTAAAGCGGCGGCTTCTTCGGCAAGAATAAACGAAGTTTTCGATATGAAAACGTCGATAACTTCTCCCGAACACTCTCCCGTACAGGACAAAAACGCCCCCGCAGTATCGTTTAACGACGTTCATTTTTCATATTCAACAGGCGACGAGGCTCTCGAAGGCGTCTCATTTGAACTTTTCAGAGGAGAAACGCTCGGAATAATCGGCGGCACAGGGTCGGGAAAATCGACGCTCGTAAACCTTATGTGCAGATTTTACGATACTTCCGAAGGAACGATAAAGATAAACGGAGCGGATATACGCGAATATCCGCTCGGAGAACTGCGCCGCATTATTTCCGTAGTTCCGCAGAAAGCGGAGCTTTTAAGCGGCTCTCTGCGGGAAAATATGACCTTAGGCAGAAGCGATATTTCCGACGAGCAAATACAGAAGGCTTTTGAAATTGCACAGGCAAAGGAATTTACGGATACGCTCGAAGACGGGCTTGACACAAAGGTCTTACAGGGAGGAAAAAACTTTTCGGGCGGTCAGAAACAGCGTCTTACTATCGCAAGAGCAATTGCGCAAAACTCCGAAATACTCATTCTTGACGACAGTTCAAGTGCGCTCGACTATGCAACCGACGCAAAACTTCGCAAGTCGATAGGCGAACTTCCTCTGACGCGCGTTATTATATCTCAGAGAGCAAACTCGATACTCCATGCGGATAAGATAATCGTTCTTGACGACGGAAAGGTTGTCGGTATGGGAAATCATGCACAGCTTCTCAAAAGCTGCGCGGTATACCGCGAGATATGTCTTACGCAGTATTCCGAAGATGAGATCAGAGAAACGGAGGCGGCAAATTGAGCAAAGAAAACGGAAAAAAAGGCGCTCTCAGCCGCCTGTTGAAATATGTTAAAAGGTCTATAGGTCTTGTGGTTTTGAGTATGGTCTGCGCGGCGGGGAGCGTTCTGCTTTCGCTGTACACAACTGTCCTCATAGGCAGAGCGGTAGACTGTATAACGGCAAACGGCGTTGATTTTGCAAATATGACGCCTATACTCGTCAAAATCGCCGTTATTATCCCTATCGTCGCTGTACTTCAATGGCTTATGTATTTTTCAACAAATAAAATATCACATTCGACAGTAAAAAAACTCCGCACGGATATTTTCGCCCACTTGCAGGAAATGCCGCTTTCATATATCGACGCTAAATCGCACGGGGATATTCTTTCGAGAGTGGTAAACGACGTTGACGCGGTAAGCGAGGGACTTTTACAGGGCTTTCAGCAATTGTTTACGGGAGTTGTTACGATAATCGGAACGCTTGTGTTTATGATAAGCCTTAACTGGCAGATAACGCTCGTGGTCGTCGTAATTACGCCGCTTTCGTTTGCAGTCGCGGGAATTATCTCAAAATTATGTTTCAACAAGTTCCGCGAGCAAAGCGCGATAAAAGGAGAACTTACGGGATTTATTGACGAGAGGATAGGCTCACAGAGGCTTGTAAAAGCGTTTGGTTTTGAGAAAAATGCCGAAAAACAATTTGACGAAATAAACGAGCGCCTTAATGTCTGCGGGCGCAGAGCGCAGTTCTACTCGGCGCTCACAAACCCTTGTACAAGATTTGTAAACTCGCTCGTCTATGCGGGAGTAGGGATCTTCGGCGCTTTAAACGCGGCTAAAGCCGTCAGCGGAGGCTTTTCAGTAGGAGATCTGAGCTGTTTTTTACAGTATGCGAACCAGTATACAAAGCCGTTTAACGAAATTTCGGGAGTTATAACCGAACTTCAGAGCGCGCTTGCTTCCGCGTCAAGGATTTTCGCGCTGCTTGATGAAAAGGCGGAAAGCTCGGACGAGGAGAAAAAGGTTCTTGAAAACTGCGACGGTACTGTCGGGCTTAAAGACGTTTATTTCAGCTATGTCCCCGAAAAACCGCTTATCGAAGATCTGAACCTTGACGTCAAAAGCGGACAGCATATAGCTATAGTCGGTCCGACAGGCTGCGGAAAAACTACGCTCATAAACCTTTTAATGAGGTTTTATGATGTGACAAGCGGCGAAATCCGCGTTAGCAATGTTCCCATAAAAGATATTACGCGCAACAGTCTGCGCGCAAGCTATGGAATTGTTTTACAGGAAACATGGGTATTTAAGGGAACGGTGAGGGAAAATATTTCCTATGGAAAACCCGACGCGGAGCTTGACGAGGTAATTGCCGCGGCGAAAGCAGCGCACGCGCACAGCTTTATAATGCGCCTTGAAAACGGCTATGACACGGTAATTACAAACGATGCGGAATTATCGCAGGGACAAAGGCAGTTATTGTCAATTGCAAGAGTTATGCTGTCGCTGCCGCCGATGCTTATTCTTGACGAAGCGACAAGTTCTATCGATACAAGAACGGAAATGAAGATACAAAGCGCGTTTGACCTGATGACGAAAGGCAGGACGAGCTTTGTCGTTGCACACAGGCTTTCGACGATACGCGAAGCGGACTGTATTCTGGTTATGAAGTCGGGGCATATTGTCGAGCAGGGAACGCACGAAGAGCTTATGAAAAACGAGGGCTTTTATGCTGAACTGATAAAAAGCCGCGAAGAATATTAAAAAGCGTGGTTTTACCTTTGATTTTTCTCTTTCATTGCGCGGTCAATTTCGCGCGCAGCGTCGCGTTTTGCGGCAGCGTCGCGCTTGTCGTGGAGCTGTTTGCCCTTGCAAAGACCGACCTGAACTTTAACGCGGCTGTCCTTAAAGTACATTGAAATGGGGATAAGCGTATATCCGCCCTGTTTTACCTGACCGTAGAGCTTCATTATCTCCTTTTTGTGCATAAGAAGTCTGCGGATACGATAAGGGTCGCGGTTAAAGATATTTCCCTTTTCGTATGGAGCTATGTGCATTCCGCGAATAAACATTTCGCCGTTGTCAACGGAAATCCACGAATCCTTTAAATTTACCCCGCCCGAACGTATCGACTTTACTTCTGTTCCGAACAGTTCTATTCCTGCTTCATAGCTTTCAAGGATAAAATATTCATGGCGCGCCTGTCGATTTTCGGTTATCGTTTTTGTATTCATATATTCCTCTTTCTTTAAATCATGCTGATGCTCGGCAATAAAAGCAAAGCCGTGAACTTACACGGCTCTTTTATTATTATAGCGTAAAACGGTACGGTTGTCAAGGGTGGTTTGATGTCGAATTAAGCGGAAACGCATTTCCAATACAGCACGTTACATAAAAGTTTTGAAAAGGAGTTTGAGGGAAAACTTTTTCAAAAGTTTTCCCTCAATGGGGGTGCGGGGGCAAAGCCCCCGCAAAGAAAAAAATCAGTAAAAGCGCGTTTCCATTACAGCACGTTACATAAAAGTTTTGAAAAGGGGGCTTGGGGGAAAACTTTTTCAAAAGTTTTCCCCCAATGGGGGCGCGGGGACAAAGCCACTGCAAAGAAAAAATCAGTAAAAGCGCGTTTCCATTACAGCACGTTACATAAAAGTTTTGAAAAGGGGCTTGGGGGAAAACTTTTTTAAAAGTTTTCCCTCAATGGGGGCGCGGGGGCAAAGCCCCCGCAAAGAAAAAAATCAGTAAAAGCGCGTTTCCATTACAGCACGTTACATAAAAGTTTTGAAAGGGGGCTTGGGGGAAAACTTTTTCAAAAGTTTTCCCCCAATAAATTTTAAGCACGTTATTTGTTGCTTTGGTTCATAAGTACGCACCCATTTTATTTTCCGTTTGCCACACACTGTGGAAAAACCAAACCGCGGAGGGAACCTGCCGGTTCCCCCGCTCCCCCTCCAGCGGTTTGCGGCAGCAAAGCACAGCTTTGCTGCCGCAAAGTGGGGAAAACTCTTGTTTTCCCCACACCCTTTAGCGCCTTGCTCGCGCAAGTTTCGCGGCTACGCCGCGACCAGAGGGGAAAACTTTTTTGAAAAAAAGTTTTCCCCTCTGGACTTCCCTTTCAAAAAACTTATGTACCGCCGCTTGCGCGGCGGTCGGAGAGTGGAAGTGCATTTCCCTTACAGCACATTACATAAAAGTTTTGAAAAGGGGCTTGGGGGAAAACTTTTTCAAAAGTTTTCCCCCAATAAATTTTAAGCACGTTATTTGTTGCTTTGGTTCATAA
>CANRDI010000012.1 GCA_947629335.1 uncultured Clostridia bacterium | reverse complement strand
AGAGGGAAAAACTTTTTTTCAAAAAAGTTTTTCCCTCTGGTCGCGGCGAAGCCGCGAAACTTGCGCAAGCAAAGCGCATCAGATAAAAAGCCTATGGCTTTTTATCTTGGGTGCGGGGAAAACAAGAGTTTTCCCCGCATTGCCGTTTCAAAACCTTGTTTTGAAACGGCAATCCGCTGGAGGGGGAGCGGGGGAACCGGCAGGTTCCCTCCGCGGTTTGGTTTTCCCACAGTGATGGGCAAGCGGAAAACAAAACGGGCGCATGCATTTGAGGCAAAGCAACGAATAACGCGCTTAAAATTTTTTGGGGGAAAACTTTTGAAAAAGTTTTCCCCCAAGCCCCTTTTTTAAACTTTTATGTAACGTGCTGTAAGGGAAAGACGTTTCCGCTCTCCGACTTTTCCTCTTACTTCTTTATTAGGGGAAAACTTTTGAAAAAGTTTTCCCCCAAACCCCTTTTCAAAACTTTTATGTAACGTCGCTAATTTTCTGACAAATCGTTTACTCTTCGTCAATTTTCGCGTATTTTTCCAGCACCGCGAAAAATTCGGGACACTGTTTTTTGAAATTTATCGGCTTAAACGTCTTTGCGTCAACAAAGCCGTGGGAGCTTGTTCCCTCGGCAAGCACCGCGCTTTCGCCCTTTTTCGTAACGGTATATGAAAACTCTATCCGCGCGGCGTTAAGGCGCGTTATCTTCGCGGTTATCAAAAGCGTTTCGTCATATTTCGCGGGAAAACGGTATTTGCACGTTATCCCCGCAACAGGGAGCATTATCCCCGATTTTTCTATCTCGGCATAGCTCATTCCCGCGGCTTTGATATAATCCGTCCGCGCAATTTCAAACCACACGGGATAGACCGCGTGATGTACCACGCCCATACAGTCGGTTTCGGCGTATCTCACGGTAATTTCAGTTGTATTTGCCATATTTTACCTCCTTATTTCTTCCATATCGAGGGAGTGAACAACAACAGCATCGGGAAAAGTTCAAGCCTTCCCGCGAGCATATCGAAGATCAGAACGATCTTGCTGAACCCTGAAAAAAAGGCGAAATTCGCCGTCGGTCCGACCATTTCAAGCCCAGGACCTATGTTGTTTACAGTTGCCGCGACAGCCGTAAAATTTGTGATAAGGTCGTGGTTGTCAAACGAAATGATTATCAGCGACGCAGTAAACAACAGCACATATGCTACAAGATAAACGCTTACCGACCGCACCGTCTCATTATCGACAGGGCGAGCGTCTATCTTTAATTTTTTCACGAGCTTAGGGTGTATCATCATAAGAAGCTCTCTGCCGAGGCTCTTGAACAATATGATTATCCTCGACACCTTTATTCCGCCGCCCGTACTGCCCGCGCAAGCTCCTATAAACATTAGAAGTACAAGTATTGTTCTCGAAAGTTCGGGCCAGAGGTCAAAATCGGCTGTGGAAAATCCCGTGGTGGAAATTATTGACGACACCGCAAATGACGAATTGAGCAGAGCATTTCCGAAACCGCCCGATGTACTCATTATGTTAAAGGTTATTATCAATACGGATACCGCGACTATGCCGAAAAAAACGCATACTTCGGTGTTAAGAGCCTCTTTGAACTTGCCCTTTATGATGAAGTAATAGCTGTTGAAATTTACCGAAAACAACAGCATAAACACGATTATTACGACCTGAATAAACGCCGAAAATCCGCCTATGCTCGTGTTGTAAATGCCGAAACCGCCCGTGCCTGCCGTGGCAAACGCGGTATTCAGCGCCTCAAACGGCGTCATTCCTCCCGCTAAAAGCAAAATAAACTCCGCTAAAGTAAGCACAAAATAAATTGAATAAAGCAAAAGCGCAGTCGTTTTTACTCTCGGCACAAGTTTGCTTACAGACGGTCCGGGCGACTCGGCTTTCATAATGTGCATATTCTGCGCGCCCGACAAATGAACAAACGCCATAATGAATACAAGCACGCCCATTCCGCCGACCCAGTGCGTAAAACTTCTCCACATAAGCATGGACTTTGAGAGCTTTTCAACGTCGCCGAGAATGCTCGCGCCCGTTGTCGTAAATCCCGAAACCGTTTCAAAAAGCGCGTCAACAAACGACGGTATCTCCCCCGAAAGGAAAAACGGAAGCGCCCCGAAAACCGAAAGCACTATCCAGCTCAGCGAAACTATCACAAATCCCTCGCGGGAATAGAGCTTTTTATTTTCGGGCTTTTTTATTTTCGTCAGCATAAGTCCTATCCCGACGCAGACCGCCGCCGTCGCCAGGAACCACCACACCGCGCTTTCACCGTAACATATCGCCGTCACCGCGGGCACCGCCATAAAAATGGCTTCAAATATCAATATCCAGCCGAGGATATAAGTTATCATTCTGTAATTCATAAAAAACCTGTTATCTTAAAATATCGTTAATATCATGCAGTTCCGAATTGTCGGAAACAATAACGACCGTATCTCCCTTTTCAATAGTATCCGAACCGCGCGGAATAACGACGTTCTTTCCGCGAAGTATCGCCGCAACAAGAATACCGCTTTTAAGTTTTAAATTCATAAGAGGCGTTCCCGTAACCGAACTTTTATCTCTTATAATGAACTCCGCAGCCTCGATCTTTCCCTTTATGACTTGGTGCAATTGCTCGACGTTGCTGCCCTGTGTGTTTTTAAGCGAGCGGACATAACGCACAATGTTGTCCGAGGTTATATTTTTCGGGTAGATGATAGTGTCGAGGTCAAGGTGTTTTATCACGTCCTCGAAATCAATTCTGTTTATTTTCGTGACAAGTTTCGCGTTTCCCGCGCTTCTCGCAAAAAGCGACAGCAGAATGTTTTCCTCGTCAAGATTTGTAAGCGCGACAAAAGCTCCCGCCTGCTGTAAACCCTCTTCAAGAAGAACTTCCTGATCGGACGCGTCGCCGTTTATTATCGTAACGGCGTTTCCCCACTGTGCGCAAAGCTCGTCGCTGCGGCGGGCGTCCTTTTCGATTATCTTTACGGAAATGCCGTCGTTTACCAGTATATCACACAAATAATGTCCCAGCTCTCCGCCGCCGACGATCATTGCGTCCTTTACTGACTTTGACTTGTAATTTATCTTTCTGAAAAAATCGTTGGCTTTTTTCGGCGAGGCAATTATGGAAATAACGTCGCGCTCTTCAAAAACGGTGTTTCCGTTTGCTATGTATGCGTCGTTTCCGCGCTCTATCGTGCAGACAAGAACATCACAGCGGAGTTTTGAGGAAAGCTCCTTTACCGCGACCCCGACCAGCGGACAGTTTTCGGGAAGCCTCAGCTTTATCAGCTCTACCCTGCCGCGGCAGAATGTTTCGATCTTCATTGCGGACGGAAAGCGCAAAACGCGCGCTATCTCTTCGGCAGCCGCCTGTTCGGGATTTATGACCATTGCCAGACCCAGCTCGTCCTTTAAAAACGGCGCTTCGCTGCTGTACTGGGGACTTCTTACCCTTGCAATTGTCTTACAGTTTCCCGCTTTTTTTGCGATAAGACAGCACAAAAGGTTCAGTTCGTCCGAGCCTGTAACGGCTATCATAAGATCCGCGTGTTCAATTCCCGCCTCCTGCTGAACGAGGTGAGTTGCGCCGTTTCCGTTTACACCCATAACGTCGCATTTTGACGACACTGCATTCAGCTTTTTCATATCCGTATCAATTACAGTGATGTTGTTTCCCTGTTCGTTAAGCTGTTCTGCGAGAGCCTCTCCGACTTTTCCGCAGCCTATTATTATAATATCCAAAAGAAGTCTTTGCCTCCTTATCATGCTGTTGATAAAGCCCCTGCGTCGTCAGCGTTTTGCGCAGCAGGCGCATAACGCGTGCATATTGAGACTTTCTCAACCGCCTGAATTTTGAATTTTTATACAGTATGTATCGTCTTTTAATATAAAAGACAATACTGTTTTCCGACCCCAAAAAATTTCGGACGTCATAACCGCCATTTAGGCAGATAAAACTTTACCGCAAGTCCGAATTTTTCTGCAAGCCGTTATCATATTATAAACCTTTTTAGAATAAATGTCAACAAATTTCCTTAAACAACATTCTTTTTTTTACAAAAATTCACAGTAAATATATTTCTGACTATTGACTTTACAGTTCAAAAATGATATAATTATCAGTGTATAGTAAGATATCGGGGGAATATGCGGAATAAAAGTTTTCCCTGTTTTGCAATAATTAATGGACTTAGTTTTGAGACCGCGGAATGTTTAAAATTAATGTTGGAGTAGAAAATGGCTAAAATAAACGGTGAAGAAATAAACGCGAAAAACGCGCTCGTTATTGACTTTATAAAGGAAAAGGGTTATTCTGCGGAGCGCGTAGCCGTTATGATAAACGGCGAAATACTGCCGAAAGCGGACTATGCGGCGACGAGAATTTCAGACAGCGACGAGGTTGAAATTGTCGGATTTGTGGGCGGCGGTTAATTAAAAGAGGTGGTGAGAGCGTGGAAATTACCGAAGAAGAATTTGCGAGAGCGGTAAATTCGCGCTCGAAGTTTCCGATATATGAAAAAATGAAAGGTGCTGTGATAGGCGTTGCGGGGCTTGGGGGACTTGGGTCGAACATTGCCTGTGCGCTTGCAAGAAGCGGCGCGGGGACGCTTATAGCCGCGGATTTCGACGAGGTTGAGCTTTCCAACATAAACCGGCAGATGTATACTCTGAAACATATCGGAATGAAAAAAACTCAGGCGATAAAAGAAATAATAAGCGAGATAAACCCGTTCTGCAAGGTCATAACTCACGACATTTTCATTGACGGGCAAAACTGCGCGGAAATTTTCAACGGCTGTGAGATAGTATGCGAGGCATTTGACAATGCAGAAAGCAAAGCCGCGCTTGTAAACGGGCTGCTTTTAAGCAACAAGGAAGTTAAGCTGATTTCAGGCTCAGGTATGGCGGGATTTGGCAGAGCGAACGACATAACCACCAAGACCGTTTCAGAACGGTTTTTTGTTTGCGGCGATATGAAAACAGATGTTTCTGACGGCGAGGGGCTTTCTGCGTCAAGAGTTATGGTCTGCGCGGGTCATCAGGCAAGCAAGGCTGTAGAGCTTATTCTGAACAGATAACTTTTGGGCGCTGAAAAAACTAAAAATTGCAGAGCAAAGGAATTAAAAGTGATAAACATAAGGATAATGACTATTGATGACTATGACGGCATTTACGAATTGTGGATAAACACAAAGGGAATGGGACTTAATTCCGCAGACGACACAAAGGACGGCATAGAAAAGTTTCTAAGGCGAAATCCTGCGACAAACTTTGTAGCCTGCGACGACGGCAAAATTGTCGGCACAATACTTTCGGGTCATGACGGGCGCAGGGGCTATATCTATCATACAGCGGTGTTGTCCGAGTACAGAAACAAGGGCATAGCAAAAATGCTTGTTGACAGCGCAATGTGCGCCTTGGAAAAAGAGGGCATAAATAAAGCGGCGCTTGTTGTTTTTGAGAGAAACAAGCTTGGAAATGAATTCTGGGAGAAAATGGGGTTTACTGTAAGGACTGACATAATATACCGCAACAAGAACATACACGAGTTTAAAAGAATTGACACATAACTCAGACTGTCGATAAATCCCTACTTCGTCAACGCCTTTTAGACAACAACAAAGGTTAGTCTAAAGCCGTTTCAGCGCTTTGCAGCTTTTGCGCGCAGCGCATAATGCGTGCATAATGCGCGTATATAAGGGTTTATCAACAGTCTGATAAAACCGGCGTAACTGCTTTTGAAATCAAGAAAAAACCACCCGTTACAGATGGTTAAAATATAACAGAATAAAGAAAGGCAAAAAATGGAACAGAAAAGAATTGACCATATGACCTATCTTCCCGATATGGAGGTTTTGGACTCCGATATCGGCGAGCAGGTCATAGCGAAAATGAAAGCGTATGACTATACAAAATACACGGCTTTGGACGTAAAGCGCGCGCTGGCGGCGGAATATCCGTCGATTGAGGATTTTGCGGCGCTGTTGTCGCCCGCCGCAGAGCCGTTTCTTGAGGAAATGGCGAGAAAGGCGACAATTGAAACGCGAAAGCATTTCGGAAACAGCGTCTATCTTTTCACGCCGCTTTATATTTCCAATTATTGCGAGAACTACTGCGTTTACTGCGGGTTCAACTGTCACAACAAAATCCGCCGCGCAAAGCTGGATACGGACGGAATACGCCGCGAAATGGAGGCAATTGCCAAAACTGGAATGGAAGAAATTCTCATTCTCACGGGCGAGAGCCGCAAGAAGTCGGACGTTGAGTATATCGGAAACGCCTGCTCAATAGCGCACGAATACTTTAAAAACGTGGGAATTGAAGTCTATCCGATGAACACAGATGAATACAAATATGTTCACGAGTGCGGAGCGGATTATGTAACGGTATTTCAGGAAACCTACAACTCCGACAAGTACGAAACGCTGCACCTCGGCGGTCACAAGCGCATTTTCCCTTACCGTCTGAACGCGCAGGAGCGTGCAATCCGCGGAGGAATGAGGGGAGTTGCGTTTGCGGCGCTTCTGGGGCTTGATGATTTCAGAACGGACGCGTTTGCGGCAGGAGTTCACGCGTATTTGCTGCAAAGAAAGTACCCGCATGCGGAAATTTCGTTTTCTTGTCCAAGACTGCGCCCGATAATAAACAACGACAAGATAAATCCGCGCGATGTTCACGAAAAACAATTATTGCAGGTAATGACCTCGTTCCGCATTTTTATGCCGTTTGCGGGACTTACTATCTCAACCCGCGAAAGAGCGGGATTTAGGGACAATGTTGTGGGAATGTGCGCGACGAAAATTTCCGCAGGCGTAAGCACGGGAATAGGCTCGCACACCGAAGAAGAATCCCTCGGCGACGACCAGTTTGAGATAAGCGACGGCAGAACGCTCACAGAAGTGTGCGACGCTATCCGCTCGCGCGGACTTCAGCCCGTTATGAACGACTATGTTTATGTCAAGTGAAATGTTTGAAAATTTTGATAAAATAATCTGCGTGACTAACAGAAGGCTCTGCGAAGTTCCGCTTGAAGAGCGCGTAAAAGAACTCGCGTCGCTTGGGGTAAAAAAATTTATCCTCCGTGAAAAGGATTTAAGCGAGGAAGAATACACCGCTCTTGCGGAAAAGATTTCGGGTATTTCGGGAATAGAGCTTATTGTCCACAATTTCCCGAATGCCGCGAAAAAACTTTCTGTGAGCAGACTTCATCTTCCCCTTGGTCTTTTGAGCAGGGAGATATGCTCTGAATTTGAAACGGTAGGCGTTTCGGTGCATAGCGTTGAAGACGCAAAAACGGCTGAAAAACTCGGCGCGTCTTATGTTACGGCGGGGCATATTTTCGCTACCGACTGCAAAAAGGGCTTAGCGCCGCGCGGTCTTGAATTTCTGAAAACCGTCTGCGGGAGCGTGAAAATTCCCGTTTACGCTATAGGCGGAATTACGCCCGAAAATATGCAGAGCTGTATCGACGCTGGAGCAAGCGCGGTCTGTGTGATGTCGGGACTAATGCATAAGTAAAGGAGCATTGTTATCCGCTGTAGACGGATAACACCATCAAGTGCGCGACAGTACCAGCAAACCGAAACGTTTTTTTGATTAAACAGTGTTTTTATACAAATCGACCCGAAGTTGATAAAACTTCGGGCTATATATATGTAATTTTGTATTTAAAGAGTTGTAGTTCCCTTTACGGTAGAGCGGATCTCCATTGTTCCCGTCTCGGTATAGAAAAAAACCGTTCGTCCGAAATTCTCTCCGATATCTTCAGCGATTATCGGTATCCTTAACTGTGAGAGTACTTTTTTTACTGCCGTAACGTTTCTTTCTCCGATATTAAACTTGTCGCTCGCAATGGCAAACATTGTAGCTCCCCCCGCAATTTTCCCGCGAAGGCGGCTTTTTACAGCTCCCATGCTCTCCATTTTCCTTATCATCATCGGTATAGCCGTATCCGCAAATCTCATCGGCGTAGCCGAGCCGTTTACGGCAGTAGTACTGTCGGGGAGCATGATATGTGAAAGACCGCCGACGCCTGACATTTCATCAAGCAGGCAGATACCTACACACGAACCGAGCGCGTATGTCACAAGCACATCAGGTTTTTTGCAAACCTTAAAATCCCCTATTCCGATCGTCAAATTAGCCATCTGTCACACCAAGCTTTTTCATAAGAATGTCCAGAGATCTCATCTCAGGGATCAGAATGATGTTTGACTTGATGTCAACACCGTCGATTACAAAGCCGTCGTCTATATACAGCACCTTGTCGCCTATTTCTGCAAACGTCGCCACGGGGACGCTCATAATTGCCCCCAACATATCGACATTCATCGACGGAACGCTCATATCTATCGTAAGTTCAGTCAGTTTTGCAAGAGCCTGAAGATAAGAGCCGGCCATTATGTTTCCCATTTCCTTTATCACGGAAACGTCTGTTTCATCGAGGCTCGACACTATCACATCTTCTTTGCCGAGGAAAGTTTTAAGCACTATCTTTGCGAAGTTGTCTTCAAGCAAAAACATAATTATTCCGCTTATATCGCCCTCAAGATCTACCAAGATACCCGTAATTATCTTTTCCGGTCCGCCCATTTCATCTATAACGCGCTGGAAATCAAGGACCTTTACATCCGGCACTCTCATCTGGACATTTTTTCCGAGCATTTCAGACAATGCCGAAGCGGCGCTTCCCGAACCGATATTTCCTATCTCTTTCAGACAATCCAAGGCGATCGGCGAAAGCTCTTCATAATTTTTATACATATACACTTATTTCCCCTGATATATTATTTATCAGACTGTTGATAAAACCCTATCTGCGTCGTCAGCGTTTTCCGCCGTAGGCGGATAATGCGGCGGTTTAATGCAATAGCCTAAGCTTTAAACTTTTTATACAGTCTGTCATTTATAATGCGCTTTAAAAAATATTTCAAAGCGCATTTTTTATTATCTCAAATTATTTGCAATTCTCGCAAGCTCGTCGGCGGTAGTTACGACCCTCGAACTTATCTGATAAGCTCTCTGCGTTTCAATAAGTTTTACCATTTGCGTCGCAAGGTCAACATTTGAAACGATAAGAACGCCTTGGAGCTTTTCCTGACCGCGGTCCGCGACAGGCTCGCCGCTTCTGCCCGTAGCGGAATAGCGGTTTGTTCCGAGCGCGTCAAGTCCGTATGGATTTGGAAAATCATACACGCCTATCATTGCGTTCAGAGAGCTGTAATCAACATCTGTTCTGTTCTCGTCAGTAAACGGTACGATAATGCGGTTTCCTTCGTAATCGAGCACATATTCTCCCGCGTCGCTCACAAGATACCAGTTTGCGTTTTCCTGTCCAAGCTCTTCAACCTCGTCTGCAATCTGCGTCATGGCGAAAGAGCCGTCGCGGGTATAATTCGTTTCGCCCCAGCGGTTCTGAACTGCAAAAAAGCCCTCTCCCGCTATTGCATAGTCGAGCATTATTCCCGTTTCATAGAAATGCGATTCGCTGAACATAAATGCAGTTTTCTGCATATACGCTCCGTGTCCTGTCTGCCAGTCGGTTTCAAGAATGTCCTTTTCGCCGTCACCGTCGCTGTCAACAAAATCTCTGCGGTAGCTTTCGTAAATGCAGTCTGCAAAGTCTGCTCTGAGAGTTTGATAGCCGTAAGTATTAACGTTTGCTATATTGTTTCCGTATACTTCGAGCGCCTTTGACTGGGCTATCATTGCCGTTTTACCCGTATGAAAAGCTATGTTCATATACTAAAGCCCTCCTTTAAACCTTCTTGCAAAGGCTTGCTCTGACTTGGTTTATGCTGTCGCAGAGCTTGAATATCTGGCTCGAAGCCTCGTAAAGCCTGCTCGCGTTCATCATCATCGTAAGCTCGTAGTTAAGGTCAACATTTGAGCGCTCATACGCTCCCTGAATAATATCGTACTTCATTCCTTCGGGCGGGTCTTGTGCTTCGACCTCGGTAAACATATTCACTCCGAACTTCGTCACATCAGACTCCGGATCGATATAGCTCAGCCTCAGCCTGTCAACAAACTCCCCGTCCTGATAGATAGAGCCGTCAGCGTCAATGACAAAATCCTTATTTCCGAGGTATATTTCTCCTCTTTCACCGAGAACGCGCCCCGAAGTGGAAAGCGCAAGATAACCCTCGCTGTCAAGCTCCCACTGTCCGTTTCTGGTAAGCATCGTTTCGCCGTTATATGCCCTGATGTTGAAATAAACGTTTCCGAAAATTCCCACGTCAAACGGGCTGTCGGTATACTCGAAATTGCTCTGTTCGAGGTCGGTATATGATGTATCGACATAGGTCTGCGCGAAAGTTCCTGAGGTTTCGCGGCGGTGCTGAACAAGTATAAGCTGTTCTTTAAATCTGTTTACAAGGATCGTATCCCTCTTATATCCCGCCGTACTCTGGTTTGCGATATTGTTTCCCACACAGTCGATCTTACGGCTGTTCATAATCATACCGTTGCAGGCATAGTAAAATCCTCTGTTCATATACTACCTCCGTTCAATTATTTTTAAAATACGGTTCGAGCCTCGCTTTCAGCGAAAGCACCGCCTTTGTATGTATCTGACATATCCTGCTCTCCGAAACTCCGAGAGCCTTAGCTATGTCCGAATATTTCATATTTTTATAATAGTAAAGGGTTATTACCTTGCGCTCGTTTTCTTTGAGCGAATTTACCGCCTCTGCCACGACGTTTATCATTTCCTCGCGCATAAGGTTTTTATCCGTCGAGGCGTCCTTTGCCATAGGCTCGTTTATGTTATCCTCGTACAAAAGCTCTTCAAAGGACATCGTTATCGAACATGAACAATCCGCCATATATTTCAGCAGTTTATTTTCGTCCATTCCGAGGTGCTGAGAAAGTTCTGCGGTTGTCGGAACTCTCCCATATAAATTATACAACAAAGAGTTTGCTTTGTCAAGCGCCTTAGCAAATTTTCTGACATTTCTCGGAATCCAATCCTGTTTTCGGATATAGTCAATGATCGAACCCTTTATTTTGATAGACGCAAAGGTCTCGAATTTCGCGCCTTTTTCGGGGTCGTATTCCTCAATGGCATTCATAAGAGCAATAACGCCCTCGTTTACAACATCGTCCACATCGCCGAACTTTATATACATATTTCTCATAGACATTGCGACCGTTTTTACAAGCCCCATATTTTTTAGAACAATCTCATTTCTGAGCGCAATATCCTTATTCTGCTGATACAATGCGACTTGCTCGGAAGAATTATATTCGTCTGCCATTGTATCACTCCTTTTTGAGTTTAAACAGTCCTCGCCCCTACTCCAAGCGAAATATTTCCTATAGCCTGTATCTGAGCCGACGCGTCGATCTCGCTGTACGAAAGAACGGTTATGTTTGGAATAAACTGCTCGGTAAGCTTTTTAAAGTAGATCCTCACGACAGGTGATGTCAAAATTATTACAGTCGGTATAACATCCTTGATTTTATCTATTTCGTTATTTGTTGCGGCGACAATGCTCTGGATAATGTCGGGCGGCATAGCGAGATAGCTTCCCTGTTCGTTTTTCTTTACCGAGCTTACTATCATATCCTCTATCTGCGTATCGAGAGTTATAACGCGAAGCGAGTTTGCCTCTGCAAAACGGTGGGTGATCGTGCGTTTAAGCGACTGTCTTACATATTCTGTCGCAATGTCAATATCTTTGAGAACATTTGCGTGGTCGCCGAGCGTTTCGAGAATTGTCTCCATATCGCGGATAGGAATACCCTCTTTAAGCAGATTTCCTAATACTTTCTGTAAATATCCGACGGATATTACTTTCGGTATTAAGTCATCAACAACAATCGGGTTTGTTTTCTTGACGTTTTCAATCATGGTATTTACGTCCTGACGCGAGAGAAGCTCATGAGCATAGCGCTTCATTATCTCGCTCCAGTGAGTTATCATAACCGAAATGGGGTCTATAAGGGTATATCCCGCAACGTCCGCCATAATTTTCTTGTCCTCGGAAATCCACTTTGCGGGAAGTCCGAACGCGGGTTCTACCGTGTCAATTCCGTCGATCTGAGTCGTAACATCTCCCGAATCGAGCGCAAGATAATGGTCAACAAGAATTTCGCCGCGGGCAACTTCTTCGCCCTTTATCTTGATTATATACAAGTTGGGGTTTATTTCGGGGTTATCTGTCATTCTTACCGACGGAATGACCATACCCATATCAAGCGCGAACTGTTTTCTGAAAATAACAACGCGGTCTATAAAGTTTCCGCCGCTTTTTTCATCAACAAGCCTCAGCAAGCTGTAGCCGAACTCCATTTCTATCGGCTCGACATTAAGCAGCTTGAAAACGTTATCAATGTCGCGGTAATAATCGTTGTCGGTTTTGGGCTTGTCAAGCTCCGCCTGTTCGGCTTTTTGCCGCTCGGCAAGCTCTAACTGCGCCATTTTCTTCTTGTTTCTGTTTAAGAACACCGACCCTACTATGAGCAGAACTCCCAAAATAAGCAGGATAAACACGGGAAATCCCGGAATAAACATCATTACCAGAACGACAATTCCCGCTATCAGCATAACAAACGGCTGTGCGGTAAACTGCGACTTCAGATCTTTGATAAGGCTGTCCTCGCTTGCCGCGCGAGTAACTATCATACCCGTAGCCACGGAGATGAGCAGCGAAGGTATCTGCGAGCAAAGACCGTCGCCGACTGTCGCAAGTGAATATGTGCTTAAAATCGTGCCGAAATCGCCGTTTCCCTGCACCATTCCGATAATAACGCCGCCGATAAGGTTTACGAGGGTCGTTATTATCGACATTATCGCGTCGCCTTTTACAAACTTCGTCGCACCGTCCATAGAGCCGTAGAAGTCCGCTTCGCGCTGGATATTGTTTCTGCGCTTTTTAGCTTGTTCTTCGTTTATAAGTCCTGAGTTAAGGTCCGCGTCGATTGCCATTTGCTTTCCGGGCATTGCGTCGAGCGTAAATCTTGCAGCGACTTCGGATACACGCTCGGAACCTTTGGTGATGACTATAAAGTTTACCAAAACTATGATTATGAATATCAGAAATCCGACAATGGCGTTTCCGCCCATAACAAAGTCGCCGAACGCCCTTATTACCTCGCCCGCATAACCTGTGGAGAGGATACCTCTTGTGGTCGAGATATTAAGCGACAGTCGGAAAACTGTTGAAAGCAGGAGAACTGTCGGGAAAACCGAAAATTCGAGCGCTTCTTTTATGAACATAGTCATAATAAGGATAATAAGTGAAAGCGCTATATTCACCATTATAAGAAAATCCAACAGCCATGACGGCAGCGGAATAATGATTGCTAAAACAATAAAGATAATGAACAAAACCATAGAGTTGCTCAATATCTTTCTTATCATACTCACAGGCTCTGCTCACCCCTGTTCATTCAAAAGATTTTAAGCGTGAAGCGTCTTATGCTTCGCTTTATATACAACGAGCAATACTTCCGCAACTGCGTCGTAAAGCTCTACGGGAATTTCCCTCTGCAAATCGACCTGAGCGTAAATTGCCCTCGCAAGCGCGGGATTTTCAATGCACATAACATCGTGATTTTCTGCAATATCTATTATCCTCAGCGCCAGATAGTCCGCACCCTTTGCCACAACCACCGGCGCGCGGTTTTTGTCTTGATCATACCTGAGCGCAACCGCATAGTGCGTAGGGTTTCTTATAACAACGTCCGCCGACGGAACGTCCTGCATCATACGCCTTTGCGCCATTTGCTGCTGCCGCTGTTTTATTTTGGACTTTACCTGCGGGTCGCCTTCCATTTGTTTATATTCTTCTTTGACCTCTTGTTTGGACATTTTGAGCTTTTTCTCAAACTGCCACCACTGGAAAAGGAAATCCCCCGCTGCTACAAATACCAGCATAATGCATATAAGCATAACTACGTCATATATCGAAAGCGCGGCATATGCTATTCCCTGCATAATACCCGCGTCCATAAGGGCGATTATCCTCGGAAGTCTGTCCGACACCTCGTTATAGACCAATACCCCGACGACTATGACCTCTATAAGTCCCTTTAAAATGCCGACTATTGCCTGCATGGAAAAGAGCTTTTTAATGCCTTCGAGCGGATTAAGCCGAGAAAACTTCGGCATGAGCGACTTCATTGTAAACAAGCCCCGCGTCTGTGCGACTGTCGGTATTATCCCCAGCACCATTGCTATAAGACATATCGGCATGACCACTATGACCGCGACCGTCATTATGTCAACCACCAGCGGCATTATCGTATCTGTATTTACCTCATACCCCGCGCTGTGTTCAAACACGTCCGCGGAATAATTCAGTATATTTTTTATCATAAACCCGGCAAGAAGGCGCATCGCGGTAAAAATGCCGAGAACAGACGCCGCTGTGACGATCTCCTTCGACTGTAGAACGTTACCTTCTTTTCTCTGGTCGCGCCGCTTTTTCGGAGTGGCTTTTTCGGTTTTTTCCTCTCCCGCCAATCAAACTCCACCCCCGCGCAAAAGAAACTGTTTCTATACCGCAAATATCGCTTTAATGCACTTTATTGAACTGCGTTATTTATAATCTCTGTTAAACTGCCGTTTCGGTTTATAGCAATATCTTTCAGCCTTTAAATAATACTGTTTTCGGTTTTGCTGCAATATCCTTTCAGCTTTGCAATAATACTGTTTACGGCTCATATTATCAGCCTTGCAATAATACTTGCTTCAATATCATATCAGCCTTGCAGTTATATGTTCACGGCTCTGCTGCCCTGCCGCTATCCGGTAAATTCCGTCACGATACCGTTCAGGTTTTCAAAAAGTACGCCCATTATCATCTCCATAAATTCTCCGACAGCGGGCGCGCTTGCCGCTAAAACTATAAATCCCACCAGCATTTTAAGCTGGATATTCAGCACGAAAACGTGAATAGTCGGAACTGCTTTCATCAGAACGCCTATGCAGAACTCGGTTATCAGCGACGCCGCCACAACAGGCATCGCCAGTTTCAGCGCGAGCGTCAATACCGTTTCAAAATACATCACTATAATATACAGAACGTTTGTATTAAAGCTCTGATAGCCGATAGGAATACTTTCAAACGAGACCGAAATAAGCTCTATATAACTTTTATGTCCCCCTACTGCAAAGAAGTACAGCATAAACCAATAGCTGTAATAATTCGTTGTAAGTCCTGCGTTTCCGAATGTCGGATCGTAGCTTTTCGCCATTGAAAGACCGAGCTGCATATCTGTGACTTCGCCCGCCAATGAAAAGACCTGAAGCATAAGGTTTACAAAAAAACCCAGTATTGCCCCAACCAAAAGCTCTTTTACCAGATCGAACGCAAACGGGAAAAGTCCGTCGGGCAGTTTATAGTCAAAATTTCCCGCTGCCGTCATTACAAGCGCCAGCACAAACGACCCTGCCGCGCGGAAGGTGTTCGGAACGCCTCTTCTTGAAAAAATCGGGTTAAATGAAAATATCCCTGCGGTCCTTGCCAAGACCATAATAAAAACCACTGCGTCTGTAAATAAGACATTCCATATATCAGCCACAGATCTACCAACTTCCCACTTGTCCTATCACAGCGCTATGTGATCGGGATTTCCGCCAGCTTTTCCATAAGCCAGTTGAAATAATCTATACACTCATTCGTCATCCACGGCGCAAGGAAAAACAGCGTAAGTCCTACGCAAACCGCTTTCGGCGCGAAAGAGATTGTCTGCTCGTGTATCTGCGTTGCCGCCTGTAATATTGCAATTATCAGTCCGACGAGCATTGCCACAATAAGCACGGGCAGCGCTAACTTAAACGCAAGCATAATCGTTTCGTGCATTATTTCCATAACCAGATCTTGAGTCATAAGAAAACCTCTCTTTATGTACTGCGCCGCTACCAGTTATAGCTCGCCACTATAGAGCTTATCATAAGGTTCCAGCCGTCCGCCAGGACAAACACCAAAATCTTGAACGGCATTGATATCATCGCGGGCGGAAGCATCATCATGCCCATTGACATAAGTGTCGAACCGACCACGATATCAATTACCAAAAACGGCAGGAATATCATAAATCCCATTTGAAACGCGCGTTTAAGCTCTCCAATCATAAACGCGGGGATTATCGTTGTGAGCGGAAGCTCGTTTTCTTTATATTCATCGGTCATACCCTCTTCGGGAACTTCCGTGTTTGACAATTTTACAAAAAACTCTAAATCATCATTTGAGGTCTGCTTGAGCATAAACGTTTTCAGCGGAACGCTTGCCTTGTCGAGAGCCTCTTCGAGAGTAAGCTCTTCATTTACATAAGGCTGATAAGCGATCTCGTTCATCTCCGCAAAAACAGGCGCCATAATAAAAAGCGTCAGAAACAGCGCCAGACCCGTAATAACCATATTCGGCGGAGTATTCTGCGTCTGCATCGCCGAGCGCAAAAATCCGAGAACTATAACTATCCTCGCAAAGCACGTCACCATCATCAACAGCGACGGTAAAAGCGCTATAAGCGTCAGCAGTATTATGACCTCAAGCGGCTGTGAAGCGTCTACTCCGATAAGCTCTTGAAGCACCGAAGCCGTCGGCGAAGAGCCGACATTCGACTCAGGCGTATCGAGATAATCTCCGGAATTCAGTGCTCCGCCGTTTGAGTTTTCCTCATTATCCTGACTGTCGGTGACCGAAGTGTTGTTTTCGTCGCCGTTTGCCTGAGCGTATGCTGTTGTTCCGACAAAAACAAACGTAAATAAAATGGTAAGAAACAGCGAAACGCAGAATTTCAGTACCAATTTCTTATCCGTTTCAAATAAACGTTTCAGCAACAAATACCCTTCCTTTGCGTTTCATTTCTTCTTATCGAACATATTTCCCATAACTTTTTTCAGACTCTCCGAAAACGAGGGGTTTTCGCCGCTTTTGCTCTCAATTGCCGCGGCAATTTCCTCCTCCGTCTGTTCGAGATCGCACAGCTTTTCCGTATGATTCTGGGAAACCCCGATAACCATACACTTTCCGCATACGCTTATAAGCAGCAGACACTTGTCCTGTCCGATATTGACCCTTTCGAGTATCTTTAGGTTTCTGGTGCTGTTCATATATACGCGGGAATTCAGCTTTTTCATCAGCCAAAACAGCACAAAAACCAGCGCAAGTACGCCGATCAGAGCCATAATCAACTTAAAGTATTCCAAAAAATTTGCCCCCTGACAACTTGCTCTGCTGTCTGCAAAAATCGTTTTTCAGCATAAGCCGCATTTTAAAGCGGCTTAAACTGCAAAAGGCGGGCTTTTTACCCGCCTGATGATATGCAGAAATCAGCCGAGCACCTTTTTAACAGTCTGGAGAATTCTGTCTGCCTTAAAGGGCTTTACAATGAAGTCAAGCGCGCCGAGCTTAATAGCCTCGACAACCATCGCCTCCTGACCCATAGCCGAACACATAACGACCTTTGCCATAGGATCTCCCGCCTTAATATCCTTCAGCGCGTCAATTCCCGTCTTATTCGGCATCGTTATATCCATAATAACGAGGTCGGGTTTTTCTGCGGCATATACCTCGCACGCAACCACACCGTCAGACGCTTCGAGAATATTTGTATAGCCGTTTTTTGTAAGAGTGTCCTTGATAAGCATTCTCATAAAAGCCGCGTCATCCACAAGTAAAATCTTCTTATCCATAATTTTGTCTCCTTGATTAAAATTTACTGGTTAAAGTTTCAGAAAATTTTATTATTCCTTGCCCAAGCTATCTACAAGCTTGTTTTTGACAATCTCGGTTATTCTCACCGCAAAGTTGTCGTCAATTACCACCACATCTCCGCGCGCGATAAGATTTCCGTTTACCACGACATCGACAGGCGCGCCGGCCTGACGTTCGAGTTCAATTATCGTACCCTGTGTAAATTCGAGAATATCCTTTACCTTTCTCTTCGCCGTTCCTATCTCAACCGAGATCTCCAGCGGAACTCCCATAAGGAGTTTCAGGTTATCCTTCTGGTCGGCAGGTATGCCGAAATCCATAGCGTCAAACTGGTGAAGCTGAGCGTTCTGGACATTGACCGGCGGAGCAGGCATCGGATACGCTCCATAAGCGGCATACTGGTTCGGATAGCCGTATCCGGGCTGAGGATAGCCCTGGGGAGGCATCTGATACATCATCTGCTGTTGAGACATATCCGGCGCAGGCATCTGCGAAGCTGCCGGCGCGGGTGCGCCATTCTGAGGGGCTTTTGGAGCAGACGCCGCAGGAGCCGCAGCAGCCGGAGCGCCCGATGAAGCGGGAGCAGCCGAATCTCCTGCGGACGAACCCTTAGACTGAGGCTCATCCTGGGACATCTGGAACTTCTCCATCATCTTGCTTGAAAGGGTCTTTGCAAGGTCAAGCGAAAGCACCGACATAAATTCGCTTTCCATAACGCCGTCTACCGTGAGCTTGAACGTGACCGCAACTATCGTCGCGTCAAGCGGCATCTCGCACAGATCTCCGAACTTTGTCTGTTCAATTATATACGGAGTGGGAACGGAAATATCGACCGTTATTCCGAGCAGATCGGACAGCGCCGTTGCCGACGCACCCATCATCTGGTTCATTATTTCGCTAACTGCGCTTATATTAAGCTCATCAAACTCAAAATTCGGATCAATAACAAGCGGATTTCCCAAAAGCTGGTTTAAAATAAGCTGAACATCGTTCTGCTTTAAAACCATCATGTTAAGTCCGTTAATGCCCTGAACATATACGATTTTTACGCAGATCGCAGGTTCGAGATTATCGTAATTCAGGTCGCCGACTTTAACAACGTTTACCTGCGGAGTCGTTATCCAGGTTTTTGCATTGAGCAGCTCTGAAACAGCCGTTGCCGCGGAACCCATACTGATATTCAATATCTCTCCGACCGCATCTATTTCGTATGAGTCAAACTCAATGTTTTCATCATTTCCGTTTGCCATCAGAAACTATACCTCAATTCCCTATAAAATTTTCAATCATAATAGCTTTTTTATTATTGTATGTGCCAAGCTTTCCGTCACACCAATCCTTGTTTCCTACTCTCACCAGAATATTTTCGCTTATCTTTTTATTCAGCGGTATAACGTCATTCACTTGAAGCGTCAGCACCTCGTACATATCGAGATTTATCTCTCCGAGAATAGCCTTTATCTGGAGATCGGTCGTCGAAATTCCCGACATAATGCTGTCGCGGCGTTCTGCCTCGCGCTTTTCGTCGGTCTTACGTTTTGTAATACTATAGCGGTTTATAAACTTGCTCATTATTTCGTCGAGGTTTATTGCGGGCATACATACCGAAATAACGGACTTTGTGTTGTTTATCTCCACTTCAAGAGCCACGATTATTACCGTATCCTCGTGACCTATCGTCTGAACAACTCTTGAGTTCGTTTCTATGCCTATAAGCCTCGGCTCAAGATCTATATGCGTCAGCCACGGCTCTTTCATTGCCGCCGCAAACGCTTTCATAACGCCGTTCATTATAGTAGTCTCGATGTCGGTAAAATCACGGTTTGTATCCGAATACTCGCCCTTACCGCCGAGAAGTCTGTCTATCATTGTATATGTAACGGCATTTGAAACCTGTATGATTATATCGGTCTCGTTTATTTCGTCGTTCTTTATTCCGAGGTCTACCATACCCATTATAACATAGTCGGGCAGGGCATTATTAAATTCGCTGTATCTCTGCTCCTCGATATTTACCAGAGAAACTCTGCAATACAGCCTCAATAATCCCGTGAGATATGACGACAAAAGTCTCGAATAGTTCTCGAAAATGCTTTCAAGAAGTTTTATCTGCTCTTTTGTAAATTTCTTCGGGGCTCGGAAGTCATATTCTTTTATTTTTGTATCACTTGAAGAAGATACGACCGGCTCTACGCCGCTTGCGACGTTTTTAAGCATTTCGTCGATCTGCGCCTGCGTCAGAACATCAGCCAAAACAATCCCCCCAAAAAATCAAATCAGAGAATTTCCTCTTTACTTTATGCCGAAGAGTTATTCGGAATCTTCCTCTTCGCTTTCTTCACTCACAACAAACTGGCTGCTGTCGATAATTGACGGGCCGTCGTTTGCCGCAGGAACGTCATTATCCTTTATGCTGTCCTGGATAAAGCCTATGATCTTATCCGCCGAACCTTCGGGAAGCGTTTCATAGTTTGGCTTTTGCTGATTTTCCGGGTCGAAGCTTCCGTTTCCGATACCATAGTCGTGCTGGAGAATGTCCTGGATAACGTCCATATCCGTGGTGTCGATCTCGTTTTTCAGCAACATTATCTCAACGCGCCTGTTCTTCGCCATTCCCTCAAGCGTGTCGTTTGACGCGACAGGCTCGTTCGGTCCGCAGGCTTTAAGCCTGTATTTAGAATAGTCTATCGTGTCCTTAGACATCAGGTGAAGGTGCACGCTGTTCGCTCTGAGCGCCGAAAGCTGCATATCGCGTAATTTTGCCGTTCCGTCGTCGGCGGTATGACCCGAAATCGTCATTGTATGAATAGATTGCTGGACATACTTTATCGCGGGGATAAAGCCGTTTAAAACTTTTTTACCCTCGTCTTTGAGTATATAGCTGTTTCCGTCGAAGAAAACAGAGTTGTCAAATCTTATCGTAATATGCGCCGCGCCGTTTTCAACAGCTATAGCGTCCGACAGATTGTTTTCGTCGATATACTCGACAAAATACTGGTACAGTTCTTCAAAGCTCTGCGGAAGTTCGCCCTCGCCGCCGGTTGTGTTCGGCTCGTCGTCGGTAACGCCGCCTTGGTTCTCAGCGCTCGCGTCAAGGTCGTCAACTATCGTATTTATGTAGTTGCCCCTGTTCTGGAAAGCCTGGAAAATAAGCTGGAGCTTTGTTTCATCGAGGTTTGAGCAGGCGAACAGAAGCACGAAGAACGTCAGCAGCAGCGTAACCATATCCGCATATGTATTAAGCCACTCGCCCGTATTTTCTTCCGGTTTTTTAGGAAGTTTCTTTGCCACAACCGCTCACTCCTTTCAGCGAAATAACTCACAATATCCCGCGATTTATGAAAAACCGCACTAACACACAATTGCTTAAAACAATTATACCATATTTCACTCAAAAATGCAAATAGTTTTTTTAAATTTTTATCAAAATTTCAATTAAAAAACGAAAGAGCCTCTTTAATTTTGCTGTTTTAAGCGGAAATTACCCACTTTCAGCCGCAAAAATTCTCCGTTTTTCACAAAATCTGTTTACATTTCGAGCTTCATTTTTATTGAATATTCCGATTTTTAGTGCTTATCTGCCGAATGTTGGCTCTTAGGAAGCATAAATTCGAGCTTTTCTTGGATATAACGCGGGTTAGAGCCGCCCGCGATCGCCAGAACTCCCTCTTCGATTATCTGCATACAAAGCAATTCCTGCTCGTGAGTATTTTTTAACGCCATTCCGACAGGAGCAAACAAAACGTTTGCGAAAAGCGAGCCGTAAAATGTTGTGATAAGCGCCTGCGCCATACCGCCCGTAAGTCGTTCGGGGTGGTTGAAGTCCATTTGGTTAAGCATGTTGATAAGTCCTATCAGCGTACCCAACATTCCGAACGCAGGGAAAATTCCGACGCCCTTTTCAAAAAACGATCGTCCGTTTTCGTGTCGTTCGCACATGAACATAATTGTATCGTCCAACATTCCGCGCACTTTTTCGGGGTCGTTTGCATCGACGATAAGCATAAGGCTTGACTTCATAAACGGGTCGGGACACTGGTTCGCGCTTTCTTCAAGCGCAAGAAGACCTCTTGTACGAGCGACCTGTGCATACTCGACGATATTTGCTATGTACTTTGTCGGGTCGTACTTCTTTGGTTTTATTGCGATCATAAAGCGCTTTCCCAAGCCTTTAAGATACGACATCGGGAATGACGCGATAAGACAGCCTATGGTGCCGCCGACGGTAATTGCCAATGATGAAATTTCGATAAAGTTCATCATATTCGACGGAACTATCGCACCGTCCTGAAAGAATATGCCGAAAAGTACCAGTCCAAACGCAACGACCCAGCCTATGATAAGCGAAATATTCAAAACTTACCCCTCACTTTTTTATTCCGGAAGCACCGGATTTTATTCTTTATTTGACAGGCTCTGCTCATCTTTTCTTCCGATAAGGCGCGCTCTGCGCTTTTGCCTGTTATTTTCCAAAATAAGATTTTGAAGCTCGTTCATACTCTCTCGAACTATATAGCTGTGTCCGTTTTCAAGAACGATCACCGTATCGGGCGTTTCGTTTACAGTTTCAATAAGTTCCTCGTTGAGCATAAAAGTTTTTCCGTCAAGCTTTGTTAAAAAAATCATATAACCACCGAATTTTATACGCAAGAGAGCAGAGCGCGCTTTCCGCGCCGAAGCCGCCGAGGCGCGCTCCGCATCAAACATTGCTTATTCAACAGCATTAACTGCCGCAAAAATTATCTCTTTAGGCTCAAAAGCTCTTCGAGCATTGTATCGGAAACCGTGATAACACGAGAGTTTGCCTGGAATCCTCTCTGCGTGGTTATCATATCGGTAAATTCCTGTGAAAGATCGACGTTCGACATTTCGAGCGAGCCTGAGAGTATCGCGCCTGCGCCGTCAGTGCCTGCGGTCTTGAGCTTTGGACCTCCCGAAGCAACGGTCTCCTTGAAATTCGTTCCGCCGACCTGTGCCAGACCGTTTACGTTATCAAACGTAGCTATGTCTATTCTGCCGAACGTGATATAGCCGTGTACGGCGTGCAGTCCGACGATAGTTCCGTCTGTCTGAACGACGATATCGAGAAGGTCGCCGTAGCTCTGCGGACCGCCTATTCTTCCGTTTTCAAGGTTAAATGTTCCGAGGCTCTTCGCGGTTTCGGTAAAGAAGCTGTCCTTTCCGTTTGTCGGCTTTATCGCAGGGTTTCCGCCGAAGAACGACTCTCTGAATACGGGCTGCCAGATATCATCGGGATCCTTTTCGTCCTCAAATTGTTCTGCACCGTCATCTTCAATTTCAGTTCCGTCTGCGGCAGTATAAGTTTCCCACTTTATATCACTTAAATCATTTAAATCTTCAACTGTCGCGCTTCTCTGAACACCGTTTCTGTCGGTTTCGGTTATAACATACTTACCTTCTTCCGTACTCGGCTCTATCTTTCTGTCAAAGTCGTATTTCGGACCATAGTCAAGTCCCGAAATCTCATTGAACTTCAACATCTTCTTTTGGTCACCGTTTGCCGCCTCTTTGATAGCTTGGTTTACGTCGCCGATTGTAGAGTCCGCGCAAATCGTAACATTAAGCGTTCCCTCGTCCCATACGGCGCTTGTCTTTCCATAGCCTGCCTTATAGCTGAATACAACTTTGTAGTTGTTACCGAACTCGCCCGCTTCTTGAACCTCGACATCAAGCGTAACGCCCGTCTTAGTTCCGCCTACAAGCTCGACCTGCGGAGCAGTAGCAGGATCAGCAGGAGCTGGATTAGCATTTCCATCAGCATCAACACCGTAGACAAGTTTTTTGAGCATATCCTCCCTCATTTTATCGCCCGAAGGAAGAACCATATTGTCGCAGTTGAGCTTTGAAACTGTTCCGCCCGCAGCTTCTATTCTGTCGATTTCTTTCTTTATTGCCTCGTTTATGTCCGCGGCAGTACTGTCGCCGTAAATAGTAAGGTTCCAAACGCCCTTTTCATATTTAGCTTCAACATCTGCGTCAACACCGTCAGTAGCGTCCTTTACCGTTATAGCGACCTTATCCGTACAAGTCGGATCGGGAACACCAAAGGTCATATAAGCGTGCTTTGTAATTCCTGCTTCTACATAAGTCTGGTGGAACTGATACTCGGCAGTCTTAGTGGAAACTTTGAAATCCTCGACAATATTGCTTGCCGCGCGCGCGGGATAATCGTCAGGAATGCTCTCAAAATCGAATTTAAGCTCTACATCATCAGGGAGCTGAACACCGCCCGCCTGGAGCGCAGTAGCTATCGCCGCCTCGAAATCGTCCTGAGAACCATACTGGTCGTCGGGGTTGAAGAAAATGTTAAGTATGCCGTTGTTGAATGTCGCATAAGGGAACTCCGCCTCGGTAAATGTAACGGAAATATTTGTATTATTTGAGGGTGCGGACATTGAAAGCGTAACGTTTACGCCGTTTACCTTATTTGTAGCGCTTGAGCAGTTGTCCTCGGTGTCGGGAATAACTATTCTTATTCTGTTGGAGCTTGGCTCGATGCCCTGCGGATCGCCCGTAACGCCCAGAACGTAGTTGCCCGAAGCGTTTATCAGATAGCCGTCTGCGTCAACGTCAAATCTGCCTGCTCTTGTATAGTAAATATTGCCCGTAGAATCCATTACCTGGAAAAAGCCCTCTCCGTCGAGCGCAACGTCCGCCCACCAGTCAGACTGGGTAAATCCCGACTGGGTCATATTTGCGGTTGTCGAGTTAAGCCTTACGCCGTAGCCGACCATTGCGGGGTTTACGCCGCCCGAAGTAGCCGTTCCCGCAGAGGGGTTTATTTTGTACTGATAGTAAATGTCGCGGAATGTAACAACGCCCGCTTTAAAGCCCGTAGTATTTACGTTTGCGATGTTGTTACCTATAACGTCCATTTTCGCCTGGTGTGTTTTAAGTCCCGAAACGCCTGAATACAATGATTTAACCATAATTGACCTCCAAAAAAACTTAATTTTTCTCTCCGTGAGCGGGAACTAAGTCGCAGTTCCCGCAATGAATTCCCGAAGGTCCGTTCATATTATCACGGTAGAGTCGATATTTGTAAAAATATTTCCTTTAAGCTCTTCCTGAGCAATGGTCGTAATGACCTTGTTGTTTCTCACGCTGACAACAAACGCATTATCGCCTACAAGAATAAGCGCGTCCTGACTTCCCTTGTCCGCCGCTATCTCAACGCCTTTATTAAGCCTGTCGAGAGTGCCGTTTTCGGTTATGTCGATATTTCTCTCGGAAATCCTCTGCATTGCGTGCTTTGAAAATTCAACGCCCTGCTTTTCCTCGATTTTTTGCTTTAACGCCTCGGCAAAGCTCTCTGTACTTTGCTCTTTCGCGGTTTCTGCGGGAGAAACGCTGTTTCCTGTAGTAACTGTGATTTGATTACGCAGCGCAAGGTATTCACTTATAAGCATAATTCATACCCTTTCTGCAATAAATCAGTCCTCTTTGTTTTCCGTATCGGTCTCGCCGACAGTCTCATCGGGATTTTCGGCTTCGCCGGGATCTTCAACTTCGCCCGTATCTCCGCCTTCTTCGCCCGTTCCGTCGTCAATAGTCGCATATGTAAGCTCTACAATGTCCTCGATAGGTCTTGAACTTCCGTTTACGACAACGTAAATTTTTCCGTCCATAACTCTTATCGCTTCGATAAAGCCCGCGTCAACATAGTTCGCGCCGTCAGGCAATTTTCCCGAAATTGTCGCGTACATTCCGATCATCATACTTGCTCTCGAAATGCTGTCGCCGAGGAAGCTGTCGCCCACAGAGCCGACCGAGCCGCTTGAACCCGTATTCCCGCTGTTTGGCGCTTCCTGAACGGAAGTAACCTTTGAAATGTCGAAACTTTCTCCGTCAATTTTCACGGTATAGCTGCTGTTGTCCGCGGTTTTTGTCACGCTTTCAACAATTCCCGTCTTTGTGATAACGTTCTTTCCCTCGACCCTCGTAGCCGTTGCAACCTTTCCTACAAGGCTCGAAGCGTATGTCGCCATAGAATACTTGCTTGCGTCCTGCATATAGCCCATCTGGCTGAAAGAAGCAAGCTGTGAAATAAACTCGGTGTTTGAAGTCGGTTCAAGGGGATCCTGCTGTGACATTTCAGCGACCAAAAGCTTCAAAAACGTATCGGAGTTTATCAGATCGTCCTGTGAATCGACAAACTTGTCCTTATACTTTTCATAATTTGCCTGCATCTGTTCTGCCGAGGATAAAATTCTTCCCGTAGAATCTGCCATAAATTTTCCTCCTTTTCAAATTAATAAAATCACATTGCCGCGATTATATCGGCAAAAGATTTTCCGTTTTCATCCGTTTCTTCATCAGTGTTGTTTTCCTGTGCATAATACGGATTTTTCGCGCTGCCTCTATAGTCCTGCGCGGGGTGGTTTTGCTGGGACTCATTTACCGTCTGCCAGCTTTCGAGGTTTATGCCGTTATTTCTGAGGTTCGACTGCATAAGATCGCTGTTCTGTTCGAGGATACGCTGTGTTCTTGCATTCTCCGCCACGATCGTTACGGAAACAGCTCCGTCCGCAGCTTTTGTCATCTTGACCGTTATCTTTCCGAGATCCTCAGGATCAAGCATAATGCTGTACTCGGTGTTTTCCTTGTTTTCGGAAACAACCTGCTCGACAAGTTTCATGACCTGTGACGTAAGCTCTTTCTGCGAAACAACAAGAAGCTCGCCGTTGTCCTTTCTGAAAATCATCTGACTTTCTGAAATGTTCGGCTGTAAGATCGAGGTCTTTCCGACGTCCTCCTGCGGCTTTTGCTCCGCTTCGGGCTTCTGCTTAGCGTTTTTAAGCATTTCAAGTTCCTCGCCGAGCGCCTTTGAGCGGTCGTCCGCCGCCTTTACGGAAACGCTCCCTTCTTCTGCGGAAAGCATTTCTGCTTTTTCCCCGTCAGCGTCAGTCTTTTCTGCCGCATTTACTTCGGGCTTTGAGATCTCGCCGTTTTGAGCTGAATTTTTGAGGATTTCTGCTGCTTCGGCACTTATCTGAGCCTGTTCGTCTGCTTTTTGACCGAGCGTTTCTGCTGCATTCTGCACATAGGTCTCTGCGGAGTTCTGCCCGTAAATTTCTGTGGCATTCTGCTCGTAGGATATTGCCTCGCTTTCGGTTTGTTCTCCGACCGCAACATTTCCTGCGTCTGCCTCAACTTTCGTTTCAGCATTCACGTCAAGCTCGGAAACTTTACCGAAAACATCTGCTCCGACCTCGTTCAGCGCGCCGTCCGTATGCTCCGCTTCGTTTCCGGCATTCATTTCCGCCGAGTTTTGTAAAAATTCGTCCGTCAACTGTACATCGGCGAAACTTTCATTTTTCTGAGAAAACATATCATTCAAATCTGAAATATTTTCCTCCGACGTTTTTCCGGAAAGCTCTTCGGCAATTCTGATGTGGTGGTCGATAATGCTTTCTTCTTCCACGTCCTGAGCGTCCATGCATACTACTTCTTCTACGCGGTCCGCCTCATCTTCCGCAAGTTTTTTCAGAAGCCCTGTTATTTCGTCCGACACGTCAATGCTCAAAAGGCTCGCAAGAATGTTTGCGTCAACGCTTTCGGTCTTTTCGTTGTCTTCAATGTCCGAAACTAACTTTCCCGAAAGGAGCTTTATCTCTTCTTCAAAGCCGAGTTTCTTTAACTTCAAAAAGACGTCCTCGTCGTTTTCCGACTCAGCCTCGACCATTTCCGTTATCTCCCGCAGGAGTTTCAGAGTAATTTCGTCTTCGGGAATATCCTCTGCGCTGACCTCGCCGCTTACGATCTTTTCCGCAAGGCTTTTCGTATCGTTTACCGCCGTATGGTCTGCAATAACGCCCGCTTTTTTAAGCTCATCCACTGTCGGTACATCATATTTTCCTTCGTCAAAGGCTTTTTTAATGTCCGAAAACTTTCTGAGCTTATCGTCGGCTTTCGACAGCATTTCCTCAAACTTCTGCATCTGATCGTTCTGCTCGGAAACTCTCTGAGGTATAGCCGCGTCCGAGACCATAAAATCGCTTCTTACTTTGCTTGCGCTTGAATTAACTGATACTGCCATTTGTTCACCTCCTTAAAAGTAATAAATGATTTATATATCAAGGCATTTGCCATGATAACGAATTAATTGCTTCGGCTTTCAATCGACTGTCTTATTGTCTGTCCGCTCACAAACTCTTCGATAAACTGCTCGTTTTCTTTTCCCGAAGCAAGTTTGTATTCTTCGAGCTGTTTTTCTTCGAGCATTTCGAGCGTTTTTACATCTTTTGTCGCGTCTACAACTACCGAGAGCTGTTTTTCTATCGCTTCATTTTTCTTGATAATCTGCTGTTCTTTTATATGAACGTCCTGCTGGAGCGTTACGATATAACGTTTTCTGACTGCGACATCGGTCGCTCTTGCCCCGCGCATACAAACCGACGTAAGCTCTTCGCTCTGCTTTTCGAGAGTGTTTTTCAGTTCTTCAAGTTCCTCTTCGAGCCGTCTTAATTCTCCCTGCAAAACAGCGAGCGTGTTTTTCTGCCTGTCAAGTTCCTGCTCTCTGAAATCCTTTAATCTTTGCAGAGTAAACTGAAATTTCTTCATCTTATATCACCGTCCGAAAATCACTCGTGAGCCTTGCTGTCTCCAACAGCGTCTATCAGCATTTTAACGGTATCCTCCAGCGGGAAACTTTCCTTTGTCCCTTGCATAAGGAAGCCGTTTATTGCGTCTATCTTCTTTATAGCCTCGTCGAGCTGGGGATTTGTACCGTGTTTATACGCGCCTATTGAAATAAGGTCGTAGTTTGCATTGTACAACGAAAGCAGATTTCTGAGCTTTCCCGCTGCCTCTTTATGCGCGGGAGTAGCTATCTCGCTCATAAGTCTCGAAACGCTCGACAAAATGTCGATCGCGGGATAATGGTTCTGCGCCGCTATCTTTCGTGAAAGGATAATGTGTCCGTCGATAATACCGCGCACAGTATCCGCGATAGGCTCGTTCGTATCGTCGCCCTCTACAAGCACCGTGTAGATACCCGTGATAGAACCTTCGGGAAAATTCCCCGCTCTTTCTAAAAGTTTCGGCATTGCGCTGTAAATTGACGGCGTATAACCTCTTGCAATCGGCGGCTCGCCCGTGGAAAGCCCGACCTCTCTGAGCGCCATTGCATATCTCGTCAAGCTGTCCATCATAAGCAGAACGTCCATTCCCTGCTTCATAAAATATTCAGCAATTGCCGTAGCAGTAAGCGGCGCTTTAGAGCGAAGCATCGCCGGTCTGTCCGAAGTCTCCACCACCAGCACCGACCGCGCCATACCCTCTTCGCCGAGGTCGCGCTCGATAAATTCACGAACCTCTCTGCCTCTTTCTCCCACGAGGGCAATTACGTTTACGTCAGCCTTTACCTTTCGCGCAATCATACCCATAAGCGTGGATTTTCCGACGCCCGAACCCGCGAAAATGCCCATTCTCTGACCCTTGCCCATTGTGAGCATTCCGTCGATAGCTCTTACTCCAAGCTCAATGGTTTCGTGAATAGGCGGTCTCGTAAACGGATTTACGGGAATACCCGTAATTGAGACCTCTCCGTCATAGTCGATTTCGGGTTTTCCGTCGAGCGCGTTTCCCATGGCGTCAATAATGCGCCCTTTAAGCTCCGCGCCGACCTTTACGGTGAGCTTGTCGCCCGTGTTGTCAACAATAGACCCCGGACCGATCCCCTCTATCTCCGTATAAGGCATAAGCAGAATGTTGCTCTTATTAAATCCGACAACCTCCGCTTTTATATAGCTTTTCATATCCTTCGAGAATATCCTGCAAACATCTCCGACGCTTGCGGTAGGACCGCTCGCCTCGATCGTAAGACCCGATATTTTCTCGATCTTGCCCATATAGCGGAACAGCTCGGCGTTTTCAATATCATTACGAAATCCCGCTAAATCAAGCATCTTACCACTCCATTTATTATATCGGCAGACATCTGAAAAAATAAAGCGTTCTGCCGCATAAGGCATTTACTTTTTTGCCGTCGCTTACAATTGCCGAGGAAATGTCATTGTTCCTCTTCCGAAGGCTCTTCATCTGAAAGTTCCGGCTCTTCTGTTTTCTTTTTTCTTGTACGCTTTTTCGGCATTTCTCCGCGGAATTTCCCGTCCCCAAGCTCTCTTATCATCTTGAGCTGGGTATTGATCCCCGCGTCGGTTATCTCCTCGCCGTTATCGACAATCACCGTTCCGGGATCTCCGTTTGCAAGCAATTCGACTTCAACGTGCGCCAGTCCTCCGCAAAGCTGTTTAAGATACTCATAATCCCCCGAAAGCTCTGTCGTCGCCTCGTTTTCGTCAAGAGTAATGCGAATGACCTGAGAATTTCGGAAATCCTTCGCCGCCTGTTTTATAAGTTTTTTAGCGGCAGTTCCGTCCTTTACCGACATGGAATTGAGCGTCACCTTGTTTGCTATTTCCATAACGGTCTCGTAAATTTCCTTTTCGTACTGCTCGAAAAGTTTTATTTTCTGCTCGTTTATCCTGTCCGAAAAGTCCCTCGCTTCGTCGAGGATACCCTTTCCCTCGGACATCATCAGAGCCTTTCCGTCCTTTTTTCCCTGTTCAAAACCCTCGGCTCTTGCCTTTATAAAAACGTCTCCGCGCTTATTTTCCGCGTCGTTTACTATCTCCTGTGCCTGTGTTTCGGCATTTTTGACAATACCCTCCGCTCTGCGCTTTGCTTCGAGAATTACTTCTTTACCCTGTTCTATGTACTGCTCTTTGAGTTTTGCAAGCTCGCGCTGTTTCTGCTCGACATCTCTGAGCGCAAATATAAGCTCGGTTTCCTTTTGGGCGAGAATTTCCTCTGCCGTATATCTCGGCTTTTCCTGTTTTGGCTGAGTATCTTCCTGTTCTTCCGATATCTCCGCCTCAGGCTTTATTTCAGCCGCCTCATTTTTGCGAAGCGCGACAGAATTAGAGATGTCAATTCCGCCGTTATACCGAACGGAATTATATTTGTATATCGCCAATAAATTCACCTCACTTAATTTGTTTCAGCCAAAAACAAATTACGCGATAATCTCATCTCCGCCGCCGCGGGTAATAGTAATAGTACCCTCCTGCTCAAGACGTCTGATGATTGCAACGATCCTCTGCTGAGCCTCATCAACGTCACGCATACGCACATTATGCAGGTACTCGATATCCGCCTGCAAGTTTTCTCTTGCACGGCTCGAAATGTTCGAGAAGATACACTCCGCAACTTCCTGCGTCGAACCCTTGATAGCGACCGCAAGGTCTTTGGAATCCACCTGCTTGACAAACTCCTGTATATCCTTGCTGTCAAGACGCACGATATCCTCGAATACGAACATCTTCTGCTTGATAAGGTCGGCAAGCTTCTGGTCGCGCGCGCCCAACTCGTCGAAGATGTATTTTTCCGTCGCGCGGTCAACGTTGTTCATGATCTCGGCAACATAGTTTATACCGCCGACTTCCATACTGTCGGTTGACGCAAGCGTAGCGAATTTCTTTTCGAGCGAAGCCTCTATCGACTTTACAACATCAGGCGACGCTCTGTCCATTGTCGCTATTCTCTCGACAACTTCCACGCGCTTTTCTTTCGGAAGCTCCGAAAGTATAGCAGACGCCTGGTCTGTTCTCGCATAAGACAGAATAAGCGCGATAGTCTGCGGGTGTTCGTTCTGAACGATAGCCAGCAGGTTTTTATAGTCGGCTTTTCTCACGAAATCAAACGACTTCGATTCAAGCTGTTTTGTAATTTTGTTCAGCAGCATATCCGCCGCTTCAGCGCCGAAAGCTTTTTCGAGAACGCTTCTTGCATAATCGATACCGCCCTCGGTCACTACCTTTTGCGTTAAGCACAGCTCATAAAACTCGTTCAGTACTTCTTCCACAACATCTATTGACGGGAAATCCATACGCGCAAGCTCTATTGAAATATTCTCAACGTCGTCGTCGGACAAATGCTTATATACCGCCGACGCATTTTCCGCGCCCATTGACGCGAGTACAAGCGCTATCTTTTTTGAAGGCGCAAGCTCGTCGGCTTTTGTTATTTTTTCAGAACCCGGCATAAATCAACACCTCTTAATTCAACATTGGCACAAATACGCCCGCCCCGAAAGGAGAACCGTTTTTAAACAGCTCAGCTCTCTTCTCTGAGCATATTTTTGATGATCGAGGCGACGATTTCGGGATTTGACTTTGCGAACTCCGAAATCTCGCGTTTGAGGATAGTTTCGCGCGAATCCTTTCCGGCTTCTTCCGTAAGGCTCGCAATATTGAAATCGACCTCTTTCGGAGAATCATCATATGCCATACCGCCGTTTGCAGCGCCGCTGTACTGCGAAGAAGCCGCCACAGCCGCCGCTTCCTGGCGTTTTCTGATCTTTTTCTTGCGGCTTCTGCTCATAAACAGCGAAGCTATAAGCAAAAGCACAAGTATGATACCGAGCGCGATAACGATAAACAGAAGCATATTTCTGTATGTATCTACGGGTCTTGTAACAATTCCCGTGAAATCGCCGCCTGACGTAGAGCCGCCGACCGTTCCGTTAAGCGAGAACACTGTGTTCCAGACAGAAACGTTATCTACTTCTGTTCCCGCCGCTCTTGCGACCATTTCTTCGATTTCCTCGCGCTGAGCCTCCGTCAGCGAGTCGGAGTTTATGCACACGCCCACCGACAGTTTATCAATTTCATAGCCGTCTTTCTCGATAGTAGTAACAACGTTTGTAACGTCGTACTGAATTTCGTGCTTATTATAATAGTACGACTCTCCGTCAACAAGTCCGTCTATCGTCGGGTAATCATCGGGCGATCTGTCGCCGTTCGGCGATACTCCCACAAGTCCGCCCGAATTTGTTTCGCCTATCCACTCCTGCTCGCTGTCCTCATGGTTAGCTACGCCGTGGTCGGTATTGCCGACGGGGAAATACTCGGTGCTCTCGACTTTTTTCGCATCAAAGTTGAGGTCTGCCGCGACATTGAGCGTATATCCGTTTTCGCCCCAAATTTTCTTGAGCATTGTGTCAAGCTGTGATTTCAGCGCCTCGGTTATTTCAAGCGTAAACTGCTGTCTTCTGCGCGCAACGGGAACGCCCGACGCGTCTACCTGACCGTTTTTCTCCTCTTCTTCGGAGATCCACTCATAAGCGCGCCCCTGTGTATCCACAACAGAAATATTGTCAATGGTAAGGTCCTCGACGCTTGTTTCAATAAGTCTGAATATCGCCCTTACCTCGGCGTTTGTCAGCTCACCTTTTTCACCGTCCCTCAGTTTAAGGGTAGCCGAAACGCTCGGAACTTCGTCCTTGCCGGTTATTACATAATTCGGCGTATCGGGCATGTTTAAAATAACAGTCGCCGTCGCTACAGGGTCAAGCTGCGCCAGCGTAGCCGCAATGCGGGCTTCTCTTTGCTGACGCTGAACCTCGCGCTTATCCGAATCGGTACTCCAAAGGTCTATTCCGTCGTTCCAGATATCGTAGTTTGTGGCGTTTTTCGGATAGCCCTGAACAAGAAGGCTCATTCTGAGCTGGTCTACCTTATCTTCGGGTACTATTATATCTCCCGCCGTCGTCATTCTGACGTCCGTAACGCCCTGTTCTTGTATCAGCGCAACGATTTCTCCCGCCTCGGTGCTTGTAAGTCCCGAATACAGCGTAGCCTCGTTCCTATGATTGAGCAGAACGGAAAGAATGACTATTATAGCTATAAGCGCAACAGGAATAGCCACGACCATAATTTTTACGGCTGTCGAAAAACCCGTCCATTTATCTTTAACAAATACTGTAACTTTTTTTACTCTTTCACCCATATTTATTTATGCCACCTTATATCTGCATATTTATAATAGAATTATATGAGCTTATGACTTCATTTTTTACTGTAACAAGAAGCTCAACCGCCATATTTGCCTTTTCGATATTGGCCTGTACTTCGGCTAAATTATCGATATTTCCGAGCATAACATCGATCATATCGCGGTCTACCTGCTCGTTTGTCTCAACGACATTATCGACAAGTCCTCTGAAAATGTCGAGAAACGACGCGCTGTCCACGTTTACCGCATACTTTTGCGTGTCCATATCCTTCATTTCCGTCATGGGCTTCATTTCCGTAAGTGAAACAAAAGGTACAAATTCCATAATTATGTATCTCCTATTAATAATAGCTTAAATTATCCCGTCATTCAACAGCGTCAGCCCTGTCCAATCCTCAGCGCCGCAGACGCCATGCTCTTTACAAGATTAAAGACCTCGACATTCGCGTTATAGCTGTTCGTAGCCTCAACCGCGTCCATTTCCTCGATTGCTTCGTCAACGTTGCTCTTGTAGACATATCCGAACTCGTCCGCAAGAGGATTGTCGGGGCTGTAAACAGGATTTGGCGGCGTCGGGTCCTCAACCACCTGCGTACACTCAACACCCTTCAGCTGAACATAATTAAAGCGCTTTGCGACATGCTGTCCCATTTTCGTCCAGAGGATACGCTTAAAGCTTCTGTCCTCGTTAAAAACGACCATTTGCCTTTTGTAGGCGTCTTCGGGAGTTGTCGCAAAATCGTCGGCATTCGCAACGTTCTGCGCGATAATGTCGAGCCTCAGCTGCTGAGCGGTGAGAGCCGAAATAGGAATATCAAAAGAACTCAAAAAAGCCATTTCCGTCCTCCTTACTTAGTAACCAAAGCGCTTCTCATACGGGCAAAATTTCCGTTCATCTCATTTATAAGCGTATCAAACTGATAGCTCACCTTAGAGAGTTCGCCCGCCTGTGTATCGTGATCGACGTTGTTTCCGTCGGCCTGGTCATCCGTGACAGTATCAACAACAAGTTGTTGAGCAAGGTTAAGCTCCTTCTTAACAGTGCCGTTTGCGCGCAGTTTATCCTTCAGCACGCCGTGAAAAGTAAGGTATTTGCAGTTATAATCGGGCGTATCCTCGTTTGCGATATTCTGCTCGATTATCTGCATTTTCTGCCACAGGACGGTAAGTCCCTGTTCGCCAATCCTGAAAGCAGTGGTATCAAATAGAGCCATGATAAAACCCCCTTGCCGGAAAAAATGTATTTCAGCTTATGACAGCCTGTTTTTAGGCGCAATAATCCCATAAGCTACAATTATCCATAATCATTATACAACATATTTTAAAAAATTTCAACAGCTTTTTTAAATTTTTCAACAAGCTGTCAAAATCCTGCACAAAAACAGCTCTGTTTTTTGGCACATAGCATTAAACAGACAAAATCCGCCATATATTTTCAGTAATTTTGCACAATATCCAAATTTTATTGCCAAAATTTTTCACCTAATTTACACAAAGCACTTAAAATATTTCGGAAATTCCGCTTGACAAATACAAAAAAATATGATAAAATATTCGTGTTGAATTGAATATGCCTTATAAACCGTTGAAGCAGAGATAAAGACGCATAAAGCGCTCACAGAGAGCGGTCGTTGGTGAGAGTACCGCAGAAAGCAAAACGTCTGAGCTTTTTTGGAAATATTCGGGGTTGTTATAATGATAATGCCCGTTGTTGTAAAAAAGCTCTTAAATGGACTGCCGAGGGCGCGCGGAAAACCGTGATTGCAGAATGGAATGCGCGGCGAGTATTGCGCGACGTGTGCGAGCGTTAATCGCGGGGGTATGTTTGTACCCGCAGAGTGCGCAGGGGCGAGCCTTGCGAATTAAGGTGGTATCGCGGCGATTTTTTCACCGTCCTTATGACAGGAGAATACTGTCATAAGGACGGTTTTTATTTTGAGAACGCGGACGCCTGCGGCGGGATTTCGGAAAGGAGAACGATATGTTGACCCCAAGTTTTGAAGAAGCAAAAAAGTATTCCGATTACAGCAGAATACCGATAAAGCGGGAAATTCTCTCGGACATAAGGACGCCCATAGAGGTCCTTAAAATCCTTAAATCCGTGAGCCGCCACGTTTATATCCTCGAATCGGTCGAAAATCAGGAGAAATGGGGGCGCTACACATTTTTGGGATATAATCCGACGCTTGAAATTTCATGCACAAACGGAAAGCTGACAGCAAAAAACGTGCTTTCGGGTGAATGTGAAACGCTCGACGTCAAAAGCCCTGCGGACTATATCAGAGGTCTTATGGCAAAGTTCCGGTCGCCTGTTATTTCTGGATTTCCGAGCTTTACGGGCGGGTTTGTGGGATATTTCAGCTATGACTATATTAAATACAGCGAACCGAGGCTCACGCTCGACGCGCTCGACGAAGAACATTTCAAAGATGTTGACCTTATGCTGTTTAATAATGTAATAGCCTTTGACAATATCCGCCAGAAGATGATACTTATTACGAATATTTCGGGCGACAATATTGACGAGGAATATAAAAAAGCCGAAAAAGAGCTTGATGAAATGGCGCGGCTTATACGCGAGGGAAAGCCCGAACCCGATAAACAGGCTTGTCTTAAAAGCGAATTTCGCCCGCTGTTCAGCAAAGATCAGTACTGCGCAATGGTTGAACGCGCGAAAAAGTACATCTACGAGGGCGATATTTTTCAAGTCGTGCTTTCAAACCGCCTCGACGCGGACTTTGAGGGCAGCCTGTTAAACACCTACAGAATGTTAAGGACAACAAACCCCTCGCCGTATATGTTCTATTTTTCGAGCGACGATATGGAAGTCGCGGGGTCAAGCCCCGAAACGCTCGTAAAACTCGAAAACGGCGTTCTGCACACATTCCCTCTTGCAGGAACAAGACCGCGCGGAAAGACCGACGCAGAGGACAAAGAGCTTGAACGGGGACTTCTGAAAGACGAAAAAGAGCTTTCCGAACATAATATGCTTGTTGATCTGGGAAGAAACGACATTGGCAAAATTTCCGAGTTCGGAAGTGTTGAAGTTGAAAAATATATGTCGATTGAACGGTATTCTCACGTTATGCATATAGGCTCGACGGTAAGAGGGCAGATAAGAAACGAATTTTCCGCGCTTGACGCGGTAGACGCGGTGCTTCCCGCAGGAACGCTTTCGGGTGCGCCGAAGATACGCGCCTGCGAGATAATAAACGAGCTTGAAAACAACAAGCGCGGTATCTACGGCGGCGCGATAGGCTACATCGATTTCAGAGGAAACCTCGACACCTGCATAGCTATTCGGCTTTGCTTTAAGAAAAACGGAAAGGTATTTGTAAGAAGCGGCGCGGGAATAGTAGCCGACAGCGTACCCGAAAACGAATTTACCGAATGTATAAATAAGGCGAAGGCGGTTGTAAATGCGCTCGAAGCCTCACAGGAGGTATAAACCATGATATTGCTTATAGACAATTACGACAGCTTTTCATATAATTTATATCAGCTTATCGGAGCAATAGAACCCGATATAAAGGTAATAAGGAACGACGAGCTTTCATGCGAAGAAATTTTCGCGCTTAAACCCTCGCATATCATAATAAGCCCCGGTCCGGGCAGACCCGCCGACGCGGGAATATGCGAAGAACTTATCGTAAAAGCGGCGGGAAAAGTTCCCGTTTTGGGAGTATGTCTCGGACATCAGGCTATCTGCGAAGCATTCGGCGCTAAGATAACCTATGCGAAAAAACTTATGCACGGCAAAAAGTCCGCTATTGAATACGATACTTCTTCCCCGATATTCAATGGAATAAGCGGCAAACTCGAAGTTGCGCGCTATCATTCGCTTGCGGCGGACGAAAGCACAATGCCCGAAACGCTTAAAATAACGGCGCGGACGGCAGACGGCGAGATAATGGCGGTAGAACACAGAGAATATCCGATATTCGGACTTCAGTTCCACCCCGAAAGTATACTGACGACAAACGGCAAAGCCTTTGCCGAAAATTTTCTTAACATTAAACTGTAAATTTTTAAAGGAGATGTTATTATGATAAGAGAAGCGATAATCAAAACCGCAAAGGGCGAAAACCTTACCTTTGACGAAGCAGGCGAAGTAATGCGCGAAATTATGACGGGAAACACAACTCCCGCCCAGACCGCCGCATATCTTACCGCGCTTCACCTTAAAGGCGAGACCGTCGAGGAAACCTCGGCGAGCGCATATGTAATGCGCGATGTTGCAACACAAGTAAATTACAGCGGCGACATTCTTGAAATAGTCGGCACGGGCGGCGACGGAGCGCAGTCGATAAACGTATCCACAATGTCGGGCATTGTATGCGCTGCGACAGGAGCAAAGATAGCAAAGCACGGAAACCGCGCGGCGTCTTCAAAATGCGGAGCGGCGGACGTTTTAGAAGCGCTCGGCATAAACATTTCGGTATCTCCCGAAGGTTGTGTAAAGCTGCTTGACGAGGTGGGAATGTGCTTTATGTTCGCGCAGAAATACCACACGGCAATGAAATACGTCGGTCCTGTCCGCAAGGAAATCGGAATACCGACCGTTTTCAACCTGCTCGGTCCGCTCACAAACCCCGCTCACGCTTCTTATCAGCTTTTGGGAGTATATGACGAGAGCCTTCTTGAACCGATGTCGAAAACGCTCGTAAAGTTAGGAGTAAAGCGCGGAATGGCTGTTTACGGGCAGGACAGACTTGACGAGATATCGGTCGGCGCTCCTACTTCAATAGTCGAGTTTGAGGGCGAAAAATTTACAAAATACGAGATAACTCCCGAACAGTTTGGATTTACGCGTCATGATATGTCAGAGATACGCGGCGGCGAACCCAAAGAAAACGCAGCTATCGCGCGCGAGATACTCGGAGGAAAGAAATGCGCGGGACGCGACGCCGTATTGCTTAACGCAGGCTCGGCGCTCCATATTTATAAAGGAATAACCATTGACGAGGGAATTAAAACGGCTGCCGAAATGATAGACAGCGGAAAAGCTCTCGAAACTCTCGAAAAATACATAAAGGTCTCAAACAGCGTGGAATAATATGAACATTCTTGAAGAAATTGCACAAAAAACGCGCCTGAGAATTGCCGAAAAAGCTGAAAAAACACCGCTCGCAGAGGTAAAAGCGCTTGCGGAAAAATTGCCGAAAGACACGGGATTTCCGTTTTATAGGGCGCTTTCGGGAAGTGACATCTCGTTTATCTGCGAGGTGAAAAAAGCATCTCCCTCAAAGGGCGTTATTGCCGAGGATTTTCCGTATCTGCAAATCGCAAAGGACTATGAAAAAGCGGGCGCGGCGGCGATATCCTGCCTTACAGAGCCATTCTGGTTTAAGGGCAGCGACGAGATACTCAAAGAAATAACGAGCGAGGTAAAAATTCCCGTTCTGCGAAAGGATTTTACAATAAGCGAGTATATGATATACGAAGCGAAAATTCTCGGCGCAGGCGCGGTCTTGCTTATATGCTCAATTCTTAGTGAACAGCAGTTAAAAGGTTATCTTGAACTCAGCCACTCTTTGGGACTTTCGGCGCTTGTCGAAACTCACAGCGAGGACGAAATAAAGACCGCAGTTAAAATCGGCGCGAAGATAATCGGAGTAAACAACCGCGATTTAAAATCGTTTTCGGTTGACGTGGGAAATTCCGCTCGGCTGCGCGAGCTTGTTCCGCGCGACAGAATTTTCGTTTCGGAAAGCGGCATAAAGACGGCAGATGATGTGGAAAAGCTCCGAGAGATAGGTGCAGACGCGGCTCTGATAGGAGAAACGCTTATGAGAGCGGACGACAAAACCGCAAAACTAAAAGAACTCAGGGGATACTGATGAGCGTTAAAATAAAATTATGCGGAATGTTCCGCGAAGAAGATATTGAATACGCAAACGAGGCAAGCCCCGACTATATCGGCTTTATAGTTATGTTTGAGAAAAGCCACAGAAACATTGATATCGAAACCGCCGAAAAACTGAAATCGCGGCTTTCCTCGAAAATAAAGTCGGTCGCTGTTTCGGTAAATGCCGACATATATAAGTTTGCGGAATTTGCAAGGCGCGGAATAGCAGATATATTACAGTGTCACGGAAACGAGGACGCGGAATATATCGCACGGCTGAAAGAGCTTACGGGCGTTCCGATAATCAAAGCCGTAAAGGTGACAAGCACGGACGACATAAAAAGAGCGGACGACATGGGGGCGGACTTTCTGCTGCTCGACAGCGGAACGGGTTCGGGAAAAGCCTTCGACCATTCGCTTATCGACCCCGAAAAAATCAAGACGCCGTTCTTTCTTGCGGGAGGACTTACTCCCGAAAATTTAACGGAACTTGCCGAAAAATTCAAGCCCTATGCGGTGGATCTGAGCAGCGGCATTGAAACCGACCGTGTAAAAGACCGCGCGAAAATGCTTGCCGCAGTAAATGCCGCAAAAAAAGTTACTTTCTGAAAGGAGTTTAATTATGTCTACAGGACGATACGGCGATTTCGGCGGACAGTATATCCCCGAAACGCTTATGAACGAAATACATAAGCTGGAAGAAGCTTATGAGCATTATAAAAACGATCCCGATTTTGTCGCGGAACTCGACAAGCTGAACCGCGAATATGCGGGCAGACCTTCCCTGCTGTACTATGCAGAAAAAATGACGCGCGACCTCGGCGGTGCGAAAATTTATTTCAAGCGCGAGGATCTTAATCACACGGGTTCTCACAAGATAAACAACGTTTTGGGGCAGTGCCTGCTTGCGAAAAAAATGGGCAAAACGCGCATTATCGCCGAAACGGGCGCGGGTCAGCACGGAGTTGCCGCGGCAACTGCGGCGGCGCTTATGGACTTAGAGTGCGAAATTTTTATGGGCAAGGAAGATACCGTAAGACAGGCGCTCAATGTCTACAGAATGGAGCTTTTAGGCGCAAAGGTTCACCCCGTCACAAGCGGAACAATGACGCTTAAAGACGCGGTGAACGAGGCAATGCGCGACTGGACTAACAGAGTTGACGACACGCTTTACGTTTTAGGCTCGGTAATGGGTCCTCACCCGTTTCCGATGATAGTACGCGATTTCCAGAGCGTTATCTCAAAAGAAGCAAGAGAACAGATACTCGAAAAAGAGGGCAAACTTCCGACGGCAGTTATGGCGTGCGTCGGCGGCGGCTCAAACGCTATGGGAATGTTCTATAATTTCATAAACGACAAGGACGTTCGGCTTATCGGCTGCGAAGCGGCAGGGCGCGGCGTGGATACGGGCGAAACAGCGGCAACCATTGCAACGGGAACTCTCGGCATTTTCCACGGAATGAAGAGCCTTTTCTGTCAGAACGAATACGGACAGATTGCGCCTGTTTACTCGATATCTGCGGGGCTTGACTACCCCGGTATCGGTCCGGAACACGCTTATCTTCACTCGATAGGCAGGGCGGAATATGTTCCCGTGACGGACGACGAAGCGGTAAACGCGTTTGAATATATCGCGCGCACCGAGGGGATAATCTGCGCGATAGAAAGCGCGCATGCCGTTGCACATCTTATGAAGATCGCTCCGACAATGAAAAAAGACGACATCATAATCTGCTGTCTTTCGGGACGCGGAGATAAAGATGTTGCGGCAATTGCGCGCTACCGCGGAATTGATCTGCACGAATAAGGAGAGCAAATGATGAACAGAATTGAAAATGCGTTTAAAAACAAAAAAGCGTTTATAGGATTTCTTACGGCGGGCGATCCGAGCTATGACGCTTCTTATAACAACATTATGGCAATGATAAAAGCGGGCGCAGATATGGTCGAGATAGGAATACCGTTTTCCGATCCCATAGCCGAAGGTCCTGTTATACAAGGCGCGGACGTAAGAGCGCTGAAAGCGGGAATGACGACGGACAAAGCGTTTGAGCTGGCTGAAAAAATACGCTCGCAAACGGACATTCCGCTTGTGTTTATGACATATGTAAACCCCGTTTACAAATACGGATATGACAGATTTTTCGCAAAATGCGCCGAGATAGGAGTTGACGGGCTTATATGCCCCGACCTTCCGTTTGAGGAAAAAAGCGAAGCCGACGGCGCGGCAAAAGCGCACGGCATATCTCTAATCTCAATGATAGCTCCGACCAGCGAACAGCGTATAAAGTCCATTGCCGAAAGCGCAAACGGATTTTTGTACATAGTAAGCTCTCTGGGCGTTACGGGAGTAAGAAGCGAGATAAAGACCGACCTTGCCTCAATAATGAACAGCGTCAGAAAATACGCGAAAGTTCCCGCCGCGATAGGCTTTGGAGTATCAACTCCCGAACAGGCGAAGAAAATGTCCGATATTTCCGACGGAGTTATCGTCGGCTCGGCGATAGTAAGGCTTGTGGAAAAGTACGGGGAAAATGCTCCGGATGAAATTTACAAGTTTGTAAAGTCGCTTAAAGACGCTATCTGAACATAGTTTCACCAAGGGAAAACCTGTCGTCGGCGGTTTTCCCTTTTTGTTTTTTATACAAGCTGTTTAATTAGTCAGACTGTATAAAAAGTCATATATCAGACTGTTGAGAAATACCACCGTATGCACGCATTATCCGCCTGCGGCGGATAACTCTGAAGTGGCAATGCAACTATCCTTTGTGGCTGTTACATTAAGCCGCCGCATTATCCGCCTGAGGCTGATAATGCTACGACGCAGACGGGGCTTTATCTACAGTCTAAATATTTATTCGTATTTATGACAGCGGCATATCTGCAAATATAAAAAATCCGCTTGACAAAACTTACTAAAAATAGTAAAATAAAAATTGTTCAATATAATTATAATAAACTGAAAGGAACATAACTATGGACTTTAATGCGCTTGCAGAGTTGTTATTCCCTGAAACGACACAGACCCGCGATGATATGGAAAAGCGTTTTCCAAAGAGAGAACTGCCCGAAAACGCCTGCGTTACGAGAATAGGTCCGTCGCCTACGGGCTTTGTCCACCTCGGAAACCTCTATAACGCCATAATAGCCGAGCGCCTCGCTCACCAGTCGGACGGCGTTTTCTATCTTCGTATCGAGGACACCGACAACAAGCGCGAGGTCGAGGGCGCAGTTGAAACAATAATAAATTCAATGGCGTTTTATGACGTTTTGTTCGACGAGGGCGCAACATCCGACGGTGACAAAGGAAATTACGGTCCTTACCGTCAGCGTCAGCGCAGGGAAATTTATCATGTTTTTGCAAAATGGCTGGTCGGACAGGGGCTTGCTTACCCCTGCTTTCTCACCGAGGACGAGCTTTCGGCTATCCGCGAAGAACAGGAGAAAAACAAGGAAAACCCCGGCATTTACGGAAAATATGCCGAAAAGAGCCGCTCGCTCACGCTTGAACAGATAAAAGAAAATATTGCGGCGGGAATGCCGTGGGTACTGCGCTATCGCGGTGTTGAAACAGACGAGTATATAAGTGTAAACGACGCAATAAGAGGAAAGCTCGAAATGCCGAGAAACAATATGGACTTTGTGCTTCTGAAAAGCGACGGAATACCTACTTATCATTTCGCGCATGTCGTTGACGACCATTTAATGCGTTCAACTCACGTTATACGCGGCGACGAGTGGATCTCGTCTTTGCCTATGCATGTTGAGCTGTTCAGGGTATTCGGCTGGGAAATGCCGATATACTGCCACACCGCGACGCTCCAGAAACTTGAAAACGGAGGAAAGCGAAAGCTCTCAAAACGCAAAGACCCCGAACTGTCGCTTGAATTTTATCAGCAAGAAGGGTTTTATCAGGCGGCTGTGTGGGAATTTCTGCTTACAATACTGAACTCCAATTTTGAAGAATGGCGCATTGCAGATCCCGACAGCAGTTATCTTGACTTCAAGTTCTCGCTTGACAAAATGTCAAATTCGGGCGCGCTTGTAGACCTTGATAAACTGAACAATATTTCAAAAGAAGTCATCGGAAGAATGAAACCGAGCGAGGTATACGAAAAGTGGCTCGGTTGGTGTGAAAAATATAACGCTCAGTTTGCCGAGCTTTTAAAGAAATACCCCGAACGCACGAAAAACGCTCTCGGCGTAGGGAAAAGCGGGAACAATCCCCGTAAGGACATAACGAGCTGGAAACAAGCGTGCGATTTTATGTCGTTCTACTATGACGAAACATTTAAGATCTTCGACGAAATGCCCGCAGAGGTTGACGAGGCGACAAGAAAGCTGTTCTTTGAAAAATATATTGCAGGCTACGACCACAGCGACGACCAATCGGCGTGGTTTGAAAAAGTTAAGGCAATAACGGAAGAGCTTGGTTTTGCGGCAAAGCCGAAAGACTACAAGAAAAATCCCGAACAGTATAAGGGCAGTATCGTTCATATTACAAATATGCTGAGAATAGCGCTGACGGGTCATTCAAACGCTCCCGATATATGGGAAATAAGTCATGTCCTCGGAAAGGAACTGTCCGAAAACAGGCTTAGAAAATGGGCATAACCGAGGTGACGGCTGTATGGCGAAAACTTCTGTCCGCGACCTGACGCAAGGAAGTCCGATGAAGCTTATTCTGGGATTTATGCTCCCGCTGCTTTTGGGAATGTTGTTCCAGCAGTTCTACAACATGGTGGACACCATTGTCGTGGGGCGGTTTATAGGTTTGAATGCTTTGGCGGGGGTAGGTTCTACAGGCTCGATAAACTTTCTGGTGTTGGGATTTGTTATAGGAATGTGCGCGGGATTTGCGATACCCGTTGCGCAAAAATTCGGCTCTAAGGAAATAGCCGAGCTTAAAAAATATGTAGGAAACACCGTCTGGGTGTCGATTGCGTTTGCGGCTGTGCTTACGGCGGCGACGTGTCTGCTGTGCGGGAATATACTCGAATGGATGAAAACTCCGAAAGATGTTTTCAACGAGGCTTACGACTATATTTTCGTGATTTTTTTGGGTATTCCCGTAACGTTTTTATACAACATTCTTTCGGGATTTATCCGTTCTCTCGGCGACAGCAAAACTCCGGTTATTTTCCTCGTTATCTCAAGCCTTCTGAATATCGCGCTTGACATTTTCACTATTGTGGTGCTGAAAATGGGAGTTGCGGGAGCGGGCTGGGCGACGGTCATCTCACAGGCGTTCTCGTCGCTTTTGTGCATGATATTTATTATCAAGCGCTTTGAGATACTCCACCTCAAAAAAAACGACTTAAAGCTCGACTTCTATTATGTCGGCAGACTCTGCGCAGTGGGGCTTCCTATGGGGCTTCAGTATTCAATAACTGCGATAGGGACGATAATCCTCCAAACGGCAGTAAACGGTCTTGGATCGGTATATATGGCTTCTGTGACGGCAGGAAACAAAGTCGGGCAGTTTATGTGCTGTCCGTTTGACGCAATGGGAAGCACAATGGCTACATACGGCGGTCAGAACATCGGCGCAGGAGAACTTAAAAGAGTAAAGCGCGGACTTTTCGACTGCATACTCTTGGGAATAATCTGGTCAATAACCGCGCTTATTATCGCTTACTTTTTCGGCGGGGATCTTGCGGCGCTGTTTCTTGACGAAAGCGACCCGAAAACCGCCGAGAATATCGTTCTTATCAGAGATTATGCTCAGCATTTTCTGATAATAAACGCGCTGTTTTACATACCGCTCGCATTTGTCAATATAGTAAGATTTATGATACAGGGAATGGGTTCTTCTCAGGTGGCGCTCTATGCGGGAGTTTTTGAGCTTGCCGCAAGGGGAGTTGTGGCGCTGGCGTTTGTGCCGGTTTTCGGTTTTGAAGCGGTATGCTTTGCAAATCCCATGGCATGGATACTCGCGGATATTTTCCTTATTCCCGCGTTCTTTGCGTGTTATAATTCGGTCAGGAAAAGGTTAGCTGTCAGGTATGATAAGTGAGAGCAGGAGCGGCTGTCCGATAACTGCCGAAAAAATATCATACCGAATTTCTCAGCAGCCCGCGTTTTAATATTTTTATAAAATCCGTTTAAGGCACTTCCCTTTATTCTTGACAAAAAAATTTCAATATGATATAATAATTGCAAAGCCTTGCGCATACGCAAAATTTTTTTAAAATTTTGCTCCGCGCATATCGGCAAATTATATCATATCCTTCGGATATGATATAATAAAAGCATAAATGCTTTTATTATATGATTTAAATGCCTTGCGCATTTAGTTTGCTTTGTTTGCATAGTTTTCCGAATACATTAAGACGTATGTTGAAAAGGAGGTTTTTTTGTGTACCATTGCAGGCTTAAATTTTGTTTTATCAATTTACCGCAGGAGTATATTGAAATAATTAAAAAAATTCCCCCGTCGGAAAATTTTACTCATGATTTTTCCGAAAACGAGCTTAATAAAGCCGACGTTATCGTTGCGGGAGATATAAGCGCAAATGAGACAGAACATATTTGTTCAGAGAGAAAAGATCCTTCCGTATTCATAACGGTGTGCAAACGCGAAAGATTTGAAGAAGTCAAAAACGTTGCAGACGAGGTGTGGGAACTTCCGCTGAACGGCTCGGAAATCGAATACAAGTTCTCTAAACTTCTGAGAGATATTAAATTCTACCTCGACAAATGGGAAGCGGAAAACTTTCTGCGCTCCGCGACAGATACCTCTCCGAGCCTTGTGTGGTTCAAGAACAAGGCGGGTATCCATGAAAAGGTGAACGACGCTTTCTGCAAGGCGGTAAATAAGACCAAAAAACAGGTCGAAGGACAAGGACACGCTTATATCTGGGACGTAGAAGAAGACGACCCCGCTTGTGTTGAGTCGGACAATCTTGTAATGAATTCCGAACAGCTTCAGATCTCCGAGGAAAAAATATCTACAGGACAGGGCGAAAAACTGCTTACGACATATAAAGCGCCTCTGTACGACTGGGACAATACCGTTATGGGAACAGTCGGCATAGGAATTGATATAACCCGCGAGCGCGCATTTGAAGAGGAAATAATACACAGAAACCGCACGCTCGAAAAGGTCCTCACCTCAATAGACTGCGGCGTTCTGTGCCATTCAGTCGACGGAAAGAAGATAATCAGCGTAAACGACGCGGCGCTCCGTATCCTCGGCTATAACAGCGCCGAGGAAATGTTTAAAGCGGGCTTTGACATGATAGCGAAGTCGGTTTTTGAAGAGGATAAACCGATGCTGCGCGAAAAGATAATGACGCTGAAAGCCGAAGGAGATACAGTAGACGTCGAATACCGCGTTTTGCACGACAACGGCGAGATAATACACGTTCTCGGAAACGTAAGACTTCTGAGCGAAAACGGCGAGCTTTTCTACAGACGTTTTCTCATAGACTGCACCGAACAGAAGCTCAGAGAACGCGAACACCAGCGCCACTCTGAGGCGCTTATACGCGCGCTTTCCGTCGATTTCAACCTCGTGTGCTTTTTCAGCCTTTTAACGGGTCTCGGAAATGCGCTTCGCGTAAATGAAGCGTGTAAAAGCAATTTTCTGAAAACTGTTTTTCATGATAACATCTCTCTTGAAGAAAGCATGGGAAAGTACATAGACAACTGTGTTGTTAAAGACGACAAGGAAATGCTCCGCAAAAGGCTGACGCGCGAAAATCTCCGAAAAGAGCTTTGCGGACGCGACACACTATATCTCAATTACCGCTGTTCATGCATGGACCAAGAACATTTTTTCCAGTTAAAGATCGTGCGCACGGGAGATTGGGAAACCGATCCGAGCGTTGTTATAGGACTAAGAAGCGTAGATACGGAAATAAGAAAAGAGCTTGAAAAAGAGCATCAGCTTGAAGCGGCTCTTGCGGAAGCAAACCGCGCAAACCACGCCAAAAGCACGTTTTTATCGAATATGTCCCACGACATAAGAACCCCCATGAACGCCATTATGGGTTTTACGACCCTCGCGCTTTCACATCCCGAAAACCGGGATCGTGTAGAAGAATGTCTGAAAAAGATTATGGCTTCGGGAAACCACCTTCTGTCGCTGATAAACGACGTTCTTGACATGAGCAGGATAGAGAGCGGCAAAATGCACCTCGATGAAAAACCCGCAAGCCTTTCGGAAATAATCCACGGGCTTAGAAATATCCTTTATGCCGATATAAATACAAAACAGCTTGAACTTGCAATTGACACGGCGGATATTGTAAACGAGGAGATACTCTGTGATAAACTGAGATTGAACCAGGTTATGCTGAATTTGCTTTCAAATGCCGTAAAATATACCCCTGCGGGCGGAAAGATCTCATTCAGGATAAGCCAGCTCAAAGACGCGCCGGAGGGCTTTGCGCGATACAGATTTGTCGTAAAAGACACGGGCATAGGTATGAGCGAGCAGTTTATAAAGCACATTTTCGAGCCGTTTGAGCGCGAGCGCAATACCACCATAAGCGGCATTCAGGGTACGGGTCTGGGAATGGCGATAACCAAAAATATCGTCGATATGATGAACGGAAGCATTGTCGTAAAGAGCAAACAGGGCGAAGGCACAGAAGTGACCGTCGAATTTGAGTTCCGTATAAATACAGAGCATATCCCGCATCACGGAATGGAAGAGTTTAAAAACTGCCGCGCGCTTGTCGTTGATGATGATTTCAATACCTGCGACAGTGTTTCATATATGCTCGAACAATTAGGACTTCGCGCGGAATGGACGCTTTCGGGAAAAGAAGCCGTGCTTCGCACAAAACAGGCTGTTTCCCGCGGCGACAGCTATGATGTTTACATAATAGACTGTTTCCTGCCCGACCTTAACGGAATAGAAGTTATCCGAAGAATACGCAGAGAAACGAAAAAGAATGTTCCTATAATTGTTCTTACGGCATATGACTGGACAGAGTTCGAGGGCGAAGCGCGCGAGGCGGGAGTTTCGTCTTTCTGCTCAAAACCGCTGTTTATGTCCGAGCTGAAGAACTGCCTTTCGTCGCTCTCGACAAAAGCAAAAGACGACGTTTCGCCAGATGCGGAAAAAGAAAAGAAACATTTCGGAAGGATACTTCTTGCCGAAGATAACGAGCTTAATCAGGAAATAGCCGCGGCGCTTCTGACAGAAGCAGGTTTTGAGATCGAAATAGCTGCAAACGGCCGTGAAGCGGTCAATATGGTATTTGTGCATGAGGCAGGATATTACCGCGCGATACTTATGGATGTGCAAATGCCCGTGATGAACGGATATGAAGCTACCCGTGAGATAAGACAGTTTTACGACAAAGACCGCGCTCAGATACCTATTCTTGCCATGACTGCCAATGCATTTGCAGAGGATAAAGAAGCCGCGCTTGCCTGCGGAATGAACGGTCATATTGCGAAGCCCATAGATATAAACGTATTGATAAAAGCGCTCGACGAGCTGCTTGATTAGAAGTCGGAGATCAAAAGAAGAGGATAGAAAAAAAGCTTGATTTAAGAGTGCATTTTCTATCCTCTTACAGTTTTAATTTAAATGGAGAAGATAAAAAATGAATATGTCCCCGCCGAGCGGAATGGTAAACGACCAGTACCGCGCACAGCCCCCGAAGCGATTTCGGGATATACCGAAATATATTAAAAAAGTTGTCGGCGAAACAAGCGAGCGTATGTTCTATATCATAAAGCTCGTCTGGGAAGCGAACCGCAAGATTATGTTCATGATGGCTTTTATGACGCTTTTTAACGGCGTTATGCCCGTCATAGGCTCGCTTATCGGAAAGGAAATATTAAACGACCTCGCAAAGTCATATACAAACGAGCTTTCAAGTTTTAAAATAATAGCTGTGCTTTTGATAATACAGTTTGTATATCTGCTGTTTAAAGACGCTGTTTCGCGGATATATTCGACTGTTCTGAGGATATCGGGCGAGCTTGTCGCAAATCATATCAAAATAAAGCTTATGATAAAATCAAAAGAGGTCGATCTTTCGAGCTATGACAGCCCCGAATATTACACAAAGCTTGAAAACGCTACGCGCGAAGCGGCGCGGCGTCCTATAGAATCGCTTACCGCGACTTTTTCGATAATTTCGACATTTATCAGCATCATAAGCTATATCGTTATCATTCTTGCAATAGGCATTATACCTGCGCTTGTAATAATCGCGGTTGCAATTCCCTCGACAATAATAAACTTCTACTTCCGCAGAAAGAACCACTCCTATATTTCCCGCCGCAGCAAAGAGCGAAGACAGCTTTCATATTATTCCGAGCTTATCACAAACAAAGACCTCGTAAAAGAAATGCGTACTCTGAATTTAACAGATACATTTATCGGAAAATACAAAAGTGTTTTTGATATTTATTTCCGCGGACTTAAAAAACTTATGATACAGGAGTGCGTCTGGAATTCCTGTGCGGGCATACTTTCGACGGCGGTAAACTGCGTACTGTTTGTGATGATAGCAAAAGGCGTTTACGGCGGTCAATATGAGGTCGGAAACTACGCTCTATATACAGGAGCATTAAACTCCATTGCAGGAGGAATAGCTTCTCTTATAACCACAACGGCGTCTATATACGAATCCACTCTTTTTATCAATAATATGATCGCATTTATGAAAGAAGAACCGAAGATTGTTCCGACTATAGACCCGCCGAGAATGGTTGAAAAAGGAGCGCATACTATTGAATTTGAACACGTTTCGTTCCGCTATCCGGGCGCTGAAAATTATGTCCTGAGGGATATAAATCTTACGATTTCGCCGAATGAATCCGTGGTTTTAGTAGGACTTAACGGGGCGGGAAAAACAACGCTCATAAAACTTCTTATGCGGCTTTATGACCCGACGGAGGGAACAGTAAAGCTCGACGGTCACGATATACGTGAATATAACGTAAGGTCTTTATATGATATGTTCGGCATTGTTTTTCAGGATTACGGAAAATATGCCGTGAGCGTCCGCGAAAACATAGCGTTCGGAGAGATAATGAAGGGCATTGATGACGAACAAATTAAAAAAGCCGCCGCTTACAGCAACGCCCAGAGTTTTATCGAAAAACTCCCCGAACAATACGACACCCCGCTTATGCGATATTTCGAGGACAGCGGAACTGAGCTTTCAATAGGTCAATGGCAGAAGATAGCAATTGCGCGGGCATTTTACGCCGATTCGGACGTTCTTATACTTGACGAGCCGACTGCTTCTCTTGACGCGATTGCCGAACAGGAGATATTTAATCAGTTTGAAGCACTCCGAAACGGCAAATCCTCGGTTTTTGTTTCTCACAGACTTTCGAGCGCAACAACTGCGAACAAGATAGTTGTGCTGAACAACGGAACAATCGAAGAAATAGGCACTCATTCCGAGCTTATGAAAGCAAAGGGCGAATATTATAAACTGTTTTCAACTCAGGCAAAACGCTATCAGGACAGCGGTCAGAGCCTGTCTACCTGAAGCGTAAGCCTTGAGTAATTGCGCTGAACAGTAAGTTATGAATTACAAGCCGTTTTTTTGGCTTGGCAATCTATAAGGAGGTTATTTTTATGAGCAATTTTTTCCCAAACATCGGTAAGATCCCTTTTGAGGGCAAACAGTCGAAAAATCCGCTTGCGTTCAAGTATTACGACCCAGACATGGTAATCGACGGAAAGAAAATGCGGGAACATCTGAAATTTGCGCTTAGCTGGTGGCACACTATGGGCGGCGACGGCACAGATATGTTCGGCGTTGGAACTGCTGATAAAACATGGGGAGAACAAAGCCCCGAAGCGCGCGCAAGAGCAAAAGTTGACGCGGCATTCGAGCTTATGGAAAAACTTTCGGTCGATTATTTCTGTTTTCACGACCGCAATCTCTCGCCCGAATACGGAACGCTTTCCGAAACAAACGCAAAGCTCGATGATGTAGTCGACTATCTTTTTGAGACAATGAAAGCTCATCCGTCAAAAAAACTTCTCTGGGGAACGGCAAAGGCTTTCGATCATCCCCGCTATATGCACGGCGCGGGAACTTCTCCCTCGGCGGACGTTTTTGCGTTTGCTGCTGCGCAGATAAAAAAGGCTATTGATATAACAATACGGCTTGGCGGAAAGGGTTATGTTTTCTGGGGCGGCAGAGAGGGATATGAAACTCTTTTGAATACAAACTACGCTCTTGAACAGGACAATATGGCGCGGCTTTTGAAAATGGCGGTAAAATACGCGCGCGAAAAGGGATTTGACGGCGATTTTTATATTGAACCAAAACCGAAAGAGCCTACTAAACATCAGTATGATTTCGACGCTGCGACAGTTTTGGGGTTTCTGGAAAAATACGGTCTTACGGATGATTTCAAACTTAATATCGAAGCCAACCACGCGACGCTTGCACAGCATACTTTCCAGCATGAATTAAGAGTAGCGCGCGAAAACGGAAAATTCGGCTCGATAGACGCAAATCAGGGCGATACGCTTTTAGGCTGGGATACAGACCAGTTCCCGACAAATATCTATGACGCGGCGCTTTGTATGTACGAAGTAATAAAAGCGGGCGGCTTTACAAACGGCGGGCTTAACTTCGACGCAAAGGCGCGCCGCGGAAGTTTTACTCACGAGGATATTTTCTACAGCTATATCGCGGGTATGGACACATTTGCGCTCGGATTTATGGCGGCGCGGGCGCTTATTGCCGACGGCAGGATAGACGAGTTTGTAAAAGAGCGCTATTCAAGCTGGGAAACGGGAATTGGAAAGGACATAATCGACGGAAAGGCTGATTTTGAAGTTCTCGAAAAATACGCGCTCGAAAAAGGAGAAGTTACAAATTCTCTTTCGAGCGGCAGACAGGAAATGCTTGAGGCTATCTTAAACAATGTTATTATGAATATCTGACGGAGGAACTTATGTATCTCGGCATTGACATAGGCACAAGCGGAACAAAAACTGTTCTGTTTGATATAAGCGGCGCTGTTATTGCTCACAGCGCGAAGGAATATCCGCTTTATCATCCGCAGAACGGCTATGCGGAGCAAGATCCGAAAGACTGGGCAAATGCGGTCATTGACACGGTATCGGACGTTATGAGCAAAAGCGGCGTTCCAAAAGAACAGGTAAAAGGAATAGGACTTTCGGGGCAAATGCATGGGCTGGTCATGCTCGACAAAGAATGCAATGTGATACGTCCCGCTATCATCTGGTGCGACCAGCGCACAGCAAACGAATGTAACGAAATTACAGAGCGCGTCGGCGCCGAGCGTCTTGTTACGATAACCGCAAACCCCGCGCTCACGGGTTTTACTGCGTCGAAAATACTTTGGGTCAGAAAAAATGAACCCGAAAATTACCAAAAATGCGCGCATATACTGCTGCCGAAAGATTATATCCGCTATGTTCTCACGGGAGAATTTGCGACGGAGGTTTCGGACGCTTCAGGTATGCAGCTTCTTGATGTTCCCAAGCGTAGATGGTCAGAGGAAGTGCTTGATAAACTGGAAATAGACAAAACGCTTCTCGGAAAGGTCTATGAATCTCCCGAAATAACGGGATTTGTCACAAAGGAAATTGCCGAAAGGACAGGACTGAACGCGGGAACTCCCGTAGTCGGTGGAGCGGGCGACAATGCCGCGGCAGCCGTTGGAACGGGAACAGTTGAAAACGGAAAAGCGTTTACAACAATAGGTACGAGCGGCGTAGTATACGCACATACATCAAAGCTGTCGATTGATCCGAAAGGCAGAGTTCACACATTCTGCTGTGCAGTTCCGAACTGCTGGCATATCATGGGAGTAACTCAAGGCGCGGGGCTGTCGCTCAAATGGTTTCGTGACAATTTTTGCGAAGCCGAAAAGCTGACCGCGAAAAATATGGGCGTTGACGAGTATTATTTAATGGACAAAGAAGCGGAAAAATCACCTATCGGAGCAAACCGCCTTATCTACCTGCCGTATCTTATGGGCGAACGCACGCCCCACCTTGACCCAAACGCCAGAGGCGTTTTCTTCGGACTTTCGGCAATGCACGAAAAGCGCGACCTGATACGCGCAGTTATGGAGGGAGTTTCATATTCGCTCAGGGATTGTCTTGAAATCTTCCGCGAAATGGGTGTTGAAGTCGGGGAAATGACGGTTTGCGGAGGAGGAGGAAATTCTCCGCTATGGAGAAGTATGCTCGCGGATTTGTACAATTGCCCTATATCAATCACGAAGTCGAAAGAAGGACCTGCTCTTGGCGCGGCAATTCTCGCAATGGTCGGAACGGGTGCTTACAGCTCAGTTTCCGAAGCCTGCAAAGCAATAGTAAAGACAAAGGAAAGCTGCGTTCCCGACAGTAAGAACTCGGCACAGTACGATAAATATTACGCAATTTACCGAAAGCTCTATCCTGTGCTCAAAGAGCAGTTTTCGGAGCTTTCCGAGATTTAATATGCGGTGTTGTTGAGAGATAACGTTTCCGCTTTCCGACCGTGCCGCAAGGCGCGGCACATAAAAGTTTTGGAAAGAGGGTTCAAGGGAGAAAACCTTTTTTAAAAGGTTTTCTCCCTTGCGGTTTTTTACATTGATAATCTTGCGATTTTTGCTATTTTATTTATTGTTTTGGTTCATATGCACGCGCCCGTTTCATTTTCCGTTTACTTTATACTGTGGAAAAAACAAACCTAAAAAAACCTGCACTTTTAACATTTTACTTTACGTTGCTTTGGTTCAAACACACGCACCCGCAGCCATCTTCCCCGCCCCGCATGCGCTCCGAGCGGACGCGCCGTGCGGCGCGGTCGGAGAGCAGAAGCACTTTTCCATTACAGCAAGTTACATAAAAGTTTTGAAAAGGGGTTTGGGGGAAAACTTTTTCAAAAGTTTTCCCCCAAAACAATTCGCAAAAACTTTCGTACCGCGCCTTACGGCGCGGTCGGAGAGCGGAAGCACTTTTCCCTCACAACAAGTTACATAAAAGTTTTGAAAGGGGGCTTGGGGGAAAACTTTTTCAAAAGTTTTCCCCCAAAAAATTTCAAAAAACTTTCGTCCCGCCACTTGCGCGGCGGTCGGAGAGCGGAAACGTTGTTTTTCCTTTATTAACTTGTTTTGATTTATAGGTGCATTGCCGAAAGAAATTCACATTTTTATTTCGTTTCTTTGCTTCAAACGCACGCACCCGTTTTGTGGTTCTTCTGTTTATTACTGTGGAAGAACCAAACCGCGGAGGGAACCTGCCGGTTCCCCCGCTCCCCCTCCAGCGGATTGAGATTTTCAAAATTTCATTTTGAAAATCTCAATGTGGGGAAAACTCTTGTTTTCCCCACACCCTTTAGCGCTTTGCTTGCGCAAGTTTCGCGGCTTCGCCGCGACCAGAGGGAAAAACTTTTTTGAAAAAAAGTTTTTCCCTCTGGTCTTCCTTTTCAAAAAACTTTTATACCGCGCCTTACGGCGCGGTACGAAAGATGAAACGTTATTCCCCTTTGTTCAAAACTCCCCTTGACAATTCCCCCGAATAGGTGTATAATGCTTTTTGGAAAAGAGGTTGGTTAAAATGAAAACAGAGGTAAAAAACAGCCATAGTGTGAAAGATTATTTCAGAAAGCTCCTCGATATGCGAAGCAATATGCTCAGCTATGACGAGCTTCACGATATGATGGAGGAAAACACCATTATCCACGGGGCGAATATGTGGATACTGATGATGGCAATACTTATCGCGTCTATCGGACTAAACGTAAACTCAACCGCCGTTATTATCGGTGCAATGCTTATCTCGCCGCTTATGAGCGGTATATTAACAATGGGATATTCGCTTGCTATACGCGACATTTCAATGTTAAAGCATGCTGCTTCGCGCTTTGCTACACAGGTTGTGATAAGCCTTATAACTTCAACAGTCTATTTCCTGCTGTCGCCGCTTCATACAGCCACAAGCGAAATGATAGCCCGCACAAGCCCCACGCTTTGGGACGTTTTGATAGCGCTTTTCGGCGGCATTGCAGGAAGCATCGGAAACACCCGCAAGAAAACCAGCAACGTTATCCCCGGCGTAGCTATCGCAACCGCGCTTATGCCGCCTATCTGCACGGTCGGCTATGGAATTGCCACGGCACAGCTCAGCTTTATTCTCGGCGCGTCTTATTTGTTTTTGATAAATATGCTTTTCATTGCGCTGTCGGCATTTTTTGTGACAAAACTTTTGAGAGTTCCCGCACACACCGAGCTTGACGCAAAAAAAGAAAAAAGAATACGCCGCGCAATTACTGCGGCAGTTATAATCACAGTCGTTCCGAGCGCACTTTTCGCGGGACTTACCGTCTACAAATCCGTGCTTGAAAAAAACGCAGGCGACTATCTGAAAAAGGAATTTGTGTTCAGCGATACCCAACTTGTCCAGAGCAACGTCGATTATGTTGACAAAAAAATCTCCGTGTCGCTGGTCGGGATACCTGTTTCGGACGAAAAAATATCCGAGCTTGAAAGCAAGCTCGGCGAATACGACCTCGGCGGTTTTTCGCTTCAAGTCACTCAGAACAAAAGCCTCGAAACCGACGCCGACAGCGACAAAGTTACCATAGCCGTTCAAGAGAACACCATACGCGACCTTCAAGCCCAGCTTGACGCGGAAAAGGAGAAAAATGCCGAGCTTTCAAAAGATCTCGGAAACATTGTGGACTGCTCGGCGATAACCCAAAAAGCGGCGGGAATTTTCACAGACCTTGAAGAAATACGCTGTGGAGTAATGTACGGCGAAAACGGAAAATATGTGCTGTTTTCGGGAGTTTCAAGCAGAGAATTTTCCGACCCCGAACAGCAGGTTATCCGCAATTTTGTTGCGCAAGAAAGCGGAGTTTCGGACATTCGGCTTGACATTTCAGTGAAAGAAACCGCACCCGACGAAAATTAATGTCACGGTAAATTATTCGGATTGCATAAAAAATTAAAACTCAGGCTGTTGAGAAAGTTCAGGTATTGCACGCATTATGTGCTTCGCGCAAAACGCTGAAACGGCAATGCGACTAACCTTTGTGGCTATTGCATTAAGCCGCCGCATTATCCGCCTGCGGCGGATAATGCTAACGCAGATGGAACTTTATCGACAGCCCGAATTGTTTTTTGGTAAAAACCGATATGCCAAAACGGCTTTGACCAAACTCATTCGGACGTGTCCTTTTACCGAAAGCTCTATCCTGCCTTAAAAAAATTTCGGAGCTTTGTCATAGGTAAAAGGATATTTTCCGACCGAAAATGTCAAAAAATCAAAATGTTAATTTACGTTGCTTGTAGCAACAGAGCTTTTATGCTATAGTATAAGCAGAAAGGAGGTGCGCTTATGCTTAATGAAAACATAAAAGCTATCAGAATATCCAAAGGGTTTTCTCAGGAAGAACTTGCCTCAAAGCTGCACGTCGTAAGACAAACTATCTCAAAATGGGAACAGGGTTTATCCGTTCCCGATGCCGATATGCTGACGGCAATTTCGGAAGTGCTTGAAACTCCTGTAAGTACTCTGCTCGGAGAAACAGTTACCGAACAGGAAGCAAATGAATTTGAGAACATTTCCGAAAAACTTGAAATCCTAAACTCAGAGCTTGCCAAGAGAAAAACATTTCGGAGAAAAGTTTTAAGTCTGATGTTTATCTTATGTTTAGTCCTTACGGCAGTTATTTGGACGTTTATGATATTCACGAACAGTCCTTACTTGAAATGGGATTTCAGCGACCCTGAAACCGCTGTTCTCGGAACAGTCTATCACTGCTTTGAATGGCTTTTTGTAAGATTAACGCCATTTATTTTAACAGGCTGTGTTTTAGGAATAGTCTTAACAAAAAAAAGGGCATAATATCAGGCTTTCTTGACAGCACGAGGTCTGATAATAAAACAGGTGCGGAGCAAAACGGCGCGCACCTGTTTTTATTATCAATTTATCATACGAGCTTCAGTAAATATACTGCCGCGATAAGTACCGCCAGGAACGCAAAATTATACACCGTAAACTCTGCAAAGAACCGTCCCTTTTTGGCTTTTTCCGAGCGCGAATAGAGCTTAAATGAAATAAGACTTGCCAAAGAGGCGATAAGCGTTCCCATGCCGCCGATATTTACTCCGATAAGCAGCGCGTCAGCATTTTGTGCCTCCACAACACCCGAAAGCATAATTGCGCAAGGAACGTTGCTGATAATCTGCGAAAGTCCGCAGGAAACGAGCATTTCCCGCCCGCTAAGTATTCCGCTTATAAATTCCTTTACGGCAGGAACTGCCGAAACATTGCCTACAAAAATGAAAAAACAGACGAAAGTTGCTAAAAGCGAATAGTCGGGCTTTGCAAGAATTTTACTGTCGAATATCAAAACCGCGATAAGCGTTATCAAAAGGCAGATCCTGTAATCAAGAAACCTTGCCACAGAACTGACGCACACCGCAAAAATGACCGCATACAAAAAGAAATTTCGAGTCGGAGAAAATTTCGCGGTTGCCTCGCCATGCGTCACATTTTCATTTGGGATAAAAATAAGCGACAGCATTATGATGATAAGGCTTAAAAGACTGATAGGAACCATTGTCATAAAGAAATCGCCGAGCGAATAGGTGTATTTTGTATAGATACAAAGGTTCTGCGGATTGCCGATTGGAGTGGTCATAGAGCCTAAATTTGCCGCTGCGGTTTCAAGGATAATGCACCGTATAAGTATCTTTTCTCTTCCGCTGAACAGCGCCAGCGTAAGCGGCACAAATGTCAGAAGCGCAACATCATTTGTTATCAGCATTGCACTGAAAAAGCACAATAGTGCCAGCGCCGCCGAAAGACCCCTTGAACTTTTAAACCGCCCCGTCAGTTTTTTCGACATATAATCGAAAAGTCCCGTTTTAACAAATCCCTGAACCGTGACCATAAGGCAAAACAGTACGGCAATGACCGAATAGTCGATATATCCGAAATATTCTGCGCTCGGCGGCGTTATAAACATGGACGCGACCGCTAAAACAAACGCAATACATAACACTGTCTCGGCTTTTAAAAAATCTTTTACCTTTTTCATACAAATCCTCGATCCTGACCTCTGACTTATAAATTGTAAGAGATAAATTTTTTCTAATTATATTATATCAGAAAAATAAGGCTTTGTCTATATCTGACGAAAGGTTTTTAATCATTGCTGTTTTGGGGGGAAACAAAAGTTTTCCCCCCCCGCGCCCCCATTGAGGGAAAACTTTTTTGAAAAAAAGTTTTCCCTCAAACTCCTTTTCAAAAAACTTATATAACGTGCTGTAGAGGAAAACGTATCCACTCTCCAACCGCGCCGCAAGGCGCGGCACATAAGTTTTTTGAAGGAAAG
>CANRDI010000011.1 GCA_947629335.1 uncultured Clostridia bacterium | reverse complement strand
CGTTACATAAAAGTTTTGAAAAGGAGTTTGAGGGAAAACTTTTTCAAAAGTTTTCCCTCAATAGGGGTGCGGGGGCGTAGCCCCCGCAAAGAAAAAAATAAGTAAGAGTGCATTTCCAATACAGTACGTTACATAAAAGTTTTGAAAAGGAGTTTGAGGGAAAACTTTTTCAAAAGTTTTCCCTCAATAGGGGTGCGGGGGCGTAGCCCCCGCAAAGAAAAAAATAAGTAAGAGTGCATTTCCAATACAGCACGTTACATAAAAGTTTTGAAAAGGGGTTTGGGGAAAACTTTTTTAAAAGTTTTCCCCAAAAAAATTTTAGGCGCGCGCCTGTTTTGTTTTCCGCTTGCTCCTCACTGTGGGAAAGCCAAACCGCGGAGGGAACCTGCCGGTTCCCCCGCTCCCCCTCCGGCAGATTGAGATTTTCAAAATGAAATTTTGAAAATCTCAATGCGGGGAAAACTCTTGTTTTCCCCGCACCCTTTTGCGCCTGCTATCGCATTTGTTTCGCGGCTTCGCCGCGACCGGAAAGGAAACTTTTTTGAAAAAAAGTTTCCTCTCCGGACTCTCCTTCAAAAAACTTATGCAACGTGCTGTAACGGAAATGCTCTCCGCTTCTTCTTGCCTCTTATAGCGTTTTCCGCCGAAGGCGGATAATGCGCTTACCTCTTGCCTCTAAAAAACCCTCCGCAACATTGCGGAGGGTCTTGCTATTTTTAAAGATTGCGGTTGAATGACTGTCCTGTGGCTCTGCCAACGACCGCGCTGTTGTAATACCCGATTTTCTGCTTCGTCTGCTTTAATGCTTCAAGCTCTTTCCTCGAATCAATATGCTGATTTTTGAACTGCTCGGATATTACCTTATCTTTTCCGAGGATACGCTGTTTCGCAAGAGTTATGTTGCGCTGTAAAAGCTGTATCTTCTTATGCTGTTCGTCAAGAGGAACATTTACAAAACTGCCGTTTATAAGCATCTTCAAAAGTTTCGATTCCTCAGGCGACTCGAACTCAAGCACCGTATCAAGATCATTTTTTAACTCATCAAGATCTTCAATAAGTTCATTTCTGGCAATAAGCCCCTGCTGAATGATCTCAAGGTCAGCGTTTACCATAGTATCGGTTTGTTTTTCGTATTCTTGGAGCGTCAAAAGGATCTTCTCCATTATCTCCTGAACCTTTTCACAGCCAAAAAGCTCCGCCATATTATCCCCCTTCTTTCATCCTGAAAGTTAATTTTTTAAACGGCAAAGGCTTTCGGCATCCTCGCGGCGCGCCTTAACCTACGCCTTTTTTCTTATTATGATTTGTCGCTTCTATCTCTTCTCTCGTCATCTGACTTATCTGAGTAAAAGCGTCCCTAAGCTCTGCGACAAGCGGGATTATCTTCTTTACCTCTGTACAGTCCTTTTTAACGTTTGCTTTTACTATTTCTTTGTAGAAAAAGACATAGTAGTTTTCAAGCTCTTTTGAGATCGGAATTGACATATCGAGAGTTTCACGAAGAGCGTCTATACAGTTCTCCGCCTTTATAAACGCCTCGTTCGCTTTCTGATATTCGTGTCTGTCATTTTTCTCCACGGCATTTACCGCGATCGCAAGCTGACGCTCAATCTCGCTGTAGAGCTTTATTACGACTTCTACGGGAGTAAGAGTTTCAACCGTTTTCTTTTTGTACATTGAATAAGGATCCATTTAACAGCTCTCCTTAAAGTTTATTCTTTAAGTAACTATCACTGGTAGTTGCCGTAACCGCCGAGATACTGTGAAAGATATGCAGACTGGTCGTTCAAATCGCCCATGACCTTTTCAAGGTTTGTAAATACGCTCCACCAGTATTCTTCTTTCGCATCATATCTGTCTTGAAGCTGTGATATGCGTTCTTTGACCGACTCCATCTGACGGTAGATATAATTGTCCTTTGCGGAAGTGCCGCTCGCAAGACCCGCCTTGCTTATAAGCGAACCCTTTACGGAACCCGTGGTTCTTACTGCATTATCAAGAATGCTGTTGACTTGCGCCATAACGCCGTTATTCGGGTCTGTAAACAGTTTTTCTATCGCTTCGGGATTGCTGTCAAATGCCGCGTTCAAAGCGTCCTCGTCAATCGTAAGCTTTCCGTGCATAAAGTCGTCGCCTGTTGAATCCATAAATGATGTTGTCTTAATGCCCATGCTTACCAGACTGAACTTTGAACCGTCTTCAAGCGTAATGCTGTTATAAATCGTGCTTCTAAGCTGCGACATAATTCTCGTAACGGTAGAATCCTGATAGATAACGCCCTTCTTAGCAGCTTCTTCCCACTTTTCGATCTCTTTGTCGTCCATTTCCTCTTTTTCAGCGTCTGTAAGAGGTTCATAGAGATTGTTCTTTTTATCTCTTGCGGGAGCTGTTCCGATATGACCGTAAACGTCGTCTATAAGCTGATTATAGTCGTTTACAAAATCCTTTATCGTCTGCTTTACATCATCATAGCTCTTGCTTACGCCTACGGTATATTCTTCGCCGAGAGTTATATCGTCGGTAAAGTTGTAGGTTGTGCCGTCCATTGTGTAGGAGTTCGAGTTGTGGTAAACTTCAGTGCCGTCAATGCTGAACACCGCATTCTGACCTGCCGTCATTTCAGCGTCAACAAGACCGAGTTCCTTTAAAATTCTGTTTTCATCGCCGGAATCGGTAAGACCAAACTCGATTTTTTCAGACGAGCCCATGTTGTTGGACTTCAGCTCAAAACTGCTTGTAAGCGTTGAGAAGGACATCGTAACGCCCGCGCCGCTGTTATTTACGGCGTTTATAAGGTCGTCGATCGTTGCGTTTTCGTCAAGTTCAATCTTCTTGCCGTTTATCTCAAACGAGTAATTCTTGGTTGTGGCACCTGTTGTGCCGTCCATAATGATGTTGTTTCCGGTTATGCCAAGCTCTCTGAGCGTAGTTTTCGCACTCATTCTGTTTGAAGCATAGCCCTTTTCAAGTCCGAGCGTTCCGCCTTCAACAGACGTCATAGAAAACTCTTGTGAAACGCCGCCCTTTGAAGCGGTAACATAGCCCTTGTCGCTTATGCTGAATGATACATCAGACTCCGCAAATGCGTCGTTTAAAGCGCTTTCAAGAGCCGCGGCATTCTTATCCTTTGCAGCCTGTGCGCTTGTATAGGTGTAATTGTCAAGCGCCGACTTGTCGACCGACAAGAATGACGGGATTCCGTTATCTCTCTTATATGCAGCTTCTTTAAGCTGATTATACTCGGCAAGCAGCGCCTCGTTTCCGCTCTCGTTTCTGCTGTCGAAATATGTATCCGAAACGCCCTCGAACGAAACGTTCTTGACCTCTCCGCCAACGCTGACTGCAACGGTATTTGTACCCGTAACAGCGCTCTGCGCGGAAATAGCTATCGACTTTGACGCCTTGGCAAGACCGAAACTTCCCTCTTTTTCGGTTATTGTAACAGCGGCATTTCCGTTTATGTCAAACGTCAGCTTTCCGTCCTCGCCCATCTTTGCCTGGATAAAGTAGTCGTCAATGCCGTCCTCGTCATTCGTGTCCTTGCCCGTTCTTCCAAACGCATCAGCAAGCGACTCGTTAAGGCTGTTTACAACCGCTTCATTGAACGCGTCCATATCAAGCGTTCCGTCCTCGTTCATCTGGATATTCTCCGCGCTGAACTCAACGGTCTTTGTTACATCTCCGACCTTTACATCAAGACTGAACGAGTAAGTTCTTGAACCGTCCTCATTTTCGGTATAATTTGAAGTTTCAGCCGCCTTGTTGAGGTCAAGTCCGAAATTTGCAGGAACTATAGTCTTGCCCTTAGCTGTTGCGGCGGTAGCAAGCTGCTGTACGGTAACGCTGTGGCTTCCAACAACGGAACTTGACGTAGTAGTAACGTTTATGCCCTTTGCATCTGCGCCGATGGTCTTTCCCGTTACCTTGCTCGCAAACCTGTTGAACGTATTCGGGCTTAACAAGTACGAATCTTTCTTTAAGATATCGAAGTACTTGTTCTTAAATGCAGTCAGCTTGTCGATGACATCGCGGTAAGCATCCTGCTGCCAGCCGAGCTTTGTGAGTTTTTTGTTCTGATTGTCGATCTTTGTCTGGTAGCTCTGGAGCATCTGCTCTATCATAGCCTCGGTATCATATCCCGAATTTATGCCGCCCATACGCAAATTACTTATTGCCATCTTTATTCTCCTCCTGTTTGCCTTTATTCAATAACTGCCTCAGTCCCGCATTTGACGCTTCGGCAGACTGTTCGTTAGTTTCTTTTGCGATCTTTAATTCGCTTCTGATTATCTTTATTTCTCGCGGAGCGTTTATTCCGAGTTTTACTTTATCTCCGACGACCTCAAGTATACTTATCTCGATATTGTCGGAAACAACTATGCTCTCGCCTGTTTTACGGGTTATAACAAGCATATTACGCCTCCTCGGAATACACGGGACACTTGAAATCATACTCGTCGAGCATGATTTGCATAGCTATATTGTCCTTTGTGTTTACGACGATAGGACAGCGCAGATTTATGGTGGTTTTACGGTAATCGTCGGGAACTATAGCCACCGTAAGACATCTGTACGGAGCATTTTCGTCGATTTTGAGAAGCTCCTGTTCTTCGTCGGAAATAGCAAAGCTGTAGTCGGGATAGATCTGCATGGGGTCGTAAACAACAAAACAAGGCGTTTCGCTGTCTACTGCCTGAAGCCACATCGGGAAAGTATCTTCTCCGAGAGGGCTTATAAGCGTATATCTTTTTGTGTCCTCAAAGCCGATAATTCCGTTCGGAATATCTATAACGCTGTTTTCGTCAATTTCGACTTCTCCGAAATCTCTGGTTTTAATCTTCATCGCTCATCATTCCTTTACAGCATATCGTATGGGGGCGGCTCGTAGTTCGGGTTCGAGCTCGGCGGAACGTAAAGCGGTTCGCCTACATACTCTATCTCGACGCGGGGTCTGTCGCGGACTATAAGCTCTACGCTTCCCGGAATAAACTCCATAGGAAGCTCCGGCATAACGTCCCAGTCGAAATCCTGCGAACCCATTTGATATTCGATGTTGAGCGTTCCTTTATCAAACGTGATATCCGCGCCCTCTTTAGGCAAAAACTCCATTATAGTTTCGACTGTAGCTCCCGCGCGGGCATTGTTTATCGCTATTTCAGACGGCGACATCCCTCTTGCGAGCTGGTCACCCTCCTGCGCAACCTTAGCCGTCCCCTGAAACGCGATCGAAAATCCCTCTTGGGCTTTCTGCTGGAGCATATCCGCGTCGTTCATATGACCATAGCCGAGGCTTTTTCTTGCCTGATATGTGTCAATCTTCAGCCTTAGCGGTTCTGCCTGCATAACATATCCGCCGTTTTTGGTAGTAATGTTTACCTTTGGCTGTCTGTCGCCTTCCGTTGGCTCAAATTTCGCGTTTGTAACCTTGATCTCGATCTTTATCGGTATCGTGGTTATTTGAAGCAGGTTTGGGTCCATCATGAACACCTCCTTAAAAATTAACTCAATAAAGCCTTTTTTACTTACCTTATTTTATCCCGCGGTCATCTCATAAAGTTGAAGATACTCTGCGGAACAACTTCCGTTGCGAGCTGCAAACAAGCGTTGTACATTGCTGTATAGGTCTTAAGCCTTGTCGTTTCAGCCTCAAGGTCGCACGCTTCAAGCTCATCCTGACGGTCTTTTAGGTTATAATCTCTTGTGACCATTCTGTCAAGGCTGAAACTTATGAAATCCTCATTGCAGCCGAGGTTCGCTATTTCAACAAGCAAGTTTTCGTTTGACTTTACGACCCTGTCTATACAAGCGTTTGCGTAATCAACGTCACCGTTTCTCAGCGCCTTTGCCGCGTCGAGCGTAAGCTGTATGTAGTTGTTTGAAAACGACTTTAATCTTTCAAACGCAGGAGCTTCGTCGTCATCTCCGGTCGCACCCGCCGTAAGTTTTACGGTTTTACCTTCGGCGGTTATTGCTCCGTCGTCTGCTACGTTTACAAGGCTGTTTCCGTCGTCGTCCTTACCGAACGCTTCGTCGAGAGCATTTTGAATTGCTTCGATATTTGCCGTTTCGTCCGCGCCCGCAGTAAACTTTATGCTCTGAGTATCGTTTCCGACAGAAACATTCAAAGTGTATTCTTTTCCTTCGGTGAGTTGGTCAAGGTTTACTCTGAAACGGTTTGAATAGCCGTAGTTATTGTCAAAGGAAAGGTTGTTTTCCGCGTCTCTGCTGTTTATAACGCTTACTGAAAACTCTTCGCCGCTCTCCTTGCTTTTTCCTGTGATCCTGCCCTGCTCGGTCACTTCAAATGTGAGCTTTGATTTTTTGAACTCTTTATTCAGCGCGTCATTTAAGTTCTTTACTGTTTCCGCGTTGTCTGCTCCGCCCTTGAAGATAACGGTTTTTCTTACATTATTGCAGTAAACGTCAATCGAATATTCCTTACCCGGAAGAACGGACTCCATATTGATGTCCGCAACTCCTCCGTCCGAGCCGCAGCCCGTGACCTCTGCGCCGTTAAACGAAATTCTTAGTCCCGTCTGGGGGTCGATATAGTGGCTTTCCTGATCGACGTTAAGTCCGAGACCTATATCCGCCAGAACAACGCTTGAATAAGGAAAACTGTTGCAATTATCGAGCGCGTTTACGGGAACGCCGTGATATGTAACGGTCGTAGGACTTCCGTTTTCGTCGTATTCGATACGAAACGGCTGACCGTCGTCGCTGCACCCGCCGAAGATAGCTCTTCCCGCTGTATCGGTATTGAATATCTGGCAAAGCTGTTCAGCGAAAGTTTCAAGCTGCTGTGCGTAGATATTGTATTCATCTATGCTCTTTGTACCTGTATTGCACGCTGCGACAAGAGTTTCGCGGACTTCCTGGAGCTTTTCCGAGACCGCCAAAAGCGAGGTTTCCGCCTCGGTATAGAACTTATCGGCGGTTTTAAGGTTATCGGTATACTGCGCCGTATAATATAGCGACTTTCTGATATTAAGAGCCTTCGCCGCGTCAAGGGGCGACTCGCTCGCTCTGAAAAAGCTTCTGTTGCCCATAATGCGCGACATAGAGTCATTTTTCAGCTTTCCCGTCCTGTTCAGGTTGCGGTCAAAGCCTCTCATTATCGTCGAGTTGGTTATTCTCATATCAATATCACCCCGTCAGTTATAATCCTACTCTGCCCGTGCCGTTTATCAGCTTGTCGAGCATATCGTCAAGTGTTGTCGTAAGTCTTGAAGAAGCGCTGAACCACTTCTGATAGTTCATCATATTTATTCCTTCTTCGTCAAAATCGGGAGCGGAAACATCGTCCCTCGCGTCCAGCAAAGTATCCACTGTCGTAACCGCCGTATCATATCGGCTTGACTCATAGCTTATTGTTTCCGCAAGTCTGTTTGAAATAAACGAAATATATTCGTAAACGCTGCCCGAAAAGTCATGAGCTGTTCCGAAAGTTATATCCTTGTTGTCAAACTGTGAGATGAGGTAGAGAACGTTGCTGTTTTGAAGATTGACTTCTCCCGTCACCTCGTCTATTATCTCGTCATAGCCGTAATTGTAAAGCCCCGTCATCGGGTCGAATTTTCTCACCATTCCTATCATTGTCGGATCTTTGAGCCAACTGTCCGAAACGTGGATATTTCCCGCCGTGATAAGAGCGCCCTCTTCGTCTGCGCTGAACATATTCCTATATTCATCATCATAGCCGCCGTTTGCCTTGTTGAAAGTATTCGCAAGCGTCCTCGCAAACTCGTCTACCGCGCTTCTGAAATAAGCAATGCCGTAATAGCCGTTTTGCTTTCCGGTCGCGTAAACGCCGTTTCCGTTTATCATATCAATGTAGCCTTTAAGACTTCCTCTATCGAGGACAAGCTCCTCTCCGCTCTCCCAGAACAGGTCTGCCTGTCCGTAAACGTCAAAATCCTTCATCAATATGCGGTTTGTCTTGTCCTTAACGCCGTCAAGGAGCGTGACCCCGCCCATCTCTACCGAGAACTTTCCGTTTTCGTGCTGAACAACGTTTATATTTCCGTAAGTCGCCAGCTCGTCAATGTACAGGTTCATCTCGTCGTACAGCTCGTTCGGACCGTACTCGTCGTTATAGTGGAGTTTTTCCTGCTCGATCTTCTTGTTCAGCTTGTTCATCTCAACAACTATGTTATTGATGTGGTCTATCGTATCTGCAAGCTCTCCGACGTAAGTCTTTTCAACCTCGTCTATCTCCTTCGAGTAGACGTTGAGCAGCTCGCACAAGTTCTTCGCATTGTTCACTACGACTGTCGCCGCGTCTTTGCTGTCGGGCTTTTCCTCTCCGTATTTCTGGAGGGAGTTGAAAAACTGCTGTGTAAAATACTGCCAGCCGTCGTTCTCATAGTCGTCAAGAATATCTTCAATATCGGAAAGGATCTGCGTCATCTTTTCCGTTTCGGATTCTGTAGCGACATTCGCGCGGTATCTCTTGTCGATATAAATATCGCGTATCTGACCCACGCCGTAAGAATTTACGCCCTGTCCCGCTATGGAAAGGGTCTGGTTCGGGCTGTTCCAGCCGAGCATACCCGCGCCGGAAACTTTCTCGGCGTAAAGGTCAACACGCTGTCTTGTATAACCCGGAGTTTTTATATTTGAAATATTGTTTCCAACAATGTCGATACATTTCTGCGACATCTGCAAAGTGCGTTTCTGCACCTCAAAACCCATAAATGTAGGACGCATATTTCCTCCTGACTAAACCTGCCGAATGGTCTTTGAGGGCGAAGACTTTCCGCCCGCGACCTTCGACGCATTTTTGTTATATGTTTCGGGGCGTTCAAGAAAGCCCGCCCGCTCTACAAATTCCCTTTGATTATCGAGTTTTCGCTTTACAAGCTCGGTCGTTTCGTCGTTTATTTGCTTTATGTTTTCGACAAGCTCCGAAAGCTGTCCCGAAAGCATCTTCATTTTTGCCTTATACTCGTCCGGAGCTTCTGACGAAAGCTCGGAGAGCTTTTTTCCGCCTATCCCCAGCCCCTCGAAAAGCGCAAGCCTTTTTTCCTCAAGAGAACGGCTTTTCATAACGAATGCCTGTTCGTCATTCAGTGAATTTGTAAGCCATTCGAGGTCGTCCGCGAGTATCTTCGTATGTTTTTTCATCATAAACACCGTAAGTTCGCGGTAGAAATCGACGTTTATCTCAAGGCATTTTATAACAGCTTTCGCGGTATTGCCGTTCATATACTCACCCCATAAGAATAAGCTCCGCGATCTCTGCGGCGTCGTTCTTCTTCTCAGCCTCTGCCGCCGCCTCTACAAGCTCCGCAGGCGTCGCGTCAGCTCTGATTTCAGCCGCGATCTGTGCTTTTGCATTTGCGATCGCATTTTCAAAGCCGAGCAAGACCCTATCCGTATTTTTCACGGCGGACTTATCAGTCGGCTTTTTCGGCGCGGAAGTTTTATTTGCGGCGTATGTCGAAATAACTCCGTTCACTCTTTTTATCTCCATAAATGCCGACCTCCTTACATTTTTCATTTTTTCAGCAGGGTACAAAATCCCCTTAATATATATATCGTCCTAAACCCCTCGAACTTTAGTGTTTTCTGCAAAAAAGTGCAAAAAATTTTATTGCCGCTGATTTTCGGCATTTAAGTTCGGGAAAAATATCATATGACCTCCGAAACGCCTTGAGCGGGAAATGTTCGGACGTCCTCGGCGCTGACGAACGAAAGTCGGCAAGCGCGGCATATTGCGGCGTTCCGAAAATCATTTCGGACAGTGTGTAAAATAATATTCCCCCGCTGTCTGCCGACTTCGGGGGAATTTGCGGTCTTTGCTGATATACAGTATCTTTAACTGTCAAACGGTTTTCCTCATTTTTTTGCATAGAAATATGTTCCTGCTTCGCCGATATATTTATCGCCTTGCTTCTCGCTCGACTGGATACCGAAGTAAAAGCCTGTGGAAAGGAGACCCTCGCTTGTAACAAGGAGATTAGCGTCCCTATAGCCGTTAAAATTCGCTGCGGATTCGTCGGTCACATCAAACTCGTAAATTCCGAGTTCATAATCCCCATAGCCTGTCGCAAGGACTTTTACAAGGTTATTTCCCGCCGTATCGGAAACCGAATTTTTCAATGTATCGTCATAGTAAACGAGCGCGTAATAATACCCGTCGTTTCCGTCAAACAGCGTATCAAGCTCCGAGCGGAATGCCTCGGTAAACACATGGTTCGGGTGAGTATCGCTGCGGTTATTGCGTTTAAGCACCTGCGCCATGGCAACTTCGGGTTCGTCCGAAGAATATGCGTCTACCATATCTACCGTATGATGATCTATATGCGCGCACAAGAATACATAGTCGAAAACAGGTCTGTTTCCGCCGAATTCTTCGTCATAACATACCACATACTGCCCGTAAGAGGGGTCAAGCGCCGCTTTCGGGTCTATATCCACAAGCGGGTTATAATCTCTCTCGACCTTTGAGAATTTTGAGAACAAGTGCTGTGCGGCAGTGTAAAAGTCTTTTGCTCCGCTTACTACGCGCGATTTATTTGAATCGCTCGACATCAGCATCGGAAAAATCATAGCCGAAAGCACCGCGATAATGATTATAACTACGACAAGCTCTACCAATGTAAAGCCCTTTTTACGCATAAGTCTCATAAATTTTCCTCCTGCCAAATTCTTGTTTTTGCGTAATCGGAAAATATCGCAAAAACAAAAACTCAGCCGTTTTTGATCTGCGGCGAAGTACCGATAAGCGTACCGTCGCTTGCATAGCCGTTTGAGCCGCTCCAGTAGTCGTCCCTGAAAAAGTCGGCGTATGTCGGAAGGTCTATCGTTGACTCGTCCTCGTTTACGCAATAGCATAGCGCCGCCACCGTACCCTTATTGACATAACCGACAGCGTAAAGCTCACGATAGCCGAGATTATCCATGAGATAATCGCAAAGCGACTGTTTCATTTCCTCCTCGTCCTCGTTGTTCACCCAAAAGGTCTCCGAGAAGATCGGCTTATATTCTCCTCTTTCGGCGGTTATTTTTATGTACGGCTCGTCTTCGGTGTTTTCCGCGCTGTTTACGGTGTGACCGCCGGCGTTTACGGTAGTTATCCATGTATTTACAAATTTACGCACATCATTTGCCGCAGTGTTTGCCGAAGCGACGTTTGCGTCTCTGACAACACTCACCAATATCGGAATAAGTATGCCAGAAAGCACGCCGATAATAGCGACAACTATGATAAGCTCTACAAGCGTAAACGCTTTTTTGTTTTTTATACGATCAAAGTGTTTCATAAACCAACCCGTCAGAAATACACAATATCCCTCGGCGGGGAAACCGCCGAGGAATTTTGCGTTTAGTTTTTGCGTTAAGATTAGGACATTTCGATTGCAGGATCGGTTCCGATGATAGCACCGCTCGTAGCAACGCCAGCCTTCTTGGAAGCCCAGCCAATTGAACGAGTACCGCCTGTCTTCTTCATAGCGTTACCAAGATCAGTAGCTAAGCCCTTAATGTCATCGCCGTCTCCGTCAAGTGTGATGCCTGCGCCCATCTGAACAGCAGCGCCTACGCAGCAGCCTTCGTTGAAGAAGATATAAACAACGCCGTCTCTGATGTCAGCGAGAGCGTCCTGAAGGTTAAGTTCAAGACAATTGTCAGCTGTAGCAGTTTTGTGTGCCGCTGTAGCCTCATCCTCACTGAAGAAGTACTTATCTCCGCCGCCAAACTTGGGAACTGCTCCATCGCTTACAGCCGCTTCGGGAGCTGTCATAGTCCATGTACCGCCACTAACTGATGCTTTAGCAACAAATACATGATCCTTGTCAACGTTTCTAAGGGTGTTGCCTTTGCCGTCAGCATTGGTGCGGAACTGCTCAGTGAAGTTAGCAACCGAGCTTGCCGCTCTGTTCGCAGATGTGATATTCGCATCCTGAACAACGCCAACCATGATCGGAACGAGAATTGCAGCAAGTACGCCGATGATAGCAATTACTACAACGAGCTCTACGAGAGTAAAGCCCTTTTTGGCTTTGAAAGCCTGAAGTTTCTTTATCATAGTAAAGACCTCCTATAAAAGAATTTTTTATGTATAACCCCGGCGGGGCTATATCCGTAAACGATTACATCAGCATTTACAAATCAACTTTGTTTGCCTCTGTATTTACATTATACCAGAACGGTAAAAAAATGCAAGTGTTTTTTTTGAAAAAATCGTTCTCTTGGCGATTTTCGTAAATCTTGCGTTAATTTGGTTGAATACTTTTGTGCATTTTGCCAAACCGCCTGTTAATAATGTTAAAAAATCCGTCACACACCCATATCCAAATAGCGTTTGTACTCGGAAATATCCTGACAGCGGCTTCTTGCTACTGCGTCGTCTATCTTGCCCGTTCTTACAAGGCGCGCAAGGTCTTGGTCAAGGCTGAACATTCCCTGTTTTTTGCCTGTTGCGATAGCGGTCGGTATCTGGAATATCTTTCCTTCGCGTATCATTGCTCTCACCGCGTCTGTTGCCGCAAGAATTTCAAGCGCCGCACAACGCCCTTTTCCGTCCGCTGTCGGAACAAGCGTCTGCGAAACTATCCCGACTATCGAGTTTGCAAGCTGAGAGCGTATCTGACCCTGAGAGTGCGGCGGGTAAACGTCGATTATACGGTCGATCGTTTCTGCCGCGCCCGTTGTATGCAGGGTCGAAAGGACAAGGTGTCCTGTTTCTGCGGCAGTTACGGCGGCGTTTATCGTTTCAAAGTCGCGCATTTCTCCGACAAGTATAACGTCGGGGTCTTCACGGAGCGCCGCACGGAGCGAGCCTGCAAAGCTGTCCACGTCCTGTCCGATCTCTCTCTGGTTTACCATACACTGTTTATGTTCGTGTACATATTCTATAGGGTCCTCGACCGTGATTATATGGCAGTTTTTGTTGATATTTATGTGGTCAATCATTGCCGCGAGGGTCGTAGATTTACCCGAACCCGTAGGTCCTGTCACAAGCACAAGTCCTCTCGGCGCAAGCGCGAACTCTCCGAGCGTCGAGGGCAAATTTAAGTCCTCAAGCGTCGGAATGTCGTCCCTCAAAAGTCTTATTGCAATTGCGTGATAGCCGCGCTGTCTGTACACGTTTACTCTGTGTCTGAACTTTGAGGACGAAACGTATGAAAAGTCCGTATCAAGTCCCTTTGAGATAGAAGCCTTCTGCTTCGGCTTTGTTATCTGGTTTATGACGCTTACTATCATATCTTCGGTACATTCTTCATATCCCGAAAGTTTTCTTATAGAGCCGTGAAGACGGACTATCGGAGGCAGCCCTTTTGTGAAATGCAAGTCTGAGCAGCCGAGATCTCTCGCCTCGTCAAGTATTCTGTTGATGTCAAGCATATTTGTTTCCAATGCTTTTTCCTCCTTAAAATTATACGGTGTAGGTCGCCTTTACGAGCTCGTCCATTGACGTTCTTCCCGCCAGAACCATTTTCGTAACGTTGTCGCGCAATAGAAGCGTTCCGTTTTTCGTCGCAAGCTTTCCGATTTCCTCCGCTGTTCCGCCCGAAGAAATAAGCGCTTTTACGTCGGGGGTTGTCACGATTATCTCGTGAATTGCGGTACGTCCCGAATAACCTGTGTTGTGGCATGCCTTACAGCCGCCGGGGTGCGGTCTGCAAATCTGGACGGGCTCTTTCTTGTCCATAAGTTTAAGCTCTTCGGGATCGGTCAGCGTAAATTTCTCTTTGCATTCATTGCAAAGCAGCTTTACAAGGCGCTGTGCAACAATTCCGACAAGCGAGCTTGCAACCATATACGGCGCAACGCCCATATCCACCAGACGGATTATTGTCGAAGCCGCGTCGTTTGTATGCAGCGTCGAAAGCACAAAGTGTCCCGTAATTGCCGCTCTTATCGCAATGTCGGCTGTCTCGCCGTCACGGATTTCTCCGACCATTATGATGTCGGGGTCCTGACGCAAAATTGAGCGGAGCGCCGCCGCGAAGGTCATGCCTGCCTTGTCGTTTATCTGGCACTGGTTTACGCCGTCGATTTTCTTTTCGACAGGGTCCTCAACCGTTACGATGTTTACGTTTGGCTGTGAAAGCTCGCCAAGGGTCGCGTAAAGCGTCGTGGACTTACCTGAACCCGTAGGACCTGTTACGAGCATAACTCCGTTCGGACATCTTATTATCTGCTTGAACATCTGGTAGTTATAGTCCGTCATACCGAGGTCGGTTATCTTTCGCGTTTTCTCGTCGGCAGTTGAAAGCAGACGTATAACGCATTTTTCTCCGTAAACGCACGGTATCGTCGAGATACGGACGTCGAGGTTTACTCCGTCAATGCGCGTTCCATATCGTCCATCAAGCGGTATTCTGCGCTCTGCGATATTCATTCCGCCGAGGATTTTAATACGCGTTATGACCGAGTTGTGAAGCGCGGGCGGTATCCTCATCTGCTGTTCTACAAGCTCGCCGTCAATTCTGAAACGAACTCTCGTTCTGTCCTTAAACGCCTCTATATGGATATCCGAAGTGTTTGTTCTGAATGCGCTTTCTATCATCATGTTTACAAGTTTTACGATAGGCGCATTATCAATTCTTCCCTCGGACTCCGCTCTTGCAAGGTTTTCCGCAACGTCCTCGTCGGACATATTCTCGCTTTCAAGCTCGTTCATGGTGCTGTCCAAAGCCTGAGACGAATAATATTTGGTTATCGCAGCCTCAATCTGCGCGCGCGTAGAGATACGCGGAACAACGTCCATACCTGTCTGAACTTTTAAGTCGTCGAAAACGACAAAGTTTACGGGGTCGTCTGTCGCAACATAAAGGCGGTTGTTCTGATACTGATATGCGAAAACAATTTTCTCTTTCGCCATATCTTCGGATATCTTATTTACCGCGTCTTTATTTATCTGAATAGCCGAAAGGTCTACATACTGAACTCTCAGGTTTTCCGCGAGGGCTTTTGCAAGGTCTACATCCTTTACATAGCCCAGCTCAACTATGATATTTCCGAGCCTTTTTCCGTTTCCTTTTTCCTTTTGGAATTTAAGAGCCGCCTCGACCTGCTGTGGAGTCAGTAGCTTTTTTTCCACGAGAAGATCTCCTATTCGGACGTTTCTTCCAATCGGTGGCATTTGATATTTCCCCTTTCATAATTGATTTTATATCCAAACCGCAAAAACCTCTCGACAGGCTTTTAAAGTGATTTTAAAAAGCTCTGCCGCGGACATTTCTGCGTTTATTTTCGTATTTAAAAAATCATCTTGAAAATACTGCGGTTTTATGTTACAATATAATCAATAGTTTATTTTATAAGGAGGCAAGATTTTTATGCCTATAGCTTTTACCGTTACATATGCGGTTTTTGCATTTATTCTCGGCTCTGTTATCGGAAGTTTTCTGAATGTCGTCATTTTGCGTACTCCCGAAAAAATGTCGATCGTCACCGAGCCTTCGCACTGTTTTTCCTGCGGACATCGCCTCGCGTGGTACGATATGTTTCCGATATTCAGCTATATTTTCCTGCGCGGACGCTGCCGCTATTGCGGAGAGAAGTTTTCGCCCAGATATATGGTCGTAGAACTGATAACAGCAGTCATTTACTGTCTGTCGTATCTTGTTTTTGCTGTATTTCAGCCGGCCGACTGGTGGAAAATAGCTTTTTCGGCTGTTATGTTTCCTGTGCTTATCGTGCTTTCGATGATAGACATTGACAGGTTTGAAATTCCCTATTGGTGCAGCGCGGTCATGGCTGTCCTCGGAATTGCCGCGATATTTGTCTTTCCGTCGGAGATAGTCTGGTACGAGCGTCTTATTGCCATGGGAGTTATACTTGTGCTGTTCGCCGTTCTTGTACTTATAGGAGGAATGGGCGGCGGCGATATGCAGCTTATGATCGGGGCTTCGCTCTTGCTCGGATACAGGGTTTTCGCGGGACTTCTGATTGGCATTCTTTTCGGAGCAATTTACGGCTCTATAAAGAAACTGCGCGACAGTAAGGCGGAAAAACAGCTCACTGAACAAATTCGGGATATTGCAGAGCAATGGTATAAAAACCAGCTCGACCGAGGGGTCGGATATGTCGCTGACGAGCGCTCCGACGTAATTGTGGGGAGCATAAGTGACGGCGCACCCGATATTGAGTGGGAGTTTCTTGATGAAAAGGTCTGGGTCGGGCTTCCCGACAAATCCGAACTCAGCCGTATGCTCCGTCAGAACATCACCGACGAGCGCGAGGGCGGATTTAAGATATTCATAAGCGGCGCTGATGTAAAAAAAGTCAAGTATTCGCGCCGAATGGTTTTCGGACCTTTTCTTGCGGTAGGGATTGCGGTTTCATGGTTTGTAGGCGCTCAGATTGTAGATTGGTACACAAACCTCTTTTGAACCGCGGAAATTCGACAAACATTCGGGGCGAGCATTCGCCCCGAATTTGTCTGTCATTTTTCTCAGAAAGTTTTTCTTATGATGTAGAAGATATAGGTGCTTGTTCTTGAACCGTCCGAGGGTATCCCGACAGTCTTTATCTTAATGTCCGTCGAAGCGGCAAGTTTGCTTATATTTATGAGGTTCGTATAGCCTTCTCCGGAAAGCGAAAGGTTGTTCATTTGCGGGTCAGTGTAAATATCCACCGTCAGTTTAAGCGCGGAAACATTTGTTCCGTCGTCCGAGGTTACCTGTTCGATATGCAGATCGGGGAACATTCCTTCGTAAAAACAGTCCTCAAAGATCCTGTTTTCTTGGGTAATGGTGTATTTATCCGACACGCCCTTTGTGACTTTTCCGAGCGTCAGCATATATTTCATCTCGTTTGTCTTTTCGTCCTCAAGCCATTTGAGCGCTATACACCTTACCTCGTATTTGTTCGGGTCGAGAGCGGATGTCCCGAATTTCGGTTTAAACCATTCAAGGTCATCGCTCACCTGTACAAGCTCTGTCGAATCGACATCTGTGTAGATCGAAACATCTTTCGCGTTTTGCAGGCTTCGGTTAATATATGCGTCGATCGTTTCGGCAATTATAGTCGCGCGGACATCTTTTTCCGTGTCGCCCGACGTTCTCAGAATAGGTCCGACAAACGCCGTCATTGACACGCACAAAATGCCCAAAAGCGCCATTGAAACTACAACCTCGACCAAGGTAAAGCCCGCTTTGTTGCGCTTTGACGCAAGCCTTTTGATAAATTTCACAGGGTCTCACCTCCGCGTCTTATGATTTCGGATAAGCACCGTAGATGTTCGAGCCGATATTTACGCCGTTTGAAAGGGTATCGCCCGAATGGTAAACGCAAGAACCGTCGCCCATTACGTCGCCGTTTTCGCCGAATGACGTAACATCAAGCTGCGGGTCGGTCAAAAACGCCACTTCAAATCTGGTTTTCTTGCCCGATTCAAACTTCACGCCGTCAGAGCTGAAAGGCGAGCCTATTCTTATGCCGTTGTTTGAAACGATAGCTGCGGTATAAGGGTTATCCTGGTGGGGGCTGTTTTTAAGGGTGGAACTGTAGAGGTCGATACTTGATTTAGCGTCGCTGCTTAAGCTTTCAGCGCCCGAAAGCGTCGTTACGTTCAGATAATTCGCGTAAACTATCTCGCAGGGGTTTCCGCTCGCGTCATAGAAGTAAATTCTGTAATTCGCGTAGGGATATTCTTTCGAGCTTACGCTGCTTCCCGTCTGCGCGCTTACCTCAAAATAGTAAATATAATATGTTTCTTCACTTTCCGTTGTAATGGTTTCCTCTTTATATTTCAGGAAAGTGTTACAGATATTATCATTAGCCCAGTTGCCATGACCGGCGGGTTGTGCGGGACAGACATTATATCCCTCATATTGACTGTTATAGTGGGTGTGACATTTTTCACATTCCCAGTATGATTGCTTTGATGATGACACCTGTTTTCCGACACTTTTTTCAATCCTATCAATACTGATAAAGTCAAACCCGCTTGTGCCGGTTATTCTCGCCCTTACACGGTCGGTCTGCGCGCCTGCGTCGTCGTCGCCGTCGCCTTCATCAGCGGGAGGAGGAGTTGTACTTCCGCCGACGTCGGTCCTCTCCGCTTCTTTTGAAACAAAGTATCTCAGCCCGTCAACCGAGCCGTCGTCGTTTGTGCCGTTCATCTGGTAATCAGCGGAGAATTTTCCGCCCTCGCCGAAGTCAAGCTCGATCTTCCCGTCGGGCGTTCTTGACGGGTCAAACGTCGCTTTATCGTGCGTAACGAGGTATTTTTCCTGGTTATCTACCTCCTGCGCGTACTTGATGTTTGACGCGCGCTGGCGCGAGATCATCGCAAGCATCTGCATAATAGTCGTTGACATAATCGCAAAAACCGCGAACGCAACGATTATCTCCACAAGCGTAAAGCCGCTTTTTTTAGAAAACAATCTTTTAAACATATAAAGCGCCTCCTTTGCTTAGTGTGTTACAAGCTCTATCTTCCAGTCTTTTGCGACTGTGTACCTATGTTTAAGTGAGTCATCGCTCATAAGGTCTGCGGGGTTTTTGTCGGGCAGGCACATTATAAACGAGCTGTCCGAGTGGAAGATATAGTCCGAAACCGTCATGCCTCCCATAAAGTTCAGATAGCCGCCGCTGACATCTGTTTCGGAGGAGAACGTCTGATAAGGAGCATAAACATATCCTATCATTGCGTTATATCCGAGTACGCCTTCGTTCTGATCTCTACCAAAGCGGAACTCCGAGCTTTCATCGCTTGATATAAGGTAAATGTTGCAGTTTGGAATTATTGCAGTGCCGTCAGTAGCCTTATTCGCGTTTGGTTTAGAGCTTAAAGCCGCTGCTGCTTTCGTTTTGTCAACGTGGTCTTTGCAGAAATTATACATTCCGAAAGAATCCTTTACCAACAATTCTTCACAGTATGGGCAATATGTGACCTCTACGTCATGCACACTGCACTTAACTGTTTTCTTGGTTTTGGAAACTCCCGCGGGGTGCATATCTCTGCTGCACACCTCTTCGCTGTCAGTTACGGTAATTTTTCCGGGGTCGTTGCAGCCGTCCGTGCAGTATTGACCGCAAGTTGTATGAACAAGCGGTTTCAGCGTTTCCGGACTAATAAGCGTAGAGTTGTTGCTGAAATTACCGTTTGGCGTGCCGAAATCTGTGCTTTCTCCGTCAAGTACCCACCAGTTATAGTGGCAAATTAATCCGTAATTTACGTCCTGATAGATAACTCCCGGCGGAACGTCAATTACAACGCTGCCTCTGCCTTTTGTAAGTATAATAGGTCTTACGTTGCTGCCGCCGTTCCAAGTGAAGTACTTGTTATTGCCTTTCGGACCGTTTGTATTTCCTTGCACACGAATTGTGTAAACGTTGTCGGGATTGTCGCCCGTGTCGATTATTATAAAGAAGTACGGGTTTCCGTCCCAAATGTTCACATCAATGTCCGTGATAACACAGCCGCTTTTCCACTTATTGTCAAGATCCGAGTCGCTCATTCCGTATTCGCTCGGAACGTTTGAAGAATTATATGCGTCCTCGTGTACGATATAAACAGGCTCTGTCTTGCTGTTTATGGTGAGCTTCTGGTGATTTCCGATAGAGCTGTCAAGGTTTACATCGGGAACAGCCTTGTCGTCAACCGAAGCCGGATCGTCGTCGATCTTCCATTTATAATAGGTGTTCGTCTGCGTTCTCTTGTCAAGCTCGATTATCATTTCATCATGACTTAGAACCTTAAGATCGTTTATGGTAGTACCCGCAACATCATCCCATGTTCTGGGCGTTTTTCCTCTGTTTGTAGCGCCGTCAAACGAATAGAGCGTGCCGTTGCAGTACAGATTGTTAAGCTGCGTCATATCCGTGTAAACGTCTCCGTTTACAAAATACGGAATATCCTTTAGCGCGCCGCCAACGTCGCCGTCAAGGTGAAGGTCGCCGTTTATGTAAACAAATGTGTTTTGCAGAGGGTCTCTGATATATGCGTCGCCGCCGACAAGATATTTATCGCCTTTTAAATATGTAGTATTTGCGCCGCTTCTTGCGGTAAGGGTGTTTCTTATTGCAACAGTCACGGGTCTGCCCGATCTGCTGTTCCACTGGAATCCGGGTGCAAAAATTGCTGAACCCGCACAGTTTACATCTCCGTAAAGATGCATCTCACCGCCGCCGTTTACCGCGAAGTATGTAACTTCGTTATCGAAATAAACATCGGAGAAGAAACGTCCTTTGTCAAGATAAACGTCGTTCGGAACGTATCCTGTCGCCGCGAAAGTCGGAGAAATCGAAACACTCGGATCGCCGACAAGGTTTTCTCCGGGGCTTCCGGGATTATAATTTGTCTGCGAGTGAACTGTTTCCGTAACTCCGTTTACTGTTGACGAAACAACTATATCGAATACCTGGTTTACAGTTCCCTCTACAACCTCGTCTGAGAGCCTTTTTATAGAAACCGTATAATCGCCGAGATCTTCGCTTGTTCCGCTTGTTTCGATATAATCGCCCACAGCCATGCTGAGCATTTTTTCACGAAAAGCGCTGACGTCAGACTGTGCGTCATTCATAAGCATATCAAAAATCGAAAGAGAACTCTGATATGCCTGTTTTTGATTTAATATAGCATAAGTTGTCGAGCGCGAAGCCAAAACCGTAAAGAACATCGCCATACAGGTTATCATCAGCGCCGTCATAGTACTTATGACCATAAGCAGCGCGCTTCCGCGGTTGCTTATGTATTTTCTGAAAGTGTGCATATTTCCTCCTTCTTTCTAAAATCAAAACAACGCCTCAATGCATTTTATGCCGCAGACTGCTCGGACTGTTCAGGCTGCTCGTCTGTGCTTGTGACTATGCCGTCCTGAGCGCCAAGCTGAGGCTGGGGATCCTGCATGCGCTCAATACTGTAAAATATGAGAGAAACCTGAAGCGACTTATATTCACCGTCTTCATTTTCATTTTCGCCGGGTTCGGTAGCTTCTTCTTCCGAATAATTATCGTACTTTTCCGAAACGTCGTCATAAGTTATGCTGTATCCGCTTGAAAGCATAAGCGCTTTTCTCGTATCAACGCCGTTTTCATTTCTGATATAGTTATTTATCTCATCGACAAATTTTGTAAGTTCTTCTTGATTTTCGGCTTTAACCGTAAAGTTTACGATACTCGAACCGATCGTCTGTGAACTTCCGAGAGCCGCCTGAAGATTTGCAATTCTCTCCATACGCTTTGCTACTGCCTCGTCGATTGCCACGCCCTGCGTTGCATACTGTTTTAAACTGTATGTGACCTCGGTCTCGGTCGGGAAACTTGTAGAAAGGGTAGCTGTTCCGGGATTTGAAACGGAAAGCTCGGTGACGATAATATTCGCCTCGCACTGTTGAATAAATTCTCTTGCCGCCGCGTCTGCCTCATAGGACTTCATTTCGGGGAAGAACATATCCGCGATATGCTCGCCTTCTTTATAAGCCTCGATGATCTGGTCTTTGAGCAAACCTTTTGTCGCCCGTTTTGCAAGCGCCGCGTCATATTCGCTCTGCTTGTTTGCAAGGTTCTGATTTGTAACTCCGATTTTCTGCGCCGCAGGTACTATGAACAAAAATACGCCGAGTGCAATAATAACAATCACGAGAATTACCATAACTGCTATACGTTCTTGTTTACTGAGCCGCATTTTCATCAACTCCTTCCTGTTCATTCGGGTTCTCGTTTCCTTCGCCCGCATCGTCGCCGTATGTAGCGTTAGCCTCGTCGCTTCCCATTTGGAGGGTCATTGACATGCTAAAAGTGAAAACTGTATCTGCTACATAATCGGGATTTGTAAATGCCTCTTCATCATCTTCTTCGGTGTTGTTGTCCTTTGTAAATCCGCTATAGGAAACATTTATGAAAAAGGGCTCGCCGTACTTATTTAATACTTTTTCGGTAAGATATTGCGCATATCTTGACGGAAGGGACGTCGGGTCGCCCTTCGAGTGTCCTCTGAACGTAGCCGTTACGTTATATCCGCTTATCGAAATGCTCTCGATATCAAGCTCTTCGCCCTCTTCAAGAAGCACATCTTCTGTATTATCAATAGGAACGCGCACTTTTTCAATGATATAGCTCTGAACCTTTGGCTGGTAGTTGAAGAGAAGCGCGGTACGGTTTACGGTATCGTTATAGCTCTGGAATCCCGCGAGCATACTTGTTCTCTGGTCAACAATCGAAAGGTCGTTCTGCATCTGCGGGTCGGTTATCTTTGCCTGGAGCGAGTCTATCTGACCCTGAAGGTTGTTGTTGATAATGTTGAGAACAATAACCGTACCTCCGACGAGCGCCACAGCTCCCGCAACAACTCCCGCAAGAGAGAGCAGAAACGTGTTCGCAGCAGTTGAGCTTTTAGCCGAAGTGGCTTCGAGAAGGTTTATAAATTCCTTATCCTTGTTTATGCGGCAGAGCGCGCCGATAGAGTTTACAAACTTCGGGAAATCGAACGCGGTCGCTGTTGAAACCATTGCCGGCATGGAGAATGTCGAATTTCTTACGTTATCGAACTGTGCCACAGCGTTGTTTATCTCGCTGAAGCTGTCCCATTCGCCGTAGAGCATGATCTCCTGGAGCGGTCTTGTATCGTTGTTTTTGCTGTCCTTAGAGCGGGTCTTGATAAATTGTATCATTCTGTACAGGTTATCATAGAGCGCTCTCGAAACATAATCGGGAGCATTGTCATAATCCGCGGGGTCAATATTAAAGAAACGCGAGAACGCTATCTGCTTGTTTTCATACAGGTTCATGCTCAAAAAGTGTTTATCTACCTGAACTGCGAGCAGCGGCATTCTTTCCTCCATTTTAGGAGTACTCAAAACGAGCCTTGTCGCAGAGTTGTTTGCTACATAAGCGCCTTTAAGCTGTAGTCCGACGTGCGAGAAGAGCCTTACATAGCCGTCGACAAGGCGCTGGGGACAAGCCGCCGCGATAACGGAAAGCATTTTATTCTTTTCCTCGTCCTCAAACTCGCCGACTATCGTAAATGAAATGTTATAGTCGTTTGTGATGTTCATACTCGCCTGTATCATAGCCTCGATAATGGCGGGGTTTTTCATATTCTTGGGCTTTGCGACAGCCATTTCCTTGTAGACAATGGAGCTTGAAGTGATAGAAACTATCGCCTCTCTCTCCTTTATGTTCTTGACTTTCAGCATTTCGCTCAGCGCCGCCGCAACCATAGGCACTTCGGAAATATATCCGTTCTGGACATAGCCTTCGGAAAGCTCGGTTATCTCCGCGTCCTGGATCCTGATCTTAGAACCGCTCTGAACGCCTCTGATGAGCTTTATCTGACTGTCGGTAATTTCAAAAGAAAGCATTAAATTCACCTCATATTTTCATTTGTTTTAAGACTTCGCCGCTCTTATGCCGCGGCGAAGCCGTTCGGTCTATCAGCCAGCCGCACTGAGCATTCCGCCGTAGAGCAGCGGGAACATTCCTGCGAGGAACAGTCCTATCGCAATACCCATAAGAATGATCATCATAGGCTCCATAAGGCTTACGAGCTTTGTGACCGCTGCGTCGGCTTCTTCATCATAATAGTCCGCCGCTTTGGTCAGAATGGTATCGAGCGTACCGGATTCTTCGCCGACATAGATGATCGAGGTAAACATGCCCTCGAAAATGCCCGTCTTTTCGATCGCCTTCGACATACTCTCGCCGAGCTTTATGTCGTTTACGACCTCTTCAAAGCGCTTATGGACATAGCTGTTATTTACCGCCGCTATGGACTTTTCTATACATTCGACCATTTGAAGACCTGCGCCGTAGAGGTCGGACATATTTCTTGCGAAACTTCCGGTGTACATTGTTGCGACGAGTTTTCCGATCTTAGGCAGTTTCAGCAGCAACTCGTCCATCTTCAGCCTTGTCGCAGGCGTTCGCAAAAGTATGAAAACACCGACGACTATAGCCACGATAACGATTATGTAAACATACCACTGGTTGATAAGCGAATCGGAAAACGCCAACAGCGCTATCGTCAGCGCCGAATAGTCCTCCGGATTTCCGAGACTTGAAAACATCGGAAGAACCTGTGTAAACAAAAGGATGATTACCGCCAAAAGCAATACCAACAGTATCATCGGGTAAACCATTGCGGATTTCGCCTTATTTGCGGTTTTGTTCGCGTTCGCAAAGTGATCCGAAAGTCTGGTGAGCATCGTGTCGAGAGTACCCGACGCTTCGCCCGCCGCCACAAGGCTTACAAACATATCGGGGAAAACGCCCGGTTTCATTTTCAGAACGTCCGAGAATGAAGTTCCTTTTTGTACCTCTTCATAAATTTCCAGAAGCACAGCCTTTGCTTTTTTGTTTTCCTGCTGATCTTGAAGGATATACAGCGCCCTTACGAGCGACAGACCCGCCGACGTCATAGAAGCGAGCTGTCTGGCGATAAAAGAGACCTCTTTTGTCTTGAACTTATACTTTACCTCGATACTGTTCATACCGAGATCGCGGTAGCTCGTAACGTAAAGATTTCTCTCTCTGAGCTTTGCCTGAAGTTCCTTAAAATCCTCAGCCATTTCCTGACCCCTAAAGGTTTTACCGCCGGCGTCAGTGGCAACATATGAGAATTTCTTCACCTGAAAACCTCCGTTTCCTTTCCGAAGCAGCGCTTCGGCATTTGATAAAAGCGGGAACAAGCCTTTTAAGCCTTTTACCTCATTATAAAATGGCGCAATACGCCCATACCCGCTTATACTTGTTCTATAATTATAACACATTTTTTCAATTTTTTCAAGCACTGAGCGAACATTTAACGTACAAAATATGAAAAACGGATGTAGAATTTCACTTATTGTTTATGTGCAAAATTACTACATTCTTTGATGAAAAACCATACGCAATTCCCTTTTTGGCTATGATGGGATGGGAAAACACAAGATTTTTACCGCTGCTGTTTCGGGAAACAATCCATCTCAGTTTGTACAAAAACCCGAATAACAGGCTTTATCGACAAACTAAAATTTACGGTTTCCTCTTTTTGAGCGTGACGATATTCAAATATCCCGCGGATTTTTGAGGAAAATTTCTTTTGAAAATCAAAATTATTAAAATATTCTTACTCATTATGATGTTTTTCTTCAATAACATATTGATTTTTCAGAATAATGTGGTATAATTAAGTTGAATACCTTTTTACATATCCGAACTTTCAAAAGGAGGACAACAAAATGATAGACAAAACCCTACTGAAAAACGACTTTGAGGATTTCCTGCGCAAAGAGGAAAAATACGGGGACAAGTATACGCCCGTACAGCTCCACAACGCCCTCGGAAGCGCCATTATGAGCCAGGCTGTGCCGATGATGAACTGCAGCCGCCCTTCGGGCAGAGGCGCGAGCTATCTCTCGGCGGAATTTCTCGTCGGACGCGCGGTTTATAACAATATTATGTGTCTCGGACTTTCCGACTTTGCCGAAGAGCTTTTAAATCAGGCGGGCGGAAGCCTGTCGGATCTCGAAGAGATTGAAGACGCCGCTCTCGGAAACGGAGGCTTGGGAAGGCTCGCGGCTTGCTTTCTTGACAGCGCGGCGACCCAAAAGCTGCCGCTTACGGGATACGGTATACGCTATAAATACGGACTTTTTAAACAGACGATAGAAAACGGCTTTCAGAAAGAATATGCCGACGATTGGACAAGATACGGCGACCCTTGGAGCAGACGCGTCGAAAACGATACGGTCATCGTTCATTTTTCAACAGGCGACGTAAAGGCTGTACCGTATGATATGCCGATCTTCGGTTATAAAAACGACTATGCCTGCACTCTGCGCCTGTGGCAGGCAGAGCCTCTGTGCGCATTTGACTTCGACGCATTCAACCGCCAGGATTATTTTGAGGCAGCACGCGGCGAGATCGAAGCTGAAAACATCTCCCGTACTCTTTACCCCAACGACGATACCAGAAGCGGTAAAATGCTGCGTCTGAAACAGGAGTATTTCTTCAGCGCGGCTTCTATGGAAGACCTCGTAAAAAAGCACCTTGCCGCAGGCAGAACGCTTCTGACCTTTGCCGAGTATAATGCTGTTCAGCTTAACGACACACACCCCGTTATAGCTATCCCCGAACTTATCAGAAACCTTATGAGCCGCGGCGTCGAGTTTGAAGACGCACTCGATATCGCCAAAAAGACCTTTAACTATACAAACCACACCATTATGGCAGAGGCGCTCGAAAAATGGGGAAGCGACCTCATCGAAGAACTTCTCCCCGAAGTCTATGCGGTCATTTTGCGGATAAACGAGGCGTTTATCGCTGATATGTACCGAAAAGGCGTTTCGCGCGAAAAAAGCGCGTCTATGCAGCTCATCGCCGACGGCACCGTTCATATGGCAAGAATGGCTATCTATTGTTCGGCGCATATAAACGGCGTAGCTAAGATCCACACCGACATTCTGAAAAACACCGCTCTCAGCGACTGGTACGAGCTTTATCCCGAACGTTTTCTGAACGAAACGAACGGCATAACCCCGCGCCGCTGGCTTGCGCTCTGCAACCCCAAGCTATCGGCTATGATAACCGAACTTCTCGGAAGCGAAAAATGGCTCACAGACCTCGACGAGCTTAAAAATCTGCGCAGATTTGCCGACGACAGCTCTGTTTTACAGCGCTTTGCAGACATAAAGCATGAAAACAAGTGCCGTCTTGCAGAGCATATTGCGAAATATGAAAACACAAGAATTGACCCCAACAGTATGTTTGACATTCAAATAAAACGCCTTCACGAATACAAGCGCCAGCTTATGAACGCATTCAGCATTCTTTATATCTATTTCGGTCTGAAAGACGGAAGCATTGCGAACTTCGCTCCTACTACGTTTATATTCGGTGCAAAATCCGCTCCGGGCTATGCGCGCGCTAAAGCGATAATCAAGTTTATAAACGAGATAGCGGAGCTTGTCAATAACGACGCGTCCATAAACGGCGTTTTAAAGGTTGTTTTCGTGCAGAACTATAACGTATCGTATGCGGAAAAGCTCGTTGTTGCGGCGGATATTTCCGAACAGATCTCTACGGCAGGCACAGAAGCCTCCGGCACGGGCAATATGAAGTTTATGCTCAACGGCACAATGACCCTCGGAACTTACGACGGCGCAAATGTCGAGATAGCGGAAGAAGCGGGCGAGGAAAACAACTATATCTTCGGCGCAAGAGTTCCCGACTTAGAGCAGATAATGCCGAACTACGATCCGAGAAAGATATATTCCGAAAACACCCGCATAGCAAGAGTTCTTAACACGCTTATCGACGGGACATTTTCCGACGGCGGCAGCGGTGCTTTCAGAGAGCTTTATTATTCGCTTCTTGACGGAGCTTCATGGCACAAGCCCGACCACTATTACGTTATCGGCGACCTCGAAAATTATGTCCAAGCAAAACTTAAAGCGAACAGCGATTTCGGATTTAACCACCCCGAATTTACCAAAAAGTGTTTTATAAATATGACCTGTGCCGGAAAGTTCAGCTCTGACAGAACTATTGCAGGCTATGCAAAGGATATCTGGAATATCAGCCGGTCATAAAACGGCGCATTTGCGCAAATTTCCGCAAAGCGCCGCCGTATCATGGCATTTGAAAAGGACTAAAGCGCGTTTTGTTCGGTAAAACTTTTTTACCCCTTGAAATAAAACATTTTTTGTTGTATAATATAAAGTGTCAGCCTTTTTAAAAAGTCGGTTTATCGGCTCTGCGCAAAGTATAAATCTTTGAGGAAGTGAGGATCAAGGTGGATTATTTTCTTACCCGAAGACCTGTCTTTTACGACAGCGGCGCGCTTTTCGCATATGAAATGAAATATAAGCGGCTCGCAGGAACAGAAAACGCGGGCGCGAACCGCGAAGGTTTTTTCGGGATAGATATAAGGCGCGTCTGCGGAGGAGCAAAGGCGTTCGTTAATTTTTCAAGAGAAATGATAAAAGACGGAGCGCCGCTCGGTTTTCCCTCCGAGCGCCTTATAGCCGTTATATCGGGGCGCGATATATCAGATGATAAGGACGCCCTTGAAATATGCAGGGTCATAAAAAGAAAAGGCTATCTTTTCGCTATCAACGATTTTAAGCGCGGAAGAGGATTTGACGAAATATTAGAGCTGTGCGGCGTGGTAATGCTCGATTTTGCTTCTCCGAAAACCGCGGAGTCGGAAGCCTCGTATATCTGTAAGTTTTCAAATAAGGAAATCTTCGCCCGAAACGTAATGACCTATGAGGACTTTGAATTTGCCAAAAGAATAGGCTGTAAATATATCAGCGGCGAATTTTTCCTTAAACCGCAGAGAGACCTCAGAAATATACGTCCCCTCCCGATAAGTATCGTAAAAGCCATGAAAATAATAATGAAGCCCGAACCAAATGTAGACGAGATCGTAGATGTATTGTCGCAGGATACGGCGGTGTGTCAGAAAATACTGAGGCTGATAAATTCGGCATATTTCGGAGTTACAAATAAAATATCTTCCATAGGACAAGCGATAATAGTACTGGGGCTTGACTATCTGAGAGAATGGATATATATGCTTGCGATACAGCATATCTCAAACAGCGAAAACAGCGAACTTATGAGGCTCTCCCTCGTGACTGCGAAGTTTTGCAGAATGATAGCCCGCGAGATACCCGAACAGAAAAACAGCGCCGAAGAGTTCTATCTTATGGGACTTATGTCAATACTTGCTTTCGGCAGGAACAAGATACGCATACCTGAACTTGAAGATCTTCCGCTTACGGACGAGATAAAGGGCGGGATACTGAGGAAAGACGGAGTATACGGCGACGTTTTCGGAATGGCGGCGGATTATGCCGAAGGCAGATGGGAGAGCTTTGAAGAGCTGGCGCATAAGTACATGATAAAACCCGAAAAAGCGTCGGAAATGTTCGCCGAGGCAATAGAAGAAGCGGATAAAACAGATTTTGAATGAGGACAGGAAAACAATGGCTTTTTTTCTTGATGATATAGACGAATGTCTGTGGGATCACCTTAAAAAAACAGACAAGAAAATTGTACTCTACGGAATGGGCGACGGCGCGGTAAAAATAAAAGCCGTTCTTGACGATATCGGCGTAAATGTCAGCGCGATAATGGCGAGCGACGATTTTGTCCGCGGGCACAGTTTTATGGGATATAATGTAAAAAAGCTTTCAGAAATAGAAGAAGAATTTGACGATGTTATAATACTCGTGTGCTTTGGAACTCAGCTCCCCGACGTCATGGAACATATCATCGATATTTCCCGCAGGCATGAGCTTTATGCGCCGAATGTTCCTGTCGCGGGAGATGGTGTTTTTACGCTTGATTATGCAAAAGAACACCAAGCCGAGCTTAAAAAGGTATATGACATTCTTGAAGACGCGCAGTCGAAAAAGGTTTTTGAGGATATTATACGCTATAAACTCAGCGGCAAACTCGAATATCTCCTCGACGCGCAAACAGATCCGGAGGAAAAATTTGACCTTCTCGGAATAGGAACGGATGAAACCTATGTCGATCTCGGAGCATACGACGGAGATACGATAATCGAATTTCTGAACGGAACAACCATGCAGTTCAAGAAGATATACGCCGTAGAACCCGACAGCAGAAATTTCCGCAAAATGAAACGCAGGCTCTATATGCTGGGGTCGGCGCTTATAGAAGCGTACAACTGCGGTGCATGGAACGAAGACACGACGCTCGTTTTCTCCGTGAGAAAAGGCAGAGGCAGCTGCGCCGAGCCGAAAAAGGGCGAATTGCTCAATCCCGCACGGTTTCGAGAGATAAAAATGATAAAAGTAGACAGTATGCTTAAAGGGGACAGCGCGAGCTACATAAAGATAGACGTTGAGGGCGCGGAAGAAAACGCCATACTCGGAGCTAAGGAAACAATAGCCAATTATTCGCCGAAGCTCAATATCGCACTGTATCACAGAAATGAAGACATGTTCAGACTTCCGCTTTTGATAAAGTCAATAAATAAGAAATACAGGCTTTATATGCGCCATTATCCGTATATACCCGACTGGGACACAAATCTGTTCGCGGTATGCAAATGACAATCCTCCGAAAGAAATGAAACCGAAAAGATACAGGCTGTACAAAAAGTAAAAACTCAGACTTTATCGACAGCTTGAAGATATTAGTTTAAAGGCAGGTCTCGCTTATGAAAATTGTTTTGGGAATTATCATACTTATAATCGTTATAGCGCTTTTGGGTCTATTTGTATTCTTTGTCCTGAATTCTCATGACCTTACCTACTGCGGCGATATAAAAGGGACAAACGGAAACACGCAGATAGTGACAAGGGTATATACGGCTGACCTGAACGCGGACGAAACTCTTTCACAGATAGTCGCGGCGGTAAACGACGGAGAAAGCGGAAATCTCACTCAGGACGAGATGACTGAAATTTTGGCTACATATCAGAACGTCATTTACGCGCCTGTTTTTACGTTTGACCTCGAACAAGCCGACGCAAACACCTTTGTCCTGACGGGAAGCGTCTATAACGGTATCGACCAGGACGGAAACCCTACTGTCCCCGATTTCTATTACAAAAATCTCACTCTTACCGCGGGTATACCGAACGGAGTTGTACTTGCGGCGCAGAACATATATTCTCAGGATATTGACGAAAACGGAGAATATGAGTTTGTCGAGCGAAAAAATGTTGTAGACCCGATAATAGTAGACAACGGCGCAGGAGCGGCTTTTTCGTTCAGAGAATGCGACACATTCAGAATGGTCTTTACCCGAAGCGAGGGCATGACGGCTTCTGTAACTCTCGGATTTACATATGAGGTCGTAGCTTCAAATCCGTTGAATTTCACGAGCATAAAAGACGGCGCGCTCGGCGTTACAATACTTGAAAGCTATGACGAGTACGGAAGGCTAATGCCTGAGCTGAGGCTTGAAAAGGTTTATAAATTAGAAGAGGAATAACGGCTTTTGTGCAGGCAGTTTGGAGCAAGCCCGTATTGTTTTCCGCTTGCTCGTCACTGTGGAAAAACCAAACCACGGAGGTAACCTGGCGGTTCCCCCGCTCCCCATCCAGCGGATTACCGTTTCAAATCAAGCATTTGAAACGGTAATGCGGGGAAAACTCTTGTTTTCCCCGCACCCTTTAGCGCTTGCTATCGCATTTGTTTCGCGGCTTTGACGTGACCGGAGAGGAAACTCTTTGAAAAAAGTTTCCTCTCCGGAATCTCCTTCAAAAACTTTATGTGCCCCGCTCGTTCGGTGGTTTTAAAAAGAAATGTGCTTCGCCGCTCAAAACAAATTCTAACCTCTTACAGCTGCACTAACCTCTTGCCTTTAAAAGATATTTTATATAATCCGGAGTAAGCAGAATGTCAAAAAACGAAAATGAAGAAAAAAGACTTCGACAGGAAAAGATCGAGCTTTTAAAGCTGAAACAAGGCATAATAAGCGAAAGCGAACTTATCCCAAGCGCGCCGGAAAAAAGCCCCGAACCGACCTTTTTACAGAAAGCCGAAGCATTTTTCGACTTGAATAAGGGATTTATCGCAATAGGCGCGATAGCGCTGGCGGTCGTTATTGCCATATTTGTTATACTTTTTTCAAGAGAAGCCGAGGACATAATGGTGCTTATTATAATAACAGACGAAAATTCGGCGCTCAGGGGCAAAACGGACGAAATTGAAAAGGCGCTCGAAATGTACTGCCCCGATTTTGACGGAAACGGAAAGATCCACGTCGGGCTAAGCGTTTCGGACATTTCCTCAAAATCGACCGGCGACGCCTATAGAGCGCAAAACGACAACCTTCAGCTCGAACTTGACACGGGGTACAGACAGCTCATTATTTCCGACGGCGGTTTTACGGACTATATGCATAAAGGCTATGGAGAAAACTCGATTATGGGCGGAGAGCTTAGTGGGATATCGCTTAATTCGGTCGGTTTCGCGGAAAAAGCAGGGCTTTCGGACTGTACAAACGACATAATGTTTTTTATTCGTGCAGAGCTTAAAACAGACGGCAATACCGCGGCAGTACAGAGAGAACGCGCGCTCGGACTTATGGAAAATATCGTAAAAAATAATATGATAAACGTCGAGGGTCAGAACTGATACTAACCCTCGATCTCTTTATCACGCGATTTTACGGGCGAGCGGACGGCTTTGCCGCGTCCCGCTTTTATGTCGCACGGAATGTGTTCGGGGAGAGTTCTCATAAATATTTTCTGAGTGTTTCACAATAGTCGCGTTCGCGTTCAAGAAGCCGTTCGGCGCTTTCGCGTATTTGAGATTCCGCGCCGTGAGAACGGTTTACGGCGTGCTGAATGTCGATAATACCCATAGATGTTCCGTTAAACATAATTTTTGCGATATTAGAGCCGCTCTGGTTGTTAAATGTTTTCATAGCGATACCCATTTTAGACATTGCCTTTCCGAACGGAGAAACCTGTTCGGGGTCTGCGCCGCGTTTTAAAAGTTCGCTTTTCGCATTTTTAGCGACATTTTTATAGCGGGTCTGTTCTTGTTGTATCTCGCGGAAAAGGCTGTTGTTTTTACAAACCTTTAGGACGTCGGATGACGCCTCATATGCCATTTCGGCATTGCGGTAAACGGCGTTCAATATTTCTGCGCTCTGGCGGTTTTTGAAATCCGGCATAAAATTTACCTCTCTTTTTGTTTTTTAGAGCCTGTTTGCATAAATCAAAACGCTCGGATAAAGAAGCGTATTTTTTGCAGAACAAAACGAAAATCAGCAGACGCACCTTAGATGTACTCAGAAATTCAGTGCGAAGTTATGCAAAAAATTCTTCAGCATGACGAGCCTTGAACATTTATACAACATTTATATAAACAGGCTATAGTATTCTTTGCAGACAGAGGTAAATTATTTCTGTAAAAAAAAGGAAACAGTATTTTTAAAGACCGCCGTCAGATGATAAATTCCGAAAACCGCCGCCTTTTGATGACATTTGTTGACAAAATTTGCGGTTTATGCTACAATAAAATTGCCTGATTGAAACCTAAGTTTTTGCGAGGTGAGCTGATCGCTTTGGAATACTTGCTGAAATTACATATTTTCGTCAAAGCAGGTTTGCTCGTTGAGCTTATTTGCAGGTGGCTTGACGGACACAGCGGCAAACGGTAAGCACGGCACATAAAAATGTCCCCCGAAGCCACACTCGGGGACAATCTTTTGTGATTAGATTGGATTTGCTAACGTCTTCTCTTTCACACTTACAGTATAGCACTCCCATTATGATTTGTCAGTAGTTTTCTACAACAAAATCCCCGTCATCATACGTCGTTATATTTTTGCCTGCGCGGCTTTTGATTTGTATTTTGAAATAACATTCTGAAAAAAATCCGAAATATTTTTTCAAAACGCTTGACATTTCAGAAAATTGTAGTATAATGTAATTAGCACTCAATGAAAGAGAGTGCTAAACATTTTAACAGGAGAGGTAGAAAAATGGAACAAAAGGAATTTAAAGCCGAATCAAAGCGCCTGCTTGAAATGATGATAAACTCAATATATACGCATAAGGAAATCTTTCTGCGCGAGCTTATTTCAAATGCATCGGACGCTCTCGACAAACTGTATTTCAAATCAATGGAGGAAAATCTCGGACTTACGCGCGCAGATATGCAAATAAAGCTCGAAACGGATAATGACGCGCGCACGCTTACCATAAGCGACAACGGTATAGGAATGACCGCCGACGAGCTTGAAAACAACTTAGGCACTATCGCGCAGAGCGGTTCGTTTGAATTTAAGCGCGACAACGAAAAAACCGAGGACGTAGACGTTATAGGACAGTTCGGAGTCGGGTTCTATTCGGCGTTTATGGTGGCGAAAAAAGTTACCGTAATTTCAAAGGCTTACGGCTCTGAAAAGGCATATATGTGGCAGAGCGAAGGCGCGGACGGATATACGATCTCCGAAGCCGAAAAAGACGCAAACGGTACGGTCATTACGCTTGAAATAAAAGACAACTCCGACGAGGAAAACTATGACGATTATCTGAAACCGTACAAAATACGCGAGCTTGTAAAGCGCTATTCGGACTATATACGCTATCCTATTATAATGGACGTTGAGCATGAAAAGCTGAAAGAAGGAACGGGCGTTGACGGAAAGGACGCGGAATACGAAAAGGAAACCGTAACCGAAACGCTCAACTCTCAGATACCTATCTGGAAAAAGGCTAAAACCGAGCTTAAAGACGAGGATTATAACCAATTCTATAAGGACAAGTTCTACGATTATACCGACCCGCTGTTTCATATACACACAAAGACAGAAGGTTCGGCGACATATTCCGCGCTGCTTTATATTCCCGAAAAAGTTCCGTATGATTATTACTCGAAGAATTTTGAAAAGGGATTGCAGCTTTATTCAAGCGGCGTTATGATAATGGAAAAGTGCGCGGATCTGCTGCCTGATTATTTCAGTTTTGTAAAAGGACTTGTGGACAGCGAAGATCTGTCGCTCAATATCTCGCGCGAAATGTTGCAGCATGACAGGCAGTTGAAGATCATTGCTAAGAGCGTTGAAAAGTCAATTAAAAACGAGCTTAAAAAGTGCCTGAAAAACGACAGGGAGAAGTATGAAAAATTCTTCGAGCAGTTTGGAATACAGCTTAAATACGGCATTTACGAAAGCTATGGAATGAACAAGGACGAGCTTCAAGACTTGCTGTTGTTTAAGACCTCAAACGGCGGCACGACTACTCTTTCGGAATATTATTCGAGAATGAAAGGCGTTAAGACCGAAGACGACAATTCTGAGAATGATAACAAAACTGCGGAGAATACTGCCGAAAAATCAGAGGAAAATGCTGACGAACAGAAGTTTATCTATTTTGCGAGCGGTTCGAGCATTTCGAGAATAGAAAGCCTGCCGCAGACGGAAATGGTGCGCGACAAGGGCTTTGAGATACTTTATCTCACGGACAACGTTGACGAGTTCTGTTTGCAGATGATGCACGATTATAAAGGCAAGGAGTTTAAATCGGTATCGGCGGACGACCTTGGGCTTGAAACCGAAGCTGAAAAGGAAGAAATAAAGAAAGAGCAAGAGGACAACAAGCCGCTTTTCGACTTTATGACCGAAAAACTCGGTGGCAAGGTAAAGGCTGTTTGCTTGTCGCAGAGACTTAAAAATCACCCTGTCTGCATAACGAGCGAGGGAATGTTGTCGGTCGAAATGGAGAAAGTGCTTTCGGCAATGCCGAACGCCGAGAACGCAAAAGCGGAGAAGATACTTGAAATAAACCCGAACCATGCGATCTTCTCAAAGCTGAAAGAGCTGTTTAAAACCGATAAAGACAAAGCAGGAGAATATGCGGAAATACTCTACGACCAGGCGCTTCTTATCGAGGGAATGGCTATAGAAAACCCCGTTGAGTTCTCGAATAAGATCTGCGAGATCATGGCGAAATAATACAGTGTACAACGCCGCAGAGTTTTGAATTTTTATATTTTTTTACCCGCCTTTTTTTCGGCGGGTATTTTTGTTAAAAAACTATTGACAAATTTGCAAAGATGTGGTAGAATGATAATGCCACACAATTGAATAATTACCATTAAATTAGGTACTTTTACTATGGTAAAAGCGCTTGCTCTTTTAGTACCTTGATTTAATGGGACATCAATTGTGTGGCAGCAATTCGGAGCCGGCATTTTTACAAGTGCGCGGTTTCGGCTGCGCACTTTTTTTATTTTGCGGGAAAGCTGCGCGGCAAAAATAATAACAGACCGCAAAAAGAATGGAGGATATTTTAAAATGAAAGCAAGAAAACTCAGCGCAATACTTTTAGCGGGTACTTTAGCTGCAACATCGGCGGCTGTGGCTGTAAATACCCTGCCCGCAGCAAGCGCGGCAGCGACAGAGGACACAAGCGAAATAAACGAAATGTTTACGTTTAAACAAAACGACGACGGCACGCTTACGGCTGTTTTGACAGACCTTGAAGCAAAGAATGTTGTTGTGCCTGCTACATACAGCGGAATGAAAGTTACGGCGGTTGACGGATTTAGTTGGAATGATGGTAAAGATAGGATTAGTGCAGCCGAAACCGTAATACTTCCCGAGGGTATAACCCAAATAGGCGGATATTATGGTCGTAGCTATGGCTTTGAAGATTGCAAGAACCTTAAAAGCATAAACATTCCGAGCAGTATGAAAAGTATGCCTCGGTTTGGGGGTTGTACCAGCCTTGTATCCATAAATATTCCGGATAGCGTGACAACTATTGGAGAATCGGTTTTCAGCGGCTGTACCGCTCTTAAAACCGTAACGCTCGGAAAAGGTGTTAAAACAATCGGCTCTCAAGCTTTTTATAATTGTACCTCTCTTGATAGCATAACACTTCCCGACGGTTTGACAACAATTGGTGAAATGGCATTTTGCTCATGCAGCAGCCTTACAAGTATAACTATCCCCGGAACCGTCAAAAGTTTTGGCGGTGACGCAATTGGCGGCGCAGGCGGGTTGACTGGTGTTTTCGCCGATTGCAGCAATCTCCAGACCGTTGTACTGAAAGAAGGCGTTCAAAAAATTGGTGCAGGTAGTTTTGTAGGCTGCACTAAACTTGCAAACGTAACTATACCCAAGAGCATAACAACTGTTGGCAAAGGTGCTTTCTGGTCAAATTATTACGGAGATTATCCTTTTTACGAAAGTCAGGTGAATTCCGGCAAATGCAATGAAGGATTAAAAGTAAAGTACGCAGGCACTGAAGCGGATTGGCAGAATATCAAAATGGAAACTGCTATTGCGAAATTGAACAATATTACAGGCAACTACGGTCCTTTCAACGGCGCTGAAATAACATATACTCCCGCGCCTGCAAGCTCATCTTCTTCATCTTCAAGCTCGTCCACGCCTTCAAGCTCAACTCCTTCAAGTTCTTCAACACCGTCAAGCTCGACAACACCTTCAAGCTCAACTCCTGCAAGCTCGACAACACCTTCAAGTTCAACCCCTGCAAGCTCGACAACACCTTCAAGTTCAACCCCTGCAAGCTCGACAACACCTTCAAGCTCGACACCTTCAAGCTCAACTCCTGCAAGCTCGACAACACCTGCAAGCTCGACACCTTCAAGCTCAACTCCTGCAAGCTCGACAACACCTGCAAGCTCGACACCTTCAAGCTCAACTCCTGCAAGCTCGACAACACCTTCAAGTTCAACTCCTGCAAGTTCGTCAACTGCCGAAAGCAAAAACTTCTCGGATAGCACAACTAAAGTAAGCGTTTCTGTTCCTCAGACGCTTGCCGAAAGCACTCTTGCGGGCGCGTCGCTTTCTGTTGAACAGGTAAAGAATGATGATGAAAACAGCAAGGACGTTACATACGACATCTCGTTCAAGGACAAGGACGGAAAAGTTGTTTCCCTTGACAAGAACACAACAGAAATCACCGTTAATATCCCTGTTCCCGAAGCTCTGAAAGATGAGAAAAACATATATGTTTACTACGTTGACGACAAGGGCAATTATACGGACATGAAAGCAACCGTTAAGGACGGAAATATCGAGTTTAAGACAACTCATTTCAGCAAATACATTATCACAACCGATGGTTCTCTTGCCGCAAAATCTCCCAACACGGGATTTGGCGGTATCGCAATAACGCTCGGCGTTGTCGCTCTTGCGGGCGCGGCGGTCGTTGTCGTTAAGAAAAAGCACTAATAAACGAAACTTCTTCAAAATGTCGTCCTTTAAAAGACACACCCAAGCTGCGGCTTGGGTGTGCTGTTATTATAAGAAAATAATGTTCCCGCTTTAGACTGCACAAAGTCAGTGTAAAGCTAAGGTATCCGCCTCGCGGATTTAATTATATCCGGTCAGGATAGCATACTCATATTATCATTTATTTAAAACACGCGCCGTTTAAGGTACGTTTAAGTGTTGTCCTTTTCAAAAGTCAGATCAACAAAGAAATGATTGTATTTGTCGGTAGACATTTGAATAGCTATGGTGGTGTAGCCTTGTGCTTCCATTTCTTCTACATGCTGTCTGTCTGATTCGGGAAGCTTCTGTTTAAGTTCTTCAATAGATTGTTCGTCATGCGCCGAGGCTACGATCGTTTCTGTTGAACCGTGTATCCCCAAAGTTACGGCAACAGCGCCTGCAACGGCAGTAACAGCAGCTGCAATTGCAATAATTTTTTTCTTCATGTAAATATTTCCCCCTTTATAAATCTTATAAAAATTTATTAACGTTTAAAAATGCAAACATGCCCCCTAACCAATTCCATAATACCATACTTTGCCAAAAAAGTCAATAATATAATTAGAAATATATTTGAATCTATTGATAAAAAAAAGGCTCGAAAAACGAGCCTGCCGGTCTGTATAAAAAGTACCTTTTCAGGGGTTTGGGGAGGCTGCGCCACAAGGCGGGTCGCAGGGCGCGCCCGCGCCCCGTAATTCCCCCTTCCCCTTCGGGGAAGGGGGTCAGGGGGTTAGGGCGAGTGTGCGTCATTCAGCAAAATAACGTTTGAAAAGAACCGCAAACAAGTTTATATACAAAATAAAACAGGCTCGGTTTTCGAGCCTGTCTTTGTTCTGTGTTTAGTCAGCCGAATAAGGGATAAGAGCTAACTGTCTTGCTCTCTTGATAGCCGTCGTAAGCTCTCTCTGATGATACGCGCAGCAGCCCGTAACTCTGCTCGGAAGGATCTTCGCGCGCTCTGTCATAAACTTACGGAGTTTAGCAATATCCTTATAATCAATAAACTCAGCCCTGTCTGCACAGAACTGGCAAACCTTGCGGTGAGGGCGCTTAACGCCGCTGTGCATAGGCTTATCGTTTCTTTCAGCCATTGTCTTCTACCTCCTATTTGTGTAGATAATAATAAAATTTTTCAGAATGGATAATCGTCCTTGTCAGCAGCCGAGAAATCCGCAGAAGCAGAAGAACTCTGCATATTTTCGCCGCCTGACGAAGCCGAATAAGAATTGTATTCGGGGGGAGGTTCGCCGTATCCGGGATTAGAACTCGGAGCATAACCGCCGTTCGGACCGCTCTGAGAATTGGTCTTTTCGCCGGTGAAATAAGCATTTTCTACCACAATTTCATACCACGTCGCGGGATTTCCGTTTTTGTCGGTAAACTGTGAAACCTGCATCTCGCCTTCGATAAGGATCATTCTGCCCTTGCCGAAAAATCTCGAAATAAATTCGGCAGTACCGCGCCAAGCGATAACATTAAAAAAGTCAGACTTTCTTTCTTCGCCTTTTTTCTGATAGTTTCTGTCAACTGCGATCCTGAACCTGCAAACCGAAACGCCCGAAGGCACGGTCTTAAGCTCCGGGTCGTTTACCAGTCTTCCCATCATAATGACCCTGTTCACTTTAACACCTCCGTCAGAAAATCAACCCTTAATCGTGCGCAAGGACAACAAGCGAGCGAAGAACGCCGTCAGTAATGTTGATAACGCGCTCGAACTCGGCAGGGAAATCAGGCTTGCTCTCAAACTTATAAAGGACATAATAACCTTCGTCCTCATAGTTTATCTCGTAAGCGAGCTTTTTCTTACCCCATTCGTCAACGCTCGTAAGAGTAGCATTTGACTTTATAAGGTCGGAAAACTTGTTTACCGCCGCCTTTAGCTGTTCCTCGTCATTTGATTTTACAGAGAAAACAACGACCGCCTCATACTTTTCGTTTAACTTTGCCATTATATCTGCACCTCCTTATGGATCTTAGATCCCGCGCCCAACGCGCGGGAAAGGGGTTATTCGCATTCAAGCGATTAACTTAATTATTATAACAGAATTATTTGGAATTGTCAAGGGGGTTTGGGAAGAATTTGAGAATAATCAAAAAAGTTTTTTCCTGCCGCAGTTACACTGACAACGTAGATAAGGCTTTATCTACAGTCTGAAAGTTTTTGCCTGTCAACAAATCTTATTTATACAAAGACCTCAGGAAAGCTGTATGTATCCCAGCTTTTTACATAACCGTCCGTAAACGGCGTTATATCTCCGTCCTTCGAGGTAGTTTCATCATAAACTCCGACGACATAAAATCCTGCGTTTTTCGCGGTCTTAGCCGAAGAAACGGAATCCTCAAACACTATACATTCGGAAATATCCGCTCCGAAACGTTCTGCACACTGTAGGAAAATATCGGGCTTGTCCTTAAATGCCTTTGCCTCAAAACAGTCGATAAAAAACTCCATATAGTCCATTAGCGGCGTTCTTGACAAAAACGGCTCGCAGACGTCGCGCCTTGTGCCGGTTGCTATGCACATTTTTATGCCGCGCTGTTTTGAGTTTTCGAGAAATTCAATAATACCGTTTTTGAGTGACACTTCATTAAGATAGTGCCTGCGCATTTTGTCAAATATTATCTCCCATTCTTCAAGACTTGTTTTTTCGCTTGCCCGCGTACATTCCTTCCGCCAAAATTTCATACTTTCGCAGAGCGTTCCGTCCATATCAAATATGTAAAACTTTTTCATAGCTAAACTCCATAATTTAAATTTACATATTTATTATACAACATATATGGAGTTTTGTAAAGTACGGAAATTTTTTTCGGGGAATATGATACCAAAGCCGCCGCATTATCGGCATTTAAATCTGAGCGGCATTTGAAAACTTCGTTTTTATCCGAAAACGCCTAAGCCTTCAAGCAGGATCTTTATTCCGAGAAGCACCAAAATGATCCCTCCTATAAGCTCAGCGCGGGATCTGTATTTAGCTCCGAAAAGGCTCCCTATTTTTATTCCCGCGGCAGAAAACAAAAATGCAACTACCCCTATCATCAGCACCGCGGCGGCTATCTTTACCTCGAAAAAAGCGAATGTTACTCCTACGGCAAGCGCGTCGATACTTGTCGCAACAGCAAGCAGAAACATTGTCGAGGCTTTCATCGAGGAATTTTCATAATCCTCTTCGCTGTTTCCAAACGATTCTTTTATCATATTTCCGCCGATAACAGAAAGAAGTATAAATGCTATCCAGTGTGAAAATCCCGCGGCAAATCCCGAAAAACCTATTCCGAGAAAATATCCTAAAAGCGGCATAAGAGCCTGAAATCCGCCGAACCACACCCCCGCGAGCGCCATTTCCCTCAGATCTGTCCGTCCGAGCGAAAGTCCCTTGCAGACCGAGACCGCAAATGCGTCCATAGAAAGTCCGACAGATAAAATAAGTAATTCCGAAACGCCCATTTTGATATGTCCTTTCGTTATGACCGAAAAATAAATGCCCGCAAACGTTTTTAAAAGCAAGTCGAAAATTGTCCGCCCGATCATTGCTTTTTTTAACGTCCGTGAGCTTTGAAAAATATTTCCGTTTTTATAATTTTAGCACAAAGAAAGGAGCTTGTCAAGAGCATTTTAGTGTTTAGTTTTGGATATTAAAGTCGGATTTGGATAGCAGAAGTTATAAATCAAAGTAAGCGATATTTTCTTTCGGACATATTCTGACATCTGTCCGCTTAGTTCCGACTTTTATCGGCTTAAAAGCCGTTTGACGTTCAATAACCGAGAACATTTTATTATTGTCCTTAATTCTTTTATCGCAAGATAAATTTGACGCGGTTATGCAAAAATCTGCCGCAAGGCATACGCCCCTTTAAGAACAAGTTTCGGCTGTTTGTCAATACGCATAAATTATTTTTCAAAATGCGTGAATATTCTCCATATTTACCCTTGACAGTTTGTCGAAAAAAGATTATAATTACAACGGTTTGTAAAATGCTTAATAATATGAAAAGGAATAGATCATAATGCTGCTGAAAGATTACGGAAATATTTTAAAGCGTGAATTTAAGGGATATAACGCGAAAAAGCTCGGAAAAGACGCTATGGCGGGAGTTACTGTGGCGGCGGTAGCGCTGCCGCTGGCGCTGGCGTTCGGAGTGAGTTCGGGAGCGACCGCTGCGGCGGGGCTTGTAACGGCGATAATTTCGGGAATAGTTATCGGCGCGCTTTCGGGAGCGTCTTATCAGATAAGCGGACCTACGGGAGCTATGACGGCTATTCTTGTTTCGCTTATCGCTCAGCACGGTATTCAGGGAGTTTTCATTGCGAGTTTTATGTCGGGCATTATACTTCTGCTTTGCGGAATTTTTAAGCTCGGCGGACTTGTGTCGTATCTTCCCTCTCCCGTCATCACGGGATTTACGAGCGGAATTGCAATAATTATCGCCCTCGGACAGGTCGATAATTTTTCAGGACTTAAAGGAACGGGAACGACAACTGTTGAAAAAATAGCAAGCTATTTTACAACTCCCCAGTCGCCAAATCTGACTTCGATAATTATTGGGGTAAGCGTGGTTGTATTTATGTTTATTTACCCGAAAAAATGGGGACAGTTCGTTCCCGGTTCTCTTGCGGCAATTATCCTCGCAACTGCCGCAAACGCTGTTTTTAATTTCAACGTCAGCGTAGTGGGAACAATACCTCAAACTCTGCTTCTCGACAGCAGGCTTGATTTTGGAAATATAAATTTCAATATGCTTGGCGAACTGATAGTTCCCGCTATATCGATTGCCGCGCTCGGACTTATAGAAAGTCTTTTGTGCGGAGCGAGCGCGGGAAGAATGAAAAATGAAAAGATAAACGCAAATGTCGAGCTTTTAGCTCAGGGCGTCGGAAATATGCTGCTTCCGATTTTCGGCGGAGTTCCCGCGACGGCGGCTATCGCCAGAACGAGCGTCGCTATAAAAAGCGGCGGACAGACGCGCCTTACTTCTGTTTTCCATGCGGCGGTCTTGCTTTTGTCGATGTTCGTTCTCGGAGGCGTTATGTCTATGATACCGCTTTCGGCTCTTGCGGGAGTGCTTATCGTAACGGCATGGAGAATGAACGAATGGGCTTCGATAAAAGCGATATTCAAAAACAAGATAAAGACCGCGATCTTTCAATTTATTATAACAATGGCGGCGACAGTTATATTCGACCTTACGATAGCTATTCTCATAGGCGTTGCATTTTCGCTTATAATGTTTGTTGTAAAGGTTTCGGATATGCAGGTCACAGTGTCGCCCGTAGACGTTGACAAGCTCGACAAGGACAGAACAAACCCCGAAAAACTTAAATATACCTGCGTCGTTTACATAACGGGACCGCTTTATTTCGGTACTTGCTCGAAACTTGAAGAAAAGGTCTCGTCTCTCGGAGAAAACTACAACATAATTTTCTCAATGAGGGGAGTTACGGTTGCTGATATTTCGGGAATAAATGTTCTGCATGAATATTGTGAGAAGCTGATAAGCGAGGGGAGAATGGTGTTCTTTTCCTGTGTACAACCGCCGGTTATGGATTTATTTGAGCGGACGGGGCTTAAAAAAGACCGTTTCAACCACGAGATGTTTTTCTGGAGTACGGACAAGGTATTCGAGCATATTTCAAATCTGTGAGGGATAGCGTTTCCGCTTAGAGGTTAGAGATTAGAAGTAAGAGGTTAGAATTTGATTGAGCGGCAAAGCTCATTTCTTTTTAAAACCACCTAATGAGCGGGGCGCAAAAGTTTTTTGAAGGAGAGACCGGAGAGGAAACTTTTTTTCAAAAAAGTTTCCTCTCCGGTCGCGGCGTAGCCGCGAAACAAGCGTTAGCTTATGCGCATCAGATTAAAAGCCTACGGCTTTTAATCTTGGGTGCGGGGAAAACAAGAGTTTTCCCCGCATTGTCGTTTCAAATGCTTGCATTTGAAACGGCAATCCGCTCCGCACCCCTATTGAGGGAAAACTTTTGAAAAAGTTTTCCCTCAAACTCCTTTTCAAAACTTTTATGTAACGTGCTGTGTTGGAAATGCACTTTTGCTGATTTTTTTTTGCGGAGGCTTCGCCCCCGCACCCCTATTGAGGGAAAACTTTTGAAAAAGTTTTCCCTCAAACTCCTTTTCAAAACTTTTATGTAACGTTGTGTGTTGGAAATGCACTTTTGCTGATTTTTTTCTTTGCGGAGGCTTTGCCTCCACGCCCCCATTGAGGGAAAACTTTTTTGAAAAAAAGTTTTCCCTCAAACTCCTTTTCAAAAAACTTATGTAACGTGCTGTAATGGAAATGCGCTTTTAACGGTTTTACAACTTGAAAAGCTGCTTTTCAAAACGCTCTACAGCGTATTCGAGCGCGTCAAGGCTGTCGATATTCGACGTGCCGTTATCAAGGCGCTTGTCCAAAAGCGGACTTCTTTCGTCCCATACAGCGTTTTCTATCGCGTCAATGGTTCGTTTGCACTCATCCAAAACAAAAAATCTTTCGGATGCAATAAGCCTGTTGAGCATATTTATCCGCGTGTTTATAGGACGTTTGAGCGCATTTGAAACTTCAACCTTTACCGCTTTCCTGAAACTCTTTACAAGAAGCTGTTCGGCGCTGTCGCAGTATACCCTGCCGAGAGTAGGAAAACGCGCCTTTTCCCTCCCGATAAATCTTGAAAATGCCGAGATAAGGCTCTCCGCTGAGCGGTTTTCCTTATCATAATATTCCGAAAGAACATAAACATTTGAAAATTCTTCGTCAAATCCGACGTGTGCAAACGCCGAGGCGCTGCCGCTTCCGCCATAGTCCACCCCAACGGTCGAAATTATCAGGCGCTTTTCTTCAAGCCTTTGCGAGAGCATTTTTGCGCTGATGATATTCTTTGACGAAAATCCGTCGTAGATCCTGCCTTCGGCTTTTGTCCATTTGCCGAGTATGAAACGGTCGTAAAAAACCCCGTGAAATTCGGCAGAAAGCTGTTTAATATATTCTTTCGGCAAAAAAATGTTGTCCTCAAGTCTGAATTTTATCGACAGCAGATTTGCGCTTTTGTTGTCGAGATAATTCTTTTTCAGCCAGTGAGAGGGATCGTCGGGATTTGTCGTCGCAAAAAGTTTTGCGCCTCTTTCCGAAAGTCTTGACAAAAGCATAGCGAAAAAACTTTCCGTAAACAGCGTAAGTTCGTCGCAGTATGCCCCCATAAGCGTCATACCGCGAAGTTTGTTTTCCGAATCCGAATTTGCCGCGCTTTCGAGATAAATTTTTCTACCGAAAAGCTCGGCTTCTTTTTTGTAGAGGTTGTATGAAAAATTGCTCCCGAACAGCCCGCTCATAATATCAAGCACGTTCCTTTTAAGTGTCCGAAGTGTCTTTCCCGCCATAAGATACGCTTTGTCTTTGGGAGAACCCGCGACCCAAAATCCCCAGACAATTATCGAAATATATGTCTTTCCGCTTCTGACGCTGCCCTCAAATATGTTTATGCGCTTCATCTGCCCGCTTTTAAGCATTTGTAAGACCTCTCTCTGCTTCGGCGAAAGCGAAGAGCTGTTTTTATCCATTATCATCCTCCTCCCCTATGTCGTTATATACTCCGATAAGCTCGGCGAGCTTGCCCTCTGAGCGAACATCGGTGTTTTCGCTCATCAGCTCAAAAACGAGTTTAAAGACCTTTGCGAGTTTTTCGAGGTCTTTTTCCGCGAGCGACGATATAAGCTCTTCGTCCGACAGTTTTTTCAAAACGGAATTTCCGAACTTTATCAGAACGCGGTTGTTCTTTTCAAAAAATTCTTGTGCAGAAATTATTTTTCGCGCCATAAAATTTCCTCCTTTGATTTTTTAGCTGCAAAGCCGACTGATATTCAGCTTGTATAAAAAGTCAAACTTCAGACTGTAGAGAAAGCCCCGGTATGCTCGCGTTACTGCTGCTAACCTTTGTGGCTGTTCGCATTATCCGCCTGCGGCGGAAAACGCTGTAACGCTGACGACGCAGACGGGACCATCTACAGTCTGTGTCTGCGTTTTTAGCTTATACTGTATTTTACTGCATTTTACTGCAATTTCAAGCATATAAATTAAGGAGAAAATTTTTTTACGGAGGTAATGTTATGGAAGATATGAAAAAAATGATCGAACGTTATAAAAGAGAGCTTCTTGAATACAGCAAGGCAAGTTCTTCAAGTGAAAAAACGTCTGTTTTTGAACAGCCGCCCGCTGTTGAAAAAGAAAAAACAGAGTATAAAAAACCGCGTGTTATCGGATACATTTCCGATGACGCGCAGAAAGAGCTTCAGGATATGAAAGTTCCCGAAGAGATAATCGAAAGCATAAAGTCCGAAGAAAGTATTCCCGATACAGCCGTTCCGCCCTCGGAGGACAGCGAAACTATAACGTATACTGCCCCCGAAAACGCAGAAGAAAATTTTCAGGACAAAATATCCGAACCGACCGACACAACGGAAAACAGCACTAACGAAGAAGAAACCTTTTCCGAGCCGCACTTTACGACTATTCCCTCGTTTAGTGAAACACGCCAGAATATAACAGATGAAAGCAAAAGCGAAGAAAATGTTGCGACTGAGAACGTTTCGGGCGTTACCGATAATTCCGCAAACACGCCCAGAGCCGAATACGGAAACAACAAAACCGTTTCAAACGAAAAAGCCGAACGCCTCACCGAACAGCCCATAAGCGGGACGAGCGAGGACGAACAGCTCACGGGACGAAGCTTTGAGGACGGGCGTATGCAGGAAAACGACCCTGACGACGCTTTGGAGAGAAACGGCAGCAGATCGGATATTTCAAATTTTACAGAAACCGATTTCGCCAATCTTGAAGAATTTGAGCAGAAAAATATGGGCAGCGGCACAATTCTTTTCCGCGTTTATACCGCGCGAGAGGCGCTTCCGGTAGAGAACGCCGTATGTACGGTCACTAAGACGTTTGACGGCAAAGCGCATACGTTTTACAAACTTATTACCGACAGCAGCGGAAAAACTGCCACAGAGCCGCTGCCTGCTCCGTCAAACGAGCTTTCTCAGGACTCCGAAAACACTATCCAGCCGTTCGCGCTTTACGACGCGACCATTACCCACAAGGGATATGCAGACGTCGAACTGAAAGAAATACCCGTATTTGACGGCGTAAGCTCTGTCCAACAGGTCGGAATGATACCCGTACCCGAAATGAATATGACGCAGGAGAGTGATGAAAATGCCCGATAATCTTCCTTTTGTTCCCGAAACCATTGTCGTTCATCTCGGCACTCCGAACTCAAATGCACGAAATGTATCGCTTTCGTTTCCGAATTATATAAAAAATGTCGCTTCGAGCGAGATATTTCCTACTTGGCCCGAAGCGGCGCTCAGAGCGAATATCTACGCCCAGATAACGTTCGCCCTGAACCGCGTTTATACCGAATGGTACCGTTCGCGCGGATATGATTTCGACATAACCTCGTCTACGCAGTATGACCAGGCGTTTGTCTACGGAAGAGATATTTTTGCGAACATAAGCAATATTGTAGACGAGATCTTCAACAACTATGTCGTAAGGCGCGGAAATATAGAGCCGCTTTTTACCCAGTTCTGCAACGGCACGACCGTCACCTGCGCGGGACTTTCACAGTGGGGAACAGTCACTCTCGCAAACCGCGGATATACGCCCTATGAAATTTTACAGTATTATTATGGGAACGACATTGATATTGTATACAACGCCCCGATCTCCCCGAATATTTCCAGCTATCCCGGAACGCCTTTCGGATTTGGTTCGACAGGAAACGAGGTAAGACAAATTCAAGTCGAGCTTAACAGAATAAGTACAAACTATCCCGCTATACCGAAGATTGTTCCTGCAAACGGGATATACGGCGAAAGCACAGTCGAATCAGTTCGCGTATTCCAGAGCATTTTCGGACTTCCTCAGACAGGTATAGTAAATAAATCGACATGGTATCAGATAAAGTACATTTTTACAGCGGTAAAACGGCTCTCGGAGCTTTCGAGCGAAGGACTTACGGCAGAAGAAACGCAAAACATTTTCGGAGACCCTCTGAGAAGAGGCGATACGGGCGAGCGCGTAAGGATACTGCAATATTTTTTGAATGTCATCGCATATTTCAATCCCGAAATACCGTCCGTCACAGCAAACGGCGTATTCAACGAGAATATGGAAAATCAGGTAAAGGCGTTCGAGAGATTTTACGGTATCAATCCCGACGGCATAATTGATTTCCGCACATGGCAGCTTATAAACGAGATATACCGAAATATCTTAAACAATCTTCCTGAGGGTTATGAGGGTTCTACCGCCGCGCTTTATCCGGGATATAATCTTACTCCGGGAATGAGAAACGACGACGTAAGAGAGTTTCAGACATATCTTCGCGTCGTCGGTCAGAATATAGCGGCGATACCTATCATAGAAGTAACGGGATATTTCGGGCCCGAAACAGAGCGAGCCGTTCTTCGGTTTCAGGAGCTTTACGGTATCGAGCCGACAGGAGCGGTCGGAAGCCTTACATGGGATACAGTCGGCAAAGAGTATAACTATATTCGGTTTGGAACGGAAAGATTAGGATAGAATTGTTCCTTTCAAAAGGCAGTCAGTTGCCCTCGCTTCAGCTACAAAAATATCCCCGTCTATTACAGACGGGGATATACACTTTTTTCAGCCTCAGATCAACAATTAATACATTCCGCCCATTCCTGCGCCTGCGGGAGCTGCTGCGGGAGCCTCAGGCTCAGGCTTGTCAGCAACAAGGCTCTCTGTAGTAAGAACCATTTCCGCTATGGAAGAAGCGTTCTGCAATGCCGAACGAGTTACCTTTGCAGGGTCAACGATACCGTTCTTTATCATATCGCCGTAGGTCTCACTGTATGCGTCATAACCATAGCCTACAGACTTTTTCTTTACGATAGTGTCGATAATGACAGAACCCTCGACGCCCGCATTGAGTGCGATCTGACGGATAGGCTCTTCGAGCGCTTTAAGAACGATCGCCGCGCCTGTCTTTTCGTCGCCTTCAAGCGTATCAAGTACTTTCTGTACAGCAGGCATAGCGTTTATAAGCGCAACTCCGCCGCCTGCAACTATACCTTCTTCAACAGCCGCCTTTGTAGCCGCAAGAGCGTCTTCGATACGGAGTTTCTTTTCCTTCATCTCGACTTCTGTAGCTGCGCCGACCTTTATTACGCCTACGCCGCCCGAAAGTTTCGCAAGGCGCTCCTGGAGCTTCTCCTTGTCAAACTCGGAAGTTGTCTTTTCAATAGCGTTTCTTATTTCGCTTACTCTTGCTTTAATGTCAGCGGACTTTCCTGCGCCGTCAACAATAATCGTATTCTCTTTGAGAATCTTTACCTGCTTTGCAGTTCCGAGCTGGCTTATCTCGGTATCTTTAAGTTCAAGTCCAAGCTCGTCGGTAATTACCTCGCCGCCCGTGAGAATTGCAATATCTTTAAGCATTTCTTTGCGTCTGTCGCCAAAGCCGGGGGCTTTTACAGCTACACAGGTAAATACTCCGCGGAGCTTGTTGAGAATGAGGTTTGTCAATGCGTCGCCGTCAACATCCTCTGCAATGATAAGCAGTTTCTTGCCCGACTGAACGAGTTTTTCGAGCAGGGGGAGAATATCCTGAATTGACGAAATTTTCTTGTCGGTGATAAGGATATAAGGATTGTCGAGAATTGCCTCCATTTTATCGGTATCAGTCACCATATAAGGCGAGATATATCCTCTGTCAAACTGCATTCCCTCAACTACTTCGCTGTATGTTTCGGCAGTCTTGCTTTCTTCAAGGGTGATAACTCCGTCTGCGGTAACTTTGTCCATTGCCTCCGCGATAAGCTTTCCGATAAATTCATCGCCCGCAGAAACAGTAGCTACTCTTGCTATATCCGCAGAGCCTGCAACTTTTTTAGAGTTCTTTTTAATTTCCGCAACAGCCGCGTCAACAGCCTTCTTCATACCTTTCTTTACGATCATGGGGTTCGCGCCTGCGGCGATATTCTTCATACCCTCGCGTACAAGCGCCTGCGCCAAAAGCGTAGCGGTAGTCGTGCCGTCGCCCGCAGCGTCGTTTGTCTTTGTAGCGACTTCTTTTACGAGAGCCGCGCCCATATTTTCAAACGGGTCTTCAAGCTCGATCTCCTTTGCAATAGTAACGCCGTCATTGGTAATAAGCGGAGCGCCGTACTTCTTCGCAAGTACAACGTTTCTGCCCTTAGGTCCGAGCGTTATCTTAACCGTGTCAGCAAGAGTGTCAATTCCCTTTTGGAGAGCCTTTCTTGCTTCTTCGCCGTAAATAATGTCCTTTGCCATAATAAAATATCTCCTTTAGTGTTTATAGTTTTCAGAAAGCAATATATCTGCCGGATCTGCGATAAGACAAGATCCGCGCTGTCTTTGCTTTTCAAGATCTGAAAAAATGCTCGGTTTTACTTCTTTGCGGTTTTTCTTGCCGCAGTACGTTTTGCGGGAGCAGGTTTCTTTGCTGCTGTTTTTTTCGCGTCAGACTTTGTGCCGTCCTCAACGACCGCAAGAATATCCTCCTGCTTTACTATTGAATACTCCTCGCCGTCAACCTTTACATCTGTACCCGAATATTTGCTTATCAAAACCTTGTCGCCGACGTTTACGAACATTTTTACTTCTTTCCCGTCAACAACACCGCCGGGTCCAACCGCAACAACTTCTGCGATAGACGGCTTTTCCTGAGCGGCAGCCGTAAGTATAAAACCGCTTTTAGTGGTTTCCTCCGCCGCGACTGCTTTGATAACAACTCTGTCTGCCAAAGGTCTGATTGTCATAATTTATTTCCTCCTAAAATTGAAATCAAAATCATAATTAGCACTCTCTATATTTGAGTGCTAATTATATTTTACCCTATTTTATAAAAAAATCAAGAGGTATTACAGAAATTTCAAGCACTTTTGTATATACGCACAATATATCCGCTGAAACAGTGGGATTTATTGTGCAATATCACTGTAAAATATTCCCGAATACCATTTATATTTAATATTGTAAACTAAATAAAATTATGGTAAAACAACCGATATACACAGAGCAAAATTATAAAAAAATTTGCTATGCGTAAGCATTTAAACCTGTAATAATTGCCCTGCGATTATTATACCATAACTTTCCATAATTGTCAACTTAATTATTTTCGATTATTTTATGGGGTTAAGTAATGTTTTGCATTTATTGTTTTTTCTGCGATTGGTTTATTAGTATATGCTGATTATTTTGCGTTTTTAAAAAAATGTATTGACGAATTTTGTTCCTTGTGCTATACTGTCTTTGAGTGAGGTTCAGCTATAATAGCTGAACTTCTGCTGAGCTTAAATCTATTTTTTTAAGTTTATGTTCTTGTATTCATCAAAGGAGCTTAAAAAATGAAAATGACATTAAAAATCATTTCCCTCTGCACTGCGACAGCTTTACTCTCTGCGTGCAGTGAAGTTAATCAAAAGCCTACCGGAGCAGGAAACAGCGCCTCGGAAGCTGCTTTCGGCACATCTTCCCTGCCGAACTCATCGAGTTCCGACTTACCTAATGTCAGCTCGTCAAGTTCAGACTTGCCAAATTCAAGTTCATCAAGTTCAAACTTGCCAAATTCAAGTTCAGACTTGCCAAGTTCAAGTTCATCAAGTTCTATACCATCTTCTTCTGTCACCCTGCAAAGCTCATCGGAAAGCTCTAAAAGTTCTTCGGCTTCTTCAAGTTTTTCAATTAATGTAAGCTCGGAAAATGAAAACCCGCCTGATGCTGAGGAAAATACAAATGTAATAAGCGAAAATATTACTGTAAATTCAGGTGACGAAATTAGGATAGAAAAAGACGAAGTTCTGAGAATTGACGGTGATATTGAACTGCTTGGAGATATCTATGTTGAGGGAAAACTTATTGTTTCCGAAAACGCTGAAATAAGCGGCACGGGTGTTATACATATTGTTAATTCCTTTGATGATATTGACTGCCGCGGAACAGTTTCCGCGAAAATTGACGCTCCCGATCCGATAGAAAAAGACGGCGTTACATATGTCGGCGGTATACTTGTCGTAAACAAGAAATATTCGCTCCCCAAAAACTACGGTAACGGATTTAGCACACAACTGAATGCGGCTGTCAGTGCAATGCGCAAAGATTCGGGATTTTCTATGAAAATTGCGTCGGGCTTTCGCAGCTATGCACTACAGGAGTCTGTTTTTGCTTACTGGTGTTCGGTTGACGGAGTTGAAACAGCAAGTACATATTCCGCGCGTCCGGGTCACAGCGAACATCAGTCGGGACTTGCCGCTGACATAACCTCATGCAGCAGTAGCTACGCTAATACGCCCGAAGCGAAATGGCTCGCGGAAAATTGTTATAAATACGGCGTTATCATACGCTATCCTAAGGACAAATCCGATATAACGGGATATATTTACGAGCCTTGGCACATTAGATACCTCGGCAAAAGCACAGCAAAACTTGTCCATGACAGCGGTCTTTGTCTTGAAGAATTTCTTGAGATTGACGGTTAGGACGTCACTTAGGCTTTTAATATATGAGGTTTAATACAGAAAACAGCGGAGGTATGACAACATTATACCTCCGCTGTTTGTTTGGTATTTTGTACTGAAATCGCGCGTATTTATAGGCAATTAAAAGGCGCTTTCGGCATGATAAAGAAACCGCGCTCCGTATGGAGCGCGGTAAATTATTTGTGCTTAACGCATTTCATCTGAGCAATTACTTGCTTGATTTGCGTTTTTTGAAGAGAACTATCGCCGCAGCAGCCGAGATTGCGATAACTGCAACTACGATCGCAATTCCGAAGCCGGTAGAAGGTGAAGGAAGATCATCCGGATCATCTTCGGTAATCGTAACTGAGCCGCGAACAGTATAAATGTCGCTGTTAGCGTAGTCATCTCCGTAATTTCCGTCGAGCGATACGAAAAGTTTCAGCAGCTCTTCGGGAGCAGTTCCTTCCTTGAGAGCAAGGAAGCCGTCGTTAAGGATAAGTTTGCCGTCAGCCGCACGGCTGTAGCCAGAGTAGGTGAGCGATTCAAACATATCCGCTGTGATTTCTTTTCCTGCGTTATTTACGCTCTTGCCTTCCCAGTAGTAGTTGTTTTCGCCCTTGAGGTCGTCTACCTTCTGGGTCTGAGGCTCAAGTTTTTCAGAACCGGTAGTATCTTTTCTGAACGAAATTACTCCCTCAACTTTGAAGGCTGTTTCGAGCTTTTTGTTTCCTGTGTAGAGAGCTACGTTTGAACCGCCGTTGTTGAACGAAATGCAGTTGTAGATCTCAATATCGGGGCAGGAGTTGCAGGTGATACCGTTTTGATCATTGTTGAACGCGATACTGTTGATGATCTTGTGTCCGCCTGCCAAGCTGTTTCCGCCCATCTTAAATCCGTTGCCGTCGCCCTTGATAGTTCCGTCAGCGTTATGACCGTTTTCAAATGCGATACAGTTCTTTATGGTTACGGATTCAATGCTCTTGCCTCTTGCAAACAGATCCCATCCGTCGTCGCCGTTGTTGTGAGCTACGCAGCCGTCAAATATGTTGCCGACGCCTACTGTTTCCTTAGCGCCAAAGCCGTCGCCGTTTCCGCCTGCGGGATCGGCGTTGTTGTATGCTTCACAGTTGAGAATGAGGTTATAAGAGGGGTAGAGGGACTTCGGATCTGCCGAGTTACCCTTAGAGCGGATATAAATTCCGCAGTCGCCGTTTGCGTAAGCCTTGATATCGTCGTATGTGCAGTAGCTTCCCGATACAAGAACGCCGGGTGTGCCGCCCTTAGAATTAGTAACGTCAAATCCCTTGAAGTACCAGTAATCACCGACCGCTACCATTCCTGCCTTGCCCTGGAAGTCAAGAACAGGACGTTCAGTCTTTGTTGCAGCAGCTGCCGCAGCAGTAGCTGCATTAGTGCTTGAAGAGCTTAAGGAAGATTCGCCGATCATGGTAATCATCTTATCCTTAGTACCTTTGATACTGCGCTCGATAGTAAGCGTATCTTCGAGCTTGTATGTGCCGTTCATAAGGATAATAGTCTGACCGGGTCTTGCAACCTTTACTGCGGTATAAATATCAAGAGGATACTCCTTGCTGCCGTTGCCGTTCTTTGTGCCGTTGGGAGCAACATAGATATTATTCTGCTTCTCAAAGTAAGTGTTGTACGCAACATTGAGAGTAAATGTAACCGCGTCAGTAGTAGAAAGTTCGGTATACTCAGGCAGTTCCTGATCTGCATCCGGAGTAAACTTAACTTCTATCTTGTTAGTGCCGGGAGCTATATCAAGCGTATAAGAAGTGTATTCATCTGTGCCGTCAACAGCCAGTCCGATGATAATGGGCTTTCCGCCAACTATAATAGTAGCGCTGCCCTTTACATTTGCCTTAAGGAGAATATCATACTTGGGAGCGTTTGCGATTGAAGAAGAAGCAAACGAAACCTTGGGTTCGATCTTCTCAACGGGTCTTTCCTCTGCGGGATCGTCGTCCTTAGGATCGATCGTTTTAACCGTAACATCGGAAATTGTAGCTTTCATAGCTCTTGCAGCAGCGAAACCTACATAAACATAATCGGAATCGAGCTGGTCAAGTGCCTTAGGATCATAGAACTTCTGAGTTCTTACGAGAGTTCCCTCATCAGTATAGTAAGATATGAAATAACCTGTGTTATTTCTCTGGAGTTCGATTATAAAGTCTGTGATGTTTGCAACTGCATCGTTATCAAATGTATTGGTATTAGTGCAGTTTCCGATCGTGTCATATTTGCCCTGACCCAGACCTTTTTCAGCGGCAAGGGTCTCAAGAGCATACTGACCGCAGTCCATATAATCGTTCTTGTCTACAGTTACTCCCTTAGGAGGATTGTAGATCATTTCAAGGCTGTCTTTAACAATGCCTGTCTTGGACTGAATACCAATACCCAGATACATATTGTATGTATCGCCTTCAGTATCATTCAAGCCCTTAACGGAGTCATACTTATAAGCGAAACGAAGAGCGCCTGCTCTATAGAAATTAGAGTAAAATTCGCCCGTTGAGTTAGGTGCGCTATAGCCGTTTCCGGGGAGGCTGTCGATTGCCATAACAGCAATACCTTCCTGACCGGAGAGCGTCCAAGAATCAACATGGATCTTAGCTCTGAGCGTAAAGTTTTTGCTTGTAGGAATTGCAGTATAGTAGAATGCAAGTCCGTCGGATTCAGCCTTTTCGTTGAACTTACCCTTGTTGCCGAGAGAGAAGAGCGTTATCTTTTTGTCAGCGTTAAGGTCGCCGATAACACCGTTTCCGGAAGTATTATCCGAATTGGCAGCTTCGGTAGAAGTTCCGTAATACATAAAGCCCCAAGTCATCTGCTCTTCTTGTGTGGTTGTAACCGTTGAAGCCTTTGACGGTGTGCCGTTTTCTTTGTCACGGATAGCCGCTACTGTTATAGAATACTCTTTGCCGACTTCAAGACCTGTTACCATATAGGTGGTCTTGTCTGTTTTGCCCTTAGAAGTGCCGTCAACGAATACTTCGTATTCGGTAGCTTCTGCAACATCGCCCCAGACAACTTCAACAGTACCGTTGCCCTTGCTTGTAACACTGGAAATAGTAGGTGCGCCGAGGGGGAGTTTGAAGCTTGTTTTTACTTCTTTTGAAGTCTTATCATCTTCACCTTCACGGGAAAGAGTTGCCTTAAAGGTGTATTCTCCGGAAGCCTTAGCAGTGAATGTAATCTCATGAGTATCTTTTTCTGCAAGAGATTTCTTCACGTCAACTTCCTTGCTGTCTTTATCAAGCATTGTAACAGAAACATTGTCGCCACCGTTTGCGCCAACAACAGCAGAAACTGTTACTACTATCTCGTTTTTGCCTTCTGTCTGTACAGCAGTTTTAATTTCGGGAGCAGCTACCTTGTCCCAAGGTGCTCTGACTACCTCAGCTATTTCGCCTTCAGTAACTACAACCTTATAGAAAAGGCAAGTTCCGCTTGGGCAACCAAGGTAATATTTTCCTGCTTCATCAAATTTAAGAGTGTCAATATAAGCACCCTTGTTATTCTTTGTAGTAGAAACAACTTCGGTTGTAGTACCGTCATCCGCAACTTTCCACAACTGAATGTTGCGTGCGTCACCGCCGGAAACCCACCAAAGCTTTACTTGACCCTTGTCTGCTGCGGTAAACTCAATTACTCTTAAACCTTTGGCAAGTTTATCACTATCGGTTGTGCCGTTAAAATCCAAGTCTTTTTTGCCAACATAACCATCGTCAAATTTTTGCTCTTTTTCAACTACACGTCCCTTGTCGCCATTTTTAATGGTAAAGTATTTATCTGTACCAGCTTCAACATTTGTGTCAGTCTTTGCAACTGTTTCAAGAGCATCAGCATTAAGCGTATAATCCTTTGTAGCAGGGGTTTCGGTAACTTCTACCCTGAAGATATAGTTACTGTTGGGGTCAGCGCCGAGGAAATATTTGCCGGCTTTTTTAATATTTACGAATACAGCAGTAGCAGTATCATTGCTCTTTGCACCTTCAACCTGTGCCTTTTCAACAACTTCTCCTGCTTCGTTCCAAATTGTCATCATACGGTCAGCTTGATTAAACATATACCATACTTTGACGGTTGCCGCGCCAGAAGTCGTAAACGCAATAACGTTTTTCGTCTTGTTGTTTCCGACTGTAGAACTTCCTCCGAAGTTAAGCCTCGGTCCGTTAAGGCTTTTGTCTTCTTCCTCCCATTTGTAGCTATTTCCGGCTTTATCAATTTTTGTGTTTTTGCCCATATAAAGTGTAAAATAGCTATCGCCTTCATAAACTACTTCTTGACCGTCTGTAAAATCGCCTTTTTCTTCATGAGCTTCCATTGTGCTTGAATCAAAGACATGAACATTCGGGTCTGCTTCTTCCGCTCTAACCGTTGTTGCAAACATACTGAACGGAACACTCATCAGCAACATGAACAACGCCAAAGCTAAAGAAACAAGCTTGTTTGTGCTTTTTGCTTTCATAAAATCCTCCTTCTTGATTTTTGGTTTCCGAGTGGGCAAAGCCATCCCGTCGGAAACTATTTCATCTTTAATGATAACCGAAATTTAGAAATTTGTCAAGCGCTTTGCTTAAAAATCATCGCCGATTTTTTGCCTTATTTTTTGTGCAAAAGCACAAAATAAATTATTATTGTAAACTGTTTTTTGACAAAAAAATACCCGCAGCATTAAGCCGCGGGTAAATGTGCCGTTTAATTATGCTTTTCTCTTCTTCATCATGACAAAGAGAATTACAGAAAGGCTTATAATTCCTGCCGCTGCGATCGGGAAGATCGGAGCTGCGCCCGTATTGGGTGATTTTTCCTCGTGCTTTACGGAGGTTACAACATACTCGCTGAAATGAGTTGTTGTAAACGTGATTACGTCGCCCTTAACGGTTGCTTTCATATCCTCGTACTTGCCGTCTTTGTCTACATAGTAAACATAGAGCGTCTTGCCTTTGAGAGCTTCGGGTACGGGAATGCTTACGGTGACAGCCTTTGAGGGCTGAACGCTGTTGCCGTCCTTATCGGTAAACGAAAGCTCAAACGTGAACGTGTCCGTGTCGTTTGTCTTGTCTGCGACAGGCTCTGCAACAAGCGTTGAACCTTCGGGCAGAACGTCCTTTTCAGCCTCTACCGTAATTCCTGTCTTGTTGTTTTCATCATCTGTGAATACAACATTTTCGGGTTCTTCAACAGGTGCATCTTCGGTGAGAAGTCCTCTGTCTTGGAGCGTCTTTGTCCACTCGTCGCCGAGGAACAGCGCGATCGTGATGTCCTCGCCGTCGATCTTCGCTTCGTCGAGAACAGTCGCCCAGTCAACTCTCTTTGCAGAGTTGTCAGCGCCGCTCTTTTCAATTGTGCCAAACTCCATCATGCCCTTAGATTTGCCGCTGAGGGAGTCAAGCCAGCCTTCGGGAGTTATAAGCGATTCCTCTGTGCCGTTGAAGTCGGTAGTTTCAACAGTGGTGTTGTAGAATACAACTTCAGATGTATTCGCCGTCCAAGGACGTCCGAAATATCCGGGCTTCGAGGTCTTTGCAGAAGCAGTGTCAACGCCGGGAGTTGTAGAAGTAACTGTGCACTCGTACATCAGATAGCCTCTGCCTTCGTCCTGCTGTGCAGCAGTGAGGTAAGAAACGTCGTTGCCATCCTCGCTTGTGTTCATAACGAGATTGCACTTGTAGAATACTGCCGTCATTCCGCCGAAAATAAAGTCTGTTCCGCCGAGGATATCGCACTTATGGAATGCAGCCTTTACTTTCTTTGTTCCGTAAAGGGTATCCTGTCTGCCGATAAACTTGCAGTTTACGAATACCGAGTTGTCGCTGTTAATTGCAAGAGCAGCCGCTCTTTCAACATATTTCTTGTCCTGAACGGAAGTATCGCCCGCCTTTGTAGGACGGTCGCCGCCCTTAGGAGCGCCTGTATCCCATTTAACAACTATGTCGTTTGCTTCTTTTTCGGAAATGTACTGGTTGAACGAGTTCTCGAATACGATACCGTCAGCCTCAAATCCGTCCGCATTTACAACGACCGTTGCATTCCAGTAAGAACCGTTTGTTGTTCCCGAACCGGGGTTTTCAGTCGAAAGGTAGCCGTTCGACTTGTTTGCCGCTAAAATATCTGCGTTCCACTTGCAGTCAGCGCCCATGCTGTAATAGTTGTAGCCGTGACCGTAGTAAGACGTAATTCTTACGACATTTTCGCCGATATTGACGCCCTTATCCTTGAGCTCAAGGCTTGCCTTATCGCCCGCAGCGTTCTTTAACGAAACGTTCGGAACATTTATAACAAGCATTTCCTCATAGTTTCCGGGGTCGATAACTATTTCAACTCTCTCATTGTTGGGTCTGCTCATCTTTGAAACAGCCGCGAGAGCTTCGTTGATAGTCTTGTAGTCCTTATCCTTGCCGACAGTTATTGTCTTGCTGTAAGGAACAGCCTCGCTGCTCTTGGAGATAGTATTAAAGTAAGTTTCGGCTGTTACCGTAATGGTAAGATAGCCGTCCTCTGCCGCTTCAACAGTTATAGTGTCAGTCTTGCTTGTGCTGCCCTTGACAGTGTCGGAAACTGTATATTCCTTACCGTTAATAGTGAATGTGCCCGAATAGCAATAAGCAATAGTTACAGCCTCGCCTTTCTTGACGGGAACTTTAACCTCGCCGTCTGCTTTTACAAGCAGGAAGGTCTTGTTTTCATTTGCATTTTTAAGTACAAGACCGAGATAATGCGCCTTGTCAGCGTCAATTCCGGGAGCGCCGCCGTTGGCAACATTGTACTTTGAGAAATCCCATACGTTGATTGTCTCATATACAACTTCTACCGATGCTGCTTTGCCGTTTACCTTTACATCGGCAATAGGCTTAGTAACTGCCGCATCAATTCCCGTATTTGTAACGGAAACTGAATACTGACCGTCTCTGAGCTGAATTTTATCGCCTGCATTAAAGGTGTAAACATAGCCTTCTTCATTGATGTTAGTGAAGGTTATCTTCGCATTCTTCTGAGCGTCTGCCGAGAGACCCGAAAATTTGATTGTTACATCATAAACGGGTTTCTTGGAGAACTCAATGTCAAATTTGCCGTCTTCGTCCTGCTTAACAGTAGTTGTCTTAAGCGTATAGTCGTTTACGCCGTCAGCGGTTACGCTGTAGGAAACGCCTTTTTCGAGTTTAAGAGTAAACGAGCCGTCATTTTCAACTGTGATTTCGGGAACATAAATAGTGTCCTTGTTTGTGAAGCTGAGTTCAAGCTTTGCAATTTCAGCCTCGCTAAGCCCCGTTATCTTGCCTGTTACGGTAACAAGATTAACTGCAATTACAGTAATATCATTTGTGACAGCCTTGCCGTCATCTGCAACAGTAAGAGTTTTAGCGCTTGTAATTACATAGCCGTTAGCGTCTACAAGCGCTACGTCATATGTATAGCCGCCGAAAAGGGAAACGCTGTACTCGCCGTTCTTTACGGGAGCTACTGTAACAGCGCCGCTCTTCTGGTTAGTAAACGAAATGCCGTACTCTTTTTCGGAAAGTCCCGCAGCCTTGGTCGTGTCAACTTTTCCGCTTACCACAGCAGGCTTCGGGTGCTCTCTCGTCAATCTGAAAACAACGAGTTTTTCGTTAAGAGTATAGAGCTTATACATACCTGTTTCGGGAGCATAAAATTTGAGCTCAGCGCCGTCCCCGCTTGTTTCTCCCGTCTGGATAACTTCTCCGTTGGGATCTTCAAAGCTGATTGTGGACGCGGGTCCGTTAGAACCTGCTATAACGGTAAGAATATCGCCCGCATAGAGCTTTACCGCGAGATAAACGTCCTTTGTTGAGCCGGAGTTTGAATAAACCTCACCATTGTAGGTAACACCATTTAAATCGAGCTTTTTCTTATCTTTTCTTGTAATGTTTTCATTGTAAGTTCTTATTCTGTGGTTAGTTTTGCCATTGCCGTTGAAAACCAACTGTCCGTCGGGAGTCGCAAAGCTGCCTATCTCTACGCCTTCTGTGCCCGGTTTTACATCGTCGGGATAAAAACCGTTGATAATGTCAACAGTCAGCATATTGTGCGCATCGGGAACTTCCGCCGCGCCGAAATCCCATACATCAGGCTTGTAGTCGCCATTGTAATCATCGGATACAATAGGCTCGGCGATGATTGCGGGAACATAAGCCGTGTTTGTAAATGAAAGGGTAAGTGTTGTAGCTTCACCCTTGTAAGTATAAACAGCTACATTATCTGCGAGCCCGTTTTTGGGATCATCGCAACTAGCTGTTTTGATTGTCTGCGTTTCGCTGTAAGAACCGTCAGCGCTTGTAACAGTCAGTTCTTCCTGATTGTTGTAATAGCAACCCCCAACAGTGAGTTTTGTCGGACCTGCAACTTTAATTTCAATAGAGTTGCCGTCCTTAAACAAAGTACCATGCTGGTTGTCTTTGTACTGGTAAGCGTTCTTAGTGCCTACTTTTACAGTAAGATTTCCGACTGTTACATCGCTCTTTCCGTCAGTATTAGTTGGAATGACCGAGCCGTCTCTGAAATCCCACGTCTGCGTTCCGCTTGCTTCTTCTGCCGCGAAAACCGGCATAGTAAAGCCTGCGGGAACGACCGCCGTCACCGCCAGCGCCGCCGTAGCTATCGCCGCAATGACCTTTTTTGCTTTCTCTTTCAAAAGCATTTTTATAACCCTCCTTTTATAAAATAAAATAATGTTTGGTGCGGATAACACTACCGCACTTTAACACAATTTTAATATATTTCGTGAATTATGTCAAGGCGTTTTTCTCATGTTTGTATAAAGTTATTATATTCCTGTAAAAATTTTATAAAAAATAACCAAACCTCAAACATTGTTTTTTCAAAGGTCTTGTCGAAAAATAAAAAGCGAGGGGAGCTTATCCCCTCGCTGTATTTTTTCCTGGTCGAAAAACGGAAACGCTGTCCGTTTAATATTACTTTTCCGAGCTGATTTTTTCTTTGCGGGGGCTTTGCCCCCGCGCCCCCATTGAGGGAAAACTTTTTTGAAAAAATTTTTCCCTCAAACTCCTTTTCAAAAAACTTATGTGCCGCCGCTCGCGCGGCGGTCGAAGCGCGGAAACATTTTCCTCTACAGCACGTTACATAAAAGTTTTCCCCAAAAAAGCCCCGCAAAAACGTCAGCGCTTAATGTCGTAATTCATATTCATCAGATTGCGAATGCTCTGAACATCATCCGTGATATTTCCGTCGCCGTGTATCGTATGCTTTATGACGCTTGACGCGACTGCAAAATTAAGCATATCTATCGGCTTGAAATTGTTCATCATTGCATAGATAAGCCCGCTCGCAAATGCGTCTCCGCCGCCTACTCTGTCAAGAATGTTGAAAGTAAACAAACGGCTCTCAAATGTGTGTCCATCATACCACATAAACGCTTTAAGGCTGTTTTCACTGCCGCTGTGGGCATAGCGGACATGACGCGCTATGCATTTGAGGTTCGGATATTTCTCGACAAAATGACAGAAAACATCTTCTTGTTCTTCATAAGAGGGCTGAAGCGGAACACCGTCTTTCCAGTCGCCCTTTGAATGATCTTCTTCGTCTTTCCAGAGATGATAAGGCTCAATTCCGAGCAGAACGTCAACATAAGGCAGGCAAGCCGTACAATAGTCGCGGGCTTCTTCCCAGCTCCAGAGCTGACTGCGGAAATTTCCGTCAAAACTTACGACAAGTCCTTTTTCCTTTGCCTTTTTCAGACAGTTCATAATCAGTTTTCGGCAGTTTTCGCCAAGCGCAGGAGTAATACCGCTCAGATGAAGCCAATCAAATCCTCCGTCAAGCAGAGCGTCAATATTGTAATTATCGAAGTTGTACTCTGTAATGGCGCTGTGCATACGGTCATATGTGACTTTGCTCGGACGGATTCCATAGCCTGTTTCAAGATAGTAAGTACCGAGCCTGTGAGTGGGGGTCTCTTCGGGAGTTGACAAGATCATCGGTGTGCAGTGTACGTCGTTTGACCTCAGCATACGCACAGCGCTCTTTCCGAGGCTGTTGTTCGGAACGACGCTGAAAAACGTGCTATCAACACCGAGGTTAGCCAAAGCCAGCGCAATATTTGCCTCGCTTCCGCCATAACTTGCCTCAAAAGTCGAAGCCATACGGATCTTCTCATAGTTCGGCGGCGTAAGCCTAAGCATAATTTCGCCGATAGTGATAAATTTCTTTCCTTCTCCGTTCTTCGGGAGCAGCGGGTTATAATGTTCCATAGATATTCTCCTTTGAAAGTCGATCCAAGAGAAATGATCTCTTATATAATATTATACATCATAATGTCGGAAATTTCAAGAGGGGAAACGGATATTATTTATAACAGAATGTTCATTTGTCAATGATATGTTACACTATTCTCAAAAAAATTATAATGTTAATAACTAAGATTGAAATCAGCC
>CANRDI010000010.1 GCA_947629335.1 uncultured Clostridia bacterium | reverse complement strand
GACGGGACATATCACGGCTCGTATTCATGCTGGATGTACAAGACTCACGGAAAGGAATACTGCGCGTCGCACTACATCACTTTTGATACTGTCTACAATATAGTGCTTGAAGATATTCGCAAAAATCTGTTTCAATACCGCGCAGACAACAAGAAGTTCAGAGCGTTTCTCGGCGGAAAATATCAGTCAATGACCGACAAAACTCTTAAACAGCTTAACGGAGAATACGAACATAAGCTCGCGCGATGTTCGGAACTTGACAAGATACTTTGCAAGCTGTATGAGAACAACGCGCTTGGCAAAATACCCGACAGCCGTTATGAACGTATGGCAAGCGAATACGAAACCGAACAAGCAGAAATCAGGTAGTCTCTCTCGGAACTTTCAGTACGGCTTGAGAAGCTGAAAAGCAATTCCGACTGTGCGGCTAAGTTCATCAATGTGATACGCAAGTATACAAATGTCGAAAAGCTTGACGCGGCAATCCTCAACGAGTTGATCGATAAAATTGTGGTTCACCACAAGGAAAAATCCGATGACGGCAGAACATATCAGCAAATCGAGATATTTTACAGGTTTATCGGAAAATTGAACACGCCATAAAGCGAACATCAAGAATTGAGTCTCCTTACCAACAACACATGGTCGGGGTTCGAGTCCGTTCACCAGCTCCAGCAGGGCAATGCCCTGCAGCCGGTACGTCCCGCACGCTGTTGCGGGACGATTTCTTTTGGCTCGACCGAAAAAATCTTTTTTGTAAAGGTTAGACATTTAGAAATTAAGAGGTAAGAATTTAAATTCTTATCTCTTATTTCTTTTATACAGGAATTTGCCCAATTATGGTAACAAGCTTTTGTACAAACTCTTATTTCTTACAATTATAAAACTATCACCCCTCTTGACAAATCCTGATAATTATTGTATAATTAAATTTGCAATTAATCTACTAAGTATATATGAATTTAGGGTGTTGACGAAATGAGCGTTATTGAGATAACTTGTGACGAGCTTTCGCGGCTTGATGAAAGCGAGTATATTTTAGCTGACATTCGCGGGAGGACTGCGTTTGAAAACGGACATCTTCCAAACGCCGTATTGTGGGAGGACGTTTTCAACTGCCTGCCCGAAAATAAAGTCATAATTTTATACTGCGCTGTCGGCGAAAGAAGTGCGGAGTTTGCCGAAAAGTTAGCGGAGAAGGGATTTAACGCAAAAAGTCTTGCGGGAGGCTATCGGAAATGGCTTGCGGGCAGCTCTGACAGCCTTTCGGAAAATGAACTTTTGCGTTATGACCGTCAGATAATTCTGCCCGAAATAGGCGATAAGGGTCAGCAAAAGCTGAAAAACTCCTCGGCGCTTATTGTCGGGGCAGGAGGTCTTGGGTCGCCTGCCGCGCTGTATCTTGCAGGAGCGGGAGTCGGCAAGCTCGGAATTATCGACGGCGATTTTGTGAGCATTTCAAATCTTCAGCGTCAAATCCTCCACAAAACTTCGTTTGAAGGAAAAAACAAAGCACTCTCCGCAAAAGAAAATCTGCTTGCGCTGAATTCCGGGATTGAAATCACGGCGTATCCTTTCAGCCTTACACCGAAAAACGCTGAAAATTTGATAAGCGAATACGATTTCGTTATCGACGGCTCGGACAATTTTGAAACCAAGTTTCTGATAAACGACGTGTGCGTGCTTCTGGATAAGCCGTTTTGCTTCGGCGGAATTTTAAGATTTGACGGGCAGGTTATGACATATGTTCCCGAAAATACGCCGTGTTTAAGGTGCTTGTTCGAGGACATTCCGGGCGACGTCCCGAATTGCTCTCAGGCGGGAGTTATAGGAGCAATCGCGGGAATAATCGGCAGCACTCAGGCACTTGAATGTATAAAATATCTGACAGGAGCGGGAGAGCTGCTTTCGGGAAAATTGTGGACAATAAACGGACTTTCAATGCAAGAGAGAACAATAAATATCCGTCGCAAAAACCCGAATTGCCGCGCCTGCAACGTTTCAAAAGAGGAATTAAGGCGGCGAATAGCTGCGCTTCCCGTTCCTGCCGCCTGCAATTAAAAAATCAGGCTTAAACCCGAGCCCGACTGCATTTCAGTTAAAAATTTTCTAAAATATGTGAAAATTTATATTTAGGTATTGACAAAATTGATATATTGTGCTATAATAACTACTATACAGATAGGTATTATAGGCTAATAAGGAGAAATTGCTATGAAAATCTATGAAAAAATAACCGACCTTATAGGCAAAACGCCGCTTTTAAAGCTTTCAAGCCTTGGAAAAGACAAGAAGATATACGCAAAGCTTGAATATTTCAATCCCGCGGGCAGCGTTAAGGACAGAATTGCAAAGGCGATGATCGATGACGCCGAGGCAAAAGGACTTCTTAAACCCGATTCGGTCATTATCGAGCCGACAAGCGGCAATACGGGAATAGGGCTTGCGGCGGTCGCGGCGGCGAGAGGATACAGAATAATCCTCACAATGCCCGAAACCATGAGCATTGAGCGCAGAAATTTGCTTAAAGCATATGGCGCGGAGGTTGTGCTGACAGAGGGCGCAAAGGGCATGAAAGGCGCAATTGAAAAAGCGCGCGAACTTGCCGAAAATACGCCGAAAAGCTTTATTCCGAGCCAGTTTACAAACCCCGCAAACCCTGCCGCGCATCGTGCTTCAACGGGTCCCGAAATATGGGAGGATACCGACGGAAAGGTCGATATTTTCGTCGCGGGAGTAGGCACGGGCGGCACTGTTACGGGAGTTGGCGAGTATCTTAAATCCAAAAATCCCGAAATCAAGGTCGTCGCTGTTGAGCCTGCGGGTTCGCCCGTGCTGTCAAAGGGAACTTCCGGTCCTCACAAAATTCAGGGCATAGGCGCGGGATTTGTTCCCGATACGCTCAATACGTCCGTATACGACGAGATAATCGCCGTTGAAAACGAGGACGCTTTTGAAACGGGCAGAATGCTCGCGAGAAAAGAGGGTCTGCTTGTTGGAATTTCATCCGGAGCGGCAGTTTACGCGGCTTCGGAACTTTCCAAACGTTCCGAAAACAAGGGCAAAACAATCGTTGTGCTTTTGCCCGACACAGGCGAACGCTATCTTTCAACTCCGATGTTTTCCGAATAAAAGAGGTACTGTTATGACTATGAAAATTTCCGCTTTAGCAATATCGACAACCGAGGGTAAAATTCTCGGCGGCATTGCTGCGCCCGTTTGTTGTTGTAAAAAATACAAGCGGGCATTTTTTGAGTAAACAGGACAAATGAATGAACTCTGAAATTCCCGCTCTTTCTGCAAAATCGGATTGCACGAAACGAGCGGGAATTTTGTGTTCGGAAAGGAATTTTATGATTGAATTGCAGGAAAGCGCGACCGCAAAGCTCTGCTCTTTCGCGCGGGCGTATCACTCGAATTTCGCAAAGGCAAAGATTTTCGACGACTATTTAGCTTTTGATTTAATGGGAAAGGACGAATACGAGGATATTGGACAGCTTATAGAACACGATTTTCACTCGGAGCTTTTCGACCCGTCGCATACGTTTTGCGGGGCGGATATCCGCGAAAAGTTAGACAGGCTTATTTCGCCTATTCCGCTTTCGAGGGCGGCGTTTGCCGAAAGAGAGCTTTTAAGGTTCGCATTTGAGCGCGGGAGTTGTCAGTATGTAATCTGCGGCGCGGGAATGGACACCTTTGCTTTCAGAAACACAAACGACAAAATCTTCGTTTTTGAGATTGACCACCCCGATACTCAGCAATATAAGCTGGACAGGATAAAAAAGCTCGGCTGGAATATCCCTAAAAACGTCCGATTTGCCGCGGTCGATTTTATGAAAGACGATATGCCTACCGAGCTAATAAAAGCGGGATTTGACCCGTCAAAGCCGTCGTTTTTCGCGCTTCTCGGAGTTTTGTATTATCTTGCTCCGAATGCGCTTTCGGAAACGCTTTGTAAAATAGCGTCCGCATCGTCATTCGGGAGTATGTTATGCTTTGATTTTCCCGATGAAACAACATTCGGTGAAAACGCCGCAGAGCGCGTTTATGAGCTTTCAAAAATAACGGCATTTCTCGGAGAACCTATGAAATACGGTTATTCGGCGGAGGAAATAAGCGAGATGATAACTCAAAACGGCTTTATCATCAACACCCACGAACCTCCCAAAAACATACAGCGTCGTTTTTTCAGCGACAGAAACGACAGCCTTACGGCGTTTGAAAACGTACATTTTATGCTTGCACAAAAGGGCGACAGCTTCAATCACAGCTATGCTCTTTACATTTAAAAACAGGAGGAAATTTTATGAAGAACTACAATGATATTGAGTCCGCGCTTATTCACGGCGGGATCTACGGCGACGAAAAGACGGGCGCGGTGAACGTCCCTATCTATCAGACCTCGACTTTTGAACAGCCCGAACTCGGACACAACACGGGCTGGGAATATTCGCGCACGGGAAATCCCACCCGCGCGGCGCTTGAGGCGCTTATCGCGGAGCTTGAGGGAGGAACTGCGGGATTTGCGTTCGGCTCTGGAATGGCGGCGATAACGGCTGTTTTAAGCCTGTTTCACACGGGAGATAAGATACTTATTTCAAGCAACGTCTACGGCGGTACTTTCCGCGTTCTCGACAAAATATTCAGCAATTTCGGCATTGGCTATTCAATTGAGGACACGACCGATCTTGAAGCGTTGGACAAAAAAATAACGCCCGACGTAAAGGCGATACTTATTGAAACTCCCGCAAATCCTCTGCTTACAATTACAGACCTTGAGGGAATAGCCGACATTGCCAAAAGGCACAACATTCTGTCAATTGCCGACAACACCTTTATGACGCCATATCTTCAAAGACCTATAGAGCAGGGGATAGACATTGTCGTTCACAGCGCGACAAAATATCTCGGCGGTCACAGCGACCTTGTCGCGGGATTAGTTGTTGTACACGACAAAAACCTTTCCGAAAGACTTGCGTTTATTCAGAATGCAACGGGAGGAGTTCTCGGTCCGTTTGACTCATTTTTGCTGATAAGAGGAATAAAAACGCTCGGCGTAAGGCTTGACAGACACGTTGAAAATGCGAAAAAAGCTGCGGAATTTTTAAAACAGCACAAGGCTGTGAAAAAGGTGTACTATCCCGGACTTCCCGACGCGCAAGGCTATGAAATAAACAAAAAACAGGCGAAAAACGGCGGCGCAATGCTCTCATTTGAGCTGTACGAAAATTACGACATCAAAAAGTTCTTTTCGTCGCTTAAACTTATCGCGCTTGCGGAAAGCCTTGGCGGAGCGGAAAGCCTTATCTGCCACCCCGCGAGTATGACGCACGCGTCAATTCCGTATGAAACGCGTCAGAAGGTCGGAATAACAGACGGCTTAATAAGGCTGTCGGTGGGAATTGAAAGCGCAGACGACATTATCGCCGACCTGTCGCGGGCAATTGAAGAAAGCGAGGTAAAATAATGCTTTATCATTCAATGCAGGAGCTTATCGGAAACACTCCGCTTGTAGAGCTTACGCAAATAAGCGCAGACAAAAACGCGCATATTTTCGCAAAGCTTGAGCTTTACAACCCGTCGGGCAGCGTCAAGGACAGAACAGGCAAAGCAATGATAGAGGACGCGGAGGAAAAAGGGCTGTTAAAAGCTGGAGGAACGATAGTTGACGCAACAGCGGGAAACACGGGACTTGGGATAGCGTTTGCGGCACTGAACAAGGGCTATCGGATAATATTTGTTGTTCCGACAAAATTTTCGGAGGAAAAACAAACACTCCTGCGCGCTTTAGGTGCGGAAATAATCAACACTCCCCGCGAGGGAGGAATGAAACTTGCGTCCGAAGAAGCGGCAAAGCTGCGTGATAAAATAGATGGTGCGATAACTCTTGACCAGTTTAAAAATCAGGCAAACCCGCTTGTACACTACAACACAACGGGACGGGAAATTTATGACGATCTGAGCGGAAATATAGACTATTTTGTTGCGGGAGCGGGCAGCGGCGGCACTTATACGGGAGCTGTGCGTTATCTCAAACAGAAAACCCCCCGTATCGTCGGCGTACTTGCAGACCCCGTCGGCTCTACAATGGGCGGCGGAGAACACGGAGATTACGATATCGAGGGCATAGGAAACGATTTTATCGCCGAAACAATGGATATGTCGCTTGTCGATAAGGTCGTAAAGATAACCGACGGCGAGGCTTTCGACTGCGCGAGGGAGCTTGCGAAAAAAGAGGGAATATTTGCAGGCTCATCATCGGGCGGTGCGCTTGCGGCGGCGAAAAAGCTTATAAATTCGGGCGCTGTCGGCAATATCGTGATAATTCTTCCCGACCGCGGCGACCGTTATTTTACAAAAGGGCTGTATAAATAAAAAGCGCGTTTTAAATTTCGTCAATTGCTATGTTTTGATTTACGGCGTCTGACAGCGTAATGCCGTCAAGGTATTCATTTATAACGCGGTTAAGTCCCTGCCATATGCAAAGCGTTTTACATTCGCCGCTGCGCTCGCAATCTTCGGGACACTCCGCGCACGCGACGGGCGCAAGACTTCCCTCTGTAAGCCTTAAAATCTGTCCGACCGTGAAATTTTCGGGCGGAGCTGACAGCATATACCCGCCCTGAAATCCGCGCGTTGTTTTGAGAATTTTCCCGCGGCTTAAAATAGGCACGATCTGTTCGAGATATTTTTTTGATATTCCCTGCCTTTCGGCAATATCTTTAAGCGCTACATAACCCGAATTGCCGTTTTCGGCAAGGTCAATCAACATTCTCAGAGCATAGCGCCCTTTTGTCGAAATTTTCATTTTTTTCACCTCGGATATATTATAACACTTATTCCGCTTATTTTCAAGTGCGGAACTAGGAGAATTTTTATGACATTACAACAACTGCATTATATCTTAACCATTGCGAAAACGGGCTCTTTGAGTAAATCCGCCGAAGAGCTGTACATTTCACAGCCGTCGCTTACGGCGGCTGTGCGCGAGCTTGAATCGGAGCTCGGCGTTACATTGTTTTACCGCGGCGGGAAAGGAATGACGCTTACAAATGACGGAATTGAATTTATCTCCTATGCACGAGAAATTTACTACCGCTATGAACAGCTTATTGAACGCTATGGGAAAAACGGCGCGGTAAAGAAGAAATTCGGAATTTCTTCACAGCACTATTCGTTTGCGGTAAAATGCTTTGTCGAGCTTGTGAAAAAATACAACACCACAGAATATGAATTTGCCGTCCGCGAAACTCAGACAAGAGAGGTCATAGAGGACGTTCGCACGATGAAAAGCGAGATAGGCATAATCTTTATGAGCGGCTTTAACAGAAAGTTTCTCACAAAGGTATTGAAAGCAAATAACCTTGAATTTCACCGCCTTGTGGACTGCAAAGCCTATGTTTATCTTTGGAAAGGACATCCTCTTGCGAAAAATAAAACCATAGGATTAAAAGAACTTGAACCGTATCCCTGCCTTTCCTTTGAACAAGGAAACGAAAGCTCGGATTATTACGTCGAGGAAATTTTCAGCACGAAAAACTATTCCCGAACGATAAAGGCAAACGACCGCGCCACAATGTTAAATCTTATGATAGGACTTAACGGATATACGCTTTGCTCGGGAATTATCTGCTCTGAACTCAACGGCGGGGATTATACCGCAATTCCGTTTTCAGACGGCGAAAGCGACAAAATGGAGATAGGCTATATCGTAAAACGCGACCTTATAATAAGCCAAATGGGCAATCTCTACATTGAGGAAATGAAGAACTATCTTGGTTCGCTTGATGTATAAAGAGTATAGCAAAAAGCTTTGAAAAATATAAAAGATATAGATTTTATTTATAGCCTACTATTCATATATGATATTGGACATTTTAAACGCTCCGTGATATAATTAAGAAAAGGGGGCGTTATAAATGATGAAAGAGAACACATCGTAAACAAAAATCACGCTTTTTGACAACAACAACTAAACAGACAGAAAGGACAACATAAAATGAACAAAAAAATTATAAACAATAAAATCGCGGCGGGAATTCTCGCGCTTTCACTATTATTTACAGGGTGCAGCAATTCGGAAAATCCTGCAGATCAAAGCGGGCAATCGTCTCTTTCAAAGACTGATTTTCAGATAGGACATTTAAATTCCACAGCGCATCTTTTGGCGTTTGTAGCAAAGGAAGAAGGATATTTTGAAGAAGAGGGGCTGAATGTAACGCTCACTCAGTTTTCAAGCGCTGCGGAGCTTTCAAACGGTCTTACTTCGGGAAAACTTGATGTTGCGTTTATCGGCTCTGTTCCGATAATCACATTCCAGAGCAACGGGCAGGATCTGACCATTTTCGGCGGTGCAATGACAAACGGTCACGGCTATGTCATAAAGAAAAAATTCACCGATGGGCTGACGGATTGGGATATAAACATTCTCAAAGGCAAAAACGTCGCTTCGGTCAAAAACAGCGTTCAGGACGCGGAGTTGCAGATATTGCTGAAAAACGCGGGAATTGAAATAGGCGATGGAGAGGACAAGGTAAATATCGTTTACTTTGACAGCCAGAAAGACGCTTATAATGCAATCAAAAATGACAGCATAGACGCGGCTTCCGTGTATTCGCCGTATGCGTCGCTTGCCGAAAGCGAGGGATATTCGATAGTTTATCGCTGCTCAGAGGAAGAAGCGCTTGCAAATCAGCCTTGCTGCCGACAAGTTGCGCCGACTGCCGCTCTTTCCGAACATATCGACAGCTACACCGCGTTTGAACGCGCGCTTATAAAGGCATACAAATTCTCGCAGGAAAATCAGGAGCAGACAATAGAGGACGTAAAGGTCTACATTGACATTGACGAAGATTTTATCCGCACAGAGGTCTACGGCGGTTACGGCACGTCAAATCCCGACCCCGACAAGATCGGAACTGCGAAACTTAAAGATGAAATTGTGGCGCTTGGATATACAAACGATTATGACATAAATTCACTTTACAACATTTCGATTTACGAAAGCGCTTTAAATTCTCTTATCGAAGAAAATCCGAATGACGAGATATATAAACAGCTTTCAGAGCATTTTGAGCAGTTTGAGTAATTCATACAAAATTTCGGCGGATTTGAAAGGGTTTATAATGAGTACGATAGAAATAAATAATTTAACGGTGGATTATGTCGAAAAGAACAAGAATTTCACGGCTTTAAAGGATGTTTCGTTTAAGGTAAATTCGGGCGAATTTGTAAGCGTTATAGGGTTCAGCGGGTGCGGAAAAAGCACCCTGCTGAGCGTTCTTGAGGGCATAAACCCGCCGACGGACGGAAGCGTTCTTATCGACGGAAAACCCGTTGTGGGAACGGGCACAGACCGCGGAGTTGTGTTTCAGCATTATTCGCTGTTCCCGTGGCTTACGGCGCGGAAAAATGTTGCGTTTGGGATAAAGCAGACCCAAAAAACGCTTTCAAAAGCCGAAAGAATGGAGCTTGCGGACAGCTTTCTGGATAAAGTCGGACTAACCAAATTCAAAAACAAATATCCCTCTCAGCTTTCGGGCGGAATGCAGCAGCGCGTTGCTATTGCGAGAGCGCTTGCAATGGACACGGAAATACTGCTTATGGACGAACCGTTCGGCGCAATTGACGCGGTAAACCGAACGGCATTGCAGGAGCTGCTTTTAGAGTTGTGGGAAGAAAGCAGAAAGACTGTTGTGTTTGTAACTCACGACATTGACGAGGCAATTCTTCTCTCCGACAGGATAGTAATGATGACGGCAAGTCCGGGGAGAGTTTATAAGGAAATAAACGTTCCGTTTTCCCGTCCGAGAAACCGCGTACAGCTTGTTCAGACGCAGGAATACACCACTTTCCGCAACAGCATTATCTCTTATTTCTACAACGACATAACAGGCAGGATAGGCGGCGAGGAGGTGGTTCTCTGATGACGGCAAAGAAAAGGTTTCTCCGCGCCGTAAATTTTCTGTTTATAGTGCTTATCGCGGTTCAGTTTCTTCCGAACAGCGAATTGAAAGAGGACAACGGAATATATGTGATATGGTTTTCGCTTATCGCCGAAGCGGCGGTAATTCTCGTTTCGCTGATTTCAAAAAAAGAACAGGGACTAAACCTCTTTTCGGACATAATCTCGTTTTTGTATGCGCTTTTGATTTTGTGGACGATAGCTTCGGCAAAGTCCGATATTTTAGACAAGGCTCTTTTTCCTCCGCCCGGAGATGTTTTCAGACAGTTCATTGAGGACATAAGCAAGATATTGCTGAATATCGGAAGTTCGCTCGCAATTATCGTTCAGGGTTATCTTCTGGCGCTGGTTATCGAAATCCCGCTCGGATTGTTTCTGGGATACAGCGTGCGCCTTGGAAATGCCGCGACTTATATTTCCAAATTTTTGGGTTCAATTCCGCCTATCGTGTACATACCTTACGGAATTGCACTTTTGCCAACATTTAGAAGCGTTTCGGTTTTCGTTATCTTCCTTGCGTCATTCTGGCCCGTGCTATCGGGAACAATGAGCGGAGTGCTTAACGTTGACAAAAGGGTAATAGATTCCGCAAGAGTACTGAATGTCGGGAAATTTTCGATGCTGTTTTCGGTAATACTTCCCGCGTCGCTTTCGGAAATCTTTGTCGGCTGCAATCAGGGTTTAAGCGTTTCGTTTATCCTGCTTACCTCCGCCGAGATGATAGGCGCGAACAGCGGAATGGGCTATTACGTCAAAAACTACTCCGACTTCGGAGATTACACCAGAACGATTGTCGGTCTGCTTGTTATAGGAATAGTCGTGGTTATTATTTCGTTTTTGTTCAACAAATTACAGCGCTTTTTTCTGCGCTATAAACGATAGGAGATGAATTATGACAGAAATTTTATGGCACGGCAGGGGCGGTCAGGGAGCGTTTACCGCCGCGCGGCTTTTGGGAGCAGCTTATGCGCTGAAAAGTGAAAACAATTACGCGCTTGCGTTTCCGTCTTTCGGACCTGAGCGCCGAGGCGCGCCTATCCGCGCGTTTACAAAACTTGACGGCAGGCCTTTGGGAAACCGCAGCGAAATTAAAAAAGCCGACATAAGCGTGTTTCTTGACGATACTCTGTTTTCGGAAAAGGCATTTGACGAGCTTAAAGACGGCGGCGTTATTCTTCTGAATACGAGAAAACCCGTAAACGACAGGCGAGTTGTCGCATTTGACGCGAATGAAATCGCCGAGCGGGCAAAACTTCCCGTCGCAAACACCGTTATGCTCGGAGCAATTTCGGCGGTTTTTCCGAAAATCACCGCAGAGTATATTGAAAACGCGATATTTTTAGGAATGCCCGAAAAATTGCAGAAAAAGAACGCCGAGGTCGTCCGCGCGGCGGCGGAGATAGTCGGAAAGGAGCTGAAAAAATGAAACCGTATCTCAGGGAAAAAGTTCCGAAAACGCTTTCCGAAATCCCCGAATACACCGTTTTTGAAGCAGGTTATCTCGTAAGCAAAAACGCGGGCTGGAGAAACGTCCGACCGACGGTTGACAAGGCAAAATGCGTCGGTTGTCTTAAGTGTTATCTCTGCTGTCCCGACGGAGTTATCGCAAAGCAGGACGGAAAGATAGCTATAGACTATGATTTCTGCAAGGGGTGCGGCATTTGCGCCAAGACCTGCAAACTCGGCGCAATTGAAATGGAGGCGGAAATATGAGAAAGTTTTTGTCGGGAAACGAGGCGTTTGCCGAGGGAATACGGCTTGCGCGTGTGCAGGTCATTTCCGCTTACCCCATAACCCCGCAGACAATTGTTGTCGAGCGGCTTTCCGAAATGGTCGAGGACAAAAGCCTTAATTCTCAGTTTATTCACGTTGAGTCCGAACATTCCGCGCTGTCCTGTGCTATAGGCGCGTCGGCGGTCGGCGCGAGAGCCTTTACCGCCACTTCCTCGCAGGGTCTGCTCTATATGGCTGAGTGCCTTGTGTATGCGTCGGGCGGGCGGTTTCCGATAGTGATGATGAACGCAAACCGCTCTACCGCACTCCCGTGGAATATCTACGGCGACCAACGCGATTCGCTTTCGCTTCTTGACTGCGGGTGGATACAGGCATACGCCGAAAATGCTCAGGAAGCGCTTGACTTGGCGCTTATGAGCTATTACATTTCCGAACACAAAGATGTTTCAACGCCGTTTATGGCAAACCTTGACGGCTTTGTGCTGACGCACACTTATGAAGTGGTTGATGTTCCTACAGCAGAACAGGCTGACGAGTTATTGCCGAAATTTGAAACGGAAAACAAACTTGATTTTTCAAACCCGAAAAATCTCGCATTCTCGGCAGGTCCGGAATACAACGCGCTGTTTAAGTACAAAGAACATCTGGGAATGTTGGCGGCAGTTGACGTTATAAAAGAAGCGGAGCTGAAATTCAAGAAAATATTCGGCAGGGAATACACGGGGCTTGTCGAGAATTACAAAACAGATGACGCGGAGTATATTTTAATCACCTTGGGGAGTATCGCGGGGCTTGTACGCGAAACCGTTGACAAGCTGAGGGAAAACGGCGATAAAGTCGGACTTCTGCGGCTCAGGTACATAAGACCTTTTCCGAATGACGAAATCGCAAAGGCGCTTAACAATGCGAAAGCGGCGGCGGTGCTGGAAAAAGACATTTCGTTCGGGAATGAGGGCACGGTTTATACAAACGTAAATTCAGCATTGAAAAAAGCGGGACTTACGCTGCCCGTGTCGGACTATATCGGCGGGCTCGGCGGGCAGGATATTGCCCAGACTGAAATCGAGCGGATTTTCAGTGAAATGAAAGTCGAAACTCAAAAGACGGAATTTATCGGGACAGGAGGCGAGGGGATTTGAGCATTACCGCAAAAACGCTTGACGAAAACGAATATTTTTACGGACACAAGGCTTGCGCGGGCTGCGGAGGAAGTCTTGCCGTGAGGATAGCGCTGAAGGTTCTTGGAGAGCGGACTGTCGCAGTACTTCCTGCGGGTTGTATGTCGGCGGTCGGGTTCAATTTCCCGCAGCTGTGCTTTTCAAACAACGCCATTATTTCCACATTTGCGGGAACAGCGTCAATGCTTACGGGAATAGAAGCGGGACTTCGCGCGCAGGGCATAACCGACTTTCAGGCGGTGGGTTTCGCGGGCGACGGAGGAACTGCCGACATAGGATTGCAGGCTCTTTCGGGAGCAATTGACCGAAACGACGACATTCTCTACATCTGCTATGACAACGAGGCTTATATGAACACAGGTATTCAGAAAAGCTCGCTTACGCCTTTCGGGGCGCGGACGACTACAACTCCTGCGGGAAAAAACATCCGAGGAAATCTCCGGCCGAAAAAGAATATGTTCGAGATAGTCGCCGCGCACGATATTCCGTACGCCGCTACGGCAAACGTAGGATTTTTGCAGGACTTTATGCGAAAGGTCGAGAAAGCCTCAAAGATAAAGGGGACGAAATTCATTCACATAATCGCGCCCTGCCCGACAGGCTGGGGAATACCGTCCGACGAAACGGTGGAGATTGCAAAAGAGATAGTAAACTGCGGGCTGTGGGTGCTTGCGGAATATGAAAACGGAGAATATAAACTGAACTACCGCCCAAAAAACTTCTCAAACCCCGCCGATTATCTTAAAAAGCAAAGCCGTTTTCGTCATTTGACGGACGAGGATATTCAGACGATAATAACTTCCCGCGACATAAAGTGGGGGTATATTGACAAAAATTATAAATTCAATCAGGAGGAAAAATTATAATGGGTAGAGATTTAAACAGCAAATTCTGGAACGAGGAACTTGAAACAATGCCCCGCGGGGAGCTGGAAAAACATCAGCTTGAAGATCTGAAAGAGATAGTAAAGTTCGCGTATGAAAATGCGCCGTATTACAAGCGCTCTTTTGACGAGGCGGGAGTTAAACCTGAGGACATCAAGACCTTAAAGGACATTCAGAAGTTTCCGTTTATCGACAAGAAAACCCAGCGCGACACTCAGGGGAAAGGTTCTTTCCTCGGTGAATTGTGCGCCGTTCCCGAAGAGGACGTTGTGTTTATCTCAACCTCGTCGGGTTCTACGGGAGTGCCGACAATGAGCCCGTTTACCAAAAAGGATTTTGACGAGTTTCAGGACACCGAAAGCCGCTGGTTTTGGCAGATAGGTATGCGCCCGAAGGACAGATACGTCCACGCGCTGAACTTTTCGCTGTACGTCGGCGGTCCCGACGTTATCGGAGCGCAGAACCTCGGCGCGCTCTGCATATGGGGCGGAACGCTTCCGAGCGAAAGACTTCTGTTCGTGCTTAAAACCTATCAGCCGACTATAATCTGGACTTCGCCGTCATACGCGTGGCAGCTCGGCGAAAAGGCTCTGAAAAGCGGTATTGACCCGAAAAAGGACTTGAACATAAAGAAGATAATTGTCGCGGGAGAGCTTGGCGGCTCAATCGACGCTACAAGAAAGGCGATTGAGGATTTGTGGGGCGCGGAGGTTTACGACTTTTACGGACTTTCGGACATTTTCGGAGCTTGCGCTGCAATGTGCGAAGCAAAGGACGGACTTCATATCGCGGAAAATCACATTCTTGTTGAAACCGTTGATATACATACGGGAGAAGTTTTAGAGCCGGGACAGGTCGGAGAGCTTGTATTTACAACGCTCCGCAAGCATGCCCGTCCGCTTATCCGCTTCCGCACGGGCGATATAGGCTGGATCGACAACACGCCCTGCTCGTGCGGACGCACTCACGGAAGAATACATATAAGCGGCAGAAAGGACGATATGTTTATAGTGTCCGCCGTAAATGTTTTCCCAAGCGATATAGAGGCAGTAATACGCGATATGTCGGGAATTACGGGCGAATATCTTATCCGCGTTTTTGAGAAAGATTTCACCTGCAAATATTCGGTCGAGATAGAAAAGAATTCCGATAATCCAAAGTCCGACGAGGAGGTTTCAAAAGAGGTTTCAGACGCGCTGAAAGCAAGAATAGGCGTAAAGCCGTACAGCGTTGTCGTTCACCCCGACGGCGGACTTGATACCCGCTCAGAGCATAAATCAAGGCGCATTATCGACGAGCGCAAACTCGACTATGTGATTTAACGGAGGTGACAAAATGCCGAAGCTTTCCCGAAGAACAGACGGCTTTACCGATTCGGTGATACGCAGAATGACGAGAATATCGCTGAAATACGGCGCGGTAAATCTGTCACAGGGCTTTCCCGATTTTGAGCCGCCCAAAGAAATTCTTGACCGTTTAGCCGAGGTCACAAAAGAGGATTTTCACCAGTATTCGATAACATGGGGTGCGCAGAATTTCCGCGAGGCGCTTTCAAGGAAGCAGTCGCGTCTTATGAAACGCGAAATTGACCCGAACAGCGAGATAGTTGTTACCTGCGGCAGCACCGAAGCAATGATGGCGGCAATGATGACAGTCTGCGATCCGGGCGATAAAGTTATAGTATTTTCGCCGTTTTACGAGAATTACGGAGCGGACGCGATACTTTCGGGAGCAGAACCTATTTATGTTCCGCTTGTGCCGCCGACGTTCAAATTCGACGCGGACATTTTGGAAAATGCATTTAAACAGCGCCCGAAAGCGCTTATTCTCTGCAATCCCTCAAATCCCTGCGGAAAGGTTTTCACGCTTGAAGAATTGCAGATAATAGCCGACTTTGCTGAGAAATACGATACGTTTGTGATAACGGATGAAGTTTACGAGCATATCGTATACAAGCCGAACGAGCATATTTATTTCGCATCGCTGCCGAATATGTGGGAGCGCACTATTTCCTGCTCGTCGTTGTCGAAAACGTACTCGATAACGGGCTGGAGGCTCGGATATATAATCGCGCCCGCGCATATCATTGAAACGGCGAAAAAGGTTCACGATTTCCTGACGGTGGGAGCGGCAGCGCCCTTGCAGGAAGCGGCGGTAACGGGTCTTGAATTTGGCGATGAATATTACAGCGACCTGCGCGAAAAGTACACGAAAAAGCGGGATATGTTTCTGAATGGACTTGACCTCATAGGGCTTTCGCACACCACGCCGCAGGGAGCTTATTATGTGCTTATAGACATTTCGGAGTTCGGATATAAAAGCGACCTTGAGTTCTGCGAAAAACTTGCCGAAAAAGTCGGAGTTGGAGCAGTGCCGGGTTCGAGCTTCTTCCGCGAGCCTGTAAACAACCTTATCCGCCTGCATTTCGCCAAAAAGGAAGATACACTTTCCGAGGCGCTGAACAGGCTTGAAAGCATAAAAAAGAAAATGTAGAAATCGGCAGGGGGTTAATAGTGTACAATTTATATTGTTGAATGTACAGTTAAGGTATTCACTTCGTGAATGATTTAGATTGTGTTTAAAATAAATGAGCGTAAACCACCGCAACGGGTTGTTTACGCTCTTTCCTTCAAAAACAATCAGATAACATTCGCGGAGCGAATACCTTAACTGTACACTTTAAACTATATCCTGTATACTGTTCCGACTGCTGCGTTCAGATTTCAAAAGATGTTTCCAAATTAGTAACTCATTCTGCTTTGCAGTAACAGTTTATCCATTCTGTTGCCGCCGACATTGCGGCGCGGCAGGCATTGGTTTGGTCAAGTGAATTGAGCATAACGAAATCGTGGATAATACCCTGAATTTTCAAGGCCGTAACGTCTGCTCCCGCACAGCGAAGTCTTTCTCCGAACGCCTCTCCCTCACTGCACAGAACATCTGCCTGCCCGTTTATTATCATAGTCGGCGGAAAGCAGCTTAAATACTTTAAATTCGCCATAAGAGGAGAAACTGTAATTTTACTTCTTATTTTCGGACAAGGCGCGTATTGCCGCCAAAACCACATCATTTCCTCACGGTACAGATAATAATTCACGGCAAACCTTCTGTAGCTCGGAGTGTCAAAGCAGGCGTTTGTCACGGGATAAAACAAAAGTAGCTTTTTAATATGCGGGCCGCCGCGCAAATCGGACATGATCACCATTGCCGCCGCCATATTTCCTCCAACACTGTCGCCTGCAACTATAAGAGAATTACGGCATATCTCCGAAAAACGTTTTTCGATTAGCTCATGCATATGTGAAAGCACATAAAAGCATTGCTCTACTGCAACGGGATATTTTGCTTCGGGCGAGCGCGTATACTCAGGGAACACAACGACAGAGCTTGTTCTTGCGGCAAGTTCCCTTACCAATTTTTCGTGGGTATGAAAACTTCCGAAGACCCAGCCGCCCCCGTGAATATAAAATATCAGATTTTTAATGCGGCTGCATTTCGGCATAACGAAATACACGGGTACAGTTCCCCATTTTCCGCAGTCAACCTCTGTCGAGGATATATCCGCGGGATATTTGTACACGGGCATATCTTGTGCCTTTTCAAGAATTTCCCTGCCTTGGTTTGGCGGCAATTGAAAAATCAGCGGCGGAACTGCGCTTTCTTTGCAGACTTCCTCTGCGGCAGGCTCTAACGGAACACAGCGTTTCATTGTAAATCCCTCCTTAATTAATAATGCAAGTAATGCATTATATGCAGAGGGGAGGATTTTGTTGTTTTAGAAATGTTATTGGTTACTATTGCGTTTTTCACAGTTAAGTACAAGCTGATTATAATGCTCCCAAAAGCGTTTATTTGATTACCGATTTTTGGATAACCGACTTTTAATATTATTACTGTTTTAGAGGTGGAGTTAAGACCACTATTATTTAGAGGTAAGAGTTTGGGCGAAAACTTGTTTCCCGTATTGAACAATTTTCCGTATAAAAATAAAAGGTAAGAAGAACGTAAATCAACAGGTTATTTAATTTCATAGTATTTGTGCCGAAATATCGCAGACAAGCAATATATGCACAGATAAAAGCAGATATAAGTATCGGCGGCTTGAAGCGACAAAGCAAAGCACGCGTTTAACGCGTGCTTTTGAGCTTGTTTAGTTGAAAAAAAGAAAACAGCCTGATAAAAATATCAAGCTGTTTTTTATTTAAGATCAAACGCAGCCCTGAGCCTTCATTGCTTCTGCAACTTTCAGGAAGCCTGCGATATTTGCGCCTGCCATATAGTTTCCGGGCATACCGTACTCTTTTGCCGCGTCGTCGCACTGCTTGAAGATAGCCTTCATAATGTCGTGGAGCTTAGCGTCAACTTCCTCAAACGACCAGCTGTAACGCATTGAGTTCTGGCTCATTTCAAGACCCGAAGTAGCTACGCCGCCCGCATTTGCAGCCTTTGCAGGACCATAGAGCATCTTGTTTGCAAAATAAACCTCAATAGCCTCAGGAGTAGACGGCATATTCGCACCCTCCGCAACAGCATAAACGCCGTTTGCCGCAAGGTTCTTTGCATATTCGCCGTTTATCTCGTTCTGAGTTGCGCAGGGAAGAGCTATGTCAGCCTTGATCTTTGCGCCCCAAACGCTGCCTTCGTGATATTCGGCGTTCTTGTGAGAAGTTCTGCCGATATATTCCTTTATACGTCCGCGCTCAACTTCCTTTATCTGCTGTACAACAGGGAGGTCAATTCCGTCGGGATCATAGATATAACCGTTAGAATCGGAAACCGTAACGACCTTTGCGCCAAGAGCAGTAGCTTTCTGCGTTGCATATATAGCAACATTTCCCGAACCGGAGATAATGACTGTCTGACCGTTAAAGCTCTTGCCGTTTGCTTTAAGCATTTCATCGGTGTAGTAGCACAGTCCGTAGCCCGTTGCCTCAGTTCTTGTGAGAGAACCGCCGTAGGTAAGTCCCTTACCCGTGAGAACGCCGCTGAACTCATCTCTGATCCTCTTATACTGACCGAACATAAATCCTATCTCGCGTCCGCCCGTACCGATATCGCCCGCAGGAACGTCGCAGTCGGGACCGATATGTCTGCAAAGCTCTGTCATAAAGCTCTGGCAGAAACGCATTACCTCTCCGTCAGACTTACCCTTCGGGTCGAAGTCCGAACCGCCCTTGCCGCCGCCCATAGGAAGCGTTGTGAGAGAGTTTTTAAAGATCTGTTCAAATCCGAGGAACTTTATGATACCGATATAAACGGACGGGTGAAGTCTGATACCGCCCTTATACGGACCTATAGCGGAGTTGAACTGGATACGAAATCCGCGGTTTACTTGTACCTTACCCTTGTCGTCTACCCACGGAACGCGGAATATGATCTGTCTTTCAGGCTCTACGATCCTGTCGAAAACGCCTGCCTCAACAAGATCGGGGCGCTTTTCGGCAACAGGCTGGAGCGTTTCAAAAACTTCAGTTACCGCCTGGATAAATTCGGGTTCGCCGGGGTTTCTTTTCTTTACGGTTTCAAGAAGATCCGCAAGATACTTATTTGTTAATGCCATTGGAATAATCCTCCCTTAAATAAAATTTATTTTACTTTTAAATTATACAACAGCATTCAAATTTTTGCAAGATTTTTTTTAATTTTTCTCAAAATCCCTGACAGATTTTGTCTGTTATTACAATTTATCCTGCTGTTTTTAGTGACATTCAACAAAAACCGAGCTGTTTTCCGAATTGTTATGAAACAACATTTTAATTTTACTGCAAGTACCTAATGCTGTTCCTGTAGAAAATATCCGAAAAAACTCAAAGTACAAAATTTCAAATAACGGCTTGATACAGTATGTCGGAAAATAATCAATTTTTTTGCAAACTCAAATTTTATTTTTTTAAACAATAATATCCGCAATTAAATTTCATATATTTTTCATATAAACGCTCCTTGACATTTTGCCGAAAATAATGTATAATAAATGTATATTGGGAGCGTTTTGGGGAAATCGCTTCGAAACAGGACGAACAATTTTCCGATATGTCGAAAGGGGAATAAAAATGTCATTCAGAAAACGGCTGCCGATCGTGATAAAGATATGCGCGGCATTCTGTGCAGCGGCGGTACTTTTTGCTCTGCCGAATATTACGGATTTCGTTAATAACAGTGCTGCCGGAAGTTCAAGTATAGACGACATCCAGGCGCAGATAGACAAAATAAAAAAAGAAAACGAAGCCCGTAAAAGCCAGATCGCGGGACTTAACGGAGATATTAATAAAAATAAAGAAGCTATAAATCTCATAAACGAGCAGATAGACGGCGTTAATCTTGAAATTGAAAAATACGGAGAGCTTATTCTTGCGCAGAAGCAGAGCATAGAAGATAAACAGCTTGAAATCGAAAATGTCGAAAAAACCGTCGAGAATAAAGAGCTTGAAATTGAAGGAAAAAAGACAAAGATCTCAGAGCTTGAAGCACAGAATAAGTTAAATCTCGAACGTTTTGCACGTCTTGCGAGAGCGATGTACATAAATGACATTTCGGACACTATACCGATTTTGAGCGGCTCGGACGACTGGTATGAATATTTCGTATATTCCGATGTAATAAAGAACATAAGCAGCCAGAACGCGCGCTTTATGGAAAAACTTTTGGCGGATATAGACGATCAGAAGCAAATGATAGAAGATCTAAATGCGGAGATCGCCGTGCTTGAACAGGAAAAGACCGACCTCGCAAACGAGAAGAAAAAGCTCGAAGCGGATATGGCGGCTCTCGTAGAGTCAAAAGATGAGCTTGACAGCTATGCTGCACAGCAAAAGGCATATCTCCAGCAGCTTGCGGCGGAAAACAAAGAGCTTACGGACAAAGTAAACGCTCTTGAATATGACTCGAAATTGTCTGCAAAGAAAATGGACGAGCTGAATAACGAGCTTGAAGAGCTTATACGCATTGAACAGCAGAAAAACAACGGTCAGACGGTTTATTCGGCGGACGGATTTATCTGGCCCGTAAGCGCGAGCTATCAAAGAATTACGACAAAGTTCGGGTATGATCCGTGGAGAAACGGACAGCACAGGGGACTGGACATCACGGGTTCTGGCACGTCCATAGCGGGAGCTAAGATACACGCGGTGCAGTCGGGAACGGTTATCGCGGTATACAACGGCTGTACACACAATTACGGGAAGAATTACAGCTGCGGCTGCGGAGGCGGCTATGGGAATTACATAATAGTTGACCATGGCGGCGGAATTTCGACAATGTATGCTCATACATGGGGAATAAACGTTACAAAAGGGCAGCATGTAAATCAGGGCGATGTTATCGCATATGTAGGAACGACGGGCTGGAGTACGGGTTATCATCTTCACTTTGAGGTAAGAGTAAACGGTGTTGCGGTCGATCCTGCAAAATACAGCTATACCTATTATTATTAATAAACGCTTGCAATTTGAAGTTTTTGAAAAATAATCTTGAGGGGAAAACTTTTTTGAAGAAAGTTTTCCCCTTAATTATTACGCTAACTGCCGACATTGGAGGGGAAACTTTTTGAAAAAAGTTTCCCCTCCAAACCACCCTTTTAAAAACTTTCGTGCCGCGCCTTGCGGCGCGGTCGGAAAGCGGAAACGCTGTTCGCTTTTATATAAATTTCTGAATTTAAAGTGATTTTTATGAAAATTATGAAAAAATTGTAGACAAATCATCAAATGTGTGTTAAAATAAAAAACGCAGGCGCCGTTTTGCAATGTGCCTTGCATATTTTCTACTATAATTTTTGGAGATCATATTTATGAACTTTTTAAAAAAACATTGGTGGTGCGTTTTATATGGAGTTGTCCTTGCAGCATTTACCGTATATATCTCGCTTGATACGTTCGTTATTGAACGAGCGACCGATATCCCGACCGACAAGGTTTCGTTCAGACCAAGTTCGTCGCAGAATGAAAATTCGAGTTCGTTTAGTTCCGAAATACATCAAAGCGGCACAGATAACAACAGCGAACCCGAACTTCCTCCCGAACCTATGGAACCTGTCATAACGGAAAACAGCTATCTTGACGACAATATTTCCATAACTATTTCTCAAAGACGTGTAAATGAAACAGAGTGTTATATCGCAGATGTGAAACTGTCGTCGGCTGAATATTTAAAAACAGCATTTGCCAAAGGGAAATACGGAAAGAATATCGTGCAATATACCTCTGAAATAGCCGAAAGCGTCGGAGCGATATTTGCAATAAACGGGGATTATTACGGAATAAGAAACGGCGGCTATGTTATCAGAAACGGCGTGGTTTACCGCGAAAATAAATATACAAACAGTCAAGAGGATCTGGTTATATATCCCGACGGCTCAATGGGAATAGTATATGAAAAAGATGTCACTGCACAAGAGCTTTATGACGAGGGTGCATGGCAGGTGTTTTCTTTCGGACCTGCGCTTGTTGACGGAGGAGAGATATCCGTTGACAACAGCAGCGAGGTCGCAAATCATATGGTCAGCAATCCCCGCACCGCAATAGGTATAATTGACGAGCTTCATTATGTGTTTATAGTTTCGGACGGAAGAACGAGCGAAAGCAAGGGACTTTCGCTTGTACAGCTCGGCGAGCTTATGATCGACCTCGGCGTTGTTACGGGATATAATCTTGACGGCGGCGGTTCTTCGTCAATGGTATTCAACGGAAAGGTCATAAATAAGCCGACAACAAGCGGGGGAGTTATAAAGGAAAGGGGAATAAGCGACATTGTCTACATCGGAATTTAATTCAAAATCGGCGTCTAAAAGAACTCTCGCTTATGTTGTGATAACAATAGCAACGGCGCTTTGCGGAGGAATATATGAATATTTCGGACACGGGGTCTATTCGTATTATATGCTTTATGCATTTGCGATACCGCTTTTATGCGGAGTACTCCCAAACAGTATAGCGGCGATAAGAGGAACGCCAAAGCCGCATAAAGCCGCTTATAATTTATACAATTCGGGAGTTGCGACGCTTACTGTAGGGAGCTTTTTCGAGGGAGTTCTCGAAGTATACGGAACGACAAACAGTCTTGTGTTCATTTATCTTTATATCGGAGTTTGCCTTTTGATTTTAGGAATTATAGCGCATATCATTTTTTGCATCAAGGATAAAACGTAATGCTTGTGTGCATAAACCGAAATTCTCGTATCGCGGTTTATTTGAACTGAATATAAGCAATATCAATGAAAGCTGATAGATGAAAATTGTATGCCGGATTGGTATGTGATTTTGAACGAAACAAAATGTTCGCGCTTTAATCCTAATTATATTGTCTCGGTAAATGACATAACTGAATATCAACTGTTATTTGAACAAATTAAGATCCGCCGAAAGCTCAAAAGCTCGGCGGATCAAAATTTATCATTATGCAACAACATTCAAAAGTTTTCCGTATTCTTCCTGTTCGTCATACATTCCGACAGCAAAACGGTCTTCAAGCGCCTTTTTTGCCGCGTCGGCTTTTTGACTGCTGTCATTTGAGATCTCGATTTCAGCAGGTGGTTTTGCTCTGGTAACAGTCGTGGTTTCTCCGCCCGCGCAATAGCTGTCTCCGCATTCGGGACAAATGCCGTATTTTATGCGGACGCTCTGCGAAACAACTTCGCGCCCCGTCATCTCTGCCTTAGCCTGTTCGCGGACAACGTGTTCGTGCTCGTGACCGCGCACCGCCGACTCGGCAGCGCCCTTTGAAATACTTGTCGCGTTTTTAAACGAAACGCCGGGGTCGTCGGAACCGTCCTGATACTTGCGGTTTTTGCAGGTCTGACATTCGCCGTCTTGTTCTTCCTCGCGCTGTTTGAGTTTAGAAAGGCGGTTTTCAAGATTGTTCAGCCTTTCTTCAAGCGCGTTCATCATCTTGTCTCTGTTGTCCGAATCAGTCTGCCGCCTAACCTCGTCGCGCTGTTTTTCAAGCTTTGAAATAATGTTTTCGAGATTTTCAGACGTAGTTTTTTGTGGTACTGCGCCGAGAGATGTCATTGAAATCGGAGAAATTGCCATAAAATCACCCCGCTTTTATAGATATATATACTTTTAAATATTATATCACATAGAATAACTTCTGTCAATAAATGGCGGGAATTTTTTCTTTGTGCATTTTTAACGATTTTCTTGTGTGTTTTTCTTATCTTGACATAAAACTTTCACAAAAAAAGCACTTGAAAAAATTTGGAAATTAGTGTATAATATACTATGTGAAGGACAATGTGATGAAAACTTTTATTACATTGTCACAATTTCAAATTCTTCTTTAGAAAGGAAATGTAAACCAATGAACAGATTTGTACTCAACGAAACGTCTTATCACGGAAAAGGCGCGCTTTCTGCCGTTGCGGACGAGGCTAAGGCAAGAGGCTTTAAGAAGGCTTTGCTTTGCTCCGACCCCGATCTTATCAAATTTAACGTTACAAAAAAGGTGACGGACGTTCTCGAAAACGCAGGGCTGGCATATGAAATTTACAGCAATATCAAGCCCAATCCTACTATAGAAAATGTTCAAAGCGGCGTTGAAGCGTTTAAAAAGAGCGGCGCGGACTATATTATCGCTGTCGGAGGCGGTTCTTCCATGGATACCGCGAAGGCTGTCGGCATTATCATAAACAATCCTGAGTTTGCCGATGTAAGAAGTCTGGAGGGAGTTGCTCCCACAAAGAAACCAGCAGTTCCGATAATTGCCGTTCCCACTACGGCTGGCACAGCAGCGGAAGTTACGATAAACTATGTAATAACGGATGTTGAAAAGAACCGTAAAATGGTTTGCGTAGATGTTCATGATATTCCTGTTGTGGCGGTAGTTGATCCCGATATGATGAGTACAATGCCGAAAAGCCTTACTGCGGCAACGGGCATGGACGCTCTTACGCACGCGATTGAGGGCTATATCACGAAGGGCGCTTGGGAATTGTCCGATATGTTCCACCTGAAAGCTATCGAGATAATCTCTAAAAATCTTCGCGGGGCAGTTGAGAACACCCCCGAAGGACGCGAGGGAATGGCTCTCGGACAGTATGTCGCGGGAATGGGCTTTTCAAACGTTGGTCTCGGAATAGTACACTCTATGGCTCACCCTCTCGGCGCGCTTTATGACACGCCTCACGGAATTGCGAACGCAATTATTCTCCCGACAGTTATGGAATATAATGCTCCCGAAACGGGCGAGAAATACCGTGAAATAGCTCGTGCAATGGGCGTTAAAGGCGTTGATGAAATGTCGCAGGATGAATACAGAAAGGCTGCGGTAGACGCTGTTAAACAGCTTGCGAAAGACGTTGGAATACCCGACAACTTAAAGGATATCGTAAAGCCCGAAGATATTCAGTTCTTGTCGGAATCGGCATATGCTGACGCTTGTCGTCCCGGAAATCCGAGGGATACATCTGTTGAGGAAATTTCCGAGCTTTATAAGAAGCTCCTTTAAACCGTTTAGAATTGGCGGCTGAACGCTAAAACTGCCGATAAGGGCAGCGGAAAACGTGGCAGATAAATTATCGCTTAGCCGATTATTTACAACAGTAAACCAAAATGCTCCTGCACAGAAATGCGCGGGAGCATTGTTTTTGGAAAAATTAACGGAAAATGTTATAAAATGAAAGAGCTGATAGTTGACAGTCAACAGCTATGTGCTGTAAATTATCAACTGTCTGTTGTTAAACTCCGGGCTTTGCCTTGAAAGAAAGGCAGTCGGTGCATTGAACAACAGTGGGATTGGCTTCGTGAGTACCTACTTCGATCTTGTCGAGCGAGCAGTAGTCGTCACAGCAGCAGTGGTGTTCACAGTTGTGGATAGTGCAGCCGATGTGCTTGTTTGCAAATTCTGTTCCCATAATTATTCTCCTTAAAAATTGTAAACTTGCTGCGGTTTAACCGCAAGTTTATTTTCGGGAATAATGAGACGATTATACTTGGCAAAAAAATCCAAAAAAACTGTTGTGCTGCGGTTGCAGAGCAAAAGTGCATTCCCAATACAGCACGTTACATAAAAGTTTTGAAAAGGGGTTTGGGGGAAAACTTTTTCAAAAGTTTTCCCCCAATGGGGGCGCGGGGGCAAAGCCCCCGCTTAGAGGTAAGAAAAAGTCGGAAAACGAAAGTTCCTTTCCCTTACTGCACGTTACATATAATTATGCTGACTGCGTTTTATAAAAACCAAAGCCCCGCACAAAAGCAGGGCTTTTAAAACTACTCGGTCAAATAAGATTTTACAATCACCTGAAGCAACTCGTCCCGGTCAATATGCCGTATAAGTCCGCGCGCGTTGTTGAACGTGGTGATGTATGTAGGATCTTCGGAAAGAATATATCCTACAAGCTGGTTAATGGGATTATAGCCCTTTTGTTTCAGAGCGTCATATACAGTCATAAGGATCTCTTTCATCTCTTTTTCTCTTTCCTCATGAACGGAAAATGTCATAGTCTTATCTGTCATTTTATCAAGTCCTTTCTTTTTTATGTTAAGCATATTATACACTTTTTTTAACCAAAAAACAACTACATTTATTGAATTTATACAAGCTGACTGTTAAAATCTATGATTAGCACAAATTTTTTAATATATCGTTAGTTATTTTTCACAAAAACAGTTAAGTAAAATATACATATTTATAAAATTTGCTAAAATACTTGTATATCTTGAATATTTGTGGTATAATAAAAATGCAAGCATTTTGTTGTGGTCATTATGCCCTTATGTTTGGAAATTTCTTTTTTAGAACCTTTCCAAATGTAGGACTGTAGCGGCGCGGACATCTGCGTGCTGCGGCATTGACCATAACGGTAAAGCGGTTTATATGCGAACCGCCGCCGAATTTTTTTGAGGGGAGAAAATCACAATGGCAGCAGGTAAAGGCTTCGGTACAAGCCCAATGGGCTTTAACAAGCAAGAGGTTAATGAATACATAGCCAGCCTAAGCAAGCGTATGAGCGAGCTTGAGTCGGAAAAGAAAGAGATCGAAAAAAAATACGAATCCGTTAAAAAGATCGTTGACGGAGCAGAGGATAAAGTAAAAGAAGTCGAAAAGTCTTCAAACGAGAAGATTGAACAGCTTGAAGAACAGATAAGAAATGAACATAAAAATACCGAGGGTCTGATTGATCAGATAGATGAACTCAAAAGAAAACTCAAAAACGCAGGTTCTTCGGCGGGAGCTTCTTCGGGTGCGTCTGTAAATACTGCTGCGGCGGAAAAAAGAGCGGCGGAGATCATAGCTTCCGCAGAAAAGAAAGCAAAGGAAACGATAGCTTCCGCAAACAAAAAGGCAGAGCAGATCGTTGAAAAAGCAAAGCGTAATGCCTCGGAAACGGCGGCAAGTTCCGCAGTCAGCCGTGCAAAGGTCGATATGAGCGGTTTTACGGCAAAGCTCCGCGAGTTTGCGGAGAGCGTAAACAGCGGCTGTAAAGCGCTTTTGGACAAAGCGGCTGAAATATCCGAGATAAACGGAGAAGCAGCGGCGGAAATGCCCGATTTCTCTGCATTTGACGAGTATGAAGCAGATGTTCCCGAAACAAATGCATATGAGAGCAATTTCGGCGGTTCTTCCGACCGCGGAGATCAGAGCGGAATGGACGAGATAAATGCGCTTCTTTCGAGCATGACCGAGGACAGCACACAGAGCGAAGAAATGAACGCGGACGTTATGGACGAAACCGGCGACGACATGAATATGAGCTTCGGTTTTGATGCAATGGACGACTTTAAAGCGGATAACCGAAACGATTCGCCCGATGTTGTCGATGTCGGCGATCTCGATTCTGGCATGACCTTGAATGACGAAGACTTATCGGGCAATAATGAACCGGACAGCTCTTTTGACCTCAGTTTCGGAGAAGATCTCCTTTCTGGTTTTTCCGAAGACAGTTCTGCCGATGTTGATTCCGACCTTTCGGATACAGTCGAAGCGGACGACGTAAACAGCAGCGCGGATGATTTCGGTACTGGAAATGAAATGGACGAAATGCAGAAACTTCTCGAACAGGCGGAGCTTACGTTCGGCAGCGGTCCTTCGGAGTTTGAAGAAAAGACTTCCGAGGTGTCCGAAGCGGCGGACGACTGGTCAAGTCTCCAAAACGAGCTTGACGCGCTCGAAAAGAATAACGGCTTTGACGAGGATATGAGCAGTTCTTCGGGAGCTGACGAAAATCCCGAAAACGACATCTGGAGCCTGGGCGATACGGATATGAGCGAATCTGATGACGACGATATGAGCTCAGACCTTTTCGGCAGCTTCTGATGCTTTGAAATGAACAAAATCGGGAGTTTGGAATAATTCCCGATTTTGAGTTCGGCATAACATTACATATACAAAAGGGTACGGATAATATGATAGAAATGGATACCTGCGAGCTGAAAGAGAAAGCAAAAACTCTCAGAGCGGGCGACAGGGTGCTTTTGTCGGGAACGGTCTATACATCGCGCGACGCGGCGCATAAAAGGATAAATGCGCTTCTGGACGAGGGAGGAGAGCTTCCGTATAAACTTTCGGGGGCAGCGGTCTATTATGCGGGTCCTACCGCGGCAAGAGACGGAATGGTCATTGGTTCATGCGGACCTACGACGTCGGGAAGAATGGACGTTTATTCTCCGAGGTTTCTCGATCTCGGTCTTTCGGCAATGATAGGCAAAGGGGAAAGAAGCGAGGCTGTCTGCGAGGCAATAAAGAGAAACGGCGCAGTTTATTTCTGCGCAGTGGGAGGCGCAGGAGCGCTTGCGTGTAAATGCATAACAGAATGTGAAGTAACAGCATTTGAAGATTTGGGCTGTGAGAGTGTAAAACGCCTTAAATTTGAGAAATTTCCGCTGATAGTTGCAATTGACTGTGTAGGTGGAAATATTTTCAAGTCAGGCAGAGAACAGTTCAGAAAGTAGTTAAATTGCCTAAATTTTTTTGAAATTTTACGTTATTTTGTCGATTTTTTAAAAAAATTATTAAGAAATTGTTGACAAAATAAACGAGTTATGATAAAATGTATTGAACGATAGGAGAGTATTCGGTGGCTGATTTTTCAAAGCTGAGCGACGGCGAGCTGATTTGCCTAAATCGCTCGGAGAGCGGGTGTGTCGCCGAGCTTATATCGAGATATATGAAGCTCGTTTTTTCCATTGCAGGAAAATATTCCGATACGGCAGACTATGAAGAGCTTGTTTCCGACGGAATGTCGGGTCTTTTGAGCGCAGTCAGAAACTATGATGTTAATAAGGGCGAGTTTTCGGCATTTGCGGCGGTCTGCGTTGAAAACAAGATCAAAAATGCCGTCAGACGCTGTGTGAACAGATCGAAAAGGCTTGCGGACGAAGAAGAACTCAGTTATGTCGCGGATGTAAGTCCTTCTCCCGAAGAACGGATAATTGCAAAGGAAAATAATGAAAAAGTACTTCGGGTAATCGAAAACGAGCTTTCAGAGCTTGAGGCAAACTGCATAAAGGGCATTATAATGGGGCTTTCATATGCGGAACTTTCAAAAAGGCTCGGCGTAGACAGAAAGTCCGTCGATAATGCGCTTTTCCGCGCAAGAAACAAGCTCAGAAGGATATATAACGGTCAAATATGTCCCGAATAGCTTAAAAAAAGCGCAGCACAAAGGGTCAGCTTTTGCGCTGAGATGTCGGTAAAATCCGGCGAGGGCAAATATTATTTTTAAGGGGTATATCTATGTACACTGACAAGACACTGAAATGCAAGGACTGCGGCGCAGATTTCGTGTTCACCGCCGGCGAACAGGAATTTTACGCGGAAAAAGGTTTCGAGAACGAGCCGCAGAGATGCAAGGCTTGCCGCGACGCAAGAAAGAACGCAGGCAGAGGCGCAAGGACTTTTTATGAGGCTACTTGTGCGGTATGCGGCGGAGTAGCTCGCGTTCCGTTTGAGCCTAAGGGCGACAGACCCGTTCTGTGCAGCGAGTGCTTCGCAAAGCAGAAGGGCGAGTAATTGCCTAATAATGCGCGCGGGAAGCATTCAAGCGGTCGTACATTTAGTTATAAATCCACCATAATGGGCGTCTTTCCTAAGAGCATTAAAAAACTTGAACAGCCGCTTCGGCGGCTGTTTTAGTATTCGCAAAAAATTTGAAAAACTGCGATGAATGTACATAAAAGCTGAGATCTTAAATGTCAAGTAAAATGTATAATTGCAGAAAATGTGCAGAGAATATTTCAGACAGAAAAGAAAGGAGAAAATTTATGAGAAAAATATTTCTGACTATAATATGCATATCCGCAGCATTGGCGCTCTGCGGGTGCAGAAACAATACCAATGAAGGCTCGTCGGGCTCTTCTTCACAGCAAAGCAGTTCTTCAGCCGTTCAGAGCCAGTCAAGCTCGTCCGTTTCGTCACAAAACTCCGGCGCACAGTCTGATTCCGAAGGGTCGGGCATGGCAAGCGACAGCGAACCGTCCGAAAGTTCGGAAAAAATGGCTCAAAAGGCGCTTAACGCCGACGAATGGCCGCAAATGGACAGCGCGGCAGAGCAGAATGTCGTTGACGCTTTGTTCAGCGATAAAATAGTCCTCGCAGATTGCGAGGACTTCTGCCTGATGTCAAATACAATAAGTGCCCAGCTCTACAGGATAATGATAGTAAAGCCGAAAGCGGATAAGTCAGCCGCAGTAGAAGCCGCAATGAACGAATATTTTGACACTGTACGAAGCTCGGAAGAGGCGTTTTATCCCGAACAGCAGGAAAGCGCCGCAGGAGCGGTAAAAGGTAAGACCGATAAAGGATACATTTACATCATTGTTCACCCAAACGGAAAGCTCATAGAAGAAGAAATGCTTTCGGAATGACGCGGGTACGGAAAAAATTGAAAAAAATTTAAAAAAGTGCTTGACAAATCGGAAATAATGTGGTAAAATAAATATACCTCGAATGGGGTATATTTTTTTGTGCATTTTTGCGCGGGATCTATTCCCCGAAAAATCGTCTGAAAGGCAGACGGTGCGCGTTCCGCAAAGCCCATTGCAAAGCGGGATCGTGCAAGAGGGAGGCAGAAAAGCCCGAAAAGGCTTAGAAAAAACTTAGGAGGTGCCGAAAGTGAGAGTAAAAATTACACTGGCGTGTACAGAGTGCAAACAGCGCAATTACAACACCATGAAGAACAAGAAGAACGACCCTGACAGGCTCGAAATGACTAAGTATTGCAGATTTTGCAAGAAACACACTCTTCACAAGGAAACAAAGTAATAACTGGGAGGATTTTTTATGGCTGAAGATTTAGAGCTTGAGAAAAACTCTCCTGAGGGTGAAGACGCGGATAAGCCCGCAAAAAAAGCGAAAGCAGAGGATAAGAAAAATTCCAAGAAAGCGGCTAAGAAAAAGGGCAAAAAGGGATTTGTAAAGTTCTTTAAAGACGCGAGGTCGGAATTTAAAAAGGTCGTCTGGCCCGGTCCGAAGGAAACGACAAGGAATACGATAGTGGTAATTATCGTATGTCTGCTTGCGGGAGCTTTGGTATTCGGAGTTGATTCGCTTTTCGGTCTTTTGAACAACTTGCTGTTCCGGTGATTTACGGGGGTTAATATGGCTGATTCAGAAGCAAAATGGTATATTCTTCACACCTATTCAGGCTATGAGAAAAAAGTTGCCGATGATATTAGGACATTGGTTGACAACCGAAATCTTGGGCATCTTATAGAAGATGTTACTATCCCTACGACAAAGAAAATGGTCGAAAAGGAAGTAAAAGAGAACGGAAACACAGTAAAGAAAACCGTTGAGGTAGAGGAAAAGGTCTACCCCGGCTACGTTTTCGTGAAAATGGTTGAAACCAACGAGTCGTGGTATATCTGTAGAAACACGAGAGGCGTTACGGGATTTGTAGGTCCCGAATCGAAGCCGACTCCGCTCAGCGAAAGCGAGGCAATGGCGCTTGAACAGGGCAGATTTGACAAGTCGGATAACGCCGCGCCCGCGTTTAAGGTCGGCGACGAGGTCGTTATTACGGGCGGTATATTTGTAGACTTTACGGGAACAGTCACGGAGGTTGACGAGGAAAACAAGACACTTGTGGTAAATCTCGTCAATATGATGGGCGGCATAATTCCCGCGACGATCGAGTTTTCCGCGGTCAAGAAGGTATGAAGCGGTAATTCAAGGACGTTTTTCAGAAAAATTTATGGAGGACAATTGTCATGGCACAAAAGGTTACAGGTTTTATTAAACTTCAGATCCCTGCCGGCAAGGCTACGCCGGCTCCGCCTGTTGGTCCGGCGCTCGGACAGCACGGCGTTAATATTATGGCGTTTACAAAGGAATTCAATGAACGCACAAAGAATCAGGCAGGACTTGTTATACCTGTCGTTATAACGGTTTACGCTGACAGGAGCTTTACGTTTATCACTAAAACGCCGCCCGCGAGCGTTCTTATAAAGAAAGCTTGTAAGATAGAGAGCGGTTCGGGCGTTCCGAATAAGACAAAAGTTGCGAAGATTACTAAGGCACAGCTTAAAGAGATTGCCGAAACAAAAATGCCCGACCTTAATGCGGCAAACGTAGAGTCGGCTATGTCTATGATAGCGGGAACTTGCCGCTCAATGGGCGTAGAGGTAGTTGACTGAAAAAATAAGTGGGAGGATATGTTCCGCTAATGCGGCGCGGGTGCGCGCCGATCACCACAAGGAGGATTATTGATGAAACACGGAAAAAAGTATGTTGAGAGCGCAAAGCTCATAGATTCCGCAAAGATTTACGAGTCTGAAGAGGCTCTTGATCTTGTATGCAAGACCGCAAAGGCTAAGTTTGACGAAACAGTTGAGATCCATGTTCGTCTGGGCGTTGACTCGCGTCACGCTGATCAGCAGGTTCGCGGCGCGGTCGTTCTTCCGAACGGCACGGGTAAGACCGTAAGAACGCTTGTATTCTGCAAGCCCGAAAAAGAAGCTGACGCAAAGGCTGCGGGCGCAGATTATATCGCGGACAATGATACTGTCGCTAAAATTCAGGGCGGCTGGATGGATTTCGAGGTAGTTATAGCTACTCCCGATATGATGGGCGTTGTAGGACGTCTCGGTAAGGTTCTCGGTCCGAGAGGACTTATGCCTAACCCCAAGGCGGGTACTGTAACTCCTGATGTAGCAAAGGCTGTACAGGACGCTAAGGCAGGTAAGATAGAGTATCGTCTGGATAAGGCTAATATTATCCACTGCCCGATAGGAAAGGCTTCATTCGGAAAGGAAAAGCTCAATGAGAATTTTTCCGCGCTTATGGAAGCTGTAGCAAAGGCTAAGCCTGCCGCAACAAAGGGTCAGTATATCAAGAGCTGTACCGTTTCCTCGACGATGGGCCCCGGCGTAAAGGTAAATACTTTGCGTTTTGGTGTGTGAGGGGATTTTTGCGCATAAATTTCACCGCTCGGAGAGATCCGAGCGGCGACTTTTTACAAAGAAGCGAGTTGTTTTCGGTCATAAACGGTTATTTGTGCATATAGATAGGTATATTATCTTTAGGAAGCGCTGCATGAGATGCAGCATAAATGAGCGGCAAATGATATTATGTACAAGCTGCTGTCGGAAAGTCTGTTCGGACAGCAATCTGACGAAAAACGGTATATTTATGAAGCAGGGGAGGCAGTTATTTGGGATTTGCAAAGGGATTTAATCAAGTAGAAGCGGCTGCGGAAAAAGCAGTCAGACCTATAGTCGAGAGCCACGGCTTTTCATTGTGGGATGTGGTTTTTGTAAAGGAAGGGGCAAAATGGTATCTGAGGATACTCATAGATAAACCTGAGGGAATTTCCATAGACGACTGTGAGAGCATAGACGGACTTATAAACGCAAAAATTGACGAACAGCCGTTTGTGGACAAGATTGACTATCTTGAAGTCGGCTCGGCGGGACTTGAACGCCCGATAAGGCGAATTGACCAGATAAACGCCTCGGTCGGCAAAAAAATAAGGCTTAAAACCTATAAGCTATGTGAGGGACTGCCCGAAAAGGACGTTAAATGCGTGCTTCGGAGCTTCGACGGCGAGAAAGCTGCCGTTTTGGGGGAATTTGGCGAAGCTGAGCTTTTGCTTACGGAAATTTCCGCAATGAATTATGATGATTTTGATGACTTTGATGAAATAATAACGGAGGTATAACGGAAAATGGCTAAACGAAAAACAGTCAAGACTACGGAAGATAACACCGAGTTCTACAAGGAAATTTTTGAAAACCTTGCGGTACTTGCACAGGAAAAGGGTATCTCAAGCGAGATACTGGCGGACAAAATAAAATACGCTATCGAAAAAAGTCTGAAGTCAAATCTGCATTTTGATGATGACGAAGAAGAATTTGTTATTGTAAATATCGACATCAAGAACAGTATTTTTGAAGTCAGCATTATGAAAGAGGTCATAGAGGTCGTCGATACTCTTTATGAGCCTGAAAAGGAGATAGTTCTCGAAGAGGCGCTTAAGATCGACCCGAAAGCGGAGGTCGGCGGAAGAGTTAAATGCCCGATAGATACAAAACTGTTTAAGAGAATTGCCGCGAAAAATGCTAAGGACCTTATCAAACAGGGCTTTTCAAATGCCGAGCGCCAGCATCTCAGCGAAATCTGGGGTCAGTATGAAAATGAGGCGGTTTCGGCTGTCGTTACAAAGGTAGAACCGAAAACTCTCCATGCGACGCTCGAAATAAACAAAAACGAGGTAATCCTTCCGAGAAACGAGCAGATCCCCGGCGAAATTCTTGAAGTCGGTCAGGTCATAAAGGTTTATATTTCAGGAATTTCAAAGGAATATAAAGAAGGCGAGAAAAATCAGTATCTCAAGGTTTCGAGAACCGATAAGTGGCTCATAAAGCGCCTTTTTGAACTTGAATGTCCGGAGATATTTGACGGAACAGTTGAAATCAAGTCGGTAAGCCGCGTTCCCGGAAGCAGAAGCAAGATAGCTGTAAAAAGCAATGACCCGAATGTTGACGCTCTGGGCGCTTGTATAGGTCCGCAGAAGAGCAGAATAAACGCGGTCACAAAAGAAGTGAACGGCGAAAAGGTAGACGTTGTTTTGTACGGCGACGACGCGGAAGAATTTATCAAACAGGCGCTTAAACCCGCAGACGTCGTAAAGGTAATTATTACTAATCCAAATCCTGATAAGAGATCGTGTAAGGTGATAGTTCCCGATAACCAACTCTCTCTTGCGATCGGAAACAAGGGACAGAACGCATGGCTTGCAGCTAAACTCACAGGATACAAAATAGATATCAAAGCAGAAAGCAACGTAAAGCCGGAGGACTATGAGACCGTGCCGCTCGAAGAACCTGCCCCCGAAGCGGAAGAAACGGAGTGAGCCTATGGCTGAAAAAAAAGTCCCTATGCGAAAGTGCGTGGCATGCGGAGAAATGATCGGGAAGAAAATCGCTCTGAGAGTTGTACGAACGCCGAGCGGAGAGATAGTTCTCGACAAAACGGGAAAAATGAACGGCAGAGGCGCTTATCTTTGCGGAAAGACAGACTGTTTTGCTGCCGCAAGAAAAGGAAAAAAGCTCGAACGTTCGCTAAAGACCTCTATCTCCGAGGATATCTACGAAAGTATCCAAAAGGAGCTTGAAAAAGATGAATAAAACACTTTCGACGGTTTGCCTTTGCAGGCGCGCGGGAAAACTTGTTTCAGGGTTTGACGCGGTATGCGGCGGACTTTCGGGAAAGGATTTCTGCGGAGTGGTTTTAGCGTCGGATATTTCGGAAAAAACCGAAAAGGAGATTTGCTTTGCGGCAAACAAGTACGGACGCAGGGTCGTAAAAGCGGATTTTACCATGGACGAGGCGCAAAGCGCCGTTGGAAAGCGTGCGGGAGTGTTCCTTATACAGGATGAGGGACTTTACGGCGCAGTCATAAAACATATAGGCGAAAAATGATCAATAAATTTTAAGGGCATAACGCCCGAAAGTTTGGAGGAAATATACATTGCCAAGTAAACAGATAAAATATAAAGTCCAAACAGTTGCAAGTGATTTGGGCATAGACAAGTCAGAGCTTTTGAGCATTCTTGACGAGGTTTTTCCCGTAAAAACACCGAGAAAAGCCGCGTCTACTATCGGCGCAGACGAGGTTGGATATCTTCTTGAAAAGTTTACGAGGGATAACGAGGTAAAAGACCTTGTTTCGGCATTTGCACAGACAAAGAGCATTAAAACCCCGAAGCCCGAAGCGGCTGAGAAAAAGGAAACAAAGAAGAAAACTTCTTCAAAGAAAACGGGAGCAGCAGAGGAAAAACCGCATAAGTCAGCAGAAGATGCGGAGAAAACTACGGAAAAGACCGCGGCTGAGACTCAGGAAAAGCATTTGGAAAAGGCGGAGCAAAAGGCTGAGAACAGACCCAAAGCGGCAGAACCAAAGCCTGAACCAAAATCCGAACCAAAATCCGAGCCGAAACCCGAACCAAAGCCGGAGCCTAAACCCGAACCAAGACCTGAGCAAAAGTCGGAACAAAGAACCGCCGCTGCGGAAGATACAAACCGCGACAGCCGTGCAACTGCTCAGAACAGCCGTTCGGAAAGCAAGCAGAATTTTGCGGCAAATCGTGATAATAATAAACAGAATAATATTCGTCAGCAGAACAATACTGCCCCAAAGCCTTCCGCAAACCAGCAAAAGCCCAATAATCAGCAGAAGCCTTCTGTCGGTACAAAGTCGGGAAATGCAAATAAGCAGACCGTAATGAAACAGCCTGTTTCAAAGCCCGCTATCGACAGCAGCAAGATAAAGGTAAATACTCCTCCCGTACAGCAGAAGCAGAAGGGCGAGGCTGTAAAACACGGCGAGCAGGTAACGAAAAAGGTCGATACCAGAGGCAGCTATGTAGAGCTTGACAAGTATAACGAGCGCTATGAAACAATGGCGGGCGGCAAGGGCGACAAGATGAACAGCGACAATTTCCGCAGCAAGCAGAAATTTACGCAGAAATCACAGCAGCGCGGCAAACAGCAGTATTCAAGCAAGCGCGAGACCGAAGCCCAGAAGCTGAAAAGGCTTGAGCTTGAACGCGCAAGAAAGCAGCAGCTAAAGGTGCAGATCCCTGATGAGATAGTTGTCGGAGAGCTTGCGACAAGGCTTAAAGTCACTGCGTCCGAGGTAATTAAAAAGCTGTTCGGTCTCGGAGTAATGGCAAACATCAACGAAACGATCGATTTCGATACCGCGTCGCTTGTTGCAGAAGAGCTTGGCGCGAAGGTCGAAAAAGAAATTGTTGTGACAATAGAAGAGCGTCTTTTCGAGGACGTTGAGGACAAGGACGAGGATCTTAAACCCCGTTCGCCCGTTGTTGTCGTTATGGGACACGTTGACCACGGAAAAACCTCTATTCTCGACTATATCCGTCATGCTCATGTTACTTCCACAGAAGCAGGAGGAATTACCCAGCATATCGGCGCATACCGCGTTCATTTGAATGACCGCGACATCACATTCCTTGATACGCCCGGACACGAGGCGTTTACGGCAATGCGCGCGCGCGGAGCAATGATAACGGATATTGCAATACTTGTCGTTGCAGCGGACGACGGAATTATGCCGCAGACAGTAGAAGCAATAAATCACGCGAAAGCGGCGGGAGTACAGATAATTGTCGCCATAAACAAAATGGATAAAGAGGGCGCAAATCCTGACAAGATAAAGGAAGAACTCACCAAGTACGATCTTGTGTGCGAGGATTGGGGCGGAAATGTTATCTGCGTACCCGTGTCGGCTAAAACAGGCGAGGGAATGGATAACCTGCTCGAAATGGTCGGACTTACGGCGGATGTTATGGAGCTTAAAGCAAATCCCGACAGGCTTGCGAAAGGCGCAGTCATTGAGGCAAGACTTGATAAGTCGAGAGGACCTATAGCGACCTTACTCGTTCAGAACGGTACTCTCCATACGGGTGATATAATAATCGCGGGAATGGCTGTCGGCAGAGTAAGAGTTATGCGCGATGATACAGGCAGAAGCGTTTCCGAAGCAGGTCCGTCTATTCCCGTGGAAATAATGGGACTTTCGGAAGTTCCTTCGGCGGGAGATACTTTCGCGGCAGTAGAGGACGAAAAGCTTGCAAGAGAGCTTGTTGAAAAGCGCAAGACCGAGGCAAAGGAAGAACAGTTCTCCGCATACAAGAAAGTAACACTCGACAATCTGTTCAGCTCAATTGAACAGGGCGAAATCAAGGAGCTTCCGATAATCGTAAAGGCGGACGTTCAAGGCTCGGTAGAAGCTGTTAAACAGTCTCTTGAAAAAATATCGAGCGAAGAAGTCAAGGTGCGCGTTATCCATGGCGGCGTAGGCGCGGTAAACGAAAGCGACGTAAAACTTGCCGACGCAAGTAACGCCATAATCGTCGGATTTAACGTCAGACCTAATGCGGCGGCAGAAGAAGTGGCAAAGGAAAACGGTGTCGAAGTGCGCTTGTACAGGGTCATTTACGACGCTATCGAGGATATAACTGCCGCTATGAAGGGTATGTTGGCGCCGAAATTCCGTGAGGTTGCTCTCGGAAAGGCAGAGGTGCGCCAAGTCTATAAGATAAGCAGCGTAGGAATTGTCGCAGGCTCATATGTCCTCGACGGAAAGATCTCCCGCGCGTCACAGATACGCATAGTGCGCGACGGAATTATTGTCGGTGACGACAAGATCGCGGGACTACAGCGCTTTAAGGACGCGGTAAAAGAGGTCTCGTCGGGCTTTGAGTGCGGAATAAGTCTTGAAAAGTTTACAGACATCAAAGAGGGCGACATTTTCGAGGCGTATGTAATGGAGGAATACAGAGAATAGTATTCCTTTAGTAGAGTAAAGGAAAGAATTATGCCTAATTTTAATATCAAACGACTGAATGAAGATATCCTGAGGGAGCTGTCGGCGGCTGTCGCGGGGGTAAAAGACCCGCGCGTTTCGGAAAGTTTTGTGACAGTCACGCGGACTGAGCTGTCGAACGATCTGTCATACTGTAAGGTATGGGTTTCGTGCATGGGCGGCGAGGAACGCACGGCTAAAGCCGTAGAGGGAATGAAAGCCGCGAGCGGTTATTTCAAAAAAATGATAGCCGCAAGAATACGAATCCGCAAAATGCCGGAGCTTATTTTCCTTTCGGACAATTCGCTCGATTATGCGGAGCATATCGACAAGATCATTTCGGGATTTTCAAAGGATAGAGGTGAAGACGGTGAGGATTGACATAAAAGAAGCGGCTGAATTTCTCCGCGAAAACGACGACTATCTTATTTTAATGCATACAAGTCCCGACGGCGATACTTTGGGCTGTGGAACGGCTCTTTGCGGGGCGCTGCAAAGAATGGGGAAAAAAGCGAAAGCTGTTTGCCCCGACGACGTGCCTGAAAAGTTCAATTATCTTTTTGAGGCAGTTGAAGAACAGGAGTTCGAGCCGAAAACAGTCGTATGCGTAGATGTTGCGGACACAAAACTGCTCGGTGATATGAAAGAAGTCGGCGATAAGGCGGAGCTTTGTATCGACCACCATGTCTCAAATATTGATTATGCGAAAAGGACGCTCCTTGACGCTGAAAGCGGCGCGGCGTGCGAGATAATATATTATATCATAAAAGAGCTTGGCGTTGAAATAGACAAGGCGGTCGCAAACTCTCTCTATACGGGAATGGCGACGGATACGGGCTGTTTTAAATTCAGCAACACCACTCCCCAAAACCACCGTCTCGCCGCGGAAATGATAGAGCGCGGCGCGGATTTCGTAGACATAAATTATGCAATGTTCGATATGAAGACCCCCGGCAGGATACAGCTCGAACAGTCCGCTTTAAAAACGATACGTTATTACGCAAACGGACATATCGCAGTAATTTTCGCTCCTCTTTCAATGGTAGAGAGCATTAAGGGCATCGACAGCGACGATATCGGTTCTCTTGCAAGTTTTCCGAGAAAAATACAGGGCGTAGATATAGGTATCTGCGTAAAAGAAAAGAAAAAGGGACTTTATAAAGTTTCCCTGCGTTCTTCTCAGAAAGTGGACTGCTCGGTAATTGCGCAGAAATTCGGCGGCGGCGGTCACGAGAGAGCTTCGGGCTGTTCGTTTGACGAGGGAACTATCGAAGAAGCGGCATTAAAGGTCGTAGAGGCTTGTGAAGAAGCCTGCCGCGAAGCGGGGATCATATGAACGAGCGCGGAGAGTGGATATTAGCCGTAAATAAACCTCAGAATTTTACTTCATTTGACGTCGTGGCGATTGTAAGAAAAAAGTTCGGCATAAAAAAGGTCGGACATGGCGGTACGCTCGACCCAATGGCGACAGGCGTTCTGCCCGTCTTTATCGGAAATGCTACAAAAGCCTCGGATATTGTTTTCGACAAGAGCAAAAGCTATCGCGCGGGATTTCGCCTCGGTTTAAGCTCGGATACTCTCGATATCTGGGGAGAGATAATTGAAGAAAACAAAGAACTGAGAGTTGAAAAAAACAGGCTCGAAGAGGTCTTGGAAAAATTTATGGGTGAAATTGAACAAGTGCCGCCGATGTATTCCGCGCTGAAAGTAAACGGTCAGAAGCTCTGCGACCTCGCAAGAAAAGGCATAGAGGTAGAGCGAAAAGCGCGGAAGATAACCATAAGCCGTCTTGAACTTAAAGAATTTGACGGCAGGGACGGAATTATCGAGGTCGATTGTTCTGAGGGAACATATATTCGTTCGCTTATTGATGATATTGGAAAAACTCTAAGAACAGGCGCGGTAATGACAAGTCTTTTAAGGACAAAAAGCTGCGGTTTTACGCTTAAACAGTGCGTGACGGTTGAGGACATAAAAAACAAGCCCGTCGAAGAGCTTTTATTATGGAACGTTGACGTGTGCTTATCGGGATACTGTCCGATAGTTCTCGATAAAGAACAGCAAAGGCTGTACTTAAACGGCGTAAGGCTTGACGCAAAAAGGCTTAAAAGTCCGAGAAAAACTATCCCCTGCGGAGAGCTTGTTACTGTCTATGACGACGGCGATACGCTTCTCGGAGTGGGAAAAATAAACGATCTGGACGAGCTTGTGTCTGTAAAGCGTTTTAAGGTTTAACAGGTGAAAAATTTTGATAGATATAACATACGGCGCTTCACCGGAAAAGAAAACCGCTGTTGCGCTCGGATATTTTGACGGTCTGCATCTCGGACATGTCTATGTGATACAAAAGGTTTTGTCGCAGAATGAGCTTTCTCCTGCGGTTTTCACATTCAACTGTGATACAACTCTTCCTAAGTTTGAAAAACAGGAGGACATAATCTCGTTTGAAAACAAATGTGAAATGCTCTCGAAAATGGGCATAAAATATCTTTACGCACCCGATTATGCAGAAGTGAGCGGTCTTACTTACGAGCAGTTTGTGAGCGAGATACTCGTAAAAAAGCTCGATGTGGGATTTGCGTGCTGCGGGGAGAGTTTCCGCTTCGGAAAAGGCGGGGAGGGAACTCCCGAAAAACTTCTGACGCTTTCGGAAAAATACGGGTTTAAAGCGCATATTGCCGAAAATGTCTGCCTCGACGGAGAACCGATAAGCTCGACGCGCATTCGTGAGCTTATACGAGAGGGAAAGATTGAAGAGGCAAACCGACTTTTAGGATACGAGCTGAGCTTCAGACTTCCCGTCGTATATGGAAATCAAATCGGGAGAAAGCTGTCTTTTCCGACAATAAACCAGATTATCCCGTCAACAAACGTTATCCCGCGGTTTGGCGTGTATAAAAGTTTTGTTCAGGTAAACGGGAAAAATCTGCGCGCAATTACAAATATCGGCATTCGTCCTACAGTCGTCGAAAACAGCGGGGTCGTTATGGAGACCCATATTCTTAATTTCTCCGGCGAGCTTTACGGAAAGAAAATAGCGGTGTCGCTGTGCGGATTTTTGCGCGGCGAGAAGAAATTTGCCGATTTAGCGGAGCTTAAAGAACAAATTGCGCGGGATGTAAAAAATGCTCTTTAATTTCACCTTCATCTCACATATTTTTCACTTAAACACATTACAATTATAGTAAACGATCTTCATAAATTCGGACTGTAAGGCGGCGGATAACTTCGGCTTATAGTTCGGCGGAGGGCAAAAACTTTATGATAGAGGTAAAAGAACTGTGTAAAAATTACGGCTCGAAAAAAGCTGTTGACAATATAAGTTTCACCGCCGAAAACGGCGAGATACTCGGATTTCTCGGACCGAACGGCGCGGGAAAATCCACGACAATGAACATACTTACGGGTTATCTGTCTGCGACGAGCGGACAAGTTCTCTTAAACGGCATAGATATTCTCGAAGATCCTGTAGCGGCAAAGAAGAATATAGGCTATCTGCCCGAAATACCGCCTCTTTATCAGGATATGACGGTAGATGAATATTTGAATTTCGTTTATGAGCTGAAAAAATGCAGACTTCCGAAGCGCTCGCATTTGGGAGAGATATGCGAACTTTCGAGGATAGATGATGTGCGGAAGAGAGTTATCCGAAATCTCTCAAAGGGTTACAGGCAAAGAGTAGGTCTGGCACAGTCGCTTGTCGGAAATCCAAAGACGCTCATACTTGACGAGCCGACGGTCGGACTTGACCCAAAGCAGATAATCGAAATACGCACGCTTATAAAAAAGCTCGGAAAGAACCATACGGTCATTTTGTCCTCGCATATTCTTTCGGAAGTACAAGCGGTCTGCGACAAAATAATCGTAATAGATAAGGGAAAACTTATAGCAAACGATACTGCGCAAAATCTTTCGCACTCGCTCGGCTCGGACAACAAGCTTGTAGTTCAGGTCGAAGGACCCTCGAAAGAGGTAAAAGAACTTTTGGAGGGAATTTCTGCCGCAGACAGGGTATATGAAATAAGATCGGCCGGGAAAAATGTGACGGAATATGAGATTTCTGCAAAGAACGGAAGCGATATACGCAGAGAGATATTCAGACGTATGGCGGCAAGGAATTACCCGATATTGCTTATGCGAAACTCCGAGCTTACGCTCGAAGAGATATTCTTAAAACTTACGACAGGCGATTTTTACGGGAAAAGCGAGGGCGATAGATAATGACGGCTATATTGAAGCGCGAGATAAGGGCTTATTTTACTACTCCGCTGGGTTTTGTTTTTCTTGCGGTATTCTGCTCGCTTTCGGGGCTTTTCTTGTGGCTCGATTGTCTGGCGGTAGAAAGCTCGGCTATGGGCGGAGTTTTTCAGATGATGTTTTTTGTGAACATTATCATTATCCCCGTACTTACAATGCGGACGATCGCAGATGACAAGCGACAGAAAACCGACCAGCTTACTCTTACAAGTCCCGTAAGCCTCTTCGGGATAGTTGCGGGAAAATTTTTAGGAGCATTTTTTGTTTTTATGTGCGCAAGCACAGTTATGATAATTTACGCGGTGTTTTTATCGGCTGCGACAGCTTCGGTCGACGGCAAGTTTGAATGGGGAATGTTTTGGGGGCATTATGCGGGACTGGTTCTGATAGGCGCGCTCTTTATTTCAATAGGGATATTCATTTCGTCGCTTACGGAAAGTCAGATGATAGCCGCTATCGGGAGTATCGTCGTAAATATCGTCATATGCCTTTTCGATATAATTTCGTCATATATTTCAAACGCAACGCTTTCGGACATAATAAACTCGCTCTCGGTCTATTATAAGTACAGCGAGTTTACACAAGGAATTTTCAGTCTGAAAAATATCGTGTTCTTTCTGAGCATTATCGTTTTATTCAATTTTTTTACGATACGCGTTATAGAACGCCGCCGCTATGTATAAGGGGGAACTATGAGCAAAAAGAAAAATAATATTTCCTCCAAAAAAAGCGGCAGTGAAAAGTATACAAAAAATTCCGCCGAAAATGAAGCGGGAAAGCCTTTGGAAAACGAAGTGCAAAAGCCTGTAGAAAATGAAACGGAAAAGCCTTTTATAACAGAGGATAAAACTTCGGACGGGGAAAAAGCTGTATCTGCGGAAACTGAAAAAGCTGAAACAGTAAAAGAAGACGTCAAAAAAAAGCGCTTAGATCCCCGCAAAAAATATAAAGCAATGTCCGCGGCGTTTACGGTAATATTTACTGCGGCGGTAGTGGTAGTGAATATTATCGTAGGAATACTTACGGACAGGTTTGGGCTCAGGGCTGACCTTACGGCTCAAAGGCTCTATACTCTCAGCAGTTTGACCGAAAATTATCTGGATTATTTCCTGAATACAGATATTTCAATTACCGTCACAAGCTCTGAAAAGCATTTCGAGGACGGCGGAGAATATTTTAAACAGGTAAACGAGCTTCTTAAAAAAATCAGCCTCTACAGCAATCATATATCGCTCGGCTATCTGGAGCTTGAACAAAATCCCGATTACGCGGCAAAATTCTCCGACGAAGAACTGACAGAGGCATGCGTCGTTGTTGAAAACAAAAATTCGGGAAGATACCGCGTTATAACTCCTACGGATTATTTCGGACTTGATGATGAAACGGCGATGTATTATTACTATTATTACGGCTATATCGGAAGTTCGCTTATCGAGCAGGAGGCGGTCTCCGCTATGCTTTATGTTTCCGACGACGACCCCGCAAAGGTAGTTTTTACCGAGGGATTTGGCGAACATTCAAGCGACGCGCTTCAAAAACTGCTTGATAAAAACGGCTATGAAGTTGAGAACGTAAATCTTATGACAAGCGAAATTCCTTCGGATACGGATGTTTTGGTCATATTTGCTCCGAAATATGATTATAATTCACAACAGCTCTCAAAGATCGATAAATTTCTCGACAATAACGGTTCTCTCGGAAAGAATGTTTTCTATTTTGCTTCTTCCGAGCGGTCTGAAATGAAGAACATAGATGAGTTTTTGAGCGATTGGGGAATGTCAGTGGGATATTCTGTTGTAGGTCAGACAAACCCCGACTATCGTATCCTCTCCGAGTATATCCATTTACAGCAGATCGAGGACACCGATTTCACCTTGGACTCTTATCAAAAAGGATATATCATAGGTTCTGATCTTTGTCCTGTCTATATAGAAAACGGAACGTCAAATGAAACGGAAGTCCTTATGAAAACATATGACAGAGCGTTTTTAAAGCCGCTCGGCTATGAGGGAGAATTTGACTCGAATACCGCTGAAACTGGAATTTTCAACGACGCCGTTATGTCCTCAAAAACAAATTCCGAGGGCGTTAGCAGAGTATGTGCCATAGGTTCGGACACAATGGCTGGAAATTTTTTTATGTCATATGAAAACGTGGCAAATCAGATATTTTTCCTCGGAGTTTTCGACACTGTATGCGGAAAAAACAAAGGTATCTCAATAACTCCGAAGTCGTTTGAAACGGTTTACTTTGAAATGACAGAGGGAACGGCAAACATATTGGCGATAGTTTTGTGCATTGTTATACCGATATGCATTATCGTATTCGGAATTGTGATATATCTGCGCAGGAGGCACCGCTGATGAATAAAAAGACGCTGGTTATCTCCGCGGCGGCGCTTCTGGTTTTGGGAGCGGTTTTAGCAGTTTTGCTGATATTTGCTCCGAAACAGTCCGACGAAAGTTCCGATTTAAACGACACGACGCTCGTGAGCGTAACAACCAAAAACCGCGAAAACGTCGAGTCCGTTTCCATAGAAAACCAATACGGAAGTTTTTTGTTTACACGCGCTGAAAAAACCGTAGACGGTCAGACTGAATATTACTGGACAAGCGGAGACCTTTTGGGAGTTTCACAAAACGATAGTTTGGTAAACTCGCTTATAGGCTGTCTGGCGGGACTTTCAAGACAACCGCTTGTCGAAGAAAATGCCGAAAATCTCGGTAAGTACAAACTTGAAGAGCCGCTTTCGACCGCAAAAATATCATTTGACGACAAGACAAGCATTGTGCTTTATTTCGGCGCTGATAACCCGTCGGGGTCGGCGGTATATTTCCGTATAGACGGCAGAAACGTTATGACGGCGGATAAGGAAGCTGTCGGAGCGGTATTTTACGATATAAAGGATTTCGCACAACTTACTCTTACTCCATCTTTGAGCGATACGACAGTTGAAAGCGTAACTATCGAGAGAAAGGATTTTGAAAGCGCGGTCGAGATACGATATATGTCGGATATATTGTCTGATGAAGATTTTGTTTCCGCAACGTATAACACGCATAAATTCATAAGCCCGTTTACCGCAGAAGTTGACGAAAGCGCGGGTTCGGCAGTTTACAATAATCTGTGTTCGCTCACAATGAGCCGCTGTGCTTTTCTTGAACAGTCGCAGGAAAATATGGAAAAATGCGGACTTCTCGATCCGTATACAGTCGTAAAATTCACGCTCGGAACTGACGAAAAAAAGCTCCTTATAGGAAATGAGGTAAAAAATGAGAATTCTGAAACGACAGGATATTATACGGTTTTAGAGGGAGTGAACGGAATTTTTGAACTTGCAAAAGAAGATGCGGTATGGAGAACTTTTGTGCCGGAAAAGATAATTTCAAAACGTCCGCTTTCGCCGTATATTTATTATGTCGAGAGCATTGAGATAATAACCCCCGACGGCGAGTTTACGTTCGACATTGACGACGAAAACAAAGAGGTGTTCTATAACGGAGAAGAGATAGAGATAGCCGATTTCAGAAGTTATTATCAACAGCTTATCGGTTCTTACGGCGAGGAATATTACAGCGGTGAGCTGAACGGAGAGCCGTTGTTTTCCGTAAAGTTCATATATGCCGAAGAATATGCCGAAAAGTACGGATGTACGGAAAATCTTTTAGAGTTTTACGAATATGACGAAAGAAAGAATATCGCCGCGATAGATAAGAACGCGGTTTTCAAGGTAAGCGCCATTTATGCCGAGCGGCTTTCGGAAAATGTTCTGCGGCTTATCAGCGGCGAGGATATATTAAATTTGTAAATTATTTTCAGGAGGTAATAAATTATGGCAGAAAACAAACTTATGTATTACAGAGGATTTCCGCTTATACGAAGCGGCAGTACGATCTATTACGGAAGCGGCGGGGACGCATTTGCGGCGAGACTGGTAATAAAGGAAACGAAGAAGATAGCTGATCTTGATGTTCCCGATAAAATAATGGTACAGCTCGTGCCTCAGTCGCCGGAAGCTGATATAACCAAAGCGCGCAAAGGTGATTTTATCGGCTTTTACGAGGCGCTCGACGCAGCTTATGTGTGGCTTACGGAAGCGATTTTTGCATAAAACGCTGTGCGTCGGAGATAAGGTATTTGTGCTATAGTCTGACAAGTATTGAAATTTTCGAAAAATTTTGGAGAAAAGCCGTTGCTTTTCTCCGATACAACTGAGGAGACCTCGGTTCGGGGTCTCCTCAAAGTTTTTTTATTATCCAAAAGTGCAAAATGCAGGTGGAAAGCTTTTGAAAGAACAGATACTGTCCGCCGTATAACTGCTAAATGTATAAAGCCGACGCTTTTTATTTGTTGTTTTTCTCAGATATTTTCTTGTGAAGATCTTTGATTTTCTGACTTACGGATATATGCTTAGGATTTTTGCCCTCATTTTTAGACGACATTTGTTCTGCTGTGGTCGGTTCTTCGTAGACATAATCGGGCGTGATATAATCGACCTTTCCGATATAATTTTTGGTGTTTTGGGGGAGATGACGCTTTTTCAGGCGGCTTTCTATAAAATCCTTTATGAGCATATATATGACAGCGCATACAGGAACTCCGAGGAACATTCCGATAGCGCCGAAAAATCCTCCGCCTATAATGATAGAAACCAGTATCCAGACCGCAGGCAGTCCCGTTTGATCGCCCAATATCCACGGGCAGATGATATTTCCGTCGATAGTTTGGAGAATGACTACAAATATCAAAAACCAGAGCGCCATGATCGGGTGGTCGCTTAAAATAAGCAGCAGACAGCAGGGTATAGCGCCTATAGTCGGACCTATAAACGGTATAAGGTTAAATACAAACATTACTACGGAAATGAGCGGCGCATACGGCATATTCATACATACAAGCCCTATGAAATACAACATCGCCACTATCAATGCCTCGATTATCTTTCCGATTATCGAGCCTAAAAACTTTTCCGAAGCCTCGCTGCATACTCCCAAAAAGCGCTGGGCTTTTTCTACCTTAACAAAGGCGAATAACAGCTTTTTTGTCTGACCGACAAACATCTCTTTTTTTGCGAGCAGATAGATCGAAAGTACCAGTCCTATAAAAACATTGCTCAGCATATTTATGACCGACCAGATACCAGCCGCAACGTTTCCCGCAAAGTTCATAAATTCCTCGGAATATTGTTCCCAGAGGTTTGATATAAACGCGGAAAAGTCGTCAAGAGGATTTCCCAAAAAACTTGCAATCTGCGGATAATCTTCCGATAGTTTCATTATAAATTCGCGTAAGTTTGAGATATAGCTGTCCATGTTGCTGAAAATCGCAATGATGTTTGTGACGAGCTGAGGAATGACGAGTATAATTATCAGCGCCAAAAACGCTAAAATAATTATCATGGTGAGCGTAAGCGAAAAGACCCTCGCCATACCTTTTTTCTTAGACTCGGAGGAATGAGAGAGCTTTCTGAATAATCCGTTTTCAAACTTCGTCATAAGAGGATTAAGCAGATAAGCGCAGAAGATACCGATAATGATCGGAGTGATTATTCCCGTAAAAAAGGAGAGCTTTTCCAGAACCGAGTCGAAGTTAAATATAAGCATTATCGCAAGCGCGCCGAGAATTATCGTGATAAGCGCGTATATCGCTATCGTAAGATATTTAGTATTCCAGTTTATTTTCATAATAAGGTTTCTCCAAAGAAATCACTTTTTTCAGATTGCTATATTTATCTGACAAACAATATTGTACCACATTATTTCCCGCTTGTCAATAATCTTACGGCATTTTCCCCCAAAATCATCTTTCGCTCTTTTTCAGTAAGCAAAAGTCTGTTAAATCGTTCAATTTCGTCCGCATAGTTCCACATGGGATAATCCGTTCCCCATAAAACCTTATCCGTGCCGAATTTGCGTATAAGTTCGGCGGTTCTTTCGGGTGAAAGCGCATAGAGCGAGCTTGAACAATCCGTATAAATTCCCGTTCCCGCGAGGACTTTTTCGGCTCTGTCCCACATGCTCCAGCCCGCAAAATGCGCGCCAATGACCGTAAGTTTCGGAAATTTTTCAATAACCTTTACCAATCTTTCGGGCGCAGACAGATCGCTTCTTGCGTCGCCCATATGCATAAGTATAGGAAGTCTGCCTTCCGCCGCTTCGTAGATAGGAAACGCCCGCTCGTCGTCTATTGCAAAGCGCTGAAAATCGCTGTGCAGTTTTATTCCTTTAAGTCCGAGCAAAATGATCCTGTCCACCTCTTGCGGAATATCGGGGAAATCGGGGTGCAGCGTTCCGAAGCCGATAAGTTCGGGATTTTCCGAAACACTTTCGTGGATAAAATTGTTTATCGACCTGACTTGCTCCCATACTGTCGCAACGCTTTGTACAATAAACTTGTCCACTCCCGCGGCTTTTCCCTCGCGCAGCAGGGTAGAAACTCTGCCGTCGTATTCAATGTGCATATTATAGAAATTTTCTATGCCCGAAACCGCTTTGTCCGCGATCTTTTCGGGGTATATATGAACGTGTGCGTCAATTATCATTTTTGTTCATCACCTTTGCGTTATGTTTTTACACAATAAATGTACAGTCTCCGAACGAGAAGAACCTGTATTTTTCCTCAATCGCCGTCTTATAGGCATTGAGCGTTTTCTCGCGCCCCAAAAATGCCGAAACGAGCATAATAAGCGTGCTTTCGGGAAGATGAAAATTCGTTATCAGTCCATCTATGCACTTAAATTCATAGCCGGGATAAATGAAAATACTTGTGTCGTCAATGAGTTTTCCTGTCTGAGCATAGCTTTCGAGCGTTCTGCAAGATGTCGTTCCGACGGCTATAACTCGTCCTCCGCGCTCTTTGCAGGCTTTTATTTTTTCGGCAGTTTCAAGCGGTATCGTATAATGCTCGGTGTGCATTTTATGGTCGAGGATATTGTCCTCTTTTACGGGACGGAATGTACCAAGTCCTACATGAAGCGTCACAAATGCCTCGTCAACGCCCATTTCCCGCGCCTGTGAAAGCTCTTTTTCCGTGAAATGAAGCCCCGCCGTAGGCGCAGCCGCCGAGCCTGTTTCGCGGCAGTATATCGTGTTATATCGGTCTTTATCTTTCAGCTTTTCGTAAATGTACGGCGGCAGCGGCATCTGTCCTATCCTGTCAAGAATGTCGAAAAAATCTCCCTCAAACGAGAATTTAACGAGCCTGTTTCCGCCCTCAAGAGTATCGGTTATCTCAGCGGACAATCCTTCGGGAAAATCCACTATTACCCCCGGTTTAAGCCTTCGTCCGGGCTTTACCATAGTTTCCCATTCATTAAGGCTCCTGCGCTTTAAGAGCAAAAACTCGCATAAAACGCCCGTTTCGCGCTTTGTTCCGAAGAGCCTTGCGGGAAAGACCTTGCTGTCGTTCATAACAAGCAGATCGCCTTTTTTAAGATAACTGCATATATTATAGAAGCGGTCGTGAGTAATTTCTCCGCTTTCCCGCGAAACTACCATAAGCCGCGAGCTGTCGCGCGGTTCTGCGGGGGTCTGCGCAATAAGCTCTTTTGGCAGTTCATAATAAAAATCGCTTTTTAACATTATTAAACCTCGTTTTATTTTAATATAATTATTTTAACACTTTATACAAATTTTGTCAACGGCGATAGTATAAATTTTTGAAATTTTTTGCTATTATCTATTGACAAAAGATATGTTATGTGGTAGAATAAACTTTAGGTAGAGGCGCGGTGATGAAGAGTAGCGGCGAAAAAGGCTTTTCGGAAAGCCGCCGCAAAAGGCAGAACCGCCGAGGAGCGCGCAGTCCGTATATGCGCGTTATCCGGTTGTGCGTTTAATAGGCGTATGACTGTCATCGGCTTGCTTGATGGAGTGCTATCATTTTTACGAGCATTAAAAGCAGTTCCGATGATAATATATATCATCGGATAATTTTTTGCCTGAAAAAATTTTTTACATAAAGGAAAGGATACAAGTTATGAAAGAAAAGTACAATGTCGGCATTATCGGCGCTACGGGAATGGTGGGACAGCGTTTCGCTGTACTGCTTGAAAATCACCCGTGGTTTAATGTGAAAGTCCTTGCGGCTTCATCGCGTTCCGCGGGAAAGACCTATAAAGAAGCGGTAGGCGAGCGCTGGTTTATGGACGTTCCGATGCCGAAAAGCATGGAGAACATGGTTATAAAGGACGCAGAGGCGGATATAAACGAGATCGCCTCGTCCGTTGACTTTGTTTTCTGCGCAGTCAATATGAAAAAGGACGAGATAAAGGCTCTTGAGGAAAAATATGCAAAGGCTGAATGTCCCGTTATGTCAAACAATTCCGCAAACCGCGGAGTTTCGGATGTACCGATGATTATTCCCGAAGTAAACGCCGACCATGCGGCTGTTATAGAGACGCAGAGAAAGCGTCTCGGCACAAAGCGCGGATTTATCTCGGTAAAGTCAAACTGTTCGATACAGAGTTATGTTCCCGCGCTTTCTCCGCTGAGAAAATTCGGGATAACGGACATTCTGGCGTGTACTTATCAGGCGATTTCCGGTGCGGGAAAGACGTTTGCAACATGGCCTGAAATGATCGACAACATCATTCCGTTTATCGGAGGGGAAGAGGAAAAATCGGAAAAAGAGCCGCTTAAGGTATGGGGAAAGGTAGAAAACGGCGTTATCGTAAACGCCGAAAAGCCTTGTATCACGACCCAGTGTCTGCGCGTTCCCGTTTCAAACGGACATTTTGCGGCAGTTTTCGTGAGATTTGAAAACAAACCGTCTATTGACGAGATAAAGAAAATCTGGAAGGAATATTCGGGAGAGCCTCAGGCGCTTAAACTCCCGTCTGCTCCGAAGCAGTTCCTCAATTATTTTGAAGAGGACAATATGCCCCAGACAACTCTCCACCGCAATCTCGAAAACGGTATGGCAATTTCTATCGGCAGACTGCGCCCAGATACACAGTATGACTATAAGTTTGTCTGCCTGTCGCACAATACATTGAGAGGAGCTGCGGGAGGAGCTGTTGAAATGGCTGAGCTTCTTGCGGCAAAGGGATATCTGGACTGATATACAGCCGAAAACGTATTATTGTTGGTCTATGCTTTTTCATACAAGAAAGGTGATATTATGAGCAAAACTATCTTCACGGGCTGCGCTACCGCTATAGCTACGCCGATGAACGCAGACGGAAGTATAAACTATGAGGAATTTGGCAGACTTATTGATTATCAGATAGAAAACAAGATCGACGCGCTCGTTATCTGCGGAACGACGGGCGAAAGCGCGACAATGACCGACGAAGAGCATATCGAGGTCATTCGCTACGGGATAAAGCGCGTAAATAAGCGCGTTCCGGTTATCGCGGGCGCAGGCTCGAACGATACGGCATATGCGGTCGAGCTTTCCAAAGAGGCTGAAAAAGCAGGCGCGGATATGCTGCTACAGGTCACGCCTTATTACAACAAGGCTTCACAGCGCGGTCTTATAAAGCATTTTACGGCAATAGCTGACGCTGTGAACATACCGATAATGCTCTATAATGTTCCTACGAGAACGGGCTGTAATATCGCGGCAGATACTTATATAGAACTTTCAAAACACAAAAACATAACGGCTGTCAAAGAAGCGAGCGGAAATATGAGCGCAGTTATGAGCATTGCCGCAAAGACCGACCTCGATATTTATTCGGGAAATGACGACGAGGCGCTTTGCGTTATGGCGCTCGGTGGAAGGGGACTTATTTCTGTAACGTCAAATGTTGCGCCGCTTGAAAAGCATAATGAGATCTCGCTTTATCTTCAGGGAAAACGAGACGAGGCTCTTGAAATTGCAAAAAAGCTCTACGCTCTCGACAAGGCTATGTTTATGGACGTAAACCCCATTCCCGTAAAAGAAGCGCTTAATATTCTCGGATTTAATGCGGGCGAATGCAGACTGCCTCTTTGCTCTATGACCGAGGAAATGAAAGAAAAACTCAGAGCCGAAATGGAAAGGCTTTCGCTTTCAGGCAGAGTTTAAACAGCATATTCGGGGCGATTTGAAATTGTTCCTAAAATTAAAAGGAGTTTAATATGACCGGAATTGCAATATCGGGAGCTTGCGGAAAAATGGGCAGAGTTATCGCCCGCCTGTGTAAAGAGCGCGAGGACTGTACTGTTGTCGCGGGAGTAGATAAGCTCGGCGAAGTCTATGATGATTTTCCCGTGTATAAAAGCGTTTTTGATATGACGCAAAAGCCCGATGTTATAATTGATTTTTCTCACCCTTCGGCTTTGGACGATCTGCTCTCATACTGTAAGATAAACGGAACGCCCGTTGTACTTGCGACAACAGGATATACCGACGAAGAACGCGCAAAGATAACCTCGGCGGCGGAGGAAATTCCCGTTTTCTTTACGTTTAATATGTCGCTGGGAATAAATCTGCTTGTCGAGCTTGCGAGAAAAGCCGCGCAGATATTGGGCGACGAGTTCGATATTGAAATTGTCGAAAAACACCACAACCAGAAAAAGGACGCTCCCTCCGGAACGGCAATAATGATTGCCGAGGCAATAAACGAAGAGCTTAACAACACAAAACACTTTGTTTACGACCGACATTCGGTCAGAAAGCCGAGAGAAAAAAGCGAGATAGGAATGCACGCTGTCCGCGGCGGCACTATTGTCGGAGAACATGACGTAATATTTGCGGGACATGACGAGGTGATAACTCTCAGCCACTCGGCTCAGAGCCGCGAGGTTTTCGCGGCGGGCGCTGTGAATGCGGCTGTATTTTTAAGCGGAAAGCCCGCAGGACTTTATGCAATGAGTGATCTGATAAAGGAGGACTGAATATGAAGCTTGAAGTTACAGAAAACGTATCCGCCGTATCTTTTTATAATGTCCCTCTTGACAGGACTATCATGGAGGACACGCTGAAAATTGTTGCAAAAGCGGGCATCAACGTCGATATGATATCAATGACCGCGCCGACTTCGGAAATTTTCAGTTTCGGGTTTACCGTAAATGATGATGAGATACCGAAACTTCTCGGCGTTGTAAAAGAGCTTCGGGAAAAAGACTGCGTTTCGCCGATGATAAACAGCTCAAACCGCAAGATTGTCATAAAAACAGGAGAAATGACAAACAATGTCGGCTATGCGGCAAAGGTCTTTGAGATATTAAACAAGCTTTCGGCGATGATTTTGATGATAACAACGGGCGTTGACGAGATCTCGGTGCTGATAAGAAATGCCGACGCAGACGCGGTATGCGCGGAATTTGAAAAGGAGTTGTCATAAAATGAACAATTTAATATACCTTCTGAGCGAAGCGGCTGATTCGGAAGTAAATTCCGAGCCTACCCTGAACGACGCTGTTCAGGATCTGGTAAATGAGCCCGAAGCCGCTATCGGGAATATAGGAGAATTTTTCGGCACTCTTTGGCAGAATTTCTTAAACGCTATACCGTCGATTATCCTTGCGATAGTAGTTCTTATAGTAGGTCTTATTCTTTCAAAGCTCGCGGTAAAGCTGATGTCAAAGGGGCTTTCAAAGACAAAACTTGAAGTTACGGTTGTAAAATTCACGACCCAGATTGTAAAGATTGTGCTTTATGTGCTTGTACTTACGGTGGTGCTGAGTATTCTCGGCATTCCCTCGACATCTATAATTACCGTCATAGGTACGGCGGGAGTTGCAATAGGTCTTGCGCTTCAAAATTCGCTGTCAAATGTTGCGGGCGGATTTCTGCTTATGATAACAAAGCCCTTTAAGATAGGCGATTATATCGTTACAAACGGCGTTGAGGGAGTTGTTTCGCAGATTTCCATTCTCCATACCCGCCTCGACAGCGTTACTAATCAGGCGATATTTGTTCCGAACGGTCTTGCGGTAAATGCTACTATAATAAACAATTCCGGAAACGACACTCGCCGCGTTGATCTTTCGCTTTCAATTTCCTACGATACCGATTTTGACAAGGCACAAAAAGTCATAACTGATGTTATAAAGGCTCATAAACTTGTTGACAAATCGCTGCCGATTGACGTAAGAATGGAAAAGCACGGCGAGAGCGCGATAGTTATAACCGCGCGTTCTTGGTGCAAAACGGGCGATTATTGGACAGTTTATTTCGATCTTACCGAGCAGATAAGGAAAGCGTTTATTGAAAACGACATTGAGATACCTTACAGACAACTTGATATTCATATTGATAATGCCGATAATTATGCTAAAACGTGAGGCGAACAGCGCCGCAAGGTGCGGCACATAAGTTTTTTGAAAGGGGAGTTTGAGGGGAAAACTTTTTTTCAAAAAAGTTTTCCCCTCAACTATTGCACAAACTGCCGAAATTGGAGGGGAAACTTTTTGAAAAAAGTTTTCCCTCCAAACCTTCCTTTTAAAAACTTTTGTACTGCCGCTTGTGCGACAGAGGAAAAACCGAAGGGCTATCCGACCGCGCCGCAAGGTGTGGCACATAAGTTTTTTGAAAGGGGAGTTTGAGGGAAAAACTTTTTTACAAAAAAGTTTTCCCCTCAACTATTGCACAAACTGCCGAAATTGGAGGGGAAACTTTTTGAAAAAAGTTTCCCCTCCAAACCACCCTTTTAAAAACTTTTGTACTGCCGCTTGCGCGGCAGAGAAAAAACCGAATGGCTATCCGACCGCGCCGTAAGGCGCGGCACATAAGTTTTTTGAAAGGGGAGTTTGAGGGGAAAACTTTTTTTCAAAAAAGTTTTCCCCTCAACTATCAAGCGAAGCGGTGACATTGGAGGGGAAACTTTTTGAAAAAAGTTTCCCCTCCAAACCTCCCTTTTAAAAACTTTTGTACTGTCGTCTATGCGTTATTTAAGTTTTCCCCTCAACTATTGCACAAACAGCCGACATTTGAGCTTTTTTATCTTTAATGCCTTAAATATAGAATATCCTCTTGAAAAAATTCACAAAATGATATATAATAATAAAAAGGGTCGTTTTTGATAGTTATATGATAAGGAGGAAATATGGCTTCGTTTTTGACTGAAAAAGGCGTTTTAGTGAGATATGTGGGACTTGCGTCAAAGGTCGTTGTTCCGGATAACATAACTTGTATCGGTGATTTTGCATTTGACGGTTGTGATGATGTAAAAAAGGTCGTTATACCTGCGGGTGTTGCAAAAATAGGCGAGCGTGCGTTTTCGTGCTGCTTTGAACTTAAAGAAGTCACGCTGAACAAGGGAGTAAAGGAGATTGGGGTATTTGCGTTTACCTATTGTAAAAAACTTTCGTCGATAGAACTTCCGGACAGCTTAACAAGAATAGGAACTCACGCATTTTATTGCTGCACAAGCCTGCGGACAATAAATATCCCGAACAGCGTCATAAGCATAGGTGATAATGCATTTTCACGCTGTAACAGTCTTAAAGAAATTATTATTCCCGAAAGCGTTATAGAAATAGGCAATAATATATGTCAGTGCAAGATAAGTGTTTCTGAAAATAATCCCGTCTATGCTTCGGCTGACGGCGTTTTATACAGCAAGGATATGAAAACTGTCATATTTTGCCCACGGTCTGAGGCGGCGAAATATGTTTTTCCTGAAGGAATTTGTAAAATCGGGAACAACGCTTTCAGGGACTGTTCGGAGATCGAAAATATAGTTATTCCCGAAAGCGTTAAAGTGATTGGAGAGAGCGCATTTGCGAACTGTTCAGCACTTAAACAAGTAACGATCGGCACGGGAGTGACCGAAATCGGTGCGCATACGTTTGAAGATTGTTTGGAGCTTACGTCAATAACGCTTCCCGAAAGCATAAAGGTGATCGGCGAAAATGCATTTTTGTGGTGCAGAAACATTTCCGCAGTTTATAAGGGAAAGACCTACGGTTTTTCAGAACTCTCCGAGCTTTACAGCGCGATAAACGGAAGATAAAAGGTTGTTCACATGACAATTGATGGAAAAACTTAAATAACGCATAGTCGGCAGTACAAAAGTTTTTAAAAGGGAGGTTTGGAGGGGAAACTTTTTTCAAAAAGTTTCCCCTCCAAAATCGGCAATTTGCGTGATAATTGAGGGGAAAAATTTTTTGTAAAATAGCTTCCCCCTCAAACTACCTTTTCAAAAAACTTTTGTGCCGCGCCTTGCGGTGCGGTCGGAATGTGGAAACGCTGTTTGTCTTTCAACTATTATCTTTTATATACCCTGTAAAATGACGAAGTATTAAGGAGAAACAATTATGTTTAAAGATTTCACTAAAAAAGAACTGATATGTTCGCTGGTCTGTCCTTTTATAACATTACTATGGGGTGCAATTCGCTTTGTAAACGATATTCTCATTTTAGGAATGGGACTTACAGGCAGAGACACTTTTCACCTAATGTACATCGTCGCTTTTTTCATTGGCGGCATTTTACCTGCAATTCTGACGCTCGCGCTTGGCGTACATACAGATCGGTATCTGAAAAAACGTCTTATCGTAATCGTGTTTGTGGTGGTTGCAAACGGTTGCATAGGAATGATAGGTTATCCTGTTATAATGCTGCTACTGTATGGATTGGTCAGTGTAGGAGCAATTATTTATCAGGTGTTAAAGGTTCAAGACGAGGATACAAGCGGTTCTGAACGGGCAGTTCTGATGCTTTCCGACATCACTGTGTATTGGTTATTATATCATTGCATTTACTGGTTTACAGACTATGTGATAAAATAAAAGCCGATTCATTTTTATAATATGCTCATAAATTCTGATTAGCTTACTATTACATAATATTAAACCTCACCAAATCCCAACGGATAAGGTGAGTTTTTTCTTATCGGGGTACTTGTGTTCACACCGGTATCCTTTCAGAGTAACACTAAGCTCCGGTATCAGTATCTTAGACTACGGCGCAAGTGAAATCACAGTTCAGGAGAATATTGAGTTTTACTGTCAGCTATTTGGTTCTGCGCTGATTTTTTAACTCGTTACGTTCCGTACATTTGTGAGGGACGTTTCGTCTCTGCTGCGATGAAAACTTTTGTACAATATACGAGATTATAATTTGTAGATATGTTATCCGCTTGCGCGGAATAAATTTGAAGATCGTGCATTGCATTTTTTCCAAACTTGTTGACAAAAAATTAAAAATATGCTAAAATAAAATTGCAAATATTTTATATGCCTCGCACATTCGTTCGCATATTCTGTGCGTATGTATCGGCAAATTACATCATACTCTGTAGATGTGATGCAATACTGTAAGTTAGCCAAAGCAGTTCTTGGAGGTGCTTTTCATGAATGGTATCATTTCAAATTGGCGAACCGAAAGGTTTTATTTTGGAAAAAGCAGCGCTGTTTCTTATGAAAACGCCGGAGCTTTTTCGTCCTTAATTTCAAAATCGGAGAAATTGCCCCAAAACAATGAAAGCGATTTTGATTTTTCGGATATGTATGTAAGAACTTATCAGCACTCGCCTGAAGAAGCTGTAAAGGATATTTATGCCGTAACGAAACCATGGAAAAATACCGATTATATGTCGGTTCCTGTGGCAGGAGATCTTAAGGAGCTTATGGAGGACATTGAGAAGGGTCTTGCAGAGGGTGAAACGCTCAGAAGCATACTGCAAAACAGAATAGACAGATATGCAAGGGAGTGCGGTGAAGAGGGTGCTGTCGAGGTTGGAAGCATCGACGCGGATATTATTTTGGTTGATCCCGAAACCGGAAAAGTGATCGACTCGATGCCTAAGGGACGTGTCATTATCTTGTCAGATGAAATGCAGAATATGGACTATGATACGGTAAGATCCCAGGCGGACGATCTGGCTACATTTTTAAGATACGCGGTATTTAAGAAAGAAACCGACGACCCCGAAAAGGTCAACGCGCTGCTTTCCGAGTTAAAGGAAAAGCAGTCAGGCTATGACACCTCTCGTTTTTTGCCGATATTCTATTCGGGCGGAAAGCAAGGGAAAAAGAATCTGGAGTATTGGCTGAACTTGCTCGGAACGGATTGGGGCGATGATTTCGGCAAGGACGAGCGCAATGATGCAGCCGATGAACTGCTCAAGATCTTGGAAGAACGCTATTCATCTAAAGACAGAAATGACAACGATTTGCTTGAAGAAATGAAGAAAATGAAGTCCAAAAGCGTAGAAATGGCAAAAATTGAAAGGCGAGAGTTGTCGGAACTCATATTTGGAGTAAACTAAGTGATAAAAAGTTTTTTTTCCTTATCAACTATGTACATTAGGTTTTATACGCTCTTTTCTTATAAAAACATTGACGAAGTGAATTAAACTGTTTGTTAAGAAAGGCGCGGTTTCGTTTTGCAAATGAACTTGATAATCTTTAAATGCTATGTTGTAATCAAACCAAAGAAGCAGGCTTTATTTATAAGGAAGTTTTTATGAACAGCATTTGCACTAATTTTCGTTCCGAAAGAGTTTATCCCCAAAACATAAAATCAACTTCTTATGAAAAATATGTTTATTGAGCTTATGCTGTAAACACAGCTTGTCAGCCTTTCTTCATTTTATTATTAACAATTTTCCTGAAATGTCAACACTTATTTTCCTTAATAGGAATGCACTTTTATCTCACATCATCGAACAAAAAAATATTCCTGAAAAATAAATTTAAAAAACCGCTTGACATATTTTATGCATAAGTGTATAATATAATATGCAAAGGCGTTCAGAGCCGAGGCCTTCCGAGGTTTATGTCAGCCTTTGCGGTATTAAGATATTGGGTAACTCTGACGGCGAAATTTTTTTGAACCGAAAGACAGCCGATTTTATGGGACAATTAATATATTGACGAGTATTGTCATCATGTAAATTCGCGCCTTTCGGGTATGGAAATTCCCGAAGGGCGCGGTTTTTTTGAAAGGAAACATATATGGAGCAGGAAAAACGTGTGGCTATAATTTCAATGATCATAAGCGACAGTGAAAGCATTCCGAGCGTAAACGACCTTCTGCACAAATATGGACAGTATATTCAAAGCCGTATGGGACTTCCGTACCGCGAAAGAGGACTAAACATAATATGCGTAGTCATTGACGCCCCTGCGGACTGTATTTCGGCGCTTTCGGGAAAACTCGGAAGATTAAACGGCGTAACGTCAAAAACAGTTTACTCAAAGTAAAGAGCCGTCCGCATAGACGCTCGAAGTTTGACTTGCGGCAATTTTGTGCATGACCGCGGCGAATTATCTTGTCCTGCAAATAATTCGCTTCAAAAACGTAGTTCCGCGCAATACCCAGCATTTCGGACAATGCGCGTTCTGTGTTCCACACAATGCACAGCATTTTCTGCAATGCGCGTTCTGCACAATATACAGCATTTCGGACTATGCGGACAATTTAAGAAGAAAGGGATAATGGTTATGAAAAAAAGGTTAGGTTCAATTTTTATGGCGGCGCTCTGCGCATTTGCGTTCACCGCATGCAGCTCGGAAAACAACAGCTCAGAGCAAAATTCTTCGGCCGGAAATTCCGGCAGCGTTTCGAGCAGCACCCCTCAAAGCTCGTCTGACAACAGCACTCCCACTATCTCAAATGCTCCCGAAAAAGTTGTGATAACCGCGCTTAACGGTCCTACGGGAATGGGAATGGTAAAACTTATGGACGACAACGAAAAGAACGATTACGGATATGAGTTTTCTCTTGCAGGCGCGGCTGACGAAATTACCCCGAATATCATTAAGGGTGAAATCGATATAGCGTGTGTTCCCGCAAATCTTGCGGCGGTGCTTTATTCCAAAACTAAAGGAAATATACAGACACTGGCGGTAAATACGCTCGGAGTTCTGTATATCGTTGAAAACGGAAATACCGTAAATTCTATCGAAGACCTCAGAGGAAAGACCGTTTATTCGGCAGGAAAAGGCGCTACGCCGCAATACGCCCTCGACTTCATTCTTAAAAGCCACAACATTTCCGACGACGTTAATATCGAATGGAAGAGCGAACATGCGGAATGCGTAGCGGCGCTCGAAGCAAATCCCGACGCTGTGGCGATGCTTCCCCAGCCGTTTGTAACAACTGCAACGACCAAAAATAAAAATATGCGCGTAGCAATTGACCTCAACGACGCATGGGACGATCTTGGTCTTTCAAGCTCGCTTCTTACGGGTGTTGTTATAGTAAGAAAAGAATTTGCCGAGCAGTATCCCGAAGCAGTAAACGAGTTTCTTGCGAGATACAGCGCTTCAGTAGAGTATGTAAACAACAATATTTCCGAAGCGGCTCAGCTTGTCGGAAATTACAAGATAGTCACCGCCGAGGTCGCACAGAAGGCAATTCCCGATTGTCATATCGTATGCATTAAAGGAAATGAAATGAAAGAAAAGCTTTCGGGTTATCTTCAAGTTCTCTTTGACCAGAACCCCGAATCTGTCGGAGGGGCTATGCCGAGCGATGATTTCTATTTCGGAGCATAATTAAAACAAATGTGCTTGGGGGATATTCTCTCCCAAGCACTATCTTAATTTTTTGATTTTTATGACAAAAGAGGCGAATGTGTGAAAAAGGCGTTATTGATAAGCGCGGGAATACTGTTCTGGCTGATAGTATGGCAAGTTGCGGCGCTCGCTATTGACAGCAGCATACTTCTTGTATCTCCGCTTGACGTAATAAAAAGGCTCGGAGAGCTTATAATAACTGCTGATTTCTGGCAGAGCATACTGTTTTCTTCGTGCAGGATAATGCTCGGATTTTTTATAGGACTTGTAACGGGAACGGTCTTAGCGGTGTTTATGGGAAAATTTCGCGTTATACGAATTATTTTTTCTCCGCTCATTTCGGTTATGAAATCAATTCCCGTTGCTTCTTTCACTATTTTGGCATTGTTTTGGATAAGGTCGGAAAATCTGTCGGTACTTGTGACGTTTCTTATCTGCACGCCCATTGTCTGCTCAAATATGCAGGCGGGAATTGACAGTCTCGACCCGAAGCTCAAGGAAATGGCTAAAGTTTTTAAAATTCCCGCATTACGCAGATTTTCGGGAGTTTACTTATCGCAGCTTATGCCGTATTTTCGCTCTGCGTCGGCGCTTGCAATAGGACTTTCGTGGAAATCCGGAGCAGCGGCGGAGGTCATAGGAATACCCGACGGTTCGATAGGCGAAAAGCTGTTTATGTCCAAAATTTACCTTGAAACAGCCGACTTGTTTGCTTGGACAGCGGCGGTGATACTGCTCAGTTTATTGTGCGAAAAGTTGTTTTTGCTTGTTGTCGGCATTTTGCAGAAGAAAATAGAGCGAATGTGACATTATTTCACATCAACATACGATCGCGCGAAAGGAGAACAAAATGCCGAGAGCGGAAAATATCTGTAAGTCATTTTCTGATAAAATTGTTCTGAACAATTTCACACATGATTTCAAAGAGGGAAAAATCACGGCGCTCGTCGGTCAGTCGGGCTGTGGAAAGACAACTCTCCTGTCGGTCTTAATGGGACTTATACCCGCGGACAGCGGAACGCTTATCGGTTTTGACAAGCCGATAAGCGCAGTTTTTCAGGAGGACAGGCTTTGCGAAAATCTTACGGTTTCGGCAAATATACGGCTTGTAACGGGAAAACGGTTCACAAAAAGTGAAATTGAAAAAGAACTTTGTGCCGTAGGGCTAAAAGATTGCCCCGAAAAACCCGTTCGAGAACTTTCGGGGGGAATGAAACGCCGTGCGGCAATTGTACGCGCACTGCTTGCAGAAAGCGAGATATTATTCCTTGACGAGCCGTTTAAAGGGCTTGACGCTGACACAAAGGAAACAGTTTTGGAATATGTCCGCACAAAAGTCAAAGGAAAGACCGTGATATTTGTCACTCACGACATGGAAGAATGTGATACTTTTGCAGATGAGACCGTTGCGCTTACTCAGCTCAGTTGATGACAGCGGTCGCCACATTCAGATAACTTGCGAATAAGACCCAAACAAGATATGGGATATTAAGAAACGCGGCAGTTTTATCTATCCTGTAAAACTTCACTATCATCACAACGATCAGCACAAGCAATGCAGTTATTACAATGACCGAAGTCCACAGCGCCTGAAATCTGAAATAAACAATACTCCATAAAAAGTTTACAAGAAGTTGTATACGGTATGTACGAAGCGCGCTGTCTTTCTGCTTTTTCTCGGCGTTGGAGCCGTATATTATACACGCGGATATTCCCATAAGCGCATATAAAATTGTCCATACTATAGGAAACACTATCGCAGGCGGCGAAAGCGGAGGTTTTTCAAGCGTCTGATAAGCCTCGCCGATATTTCCTGCAAACAGACTTGACAGAACGCCCACAAGCTCTGCCGAAAGAATAAAAATAAGCAGATCGGATATCTTGCATTTTTTCATAACGGTTTGTCCTTTCAATTTTTTGTAAATTCTATGAACAGTTATGAAAAAATATTACAACGTTTGTTATATAAAGTTTTTTTGAAAAGGGAGTTTGAGGGGAAAGCTTTTATACAAAAAAGTTTTCCCCTAAATTGTAGCTTCAGAGCGAAAAAACCACCGCTTGAAGCGGTGGAATAAAAGTCTTTATATAAAAGGAAAAAAGATCCTCCTGTGATATAATAGGTGTAGGTTTGGCGACCACATCTAAGAAACAAAGGAGGATGTCAAATGATTGACAATCATAGTTTATCACATTCTTAGTGGAATTGCAAGTACCATATAGTGTTTGCACCAAAATATCGTAGGCAAGTAATATATGGACAGCTAAAAGCGGACATAGGGAAAATTTTGCGGCAGTTATGTGAGCAGAAGAAAGTAAACATAATAGAAGCAGAAGCGTGTCCGGACCATATACATATGTTAGTAGAAATACCGCCGAACATAAGTGTAGCAAGTTTTATGGGATACCTGAAAGGAAAAAGTTCGTTGATGATATTTGACAGGCACGCGAATTTGAAGTACAAGTATGGAAACCGACACTTTTGTGTGCACGCATTATTCGCCTGCGGCGAATAACGCTGGTACTACGTAGATACGGTAGGAAAGAATAAAAAAGCGATAGAAGAGTATATACGCAATCAATTGGCAGAGGACATAGCGAATGACCAATTAACGTTGAAAGAGTATATAGACCCGTTTACGGGTAGCAAGAACTAAGAGGCAAAAAAGCAGCCGCTTAAGCGGCTGCTTGTGAATGAGATGCGGTTGCCAGACCATTCAATGCGCCTTCAGGCGCAAGCCGGTACCAGACGCTTGAAGCGCCAGAGCAAACCACACGTTTCACGCGTGGTTTTGATTGTTTGGTTTGGTTCACTTGCGCACTCTGTCCATGTGATTATCTCGTGTGATTTTTTAGGAATTCCGTGTGATTATCGGCATTTTTGACTGCAAATTTGCGCCTGCGGCTCCAAGTAAGCAAAACCCGCTGTATTATGCCGTTTCACACGGTTTACAGCGGTTTAACATATGGTCTGAGTGACAGGATTTGAAGATATTGAAACGCTTTTTGTAACTTTTAGTAACTTCCGAAAAAGCGCATTGTAAAGCCATTTTTGACAAATTTTCACAAGGGCGATTTTAGTGAATTTCAGCAAGTTTTTATAGCTTTAGCGGACAAATAGCGGACAAGAATTTGACGTACTCTCTGCATAATTGAGCCGATTTCGAGCGAAGTCGGCTCTGATTTTTTGCCCAAAATAACCCTAAAAACCCTCTTGACTTTTACGATTTAATGTGGTAAATTATAAGTATAACAGGCAAAAGCCGAAAAAGGAGGTTTTTTTATGAACGAGGAACTTGAAATCGGACGTTGGGGCGAGGAGTGGCAGAAGTTTATGCGGGAGAATTACCCGACTGAAACCGCCGAGTTAGGGGGCAAAGCACGCTTTGACGAGCTTGCGGTTGAGGTCGATAACGAGGCGTGGGAACTGCGGCAACGGCTCCGTTCGCAATATGCCAAGGAGAACCCGCGCCCGACAACGTTCGCCGAAATCGCCGAGTGGGAGAACACGCTCGGTTTCATCGTTGACCGCGAGATTTTGGAGCAGGTGGTTCTGCATTATCGTGGGTGAAAAGTCGCAACACGATGTTGCGGAGTGTTCGCCAAAATGTGCGGTCGGAGCGACAATGTCGCCCCTGACGCCGCCATACAAAGCGAACACTCGGATACATATATCAACTTAAACAAGGGAAAGCGGAGGGCAACCCCCGCTTTTCTTGTGTTATGCTACAATAGATATGTTACAAAAATGAAGACAAACGACCTCAACAATGTTATAATGTTAATAACCACAAAA
>CANRDI010000009.1 GCA_947629335.1 uncultured Clostridia bacterium | reverse complement strand
CTGTCAGGAATGTCTATGCTTGTAAGGCTTATGCAGCCATAGAAAGTGTAAAAGTTGATTTTTGTCACACCATTAGGAATGTTTATACTTTTTAGGTTGTCGCAGCTAAAGAAAACACCTAATCCGATTTCAGTTACGCTGTCGGGAATATTTATGCTTTCAAGGCTGTCACAGTTCATAAAAGCACCATGACCATCACGATTCATAATAGCATGTATATCACTGCCATACATTTTATATCCCTCACATTCTTCAAAGCCTGCAATCTTAGTAACACTGTCGGGAATTTCCACGCTTTTAAGATTTGCACAGTCGCTGAAAGCGTTATAACCGATCTTAGTAAAGCCGTCAGGTATACGAACATATTCGACATAACTATTTGCACCTAAACTAAAATCTACAACCTTATCTCCGTCTATCGTATCGGGGAAAGTTATATTCTTCTCTGTTCCCTTATAAGCGGTAATGACGTTTCCTCCCGCCGTAGCGTCGAACTTATATTCAAACTCGTCCTCGCTCGGTGTTACATATTCAACAGCAGGCTCGGCAGGTTCTTCCGGAACGGAAGATGAACTCTCCGTGCTTTCAGAACTTTCCGTATTTTCGGAATTAACGGAACTTTCTGTGTTCTCCGAACTTTCGGAACTGTTATCCTTGTCTTTGTCCTTGTCTTTCTCCTCCGAAACGATTTCATCATCATCGTCCGTGTCTTTGGTCGTTTCATCGCTGCAACCGCAAAGGCTTAACACCAAAGCCGCCGCAAGCGCTGACGCCATAAACTTCTTCATTTTCATCTTGTCAAAAATCCTTTCTTGATAGTTTGTTGTGAAATATCACAAAACCATTATACTATATATATATATATATCAAGGACTTTTTTGGACAAAGATTTCGGAGGTTTAAGACGATTTTTCGTCAAATTGCACAAAAACTTACCTTGTACGCAATATACGCCTGCGGCGGATAACGTTTACCCTTACAGCACGTTACATAAAAGTTTTGAAAGGGGGTTTTTGGGAAAACTTTTTCAAAAGTTTCCCCCAAATGGCGGCACGGGGTCGCGCGCCCGTTTTGTTTTTTGCTTACCGCTGACATTTTTTATAATAAAACATACATTTATGAATAATTGTTGTTGAAATATTTGAGAAAATATGTTATAATAATACTGAATAATTTTTTAATACGTCAGAAAGGACATCACTATGCGTATTGAATTTTTAGGCAAGCATTGTCCTGTTTGCAGAGGGGTGTTTAAGGAAAGCGACAACGTTGTCGTCTGCCCTGAGTGCGGAACTCCGCATCATAGAGAGTGCTATGCAAAAGAAAATAAATGCGGCTTAGAGAGCTATCATGCCGCAGGCTTTGTATGGAACGGTTATCTCCCTGACGAGGAAATACCGAAACAGACCGAAGAGGTCAAAGTTGACATTGAAAAAAATGAGAAAAACAGCGCAGACCCGACAAATAATATCAATATCGACCCAAGCGCAGGATTTGTAAAATTTTTGGACGACTCCGAAATAGGCGAGGACGGCGTAAGTATGAAAGAACTTATGGCGTATACTTCGAGGTCGCTATATCATTATGCCCAGGCATTTATGGTCATTCGCGGGTGGAACGGCATAAAAAAGCGCAAAACTTTTTTCAATATAAGTTCGGGTCTTTTCGCTCCCATGTTTCAGTTTTACAGAAGAATGGATTATCTGGGACTTTTGATCGGCGTCGTTATGCTTATTCCCTCAATTATAGCGGCTCTGAATTACAGCTTTTTTGAAACCTATCCCTTTGTCGCAAATATTTTCAATATTCTGAGTATAGCCGAACAGCTTTTGCTGTGCTTTTTCGGCGACTATATCTATTATCATCACGCCGTCAAAAAAATTATCAGAATGCGAAAGCGGTTTAAGTCAAACGAAAATTCCATGGAGTATTACGCGGCTCTTGAAGAAGCGGGCAGACCTTCGTTTCTGCGGGCTGTAGTCGGAATGCTGATAATGGCTCTCGCAATGTCCGTTATATTTTATGCCGCTCCGAATGTATAGTTTCAAGAAAGCAAAATTTACAGAGGATTATGAAAAAAAGACTTGAAAAATTTTACGCGTCATTCGGCGATAAGGGCGTTATGTTCTGCATTTACGCGCTTTCGCTCGTTTTAAACTCCCTTTTTACGATAAGCTCGGAGCTTCCGTCGGTCTTGACCGAGGAAATAAGCTCGGCGGGCGTTTCGGCGTTTTATTCGGGCAGAGACTGGAGCGCGCTTCTTTGCGACCTCGGAATAGACGGATATATACAACAGATTATTTACGCTCCGCTTTTCAGAGTTGTAAGTACGCCGTATGCGCTTTATAAGGCGATGCTTGTCGAAAACGCGGTCATAATAAGTTTTATACCCATTATTGCATATCATTTAGCAGGAAAAACAGGCATAGTCAGAGTCAGAGGAAAACTTATCTGCTCGCTTACAAGCGGACTGCACGCCGCCTATATCGCAGGCTCAAAACTTATATGCAATAATGTTCTGGCGGGGCTTTTGACATGGATCTTGGCGTGGTGTATATTTGCGGCATGGGATAAGAAAAACAAATACACAAGATTTGTGACCTCTCTTGCCACGGGATTTTTATGCGCTTTAGGCTATGCCGCAGACAAAAGAATGCTTGTAACTGCGGCGGCGGTAGTAATTACGGCGATAGTTGCGAAATGCTGTTTTAACGAGCGTATATTCAATATCCCGGTACTCTTTGGTTCGCTCGCTGTTTCGTTTGTGACGGAGCATTTTGCGCGGCTTCTTGTTTTGAACAGCGCGGCGGGCATTTCCGCGTCCGAAAACATAAGCCTTATTCCCGAAAAAGCGGGCGGCGGTTTTTGGGGAAGATTTTTCGGCGAAAGTTATGCATTTCTTACGGGAAGCACGGGAATAGGCGCTATTGCTATGGCGGCGTTCGGGACTATCCTCGCGGTCTATATCAAAGAGCGGATTAAAAATAAGCCCGAAATCCTTGATGGTGATACAAAAGTCTATGAAAGCATAAAACACAGATACAGCATAAGAATTATGGTATTCGGGCTTTTTCAGTGCCTGACGGTGCTTATATCCGTAACGGCGTTTTCGGTTTTTTCATTCTGTGGGGAAAGCGCGGGCTTTTCGGAAATTTGTATGGGACTTGATAATATCATTCCGCTTTCGGTATTCTTCGCGCTCGCATTTTTGGTCGCATACGGCTCGGATCTGCATAAGCTGTTTATTTCCGTAGGAGTTTACAGCCTTATCTGCGCGGGATTTTCAATTACCTATTATAAGAGCGGCGCTTTTCTTAAAAGCGGAAAGATTGCGGCTGTTCTTCCGTTCAGGTTTGGCGAAGGAGTAACCGAAGAGCTTACGGGAATGAGCTTTATAATAATGTCCTCGTGTGTATTTACAGTATTTTCGCTTTTGATAGTTTTTACCGCCTGTACAAAAAAGCGGTTTATGAAATTTATGACTGCGGCAATGTACGCCCTTCTTATCTACAGCACCGCATATGTCGGTTTTCAGTACCTTCCCGAAACCGCAAGGGCAACAGCAGAATATACCGCGTCATACAGAGCTGTTTCAGAGCTTTTATATAACGACGAACAGTCGCCTCAGATAATCGTCGCATACGACAGCAGCCGTTCGCGCGAGCTTGCGGGAATGATACAGTTTATGAACTTTAATACCTCGGTATATGTTATGAAAAACGGCGACAAAGTTCCAGAATCGTGTCTGCTTGTCGCGGAAAACGGGATAACGCCGCCATTTGACGGAGGCTCGTATGATGTCGTTACAAAAACGGGCGAATATACCGTTTACGCCTACGGCGAAAGCGCGAGGGATTTTATCCGCTACAGCAGCGTCGCAAGCTGATAAGTACCTTTTGGACGGCGATAAAAGCCTGTTTTGATTTATGGATCAGCGCGCTGTGCTTTTGAAAAAATGCGGATAAAATTACGCAGCCTTGCGGCGGTTTGCCTCAGGACATGAGCGGATCTTGAGAACAAGAGGAAATGAGAGGATATTTTTAATGCCTATATTAAAAAAGGCGGCGAAAAGATTTTCGCCCGCAAGAGTGCTTGTAATAGGATTTGCGGCAATAATCGCCGCAGGGACGCTTCTGCTGTGGCTTCCGTTTTCGTCAAAGTCGGGGGAATTTACGCCGCTTTTCGACTGCTTTTTTACTGCTACATCGGCTTCGTGTGTTACAGGTCTTATAATTTACGATACGTTTACCCACTGGTCGGTATTCGGGCAGATAATAATAGCTATGCTGATACAGGTCGGCGGTTTGGGATTTGTCACGATAATAACTTTTTTCAACATTGCCGCGGGAAAAAAACTCGGCTACAGAACGCTCAAAAATGCAGCGGGAGATTACACCGAAAGCAGCTTTGAGGAAGGACGAAACATCTTTAAAAGCATAATAAAATATTCGGTCATATTCGAACTTTCGGGGGCGGTGATACTGTCGTTCGCGCTTGTGCCGAAATACGGCGGATACGGAATATGGATGGGGCTTTTTATGAGCATAACCGCGTTTTGTAACGCGGGATTTGACCTTACGGGCATGGAGGGAGAATGTTCCTCGCTCACTGCGTTTAACACAAATCCTGCGGTATTGATAACTCTCGCGGTGCTTATAATAGTAGGCGGTCTGGGATTTATCGTATGGGAGAATTTTCTGAAGATACGCGAAAGGAAAAAGCTCAGCCTTCATACAATGGCGGTTCTGCTTATGACGGCGGTCTTAGTTGTTTCGGGAACAGTTTTTTACCTCATCGCCGAATGGTCTAACCCCGAAACACTCGGAAATATGAACTTTGGCGAAAAACTTATGAATGCATTTTTCTCGTCAGTGACCGCGCGTACAGCAGGCTTTAACAGCATTTCCATAGACGGTATGACAGACTTTTCGCTTTTCGGGACAATGGTGCTTATGTTTATCGGCGCAGCTCCCGGCTCGACGGGCGGCGGTATAAAGGTAACTACGCTTTTGGTGCTTATAGTTACGGTCATAAGCTACATAAAAAACAAAAACGACGTAGAGCTTTTCCGTCATAAGCTCGATAAGCTCACTATCTACAGAACGCTCGTCATTTCGGTACTTTCAATGTTTGCAGTCGGGGTTTGTTTTGTGGTTTTGTATTTCTCAATGCCTGAGGGTGCGGACGCTATGAAATGTCTTTTTGACACCATTTCGGCGTTTTCGACTACGGGGCTTGGCGCGGGCGCTGTACAGCAGGCGGGTATCGCAGGCAAATCGCTTATAATACTGGCGATGTTTGCGGGGAGAGTAGGACCTGTGTCACTGGTCATGTCCTTAGTGATGAACTCTCTGCCGAGGAAAAACCTTGTCGTTCCCGAAGGGCAGATACTTATAGGGTGAGTTTTCGGGAAAATTTTTAAAGGGTCGGTTTATGGAACAGTTTGCTTTGGGAAAAATAAATATGTACGTTTCGGACGACCATCGTTTCGGAACGGACGCGTTTCTGCTCGCAAAATACGCGGATGTCCGCAAAAATCAAATCGTCTGCGACCTATGTACGGGCTGCGGCATAATACCGCTTATTTTCTGCAAGAATGAGCCGCCGAAGAAAATTTTTGCGCTTGATATCCAGAATGAAGCGATTGAGCTTTTGAAAAAAACTGCCGAAGAAAACGGTTTGAATGAGATAGAGCCGGTTTTGGGAGATCTGAGGGAAATGCCTTTTGATAAGATAGCCCGCGAAAGCGTCGATCTTGTAACGGCAAATCCTCCTTATATGATAAGCGGTTCGGGATATGAAAAACTGTCTAAAGCGCAGGCTGTAGCGCGCCACGAGCTTTTATGCTCAATAAGCGACGTTTGCGGGGCGGCGGCGGCAGTTTTAAAATACGGTGGGCTTTTGAAAATGTGCCACAGACCCGAAAGGCTTTCTGACGTTATCTGCGCGATGAGGGCGGCGAATATCGAGCCGAAGAGCGTGACTTTTGTCCAGAATATGGCGGGAGAAAGACCGTGGCTGTTTTTGATAAGCGGAAAAAAGGGCGCAAACGCGGGAATGAACGTCGAAAAGCCCATTGTTCTGCGAAATTCGGACGGCTCGTATACAAAGGAGCATCAGGAACTTTATGAGTGAATTTGGAAAGCTCTCGATAGTCGGAACGCCGATAGGAAATTTTTCGGATCTAAGTCCGCGCGGCATTGAAACGCTTAATAAAGCGGATTATATAGCCTGCGAGGACACAAGAGTAAGCGCGAAGCTCCTCGGCAAATTCGGCATAAAAAAGCCGACGCTTTCGTATTATAAGCCGAAAGAACAGGAGAAAAGCGAAAAAATAATTGCGCTTTTGTGCGAGGGAAAAAATATAGCGCTTATTTCCGACGCGGGTATGCCTTGTATTTCCGATCCGGGATATATTTTAGTGAAGAAATGTCGGGAGATAGGCATTGATATCGAGGTCATACCGGGGGCAAGCGCAGCGGTCGCGGCGGTTGCGGCGAGCGGGATAGACGCGGCGAGGTTTGTTTTCGAGGGATTTTTGCCTGTCGGAAAAAAAGAGCGCAGCGATCGTCTTTCAGAGATAAAAGGACTTTCTCATGCGATAGTTTTTTACGAAGCTCCGCATAAGCTGAAGAAAACGCTTTTTGATCTTGCGGAATTTTTCGGAGAAGAACGCTTTGCGGCGGTTTGCCGGGAGCTTACGAAAATTCACGAGGAAACTCTCAGAGGAACGCTTAAAGAGCTTATAGATCATTTTGAAAAAAACGAGCCGCGCGGAGAATTTGTAATAGTCATAGAGGGAAAATCCCCAGAAAAACAACAGCTTTCGCTCGGCGAAGCCGTTAAAACGGCAAGAGAGCTTATTGAAAGCGGCGAAAAAACAAACGCTGCCTGTAAAACCGTATCGGAATTAAGCGGTATTTCAAAGCGCGAAATTTACAGCGCGCTTTTAGAAGATATAGACTGAAAGGAGAATATTCATGAAAAACGATAAAGGACAGATAAGGCTCGGCTCGGTAGCAAAACTTGCTATTCCGATAATAGGCGCGGTCATTGTGGTAGCTGCGGCAGTTGCATACATCTGCTTAAAACTTGCGGACGAAATGCGCTATAACGAAAAATGGAAGGATTACGACGACTGCGGCTGGCACTGACGCCGACCGGGCTGTCAATAAAGCCCCATCTATGTCGTCAGCGTAGCTGCGGCAGGCACAAAGCTTAGCCGCAGCCACGCTTCCTAATATCCGGAGCTTTCTCAACAGCCTTCGGTAGTAGTATTATCTAAGGTTAAACGTTGTCCGAAACGGCGGCAGTGTTTTTAAATTGAACAGGAATAAAAAATGAAAAAAATAATTCTGCCCGACGGCAGAGAGCTTTGCTATATTCTTGTGAGAAAGCGCGTGAAGAATATAAATTTCCGCGCAAAGGAAGACGGAACGGTTTTGGTTTCGGCAAGTCCGAAAGTGTCGGTAAAGTATATCGAAAAATGTTTGGCAGAGCGCGCGGATTTCTTTTTCGGCGCGTTTGAAAAGCTGAATAAACAAAAACAAGTTTTTGAGATAAATACGAAAAGCATACGCTGGCTCGGAAAAGAACTTCCCGTAAAGATAATTGAAAATTTGCGGGAAACGGCGGTCATTGACGAGGACGAATGTCGGGTATTTACTAAAGACAACAGCGCGGAAAATGTTTTGAGGCTTATTGAAAAAGTGAAGATCGAGCGGTTTAAGACCGTCTGCGCCGAGCTTAACGAAAAGGTGAGAAACGCGCTGAGGTCAAAAGGCTTTGAACCTCCGCCGGCAGTTATAACGATAAAAGATATGAAGTCGCGCTGGGGGAGCTGTTCTTATACGCGCGGACATATATCTGTAAATATTCGGCTCGCGGCTTATCCGAGAGAAACCGTTTATTCTGTCTTTTGCCATGAATACGCACACTTTTGGCACCACGACCATTCTAAAAATTTTTACCGCTTTCTGCTTGAACTATATCCCGATTATTATAAATACAATAACGTCCTTAAATCGGGCTGAAAAGGAGAACGAATGTATAAAAATATCTTTTTCGACCTCGACGGAACGCTTACGGATTCTTCGGAAGGAATACTTAATTCTGTCGAATATGCACTGAAAAAGCTCGGTATCACTGACTATAAACGTTCGGAACTTTATGGGTTTATAGGTCCGCCGCTTTTTGATTCGTTCGGTGAATTTTTCGGGCTGTCCGAGGAAAAATGCAAAGAGGGAGTAAAGTTCTATCGTGAATATTTCCCGAAAAAGGGCATTTATGAAAACAAGCTGTATGACGGCATAGAAGAAGTTCTCGGAAAACTGAAAGATATGGGGAAAACCGTTGTCCTTGCCACATCAAAGCCGAGAGAGTTTGCAATAGAGATACTCAGATATTTTAATATAACAAAGTATTTTGACTATACCGCAACAGCGGAACTGGACGGAACAAGAAGCCGCAAAGAGGAAGTCATTGAATACGCGCTCGAAATAAGCAAAGCAAAGCGCGAAGAAACAATTATGATAGGCGACAGAAAGTACGACATACTTGGCGCAAAAAAGGCGGAGATAACTTCCGTCGGCGTTTTGTACGGCTTCGGCTCGAAAGAAGAACTTGTTTCGGCGGGCGCGGACTATATCGCAGAAACGCCCCGCGGGCTTTTAGATATTGTCGTCGCGGTTTAAGTAACATTGTATATATTTTAACATAAAAAGGCTTTGTTTTTTGGCAAAAAAGCTCTTGACGAATACTTGATAAATGTAGTACAATAGCATTAGAACAAAATATTTTATAAAGGAGAAAGTGTTATGGAAAAGAAGATCGGCGTACTTACGAGCGGCGGCGATTCGCCCGGAATGAATGCGGCGGTAAGAGCCGTTACAAGAACCGCTATTTTTAAGGGATTTAAAGTTATCGGCATACGCAGAGGCTATAACGGTCTGCTGAACCGCGATATGGTAGAGCTTAAAGTAAGAGATGTCTCGGATATTATCCAGCGCGGCGGTACGGCTATTTTTACGGCTCGCTGCCCGGAATTTAAAGAGTGGGCGAACGTTGAAAAGGCGGCTGAAATATGCAGGGAAGAAAATATGGCGGGCGTTGTTGTTATCGGCGGCGACGGCTCATTCAGAGGCGCAGCTGACCTGTCGAAAGCGGGAATACCGTGCGTAGGGCTTCCCGGAACTATCGACAATGACATTCAATGCTCCGAATATACCATAGGCTATGATACGGCAATGAATACCGTAATCGAAATGGTCGATAAACTCCGCGATACCTGTCATTCTCACGATCGCTGCGCAGTGGTAGAAGTAATGGGCAGACATGCGGGTCATATCGCGCTGAATACGGGTATAGCCTGCGGAGCGACGGCGGTGCTTGTTCCTGAGGTAAAGTGGGAACTCAAGGAAGTTGTCGAGAGGATACTTGAAGAAAAAGGCACGGGAAAGAAACAGTTTATCATAGTTGTCGCAGAGGGCGTAGGAAATACAAACGAGATCGCAAAGCAGATAGAAGCCGAAACTGGCATTGAGTCGAGAGCGACAATCCTCGGTCATGTTCAGCGCGGCGGAAGTCCTACTGTCCGCGACAGAGTTGTAGCAAGCGAAATGGGATATTATGCGGTAGAGCTGCTCGAAAAGGGAATAGGAAACAGAGTTGTCGGAATGAAAGACGGAAAGGTTTATGACGTTGACATTCAAGAGGCTCTGCATATGGTAAAACCCTTTAATGAAAGGCTCTATAAGATATGCAACGAAATTAACTTCTAAGAACACAATAAGTTTCAACGCGAAAGGGAAACAATATGGCGGAACCATCTTATAGAACACTTCGCAAGCTTAATGGTCTTATTGAATATCAACGTTGTAATAAAGAAGAATATCAGCGTTTTGCCGAAATGCTCAAAAATGGAGAGCAGCTTCCGGACGGAGTGTTTAAGTCGTCGGAGGACGACTTGTTCTATCACATAATTGAACTCGTACCTCCCGAAAAGGAACAGATGTACGTTCTTATGAGGATTTCAAAAGATCTGCATTTCATAAGTACGCTTATGAAAGTAATGTTAGTACTCGGCATAATTGCTACTATAGTCGCGCTTATTATCACATGACTAATTGAGTTAAAGATAAGAGATAAGAAGTCAGAACACCCCAAAATAATCAATCGACCTTTTAACCAAAATTCTAACCTCTAACCTCTAACTTCTAACCTCTAAATTCAGAGTAGATCTTATCGCGTTAAGTGCCGCACGAACGGAGAGTTGTCGGGCGGACGAAAAGCACCGGAGATTTTCGAGTGCTTGCGGTGATGAGATCGCATCTCGCTGTACATAACCGAATATGAGCCGTTGGGCTTATTTATTCTTTTGTGTATAACGAAAAGGAGAATAAGGACAATGGCTCTTTCAAAGAATAAAAAAAATGTATATAGGAAAAATAAAGCAAACAGAGCAAAGAAAAGAAACAAGGCGGGCAAATTAAGCAAAGCAAATAAGATAAGCTCGGTAAAAAGCGCGAAAAAACAAAGAAAACCTGTATTCGGCTGTTTCAGAGAATCGGCAAAGGAACTAAAAAATATCCGCTGCCTTGTGGTGACGGCAATGCTTATCGCGCTTGAACTTGCGATAAAACAGCTTACGGTGACTGTCTCGCCCGATTTGAAGATATCGTTCGCGTTTCTGGCAAAAGCGTCCGTAGGAATGTTGTACGGTCCGACAATAGCGTTTTTCGAGGGCTTGGTGTCAGATATAATAGGATTTATCATAAAGCCCACGGGATCTTTTTCCCCGCTGTTTACCTTGCAGGAGGGCTTTGCGGCAATGCTGTACGGGCTGTTTTTGTACAAGCTGAAGCTGTCGAGAAAAGACATGCATGATAAAACGCTTCAGAAGCAGAGCGCAAAGCAAATTGTAAGGATAATCTTGGCGAAGCTTTCGGTGACAATAGGCATAAATCTGTTCTATACGCCGCTTGCGATAATAATTACAAATTCAATGGCGGCAGGCGGGCTTGTTTATGGGTCAACTCTCACGGGTTATCCTGCAAGACTTATTAAAAACGCGATACAGTTCCCCGTTGACTGCGTTTTGCTTATAGCATTCCTGCCGATAGTTTCTACGGCGTATGACTTTGTGTTCAGGAGAAATAACAATAGCAAAAAAGGTGTATCTTTCGATATAAATTTATAAACAGCGGAAAGGAAAAATCATGACGAAACTCGGATTTATCGGCGTCGGAAATATGGGCGGCGCAATTATTAAGGGCATAAACGGAAAGCTCGGAAATACAGCCGTTTTCGCCTATGACCAGAACCCCGAAAAGCTCAAAGATCTGACGCTTTACGGAGCGACAGGCGCAAACAGCATAGGAGAACTTGCGGAAAAGTGCGACTATATCCTGCTTGCAGTAAAACCGCAGCAGCTTGACGCAGTTCTGGCGGAAATAAAGGCTGTCGGAAATGATAAGCCAGCCATAATTTCTATCTGTGCGGGAATTTCTGCCGATTATATCCGCGAAAGAACGTTTAAAAACGCAAAGGTAGTGCTTGTTATGCCGAACACGCCTATGATGCTCGGAGAGGGCGCTTCCGCTATAAGCAAGGGCGAGGGCGTTTCGGAAGAAGAATTTGCGTTTGCAAAGAAGATAATAGGCTCGTGCGGTATAACGGAAACTGTGCCTATGGACAAGATGAAGGAGATAATTGCAATTAACGGAAGCTCTCCTGCGTTTATCTACCTTTTTGCGAAGAGCTTTGTCGCTTATGCGGAAAAAGTCGGAATTGACGCAGGTGCGGCTCTGAGACTTTTTGCCCAGTCGCTTATCGGCTCGGCAAAGATGATGACGAGCGGGAAAATGACCATCGACGAGCTTATAAAACAGGTGTCAAGTCCCGGCGGAACGACACTTGCGGGACTTCAAGAACTGTATGACGGGAAAATGCTCGAATGTGTGATAAAGGCGTGCGAGGCGTGTACAAAAAGAGCGTATGAGCTTGGAGAGGAGAAAAAATAATGGTAGTTATAGAACTCGAAAACGGAAAGAAGATAAAGATAGAGCTTTATCCCGACAAGGCGCCGATAACTGTCGAAAACTTTTTAAAGCTCGTAGGCGAGGGATTTTATGACGGACTTATATTCCACCGTGTAATAAAGGGCTTTATGATACAGGGCGGCGACCCGAACGGCGACGGAACGGGCGGCTCGAAGAAAACCATAAAGGGCGAGTTTGCGTCAAACGGCGTTAAAAACGACTTAAAACACGAGCGCGGCGTTATCTCAATGGCTCGGACAAAAGCGCCGAACTCCGCTTCAAGCCAGTTTTTCATTATGCATGAGGACGCGCCTTATCTTGACGGAGAGTATGCGGCTTTCGGAAGAGTTGTGGAAGGAATGGACGCAGTGGACGAAATTGCCGAAACAAAGACCGACTACAGCGACAGACCGCTTAACGATATAAGAATGAAGAAAGTTTATATAGAAGAATAATTAGTGCAGTAAATAACGTTTGAAAAGAACTGCAAATAGGTTTTTATACAAGCTGGTTTGGGGGAAAACTTTTTCAAAAGTTTTCCCCCAAACCCCTTTTCAAAACTTTTGAGTGGCAAGCGGAAAACAAAACGGGCGCGCTTAAAATTTATTGGGGAAAAACTTTTGAAAAAGTTTTTCCCCAAACCCCTTTTCAAAACTTTTATGTAACGTGCTGTAATGGAAATGCACTTTAGCTCTTTTAATTTTTTCGGCTTATGCATTTTTTGTGTAAAATAAACAAATATTAAGTCCGAATTTTGTCAGAAGAATAGGTGTTTTCTTCATTTATATCGGTTTTGTTCAATGTTACTATTGACAAATTGTGTTTTTTATAGTATTATTTAATAATAGGGGGATTGTCACTTTTAAGTCTTTCTCCCAAGGAAAATGAATCCCGCTTAAATGAGGTTTGAAAAATGCGTTTTGGCAGCGTTGAGTTCTTTAAAGTACTGATTAAAACAGTTCTCGCTATATTTTTCTTCGTGCCGCTTGCCGCCGCGATTGTGTTTGCCGTATTGTTTTTCGGAGGTAAGAAAGATCTTTCCGAAGCAAAAGCCGAAAACGAAAGGCTTAATTCCGCACTCGGCGTTATGGCGGGAGAACAGGCGGGTTCCGCCGAAAGTTTCTGCGAGATATTTGATAAAAGCGGAGTGTCGTATGCCGATCTTATTAAGCAGATAAATGAAAAAAAAAGTCTTACGGCAGAGGGCTTTTACAATATTCTTTCACAGGCGGGTATTTCCGATCCGGATATTGTTGACCTTATCGTAAAGAAAGAATCCGTCGGCGCGTGGGATCTGTATGAGATAATGACCGCAAACGGAATATCCGATACTTCTATTATAACCGCCATTGCGACCAAAAACGGCGGTACAGCCGAAGAATGTTATAAGATCTTGGCTGCGGCGGGAATGACCGACGAGGAGATCTTAGAGTATATTAACAACAAGAACAGCGGTTCGGGAGAATTTTCGAGTCCTTCTTCCTCCACACAAGGTTCTCAGAGTACGCCGCCCGATACGGATAACACTTATGCGGGACTTTATCCCGAAATGACGGTAACTGCTCCGACAAGTTATGTAAGAGAGGACGACACGGTTTATCTCACCTTTGACGACGGTCCGTCGTCAAATACCGCCAATATCCTCTATTATCTGAAAAAATATAATTTAAAGGCAACGTTCTTTGTCGTTCCGCAGAGAACCGAGACCTGTTATGCGAGAATGAAAGCGATCGTTGACGCGGGACATTCTATAGGCGTTCACAGCGCGAGCCACGTTTACGAAGATATATACTCCTCGGTTGAAGCTTATTTAAAGGACTTTTACGAGGCAAGGGAAATGATATACGAGGCGACAGGTGTCTATACGGAAATTTTCCGCTTTCCCGGAGGAAGCAAAAACGACTATAACGAGGGCGTGCGCGACGCTATAATTGAGGAAATGACGCGCAGAGGGTTCAGATATTACGACTGGAGCGTAGACAGTTTGGACGCGGAGGGCGCAAACTGGACGGAAATGTATAACCACGTTCTTTCGGAGATAGAAAACAACAGCGCTAAAAACTTCCGCTCGTTTGTACTTATGCATGATTCAGCAAACAGAAACAATACGGTCTTGGTTTTGGAAGATATTATAAAGGTTCTCATAAACAAAGGATATAAGATCGATAAAATAAACAATGACACTACGCCCGTCCAGTTTGTCGGACCGTTCGCGTAGGTGTAATGCCGGAAAGGATAAAAAATGGGAATTAAAGATAATTTTTCACAGGCGGTCAGAGAACTCTGGAAAAAAGACAGCGAACAGCCGCAGGATAATTCTGCCGCGCGCTCGAAGCCGACGGAGCTTGATAAGTATTTAAGACAGGATCAGGAAAAGTCCGAAGGCGAAGCGGCTCGGCCTGCCGCGGGAGATATTCGGGCAAATGCGGCGGATAATGCTCCGCGCACAAATCAGGACGCTCCTACCGCAGAAGCGGGACAGAATATCCAAAGCGCGCAGAATGTTCCCGACCCGCAGAGTATTCAGAATGCGCTTAATCAGCAGAACGGCCGGAATGCACAAGACGCCCGCGGTATTCAGCAAAACCGTCCTTCGGGCGGAGCTTCAGCTCTTGAAAACGAACAGGGTACATTCGGCGAACAAAATCGTAACATAAACGGAAACATCCGTAATATTCAGAACAATTCCGCACAGAATAATATGAACAGTTCCGCACAGGGCGGTTATGCCGACGGCTATGGCAGAACTCCCGCTTCAAATTTCGGTCAGGGCTACGCAAATCAAGGTTATAATAATCAGGGTTACGGAAACCAAGGTTATGGAAATCAAGGTTACGGAAACCAAGGCTACGGAGGCGGAAACGGTTTTGTTCCTCCGGCGCAAAGCTCCGCGCCTATGCAAGATCCGTCCGAGACCGAGGAAATAACCGTTATTTCCAAAAACACAAGTATTGACGGAAATGTCAGATCTCTTGCGAATATGCAGATCGACGGAAACGTAAAAGGAAATGTCGAAACGACAAGAAATATCGACCTCAGCGGAAAGATAATCGGCGATATAATCTGCAACAACGCAGGAATGTCCTCTGCGGCTATGCAGGGAAACGTGTCGCTTAAAGGAAGATTGAGAATGGACAGAGACACTATACTTATAGGCGATCTCTCTTCTCAGTATGCCGATATAAACGGAAGAATACGCGGAAAGCTCGATATCGCGGGAAAAGCGGAGCTTAAACGCGACGCTATCGTTTTCGGAGACATAAACGCTTCGACTATAGCCGTTACAGACGGCGCTATAATACAGGGATATGTAAATACGACATTCCTTTCAAAAGAGGACAGCAGAAACGTATTTCCCGAAGCAATTTCTATCGACAGCAAAGAATAAATTCAGAACTTGGTTAATGGGCGCAGCACAAAGACCGACTTGTGTCTTTGCATATGATTTTTGCAAAACATTGCTTAAAAACCGCATAAAGTTTTGGAACTGCCGAGCTTGTTTATCAAGGAGCTTTCCTTAAAGGAACTTGTCCATAAAGAGGTTTGTTCTTTAAAGGGAGTTTGTTCATTAAAGAATTTCTTCATTAAAGCTGCTTTTTATAAAAGAGTTCTTTTAAAGAGGCTTGTTCTTTTTGACAGGCTCAGAGGCGGAGTTTTCATAAAAAGGGCTTGGTTTTGTATTAAGCCATACAAGTTTTTCTGATATATGAAATATACTTATTATGCGGAGCGTATCTCCAAAAAATTTTTCAAAAAGAGGTATAACGTTTGTAAATGGACGAACAAGGAAAGAAGAGCAAAACGCCGATAATTATTACGGCAGTTGCCGCAGTTCTGGCGGTGGCAATGGTTGTCGTGCTTATAATAGTTATGAAAAAAAAGCCGAATAGCGATGAGACTTCACAGGACAGCGGATTTGTCGTTACCCGCGAGCTTATGCTCGAATGTCAGTATGCCGCAAACGATCTTTTGACGCAAAACTTTGAGGTGTTGAGACTTTTCGTTTTCGAGGGTATCGGACATCTTGACGAGCCGGACGGAAACATTCCCGAAGACGGCATTTATACTATCGATCCCGATATAAGCGGAAGATACTCTTCTCTTGATGATATTGAGCTTTTGGTGAAATCGGTCTACACCGATGAAGCCGCAGAAAAAATACTTCATAATATCGACGGAAACGGGCTTTCCGTCTATCAGAACCGAAAGATCCAAGCAGAGGCGGACAGCGAGCCGGAAAACAGCGAAAGTACTTCTGCGGCAGTTACTGAAAAAGAAGTTCTCGGCATAAGCGCTGATTTTAAACCCGACGCTTCTAAAAGAGAGCTTTGGGCAAGCCATACATTTACGCTGAACCCGACGAGCGAGACTGCCTGCGAGCTTACCATATATCTTGGCGGCGGCGTCAACGACAGCACCGACCTTTCTTCTATCAGCGAGGATATGATAGTAAGGGCGTTAATGATAAAGGGCGAAAACGGCTGGCGGTTCGCGGAATTTGTACGGTGATCTTATAGTGATTGGCTGTGAATTTTTATGAAAAAAAGTGATAACCCGTTTGCGGTTTATGCAAAAGTAAGTCAGATCGCTTTTGTTATTTTAGGTCCGCTTTTGTTTTTTATTGTAGGCGGGTATTATATCGTAAAGCATTTCGGACTTCCTCAGTGGGTAATGGGACTTTGCGTGGCGCTGGGGATACTGTTTATGATAGGCGGAGCGGTCTCATATCTTGCACAGCTCATAAAAACCTATGAAAAAAGCGAAAAACGTGCTCCAAAGGCGTTTACAAGCTCTAAAAAAGACAACGACTATTATGATGACTATAAAAACAGGTGACGAATGGGAAGTTTTATTATGAAGAAAAACGAGCCGATATATCAGGAAATGCGTTCGCTTATGCCGTATTTTCTCGTTATTTCGGGAATTTATCTTCTGATCACAATAGTTTTTTGTTTCGCAAATGAATACGATTATTCGCTTCCGATAGGCGCGGTCTACGGGTGCATTATTTCTGCGCTAAGTTTTATGCTCCTTGGCAAAGCCTGTCAGAATGCCGTTAAAAAAAGTGAGAAGTCCGCGCAGACCTATATGAGCGCCATGTACTGCGTGAGATATTTAGGTCTTTTTGCCGTGTTGACAATCGGCGCGCTCGCGCCGTTTATAAGCCTTATCACTTCGGTTATACCGCTGTTTTTTCCGAGAATAGCCATTTTGATAAGAGCTATTAAAACAAAGGAGGAGTGATAATATGCCGACAGTATTGGCTCTTGCTTCAGAGGGCGGTATTACCGTAAACGGACCTTTGGTAGTAGCGAGCTTCAATTTATTTGGCATAACATTCAATCTGACGGAAAGCGTTATTGTCCAATGGTTTGTGATACTTGTGCTGCTTGCCGTCGTACTTATTCTCACGCACAATATGAAAGTCGTTCCCGAAACAAAAAGACAGGCGGCGGCGGAATGGATAGTCGAATTTTTCACCTCAACAGTCGATTCGACTATGGGTCCGAAATATAACAAATACCGCCCGTACTTTATGGCGCTGTTCTGCTATATCATGCTGAACAACCTTATGGGGCTTCTGGGTCTGAGAAATCCGACGGCTGATGTTTCCGTAACGGGTTCTTTCGCTATTATCACGTTCTTTATGGTCCAGATAAACCGCGCAAAAACGGGAAAATTCAAGGGCTATATGAAGAGCTTCGTAGAGCCTTTGCCGTTTATGCTTCCGTTTAACATAATCGGCGAATTTGCAAATCCTTTGGCACTTACGCTCCGTCTGTTCGGAAATATGATAGCGGGTACGGTCATAGGCTCGCTGATATATTTCGCGCTCGGAAACTTTGCGATACTTGTTCCTGCGGTCACGTCGCTTTATTTCGACATCTTCTCGGCGGTCATGCAGGCGTATATCTTCATTATGCTCTCAATGTCGTATATTTCTTCGGCGGAGTGCGGGGATTGACGTTCCCGAAAGGGAAAAGATCTTGTAAATATCCTTTAAGATCAAGGATAATGCCTTTAAAGGCAAATTCATATTTTTTCACGGAGGACAAACAAATGGATGCAATGACACCCGAAACAATGAAAATTCTGGCGAACGCTATAGTACTCGGAGCTTCGGCTCTCGGCGCAGGTACGGCTATGATCGCGGGTCTCGGCCCCGGTATCGGCGAAGGCTACTGCGGCGGTCAGGCGGTTGCCGCAATCGGCAGACAGCCCGAAGCGTCGGGCGCAATCACAAGAACTATGATAATCGGCGACGCGCTTGCGGAAACGACAGGTCTTTATGCGCTCGTTATCGCGCTTCTCCTTATGTATGCCAACCCCCTTCTCGGCAACCTCATACAGTAAGCCAAAGGGATACAGCCTATAATAGGGAGGAGGAAAACTTAAATGCTGAATATACTCAGCACAGCGTCAGAAAGCACTCAGACCACCTTGTCGCTCGTTTCCATTGACCCCGGAACAATAGTGTTTACTCTGATAAACACCCTCATTATCTTTCTCATTTTCCGCTTTTTCCTTTATAAGCCCGTTTGCAGGATACTCGAAAAGAGAAAGCAAATGGCAGCGGCGGAGATAGACGACGCCAAAAAAGCAAAAGAAGAGGCTGAAAAGGCTCAGCAGGAGTATACCGCGCGGCTTGCGGACGCTAAAAACGAAGCGGCGGAGATAGTTAAATCCGCGACGCTCCGCGCCCAAAAGCGCGAGGAGATCATTCTTGCAGAGGCAAATAAAAAAGCGGCAGAAATTCGCGCGAAAGCTGAAGAAAACATCGAGCGCGACAAACAGCGCGCTTTGAATGAGGTAAAGGACGAAATTTCCGAAATGGTCGTTATGGCGGCACAGCGCGTCATTGAAAAGGAGATTTCCGCCGCAGACAACGAGGAGATAATCTCAAAGTTCCTCGAAGAAGTCGGCGCGGCGAAGTGATTGGGGTGTGCTTTTATGAACGATAAAGCTGAAAAGGTCTACGGCGAGGCGTTTTTTAGCCTCTGTTCGGAGGAAAACCCCGACGGACTTTCAGACACCTTAAACGAGCTTTCCGAGCTTAAAAGGGTCTTTTCGGAAAATCCTGAGTTTATAAAACTTATGGGAACTCCGACTATATCCGCCGAGGAAAAGCTTTCGCTTTGCGAAGACATAATAAAGGCGGGAAACGTTTCAAGGCTTACGGGAAATCTTTTGTGCCTTCTTGCGGAGAAAAACAGAATGAGCTGTTTCGCGGGAATAGAAAAAACGTTTCGCTCGCTTTATAACGATAAGTTTAAATTAGCGGAGATAACCGTCACTTCGAGTGCTCCGCTTTCCGAAAATCTCAGAAAGAAAATCACGGAAAAGATGTCCGAGGTTATGGGAAAGAAAGTCAGCCTTATCGAAAAGGTAGACAAAAAACTTATCGGAGGCGTCGTTATCGACTATGAGAGCCGCCGTTATGACGGAAGCGTTCGGTCGAGGCTCGACGCGCTTAAAGGAGAATTAAGCTCGGTCATCTGACGGGCGTTCTCTTATAAATCTTACAGGAAAGGGATGTATATAATGGATTTACGCCCCGATGAAATAACGGGTCTTATCAAAGACCGCATCAAGAACTACACCTCCAAGATACAGCTCGGCGACGTCGGAACGGTCGTTACTGTCGGAGACGGTATCGTTCGTATCCACGGACTTGAACAGTGTATGTTAAACGAGCTTCTTGAATTTGAAAACGGCGTTCAGTGTATGGCGCTGAACCTCGAACAAGAGTTTGTAGGCGCGGTTATGTTGGGCTCGGACACGGGCATTAAAGAGGGCGACACCGTAAAGCGTACGGGCGGGATAGTTTCTGTTCCCGTCGGCGAAGAGCTTTTGGGACGTGTCGTAAACTCTCTCGGTCAGGCTGTCGATGGAAAGGGAAATATCCTCGCCAAAGAAGTAAGACCGATCGAAAAAATCGCCTCAGGTATTATTACCAGAGAGCCTGTAAACGTTCCGCTCCAGACGGGAATTAAGGCTATCGACAGTATGATACCGATAGGCAGAGGTCAGCGTGAGCTGATAATCGGCGACAGACAGACGGGTAAGACTGCTATCGCCATTGATACTATCATAAACCAAAAGGGCAAGGACGTTATCTGCATTTACGTTGCTATAGGTCAGAAAAACTCGACTGTTGCGAATGTTGTGGATACGCTTACGAAAAACGGCGCTATGGATTATACTATTGTTGTTTCGTCAACAGCGTCTGAGCTTGCGCCGCTCCAGTACATCGCGCCCTATTCGGGCTGTGCAATGGGCGAGTATTTTATGGAAAAAGGAAAGGACGTTCTTATCGTTTACGACGACCTTTCAAAGCATGCGGTAGCTTATCGTGCACTGTCGCTTCTGCTTAAACGCCCGCCGGGACGTGAAGCATATCCGGGCGACGTTTTCTACCTGCATTCAAGATTGCTTGAACGTGCGGCAAGACTTAACGATGAGTACGGCGGCGGTTCGCTTACAGCTCTTCCGATAATCGAGACGCAGGCAGGCGACGTTTCGGCGTATATCCCGACAAACGTAATTTCTATTACAGACGGTCAGATATTCCTCGAAACAGAGCTTTTCAATTCGGGCGTTCGTCCCGCGGTAAACCCCGGTATTTCGGTATCGCGTGTCGGCGGAAACGCGCAGATAAAGGCTATGAAAAAAGTTGCAGGTACGCTGAAGCTTGACTATTCTCAATACCGTGAGCTTCAGTCGTTCTCACAGTTCGGTTCTGATCTTGACCAAGACACGAAAAACCGTCTTGCAAAGGGCGAGCGTATAGTTGAGGTTCTTAAACAGGACCAGAACTCTCCGCTTGAAGTAGAAGAACAGGTCGTTATCATTTACGCGGTCGTAAATAACTATCTTGCTTCTATCCCGCTTCAGAAAATAAAGCAGTATCAGAAAGACCTTCTTGACCATATAAAGTCCACAAATGCCGAGATACTTTCGGATATCCGCGACACAAAGGTCATTTCTCCCGAAAATGAAGCGGCGCTGAAAGAGATATTATCGAGCTTCGCCGCTACTTACGAATGATTTAAGGAGTGCATTTTATGAAACAGGCTTCTTTTGTACTCAGCATAATCGCAACCGTTTTTTCCGTTGTCGCGGGACTTGCGGTAGCTTGGCTGTATCTTGAAAAAAGAGTCAAGTATATCACCACAAACGACAACATATAACGTTTTTGGTTTTCAGGGGGTGATATTATAGCAAGCGGAAATATGAAAGCCATAAAGCGCCGCATAAAGTCCGTAGGCTCTACAAAGCAGATTACAAAGGCTATGCAGCTCGTTGCTTCGAGCAAACTTCGCAAAGCGAAAGTCAAAGCTGAACAGGCTCGTCCGTATTTTAACGAGCTTTATCGGACAATGTGCGAGATAGCTTCGGGAAAGAATATCCAAACTGTTTTTACCGAGAAAAGAGAGGTAAAACACAGATTGTTCATAGTAGTCGCGGGCGACAGAGGTCTGGCGGGCGGATATAACTCAAACGTTCTTAAAATGGCGGTAAACGCGCATAAGGACGACGCCGAAAAGCCGAAGATAATCGCTATAGGCAGAAAAGCAGGCGAGTTTTTCGCAAAGCGCGGCTATGAAATTGCGGCGTCTTATGCGAATATCGCCGAAAACATAAAGCCGAATACTGCGCAGGATATTGCAAATATCGCGGTGGATATGTTTACGGGCGGCGAGGTGGACGAGGTGGTCGTGTTCTATACGATGTTCGTTTCGTCTATGTCGCAGCAGCCGCAGAGTATGACAGTTCTGCCGATGACTACGACGGAGCTTGAGAATACGGTCGAAATAGACTACGACCCATCTCCCGAAGCGGTTTTCAACAGAATTGTGCCGAGATTTACTGCGTCGCTCATACAGTGCGCAGTTGTCGAGAGCTATGCTTCAGAGCAGGGCGCAAGACGCACGGCTATGGAAAATGCTACGGACAATGCCGACGCTATGACGGAGAGCTTGTCGCTGTTGTATAACCGCGCAAGACAGGCGAGCATAACGACGGAGATAATCGACATTGTTTCAGGCGCTTCGGCTCAGGGATAAGAAACTTACGGTACATAACTAAAAGCAGTATTGACCTCTAACATTTTACAGGAGGAAAATTTTAAAGATGACAAAACAGAATGTAGGCACTATCGCACAGGTTATCGGCGCAGTTCTTGACATCAGATTTGCGCCCGAAAGCCTTCCGAATTTGTTAAACGCGATAGAGATCGATAACCACGGAAAGAAACTGGTTGTCGAGGTTGCCCAGCATATCGGCGACGACGTTGTGCGCTGTATAGCAATGGGCAGCACGGACGGTCTTGTCAGAGGAATGGAGGCTGTCGATACGGGTTCTTCGATAAAAGTTCCCGTAGGAGAGCAGACGCTCGGTCGTATCTTCAATCTTCTCGGCGAGGCAGTTGACAATAAGCCCGATCCCCAGACAGAGGAGCGCTGGGAAATACACAGACCCGCTCCTACTTTTGAGGAACAGGGGGCGTCTAAGGAAGTTCTCGAAACGGGAATTAAGGTAATCGACCTTATCGCGCCTTATCTGAAAGGCGGAAAAATCGGACTTTTCGGCGGCGCGGGCGTTGGAAAAACGGTTCTTATTCAAGAGCTTATCAACAACGTTGCAAAACAGCACGGCGGCATTTCGGTATTTACCGGCGTCGGTGAGCGTACCCGTGAAGGAAACGACCTTTACCGCGAGATGACCGAGAGCGGCGTTATCAACAAGACCGCGCTCGTTTACGGTCAGATGAACGAGCCGCCGGGAGCGAGAATGAGAGTTGCGCTTTCGGGACTTACTATGGCGGAATATTTCCGTGACAGAATGGGACAGGACGTTCTTCTGTTCATTGACAACATCTTCCGCTTCACACAGGCAGGTTCTGAAGTTTCGGCATTGCTTGGACGTATGCCGAGCGCCGTTGGATACCAGCCGACGCTTGCGACGGAGATGGGCGCGCTTCAGGAGAGAATTACATCAACAAAGAAAGGCTCTATAACGTCTGTTCAGGCGGTTTACGTTCCTGCGGACGACCTTACAGACCCTGCGCCTGCGACAACGTTCGCACATCTTGACGCGACGACAGTTCTTTCGCGTGACATTGCGTCAATGGGTATCTATCCCGCTGTTGACCCGCTCGAAAGTTCTTCGAGAATACTTGCGCCCGATGTTGTCGGACAAGAGCATTATCAGGTAGCGCGTGATGTTCAGGCAATTCTCCAGCGCTATAACGAGCTTCAGGATATTATCGCTATCCTCGGTATGGACGAACTGAATGATGAGGATAAGCTGACTGTATCAAGAGCAAGAAAGATCCAGCGCTTCCTTTCTCAGCCGTTTTCTGTCGCAGAGCAGTTTACGGGTTATGAGGGCAAATATGTTCCGCTTAAAGAAACTATACGCGGCTTTAAGGAAATAATCGAGGGCAAGCACGACGATCTGCCCGAAAGCGCGTTTTTGTTTGTCGGAACTATCGACGAGGCTGTCGAAAAAGCAAAGAAAGAAGCCTGATGAAAGGACGGTGCCCTGATGACGCCATTTAAGCTTCAGATAATTACGCCCGAAAAGACGGTTTTTGACGGCGAGGTCGAGCAGGTCATTGTCCGCACGACCGTCGGCGACGTCGGAATACTTAAAGGTCACGAGCCGTATTGTGCGGCGCTCGGCATCGGGCAGATGCGTGTAATGGTAAACGGCGAGTTCCGCAGAGCGGCGACGTCGGGAGGAATTATCAAGGTTTTAAAAGAGATCACGACAATTCTTGTGCAGACGTGCGAGTGGGCTGACGAGATCGACGTGACGCGTGCGACGGCGGCAAAAGAAGCTGCGGAAGCAAGAAAACAGTCCGCTAAGGACGACAAAGAATTTGCACTCGCAGAAGCAAAGCTCGCAAGAGCCTTGAACCGTATCGACACGGCAAGTTTTATCAAATAACAAGAAATTAAGGGGATTAAGAAATCCCCTTGATTTTTTATTTCTGCCTTGCGGCGGACAGCAAAGCCGCTTGAACGGCGGTTAGCAAAAATATTTCCCCGCTTTTTTTGAGCGGGGAAATTGTTTTAGTCGTTTACCGTGCTGTATAGATCGTCTATGTGGGTATAATCGTATGTCTTGCCTTTGTAGGAAACTTTAATATTTTCGCAGTTCAAAAAAGCGTCATTGGCAATAGTATCAACGCTATCGGGAATATCTACGTCTCTGAGGTTTGTACAATTATAGAAAGCTCTTTCACCGATTTTAGTAACGCTTTTGGGAATGTCAATGCTTGTAATACTTGAATAAGAGAAAGCCATTTTGCTGATTTCCGTCACGCTGTTGGGAATTTCTATTTTTTTAAGGCTTGTGCAGCCGATAAAAAGACTGTCACAAGGATGTCCGATAATGTTATCGCATAACACACAGGGTTTGTTTCTGTCAATAGCCTGCTCAAAACCCAGTGTTTTGGGATTGTTATTGAATTTTATGCTTTGAAGCTTTTCGCAATGCCAGAAAACTCCCGCGCCGATTTCTTTTACACTTTCGGAAATAGTTAGCAATTCAAGCTGCGGGTTTGCCAAAAAAGCGCCGTCGGCAATTTTGGTAACACTGTCGGGAACAGTATAAGACTTTGCTTTTTTGCCGCCGGGATAAGCAATAAGTTCTGTTTGATTTTTGTTAAATAAAATCCCGTCAACAGAGCAATAATTCGGGTTTGATTTTGAAATGTCAATGCTTTCAATGCTTAAGCAGCCCGCAAAAGCCCAGTTCCCGATTTCATCAATATTGCCCAAAATTTCCGCGCTTTTTAGACTTGTGCAGTCATAAAACGCCGACTCGCCAATCGCGGTAACGCTTTCAGGAATTTTCACACTTTTAAGGTTTGTACAGCCTGCAAAAGCCTCTTTGCCAATTCCTGTCACACTGTCGGGAATGTTTACCAGCTCCAGATTTGGACAACCGGAAAAGCAAATACTGCTGATACTGTTAGGAAGTTTGAGATTCCTTATATCGTTTATCGGTTTTCCCGAATCATCATAAGATATAAGAAAAGGGTCAAATGAAACGCCGGAAACTTTTACACCGTCTATTTCCTCCGGAATTTCAATGTTGTGTTCTTTGCCGACATAATCAATTATTACGAGATTACCATCATCGCAGGTGACGTAAACTAAATCTTTCACATCGGGTTTAACAAAATTTACCTTTTTAAAAATCTCGTCAAATCTTGAAACAGGTTTTTCAGGTTCAATTTCTCCCTCGTTTTCGTTTTTGCTTTCTTCATCGGTTAAGTTGTTATTTTTATCTGTGCTAACGTTGACATCATCGCCGTCATCGGGCACTTCTTTGCTGTCGCTGCACCCGCACGCACTCAGCGCAATAACAAACGCCAGTGCAAAGGCAGATATTTTTTTCATTTGTTTACCTCTCCTGTATAAGCCGCAGAAATTGATTTTTCTGTCATAATCCGCTCAAAACTCCGGCTTTATTTCCTCACGGTTATTTATCTTCTTTGCCGAGAGAACTGCCAGTGCAAGGAAGAACATTACCACACAAACAACTAACGATATAATTACTGAAATTAAAATATTTGACGCTTCGTCCGCTATGGAAAAGTCACTTGATATGCAGATGTTTGCGATAAGCGTAGTGAGCGCAAACGGGTGAAATCTGACAAGCCCGAAGCCCTGCAAAAGGCTTTCAACTATCGACGCGCCGCCGTAAACAACTACCGCCATTACACCCGGACGGGACGTGCAAAGACCGAGCGACATATGGACAGTCGTCAGAAATACAACATATATCGCCGCTAAAAATGCCGTAAGAACGACATTTACGATCGCGGGGTGGTTGTTCGGAAAAATTGCCTCGCACAGCATTCCCGCTCCGAAAACGCTCAGAAATGTCACCGTAAATATCGCAAGCGGATATATCACAAACTTCGGAATAAGATAGTTCTTATACGTAAGACCGCTGCACATAGGCACTATCATCGCACGTTTCTTCTGCTCGCCTCCCGCCATGGGAATAAGTGCTATCATTATTACAAGCGAACCTGTCGAAACAACAGTTGACACGGTCAATGAAAACATAATCCCCGCGTCCGAATAAACGTCCATCACTTCATCAAATCCGAATTCTCCGAAAATGTCGTCAGCTCCTGCGTCAGGCGCGTCCTGAAATTCAGCGGCATTCATGGAAATAGACGCGGTCTGCTCTGTACCGGGAAGCTCTTCGGAATCAAAGCCTTGCAAGACTGCATTCATAAAGCCGAAAAGCGCGGGGTTTGAAACAGATAATGCCACAAAGACTATCAATATCACTAACAGACGAAAAGTTCTTGTAAACTGCGCCCATTCTTTTTTAAAGCAATAATTAAGCTGCATTCAGCCTACCACCTTTCTGAAAACTTCTTCAAGAGTTGCCGTACCGATATTCATATTCTCTATTATCATATCGTTGTCCGAAATAATTTTTACAAGACGCTTTGCAGTTTCTTCTGCATTGTCCGTTCCAAAGCGGAAAAGACCCGTGTTGTTGTCATATTCCGCTCTCGCAAAATCAACTTTCAAAAGCTCTATCTTCATCTCCTGTGTGAGATTTCTGATGCGCAGATTTATCACATCTCCACAGTGCTTTCTGAGAATATCATGAAGCGGACCTTCTTCTGCAATAATTCCGTTGTTCATAATTCCTATGCGGTTTGCTACTCGCTCAACGTCGGAAAGGATATGCGTCGAAAGAACTATGGTCGAGCCGAGACTTTTGAGCCTGTTTATTATCTCTATAACTTCAAGCCTTCCCTGAGGATCGAGCGCCGAGGTCGGCTCGTCAAATATAAGCAGATCGGGCTTTTTGATTATAGCCGCGCCCATACCGAGCCTTTGCGTCATTCCGCGCGAAAATCCTTTTGCGCGCCTGTCCGCAGCGGATTGAAGTCCGACTATTTCAAGAACGTCTAAAGCTCTTTTCTCAATATCCCCGCTATAGTTTGTACAAGCCGCGATATATTCGAGATATTCTTTCGCCGTCATATAGCCGAAGATCGTTGGGCTTTCGGGAAGATAGCCTATAGTAATGGGCTTTCCTCCGCCAAGCTCGATATCGCCGTCGTCTTTTGGTATAATGTCGGCAATTATGTTCATTGTCGTAGATTTACCGCAGCCGTTTTTTCCGAGAAATCCGTAAACATCACCGTCAAGAATATCCATATTCAATCCGCGAAGCACAGGAAAATTCCCGTAGGATTTCTTTAAATTCCTGATCTTAACCATTTCTCCGTTCCTTTCAGATTTGCTGTTATATTACCGCCCCATATCCTATTCAGCGCCTTTTCGGCTTGTATCGGACATAAGGCAAATATCTTTTTGCCGCCTAAAACCAAGAATGAAAAGCTCTGTTTTCGGTATATAAAAATTTCGGTTTTAGTCCGTCAGGGATAAAATGCATATTCTAATGCGTACTATTTTTATTATAGCATATTATGTTATAATTGTCAAGACAAGACCTTAAAAGAAAAGCCCCGACTTTCCGAAGCATTATCCGAAAAGCCGAAGCTTTATTGTTTATCCTTTCACATATGTCCAAAGCTCATACAAGCAAAGCCTATCTTTCTCAAAGCAAGGCAAATTCGCAGATGTATCATAATTATACATAAGTGCGGAGTTATGCAAATATCCGCCGCAATACGGGCGTTTGAAAGATATATAAATTGCCGCCCGAAAAAGTTTCTTCGGGCGGCTTGTTTCCCGACAGACGGTTGCCTGTCGGTATTTATGCAAAAAACTGTTGTTCGGCATATGCTCATATTTTGCCGAAGTTCGTTTTGGAACATATCTTCCTGTTCAGCGGAAAATTTTCCTTATGCTTCGGACATTTCGGTGAATGAGCAAAAATTCATTTATTTCAGCGGATCATCAGAGCTTTCCGAAGAATTATCGCCGCCTGAGCTGTCGGACGAGGTGCTTCCGCTCAGATTGTCTACGCTGTTGATGACCTGCTGAGCAAAAGGACGCAGCTTTTCGGGAAGACGGCTGAGATCGCCGCTCTTTATCGCCGATACTGCAAGAGCTATTTCCTCGTCAGTTATTCCCGCAGCTTCGATTTGTGCGGAATATTGAGAAAGTACAGCCTCTATTTCTTCGTCGGAAATTATGCTTGCTTTTACAGATTTTTGTACGCCGTTTGCGTCAATAGTATAATTGTCGGGGTAAATCAGATCGCTTACGCAAACAAATTCATATCCGCTTTTCTTGAGCTGATTTAATATGGACGGAAGCGCCTTTGTCGTATTCTCAAGGTCGTTATGGAACAGAAGTATCGACCCCGATTTCGTATTTTTCATTATGCGCTTTTCTATATCCTCTGCCGTAGTCGATTTATCCCAGTCTATGCTGTCTGTATCCCATTGAATTGTTTTAAGACCCATACCGTCGATAGTTGTAAGCATATTGTCGCTGTATTCGCCGTAGGGCGCGCGGTAGAGCGTGGGCTCTTTTCCCGTAAGCATTTTTATTTTCCTCGAACATTCGCGCGTATCGTTTATAAGGTCGTTCACACCGATTTGTGCAACGTGCGGGTGCGCGTCGGAATGATTTCCTATTTCATGTCCCGCCTCGGAAAACTTTGTGACGTCTTCGGGATGTCTGTCGCAGAAGTCCCCCGTTACAAAAAACGTAGCTTTCGCGTCGTATTCTTCGAGCATCTCCAAAAGCTCGTCGGTATTCGAGTTTTCCCATGCCACGTCAAATGTTATGGCGATCTTGTTGTCGTTTCGGTCAACGCTGTAGATCGGCACGAGCCGCTGTTGTGCTTTAGTTCCTACAGAAGTTACCGCAGCAGTTATTCCTACCGCTGCCGCCGCCGCGACAGCCGCTGCTATTGCCGCAAAGCGTTTGACCTGATGTTTGTTAAATGTGATTGATCTCATATATTTCCCTCCTGTCGTTTTGTTAATTCATATTAATTTTTCGGGACAATTATGACAAGTTTCCTTAATTTAAACAAAAAATACAAAAACTATTGACAAATTAAACAAAGAGTTGTATAATAGTTATGGTGGAAATTCGTCTTTTGTAGAATTAAACTGAATTTTGTGCGGATGAAACATTCGGAGGAAGCATTATGGCACTTGTCAATGTAATGGAAAGAATTGTAGACGAAAAGCTTGAAGAAATGCTTAAAAACGAGGATTGCTGTAAATGCGAGAAATGCCTTGAGGACATGAAAGCTATTGCATTAAATAAACTCCCCGCTAAATATGTCAGTTCTCATAACGGCGAGCTTTTCTCAAAACTTGACGCAGCTAAGCGCCAGCTTATGGTTGATATAAATGTTGCTGTGTCTACAGCTATCGACTGTGTTGCGACGAGACCCGCGCATGACGCTCCTCAGATAAAGTAGTTTTGTTTTTACATAGTTGTAAGACAGCAATAAAACCGTTCTCTGTAAAACTGACGGCTTATGTGTAAATACTACAGTAAATATATTAAGATCTCCCGCTGTTAAATAAGCGGGAGATTTCAGTTTGTATAAAACCCAAATAACAGGCTTTATCGACAGCAATATCTTTTCAGAACATAATCAAAAAGTCAAACAGGCTGTTTTTGTCGTCTTTGTCGTCGTCGAATGGGTCGGAAAACATATCCCGATAAAGGTCTTGAAGCGCGTCATAGCGTTCAAAAGGAGAATTTCTTCTTACTCCGCTCTCGGTAACATAACGGTAGAAATCTGACTTCTTAGGGTCTTTCCCCTTGCCGCCGTTTAGTTGTTTTTCCAATAATTCCAGCTCGGCAAATTTTTTTGCTTTTCGCATCATAAGCCTGTTTATGGACGGAATATTGTGATATGCCATTTTCACCGACCTCCGAAAAATTTTTTAAATAGAATAGCTTTTATATATTATCGTTTAATTTTTTCAAAACTTTAGCGTTTGATGAAATTTTAACTGCCGCGGGGGTCATGCCGCTGAAACGGATGCTGTTTCCTACAATAAAAGCGAGGGAATTTTTGCTCCCTCGCTCTCATTTTTATTTATCAGCAAATCTTACGTCGTTTTTCACGTCGATTATGTACCGAAAACTCTCAGACAACTCCGCCCTTATTAATGTAAACAGGGAAGTCCGCCGAGCCGGTAATAACTCTGTTCTTTGTGACAGTTACGTTCTTGTCCGCAACAGCGTCAATGAACGAAGCCTTTTCTTCAATGACCGTACCCGCCATAACTATACTGTTCTTAACGACAGCGCCTTTTCCTATCTTTACGCCTCTGAACAGCACGCTGTTTTCTACTACACCGTCAATTATGCAGCCGTCGGCGATGATTGAGCTTTTTACAGAGCAGTCAATGCCGTACTTCGCGGGAGCAACATCATGAACTTTCGTGTAGATAGGTGTTGCGAGAGCAAATACCTCTTTTGAAACAGTTCTGTTCATCATATCCATTGTCGCTTTGTAGTATGTTTTCATACTGTCGATTATCTCGAAATAACGGTCATATTTATAGCCCATTACCTTATAATCTTTCAGCTTATGCTGGAGAATATCTGTTTCAAAGCTGTAAAGGCTTCTGCATTCGCTCTCTCTTATCAGCTCTTCGAGGAACGTTCTCTTCATAACATAAATGTTCATCAAAACATTCATCTCTCCGCTCATTGTCGGTCTTGCGAGAACGTCGTAAACGGTGTTGTTTCCGTCTACTTCTATAACTGTCTGTGCCTGCGCGCGCTCAACGGGATATACGACGTTTCCGTAAACGCAGGTGATGTCGGCGTCGTTTTTCTCATGAAAATCTACGATAGGTCTCAGATCTATATTTGCGACAACGTTTGCGTCTGTCATAACAACATAGTCCGCGTTGCTTTCGTTTATGAACTGAAGCGCGCCTGCGAGCGCTTCGAGTCTGCCGCGGTAAATACCCGTACCCTCGCGCCCGTAAGGCGGGAGAATATGAAGTCCGCCGTTCTTTCTCGCAAGATCCCACTCAGAACCCATTCCGAGGTGAGTCATAAGCGAATAATAATTCTGTTTTGTAATAATTCCGACCTGAGTAATTCCCGAATTTACCATACTTGAAAGCGGAAAGTCTACCAGACGGTATTTGCACCCGAACGGAACGCTCGCCATAGCTCTCGTCTTTGTAAGTTCGGGAAGAAGCTGTTCGTGCATATTAGCGAAAATAAGCCCTAAAACATTAGCCATACTTGCCATATCAAAAACTTCCTTTCCTATCTCATATATCCTTAGAAATCATAGCCTTGGGCGGCGCTACAGCCTTATCGGAGACTTTTACGTTGTGTCCGATAACGGCTACGCCCCATTCGTCCTTGTTTTCGATAAGTTCGGGACGTTCGCCGATATGTGCTTCTTCGCCGATTATACAGTTTTCGCCAACAATGGCGTATTCAATGACCGCGCCTTTTTTGATGACTGTATTCGGCATTACTATACTGTCGCGGACTATCGCGCCCTCTTCTACGGTAACTCCCGCGAAAAGAACGGAGAAGTCTATCATTCCGTTTACCTCACAGCCCTCTGCTATCATAGAGTTTTCTATGCGGCTCTGCGGGCCTGCGAAATGCGGCGGCATAACGGGGTTTCTCGAATATATCTTCCAGCTGTCGTCAAGAAGGTCGAGCGGAACGTTCGGGTCAAGAACGTCCATATTCGCTTCCCAAAGGCTGTCGATCGTTCCGACGTCTTTCCAGTAGCCGTCGAAGTGATACGCTACCATTTTCTCGTTATTGCCGAGCATTGCGGGGATTATGTTCTTGCCGAAGTCCTTTGTAGCGGTTTCGTCCTGTTCGTTTTCTATAAGGTATTTGCGAAGTTTCTGCCACGAGAACACATAGATACCCATAGACGCAAGGTTTGACTTCGGCTCTTTGGGTTTTTCGGCAAACTCGGTTATTGTTCCGTCGGCGTCCGCCGTCATAATTCCGAAGCGCGGAGCTTCTTCCCACGGCACTTCAAGCACCGCGATAGTTGCGTCGGCGTTATGTTCTTTATGGAAGTCAACCATTTTCGCGTAGTCCATTTTATAAATATGGTCGCCCGAAAGAATTACTACATAGTCGGGGTCATAACGGTCTACAAATCCTATGTTCTGGTAAATGGCGTTTGCCGTACCCGAATACCAAGCCTTTCCCGAAGCAGTCTCATACGGCGGAAGAACATGAACTCCCCCGTGCGCTCTGTCCAGTCCCCACGGCTGACCGTTTCCGATATACTCATTAAGAACGAGCGGCTGATACTGAGTAAGAACTCCGACGGTATCAATGCCCGAATTTACACAGTTTGAAAGCGGAAAGTCGATAATCCTGTACTTGCCGCCATAAGGCACGGCGGGTTTTGCCATATCCTGCGTCAAAGCGTAAAGGCGGCTGCCTTGTCCGCCTGCTAAAAGCATAGCGACACATTCTTTTTTAATGTGGTTCATAAACATTCCTCCTGTTGATTTTTTGTTGTTTTATTTGATGTCTGCGCCGGTTTTCCCCTTAGCGCGGCTTGTATCTGAAGCTCCGCTTTCGCTTGCAAGAGTTTCTATCTCTGTCAGCGGTTTCGGCTCGCGGATATTCTTCGGTCTGAAATACATTACGGACATAGGCGGAACGTCGAGCGATATACGGTATTGTTCGCCGTGCATAGGCTCGCATTTTGCCGTTACGGTCTTATTTGTAATACCGCTCCCGCCAAATTTCACGCTGTCGGAGTTAAAGAACTCTTCATAATCCGCGTAGAACGGAACGCCTATCTCGTATACCTCGTGGCGTACAGGCTGGAAATTGCAGACAACTATTACCTCATCCTTGCTTTTTGAGATACGTCTGAAAGCTATGACGCTGTTGGTGTTGTCCTCTGCGGAGATCCAGTGGAAGCCCTCCCAGCTCGTATCGCATTCCCAAAGCGCGGGCGTTTCTTTATAGAGCTTGTTTATTGCCTTTACATACTCATAATACTTTCTGTGCGGCTCAAACTCAAGCACTTCCCAGTCAAGCTGTTCCTGGAAATTCCATTCTTTGTACTGTGCGAACTCCTGTCCCATAAACATGAGCTTCTTTCCGGGGTGCGCCATCATATATCCCAAAAACGTTCTCATTGAGTGGAAACGGTATTCTCTCGGACCGCCCATTTTGTCGAGCATCGAGCATTTTCCGTAAACAACCTCGTCATGGCTTATCGGCAGGATAAAGTTTTCGGAAAACGCATAATAAAATGAGAATGTAACAAGGTTCTGATTATACGGTCTGCCGAGGGGATCCATGCTCATATACCTGAGCATATCATTCATCCAGCCCATGTTCCACTTAAAGTTGAAGCCTAAGCCGCCGATGTCTGCGGGCTTTGTCACCATGGGCCATGCCGTGGATTCTTCGGCAATCATCAGAATGTTCGGATGTTCCTTGAACATTGCGGCGTTCAGTTTTTGCAAAAACGCAATTGCCTGTAGGTTTTCCTTTCCGCCCTTTTCGTTCGGACGCCATTCGCCGTCGCGCCTGTCATAGTCGAGGTAGAGCATAGACGCAACCGCGTCTACTCTCAGACCGTCTATGTGATATTTTTCTATCCAATAGTTCGCGTTTGAAACGAGAAACGACTGTACTTCCGCCAGACCCCAGTTGAATATGTGCGTACCCCACGCTTTATGTTCTCTTCTCAGAGGGTCAACGTCCTCATAACAGCTCTCGCCGTCCCATTCGTAAAGTCCCGCCGCGTCTTTGGGGAAATGCCCCGGAACCCAGTCGAGTATAACGCCTATTCCTGCCTGATGGCATTTATCGACGAAATTCATAAAGTCAAACGGCGTGCCAAATCTTGACGTCGGCGCAAAATAACCTATCTGCTGATACCCCCACGACCCGTCAAACGGATACTCGGCTATAGGCATAAGCTCAATATGGGTATAGCCCATTTCTTTTATATACGGTATCAGTTCTTCGGCGAGCATGGAATAGCTCAGATAATTCGAGCCGTTTTTCTTCCATGAGCCGACATTCACCTCGTAAATATTTATCGGGCTGTCATAAACATTTGTTTTTGAAACTTTTTCGATGTATTTTGCGTCGCCCCATTTATATCCGTCTATATCGAAAAACTTTGTCGCGGTGTTAGGTCTGAGTTCCATATGATAGCCGTAAGGGTCGGCTTTGAGCTTTATAAGTCCGTCGGGACTTTCTACACTGTATTTATAGTTGTCAAAGGTTTTAATGCCCTCGATAAAAAGCTCCCAGACTTCGCTTTGCGCGTCTACGACCTTATGCATAGGGTTTTTGCCTCTGTCCCAGTGGTTAAAATCTCCTACGACCGAAACCGATTTCGCGTGAGGCGCCCAACATCTGAACACAACGCCTTCGCACCCGTTTTCGGTTATTTTATGTGAGCCGAAGAATTCATAAGCGTGAGCGTTTTCTCCCCTATGGAACAAATACAGCGGAATTTCATATTCATCTGTGACATTTCCTGCCATAAAAAGCCCTCCCCATTTCATAAATTATCTGTGGTATATGCAAAACTGTAAAAGCGCATAAAACCGCAATTTTTATCCTCATAAATATTCTATCACAACGAGCCTTATTTTTCAAGGGTTTTGTAAATATTCTACGATTTTTGATATTTTTGACCCGTGAATTTGTGCAGTTCCGACAATAATTTCCAACAAAAGCATATAGTTCAAAGCATTTATCGCATTTATTCCAAATCAAAGCCCCTGTTATTTCACACACAGAGGCGGAATGTCAGCGGACAGTTTATAGTGGATAGTAAACAGTTGTGGTATCTGCTAACTCAGAAATTATTTGCTAGTTTTTAAGTGAATAGAGTTAGGCTTGAACTCACACGGGTTCAAGCCTATGCGTTCCAATTTCAAAACAATCTGATAAAAAGCCTTTCAGTTTGAAAACAATCAAATTTTATCCGCCGCAGGCGAATACCTACACTGTTTACTATCCACTATACACTAATTTGCCGCGCCTTCTCCGACGCAGACAGCGACTACGCTTATGTCGTCGTTTTTTCCGTTGTCGGCGGCGCGTGCAGCTTTTGCTATGCGCTCGGAGAGAGCTTTAGGCTCGGCGGGCGCGGAAAGCTCGCGCGCGAGCCAGCGCTCGTCAAGCACCGCGCCGTCTGTTATCATAATTATAATATCTCCCGCGGAAACTCTGAACCTTTGTGCGGGAACGCTTATCTTTCCTCCCGTGCCTGCGGGCGCGGAATTAAGAGCCGCGCGTATAAGTCTGTCGGAGGATTTTATATATGTAGCCGCCGCGCCTGCTTTATAGACTGCACCCTCGCCGCTGTTGAGGTCTATGCGGCATATATCAAGGGTCGCAAAGCTCTCGTCTGCGCTTTTTATCAGCATTACGGTGTTTACTGTTTCGAGGGCGGACGAAAGCGAGATACCGCTTTTTATCAGCTTTGCGCAAACAGAGCATACCATTGCCGAATCCACTCTTGCACGAGCGCCCGTACCCATTCCGTCGGAAAGTATGACATAAAAGATTCCGTCGGCGTCGGTGAAACTTTCATAACAGTCCCCGCATACAGTGTTTTGACCTTTTGGAAGCTGATACACGCCGAGTTTTGCGGAATACTTTGAAACGCCGTTTGTGGTTATACGAAAAAGTTTTCCGCCTCCCGAAATTTCCGGAACGTCGATCTCCCGTCCGAGCGTTCTTTCCAAAAGCGTTCCGAGATATTCTTTATCCACCATAGGCTCTGTTTCGCCGTATGCCTCGAAATGCAGACGGTTTGCCCCGACGCTTACGAATGCGCGCGGCTTTTTTACGCCCGTGTCTTTCAGAAGATTTTCGGCGCGTTTTTCCGCGGCTTTATCGGAAATGTCGGAGATGTCGCTTTTGCTGAGATCTCTCAAAATCTGCTCGGTACTCATAAGACGGTCGGTATATATCTTTCTCATTTCGCTTATTCTGCGCTCGTCGCGTGCGGCGGAAAGATAGCGCGAATATTCCGAGGTTATTGCCTGTGAAACGCCGCTTTTATTCAGGCATATTTTTGCACATTCGCCTTTCATCGAGTTTTCATTAAGCGCCTCGCCTGTCCGAAGCTGTTCTGTAAGCCTTTCAAATTCTCCTCTGAAAAGCTCGTAATATTTCCCCCAACACCGCATACTTTTCGGACATGAACGGCATACCCTGTCTGCGGCTTTTTCCGCTATTTTTTCGGGAGAAAGGCTGTATTTTCCCGAAAGGGTTTCTGCGGCGGCAGTTATTCCCGAACCTACTCCCGCCAAAGCGTCCGCCGCAAAGTTCAGCCTTTCGCTCAAAAGCATAGCCGCGCCGCTGTCGGAAATGTCCGAAAAGCCTCTGCTCGCGCTTATCGGCAAAAATACATAAGCCGTGCCGGCAATGACCGCTTCGGTCAGTATCCTGAATGAGCTTTCATCAGCGCCTGAAACGAGAGTTCCCGCTGCTGCGAAAAACACAAATCCCGCCGCGCGCGCGATCTTTCCTTGTTTGATAAACGCGCCGCTCAAAATGCCCGCAAAGGCAAATCCTGCCGCGCCTGCGCCCATTTCATAATTTGCCGCGCAAAGTCCGAATATTGACGGAACGCCGAAAATAAACGCCCATGAAATGCCTTTGTTTGCAAGAACACACAGAAAGACTGCCCCAAATACAAGCCGTCCCACGTTCAAAAGCGGATAATCGAGCGCGCCGAGGGACAAAGCTCCGAAAGCGCAGATCGTTCCGAAAAGCACGCGCATATTGCCGTCGGACGGCACAAGCCCCTTTTTCCGCGCAAGGTTTTCGATAAGTACGAAACACGCGGCGAATACTCCTGAGCAAAGAGCCGCCGTCAGCATTGTCATAAAGTCGGTAGTATGTTCCGCCTCGGCAATGCGTGAAAAAAAGCAGGCGCCTGCGGCTGCGGCGGAGCGTTCTGCTGTTCGCAGAAAGATATTGTTAAGGTCGGGTATCATTCTTGCCGCTAAGACGATAGCCATTGCCGCGATACTTGTGAGGGCGGTGGGAAATCCGTGAAGAAGCGCGCCAAAGACGCCTCCCGCCAAGACATACCACATTTTTTTCCCCGAAACTCCCGCCAAAAGCGCCGAAGCCGCAGGAGCTGCCGAAAAGTCCGACGCCCCAAGTTCAAGCGCCGTTCCGGCAATTATCCAGACTGCCCTTTGAGTTATAATCTCCCTCCATGGGAGCGCTTTCCCCATATCGAATAATTTTTTTGCTTTTTCTGTCATTTTAACGTCCTTTCTGTTTTAAGAGCCTATAAGCTGTATACAAATATAACACACCGCGCGTGAAAATCCTGTCGCTATCGGTCGTCGGCTTATAGGAATTTTCGGTGTGTTTGGGGAAAAGAGAGAGGATTTAATTATTGTTTGACAAAACGGGGAATTTATGATATAATAATTGCAAAGCAATTATTATATGATTTCAATGCCTTGCGCATACGCAAAATTTTAAGAAAATTTTGCTCCGCGCATATCGGCAATTATTAAAAAGTCAAAACTCAGGCTGTTTACAGCGTTTTCCGCAGAAGGCGGATAATGCGTACACTTTACACCGTACACCGTTTAGAAAGGACAATATTATGAGAGTGGATAAATCTAACTATTATCTTGACATTGCGCAGACTGTTGCGGAAAGGGGGACTTGCCTGAGAAGAAATTTCGGCGCGATAATTGTCAAAAACGACAGTATTATCGCAACAGGCTATAACGGCGCGCCGAGAGGCAGAAAAAACTGTTCGGATATGGGGATATGTATGCGCGAAAAGCTCGGCGTTCCCAGAGGGCAAAGATATGAGCTTTGCCGTTCGGTACATGCCGAGGCAAACTGTATTATATCCGCGCCGAGAGCGGAAATGCTCGGCTCGGCACTCTATCTTGCGTGCATTGACGCGAAAAGCGGCGAACTTACGGGAGATACCGAGCCTTGCTCGATGTGCAAAAGGCTTATCATAAACGCGGGCATTGAGCGCGTTATTGTTCGCAACAGCAAGGACAAGTTCACTGAATTTATAGTAAACGACTGGATAGAAAATGACGCAAGCCTCGGCGCGACGGAAGGATATTGAGGCAGTGTACAGTGTAGAATGTATAGTAAACAGCGAATGTGTCCGTCTTGCGGTGGACGGTATTAAAATGCTTCAAGGCAATAGGTAGACGAGCAACATTTACAATCTAAATATTATCCGAGAAGCGGATACCGCAGCTGTACACTATTAACTATAAACTGTAAACTACCAACAGGTGGAATATGGAATTAACTAATATCAACATTATAAAAGACCTTTTCGCTCGTCACGGCTTTTCATTTTCAAAAACTCTCGGACAGAATTTTCTGATAAATCCGTCTGTTTGCCCGAAAATAGCTGAACTGGGCGGTTGTAAAGAGGGAGTTTGCGCGATAGAGATTGGAACGGGTGTGGGGGTGCTGACAAAAGAGCTTGCAAAGCGCTGTGATAAGGTTATAGCGGTTGAGCTTGACGAGAGGCTGAAGCCCATTTTAGCAGAAACGCTCGCGGAATTTGACAATGTTGAGATAATTTTCGCGGACGTTATGAAAATCGACCTCTCGGAAATTGTCGGAAAATTCGGCGGGAAGGACGTTGTTGTATGTGCAAATCTGCCGTATTATATCACTTCTCCCGTGATTATGAAAATCCTCGAAAGCAGGCTTTCTGTAAAGTCGCTTACGGTTATGGTTCAGCGCGAAGCGGGCGACAGAATTTGCGCCGCCCCCGCGACAAGGGAAAGCGGCGCGGTTTCGTATGCCGTGAGGTATTACAGCGAGCCGAGACTGTTGTTTAAGGTGAACCGCGGAAGTTTTATGCCGTCGCCGAATGTTGACAGCGAAGTGATAAAGCTGGAAATAACAAACGAGCATAAACTGCCGGAAAATGTTGAGAAAATGCTGTTCAGGATAATACGTTCGGGCTTCTCGCAAAGGAGAAAGCAGCTTTTAAACCCGCTTTCTGCGGAGCTTAAGCTGTCGAAAGAGGAGCTTTGCGGAGCGTTCTTAAACGTCGGAATAAAGCCGACTGCGCGCGCAGAGGAGCTTACGCTTGAAGATTATATAGAGCTGGCGAAAAAGCTTGTGGAATAAACGGGGGAAAGCCATGATAATTCTTATAGGCGGCGCGTCGCATACGGGAAAGACTTGTCTTGCGCAGAAACTGCTTGAAAAGTATAAATTTCCGTATCTGTCTATCGACCACCTGAAAATGGGACTTATCCGAAGCGGAAACACAAACCTAACACCTGACGATAGTGACGAAATACTCACGGAATATCTCTGGGGAATTGTCTGCGAGATAATAAAAACCGCAGTCGAAAACAAGCAGAACCTTATTATCGAAGGGTGTTATATTCCGTTTGATTATCAGCGTTATTTTGGCGAGCGGTATCTGTCCGAAATAAAATACATCTGTCTTGTTATGACCGAAAATTATCTTTGCAGGCATTACGACAGCATAATAAACTATGCTAATGTAATCGAACAGCGGCTTGACGATAAATGCGATATTTGCCGGCTTATCTCCGACAACTTAAAGGCACTTGAAATGTGCAGGAAATACTCTCTTGATTATCGACTGATTGACGGTGAATATAATGTTGATTTAACGATATAAAACCCCGACTCTAAAGGTCGGAAACAGTTGTCTTAATAAAAAATCAGCCCCGCGCTGTATCGCACTACAGCGCGGGGCAAACTTTTTGCGGTTATGTAGATCTCTTCGTCTTTTACCATTATAGCATATTCTTTTTTATTTGTCAACAGCAACGGCGAAAGAAGTTCGCTGTTTTATTCCGTAGCTTTGCCTCATACGAACGCGCCCGCTGTATTTTCCGTTTACTTTATACTGTGGAAAAACCACACCGCGGAGGAAACCTGCCGGTTCCCCCGCACCCTTTAGCGCCTTTTTGGCGTTATTGAGGGAAAACTCCTTTTCAAAAAACTTTTGTGCCGCCGCTTGCGCGGCGGTCGGAAAACGGAAATGTTTTCCTCTACAGCAAGTTACATAAAAGTTTTGAAAGGGGGCTTGGGGGAAAACTTTTTCAAAAGTTTTCCCCCAAAAAATGCTCTTATTCTAATTCAAACGCTCCCGTATACAACCTATAGTACTGCCCTTTCTCGGCTATCAGTTTTTCGTGAGAACCGCGCTCGATTATCCGTCCGTGGTCTAAAACCATTATGACGTCCGAGTTTCTGACGGTCGAAAGCCTGTGTGCAATGACAAAAACCGTCCTCCCTTTCATAAGCGCGTCCATTCCTGCCTGAACTATCGCCTCGGTGCGCGTGTCGATAGAGCTTGTCGCCTCGTCAAGTATCATAACGGGCGGGTCTGCAACAGCCGCTCTCGCTATCGAAATAAGCTGCCTCTGACCTTGCGAAAGTCCGCTTCCGTCGCCGCGAAGTACCGTATTATAACCCTCCGGCAGCATTCTGATAAAGCTGTCGGCATTTGCGAGCTTTGCCGCCGCAATACATTCCTCGTCTGTCGCGTCGGGCTTTCCATAGCGCAGGTTATCCATAACCGTTCCCGTAAACAGGTTTACGTCCTGCAATACAACTCCGAGCGAACGCCTAAGATCGCTCTTTTTTATCTTGTTGATATTTATCCCGTCATAGCGTATTTTTCCGTCGTCAATGTCATAGAAACGGTTTATAAGATTTGTTATGGTAGTCTTTCCCGCGCCTGTAGCTCCCACAAACGCTACCTTCTGCCCCGGCTCTGCATAGATGTTTATATCCTGCAAAACAAGTTTTTCGGGAACATATCCGAAATCCACGTCTTTAAGCACTATGTCGCCTTTAAGTTCTTCATAAGTCGTCGTGCCGTCCGCGCTGTGGGGGTGTTTCCAAGCCCACAGACCCGTGCGCTCTGCGGTTTCAACCAACTCGCCGTTTTCGCCGCGCTTTGCATTTACGAGAGTTACATAGCCCTCGTCATGTTCGCTTTCCTCGTCTATCAGCGCGAAAATTCTCCCCGCGCCCGCCATTGCCATAGCGACGGAGTTAAGCTGCTGCGACACCTGACCTATAGGACCGATAAAGCTCCTTGAAAGCTGTAAGAATGAAGCGATAGCTCCGAGAGTGAGTATGTTGACCGAAAAGCAAGCAATGTTTGTGACGTTGTTTATCGCAAGATAACCTCCAACGACTGCTAAAACGACATACAGAAAATATCCCATACAGTTGTTTATCGGCATAAGCACGTTTGCATAGGCGTTTGCGCGGCAGGTGTTTTCGGAAAGGTCGAAATTCCGCTTGTCAAAGCCCTCTTTTGACTTTTCCTCGCGGCAGAAAATCTTTATAACGCGCTGTCCGTTTATCATTTCCTCGATATAGCCGTTTACTTTTGCCATAGAGCCTTGCTGACGGACGAAATACGTCCCCGACTTTTTCGCAATTGTCGCCGTGATAAACAGTATTATCATCAGAAATACAATCACCGTCAGCGTAAGCCAGACAGACAAACTGAGCATCGAGCAGAAAATTGAAATAAGCGTTATGCCCGAAGAAATGACCTGCGGAAGCGACTGTGACAGCATCTGCTGCATAGCGTCAGCGTCGTTTGTGTAAAAGCTCATAACGTCGCCGTGGGTGTGCGTGTCGAAATATTTTATCGGAAGCGTCTGCATATGCGAGAACATCTCGTCGCGTATTTCTTTCAATACTCCCTGTGAAACTGTCGCCATAATTCTCGCCTGTAAGAGCGAGCAGACCGCTCCCGCCACGAAAAGCCCCGCCATAAGGAGAATTGTCCTTAAAAGTCCCGAATATTCGGGGTTTGGATTTCCGACAAGCGGCGTTATATAGTCGTCAATCAGCGTTTTTATAAACAGCGACGACGCAACGCTCGCAAGCGCGCTTACTATAATGCAGACGACAACTATCACAAGCCTGCCCCGAAACGGCTTCATATAGCCGAAAAGCCGCTTTATGACCTTTTTGTCGAATTTCATCGGCACTCTCGCGCCGCGCGGCGGTCTGCCCTGTCTTACGGGCATTTTTTCATCTTTTATGTCGCTCATTCTTCCGCCGCCCCCTTCGTCTGAGAATCGTATATCTCGCGGTAAATTCCGCCGCTTTGGTAAAGCTCGTCGTGCGTGCCGATTTCCGAAATTGCGCCGTTGTCCATAATTATTATCCTGTCCGCGTCGCAGACGGACGAAACGCGCTGTGCGATTATAATTTTTGTTGTGTCGGGAATTTCCTCGCGGAACGCTTTTCTGATAAGCGCGTCCGTATGCGTATCGACAGCCGACGTCGAATCGTCAAGAATAAGTATCTTCGGCTTTTTAAGAAGCGCACGCGCTATGCAAAGACGCTGTTTTTGTCCGCCCGAAACGTTTGTTCCGCCCTGTTCGATATAGGTGTTATATTTTTCGGGGAACGTCTGTACAAACTCGTCCGCGCAGGCTAATCTGCATACGCGTTCGACTTCTTCGTCCGTTGCGTTTTCGTCGCCCCAGCGGATATTCTCGGCGATCGTCCCCGAAAAGAGCGTGTTTTTTTGCAGCACCATTGCGACATTGTTTCTGAGAGCTTCTATATTATAATCCTTTACATTTTCGCCGCCGACAAGAACCTCTCCCTCGTCCGCGTCATAAAGGCGCGGTATCATCTGCACGAGGGTCGATTTTGAAGAACCTGTGCCTCCGATAATTCCAATCGTTTCGCCGCTCTTTATTTTAAGGTCGATATTGTTCAGCGCGGCTTTTTCCGAGGTTTTGAAATACCTGAAACCAACGTTTTTAAACTCTATAGAGCCGTCTTTAACTTCGGTAAGATTTCTCTCGCCGTCGCAAAGGTCGCTTTTTTCGTTTAACACCTCGCATACGCGGTCCGCGCTGGCTTTGGACATAGTGAGCATTACAAAAATCATCGAAAGCATCATAAGGCTCATAAGTATCTGCATTGTATAAGTAAAAAGCTCCATAAGGCTTCCCGTCGTAAGTCCGAGCGCCTCGTCGTTTCCGCTTGCGACAACCGCCTGCGCGCCAAACCACGAGATAAGTACAATGCAGGTGTAAACGGAAATTTGCATTGCGGGCGCGTTAAACGCAACGGTTTTTTCGGCTTTGGTAAACCTGTCATAGATAAGCTTTGAGATTTTCCCGAATTTTTCTTTTTCGTGATCCTCGCGGACAAAGCTTTTTACAACGCGAATGCCGCGAAGATTTTCCTCTACGACGTTATTCAGCTCGTCGTATGTCGTAAACACCTTTCTGAACATAGGAAACGCAAGCCTTACGATAATTACCAGCACCGTCACCAGAAAAGGAATGACGCACAGGAAAATCATGGAAAGCTGCGGGCTTGCCTGAAATGCGAAGTAAAACGCGAAAATAAGCATTGCGGGCGCGCGGAAAACAATTCTCGTCAGCATCTGAAACGACATCTGCACGTTTGTAACGTCTGTCGTAAGGCGCGTTACAAGGCTTGCGGGGGAAAACTTGTCGATGTTTGAAAAGCTGAAATTCTGTATGTTATAGTACATATCGTGCCTTACATTCCGCGAAAAATACGACGAAGCGCGCGACGCGGTATATCCCGCCATTGCCCCGAAGCACAGCGCCATAAGCGTTTTTATCAGAAGCTCTATCCCAAATCTTATCACGGCGTCCATATTTCCGAGAGTTATTCCCTCGTCGATAAGGTGCGCCATAGTGCTGGGGATAGACACCTCTACAAAACTTTCGCCCAGTACAAGTATCGGCGTAAGTATCGCGGGAAACGCCGCCTGTCTTATGCATTTTGCAAGAGTTTTAATCATTTTTGCGCCCTCTTTTCTCAGCGCGTTTTTCGTTTTTATCCGCGCTGTCTAAATTATTCTGTATTCTTTCGAGAAATCCCGAAAGCTGTAAAAGCTCTTCGTCTGAAAATCCGCTCTTTAAACACGTTTCGATCTCGTCGAGAGTTTTGTGCATTGCTTCTGCAATATAGCGGGATTTTTCCGTGAGAACTATTTTCTTTAGCCGCGCGTCGTGGGAAACGCTTACGCGCTGAACGAGCTTCTTTTTTTCAAGAAGCGTAAGCATTTTTGAAACAGTCGAGCGGGTTATGCCGAAATTGTTTTCAAAATCGCGCTGAAAAACGTCGGTTCCCCGCTCCTGCGCGTCAAATAAGTATCCCATTATCCATTTGTTCGAGCAGGTAAGGTTTTCAAACTCTTTCATTATCTCGGAATTTCCGTCAAAAAATCGTCTGAGCGAATGGTTTATCGTTCTTAGTCTTAAACTTATTTCTTTGTTGTTGTTCAAAATTTGCTCACCGCCTGATAAATAGTTGAATAATATAATAATTTAAATTTTACTTCCGGCGCGGTTTTGCCGCAGGGAATTCAATTTTGTTGGATATTCCACATTATAATGCAAATTATATAATTTGTCAATACATATTTTGTGAAAATTTTCTGAAACTTTTAGCGAATTTTCACGGTAATTACAGCTTGCGGTCAAAAAACTATTGAATTTTTCGGAGCAATATGCTATAATCAAATATAGTACGATTTTATGGAGGGAGAAGTTTTATGTATAAAATTGTCAGAAAAAAAGAGCTTAATCCTACCGTTACGCTTATGGACATTGAAGCTCCGCTTGTCGCAAAAAAGGCGCTTCCGGGACAGTTTATTATCCTGCGCGTAAATGAAAACGGCGAGAGAATACCGCTCACCGTCGCGGATTATGACCGCGAAAAAGGCACGGTTACGATCATATTCCAGATAGTAGGCGCAACTACCGAGCTTTTAAACCACAAAAACGAGGGCGAATACATACAGGATTTTGTCGGTCCGCTCGGAAAAGCAACAGAAACCGAAGGGCTTAAAAAAGTTGCGGTCGTAGGCGGCGGCGTTGGGTGTGCAATTGCATTTCCCATTGCGAAAGAGCTTAATGCTCTCGGCTGTGAGGTGCATTCGATAGTAGGCTTCAGAAACAAAGACCTTGTTATTCTTGAAGACGAATTTAAAAATGCTTCGAGCGTTCTGAAAATAATGACCGACGACGGCTCTTACGGAACAAAGGGGCTTGTCACCGACGCTCTGAAAGAGCTTATCGAAGCGGGAAACAAATATGACGAGGTAATTGCGATAGGCCCTGTGATAATGATGAAATTCGTCTGCAAGCTGACGAAAGAATACGGCATTAAGACCGTTGTTTCAATGAACCCCATTATGATAGACGGAACAGGAATGTGCGGCGGATGTCGGCTTTCGGTCGGCGGCGAAACGAAGTTTGCGTGCGTTGACGGACCTGATTTTGACGGGCATCTTGTAGATTTTGACGAGGCGCTCGAACGCGGCTCAATGTACCGCGAGTTTGAAAGCAAAAAGCGCGAAGAGGTCTGCAATCTCTTTAAGGAGGTAAGATAAAATGCCGAATATGAGCTTAAAGAAAAACGAAATGCCGACGCAGGAGCCTAATGTCAGAAATAAAAATTTCAGCGAGGTCGCTCTCGGCTATACCGAAGAACAGGCAGTTGACGAGGCAAACCGCTGTTTAAACTGCAAAAACAAGCCTTGTGTGTCGGGTTGTCCCGTGTCGATAGACATACCCGCGTTTATTGAGAAGATACGCGAAAAGGATTTCGAGGGTGCATACGATATAATCGCAAAATCAAGTTCTCTGCCCGCGGTCTGCGGACGCGTCTGCCCGCAGGAGACTCAGTGCGAGAGCAAGTGCGTGCGCGGAGTAAAGGGCGAGCCTGTCGCAATAGGCAGACTTGAACGCTTTGTCGCGGACTATCACAACAAAAACTGTAAGGAAGTTCCGAAAGTTCCCGAAAAGAACGGTCACAAGTGCGCTGTTATCGGCGCGGGTCCGAGCGGACTTACCTGTGCGGGAGATCTCGCAAAAATGGGGTATGATGTTACGGTATTTGAAGCATTGCACCTTGCGGGGGGAGTGCTTGTATACGGCATACCCGAATTCAGACTTCCCAAAGCGATAGTCGCTCATGAAGTTGAAAATCTCAAAGCGCTCGGCGTTAAGATAGAAACAAATGTTGTCATAGGAAAGACTATAGAAGTTGACGAACTTTTCGAGCAGGGCTATGAGGCAATTTTCATAGGCTCCGGCGCGGGACTTCCGAGATTTATGAACATTCCGGGAGAGAACCTAAAGGGCGTTTACTCGGCAAATGAATTTCTCACGCGCGTAAACCTTATGAAAGCCTATAAAGACGGTTCGGACACTCCTATAAAAAAGAATACGAATGTCGCGGTAGTAGGCGGCGGAAATGTTGCAATGGACGCAGCAAGGTGTGCAAAGCGTCTGGGCGCGGAAAATGTCTACATAGTATACCGCAGGGGACTTGAAGAAATGCCCGCGCGTAAAGAAGAAGTCGAACACGCAATGGAAGAGGGAATTATCTTTAAGACCCTTAACAACCCCATTGAGATACTCGGTGACGAGCATAAATTTGTAACGGGAATGAAGTGCATAGAAATGGAGCTTGGCGAGCCTGACGCGAGCGGCAGGCGCAGACCTGTTGAAAAGCCGAACAGCGAGTTTACGATAGACGTTGACTGTGTAGTAATGTCGATAGGAACTTCTCCGAACCCGCTTATCAGAAACACAACAAAAGGTCTTGAAACAAATAAGCACGGCTGTTTTGTTGCCGACGAAAACGGAAAGACCTCGCGCGAGGGCGTTTTCGCGGGCGGCGACGCCGTAACGGGCGCAGCAACGGTCATTTTAGCAATGGGCGCGGGAAAAACTGCCGCAAAAGCGATGGACGAATACATAAGGAACAAGTAAAGCGGAATTTTTGGGGGAAAACTTTTGAAAAAGTTTTCCCCCAAACCCCTTTTCAAAACTTTTATGTAACTTGCTGTAAGGGAAAACATTTCCGTTTTCCGACCGCCGCGCAAGCGGCGGCACAAAAGTTTTTTGAAAGGGAAGACCAGAGGGGAAAACTTTTTTCAAAAAAGTTTTCCCCTCTGGTCGCGGCGAAGCCGCGAAACTTGCGCAAGCAAAGCGCTAAAGGGTGCGGGGAAAACAAGAGTTTTCCCCGCATTGCCGTTTCAAATGCCTGCATTTGAAACGGCAATCCGCAGGAGGGGGAGCGGGGGAACCGACAGGTTCCCTCCGCGGTGTGGTTCTTCCACAGTGAGGAGCAAGCGGAAAAACGAAACGGGTGCGTGCGTTTGAGACAAGGCAACAAATAATGCGATTAAAATTTTTTTGAGGGAAAACTTTTGAAAAAGTTTTCCCTCAAACTCCTTTTCAAAACTTTTATGTAACGTGCTGTAATGGAAGAGCGCAAGGGGGAAACCTTTTGAAAAAGGTTTCCACCTTGACCCCTTTCCAAAACTTTTATGTAACGTGCTGTAATGGAAAGGCGCTTTCGCTGTCCGACTGCGCCGCAAGGCGCGGGCTTTTTTTGCAAAAGTTCTTGACAAAAGCTGTAAGGTGTGATATAATGTTATTTGCGAAACAACTTAATATAACTTTTAGGGGAAGTATACGCTTTGCCATATGGTAAAAGTGCATTCTCTTTTTTTCGTATGCTTTGTCTGAAAGTTATAACGAGAGTTGTTTCGCAGCAATCGGAGCTTGCATTTTTACAAGTGCGCGGCTTCGTGCTGCGCACTTTTTTATTTTGCGGGGAATTTGCGCGGCAATAAATAACAGACCGCAAAAAGAAAACGGAGGACAAACTATGAAACTAAGGAAAATTGCCGCGTCAATAGTGGCTGCGGCGGTCGCTTTTTCGACAGTAGCATTCAGCGCGTCTGCGGAAGAAGCGAAAGACGAAAAGCTCACGCTTTTGACGTCCGAGCTTACTGCCGACTTAAAGACAAACATGGTCTTTGTCGAGGGAGTGGGCGTTGTTGACATCACGGGCGCTGACTTTGATTCAAGCGAAAACGGGGCGGCAGATGAAAACGCAAATCTTGACGTTGATTTTGACGGCATCGGTTATCTCAGCAAAGAGAACCTCAAAAACTGGAAAGAAACAGGCGTTCTTACACTCGAAAAGCTTAAAGCCGATTTCGACACCACGGGCTTGAAGTGGGGAATGTTCAACGCCGAAGAAGGCTATGTTCAGCTTGTAAAAATGGAAAAGCAAATGGTTGAAAACAACTGGGGCGAGGAAGAAGAACAAGACGTAGTTACATACAGAGGGCTTTATAAGGTAGAAAACGGCGAAATAAAATATCTCTGCGACCTTGATACTTCTTGGACTTATTCAAGAGTAGACGGTATTTCAATTGGTTTTAAAACTGAAACAAAAGAAGTTACAGTTACAGAAGAAGATAAAGAACCCTACAAAGAGACAGTTAATACCGAGGTTAAACTGGTCGTAACTCAGCCCGACGGTAAAAAAACAGAAACTGTTATTGCAAAATCGGACAATATTCCCGATGAAATAAAAATACCGGTTGTTACTGATGAATATGGTTACGATTATAGAGATTACTCTCAGATTGAGGGTCTTTTTGAAGTCTATATTTCTTCTTGGAGTGTTCCGAGCAAAGGAGATATCTATGCAGATGTTGCAGTTGGAAAAGGATTGTTCCAGTATGATATAGAATTCGCTTTGGGCGGCTGGAAATATGATATTGTACAGGTAGATAAAGACGGAAAATGCAAAACAATTTACGAAGAATCATCTATTGATGAAGATGGAAAACTCAATACTTCAGCCAACTTTGACGGAATATTATGGGGCAGCGGAAGTGAAGGCACTGTTGTGTGGTTTGATGACGTACCTCCGAAAGTACCCTCGATAACGTTACACGGCTATAATGCAAATACCGGTAAGGTTGAAAGCTATGGCAATGAAACATTTGATTGGGATGACACGACAGACCGTTGGTTCTACAATGGAGAAGATGATTATACTACTTGGTCACTTGATATAAAATACTATTCCGAAAAATGCACAATAGCGACAATAGATGTTTCTAACGACAGCGGCGTTCTTGCCGACGGATATATTGTTCTGGACAATTTAAGCGATTTTAAAAACTGGAAAAGCAAAAAGTGTTATAAAGATATTGACGTTAATATCGTTGGAGATAGTATTATCTTAAAGTATGTAACCAAAGACGACAAAACAGGCTTTATGGACGCTGACGGAAAAGTCCTCGCAGAGTTTGACGCTGCGGACAATTTCGCAGGTAAATGCGCTCCCGTTGTAAAAGACGGAAAGGCTTACCTTGTTGACAAGAATATGAATGCGGTTTCGACAGAGATCGAAGCTGATGATGTAGTAGCGGTTTCCGAAGACCTGTTCTTCGCAAAGAAAGGCGACAAGACTTACTTTGTAACTTACGGCGGAGAAGTTAAAGACCCCGCAACGGAAACAGTTGTTGTAGACTATTCCGACAACAGTTCTGACAGCGGCATTACAGCTTCCGCTAATAAGGGCGTAATTGCCGACGGCGCGGCGCTCTCCGTAAAGGCGGTTGAGGACAAGACCGACGCAACGAAAGTAACCTACGAGATCTCGTTCAAGAAAGCTGACGGAACAACAGTTCAGCCGAACGGAAAAGTTACGGTCAAGATACCTGTTCCTGCTGCGTTTAAGGACAAGACTATCTACGTTTACCGCGTAGAAGCTGACGGAAAATATACGAACATGAATGCGACGGTTGAGGGCAATGTTATTGTATTTGAAACCGAACATTTCAGCGAATACGTTGTTTCCACGGACGGAACTCTTGCTGACACAACCGACAGCTCCGACAGCGAAAATTCAAACAGCGGCGGTAACAAAACCCCGAACACAGGTTTCGGCGGTATTGCAATGACGTTCGGCGTGTTTGCAATTGCTGGCGCGGCAGTTCTTGTATCAAGAAAGAAAACACGCTGATAAATTCAGACGTTTTCAGAATACCCTTCTTTAGACGACCCACTCAGGCTGAGGCTTGGGTGGGTTCTCTTTTTTACATAAGTTTTCAGCAGTTTTTCGCCCTATATTCGCTGCCTCGGTTCATAGGCGCATTCCCGTTTAAAGGTTCGTTTGCTTATCACTGTGGAATAGCCAAGCAGCGTGAGAACCTGACAGTTCCCCCGCTCCCCCTCCAAACTTCCTTTTCAAAAAAATTTCGTACCGCGGCTTGCGGCACGGTCGGAAAGAGGAAACGCTGTTTGTCTTTCGTCCGCCGCGTCAGCGGCGGCACATAAAAGTTTTGAGAGGGGTTCAAGGGGGACCCTTTTTTAAAAGCGTCCCCCTTGTGTCCTTGCATACTTAGTGCCTCTAAAATTTCACCAAATTTTCACATTTTGCCCTTGACAAATACCCCGTGGGGGTATATAATATACTCGTAAACTTGAAGCACGCGAGGTGAATTTATGCACGAATGTGACTGCTCAAAAAAACGAAAAGACCGTTCCCCCGAAGAATACAAAAGCCTCATAAACCGTCTTAACAGAATTTCGGGTCAGATAAACGGAATTAAAAAAATGGTCGAGGAAAGCGCCTATTGTACGGATATACTGATACAAGTCTCTGCGGTAAATTCCGCGCTCAATTCATTTAACAAAGCCTTGCTTTATGAGCATATAAGAACGTGTGTTGCGGATAATATCAGAGAGGGCGACGACGAGATCGTCGAAGAACTCGTCGAAACTCTGAGAAAACTTATGAAATAGAGGAAACAAATGGTTTTGTACAATGTCACGGGAATGAGCTGCGCCGCTTGTTCCGCAAGAATTGAAAAAGCCGTAAGCGCGGTTAAAGGCGTTAAACAATGCTCGGTAAATCTTCTCACAAACTCAATGAGCGTCGAGGGGGGAGAAAATGCCGACATCATAAGCGCTGTCGAAAAAGCAGGTTACGGTGCGTCGCTTAAAGATAAGCCTTCCGAAAAAGCCGCAGATGAAAGTGCGCTTGAAGATAAGGAAACTCCGAAAATGAAGCGCAGGCTTTTCTGGAGTTTGGGTTTTATGATAGTTCTGCTTTATATTTCCATGGGCGGCATGATGTGGGGATTTCCGCTCCCGCCGTTTTTGGCGGACGATCATGTTTCCATGGCAATAATCCAGCTCTTGCTTTCGGGAATAATTATGGTCATAAACCAAAAGTTCTTTATCAGCGGTTTTAAGGGAATTATCCACCGCGCGCCGAATATGGATACGCTTGTCGCGCTCGGTTCATCTGCCGCATTTATCTACAGCGTTTATGCGACCTTTGTTATGTCAAACGCTCAGGCTGCGGGAAATCATGAGCTTGTAATGACCTATATGCATGAGTTGTATTACGAAAGCGCAGGAACTATCTTAACGCTCATAACTCTCGGAAAATATCTCGAAGCCCGCTCTAAGGGCAAAACGACCGACGCGCTGAAAAGTCTTATGAAACTTGCGCCGAAAACTGCCGTAGTGATAAAGGACGGGCAGGAAGTGACCGTGCCGATAGAACAGCTTAAAGCAGGCGACATCTTCGCGGTAAAGGCGGGAGAAAATATCCCCGCAGACGGATATATAATCGAGGGCGAAACGTCTGTAAACGAAAGCGCATTGACGGGAGAGAGCATTCCTGCGGATAAGATTGCAGGCGACGAGGTTTCCGCCGCAACGATAAATCTTTCGGGATATATCCGCTGTAAGGCGGCAAGAGTCGGCGAGGACACCTCGCTTTCGCAGATAATAAAAATGGTAAGCGACGCTTCGGCGACAAAAGCCCCGATAGCAAAGATAGCCGATAAGGTTTCGGGAGTTTTCGTGCCTGCCGTTATTTCGATTGCGGTTGTGACAATCGCGGTGTGGCTGTTTGCAGGGAGCGGCGCAGGATATGCAATAGAGCGCGGAATTTCCGTACTTGTTATTTCCTGCCCTTGCGCGCTGGGACTTGCAACGCCCGTGGCTATAATGGTCGGAAGCGGTATGGGCGCGAAAAACGGCATTTTATTCAAGACCGCCGTTTCTCTTGAACAAACGGGAAAGACCGAAATAGTCCTGCTTGATAAAACAGGAACTATAACAAGCGGCGAACCCGTCGTAACGGACATTGTGCCCTGCGGCGATATGTCGGAGAACGACCTTCTTAAAACAGCCTATTCGCTCGAAAAACGCAGCGAACACCCGCTTGCGAAAGCTATAGTAAAACACGCCGAAAGCAGCAGCATTACCGCCGAAGAACCCGAAAAATTCGAGGTTTTGCGCGGGGCGGGAATTTCAGCCGTGCTTGAAAACGAAAAATATATCGCGGGAAACTTACGGCTTTGCGAAACGTATTGCGACATTCCCGAAAAGATGCGCCTGAATGCTGACAGGCTCGCAAACGAGGGAAAAACTCCGCTGTTTTTCTGCCGCGAAAAGGCGCTTATGGGGATAATTGCCGTTGCGGACGGGATAAAATCCGACAGCCCCTCGGCTATATCCCAGCTTAAAAACATGGGTATAAAGACCGTTATGCTGACGGGCGACAATAAGCGAACCGCCGAGGCAGTCGGAAAAGCGGCGGGTATTGACGAGGTGATAGCCGAGGTAATGCCTGGGGATAAAGAGGATGTTGTAAAACAGTATCAAAAGTTAGGTCGGGTCGCAATGGTCGGCGACGGCATAAACGACGCTCCCGCTCTTACGAGAGCCGATACGGGAATAGCCATAGGCGCGGGAGCGGACGTAGCGATAGACGCGGCGGACGTTGTGCTTATGAAAAGCAGGCTCTCGGACGTTCCTGCGGCGATAAGGCTTTCAAGGCTGACGCTGCGCAATATCCATCAAAACCTGTTCTGGGCGTTTTTCTACAATGTTATAGGAATACCTCTTGCGGCAGGAGTATGGATACCGCTGTTCGGGTGGAGATTAAATCCGATGTTCGGCGCGCTGGCGATGTCGCTTTCGAGCTTTTTCGTGGTGACAAATGCCCTGAGGCTGAATTTTTACAATATTTACAACCCCAAGCATGACAGGAAAATAAAAGCGAAACATTCGCTTGAAAATAACAAAACAAAACAGGAGGAACAAACTATGGAAATCACAATGAAAATCGAAGGTATGATGTGCGGTCACTGCGAGGCAACAGTCAAAAAGGCTCTCGAAGCTGTAAGCGGAGTGTCCGAGGCTGTCGTAAGCCATGAAAGCGGAACTGCTGTCGTAAAGCTCAGCGGAAATGTCGATAAAGAAGCGCTCAAAAAGGCAGTTGAGGACAAGGATTATAAGGTGACTGATATTCAGTAAATGCGCGGTGCGCCCCGCACCCCCATTGGGGGAAAACTTTTGAAAAAGTTTTCCCCCAAGCCCCTCCTTCAAAACTTTTATGTAACGTGCTGTAAGGGAAATGTTATCCGCCTAAATTCTAACCTCTAACAGTACTGTTCACTGTACACTTAAAACATCTGTCAGCAAAGGAGTTGATATAATAATGAACCCAAACAAGATGACGAAAAAGTCTATAGAAGCCGTTCAGGACGCGCAGGACCTCTCCGTTTCATATCAGAACAACTGTGTTGAGCAAATGCATTTGCTCTATGCGCTGATGAACGACGAGGGCGGGCTTTGCCCGCAGATACTCACAAAAACGGGTGTTGACGCAAACGGCGTAAGGGCGGCGGCGCTTAAATTTGTGGAAGGAATGCCGCGCGTTTCGGGAAGCGGCAGAGAAGCGGGAAAAATATATATTTCTCCCGACCTTGACAAGGCTTTTTCCGAAGCCGAAGCACAGGCGGAGCGAATGAAAGACGAATACGTTTCGGTCGAGCATTTGCTTATGGCGCTTATTGAAAAAGCCGACAGCGGCGTTTCGGGGATAATAAAGAGCTTTGGTATTGACAAAAACAAGCTGCTTAAAGCATTGCAGGAAATACGCGGAAACCAGCGCGTCACTTCTCAGAACCCCGAAGAAACTTATGACGTGCTGAAAAAATACGGGCAGGATCTGGTCGAGCTTGCTCGGCAAAACAAGTTAGACCCTGTAATCGGGCGCGACAGCGAGATAAGAAACGTTATCCGCATACTTTCGCGCAAGACCAAAAACAACCCCTGTCTTATCGGCGAGCCGGGCGTCGGAAAAACCGCGATTGCCGAGGGGCTGGCGCTGAGGATAGTGCGCGGGGACGTTCCGTCAAACCTGAAAGACAGAAAGCTGTTTTCGCTCGATATGGGCGCGCTTATCGCGGGAGCGAAATATCAGGGCGAGTTTGAAGAGCGCCTTAAAGCTGTCTTAAACGAGATAAAAAAGAGCGAGGGGCAGATAATTCTGTTCATCGACGAGCTTCATCTCATTGTCGGCGCGGGAAAATCGAGCGGCGCAATGGACGCGGGAAATCTGTTAAAGCCCATGCTTGCGCGCGGAGAACTTCACTGTATAGGAGCGACAACTCTTGACGAATACTCAAAGTACATTGAGAAAGATCCCGCGCTTGAAAGGCGTTTTCAGAAGGTTATGGTTGACGAGCCGACTGTCGAGGACACAATCTCGATACTGCGCGGACTTAAAGAGCGGTACGAGGTTTTCCATGGCGTAAAAATTCAGGACAACGCCATTATTGCCGCTGCAACAATGTCAAACCGCTATATAACCGACAGATTTTTGCCCGATAAGGCGATAGACCTTATCGACGAAGCGTGCGCGATGATAAGAACGGAAATGGAGAGTATGCCCGCAGAGCTTGATGAAATTTCAAGAAGCATTTTGCAGCTTGAAATTGAGGAAACCGCGCTCAAAAAGGAAACCGACACGCTTTCAAAAGAACATCTTGAAGAGCTTCAGAAAGAACTTGCGGAAAAACGCGAGAGATTTTCGGCAATGAAAACGAAGTGGGAAAATGAAAAGAATGCCATTTCAAAAGTTCAAGAGCTGAGAAAAGAAATTGAACAGACAAATGCCGATATTGAAAAGGCAAAGCGCGAGTACAATATGAACAAAGCCGCCGAGCTTATGTACGGAAAACTTCCGCAGTTACAGAATGAGCTGAAAGCCGAAGAAGAACTTGCCGAAAAAGCAAAGGCAGGCTCTCTCCTGCGCGACAAGGTGACAGACGACGAGATCTCGCTTATAATTGCCCGCAGAACGGGAATACCGGTAGACAAACTCGCCGAGGGCGAACGCGAAAAGATACTGCGCCTCGCGGATACGCTGCATAAGCGTGTTATGGGACAGGACGAAGCTGTACAGCGCGTTTCGGAGAGCATTATGCGGTCGCGCGCGGGAATAAACGACCCTCGAAAACCCTTAGGCTCGTTTTTGTTCTTAGGTCCGACGGGAGTTGGAAAAACGGAGCTTGCAAAGTCGCTTGCGGAGGCGCTTTTTGACGACGAAAAAAACATAGTGCGCCTTGATATGTCCGAATATATGGAAAAGCATACCGTGTCAAGACTTATCGGCGCGCCTCCGGGATATGTCGGCTATGAGGAGGGCGGACAGCTTACAGACGCCGTGAGAAGAAAGCCGTATTCCGTAGTGCTTTTCGACGAGGTGGAAAAGGCGCACCCCGATGTGTTCAACGTACTTTTGCAGGTGCTCGACGACGGAAGAATTACCGACAGCCAGGGGCGTCTGGTGGATTTCAAGAACACGATAATAATACTGACGTCAAATTTAGGCTCGCAGTTTATTCTTGACGGCATTGCCGAAAACGGAGAGATAACCGAACAGGCGAGGGAAAATGTTGACGCGCTTTTAAAGCGCTCGTTCAGACCCGAATTTCTGAACAGGCTCGACGAGATAGTATTCTATAAGCCGCTTTCAAAGGAAAACATTTTCGGAATTATCGACATTCAGGCAAACGACCTCGCAAAGCGCCTGAAAGAGAAACAGCTTGAGCTTGAGATAACTGACGAAGCGAAACAGCTTATTGTTGACGAAAGCTACGACCCCGCGTTTGGCGCAAGACCGCTTAAGCGTTATATGCAGCGCAATCTTGAAACGCTTATTGCAAAGGAAATACTTGCCGACAAGTTGCGTCAGGGAGATACGGTAAAGGTCGGAGTCGCGGATAACGCGCTTGCGATAATATAATGGCAATACACATTGAGGGAAAACTTTTGAAAAAGTTTTCCCTCAAACTCCTTTTCAAAACTTTTATGTAACGTGTTGCAACGGAAATGCACTTCCGCTTTCCGACCGCGCCGCAAGGCGCGGCACATAAGTTTTTTGAAAGGGAAGTCCAGAGGGGAAAACTTTTTTTCAAAAAAGTTTTCCCCTCTGGTCGCGGCGAAGCCGCGAAACAAGCGTTAGCTTTGCGCTAAAGGGTGTGGGGAAAACAAGAGTTTTCCCCACATTGAGATTTTCAAAATGAAATTTTGAAAATCTCAATCCGCTGGAGGGGGAGCGGGGGAACCGGCAGGTTCCCTCCGCGGTATGGTTCTCCCACAGTGAGGAGCAAGCGGAAAACAAATCAGACTTGCGCCCAAAGCAGCTTGCAAAAAGCCTATATGTGGTTCTTTTTAAACGCTATTTTTCTAAAATAACGTTAATTCGCCCCAACCCCCTGACCCCCTTCCCCGAAGGGGAAAGGGGAAAAGTGCGGGGGCTGCCGCCACCGTACCCCGCGCAGTTGCGCGACACAAATTGAGGGAAAACTTTTGAAAAAGTTTTCCCTCAAACTCCTTTTCAAAACTTTTATGTAACGTGCTGCAACGGAAATGCACTTCCGCTTTTCGATTTTTCTAAAATGACGTTAACTCGCTCCCAACGCTGCTCGGCGTAAAGCAAAACAAAGCCTGTTCACACAAATCGCAATCCGAAAATTGCAATTTATGTGAACAGGCTCTTTTATTTACGGTAAATTATTTACGCCGATTTTTGCTTTCTGCGTATTCTCGGAACAACAGCGAAGATTATTCCTAAAACTGCAAATCCGAGTAATACAAACGCCCAGATAAATACTCCGTAATGGGTGGAAAGAAGGTATCTCTGTTCTTCGGACATATCGGGCGTAATTCGGCTCATTCTCTGTCCTTGGATAAAATCTCCCAAAAATTGCCCTATAATTGCTCCGATAAGATTTCCGAAAGTCATAAAACAGGCAACTGTTGTTTGGTCAAAAGCTATAAGTATCAGAACTGCTATCCAGGTGTAACCGTAAAAATTATGCCCCAGCCATTCAAATACATATACCTCTTTTAAAGCCGTTACGGAGAGAATTTGCAGTCCGCCGTAAATTACTGCGGCAAAAGCCAAAGCGATAAGTTTATTTTTGGGATTTCTTGTTAAAATATTGCTCATAATATCACTCCTTAATTTAATGCACAAAATGTTTTCAGATGAAGTTTAAAAAATGTTGTCCGTCAATTAAGTATGATTAAGATTATTTCATGTTAATCGCCCCCTTTAAGTATTATGTTATTTATTCATAAAGAAAATTATCAAAATTATCGCAATCAACACCGCAATGACCAGAATAAAAAGCCATACGGGAACGCCCTTTTTCTGCGGCACGGGCGGCTGATAGCTGTCCTGCGGCGGCTGTTCTTCAATAACAGGCGGTTCGGAAATCGGCGGTATGTATTTTGCGGGCTGCGGCGTTTCGGGAGCTTGCGGTACAACAGGCTGTTCGGTAATAACAGGTTCAACTGCCTGCTCTGTAACAGGTTCAGCCTTCTGCTCTGCAACGGGTTCAACTGCTTGCTCAACAACAGTTTCAGTCAATTGCTCGACAACAGGTTCAACTGCCTGCTCTACAACAGGTTCAACTGCCTGCTCTACAACAGGTTCAACTGCCTGCTCTACAACAGGTTCAACTGCCTGCTCTGCAACAGTTTCAACCGCTTGCTCAACAACAGGTTCAGCCGCCTGCTCTGCAACAGTTTCAGTCACTTGCTCGACAACAGGTTCAACTGCCTGCTCTGCAACGGGTTCAGCCTTCTGCTCTGCAACGGGTTCAACTGCCTGCTCTGTAACAGGTTCAGCCTTCTGCTCTGCAACGGGTTCAACTGCCTGCTCTGCAACGGGTTCAACTGCCTGCTCTGTAACAGGTTCAGCCTTCTGCTCTGCAACGGGTTCAACTGCCTGCTCTGCAACAGTTTCAACCGCTTGCTCAACAACAGGTTCAGCCGCCTGCTCTGCAACAGTTTCAGTCACTTGCTCGACAACAGGTTCAACTGCCTGCTCTGCAACAGGTTCAACTGCTTGCTCTGTAACAGTTTCAGCCGCATTATTCTGCATCCATGGCAAAACGACAGGCTCGACGGTTACGGCAGGCTGAACATCAGGCTCGGCTGAAAGCGCCGCAAAATTTTCGGGCGGCGCATCAGGCGAAAAAGAAACAGGCTCTACCGTGACGGGTTCGGTCTTTTCGTCCGACATCTCGTCGCTTTCCATATCCATTGAAACATCTTCCATAGAATTTCCGAGAAAACGATATGGGTCGAGAATTACGTCCTTGCTCTCGTCCTCGTCCATTGAACACCCTTCGATTATGGGAATGTCATTCGAGATTATCTCGGTTTTCTCGCCGTCGGTCATAGAAAAGTTTTCGACGCGGATATTGTCGCCTTTGTTTTTAGGAGCCTTTTGGCGTATCTTTCCGGCGGAAAGGTCAACGTCCTCTATCGTCGGAACTTGAAATCCCTGAACGCCAAATGCGTTCATTGCTCCCGAAAAAGCGGAAACTGCTTCTTCGGAAAAGCTGTTTGTTCCGAACAAATCCGCCTCGTTCGGAGCATTGTAGCTGTTTTCGGCAATATCCGAACTCTGAGCGCCCGAAAAATTCGGAGACGCGGACGGCTGTGAAAATCTCCCTATCGGTATGGGAGCGCCGCAATCCATACAGAACATACTTCCGTCTATCAGCTTTTTACCGCAGTTTGCACAAAACATAAAATATATTCCCCCAATGCCGATAAATCATTAACTTAACTGATGTTATTATACAATAATTCCGAACAAATGTCAATTGAATTTATGAAAATTGTACAAATCATTAAAAGAAACACAGTTTTTTTGTGCTAAACAACAAAAATAAGCTGTCAAGTATTGCCGATTTTTAATACCGAGCGGCTCTGAAATCCTCGGTATGCACGCATTATCCGTTTACGGCGGATAATGCCGAAGCGGCAATGCAGTAAGCCTTCGTGGCTGCTGCATTGCCGCTGACGCGCATATGTGGCTATATTGACAGTTCGGTGTAAAATTCTCTCATACGACCGAAAAATAAAGTCCCGCAAATATTCCCGCTGTAACGGCAAATATCGCCGTTGTAACAAGACACATTATCAGATGAGCAAGTGTGTATTTGCGTTCGGGCGCTTTCTTTTCGGGAACGCTATTTACCGACGGCTGTCCGTAATTCAAGGGTGGCGCAGAATAGACGCCTCCTGTCTGAACGGGAGTTTGCGGTTGAACGAAATTTTCGGGCATAGTCGGCTCGGACATCTGCTGTTGAACAAGCTGTTCGGGCATAGTCGGCTCGGACATCTGCTGTTGAACAAGCTGTTCGGGCATAGTCGGCTCGGACATTTGCTGTTGAACAAACTGTTCGGGCATAGTCGGCTCGGACAACTGCTGTTGAACAAGCTGTTCGGGCATAGTTGGCTCGGACATCTGCTGTTGAACAAGCTGTTCGGGCATTGTTGGCTCGGACGTCTGCTGTTGAACAGGATTTTCGGGCGTTACTTGCTCGGACATCTGCCGCTTAGCAGCCAAGGCGCTCGCAGGAGTAACGCTTACAACTTCTTTTCCGCAGATAAAACAGAACTTTGCTCCGTCTGCTATCTGCTTTCCGCAATATGAACAAAACATAACTTATTCCTCTCTATTCTGTTATTGGTATTTGTTTATTATCGGCTTTTAAAGCCGTTTTGCTTTCAATATTTCTATAATAATCAAAGAGATACTGCTGGGCAATTCCCTCAATGCCTTCGGCGCATTTTGGAAGTCCTTCTGGGAAATTTTCGCTCATTATCCTTTTTATCCACACGTCCTTCGGAAAAGCGTCCAATTTATGAAACGCAAAAAGCAGAACGCAGTCCGCTACTTTATCCCCTACGCCGACTATAGTTTTAAGTTTTTCCCTCGCCAAATCGAGAGTAAGCGCGTCTATTTCTTCAAAGATAATTTCCCCGCTGTTTATTTTGCTTACTGCGTCGGCTATGTATCTTGCGCGAAAGCCCGCTCTCAGTTCCGCCAGATCTTCGGCTTCTATTCCCCGAAGCCTTTCGGCTGTAGGAAAAGCAAAGCCGTTTTCTTCCGTTTTCTCGCCGAATTTTTCACAAAAGCGCGAGATAATTCCCGAAATGCGCGGAATGTTGTTGTTCTGGGAGATTATAAAACTTAAAAGCGTTTCAAACGGCTCTTGTCTTAATATCCGTATGCCCCGCGACGTTTCACAGGCTTTCTTAAGCGTTTCGTTTTCCGAGAGCCTCGCAATATATTCGTCATAGTCCGCGTCAAGATCGAAATATTCGCGCAGAAATTTTTCGGAAACATCTCCGCTGATCTCGGCTTTTTCACCGTCTTGTTTTACAAAAAGCCTTTTCCCTCGGACAATTCCCGAAAAGCTCCCGTCGTCGTTCTCCCGCCAGCGGAAACACTGACCGCACATAAAAGTGCGTACAGGAGAAAACACGTTTATATCCGCAGTTATTTTCAATCTACCGACCCCTTATCGTAACACGGGGAATGTCCCGTTATCACATTTTTTTCAAAAACCCCTTGAATATTTACTTTAATTATAATATAATTTGAATAGGATTTCAAGTGCTTTCTTGCCGTTTTCATAAAAACGACACATTATTTTCGTTTATGGAGCGAATATTTGCTGTATTTATAATGAAAGCAAAGACGTTTGAAAAGAACAGCGCGGGAATATTCTGGCTCTTTACTGCCGAATATAAACTGCCGACAGGGGGCGTAGTATTGATAAGCAAAAACATTCTTACCGTAAGAGTAGAGGATATTTTCGAGAAAAAGTGCGGCTGTCCGATATGTCTTACGATAAAAGCCTCAGAGGATAACTCATGCGAATATATCTCCGGCTCGGCTATGATGGAGCCTGATATTCGCATTGAAACAAACAGGCTGGGGTTTTGCCCGGAGCATTTCGATATGCTCTTGAAAACAAGCCAGAAACTTCCGCTCGCCCTCATTTTAAGCACTCATCTTGACGAGATAAAAGCCGAGGCATACGGAGAAAACAAAACCGCGCTCGGCAAAAGGTTGAAACGCGGCGGTGAGTTTGAAAAGACCTGTTATATCTGCTCGCGCACAGAGAGCGACCTCGACCGCTTTTTTCACGGTATGTTCAAGCTCTACGCACAGGACGAGCATTTCAGAAAACTCTTTTCCGAGCAGGAATATATCTGCTTTCCGCACAGAAATCTGCTTTTGAATTTGGCGCAGAAGGCGCTGAAAAAAGATGTTTTAAGACAGTTCTGCGAAGAGACCGAAAGGCTCTCGGAAAACAGGCTCGTTCAGATAAGAAACGGTCTCGACGAGTTTTGCAGGAGCTTTGACTACAGAAATATCGGAAAACAGCTCTCGGAAAATGCTGAAAACGCTCCCGAAAACGCTATCGAGTTTATAACAGGAAAACCAAAAAAGGACTAAGAAGGAAAATTATGGACATATTAGCAATAGAAAGCTCCTGCGACGAAACCGCTGCCGCCGTTATACGCGACGGACGGGAGATAATATCATCTGTGGTTGCGACGCAGATAGAAGAACACAGGCTCTACGGCGGCGTAGTTCCCGAAATTGCTTCAAGACGGCATTGCGAGAGCATTTGCGGGGTAGTTTCAGAGGCGCTCGAAAAAGCGAAAATGACGGTGAAAGACGTTGGGGCGGTAGCTGTTTCGTTTGCTCCGGGACTTGTGGGGGCGCTTTTAGTAGGAGTTAATTTCGCAAAAGGACTTGCGTTTTCGCTCGGAAAACCGCTTGTTCCCGTTCATCATATCCGAGGGCATATCGCCGCTAATTATCTCACACACCGCGGACTTGAGCCGCCGTATATGTGCCTCGTAGTTTCGGGAAGCCATTCTCATATAGTAAAGGTAAAAAGCTATACCGAGTTTGAAACGCTCGGAAAAACTATTGACGACGCAGCGGGAGAAGCGTTTGACAAAGCCGCGAGGGCTATGGGATTTCATTATCCCGGAGGCGTTTTTATAGATCGCGCCTCTAAGCTCGGCGACAGCGCGTTATATAAACTTCCGAAGCCGCATACCAAAAACCCGTATGACTTTAGCTTTTCGGGGCTTAAAACCGCTGTTTTAAATCTTATTCACAACACCGAACAGCGCGGTGAAAAGACGGATATAAATTCTCTTTCGGCTTGCTTTCAGAAAACAGTCTGCGAAATGCTGACGGAAAAGTTTATTGCTGCTGCTGTTGAAAACAATTGCAAAACGATCGCCGTTGCGGGAGGAGTTGCTGCAAACAGCGGACTTCGCGCGGCTTTGGAAACTGCTGCAAAAATGCACAACATGGAGCTTTTCGCGCCTTCGCTCTCGCTTTGCGGGGACAACGCCGCTATGATCGGCTGTCAGGGGTATTACGAATATCTCGCGGGAAATGTTGCTGACACAAATCTTAACGCCTATGCGACAATGAGCCTTGACGAGGTGAAGTTCTGATGAAAAACATTGTGCTTATCGGAATGCCCGCCGCAGGAAAGTCAACGATAGGCGTTCTGCTTGCAAAATCTCTGGGATTTGATTTTATAGATACCGACCTTATTATCATGAAGCAAACGGGAAGGCTCTTGCAGGATATTATCGACAAGGACGGGCTTGACGCTTTCTGCATAGCCGAAGAACGCGCGATACTTTCCGTAAAGGAAACGGAAAACGCCGTTATTGCGACGGGCGGGAGCGCCGTTTACAGCCGCGAGGCAATGCTGTTTTTAAAAAAATACGGTACGGTCTATTATCTTTCGCTTCCGTCAGAAGAGCTTCTTCCGAGACTGAATAACATAAAAACGCGCGGAATAGCCATGCGTCCCGGACAGAGCGTGGAAGAAGTATTTGAAAACCGAAGGAAGCTTTATGAAGAATACGGCGATATTACCGTTTCCTGCACAAAAAAGACTGCGGAAGATATTGTTACCGAAATTGTCGGATATCACAAGTTAATAGGAGCATAAAAATGTCAGAAGAAAATGTACAAATTCCCGAAAACAGCGTGACGGGCGTTAATTATCGCGCAGGATTTAAGCTGGTCAGCTTAAAGCTCGGACTTATGATAATAGTCATATTCTGCGCAAGGGGGCTCGGAGAAATAACGGCGGCGTTGTTGTCGCCCGTTCTTGAAAATATTGACGTGACGGCGGCTTATATCATAAACTCGCTTGTTTCCATATTATTTCTTAACGTTATACCGATAGCCCTTACCATGATTATTTTCAGAATGTCTTTTAAAGACGTAGGGGAAAAGAGCTGTCATAAGCCGAAATATTTCGGGCGCGCGCTCGGAATGTTTCCCGCGCTTTATGCTCTCGGCATAATGACGAATTTAATTACTATCTTCATCTCTCAGTTCTTCAAGGAAACGGACATGAACGAGAGCTTCAACACCGTAAACGACCTTCAGGCTCCGAATACGGCGTGCGGACTGATATTGTTCTTTCAAATGGCGATACTTGCGCCGATAGTAGAGGAGTTTTGGTTTCGGGGGATAGTGCTCGAAAGTATGCGCCCATACGGAAACGGCGTGGCAATATTTATTTCGGGTCTGCTTTTCGGACTTACCCACGCGAATTTTGCCCAGTTTTTCTACGCGACCGTTCTTGGAATTAGCCTCGGATATGTCGCCGTTTCAACAAGAAGCATAATCACTACCGCCGTTATGCATGCGATGTTTAACAGCGTCGCCGCGTCGCTTTTGCTTTTGCTTACGGATAAGAGCGTGGGTGATTATATTACTTCTATGGGACAAGACGCGGAGATCACTCCTGCGGTAGCTATCTATATTGCGGTTTTGATATTGATGACGGTTACGCTTGTCGTGGGATTTTTTATGGCAATTGCAAAGCTTTTGAAAATAAAAAAATACCGTGTTCCGAAAGTTCAAGAAGAGCTTTCTCCCGCAAAACGCTGGGGAATATTCTTTTCAAGCGTTACGGTAATAATAGGTCTTTTGCTCGCGGCGGACAGTTTTACATTCAACTATATTCCGAAATATATCTACAAAGGCATTTGCAGCGCTTTCGGAATAACGGGCTGAAAAGTATTATTTAAAAAGGAACAAAATTAACGAGCCTATAAACACAAGATACACATAGCGAAATACAACGCGTTTTAAACTGCCGCCTAATTCGTATGATTGTGTCGGACAATTGTGCATTTGACATAATACAAGCAAAGGGCTTTTCCCTTGCGGACAGGTTGATATTTGCGTTAGTGCGGCATTATTACACGCATTTTCGAGCAAACGGAAATTTTTTCATCTTAAAAGTGAAAAATACTTTACATTTTCCTAAAAATCCTGTATAATGTAAATGTAGTGTAAAAATATGAGTGAATTTATCGGAATAAGTAATGAGGATTAAAGTATGAGCTTTCAAGATGTGTTGTCAATGATAGCGGGGCTGTGCGTGTTTATGTTCGGAATGCACACGCTTTCCGCGTCGCTCGAAAAATTCGCGGGAAGCAGAATAGAAGACCTTTTGAATAAAATGACCTCAAATCCCATAAAGGGAGTGGCTCTCGGCGCGGCGGTAACGGCGCTTATCCAGTCGTCGGCGGCTACGACGGTCATGATGGTCGGCTTTGTAAACTCCGGACTTTTAAAGCTGTCTCAGGCAATAAGCGTCATTATGGGCGCAAATATCGGAACGACCGCGACGGCATGGCTCGTAAGCCTTTCGTCGCTTGCGGGAGAAGAAGTTTCGGGAATAATGAATATTTTCAGTTTCGATACTTTTATTACGCTCATTGCGCTCGTCGGTATTATTTTTGCAATGTTTACCAAATCCGACAGGAAAAAGACAGTCGGAAATATAATGGTGGGATTTGCGCTTTTGATGTTCGGAATGAATATGATGTCCGACGCGAGCGAAAAGCTGAAAGATGTTCCCGAATTTACTCGGTTTATGACCATGTTCTCAAACCCTGTTTTAGGAGTTATCGCAGGCGCGATACTTACGGCAGTTTTACAGTCGTCGTCAGTTTCTATCGGTATATTGCAGTCAATTTCAAACCAGACGGGAACTATAACCTACCGCATAGCTCTCCCTATCCTTCTCGGACAGAACATCGGCTCTTGCGTTACGGCGCTCATCTCGTCTATCGGCGCGAACAAGTCCGCAAAGCGCGTAGCAATAGTACATCTTTATTTCAACGTCATAGGAACGGTCGTATTTTTGGGGCTTTTCTATGCGGTAAACGCGCTTATAGACATACCCGTGTTTGACGAAAAGCTGAACGCCGTCGGGATAGCCGTTGTTCACTCTGCGTTCAACATCTTAGCGACGCTTTTGTTTTTGCCGTTTACAAAACAGCTCGAAAAGCTCGCCTGTCTTACTATCCGCGACAAAGCGGACGAAGAAGCGAAAATGCCTATATTGGACAAGCGTCTGCTCAATACTCCTGCGGTCGCTATAGAGGAGTGCAGAAATGTTGCGTTCAAAATGGCTGACCTTACGCATAAGACTGTTTTAATGGCGATAGATCTTGTGAGCAATTATGACGCGAAAATTGCCGCGGAAATTGTCGAAAATGAATCAACTATAGATATTTACGAGGATAAGATAGGTTCTTATATCCTACAGGTAGCCTCTAAAGACCTTTCGGTAAACGACAGCAAGGCTGTTTCAAATCTTCTCCACACGATAGGCGACCTTGAGCGAATTTCCGACCATGCGGTAAATATAACCGAAGCGGCGGAAGAAATGCACACAAAAAAGGTAAAATTTTCCGAAGCAGCCGAAAAGGAAATGGCGGTCATGACTGCGGCGCTGAGGGAAATACTTGATATGTCGCTGAAGGCGTTTTTAAATAACGACGTGGCGCTTGCGAAAGAAGTAGAGCCGCTTGAGGACGTCATCGACGGACTTCGCACCGAACTTAAAAGCCGCCATGTAGAGCGGCTTAAAACAGGGAAATGTACTATAGAGCTTGGATTTATACTTCAGGACTTGCTGACGAATTATGAGAGAGTTTCCGACCATTGCTCGAATATTGCAGTATGCCTTATCCAGATAAAGGAAAACAGTCTCGATACTCACGAGTACATCAACGAGCTTAAAAAGCTTGATAAGAGCGAGTTTATGGACGAGTTCAATGATTATCGGTCGAAATATTTACTGCCCGATTGAGAGGCATTTATTGGGGGAAAACTTTTGAAAAAGTTTTCCCCCAAACCCCTTTTCAAAACTTTTATGTAACGTGCTACAGCGGAAACGTTGTTCGTCTTTCATCTTGCCTCTAACCACATCATAGTCTTGACAGCACTTTGTGCAAAGTTCACAAAAAATAGCAGTTGAATAGTAAAAATTCTCCAAATTCGTTTATGGCGTGCAAAAAATCTTGAAAAATACTTGGAAATAATATATAATATAAACAAGAGGTCTGAGGGCAAAGTCCGCAGACGGAAAGGAGAATATTTTCAAATGGGATTAAAACTTGACAGCAAGTATCTTAACGGTTTCGTCAGAGAGCATGAGCTTTCGCAGTATGCAGCACAGGTAAAGGCTGCACACGATACGCTCGAAAGCAGACAGGGCGCGGGAAATGATTATCTCGGCTGGATCGACCTGCCTGTCGATTACGATAAGGAGGAATTTGCCCGCATTAAAAAAGCTGCGGCTAAGATCAAAAGCGACAGCCAAGCGCTCGTTGTTATCGGCATCGGCGGCTCTTATCTCGGCGCAAGAGCGGCAATTGACGCGCTTAAATCCTCAATGTACAACCTTATGAAAAAAGACACTCCCGAAATCTATTTCGTAGGGTGCAGCCTTTCGCCGACCTATCTCGCAGAGGTGATCTCCCTTGTAAAAGACAAGGATTTCTCGGTCAACATCATTTCAAAGAGCGGAACTACGACTGAGCCTGCGCTGGCGTTCAGAATTTTCAGAGATATGCTCGTTGAAAAATACGGCGAGGACGGCGCAAAGGGCAGAATTTACGCAACTACCGACAAGGCGCGCGGAACTCTCAAAGAACTTTCCGATAAAATGGGTTATGAAACGTTTGTCGTTCCCGACGACGTTGGCGGAAGATTTTCTGTGCTTACCGCCGTTGGATTGCTTCCGATAGCTTGCGCGGGCTGCGATATCGATATGCTTATGAAAGGCGCGCAGGACGCAAGAGAAGCGTATAAAAACTGCGACCTCGAAAAGAACGACTGTTATAAATACGCTGCATACCGCAACATTCTCTATAAAAAGGGAAAGAGCGTCGAAATGCTGATTAGCTACGAGCCGTCGTTCCAGATGATGGCGGAATGGTGGAAACAGCTCTACGGCGAGAGCGAGGGCAAGGACAACAAGGGAATTTACCCGTCAAGCGCGGTATTCTCGACCGACCTTCATTCTCTCGGACAGTTCGTTCAGGACGGATCGAGGATAATGTTTGAAACAGTTATCCAGTTCGGAAAGCCGCAGAAAGACGTATTTTTAAAGGACGAGCCGAACAATATCGACGGTCTGAACTTCCTGTCAAATCAGAATATGTCCATTGTAAACAGAAAGGCTTTCGAGGGAACAGTTATTGCACATACCGAGGGCGGCGTGCCGAATATGGTAATAGAAGTTCCCGAACTTAACGAGTATGAACTTGGATATATGATCTACTTCTTTGAAAAAGCGTGTGCAATAAGCGGCTATCTGCTCGGAGTAAATCCGTTCAACCAACCGGGAGTTGAAAGCTATAAGAAGAATATGTTCGCTCTGCTCGGAAAGCCCGGATATGAGGACAGAAAAGCAGAACTCGAAAAGAAACTTGGACTTGTATAAAAATCAAATTACAGACTGCCGGGAAAGCTCCGGTATGCACGCATTGTGCGCGGGGCGCATAACGCTGAAGCAACCTTGCAACCAACCTTGGTGGCTGTTGCAGTGATTGCATTATCCGCCTTCGGCGGAAAAAGTTACAACGCAGATGGGGTTTTATCGACAGTCTGAAACAAATTTACGGAGGATATTACAATGGTTAAACTTATTACAGGCAAAAAAGGTTCGGGAAAGACAAAGATCCTTATCGACGCTATTCATGCTGCTGAAAAACAGTCAAAGGGAAATGTTGTAGCAATACAAAAAGGTTCTTCTCTCAATACCGACATTACCTATAAAGTTCGCCTTATAAACATTGAGGACTATTCTGTCGAGGGTGTTGACGCATTTTACGGATTTATCGCGGGCATTCTCTCGTCCGACCACGACTGCACCGATATTTTCGTAGACGCGACGCTTAAAATAACAGGCAGAGATTATGCGAAGCTCGGCGATATGTTCGACAGGCTTGCTAAGATTTCCCCTGACACCACCGTTACACTTACGATCTCTGCGGACAATTCCGAACTTCCCGAAAACGTAAAGAAATTTATCGGTTAATTTTGTAAAACCCCCTTGACAAACCTGTTTTTGTATGGTATAATGTTATTTACTTGATAAAAGTGATAAATTATCGAGGACAGGTGAAAAGCTGTTCTTGTTTCTTGAATTTTCAGAGGGGGTGTACGAATAATGGCAGTACCTAAGAGAAAAGTTTCCCGCGCAAGACGCGATAAGAGACGTTCGGCTGTATGGAAGCTTGAAACTCCGAACTTTACGCGCTGCAAGAACTGCGGCGAGCTGAAGTTGGCGCACAGAGTATGCGGAAATTGCGGTTATTACAATAATAAGGTTGTTATCGCTAAGGAAGCTGACTAATCTTTTTGAAAATGACCAAATTACGGGCTTGGCGGAAATTTCGCTGAGCCCGTTTTTCTGTTGTGGGATTATGCGGGGCAAATCGGGATTTACGGGAGCAATAAAATGAGTATAGAATTAGCGCAGAAATCAGATCTTTATGTTGTAAAAGAAATAACGCACACAACTATCAATGAAATATATCCTCATTATTATCCTACGGGAGCGGTAGATTTTTTCATTAGTCATCATAACGATGAAAATATAGAGAATGACATTTTAAATGAATGTGTTTTTCTGTGTTTTGATGTAGGGCATAATGCGGTCGGTACGGTTACGGTTAAGAAGAATGAAATATGCAGATTATTTGTACTGCCGCAGTATCAAGGCAAGGGGTACGGAAAAGAATTGTTGGAATTTGCAGAATCAGAAATTGCCGGACGCTATCAAGAAATAGTACTTGCTGCGTCGTTTTCAGCCAAATCAATTTATCATAAACGGGGTTATAAAGAAACCGAATATCATATGATTAAAGCTGAACACAATGATTATTTGTGCTATGATATAATGAAAAAACTGCTGTAAATTCCCGTTTATAATCAGCTAATATACAGCAGCCTTGACCGCTGTCGGCGCGGGTAAAATCTCTACGTTTGAGGAGGGCAATTAAGTGGCATTTAAACTGAACAGCGTCGTGCCTTGGGGCAGAAATATGGAAGAGTATAAACTGATGTTTCGGTTGAATGAAAGCGACCTGTCAGGGAAAATAGCGGGTTTCGGCGACGGTCCTGCGTGTTTTAACTGCGAGATGACAGAGAAAGGCGGCAGTGTAATTTCATTTGACCCTATTTATCAGTTTTCCAAATCAGATATAGAAAAACGAATTGAAGAAGTCAGAGTTATCGTTATGCAGCAAATGAGCGAGAATATGGATAACTATGTGTGGAAGAATATCAAGAATTTAGATGAGCTTGAATTTACCCGTATGTCCGCTATGAGAAAATTTTTGTCTGATTATGAAAAAGGAAAGGCGGAAGGACGTTATATATTTCACGAACTGCCGAACAGGTTAGTTTATGAGGATAATTATTTTGACATAGGACTAAGTTCTCACTTTCTACTGATGTATACGTCTTTAGGATACGATTTCCATATTGCATCAATGACCGAAATGCTCCGTGTATGCAAAGAGATCAGAATTTTTCCGATTGTAAACTTAGACGCTGATAAGACGGTTTTAGCCGAAAATGTAATAGACTATTTCAAAAAAGACTGCAAAGTTGAAATCGTGAAAACGAATTACGAATTTCAAAAGGGAGAAAATAAACTTCTGATTATCAGAAAATAATTGTAAAATTCCCGTTTATCGGGCAGTTAATTACCGTGCGCCTTAACTGCTGTCGGCGCGCGGTAAATCGGAATTTGTAGAGAGGGAATATTATGTTGAAAAAGAACGGTATATGCACGTTATGTTCTGCAATGATTATGCTGCTACTGCCTTGGTGCGCTGTCACTTTTGCGAAAGGAGACAGCGGTATGGTGATTTGTTTTCTTCTGTTCTTTGCCGTAAACCCTATGGCGGCAATATGCGTAGGCTTGTTCGCGGGCAGGAAGTTAAAGGCGACTTGGTTCCAGCCCTTGCTCTTATCTGCCCTGTTCCTGGTTGGAGCGTGGGTTTTCTTTGACATGGGAGAGTGGGCATTTCTGTTATATGCAGGCATCTATTTGTTCCTTGGTTATTCGGCTGCGGCTATAGCTGCTGTTCTTGTCAAGAAAAAAGGATAGGCAAAATCCCGTTTATCGTGCAGTTAATATATCAAAATCCCCGTCCGTAAAAAGAGGTGAGTTTTGTGTCAGGATTTATACACTTAAATGTTCATACGGGCTACAGCCTGCTTGAAGGAGCTTGCAGGCTTAGAGAGCTGTGCGAAAAAGCAAAGGCGCTCGATATGTCCGCGCTTGCGATAACCGACACAGGCGCACTTTACGGCGCGATCGACTTTTTTGACATATGCGAAGAACTCGGCATAAAGGCGATAATCGGCTGTGAGGTGAGAGTAAGCGAAAACAACCGCTATATGAAAGCCTCGGTTAAGCCCTACAGACTTACGCTTTTGTGCAAAAACGAAACAGGCTACAAAAACCTCTGCCGTATTATTTCACTTCAAGTTGAAAATTTAGGAGAGTTTGTGACGGATAAAGACTGTATCGAAAAATATTCCGAGGGACTTATTGCACTTTCGGGAGGCATTAGCGGAGAAATTTCCCGTTTAATTCAAGAGGGAAGAACTGCCGAGGCTGAAAAGTGTGCAAAATGGTATCAGTCGGTATTCGGAGATGACTTCTATTTAGAACTCAACAATCACAACACCGTTGAAGAAGCGCATATATGCAAAGAACTGCGCCTGCTGTCCGAAAAAACGGGAATAAAGTCCTGCCCCACCAACAATGTCCACTATACCGAAAAGTCGCAAAGCAAGGCTCAGAAGCTCCTTGAATGCATAAAAGAAAACCGCAGACTTTCCGAAAAGACAAGCGGCGGACTTTTAAACGACGAGTATTATCTGAAAACCAAAGAAGAAATGGCAAGGTTTTTCACGGAAGAAGAACTTTCAATGCCCGAAAAAATCGCAGAGCAATGCGATTTCAAGTTTCAATTCGGAATAACAAAGCTCCCGCTTTTCAAAAAAGAGGGCGTTTCGGACAACGCCGCGTATTTCCGCAAGCTCTGCGCAAACGGCGCTCAAAAGCGCTATGGCAAAGTGACGGACGAGATAAAGAGCCGCCTCGAATACGAGCTTTCGGTCATTGAAAAAATGGGATTTGTTGACTATTTTCTTATTGTGTGGGATTTCGTGCGCTACGCCAAGACCAACGATATACCCGTAGGTCCGGGCAGAGGCAGCGGTGCTGGTTCGCTTTGTGCATACTGTATGGGAATAACCGAGATTGACCCGCTGAGATACAATCTTCTGTTCGAGAGATTTTTAAATCCCGAACGCGTTTCAATGCCCGATTTCGATATCGACTTCTGCAACGAGCGGCGCGGCGAGGTCATAGAATATGTACGAAAACGATATGGCGAGGATCATGTCGCACAAATAGCCGCGTTTGATACCTTAAAGGCAAAAGCCGCTATACGCGACGCAGGACGCGCCCTTGGAACTGCACAGCGGAAAACAGATCTTGCCGCGAAAGCTGTTCCGTTCAGCATAGAGCCGAAACTTTCCGAGGAAATAAAAAACGGCGAATTAAAAACGCTCTATAATTCCGACCCCGACATAAAAGAGCTTATCGACGCGGCTATGCTTATTGAGGGATTTCCTCGGCATACTACCGTCCATGCGGCGGGAGTTGTCATAACGCGCGAGCCTGTTGTTAAATATGCGCCTGTTGAAGTAAACGCAGACGGCGCAAAAACGCAGTTTACGATGACTGCGCTCGAACGGCTCGGTCTATTGAAAATGGACTTTTTGGGACTTCGCAACCTGACGGTTATCCACAAGGCTTGTATGAAGATAAAGGAAAAAGAACCCGATTTCGATATAAAAAAGATAAACGAAAATGACGAGCAGACATATAAAATGCTCGGACAGGGAAAAACAATGGGTGTGTTCCAGCTTGAAAGCGGCGGGATGTCGTCGGTAATTGCCCGCCTGAAGCCGCAGTCTATAGAAGATCTTACCGCGGCGATAGCGCTTTACCGCCCCGGACCTATGGACTCTATACCCGCGTATATTGAAAACCGCCACAAAAGACCCGACGAAATAAAGTATAAACATCCGCTTTTAAAAAATATTCTTTCCGTAACATACGGCTGTATAGTTTATCAAGAACAGGTAATGCAGATATGCCGGGAGATAGGCGGGTATTCTTACGGAAGAGCCGACCTTGTAAGACGCGCAATGTCTAAGAAAAAACACGGCGTAATTGAAAAAGAACACGACGCATTTATCTACGGAACGGAAACAAACTGCGGAGCGGTAAAAAACGGAGTTCCCGAAAATACCGCAAATGAAATATTTGACGAAATGGCAAAGTTTTCGAGCTATGCTTTTAATAAATCTCATGCGGCGGCATATGCCACGGTGGCGTATCAGACGGCGTATCTGCGCTGTCATTATTATAAGGAATATATGAGCGCTCTCTGTTCAAGCGTCGAGGACTATACCGCAAAGCTCGCCGAATATGCTTCTGATATAATGTCGAGCGGAGTTGAACTTCTTTTGCCCGATGTAAACAAAAGCTATGCGGATTTTACTGTCGAGGGAAATGCTGTTCGGTTCGGACTTTCGGCGGTTAAAAGCATAGGCAGGAGTTTTGCCGAAGAGATCACGGAAGAACGCAGTAAAAACGGCTTATTTACCTCGCCCGAAGATTTTGCGCTGAGGACGGTTCCCTTTGGAAACAACCGCCGTTATACAGAAGCGCTTATAAAATGCGGTGCGCTCGACAGTATGGGCGTTACCCGCGCAGCTTTGCTTTTGGGATTAGACGGACTTATGGACTGTGTTTTGAGGGAAAATTTCCGAAAAGAAAGCGGACAGCTCGACCTGCTGGCAGATGAAGAAAGCAAAGAGGGCTATGTTTTTCCGAAGTCGGAAGAATTTCCAAAAACAAAGCTGTTAAGTTTTGAGCTTGAATATATCGGCTTTTATATTTCCGGACACCCCGCGTCTGTTTTTATTCCGAGAGCGGAAAACTGTATGTTTATCGCTGACGTTTTGAAAAAAGAAGATAATGCGTCGGTTTCGATAATGGCGCTGGTGCTGAATGAACGTACTCATTTTGCAAAAAGCGGAGAAATGGCTTTTGCGGAACTTGAGGACGAAAGCGGAACAGTTTCAGCCGTAGTTTTTCCGAATGTTTTTTCAAAGTCCGAAAGGCTTATGCCGGGAAAAGTTTATTATCTCAGCGGAAAAACAGACAAAAAAGAACGTAAAACGAGCTTTGTCATAAACAGCATAAAGCGCGCTGAAACACTCCCCGCTGCACAGCCGAAAACTCTCTTTGTAAATTTTGAGAGCGAACTTGATTTTCGGATCTCCCGCGTGACCGAGCTTCTTTTTGAATTTTGCGGAGTAAACGCGGTGAGAGTTTGTTTTCGTGACAAACGAGAGGTCAGACGAATAAACGGGCTTCGCGGAGTGAGAATATGCCCCGAATTATTAAAAAAGCTGTATGATATTCTCGGAGAGCGGAATGTTGCGGTGAAGTAAAATTCCTCATAATTCGGAAAACTCTGTCGGCAATGTAAATAATGCGCAGTTAAAGCCGCAGGCGTCTATTGAATTAAAAGGGCACTTTTATATCTGTTTATCAGCAGTCTTACAACAAACTGATTTTATTCGCTCCTAAAAAACAGCCGCACGCCGTTTTCCCAAAACAGCGTGCGGCGGAGTTTTTGTTCAGCTGTTCAAACCGCTTTAAGTATTTACATCATAACATACGATTTTCACAGCGGTTTCGTCATAATTTAACAGCATTAACAACATAAAAAGAGAAAATAAATTTTTTATAAAGCCCTTGACAAATTTCCGCCGATGTGTTATAATTCTATTGTTGCACAAGCGGACAGTATTGAAGCGCAGAATTTGTCTGCCGCAGAAATACTTTTCCGTATTCTGTCAACCTTAAATGGGGGTATAGCTCAGTTGGGAGAGCGCTTGCTTCGCATGTAAGAGGTCAGGGGTTCGAATCCCCTTATCTCCACCAAAAAACGTTGACAAAAAAGATATTATGCCCACAAAAGGCTGTACAAAGCCATTTGCGGGCATAATATCTTGCGAAAAACAGGATTCGCGATCCACAGATATTTTCGGGTGAAAAGTGGACTTGAACCCCTATCCCACAAAATTTTTCGATAGAATTTTGTACAATGTACACAAAGTGCCTGTGAGCGACTTCTCCAAGTCGAGAAGTTACTCACAGGCATTTTTTGTTTTCCGAAACTTACAAAAAAGATTTTTAGATGACTTGAACCTTTTTAACAATAAAATTTTTATGATTGAATTTTTGCATATTCGACAATGATGAAAAAATCAAAACCTTTACAAAAAAGATTTTAACGGGATTTGAACCCTTTGGCAACAAAATTTTTGCTGTGGAAATTGTGCAGATTACACATATTAAATAAGAGCCTGTAAATTGCTTTTCGCATTAAGTGAGAGGCAATTTGCAGGCTCTTTTTTTGTTTTCAGAGAAAATGGCAATAAACTCCGCGCGGAGTAAATATAATTTTGGAGGAATTACAATGATTAAAACTACAATTGGGAACAGTTCGTTCAGTACGGAAATATGTTTTCCCTGTTCGGAAACGGAACTTTCCGACAAACTCGGCGAACTCGGTATGAATAAGGAACACCTCACGCCTGTGGCGACGGTGCTTGAAATCGAACCTGCGGAGTTGTCAATGCTTGTTGACAGCGAGATTAGCCTTGACGCGCTGAACTACCTCGGCAGGCATATGGACGGAATGGACAAACGTGAACTAAATAAGTTCCTCGCTGTGCTGTCGTGTGATGAACTCGGCAAAGAATGGGATATGAAAAGCATTATCAATCTCACGTTCAATCTTCCGAGGTATACGCTTATCGAGGAAACAGACGATCTTGAACACGTCGGACTAATCCATATGCTGAATGTCAGAATGGCAATCCCGACTTCGGAACTTGAAAACAAAGAATGGCTAAGAGCCGAGGGACAGAAACTGTTGGATTCAGAAAAAGGCATATCGACAGATTACGGTTTGCTTTTTGTGAACGAGGAAATTTCGTTTGAGGAAGTGTTTAACGGCAGGACGTTTCCGCCATATTATTGCAATCCAAACGCTATTGTTACAGCCGAGATAAGTTACGGCGATTTAACAGAACTTGCGGAATTGCCGTGTGAGGATATTGCGATAAAAAAGGCGCTTTACAGGCTCGGTGCGGACAGAATTTCGGACTGCGAAATTTCGGTTGAAACAAACCCTGATGAGTGGTCGGCGAAGATTTCCGAGGCTGAAAAAAAGGACTTGTTTGAATTGAACCGTCTGCTGAAAGCAGAAGTTATCCGCTTAAAACAGGAGCAGCCCGCCGGCATTATTAAACAGGAGATCGCGCGGAGGCTGAACGAGGACGGGTACAATTTCTCGTTTGAAAACGGAGAATTTTCCGTAATTTCGGACGGCGACGTTATTAAAATTCGGGATAATGATGTTTTGTATAGCGAGGGAGCTTTTTCACAAAGCGGTAAGGATAAGTTTCACGCGCTTTATCGGATTTTCCGTGAGGTTCTCGATTACTGCACCGCTTACGAAAAAGCCGCGCCGCTGACGGCTGACGGATCGTCCGAAAAATACCGATGTCTTGCGGAATTCGGAGATGCGGTTTTGGCGGCAAAATATAATGAGGAGTACGGCTTTGAATTCGTCACTTGGTTTCGCTCCTCGGACGGAAAGAGCGTTTACAGCGGCAATTATTTCGGTGATTACAGCAGCGCAAAGGAAAACTTTTCAATTCGTTCGGGACTTATAAACGAGGATAAGTTGTTCAGCATAGAAGAACTTGAACAGATCAGAAATTGCGTGAGTTTCACCGCAAAGCACAACAGCGGTCTTCGGTTTGAAGATTGTGAATTTCTCACTAAGCTGAACGAAAAAATATCGGAAAACATTCCGAAACAGCAAAGCTGCTCCCCCGAAATGTCGATGTAAATGAGGTGAATTATGAAAATAAGATTTAAAAATTCTTTGCACAGAAAAAATTTTACGGAGTTCTTCTCTCCGAAAAATTCAAATTATTACAGCAGCCGCAGCAAGTTTATTGCCGCGGTTTTTCTTTTGTCCGCGGACAGGCTCTTATGGGAGCGTTCTAAAAGCGCGATCGTGAGATATTCGGTGAACTTCGGTGCAATCAAATTAAACGGTATCTCCACAGACGGTTACACTTTGTACAAAGCGGCAAAAACCGTTTACAGTGGTGATTCGGATGTTGCGCTCAGCGAGTTGTGCGATTGGACATTGATTGACGATACTACAACGCTTACAATTTTTTCGGGAATTATGCTGTCAAGGAACGGCGTTGGTGTACTGAATGGGAGGGTTTAATATGATAAGATTTTTTATTATGAACGGGAAAAATTCCGTAAAATTCGATATGCCTGCGGACGAGTTGTTCGACCACTTGGGCAGCATCGGGATAAACGAAGATATTCCGATGTGCTGTTCCGAAAAGATATACCTCGATTTCTACCCTACCGATGATACGGATAAGATTGCAGATATCGTCTGCAAAAGAATTCTTGAAAGCGATAGGATTTCCGAGGTGAATGCGCTTTGCCAAAAGCTTGATGGTCTGTGGCGAATATCCGCCGAGGAACTTGAAACAGCGTTTGCGGAAAATGATATTCGCGGCGCAGCAAACATGGACAAGGCGTATGAAAATCTGCGCGAAGAATTGTTTGGGCAGTCCAACGAACTCAAAATGTGACGGCGAAAGCCTTAACATAAAATTTTAAAACGAGAGGTGAGAAAGCATGAAAACAATGAACAGAGGACGAATTGAATTTTACAAGAAGAATTATCCTGCGGGAACGCGCATTCAGCTTGACCGAATGAACGCAGATGATCCCCGCCCTATTCCTGCGGGAACAAAAGGAACTGTCATAGCAGTTGACGACATAGGTACTGTGCATTGCGAATTTGACAACGGCAGATGTCTTGGAATTTGCCCCGAAGTAGACGCGTTCTACAAGATTTCCGAGCAGACAGAAACGGAGAGCATATCTCCGAAAATATCTATGTAAAACCGCATTACAAAGCGGTTGAGGGGGTGATTAAATTGAATGTTTAGGTT
>CANRDI010000008.1 GCA_947629335.1 uncultured Clostridia bacterium | reverse complement strand
CAGAGCGAGTTCTCTTTCGGTTTCCTCAGACATAAACTGCGGATACAGCAAATGCGGTGCAAAAGGGATAGCGCCGCAGCGTTTTCCGCGCAGCGGATAATGCGTCCACGGCAAAACGTGAGTAAAGGCGTGCCTTTTGTACGTTGTTTGAGATATCCCTGCTGAAAGGGGAACAGATGTACACAATAGGGCGGAAACAGCAGGCTTTTTGCGCGGCTTTTTCTTCCTGCTCTATCTTGGTAAGCGCATAGTACGAAGTCGGATCGGCATAGCCTTCGCTGTTATAAAAACTTGCCATTTCGCATCTTTCTCCTTATAAAATCAGTCTTTGCAATAAAATTTTGCATGAAAATACCACCTTTCAAATATAGTCAGGGTACCTCTCCCTACCTAATAGCCACGGCAGGGAGCGATATTGGACATATTATTTGAGGGTTTTGTATTTTTCTTTCGCACGCTTAAGACGTTTATATACGGCATCACGCTTCAGTTTCTTGTTATGAGCGTATTCTTCGGGGGTCAAACCATCGAGAACAACAGCAATCAGGACATCTGCATATTCGGGTTTCAATATTTCACGAAGATGCTGACAGACAGCCTCATACTCATACTGCCTATCGCGGTTTTCTGTGTCGGTGTTATCGGCTATGTATTCCATACCATCGCTGTTGTCTGCGAGTTCATCGTCTTTCCGAAACGGCTTTTTTACCTCACAGCGGTGACGATTGAATTTGTGCCATGAGTTGTATTCGGGTCTGTTGTACTGCTCATCAAACGCTTGTTGGATAAGCTCTTCCTTGTCCTCTTGTGTGAGTTCATCGTTTTCTCCTAAAGACAGGCTTACCCATAACTCACTCATTGCTTTTTCATCCAATTCGATTGATTGGATCTCATTGTCATAGCGAACATTCAGTCTCATAAAGATTGCCTCCTCGCCGGAGGAGCAACCTTGACAGGAGCAAAAACAGGTCTGCGAGAGATACACACAGACCTGTCAGAGCCGAAAAATGGCACAGCAAAACTACAGGGTACCTCTTGCCAGACTCGGAGCAAGTTGTCTTTATCACAACTTGTCCTTTTCTGAAGATGTATCCTGCCAAGATCTGCGCACTATCCGGCATGATTTTTATTCTAAAGCGGAGCGACCGCTTTAGTTTTGTGGTTTTTAAACAAGAACTGCATTTTACTGCAACGTTCTTAAGATAGACTAATCATTTGCAATGTGTTGTTATCGTTGGTGCAAATAAGGCCAGAATAATAATCACTTTCTTTTTAATCGCCGCAATTTTCTTTCCAAACACAAATTTTTTCTTTTGACCTCTTGCAGTTTTTGAAAAAATGTGATATAATGGATATGAACACTAAAAAAGTCTCAGAGAAATACTCTCTAAGACTAATCTTATAGACAATAGCGTTGGTGTAAATAGTTAATGACTGTAAATAACGTCAATAGTGTCAATAGAGTCAAAAATTATAGTGAGGTGTTATTATGCCTGATAGACCAGAATATAAACTGTGTGGGGGTACATTCTTTGTTCTCCTTCTTCAAGCAAGAAAACAGAGATTTTCAGCAAGAAAAAACGTTTCAGGCAAAAAGGATGGATTAAGTAACAGTGAGCTCTTTGAGGGGCTTATTCGTGTTGCTTTCCCTGATTACATCTCTCCCGCAGGTCGTTCTATCCAAACTTATACATCTTCATATAAAGCCTGCAGAATGTCGACTAATGATTATCTGCCGTTTGACAAAGAAGAGTGGATAAATGCCTTTGACCACGATATCAAAAGTTCATTTGTCACTCCTTTGCAGAGAATGTGCGAGTTTACAGCTTCATTTATAGACGAGAAGAATATGGGAAAATGGCTTGTCGGTGCAGTTCTTGATACAATTAGCCACGATTCAAGTATAACAGACGACTTATTCTATGTGGATATCAATGGTCGTCCGATGGACAAAGCGCACCTACTTATAACACAGAACTTTGACCTGCAGCCTTTTCTCCTTGGCGTGTGGCATTTTATTTTGTTGAACAGACGTGACAATACTGTTGGCGCAGATACAATTGATGAATGGCACGATCGGCCAACAGCAAGGAATGCAAGGTATAAATTCAATTCAAATATCGGAAAAAACAGGAGTCAAAATATAGAAGTTAATATTATCTCCGCCGGGCATATCGTGAATGAAGGCGATAGTACAAACGACCCATATGAAATCCCAGATGGTATGGAGCCGTTACTTGTTCCAAACGGTATTGCTCCCGAATTGAACGGCGACGCTCCTTGGATTCTTCTCCCCGCTGGAACATTGCCTCAAAGCAACAATTTTAGTGTCTATCTTGATAATACTTATAACAAATATAATAGAATGAAAACCTTGCTATATAACGACACACCAAGGGATTTTTATGATTTTTATGTGTGCAATAATATATCCCAAAAAGTCTACACAAAGAAATTTACTTATCAAACAAGAATTATTCCTAATGCTACAGCGGAAATATTGCAAAGTTTTTCAAATTTTATTTTGATTTCTGGAACAGGTGGTCTTGGCAAATCTATGATGATGCGTCATCTACTTTTGGATGCTATAGATCACTTTAACGAGTTTGGTAAATTACCTATTTTTATCCCATTGAAAGACTACAATGACTCCTATAACGGGTTGTTAAATTATATTTTTGAAAAGTTTGAAGGCCTTGGAGGTGCAGACAGCGTAGATGATTTCTCTGATCTTCTCTTGCAGGGTTCCTGCCTTTTGCTCTTTGATGGACTGGATGAAATCAAGTCAGACTATAGAAAAAAGTTTGAACATGATTTAGATATTTTTGCAGATAAGTATACAGAGAATTTGTTTGTAATATCCTCCCGTCCTACCGGGTCGTTCATATCTCTTCATAGATTTATTGTGCTTGACCTCTGCCCTTTTACCAAAAAACAGGCACTTGAATTAATTGATAAGTTGGATTTCAGACCAGATGAACCAAAAATAAAAGAGAATTTCCACCATGAGCTTGAAAATTCCCTGTTTTATTCACACGAGGAATTTACACAAAATCCGTTACTGCTTACCATTATGCTTATGACATATGAGCAGTTTGCAGAAGTTCCATCCAAAATGCACATCTTTTACAGAGAGGCATACGTTGCGTTATCTCAAAAACATGATGCCAGCAAAGGCGCATATAAGCGAGTCTTAAAAACGGGATTGACTGCAGATCAGTTTGCTGACTATTTTGCGGAATTCTGTGCTCGCAGTTATCGGGATGAAAAATTCGAGTTTACCGAACTCCTGTTTGATAAATATTTTGACAGCCTGAATGAACGAAAAAAAGGGCCTAACAGAATCACGGCTTCAGATTTTAGAGACGATTTGGTAGAGAATATGTGTCTAATGTTCTTTGAAAGTGGAAAGTATCATTTCACACACCGCTCATTTCAAGAATATTTCTGTGCTTTATATTTTTCAAAACAAAAGGACAAGTACCTAAAAGAAATCGGTAATTTTTTTGAAAATAAGAAAAGCCGACATTATTCAGATATAACATTTAATATGCTTTATGATATGATCCCAGACAAAATTGAAGAATATATTTTTGAGCCTTTTTTGAAATCGCTTTTTGAGGAATGTGATGCCCAAAATGGGTATTGGACATTTCTTGTCAAAATGTATCCTGTCCTATATTATGAAAAGGGAGACACTAACGGTTGTGATGTTACTGAACCAGAATCATTTATTTACAGTTCTATCGTACAAATAAAAAATTTAAGAGTGTATCTGGAACAAGATGACTTGCCGTATGATGACGAGTTTGTTATAAACGAATGGGTCTACCTTGACGAAGATTTTCATCATCCAGATTATGACACCTATAATTTGATTGATGTAAATGAAGTTCCTATGGAATACGAAGAAGAATTCGGCTCTCCTGAAATTGTTGGCAGAAATTATGAAATAAATATTGCTGAGATTTTATCAAACCAAAGCAGCTATAAACAATTACTTAAGCTGTTAGATAATGACAAGTTCCCATTGAAATCAGAATATTTATCCGTAAGGGAATATCTGAATGATTTAATACATAAGAGCGACACCATAAGCAATGATTTATTCGATTTATTTCAATAGGAGTTGAGGTAAACAATGAAAATTAGTTACAACAAGCTGTGGAAAATGTTGATTGATAAAAATTTAAAAAGAAAAGATTTACAACAAATAGCAGGGATCAGCTCAGCATCTATCGCAAAACTTGGCAAAGGCGATAATATAACCACCGATGTCCTTATAAAAATTTGTATTGCTTTAAATTGTAATTTAGAGGACATTATGGAAACCGTAAGAGACTAATGGAGGATAATTATGAAATTGCTTTATTCAAATGTTCTGCCTCTTGGAACCGAAAGCAATCAGCAAACCATCATTGATTGTTTTTCGGAACAAATGATGAAAGCAGATTATGTGGAAATTGCTGTCGGTTATACTTCCGCAGCATCTATAGCCGAATTGGAATCAATGGTTCAAAACTACGGAATTAAAAGAATATGTCTTACGATTGGAATGTACTATATTGAGGGAATGCCTGAAGGTGCATATCATGCAGCATTAAAGTTGAATCACAAATGGCAGGAAACAGGTGTTGGAGAAATACGACTCGTTAAGTCTTTCAAATATCATGGTAAGCTGTATTGCTTTTATAATAGCGGAAAGCCTTTAGCAGCGATTATCGGTTCTGCAAACCTTGGGGCGATAAAGCTTGAAGCAGCAAATAGAAGGCAGTATGAAATAGCTGCACTTACAACTGATATTGGCGAAGTGTCAGAGATTGCCAAACATATTGAAAGGCTTAAAATGCCAATTTGCTCTGTAAATATTTCAGAAACAGTCAATATGCCGCTCATTCGTGAGACCAATAAAGCACTTAATGAAATTGAGTTAGTAACTTCTGTCCCTCAATCTAATGTGGATTTTTATAAGAAGTGTAAAGCCACCGTTTCATTTCTTTTGAAGTTAAAGGTTCCCAAATCTGATGAGCGCTATATGGATGACGGAAAGCATTTTACAAAATCAAATATTAATGTGTGCTATGCCGCACCAAGAAGTAAACGCAAGGCTCGTGATTGGTATGAAACACAGTTGACCGTAGATGCAGAAACTTACCGAATGAAAGGATATCCTGAAAAAAACAAACCATTTTTCGTAGTGACCGATGACGGATATTGGTTTAAAGCACATACTACGAGCGACAACAACAAACAATTCAGTGCTGTAGGCGATGAACTTATAATGGGACGCTGGCTTAAGGGACGATTAGCTGCGGCTGGTATTGTTAAGCCTATAAACAACACAGCTGAAGACACGGAACGAAAAGGTATGATTACACAGGAAATGTTAGATGAATATGGCTGCGACCGACTTCTGTTCAAGAAAACCGGTCAAACAGCCTTAGATGAGAATGGAGATTCTTTAGATGTATGGCTCCTTTCTTTTGTTGGGAGTGCTGATGAAAAAGAATGAGGTGAGCGAAAATGCAATATTTAAAAACATATTTAAATAAAATAAGAGAACGCGGAAATACAAAGCTTGCTGAATCTGTTTGCAAAACTGCTGAGGATGTTGGCGAACAGTATATCAAGACATTCTCTTTTTCAAGCCATGAAATAGGACTTCTTTTTGGAAATGTTCAATCTGGAAAGACAGGTCAGATGTTTGGCATAATGTGTAAGGCTGCAGATCTTGGATTCCCTGTATTTGTTCTCCTAACAACTGACAATGTTGTACTTCAGCAGCAAACCTTGGATAGAGTAAAATCGGATTTGGAAGGTTTCTGCGTATGCGGAGAAAATGATGCCCGACTTTTTTCTGATAACAGTTTAATAGAACCTGCAATTATCGTTTTAAAGAAAAATGTAAGAGTTCTTAAACTATGGGCTAACATTCTTAATTCAACTGGATTTATGAAAGGTAATCCGCTTTTCATAATAGATGATGAGGCTGATGCGGCATCGTTAAACACACTTGTAAACCGCAATCGTCAGTCGTCTATCAATAAGTATCTTGATATAATAAAATATGGGGCTTCAAGCAGCTTATATCTGCAAGTAACAGGTACACCGCAAGCAATATTTCTTCAAACAATGGCATCAGGATGGCATCCGTATTTCACATACTATTTTCAGCCAGGGGATGCATATCTCGGTGGAGATTTCTTTTTTCCTGTTTCGGGTAAGCCTGATTGTATTTCTTATTTAGACTCAATAAATAATCCAACTCGTACTGTTGTAGTTAGACATTTAGCGGTATCTGCTCAAATTTTGTCTTCTGGTGGCAGAGTATCTAACTGCTTGTTCCATCCGAGTGTCAGAGTATCTGCTCATCAAAAAAATGCTGAAGATGTAAAAAAAGAATTGACCTGGTGTTATGAAAATATTGATTCGGAATTTAAAAAGGAGTTACAAAAACAGTATGATATTCTTACCCCGTCCAAATCAGACAAATTGCCTTTTGATACTATTTTTTCAAAAGCTTCATCTTTGCTTATCAACTCAAATATAAAGGTTCTTCTTATGAATGGCAGATCTGACACGGACAGCACAGAGTACTCTGATGGGTGTTGCTTTATTGTGGGAGGAAATACACTTGGACGAGGTGTAACGTTTCCCAGCCTTCAAACAATTTATTATACTCGCACAAGCAAAAAACCTCAGGCGGATACAATGTGGCAGCACAGCCGAATGTTTGGATATGATCGTGATCCTGGTATGATGATGGTCTTTATTGATGAAAGATTATACAAGCTGTTTGCTGATATAAACGCGACAAACAATTCGATTATCGCACAGATAGAACGTGGAATTGATGATGTAAAAATATATTATCCTAATGGCTTAAATCCCACAAGGAAGAATGTTCTTGATAATCATTGCGTAGAAATCATTTCTGGTGGAACAAACTATTATCCGTTTAATCCAGATAACGATTCTATTGAAGATATTTCAAAACTGCTCGAACCGTTTTCAGAAAATGAAGCTTATTATCAAGTTAGCCTGCGCCTAATCAAGCAGATACTATCTCATATAATACCCAGTTCTGATTTCAAGATGCAGGCATTTCAGTCTATTTTGGATACGCTTCTTGCGGAGCAGCCTGTAGGGCAAGGCATACTTATTGTTCGCAGAGGCAGAAATGTTGCTCAAGGAACGGGAGCCTTACTTTCTCCTAATGACTGGCAGCTTGGCGGTTCATTTTGTGACAAAACTGTCCTGACTATGTATCAAGTTACTGGAACTAAAGGATGGAAAGGAAAGCCTTTGTGGATTCCAAACATAAAACTTCCTGTTGGCATAATGTACTACAACGTTTTTGAGGAGGAGTAACAGTATGGAAACACAGTATTCAGACAGCATAGCAAAAACACTATTGTTCAATCCAATTGAATTGGGATGCAACAAACTCTGTATACTTTCATATCACGCAACACCAAGTATGGTGTCTTGGCTTCTTAAAACTTATGAAGAGCAGGGCATTACAAATGTTTCTGTTGAACTTATTGTAGAGAATGTTATCAATGATGGCATTGACCTAATTTCTCACGCCGGATTCAAAGAACTGCATACTAATAATACTAACTTTTCATGCTGTTATCTGTTTCAATCACCGATGTCAAAAAGAAATCTTTTTATTTGGCTTCATGATGATAAACCTATTCAAGCATTTAGCTGCTCGTATGATTTTACGCAGCAATCGTTACTAAGAAAACGTGGAGGTTCACACTCTGTATGTTCAGCAACGAATGCCTACAAAAATTACGAAGATGCTGTTAATCGTTCTATTTACTGCAATCATTCAGAAGTTGAGGATTATATTGTAATTGACACAAAACTATCGCCCGCATCAAAGGCTTATATACGTCCTGACAACTGCGTTCATCTTTCTTTTATTACCAGAACGGGAGAAACCGGAAAACGCTCCGGCTTAAATTGGGGGCAGCGAAATAACCGCAACAAAAATGAGGCTTATATTCCTTTGCCAAGCAAAATAGCAAAAAGCGGTTTCTTTCCACTGAATAAGCAGCATTTTCTCGTCGTAACTGATGATCATCATACACTTCAGCTGCGTGTTGAGCAGCAAAATGATAAAGCAATTACGACACCGGCAAGTAATGCGCTGCTGGGTGAATATTTCAGAAATCGACTTGGTTTGGCTAATGGTTCTTATGTATTCGCAAGTGACCTTAGAGCTTATGGTCGAACAGATGTTGCTTTTTACAAAATTGATGAAGAACAATATTATATGGATTTTTCGGTTGGAAACTATGGCAGATAATCATTCAAAAGAAGTTCGCAGTATGAATATGTCGCATATTAGAAGTACCAATACCAAGCCTGAAGAAAAAGTTAGAAAGTATTTATTTGCTCGTGGTCTCCGATATCGAAAAAACGACCGACGACTTCCAGGCCGCCCGGATATAGTATTTCCCAAATACAAGACCGTAGTATTTGTTAACGGTTGCTTTTGGCATCACCACGATTGTGGCAGATTTGTATGGCCGTTGACAAATAAAAAGTATTGGAAAAATAAAATTGATGCAAATGTTAAGCGCGACAGCGAAAATTATAATAAACTGCAGGAACAAGGTTGGAAAGTTATTGTCATATGGGAGTGTCAATTAAAAAAAGACGTCTGCGAAGTGTACCTTGCCAAGTTATATGATAAGATTGTAAACGCATAAAAAGAGCCAGATGATTTTTACTTAGAATTTCATCTGGCTCTTTTTTTATTCATTAATATTTGCATCTATGTATTCGTATGGTATATTTGCAAAAGTCTTCAGTACAGCTTCAAAAATAATTTGTGCGCCGCGGCACGGAACCGCCATGCCGATTTGTTTGCGAACACTTTCCTTACTTCCTATAAATTGATAATTATCAGGGAATGTTTGAAGTCGAGCTCGTTCACGATTAGTTAACGCTCTTGGTTCGTCCCAGTGATATATATGTGTGCCGCCGCCGCCGCTGCCAGTTACTGTGTATGAAGGTTTATCCGGATCCAGTCGTTTATATATTTGACTTATCCGTGCACCTTTTATATTAAGACGAAGATCTTCAGGCAAATCAGCAGTAAAGGCGTTTTGACCTGGTAGAATATGACTAAGCCTGCTAACTACAATTTGTGATTGATTTGTCCTCTCGTTATTAAATGCATCTGGCGGAATAGGAGGAACTTCAATTGCTGTCCGGCATGAATTATCAATATCAACATACGGAGCAGTAGACGGCACCCTATAGATAAAATCAAGATCGTTCCTTATTCCAATTATTATAATTCTATGTCTGGCTTGTGGTATACCGTACTCTTCAAATTTATACAAATGTGGGGTTATAACATAACCGGCATTTCTTAATTCAGAAGTTATTTTAGTAAAGGCTTTCCCTTCGTTTGCATTACGGAGTCCACCCACATTTTCAGCAAGAAACCATAGAGGTCTGAACTTTTTTAATGCTTTCACACCATAAGAGTAAAGTGGACCATAAACACCATTCATTCCTTTTTGTTCGCCGACTACACTGTAATCATTACAAGGGAAACCGAATGCCAATGCATCAATATCTGATAATTTTGACATATCAAATTTACGAATATCTTCATGATATACAGTTTGAGGCGCATTTGGGCATATGTTTCTGCGATAAGTTTCACAGGTGTCTGCATCATAGTCATTAGCCCATTGATGTATAATGGAAAATTCCGGATTGCCAATATCTGCGTGTGTTGCTCCCCACGCGATTCCACCAGGACCGCAAAAAAGTTCACCTAATCTGAAAGGCATAATTATCGCTCTCCTTTCGTGTGCTGCCAGCGTTTTTCTTGGATAGTATAAAATCTATAAACAACTGTACAACCTCACGTTCCTGATTGTTGAGTTTGTCTAATCCTTTTATAAGCAAAGTTGGATTAATATCATTTTCTGTGATATATCCTGCCTCTTTTAGAATTTCAAATGGATGAAATTCAAGTGCTGCAGCTATCTTGCACAATAGTTCCCAGCCAGGATTCCTCGTTTTGTTAATTTCAATATTATGTATGGTTGAATCAGCAACGCCGCTAATATTCGCAAGTGTTTTTTGAGATATTCCTGCGGCTTCTCTCTTGTTCTTTATAAATTCACCTAAATTCGGCATATTCTCATCCTCCATTATATAGTATAACATATCCGCTGCGTTTTGTCAAGCATTTTTTTAATTTTTGCTGCTTAAAAGCAGCATTTTATTTTAGAGCAGTTATATGATATCTTTTCGGACTAAACCTCTCCATCTGGAAAACGTCCTCGCTGCCGTCAATCCAATGCACGGTCAAAGTGCCGTTCTCCTGAGTGATTAGTCTGTCTATGATCAGTACGAGGTCGTCCTCGTCTGCCCACAGATTCCATGCGCTTGACCGCAGACAGCGGTTTATCGCTCTTTGTACGGACTTTATCCTATTTTCGTCAATGACGGCTTTTAGGCACTCCATTAAGTCTTTCTTCACTTCGGGCAGTCTTTTTATCTTGTTGACCGCCATTGTATGCGTGACATAGTGAAGATACATATCATAAATGTTGACGGTCTTGCACTTTACAGCTTGATTATATCGGTTTCTGCATTGCCATACTAAATCGTTATAGCTTGTGGAATGCCACGGCCGCATTCCGTATTTCTCACCGCATTTGCCGCATATTATCTTGCTGCAGTAAAGAGCGTGGCCGCTGTATCGGCTTAGAGTTCGTGAAGATTTCAGCATTCTCTGTTGCTGAACATAATCAAAAAGCCACGGGCTGATAATAGCTTCGTGGTCGGAGGTGACATAATACTGAGGCAGTTCGCCGCGATTTTTCTTCTTTTTCTTGCTCAGAAAATCTATGGTAAAACACTTTTGCAGCAATGCATCGCCTTTGTATTTCTCATTTCCAAGTATACTTCCGACGGTGCTTTGACTCCAATTTTTAAAGCCGGAGGGAGTTGGAATACCTTCTTTTGTCACCATTTTCGCAATTGAATGGTTCGTGTAGCCTTGCAGAAACAATCTGAATATTCGGCGGACTATGACGGCTTGCTCTTCATTGACCGTCATGGTGTACTTTTCTTTCCCTTTATCATATCCGAGAAATCTTGAATAGGGAAGACTTGATTTGCCGTCTGCAAATCGTTTTCTAACGCTCCACCGTACATTTTCGGAAATCGAGCGGCTCTCTTCCTGAGCGAGTGAGGACATCAGCGTAAGCAGAAACTCACCTTTAGAGTCAAGCGACAGGATATTCTCTTTTTCAAAATAAACGCCGATATTCATTTCTTTCAGCCTGCGTATTGCCGATATGGAATCAACGGTGTTCCGCGCAAATCTTGAAACAGACTTAGTCAAAATTAAGTCTATCAGACCATTTTCGCAGTCCTGCATCATTTGCAGAAAACCATACCGTTTATCTGTTCGGCAGCCGCTTATGCCGTCGTCAGCATACACTTTTACAAACTCCCATTCGGGATTCTGTGCTATCAGTTCTGTGTAGTAATCAACCTGTGCGGCAAAGCTGGTCTGCTGTTCAGGGTTGTCCGTTGATACTCTGGCATAAGCGGCCATACGCTTTTTCCTTATCGAAACATACTCACTTATTTCGTATTTGGGCGGTGGAGAAAGTTTAATTATTCTTCTGTCTTTCATGAACTTTCACCCCATCTCCTATTTTATCACCGACTGTTTCAGCCGAACGGAACGGTGGATCTATCTTTTCAAGCAGAAGTTCATTTACCTTTATAACCTCATCATCGCCGAGCAGACCATCGCCTTGAAGGTTGGCGAGCAGCAGTCTGCACAATCTATATTGAATTTCTTTTTTTAGCATCGCGACTCCTCCTTTCGAGCCATTATCATATATCGCTCAGAAAGTCGGAAAAGTCAAGCGGGTAATTCAAAATCGGCACTATCGACAAAATCAAACATTCACGCAATCTCAAATTATTCTCACAGGAAAAATATAAGATTGCAATTTATGAAAATCTGTAAACAGGAATAATATGAGATTGCAAGTTTTCTCTAATGCGCCTTTTGTCAGACTGTTTTAAGGCATAAAAAAGACTTCCGCTTTGCCACCTATGCACAAGCAAAAGTCTGTAAAAGCCTTGAAATCAAGGGATTTTCGATATTTCGGCTGAATTGAAATTGTATAATACTCGTTGTTTTCTTGTCGTATACCACCCCGCTGTATGGCTCTATCAATTCGGCTATCAACTTTACCACGCAAGCGGGAGTGTAGAACTCACCGTCCTCTTTCGTTCCGGAAGCGGCATAGGCTTGGAGAAAATATTCATATACACGACCGATTAAGTCTTCTTCCTGAAAGCGTTTCTCATCAATCTGGTTGACGTTATCAATGAGATCTTTTATCTTGGATTTGTCTGCGCCAAGAGAAGCAAACAGATTAAGTGGCAACGTTCCTTTGAGCGGCGGATTGCTGTCTTCGATATCAGCCATCGCTTGGTCAATAATAATGGCAATATCATTAGCGGAAGCCTGCATTACAATGTATGACCAACGGGCGGTCTCTTTCAGATAAAACACATTTACTGCATTATAAAAAGAGGGCTTTTCCAAAAATGTAGGGATTTCGCCATACTCTGCGATCAGTTCCGCACGACGCTTTTCAAACTTATCGCCTGCAAACTTCAAAAACACCAGTGCAATAACGGCATCCCTGTTCTTTTCCGTGCTGCCTACACCGCGCAAAGCAACGCGGCAGTTCCATAATACGGTTTCAAGTGAAACTTGTGAATCTTTCTTTACAGTTTTCGCCATATGGATTTACCTCTCTTAAAGTTTGATTACATATAAATACACACTGAAATTATACCATATTTTGATATAATTTGCAAGTATTCCGAGCGGTTTTCATACTAAATCCTTTAACAATTATTGATAAAGGCTTCCGAAGTATTCGGAATAAAACAAAACGTCCCGCAGAAACCTGCGAGACGTTTTTGACAAGGACTTCGTCCTTGTGGAGCTGGTGAACGGACTCGAACCCCCGACCTGCGCATTACGAATGCGCTGCTCTACCGACTGAGCTACACCAGCATATTAAATTGTTTTGGCAACCGAAATTACCATTCGGGAACGCTGAACAAAAGCCTGTATTGCTGAACTGTAAAAATTTACAAGACCGCGACCTGCCGCCGTATCTCCTTGTTTGATATGTTTACGCGACTGAGCTGCACCAACAAATCAACGATAGTATTATATCACATAAAAGATGATTTGTCAATAGTTTTCAAAAATTTTTTCTGTTTTTGTTTGTTCATTTGTCAATGATATGTTACACTATTCTCAAAAAAATTATAATGTTAATAATTAAGATTGAAATCAGCCGATAGTGAGGAGCCGAAGGCGACGAGCTATCGGCTGATTGCGCATGCCGCCTGCGAGCTACATTACGGCAAAATAATCTGCCAAAACTGCATTCGGACTACGGAATTTCAAACAGCTTTTCGATATATTGTTAGATTTTTTATTATATCGAGCAAGCTGTTTCCTACCGTCAGCGAGGCTGTACATATGCATTTTTCTGTAAAACCGTTCCTCATCAAGCCGATGCTGACGCTCTACTTTACCATTGTGGCGCGGTGTTGCTACTCTTATACGACTATAAATTATCCCCATATCTTCCAAAGCCTCTTCAAATAATGTTTTGTTTGAAGGATCTTTAACAAGCAGTTGCTTTGTCCATTCCGTGCCGTTGTCTGTCTGAACCTCTCTGAACGGGAACGGAATTGCATTTAGCAATTTCATCAAAAAGTCCTTGGAACTATATGTACTATGCTCATCATACATTTCACGGAAGCAAAACCTTGTACACTCGTCGACCGCTGTATACTGATAATATTTTTTGCCGTCTGTTACGCAATAATTCGGCACAAATTTCACGTCAATCTGTATCTTCTGCCCCGGATATGCAGCTCTCTGATACGGCTTAGGTTTACGACGATGACGTGCGCTCAGCGCTTTATCAAGTCCTAATCGGCGAATTGCTCGCTGCATTGACTGATAACAACGCTTATAGCCCTTTTCGCGCAACCTATCCCACAACATGATCATATCATCATAATACGGAAAATACCTCTTGATAAGAGCATATTCATCCTCTGTTTGCTCGCGGGGGTGGTGTTTTGGACGGTGTGAACGTTCTTTAAGGCTTTTCCATTTTCCGTCATATCGTTTTTGCCAACGATATATTGACATTCGGCTGCTTGCCTCTGTTTCCCCATGCTTTAGAGAATATTCCACTACCACTTGACGAACCCGTGCTTCTTGTGCTATAATATCCATGAAGACAAACCCTCTTTCGTTATATGTTTTTGTGGTTATTAACATTATAACATTGTTGAGGTCGTTTGTCTTCATTTTTGTAACATATCTATTGTAGCATAACATGGCAAAGAATTAAAGGACAAGAGCAAAACAACTAAAATATCCGAAAAACGTATGTTGGACTGCCCTTCGCCGTTCACATTTCCATTTTACATGAAAATTTCTTCTTTCATTTAGAATTATTTCATTTATCTATTGACAAAAACGGATTTTTTTAGTATAATACATATTGTATATTTTTATTTTAACGGTCAATATGCCTTATATGCGTTCCGCAAAAATAAACGTGGAGAGAGGGAGCGTTTTTGGATTACTGGATACTTGTGGTTGACGACGATGTGTCAAACCTTACGGTTGCAAACAGCATACTAAGCTCCGAATCAATGAGGGTGAGCTGTGTAAAATCGGGAGCCGCGGCGCTTAAATTCCTTTCGGCAAATAAACCCGATATTATACTGCTTGATGTTCATATGCCCGAAATGGACGGATTTGAAACTTTAAAACATATAAAAGAAAACGAAAATACGGCGGATATTCCCGTTGTTTTCCTGACTGCCGACAGCGATAACGAGACCGAAACTCGCGGTCTGAAAGCCGGCGCAATAGATTTTATCGCAAAGCCTTTCGTGACAGAAGTACTGCTTTTGAGGATAAACCATATTGTCGAGCTTACGCGCTTACAGGCTGACCTTGCCCACGAGGTCGAGGTCAAAACAAGAGAAGTCATAAATCAGCAGAAAAAAGTTGAAAAAATGACCGTTCAGATTGTAATGGCGCTTTCGGGCGCTGTAGACGCAAAGGACACCTATACAAACGGCCATTCCGCAAGAGTTGCCGAATATTCAAGGAGAATAGCCGAGCTTGCGGGATTTTCTAAGCAGGAACAGGACGACATCTACCTTATCGGGCTGCTTCATGACGTCGGAAAGATAGGTATTCCCGACGCGATAATAAATAAGCCGTCAAGGCTGAACGACGAGGAATATGCAATAATTAAAACACATCCCGTGCTTGGCGAGAAAATTCTTGAAAGGATAGAAGAGTTTCCCCGCCTCGTAACAGGCGCAAAATACCACCACGAGAGGTTTGACGGGAAAGGCTATCCCGACGGGCTTTCGGGGGAAAATATACCGGTTGAGGCGAGAATAATCGCCGTTGCAGACGCTTATGACGCGATGAGTTCCAAGAGAGCGTACAGAGGCGTTATCCCTCAGCAGCAGGTCAGAGCCGAGGTCGAAAAGGGCAAAGGGACACAGTTCGACCCCGTTTTTGCAGACATTATGATAGCCATGATAGACGCAGACACCAATTATGATTTAAGAGAGAAGTAATTCTATGAACAGGCAGGAGAAAAGAGACACTACCTATTTTACCATACTCGTTTTCTATACGTTCCTTGCGGCGGCATTGGGAGCGTTTATCATAGTAAACGGGGCTGAAAAGAATATGCTTTTACAGCTCGGCGCGAAGCTCGTCATATGCTGGATAATACATTTCATAAGAAAAATTCCCGAAAAGGTCGAAAAATGGGTAGGCTTTGTATGCGTTATCCACGGGCTGGTGATATTCGGGATAAATACAGTCAATCTGAAATCATTAACGTTTGTGACGCTGGGGCTGTGTCTGGTATATCTGGTGTTTGAACTGTACGAGCTTGTACATTTGACGGCGGCTGTTTACATACTTACGCTGGCAGGAAATCTTATGTTTTTTGCGGGAAAAAATATGAAATTTACGTCGTCTGTCATAGTGACGATCGTTACACAGTGCGCGTTTGTGCTTTTTGCGTCGTATTTTGCAAAAAAACTCAAGTCTCAGCGGAAAGAGAGCAAGAGGCTGAATAAAGAAATCATCAGCCGCCTTGAAGAAGAAAACCACAGAACAGAAAACTTTTTGACAAACGTGTCGCATGAGCTAAGAACGCCCATAAACGCCGTTACGGGACTCACGACGGTCATGCTTAAAAACGAAGAGGACGGCTCAAAGCGCGAAAACCTTTATTCCATACAAAAAGCGGGTTACCGTCTTTTCGGACAGATAGAGGATATTCTCGATTATACCGAGATAGATACAGATAAGATAATTGCAAATAACGAGCAGTATATGCTTTCGTCGCTTATAAATGACATCATAAGCGAGCGCATTATGAATGACGACAAGGATAATCTCGAACTTATTTTCGATGTTGAGGCAAAGATACCCGCGGTTCTTGTCGGAGACAGCAAAAAGATAAAAAAGATAATAAAACATCTCGTCAACAACGCTGTTAAATTTACCGAAGAAGGCGGCGTTTATGTAAGGATATACGCTATTCCGAAGTCATACGGCATAAACCTTTGCATACAAGTGACCGATACGGGCATAGGAATGGACGCTCAGAGCTTAGCAAGGATCACCGAAAGATTTTACCAGTCAAGCAGCGGAAACAAACGCAAAGCGGGCGGCTTGGGACTTGGGCTGCCGATAGTATACGGAATGACGGCGGCTATGGAGGGGTTTGTACATATCGAAAGCAAGGTCGGCGAAGGCACTTCCGTCATGGTCAGCATTCCGCAGGAAATAGCTGACGACGCTCCGGGAATGAAGGTCGAAAATCCGTCGAAACTGTGTATAGCCTGCTATCTCATGCCTGAAAAATACAAGGTGACGCAGATAAGAAAGTTTTACGACAAGATGATCTCAAATCTGGCAGTAGGGCTTGACGTGGCAGTTCACAGAGTTTTCAGCCTCGACGAGCTTGAAATGCTTGTTTCGACATATAACCTCACTCACCTTCTTCTTTCCGACGAAGAATACGAAAAAGACGCCGAGTATTTTGAAAATCTCAACAAAGAAACGCAGGTCATTGTTGTAGCAAAAAATAGTTATCGCCCAAAAAATAACAGCCGCGTAAAGATACTCAGAAAGCCGTTTTTCTGCTTCCCTGTCGTCAATATCTTAAACTCCGAGCCGTCGCTCGCAGAACAAGGAAAGCAAATGGTCTGCCCCGACGTCAAAACACTTATTGTTGACGACGAGCCTATGAACAGAATGGTAGCCGAGGGAATTCTGAAAGACTATCAGATGACCGTGAAAACCGCAGGAAGCGGTCCCGAAGCCATCGAGATATGCGCAAACGAAGAATTTGACCTGTTGTTTATCGACCATATGATGCCCGAAATGGACGGAGTAGAGGTTTTAAAACAGCTCAGAAGACTTAATACCGACTCGGCTCAGAGCTTTGCGGCTATAGCCTTTACCGCAAACGCCGTCAGCGGAGCAAGGGAAATGTTTTTGAGAGAGGGATTTGACGATTTTTTGTCAAAGCCCGTGGACGCGAACGAGCTTGAAAGAGTATTGAGAAAAGTACTTCCGAAGTCGCGCATACAGTTTGTAGATGCAAAAGAGATCGGAAACGACAGTTCTGACGACAATATCGGCGCAGGCGAAAAGCCCGACGAACTTACGCTGTTGAAAAATGCGGGGATAAACACCGTCGAGGCTATGGAATACTGCCGAAACGACCGCAAATTCTATATCCAGCTCTTGCAGAAGTTTGTGTCAGACCACGAAAACAAAACAAACGACCTCAACGGATTTTTGGATAAAGAGGATTATGCTAATTACAGAATACAGGTACATTCGCTCAAAAGCTCGTCAAAAATGATGGGTGCGGACGGACTTTCACAGTTCGCAAAAGAAATGGAAAGCGCATCTAAAGACAACAACGCCGCCTATATCAAGGAAAATCACGCGAAACTTATGGAGTTGTATTCCGAAACCGTAAGGCAGATAAGAGAAGCGATCGGCGCGGAAAGTGAAGAAGACGAGTCGGAAGAAGAAATCTCTTCTGCGGCAGAAATAACGCTCGAAGAACTTTTAAACTATATTGCCGAACTAAAGGGATATTTTGAAACATACGAGGCGGATAAGTCTCAGCATCTTCTCGAAGAACTTTCTAAAACGACTTGCAAAGGTCAATCGGTCAAAAAACTTCTCCGCGAGATACAACACGACGTAGAAGAATTTGAATATGACTCGGCTTTGGAAAAAGCAACGGCGCTTTCAGAGAAATTAAAGGGCGGTGAAATGTAATGAAGCTGAAAAAGTTCTTACAAGTTCTGATCGGCGACCACAGCTTTACATTACAAGAACGCCTTTTCAGACTGATAACGTTTCTCGGACTTTTGGGACTGGCGCTGGGGCTTGTAGTAGGAATAGTTTCGGGAGAAAGCATAATGAACCTTACCGCAATGGCGGTATCGCTCATTATACTCGAAATCATAGTCTATTTCTCCAAAAAGAAGCGCAAGATACAAGTCGGCGCGATAATTGTTTCGGCTCTGGCGCTGTATGTCGTTCTCCCGCTCAATTTCATAACCGCGGGCGGCATTTACGGCGGCGGTCCGATATGGTTTATACTCGGTTTTGTGCTTGCGACAATTGTTGTTGAGGGAAAGCCTAAATATTTCCTTATCTTCGGAGGTTATGTGATATTCCTCATATGCTATTATATAGCATATTATTACCCCGATCTCATCGGACAGCATACCCTCGAAATGGCATATATCGACTCTCTTGCTACGCTTACAGTCGTTTCTGTGGTAACGTGCGGAATGTTGCTGTTTCAAAACGCAATCTACAAAAATGAAAACGAAACAACCGAAAAACAGAAAAAGCAGATAGAAGAACTTAACAAAGCTCAAAACCGCTTTTTCTCAAGTATGAGCCACGAAATTCGCACGCCGATAAATACCATAATCGGTCTGAATGAGATGATATTGCGCGAGGACGTCTCCGACGAGGTAGCGGAGGACGCGAAAAATATCCAGAGCGCCAGCAAGATGCTTTTGTCGCTGATAAACGATATTCTCGATATGTCAAAAATAGAATCGGGAAAAATGGATATAGTATCGACGACTTATGACGTCGGAGCAATGCTCTCGGATATTGTAAATATGATCTGGGTAAAGGCAAAGGAAAAAGGTCTGGAGTTCAATATCAATGTAGAAGAAAACATTCCCGCGAAATTAAAGGGCGACGAGGTAAGAATAAAGCAGATACTCATAAATCTGCTGAACAATGCCGTAAAGTATACGCCCGAAGGAACAGTCACCCTTTCAATACAGCGCCGCCAGATGCAGGGAAATACCGTTTATATCGCTTATTCGATATCGGATACGGGAATGGGCATTAAAAAAGAAAGCATACCTCACCTGTTCAGCGCATTTCAGCGCGTAGATGAGGAGAAAAACCGCTTTATAGAGGGAACAGGCTTGGGACTTTCGATAGTAAAACAGCTCGTTACGCTTATGGGCGGCGATATAGAAGTAAACAGCGTCTATACAAAAGGCTCGACGTTTGTCGTTACTATTCCTCAGCAAATGGAAGGAATAAACAAGCTCGGAGAGCTTGATCTTGAAAAGCGCCGCACAATGGGCGCAAGAGAGCATTATAAAGCGCTCTTTGAAGCGCCGAAGGCAAACGTTCTTATCGTTGACGACAACGACACAAACCTTATGGTTGCGGTAAAACTCCTTCAGGACACAAAGGTGAATACCGACACCGCCTCAAGCGGAGCGGAATGTCTTAAAAAGACGGAAAACAAACGCTATGACGTTATATTTATGGATCACCTTATGCCCGTTATGGACGGAATAGAATGTATGCATAACATTCGCTCTCAGACAGGCGGGCTGAATACCGAAACGCCGGTAGTTATGCTGACGGCAAATGCCGGGAGCGAAAATCAGGAGATGTATAAACGCGAGGGCGCGGACGGTTATCTGCTTAAACCAGTAAGCGGAGTTCAGCTCGAAACCGAGCTTTTAAAACATATCCCGCGCGAAATAGTAAAGATGAACAACGCTTTCAGCGACGTCGTAGTAGGTCCTGTTCTGGGTCACAAGAAAAAACAGCTCATTATGATAACCACCGACAGCGTAAGCGATCTCCCCGCAGACCTCTGCGAAAAGTACAGAATAGCCGTTCTTCCCTATCATGTCATGACAGAGGGCGGAGATTTTAAGGACGGAGAGGAAATCGAAACCGACGGAGTTTTGTCTTATATAACCTCCAAGGACAAAAAGGTATTTTCAAGAGAACCGTCCGTTTCCGACTATGAGGCGTTCTTTGCCGAACAACTCACAAAAGCGCAGCACATCATACATATATCAATGGCTAAAAACGTGAGCAAGGGTTATGAAAAAGCTGAAGAAGCCTCTGCGGCATTCGACAACGTTACTGTGGTAGATTCGGGACATCTTTCGAGCGGCATGGGACTTATAGTTCTGAGAGCAGCAAAACGCGCCCAAAAAGCAAATGATGTGGAAACTGTTCTCGCGGAGATAGAACACTGTAAACCCCGCGTAAAGACGAGCTTTATTGTCGGAAGCACCGAATTTCTCGCCCGTTCGGGGAGAATATCAAAGAAAATCAGCGCTTTTTGCGAGTTCTTCATGCTTCGTCCTGTATTGATACTGAAAAAAAGCAGCATGCAGGTCGGCTCTATACGGATAGGAGCGCAAAGGGAAACATCTAAAAAATATATAAGATCAGCCCTCAGAACGCCCCTCAGGATAGATAAGAGCCTTTTGTTCATAACATATGCAGGAATGCGACCCGAAGAACTCGATGAAATAAAACGCCGTGTAGAAAAAAGGGTACGATTTGAAAAAATAATATACCAGAAGGCTTCGCCCGCAATATCTATAAACTGCGGACCGGAGAGCTACGGACTATTGTTTATGGAAAAGTAAGGAGATTTTTATGAAGAGAATACTTGCGATAGTTATGTCACTTTTTGCTCTTGCAGCAACGCTCGGCGGATGCAGCGGCTCTGCGACCGAACCGATACTTAAAGACGGCGAGTCGGATATAGAGTATATAACAAACAAAGGAACGCTTAAAATCGGCGTGACGGATTTTGCGCCGATGGATTATCATGATGATAACGACGAATGGGTCGGATTTGACGCGGAGCTTGCAAAGAAATTCGCAGAAGAACTGGGTGTCGTTCCTGAGTTTGTGGAAATTGACTGGGACAAAAAGACCGATCTTCTGACGGACGGAACTATAGACGTTGTATGGAACGGTATGACGCTTACCGACGATCTGAAGGAGAAAATAGACTGTTCCGAGCCTTATTTGTCGAACTCGCAGGTTATCGTAATGCAAAATGATAAAATACAGCAATACGAGACCGTCGAAAAATGCCAGCATCTTCTCTTTTCCGCAGAAGACGGCTCTTCGGGCGAAGAGATACTCAGCGGAATGAAATACCGCTACAGCGTTTTCCCTACTCAAAAAGACGCGCTTAAAAGCGTTCTGGAGGGAAAGACGGACTGTGCAGTCATAGATATAATTATGGCGGGATATTATACCACGAAAGAAAGCGATTTTTCAAGTCTCGGCTATGAAATTAAGCTCGACGAAGAAAAAATAAGCGTCGGCTTACGAAAAAATTCCGATCTTACCGAAAAGGCAAATGAATTCTTAAAAGAGCTTTATGAAAGCGGAGAAATGACCGAGATAGCCGCGCAATACGGTATAGAAGACGCAGTACTCGGACTTTAAAGCACGCCTAAAAGAGGAGATAATATGAAAACAATACTTGTGGTAGACGACGACAATATGAACCTCTCAACAACCAGAGAGGTTCTAAGCGGAAAATACAAAGTAATTCTTGTCAAAAAAGGTCAACAGGCTCTTTCGTATCTTGAAAACGGCGACTGTGACGTTATACTTCTTGACATAAATATGCCCGAAATGGACGGATTTGAGGTCATTTCGCGCATACGCAAGATCGAAAAGCACCAAAATACTCCCGTCATCTTTCTCACCGGCGACAACGATTCAGAAACCGAAACACGCTGTTTCAGCGAGGGCGCTATTGATTTCATAGGGAAACCGTTCGTACCTGCGGTTATGCTTTCGAGAATAGCGAGGATATTAGAGCTTGACGAGCTTCGCAGAAGCCTCGCGGACAAACTTGAACAGAAGATACGAGAGGTATCGGATATAAAAAGCAAGACCAACCGCGACGCGCTTACGGGCTTATGGAACCGCGAATACACCGAAGAAGCGGTAAACTCAATGCTCAGAATAGGCGTTAAAGGCGCGCTTTTGATGATAGATATGGACAACTTTAAGCTGATAAATGACAACTACGGTCATATCGCTGGCGACAAGACGCTCAAAATGTTTGCCGATACAATGCGCGATCATTCGTCCGAGGGCGACGTCCTTTGCAGGATAGGCGGCGACGAGTTTATAATGTTCATAAAGGACGTGACCGAAAAAGATGCGCTTTCAAAAAAAGCGAAGGAAATAATTTCGGACATTGTGAAAAAAATTGACGAGTGTAATTTTAATACAGATACTTCCGTTTCAATAGGAATTTCTATAGTTCCCGAAGACGGAAACGAATTTGCGAAGCTCTACAATGCCGCGGACAAGGCGCTTTATTATGTCAAGCAAAACGGAAAGAACTCATATCATTTCTTCAGCGACAAGCTCGCCGCAGAAAAAGACCGCGGCGAGAAAACAGTTGACCTGAAATATCTGAAAGACCTTATGAACCGTGCCGACAGCGGCAACGGCGTGTTTCATCTTGATTTTGACAACTTCCACCATATCTACAATTTCATTTGCCGTTTTGTCGAGCGCAGCAACCGCGATGTACAGATAGTGCTGTTTACGCTCAGCGAAAGCAATAACGCAAAGCCTGACGCCTCCGAAACAGAAGCGGCTATGGAACTTCTTGAACAGTCTATATATACCTCGCTTCGCCGTTCAGACATCTCCACCCGCTATTCGAGCCGACAGATGATAGTTATACTTATGGACGCAAACACAGTAAACGGCGATATGGTAGCAGAGCGCGTCATAAACGACTTTTACAAGATTTATCCCGGAAGCAATATAAAGGTAGATTACGGTATTGCAAAGTTAGAGAGCAAAAACGCAAAGAAAGTTTAATTCTGAAAGCTCCATCTGCATTGCCAGCGACAATTCAAAGACCCGAAGAACGTCAACAACGTTTTTCGGGTCTTAAAAATTATCTGCGCTTCTATTTATGCTGACAAGCTCTAACTGTGTTTAAGCAAACCGTCAAGCAATCCCGAAGAGTTTTCCGCGGTATCCGTTTTTTGCTCATTGCCGCACGTTTTATCACCGCTGTTCTCGACAAGCTCAAAATCGATAAACCCGCCGTTTACACTCGCCGAAATACACTTTACCCTTACCTTTTCGCCGACAGTAAATTTCGTTCCGTCGGCAGCTCCTGTCAGAATGACGTTATTCTGTACATCATATTCTCCGACAGGAAGTCTCGATACAGCCACCATTCCCTCTATGGTGTTCGGAAGTTCTACGAATATGCCGCTCGGCGCAACTCCCGAAATAAATCCGTCAAATTCCTCGCCGATATGGTTTTTCATATATTCCGCCATATAGAAATTTTCACATTCGCGCTCGCATTTTACTGCCGAAAGTTCGGTGATGCTCGCCTGACGCGCTGCTTCGACAGAAAATTTCGCGTATTTTTTTATCAGCTTTTCATTGCTCAGCGCATAAACATAGTCTGTCAGTATTCTGTGTATCGAAAGGTCGGCATAGCGCCTTATCGGAGACGTAAAATGCGCGTATTCCGGCATTACCAAGCCATAATGTCCCAAAGGCTCTTCCGAATATTTCGCTTTCATCATTGTCCGTAAAACTATACGGTTTATGACGATATATTTATCCGTTTCACGGCTCTTTCTGATTATTTCCGCAAGGTCCGACGCCGTAGACCTTTCTCCTATCCCGCCGAAATTTGTACCCAGTGCGGTAAGCGTTTCTCCGAGCGCAATGAGCTTTTCCTGCGTCGGAGCTTCATGTACACGGTAAACAAACGGTATTTTTTCCCGCATAGCCAAAGACGCCGCAGACTTGTTTGCAATAAGCATAAACTCTTCGATTATCTTCTCTGCTGTTCCCCGCTCACGCGCCTTTACGCCGACGCATATACCGTTTTCATCGGTTATTATCTTCGTTTCGGGAGTGTCGATCTCAGGCGAGCCTCTGTTTACGCGATTTTTATACAATATCTCCGCAAGCTCTCTCATTATAGGTATCTTTTCAATGACCCGCGCGTATTTCGCTTTTATTTCATCATCAGCCGTTCCGTCCAGAATTTTGTTCACCTCGGAATAAACGCCCTTTACGCGGCTTCTGATAACGGTTTTCTCGAACCTGTACGAAAGAAGTTCCCCTTGTTTTGAGACCTCCATAAGGCATGAAAACGCAAGTCTGTCTACATTTGGATTGAGCGAACAAATTCCGTTTGAAAGCTCTTTGGGCAGCATCGGAACGACCTTATCCGCATAATAAACGGATGTTCCGCGATAAAACGCCTCTTTGTCGAGCGCCGAACCCTTTTTGACATAATGCGAAACATCGGCGATATGAACGCCGAGTTTGTATCCGAAATCCGTTCTTGAAATGGATACCGCGTCGTCAATATCCTTTGTATCTGCGCCGTCCATTGTAAAAATAGGCTCTCCTCTTAAATCAAGCCTTCTTTCGGTTTCATCGGGGTCTGGCTCGTCAATGTCGAGCTTCTGCACCTCGGCGAGTACCTCGTTCGGAAACTCGGTATGAAACCCATTTACGAGCAGATAAGCCTCGGCGCTTGATTTTGCGTCGTCTGCCGAGCCGAAAATCTCTTTTATTTCAACAGTATGGTCAAAATGCCTTTCGCCGCGCTTTTTAATGGAAAACGCTACCTTTTCGCCAATCTTCAGCAAATCAATTCCCGATTTCGCTATAAACAGCGGCGCGTCGCAGAGCTTGTCGGGAAGCACCATAAGTTTGTTTCCCTGCGCTACGACAACTCCCGTCAAAAGCCTGTCGCTTTCCTCAAGAACGCTCAGAACGACCGCTTCGGCGCTTCTGTCAGCAGTTGCGCCCGCGATCTTCTTTGCCAGAACGACATCGCCCGGAATTGCCCCGTGCAAATCTCTCCCGCGCACGAAATATTCTGTTCCTGACGTTTCATATCCGCTGTCCGAACGCTCATTTTTCTTTGCGATATTCTTTTCGCGGATAAATCCCGATCTGGAATTTACGTTTACGACCTCCGCCGTAAAACAACTTTCGGAATCTTTGATTTTCCAGACGCCTTTTTTATTTGTAATATCTCCCGACTTTTTCATTTCGGAGAGCGCCTGCGAAAACTTTTTAGAGGATTTTTTGGTAAGCCCGATCTTTTTTATAAGCTCCTTTTCGGTCATTCCCGCGTCGGCGTTCTTTTCAGACAAGAGCGTAAGCTCGCAAAGAATGTTTATTTTCAGCTTGTTCATAATTTCTCATTCACCTCATTATGGAAACAAACGGACATAGAGCTGTCCGTCAAAATGCCTATAATGTATTCCTGCCGCAGTATCGCGGACAAACAACCGTTTCGGCGCGGTTTTTCGGATAGATAAATTTATCCTGCCGCACCGTTTCAGCGCAGATTTGCAGATTAATTGTCTTAAAACTTATCCTGCCGCTTTGCCGCCGCACTTCCTCATAATTCAGCGCCCAAACGCGAAACTTTCCCCTTATGCCATGCAGAATGACATTCCATACAAACTGACGGACAGACTTTTGAGCCTGTCCGTAGTGATAACATATTAGCTTGCAGATGAAGTTTCTTCGGAATTGCTGCTTGCGGCATTGCTGTTCGCAGAACTTTCAGAACTGTTAGCGGCATTACTGCTCTCGGAACTGCTGCTCGCGGAGCTGCTGCTTGCAGAACTGCTGCTTGCGGCATTGCTGCTCGAAGATGACGAGCTTAATGACGAAGAAGAACCGACCGCAGAAGAATTATTTGAGGACGAACTGTTTCCGCTTCCGAAATATACATTTATGATATTTACCGTAACAGCCATAATAAAGAATACAACTACCGCCGCAATCGTAGCCTTATTGAGCATAGCCTCTTTTGTTCTTCCGGCATTTTTCTGGTAAAAACTGTCGCCTGCCGTACCCGAAATAGTCTGTGACATCTGCGTTTTTGTGTCCTTTAAAAGCACTACCACAACTATAAACACGCACGCGATAATAAGCACGATAGCGCTGATAATTTCAAAAATACTCATTTTTATGAATTTCCTCCAAACAAACTTTATTCAGACATTATGAATATACAATACGATATTATTATAGCATACAATGACAGAAATTTCAAGTATTTTTCCGATTTTTTTTAAACATTTAAAATAAAATTTTCTGATTTGTTGACATTTAGCTCAGATAGTGATATAATTAAAAATGTATAGCTGATAGTTGAAGTATGATGTAACAAATAATGCAAATACGAGCAGAAAGTAACTTTTATTGTACGTTCGCCGAACATTTTTTGCCGCAGTTTTGCGTTCGGTATCCTATACAGTTCAAAATCGCGGCTGTACGTTTACGATATGAACTCAGGCTGTGAAAAAAGTCAATTCTTAGGCTGTTGGAAAGTCCTGTACGCTTACACAGCAGATATGGCTGACAGCCCGATGAACTATTGATGAGATAACGGGAGAAATTATATGCCGAAAGCTGTTGTATTTGATATGGACGGGCTTTTGCTTGACACGGAGAAGCTGTTAGTAAAATTCTGGATACAGGCGGCACACGAGGCGGGCTTTGAAATGACAAGAGAAACAGCGCTCAATTTGCGCTCACTTCACCGAAGCTTTGCAGTCCCATATTTAAAAGGACTTTTTGGAGAGAGCTTTGACTACATAAAAATACGCTCCAGAAGAATGGAACTTATGCGCGGCTATCTTTCGGAAAATCCGCTTGAGCTTAAAAAAGGCGCAAAAGAGCTTTTGGAATACCTCTGCGGAAAAAACATCCCTGCGGCGGTTTGTACGGCGACAGATAATGAACGCGCGGCTGAATACCTGAAAACAGCGGGTATCTTCGATTATTTCGGGAAAATCATCTGCGCCTCGATGGTAAAAAAAGGAAAGCCTGAACCCGATATTTATCTTTATGCCGCAAATGTTCTCGGATACGAGCCGCGCGAATGTATCGCGCTCGAAGATTCGCCGAACGGCATAAAAAGCGCTTTATCTGCCGGATTTATAACAATTATGATACCCGACCTTACCAAACCTGACGAAAAGTCAGATCTTTTCGGCACAGCCGACAGTCTATATGACGTTATCGGCATTATAGAAAATATGCAGGAATGAGACCCGTTAAAAAACAAGAAGGGGTGAATGAAAAACATCTTACCGCAGAAGATACACGAAAAAGCCATGAACAAAATATCTCATAAAAGCGCACGAAGCGCCTTATCATTTTAGAAACAAACAATTCCGAGGGGATAATTTATTATGAACAACAAAAAAAATACGCAGAACAACATTTTAATAATCGGCTCTATAATTTTTGTAACGATCGCAGTCATTGTTTTTGTTATCTCTTTAAGTTTACTGAACAACGGTCGTGACGGCGACAGCAGTTCCAACGGTCAGGCAGAAAGTTCGTCGGCAATTTCCGAGAGTTCGTCAATTGCTCCGCAAAGCTCGTCCGATGCACAGGAGAGTTCTTCACAAGCGCCTGAAAGTTCTTCATTAACGCCGCAAAGTTCTTCCAAAACACCCGAAAGCTCTTCCCAAACACCGCAAAGCTCGTCCAATGCACAGGGAAGTTCTTCAAAGACGCCGCAAAGTTCTTCGAGCAGCGTTGAGATGTCGCGCGCACAGGTGGTGTTGGAAAACGCAAGACTTCTTATAGGAACGCCTTTTAAAGACGGCGGCGAGGATAAGGACGGCTTTGACAGTTCGGGATTTATATACTATGTAATGCGCGAAAGCGGTTTTATAACCTGTCCGAGAAATATTGTAGAACAATCGAAAATGGGAGTTATACACGAATTTGACGAGCTTGAAGTAGGAGACGCATTATTCTTTTCAAACGAGATAGGCGGAAGTCCGAATTTCGCGGGATTTTATTCGGGAGACGGGAAAATGATAGGCTGTATAATTACGTCGTCGTTTGAGGGCGTAGTCGAGGTAAATATAATGAACAATTATTACAGCAGTCATTTTGTGGCAGGCGTAGGAATAGGCTGATATTCCGGAGGATATAAAATGAAGACGGTTATTGTTGACAGCAGTCTTTGCGCAAGCACGCTCCGCGCTGACGCAAGGACGGAGGATATAAAAGGATATTTACGCGCGCTCTCAAATTCGGGGATAAAATATGCAGAGCTTGATTTCCGCACGCTTATGAATTTTCGTGAGCTTCCAAAAGGAATAGGATATATTTTCAGAGTTGTAGACCCGATGTTTATAAAAATAACCGAGGCGTTTGACTTCAGCTATATAGTTGTAACGCTGTCGGATCTAAGGACAAAAATAAAAACGAAAATACCCGTAATGCTCGAACTTCCCTATGTGAAAAACACATATAAGGGCGTTTTAAGATATGCCCAGCAGATGCTGGGAGGAATGGTCACAGCGGTCAGGTTCTGCGATGATTTCGGATATAAGGATCTGGATGAAACAAGAAAGTTTGTATCGGAGCTTAGGAACAACATACCGCTGCCGATAGATTTCTGTCCGAAAAATACCCGAAAAACGGCGCTCGACTGTGCGCTGAAATTTACCCTTTCAAACGCAGACAGCATCTCCTTGGCTATGCCCGAAACAAATTTTTACGCTTCGCTCGAAGAGTACATCATATCTATGATCTCATTTTATGACATCATTCCGAACGGATTTGACATACGAGAGTTTTTCCGAGCGATATTGTACTATAAAAGAATATTCAGAAATCCTGAAAACGCCGATATTTCGAGAATATTCGACTTATCAGAACGCGATTCAAGAATGATGGTAAATGCCGATACGGGCGAAAAGGCAAAATTCAATATGATTATAAATAACACGAATATGCTCGGAAAAAATTTTCGCTCGGCGCTTGAAAAGATGATAAAAAGCACAAATGCCGACGAGGAAACGTTTGAGGCGCTTCGAGACGCGGTAAAATATTTTGACGCGAGCCTTTGCAGCGACAGCGTGCTTTATGACGAACACAAGGGTTTTCTTAACTGAATAGAATTTCAGAATAAACAGGCTGTTTCGGAAGGAATATAACATAATGATAAGACTTATTGCGTCAGACCTTGACGGAACGCTTCTTGACGACGAGAAAAGACTTCCGCCGAACTTTTTCGAGGTCTTGGACGAGATATATGAAAGAGGAATAGTTTTCGCTGTCGCAAGCGGAAGAACGTTTTCGGCAGTTGAACATTTGTTCCCCGAAAAATACCGAGAAAAAATATCGTATATTTGCGACAACGGCGCTTGCACCTACATAAACGGCAAGGCGGACGATATTTTTCCGCTTGAGCGCGCAGTTTATGAGGAGCTTTTGGAAAAATGCGGGAAAATAGGCGGGTTCGAGTTTGTTGTGTGTGCTTCGAGCGGAGTTTTTTACAAAAACAGCGACAGCGAGTTTGCAAAGGACGTGAGCCTTTTCTATAAAAAGAATATGCCCATTGACGATCTGGAAAACGTAGAGGGAGAGATCTATAAGCTCGCGGTCTGCGACAAGCTCGGAACAGTTGAACACGGAAAGCCGATAATAGACGGGATATTCGGAGATAAACTAAATGTACAGGCGTCGGGCGCGGAATGGATGGACGTTATGGCGGGCGGCGTCAGCAAGGGCAGAGCATTAAGAACAATGCAGAAACATCTCGGAATTTCCCCTGCGGAAACAATGGCGTTCGGGGATTATTTCAACGACGCGGATATGTTAGCCTCGGCAAGTTTCAGCTTTTGTATGGAAAACGGCAGCGACGAGGTAAAAAAGATGTGCCGTTACATTGCGCCCGACAATAACAGCGGCGGCGTGACGGAATGTATAAAGAAATTCGTTTTAAATTAAAACGGATTTTCGGAGGATATATGAGTGTTACAAATATTATCATTATAGTTTCAATGATAGCGTTTTCGGCTTTTTTTTCGGCATCGGAAACGGCAATTTCAAGCGTAAACCGAATACGTCTGAAAAATATGTCGGAAAACGGGAGCAGAGGCGCGAAAAGGGCGCTTAAAATACTAAACAAGTACGACAAAGCTCTCACGACTATTCTTATAGGAAACAATATCGTAAACATCGCCTGTTCTTCAATAGCGACCATTCTCTGCATAGCTCTGGTCGGAGAGCAATACGGGTCGCTGGTATCAACTATAGCGACGACGATAGTTGTGCTTATATTCGGCGAAGTAATGCCGAAAAGCATAGCAAAAGACCACGCTGAGGGCGTCGCTATCGGCGTTTCGCTCGTGATCTCCTTTTTGATGATAATTCTGACGCCGTTCTCGGCATTTTTCATACTTCTGAAAAAAGGCGTGGCAAAACTGTTTAAGAGCAAAAACTCGGTGAGCGTTACGGAAGAAGAGCTTATGGCGATAATCGACGAGATCGAGGACGAGGGCGTTTTAGAACAGCAGGAGAGCAATCTTGTCCGCTCTGCGCTCGAATTTGACGAAACGACCGTTGATGAAATAATAACTCCGCGCGTAAAGATAGTCGCGGTCGAACTCGGAGAAAAAGCAGAAGATGTCCGCGGAAAGTTTTTGAATGAACAGTACTCGCGTATGCCCGTTTATGACAAAACAATAGACAATATTATCGGCATTATAAACGAAAAGGATTTTATAAGAGCATATGAGGAAAAAGGAAACGACCTTACGGTAAGAGAACTTATACAGGAAACGATATATTTCCCGCATTTGCTGAAAATATCGGAAGTTATGAGGTCGATGCAGAAGAAGAAATGTCATATGAGCGTTGTTCTTGACCAGCACGGCGGAACGCTCGGAATTGTTACCATGGAAGACCTGCTCGAAGAACTTGTCGGAGAGATATACGACGAGAGCGACGAGGTAAAAAGCCCGATAGTTTCGCTTTCGGAAACGGAATTTGAGGCATACGGAGACGTCTCGCTGAACAGTATGAGAAGATATTTCAGCGGACAGGGAATCGATATTGCCATAGAATGTGAAGCGCATACCGTGGCGGGGTGGGTATTGGAGCTTTTTGGAAGCATACCTCAAAACGGAGATATCTATAATGACGAAAAATTTCGAGTGACGGTAATTGACGTGGCGGATCTCAGGGTCAATAAAGTAAAGATCGAGCTTTTACAGCCGAAGAATGACGAGGAAAGTTGAATTGAACAGCTTTTATATCGCGCTTATCGCCCTTTCGGGCGCATATCTTACGGCTCAGCTTTTTGCATGGATATTTAAGGGGAAGATATTTTTTCCCGATGCAGGCGAGCTTTTTACGCAAAAAAAAGACCGCGACCTATGGCAAACGGTGTTCCCCAAAAATATGCTGAGGCTTATAATCTGCATTTTTACAGGCTCTGTGAGCGGACTTCTGATGTATACGGCGGGGCTTACGGGGTGGATGACGATGCTTTTCGGCATAGTCGCGGGAATAATGTTCAATTTTCTCATAAGTATGATATTTTCGCCGATATACCTTAAATTTCACAAAAGCGGACTTCCGAACAGCGAAGAACTTGAAGGGCTATCGGGGAAAGTTGTCGAGGAGATACTTCCTGACAGTTTTGGAGTTATCGAGGTAAAGCACGGACAGCGTTTTTACCTTTTCAGAGCAATTTCGGCAAACGAACGCATCATCAAAAAAGGCACGGGAGTTACGGTTATATATGCTCAGGACGACTGTTGTTTTGTGGAGAGCGACGAACATCTGTGCGACGTCCTTTTCCCGCTGGAGAGCTATCCCGAAGAGTACTTTAAAAAATGAAGGAATAACTCAAATGCCGAGAAATAAAAAAAACCGTCCCGAAGTATCTGAAAGATCTTCGGGACGGTTTACCTCTTATTTTCAGCATATCCTAACTATCGCTTTTGCAAACAGGACAGAATCCCTCAGCAGCTCTTCGACAGTTATAAACTCGTTATCCCCGTGCATATGATAATCGGTGCTGCCGCGCTCCGCTCCGAACGCAACTCCGCCCTCAATATCGTGAACATAAGTTCCTCCGCCGATTGCGACGCAATATCCCTTTTCACCCTCGTTTTCCTCGTATACCGAAAGAAGCTGTTGTACAAAATCACTGTTTTCATCTACAACATGCGGCTCGTCGCCGAGGGTCATCTCAAACTCCAAGCCGTTTTCCGAAAAGATACTGCGGCATTTTTCCCGAACTTCGGACAGTTTTACGGATATGGGAAATCTGACGTCAAAATGCCCCGTGACAGTTCTGCCGGTCATGGCAAATTTACTGAATACACAGGTGAGCGTGCCGCTGCTGTCGGAACACTTTAGTCCGAGCGAGTTTCCGTCGGTTTCGCCGAACGGAAACAGTTTTTCGATATTATGCAGAATGCTGCGCTGTTTACAGTCGAAAGATGTCCGCTTGTTTATCCTGTTTAAAAGCGAAATAAGCGCCGTCAGCGCATTTTTTCCCGATTCGGGAGTGGACGCATGAGCGGCTTTTCCCTCGGCGGAAATCTCCAAAGAATTTTCGTCAATTTGCACGAGTTTAAAATTTACACCGGATGTGTCGCGGGAAATTTCATCAAGCAGAGCCTCGCGGTCTGCTGAACGCAAAACAGCCGACGCGCTGTCGGTAACAGCGTTTATCACCATACCCCCGCTCATTGACAGAATACTTCCATTTTCGGAAATACTTCCCGAAAATTTTCCCCGCATCATGCCTTTTTCAATATTTATAACAGGAAAGCTGCCGTCGGGAGTAAAAACTTTCGGCGGGAATTTGTCATATTTCTTGTAGATATCAAGATCCGCCGAGCCATTTTCCTCGTTAGTGCCGAAAATAAGCCTTACGCCTTTTTTCAGCGGAATGTCCAGTTCTTTTACGCATTTCAAAGCATAAAGCGCCGCCACAGCAGGACCTTTGTCATCAATTGTCCCGCGCCCGTATAAAACTCCGTTCCTTTCGGCAAGCTCAAACGGATCTGTACTCCAGTTTTCACTGTTCGCAGGAACAACGTCGAGATGACATAAAATTCCAAGTTCAAGCCCCTTTTCGGGATAGAGGTCCGCACAGATGACCGCATTTTCATAGTTTGTGACTTTCAGTCCGCTCTCTTCGCACAACCGAGCCATTTTCAAAAGTGCGCGCTTCGGTTCTTTGCCGAACGGAGCGCCCTCTTCGGCTTCGCCCATAACGCTCGGTATTGACACAAGCTCGGAAAGAGCGTCTGTTATCTCGTCTTTTTTTGAATAAATATAGTCCTTTATATCGTTCATTTTTTCTTCATCATTTCTATCATCATATCCGCGACCTTATTTACATCGCCGCAGCCTGTTGTTATTACAAGATCTCCGTATTCAACGTTGTCTGTGACATATTTTGCGACCTCTTCAAATGTCGGAAACCACACGCATCCGTCTATCTTTTCGGCAAGATCCTTCGCATAAATGTTATAGGTGTTCTTCTCGCGGCTTCCCATTATTTCCGTCAGCACTACCCTGTCCGCGATTGACAAAGCGTCTGCAAATTCGTCGAGCAGCATTGCCGTGCGGGAATAGGTAAAAGGCTGGTGTACGACCCATACGCGCGGAAAACTCATAGACTTTGCGGTTTTAAGCGTTGCGGCAATTTCCGCAGGGTGATGTCCATAGTCGTCTACAAACGTAACGCCCTTTACTTCCGCCAGTTTTTCAAAGCGCCTCTGCGCTCCCGAAAATTCCGCAAGTCCCTGTTTTATCGCAGGTATGGAGATACCCGCCGTAAATGCAGCGGCAGCCGCCGCAACGGCGTTATAGATATTATGCTCGCCGGGAACGTTTATCACTATCCTGCACAGTTCTTCCTGCCTGCTCATAAGCGTAAATTCCCACGAAAAATCAGAGATCTGTCTGATATGAGAAGGGTAAAAATTACATGCGCTCGTTTTTCCGAATGTTATTATCTTTACCTTTGTGTTTGCGTGTTTAATCGCCTCAATGGTGTTTTCATCTTCGCCGTTCGCAACGATAAAATCCGTTGTCAGTTCGCAGAATTTTGAAAAACTGTTTTTGAGATTATCCATTGTCTTGAAATAATCGAGATGATCGCGGTCAATGTTCAGTATAACGGAAATGTTCGGGAACAAATGCAGAAACGTATCCTTAAATTCGCACGCCTCGCATACCATATATTCGGAATTTCCCGCGCGTCCGCTGCCTCCGATAGCCCTGAGTTTTCCGCCTATGACTGCCGACGGGTCAACTTTTTCCGCAAGCAGTATCATCATAAGCATAGACGTCACGGTCGTTTTTCCGTGAGTTCCCGCGACGCAGAATGTTTTATCGAACTGAGCCGTGACAAGACCTAAAAGCTCGCTTCTTTCCGCAAGTTTTACTCCGCGTTTTTGAGCTTCTCTTGCCGCGATAAGTTCGGGATTGTCGTCCATAATTGCGGCGGAGTAAACTATACAGTCCGCGTCGCCGATATTTTCCGCCGCTTGTCCCATATATACGGGTATCCCCATGTCCCTGACCGCTTTAAGGGTCGAAGTTTCGTTGTTGTCAGAGCCTGTGAGATAATAGCCCTTTGAGTGCAAGATCTGAGCAAGGGGGTACATACCGCTCCCGCCGATGCCGATAAAATGAATGTGCTTTTTGCCTGTGAGAAAATTTTCCAAGTAAAACAGCTCCTTTTCATATGGGAACGTTAAAAATTAAAACATCCCGATTAAATGTATGTATAATCAGTCATTTTTATCCCACAATAATTTCCGTAATCAATTTCAACGGAGGCTTTTATGGAAATAAGCGACATCAAAATCAGAAAAACCATGCACGAAGGGAGGCTCAGAGCGGTAGTTTCCATAACTATCGACAACGCCATCGCCATTCACGACATAAAGCTCGTTCAGGGCGACGAGCGGCTTTTCGTGGCTATGCCTTCAAGGCGCGAGGAAAGCGGAGTATTTCGTGATATAATCCACCCTATCTCCTCAGATGTCAGGGACGAGCTTGAAGAAAAAATAGTAAAGGCATATGAAGAATATATTCAATAGCTCTTTTTCAAAAACAAAAACGTTTTAAGTATTGCGATCTGGGTCTTGGCGTCCTCGATCTCATTATTCATAACCATTTCTGCCGCTTTTAAAAGCGGTATTTTTTCTGTTTCAAGAAATTCGTCATTGTCGAGTTTTTTCTCTCCGTACTTCAGCCCGCGCGCAAGATACATATGGATTATCTCGCTGTCATAAGCGGGCGTCGGCAAAAGACGCCCTAAATATTCATATTTTTCACAGGTACAGCCCGTTTCTTCTTTAAGCTCTCTTAATCCGCAGTCATAGTGGCTTTCTCCGTATTCGAGCTTTCCCGCGGGAATTTCGAGCAAGACCTTTTTATGAGGATAGCGAAACTGTCTTACAAAAATAACATTTTCGCTTTCGTCCAATGCCACGACGCCTACTCCGCCCGGATGTTCTATGACCTCGCGGTAAACTTTATCTCCGTTTTCAAGCTCCGCCTTGTCCACATAGAGCTTTACTACTTTTCCGTCAAAGAGCTTTTCGCTCGAAAGCGTTTTTTCTTCAAGATGCATTGTCATTCGTCCTTTTTGTCGTTTTTGTCTGTACTGTTATTTTTTTGTTCTTTCAGAATGTCGATCATATAGGTCTTGTGTGCGGAAATTCCCTCTGTTTGCTCTTCCGAATAAAGGTGGGCATATCTGTTCGGCTTTTCTTTCAGTATGAAATACATCGCAAACATATAGACCGCATACAGTATAAGTCCTATTACCGTCGCTATAATACCGTATCTGAGTCCCGGAGTTTCATACGTGAATACAATATCACATTCGCCCTTCGGAACTCTTATGCCTATAAAACCGCCGTTTATCTTATCGACCTCGGCTTCTTTTCCGTTTATTGTACAGCTCCAACCCGTACAGTACGGAACAGTAAAACATACGAGCTTTTCGCTTTCATAATTTGTTTTAGAAGTAAATCCGCTTTTTGTTATCTCAAAGCCCGAAACTCCGTTAGCCTGCTTTTCTTTTGCGTCGATCTTAAACATTGTATACGAAATGTTGAACATCGTATCGTCCTTTGTGAGAATGTCGCCGTATTTCTCCGCCTGTTCTTCAGTCAAAAATACCGACCTTACCATAAGGTTATCCGCTTTATTTACTCCCTTTACTCTTTCCATCGGGAAATATGTGTCATATGCAAAGCCTATAGGAAGCGCATAATCGGTCTTATAAATATCAAATTCTCCCTGCGTTTCAAGATATTCGTAGATCTGATACTGACTGAGCCATTGACGGCGGTCTTCTTTTTTCGTATCCTTACGGATCATGGCATATTTTACTCCCGTAAGCGCTCTTAAACCATAGCGGCTGTAACTCGGCGCGGAATTTACGTCTCTTGTAAGACCGAGCGTTTCATAAAGCTCGAATGTCGAACCGGGAATAATACTCGTAAAACTTTTAAGCGAACTGTTTGAGCTGAACATATTGAAATTATTTGTTTCATTTACGCCTTCAATCCTGTAAAATTCGTCGTCATCAATTTCAAATTTCGCACTCAACGCGGTGTTATAATATCCGAGCGTGTTTCCGAGATAACGTCCGAGAACAAGAAAATACAGGCTCAATATCATTGAACATACGACCGTTGCGGCGGTTATGCGCTTCATAAAACGATTGAAACCGAGCTTTTTCCTTTTTGAGATGATGACATTCAGAATTATCAAAAACAGTAACGCTATAGCTATCTGAATATAAACTCTTCCGTCAACTCCCGGATCGGTCTGTTCTTTTTTAGTCAGCATAAATCTCGGAACAATTTCCGTTATCTTTTCCGTTCCGTCGTTCTTTACGGTAACTTCAAACGGCGACAGCAGAACAATTGCCGACATCATAAACACAACTCCGAAGCAGACTTTCCGCCCGAAATCAATGTCGAACTCTTCTTTTTCGAGAGCATAAGCTGTCGCAAGACAGCATATAAGCTCAGGCATATAGAACCAGCGCGTATAATAGTTGTTGTTGAGTAAGGTAAACGCTGCGTTAAAGCCGGGGATAAATGCCATAAGCAGGCATATTCCGAGAACGACCCTCGCCCAGTGTCCTTTCGCTCCTTTTAAAAACGCGATAACTCCCGCCATTGAGAACAAGGGCAAGTAGAGCGCGACACTCGACCATTTCGCGTTTGCCTCGGTAAACATATTGTTTCTTGCGGGAATTTCGGGCGGAAAGAACATACTTTCGATAAGAAGCCCATAGCGCTGTTTGTTTGAAAAGAAAATGAAATTCCAACCCGTCAGCATATTTGTCGAACGCGGAACGTCGAGTACCTGATAGATCGACGGAAAGAAAAGAACTCCCGCTATCATAACTCCCGCGATACATTCAAAGGCAAGGCAGAAAAAGCCGTTCAGGTTAATTCTGAACCTTTCGTCCATAAGGATACGCGAGAGAAAATAGATGATAAGAAAAATACATTCTCCGATAAAAAAGAAATAGTTTGCCAGACAGTTTAACGCGACCGCAAGCGCCAGAACACCGCGCCGCTTATTTATAACAGCTTCTTCAAGCGCGATCAAAAGCAGCGGAAACCAAATCATTGCATCCTGAAACTGGAAGAAGATGTTATAAATATTAAAGCTCGAAAATGCATAGAGAAGTCCGCCGATAAGCGCCGTTTGGGGTTTAGTTACAAATCTTCTTATGTAAATAAACCCAAAGAAAGAAAAAAGAGCTATCTTTACGCACAAAAGCGGCGCCATAAGATATTGCGAAATAGAGGCGGGAAAAAGGCACATAAACCAGAAAAACGGGCTTCCGAGAGTATAATAGGTATAGCTTCCGAAAAAGTTTGCGCCGAGATCTGTTTCCCAGTCCCACCCCATAGTTCCGTTGTGTACCATTTCTATACAGTGTTTGAAAAACGGAATTTGCTGTGAATTATAATCGCCGTAAAACTGAAAATAGCCGCCGTCCATTATCACAAACGGCGCAAATAATACTGCCGCCATTATCAGGGCGACGAAAAACGACTTTTTGTAGTATTTTTTTTCTTTACTATACATTTGTATTCCTCGGATTTTAGTGCAGATATTCTTTGAATATTATTACATTTTTTCGGGTGCTTCGATCTTCAGCAGCATAAGAATGTTTCCAATGACCGTTTTAGACGCCTCGCAAAGCGCCAGCCTTGACATCTTTACATCATTTTCCGCTGTCTTTATATCACATCCGTCGTAGAACTTATGGAAAATCTGAGCCAACTCATACACATATTTTGTGAGCTTAAAAGGAGAATATTCGCGTGCCGCTTCATTTATAAGCTCAGGATATTCCGCGATCTTCCGTATAAGCGTCTTTTCCTCTTCGGCAGAGTATTTCAAAGGCTCTCCGCCGTATTTTATCCCGTCCTCAGCCATTTTGCCGAGCAGTCGGCAAATTCTCGCGTGGGCATACTGAACGTAGAAAACGGGATTTTTGGAGCTTTCTTCTACAGCTAAATCAAGGTCGAAATCAAGATGTGTGTCAGCCGCGCGAAGATTGAAGAAAAACCTCGCGTTATCTATAGGAACTTCGTCCAAAAGCGTTGCGAGCGTAATAGCTTTTCCCGAACGCTTTGAGAGCTTTGTCGGCTTTCCGTCCCTTACCAGCATCACCATCTGGCATATAACAACGTCGAGCCTTTTCTCGTCTATTCCCATAGCTTTAAGGCAGATCCTCATTCTCTTTACATATCCGTGGTGATCTGCTCCTAAAACGTCTATTGCCGTATCAAAGTTTCTCGTAACGAGCTTGTTATAGTGATAAGCAATATCCGGCACAATATAAGTCGGAAAGCCGTTTGAGCGCACAAGCACGAAATCCTGTTCTCCGCCGAGCGCCTCGGCATTCAGCCACAACGCGCCATCCTTTTCATAGGTGTGACCGCCTGCTTTCAGATGTTCGATAACTTCGTTTACCGCGCCGCTTTCATGAAGCGAGCTTTCCTTAAACCAGTTGTCGTATTTAATGCGGTATTTCAGCAGATCTGTTTCAAGCCGCTTTTCATTAAGCGGCAGAGCATAATCCACCAGTGCTTTTCTGCGTTCTTCTTCCGACTTGCAGGCATAAGAATTTCCGTTTATGTCGTAAAAATTCTTCGCGTGTTCGATTATATCCTTTCCAAGATAAACGTCTGCGGGCATATAAAAAGGGTCGTTCTTGTCCGCGGGAGCTTCTTCGCTGTCTGCGGCGGTTTTATCATAAATGACGTCGCAGAGCTTTTCAAGGTCAGCCCCGCACTCTTCGATAATTTTCTGTCCTTCGCCTCCGCATAGCTGGAGATAACGAAGGTCAAGAGATTTTCCGAATTTTGCGACCTGATTTCCCGCGTCGTTTATGTAAAACTCGCGGAAAGCTTCATATCCCGCCGTTTGCAGCAGCGACGCAAGGCAGTCGCCTATCGCGCCGCCTCTTGCGTTTCCTATATGCATGGGTCCTGTGGGATTTGCCGAAACAAATTCGACCAAAACGCGCTTTCCCTTTCCGAGATCTGTCTTTCCGTAGTCTCCTTTCAAATCGAGAACGTTATCCACGACTGACGAAAAAAAATGATCTCCGAGAAAGAAGTTCAGAAATCCCGCTCCCGCAAGCTCTACCCTGTCGAAAAGCGTTCCCGTAAGGCATATTGCGTCCTTTATCTTTTCTCCGAGCGCGCGCGGGTTTGTTTTAAGGGCTTTTGCACCAACAAGCGCAGTATTCGCGGAAAAATCGCCGTGGGAGCTGTCTGAAGGAATCGTTACCGAAAACGCGGGCAAAGGCTCTGCGGGTATCTCTCCCCTTGAAGTAAGCTCGCCGAGGGCTTTCATAATTATTTCCTTTATTTCGTTTTTTGCTTCGTTTACCGCATTATAATACATTTTTATTCCTCACATTTTGACTTTTATGGTTATTTCATTTTCGGACATAAGTCCGCCGTTTACGTCAATGGTATACTTCAGGTGTATCCTGCCGCCTTTTTCGTTCAAATTCTTGTCGATAAATTTTGTGGATATACCGACCATACAGTCTCCAAATTCCGTTCCATAGTGGCAGAAATGACGAGTATTATCCTGAAAGACGAGGTTTGAAAACGACGTTCCCGTTCTTGTCATAGTAACATATTTATCATCTACCATAAGCTGAACATGGCTTCCGTCATAACCCGTGGCTTCGCTCTCGTCATAATCAATAAAATAAGCGCCCTTATGAAGTCTGAATTCACCTTTTGTATAAAGCTCGGATTCATCTGTATAGCCGTCGGCTGTCTGTTTTATGCTGAGGGTTATAGAACAGTTGTCCAAAATTTCACTTCCCTTGTTTTCTTTCTTATTCGGAATTATTTAATGCCCGCGTCAGTTGTATTCGCTGTTCATTGCGAGCTGTATAAGCCTGTCGATAAGCTCGCCTATCGGTATTCCCATATTCTCCATAAGTTTCGGGTACATACTTATTGAGGTAAAGCCGGGAATAGTGTTGATCTCGTTCAGTATAAGACCGTCCTCGCACACAAAGAAATCAACTCTCGAAAATCCCGAACATCCGCAGGCTATGTACGCTTTTTTAGCGGTTTCTCTGAGTTTCTCGGTCTGTTGTTCCGTAATTTTCGCGGGAATATCCAGAACTGATGTTCCGAGCTTATATTTTGCGTCATAATCGTAAAACTTCTCCGCAGGAGTTATCTGACCCGGAATTGACGCAATAATGTCGTTTCCGTTTCCGAGTACTGCGCATTCGACCTCTTTGCCTATTATCTCCTTTTCAACAATCACCTTGTCGCCGTGTGCAAATGCAATCTTAATTGCGGCTTTAAGCTCGTCGGCATTTTCCGCTCTCGAAACTCCGACCGAAGAACCCGCGCACGCAGGCTTTACATAAACAGAAGACCCGAGTTTTTCTGTTATGACGCGGATCATCTCGTCCGTATTTTTCAGCATAAATCGCCTGAGTTCAACAAACGGCGCAGTCCTTATACCCGCGTGTTCAAGTATCTTATGCGTTATCGTCTTATCCATACATACCGCCGAGCTTGTCATATCACACCCCACGCACGGCATTCCCGCAAGTTTTGCAAGTCCCTGAACAGTTCCGTCCTCGCCGTTCATTCCGTGTAAAACAGGAAATACAACATCGGCTTTTCGGAGTATAGCCCCGTCGCTGTTAAGAACTATAAAGCCCTTATGCACCGAGTCGGGACTTAATACCGCCGTACAACAGTCGGGGTTTTGCTCCCACTTTCCGTTTTTAATATCCTCATATTCTCCGGGATAATACATCCAGTGACCTTTTTTTGTTATCCCCACACAGAACACGTCATACTTATCTTTTGGAATATTTGTAAGTACTGTATAAGCGGAGATAAGGGAAATCTCGTGTTCGCTCGAAGCTCCGCCGAAAAGGACTGCGATTTTAATTTTAGCCATAATATCTGCCTTTCTTTGACCGAATTGTAAAAATTATCGCTTTCAGACTGCCAAAAAAGTCGGTTCGTTAGCGGTTTTTCGTTTTAAAAAACCTTTTGGGCACGGCGAAAACTATCGTTTTTCGTCAGCGCGCCGATAATGCAAACAAAACTTTATCGACAGTCTGCTGTATTATAAAATATATCAATTCAAATTATATTGTACCACATTTTTACAATAATTTCAATAGGAAATTTATAATAGCTTATCGTATTTTGTCAAAAAAGGCGAAGTTTTAACTGCCGGCTTAATTGCCCGATAAAACAGCGCTTTATTTAATATAATGAGTTAATTTATTGCAATTTATGTTAAAATTATACAAGATTTTTGAAAAATATGGCTCGACTTTTGTCTATTCACTATATTGCAATATACGATACCTTGTGATATAATCAGAATAAAGACAACTCTCGGAGGTGAAAATATGAACTCACAAATGAAACGAGGAACGCTTGAAATGTGCGCGCTTTCTATAATATGCCGCGGCGATTGTTACGGATATGAAATAGTAAACAGGATATCGGGATGTATGGAAATGACCGAAGGTACGATATATCCGCTTATGAAACGTTTGAGAGATTCAGATCTTATAGACAGCTATATAGTCGAATCCCCCGAAGGACCTGCGAGAAAATATTACAAAATAACCGAAAAAGGTATACAAGAACTCGGCAGACTTGTTTCAGAGTGGAAAGAATTTGAAGTGAGCATAGATAAACTTCTGAAAGGGGAATACGGAAATGATAACGAACAGTAAAAATGAATTTTTTGAACAGCTCGAATATGAGCTTCAAAGAATAGGCATAAATTTTTCCGACGACATAAGAGCGGATTTTGAAGAGCATTTCGCAGAGTGCAGAGACGAGGGCGTCTCCGAAGAAGAGGCGGCAAAAAGGCTCGGCGATGTAAAAGAAATTGCCCGAAACTATCTGAACCTTGAAAGCACGAGAATAAACAGTATGGTCGCGCGCGACTTAGAACATAAAGTAAGCCTCACCAAACCAGGACGTGACGTTCCCGCAGACCTTTCGCTCATAAAAAACAAACAGGAAAACGAGCATTTTATAGAGTATACCCCTGAGCATTTTTCCGAGGAAATTTATCCTCAGGCACAGAGTTCTCAAGCACAAGGTTCTCAAACGCAGGGTTATCAAGCACAGAACGGTTTTACAGGCGGCGCGGCGAATTCCCAAAACGCTTATTTTTCGCAAAGCGCGTCTTATTCTTCAACAAATGCTTCAACAGGAACAACGGGCGCGCCAAACGGTTCGGCAGAAACGGCAAATACGGCGGCTCAGAACAGACCGAATGATGTTGCAAATGCGTTTTCAAATGCAGGAAAAGCAGTCGCCGACGCAGCTAAGATAACAGGAAACGCCATTGCCGACGCTTTCGGGAAAAACAATGTCAGAGACGCAGTGGCGAACGCGGGAAAAACGGCTGCCGACGCTGTAAAGACTGCGGGAAACGCTGCGACGGAGGCGGTAAAAAATGCCGCGCAGAATGTGATGACAAAAGTTCCTCGTCCGAACGACCACTTCCGCGAACATTCAAATAACGACCGCAAAGGAGTTATCCCGCAAAATCCTCATAACAACTCGGCTTCGGGAGGGTCTGTCTTTAAGGATATAAAATTTCTGGAACCGAATTTGAACCTTAAAAAGCTCTTGGTTGCCATAGCGCTTGATGTGTTTTTATGGAGCTGGCTTTTGCCTGCAATAATCGGCGGAATTACAGCGATTTTTACCACGGGTATATCGGTTTTCATAAACAACGGACTGCCCGTTATTTTCCGAACGACATTAGAATATCAGGAGCAATATGAAATTGTCACTCTGTTTCGCGGTATAGGTTTTTGCTCTTTGGGACTTATAATTTCCATAATCGGGCTTATGCTGATAAAGCCTTTGGTAAAGCTCTTTAAATTTATTATAGAACAGCATATCAAAGCTATATATGATCTGTGAGGTGAAAAAAATGCTGAAAAAACTACTTACCGTTCTTATTCCCATATGCATTTTAAGTTTTTTATCGTCGCTGATGATCGAGCAAATAATCGGGAAAAAGGATCTGTATAAAGACGAAAATAAAACCGAAATACAAATCCCGTCATTTCATTATTACGAAGGAGGACAAAAAAGATTTCTCATTTCTTCGGAAATAGAGTATGTTTATCGTATACCTGCTCTAAAGCAGCTTTCGTTCAACTTTTCGAGAGTAAATGCTGTGGTTACGTCATATTCCGGCGAGGACATCACTATAAGCGTCAAGTGCGACAGCGAAAATAAAAGCGCAATTCTAACGCTGTCGAGCGATAATGATATCAGCTTTATCGAATTTTGTCCGAAAGGTATCTCGTTTGATAAAAACTCGGATGAAACATACTGGCTCGACGATAATTATAGAGGAACGCCCGAATATACCGCCGAGATAATGATACCGAAAGGAAAATATTCTTCTCTTTCAGTATGTCAGGGTACGGGAAGTTTAACCATGAGCAACATAAACGCTTTGGACAACACTTTTTCCGTAAGTTCGGGAAGTTTTTCGCTCACAAGAGATACGAATAATACAGCGGATAATATATCGCTTGAAGTAAGAAGCGGAAGTGCCAAGATATTAAACGCCGATACAAAATCATATGACATAAATAACGACAAAGGGGAAGTTGAAATAAGCGGACTTTCGGGAAGAGGAGATTTATTTAACACAAGCGGAAATACAAACGCGTCTTTTTCGGAATTAAATTATGCAGGGATAAAAAATTATACGGGCAATGTGAATGTATTCCTGCCGCCTGAAACCTCGAGCAAATTTATTTCAGATGAAAATTCGGGAACAATATATATTAAAACAGACAATGCAGATATGAGCTTGTATGAAACCGTCGAAACCTGTACAATAGGAGAGAGCAATACCAAAAACTTCATTACAGTATCTAATTTAACGGGAGTAGTCACTATTAAAAATCATTCAGGCTCAACCGTCACAGACCCGAATGGCGACTATATAATCACATGAATTCTGACAACAAAAAACCGGCAAATGCCGGGCAAAATAATATCAGGAAAGGAATGGTCATTTTATGCAGACTTACAAGTTTACCAACGAAATAAGCGAAGTCGAGATCTGTTCTATCGGCACGAGGATAGTTCTTTCGGAGGGTGAAGGCGAAGAAATAACCGCCTTATACGAAAACCCGAAGGACGCGCCGAAGCTCTGCGCGGTTTTGCTTGAAAACAAGCTCACTCTCAAAGAAACTCCGTTTTTAAACATTATCGGAAACAAACCCGAAGAAAACTATAAGCTGACGGTTTATCTGCCTGCAAAGATATTCTCGAAAATAAAGGTCAATACAACTCACGGTGGCGTTTGCGCGGATAATATAAAATCGGACGTATTTGAACTGAACACTGCTTCGGGCGACATAAGCGTAAGCGCACAGTTCAGCGAGATACGGGTAAAGACCGCTTCGGGCAAGATAACAATAAACAACAATGCTCCCGCAAAACTCGTAAAAGCAACTACCGTTTCGGGAAATGTCGAAATAAACGCGAAAGCTGAAAAATTCTCGATATGCTCGGTTTCGGGAAAAACCGTTTACAATAACGCTTCGGGAGAAGGAAACGTATCCGTGGTTTCAGGCGAGATAGACCTTTTTTACGGAGAGTGGAACGGTGCGCTCGAAATAAGCGCGGTAAGCGGAGCGGTAAATGTTTGGCTGCCTGAGGACAGCGGCGCGGATATTGAATTTGACGGCGTTTCGGGAGTATTAAAGACCGACCTCGGCGCGGAAAAGGGAGAATTTGTTACTCTCGGAAAAGGCACACGCGGAACATTCGGAAAAGAAAACCGTCAGAATGTAAAAATAAAGCTTACTTCGGGAAATGTCACTATCGGACAGCAATAAAACCTCTTCCCCCCAATTTTATATAATAACCGAGGGAGTATCCGCGAATACGGGTACTCCCTCGGCGCAGCTCAGCCATCATTGAGGGAAAACTTTTTTGAAAAAAAGTTTTCCCTCAAACTCCTTTTCAAAAAACTTATGTGCCGCCGCTTGCGCGGCAGTCGGAGATCGGAAACGCTGTTCGTTTCTTCTTACATCTAACAGCGTTATCTGTCTTCGGCGCGTAATGCATAAGAGAAAGTTTGGCAGTAAAGCGCTGCTCAATAACGTAAAGAGAGGACCGCGAGGTCCTCTCTCGATTATTTTCGTCATCAAAAACTGATGTCTAAACCATATACGGTTTAAAACACATAAGGTACTGCCGTAAATTCATCGCCGTCTTCGCTCACTCTGAACGCGCCGTTTATAAGCTCACAGTCCCCGCTCAAAGCCAGTTTTTCGCTTTCCGCAAACGGACAGGGGAATATTATCTTATGCCTGAACAGCGACAAAAATCCCGCCTGCATCTGACTTATTCCCGAACATACGAACATTATCCGACAGCCGTTCTTTGAGCCTTTGACAAACAGCTTTTTCAGCTCTGCGACAGAATTCTGATCTTCAGCATGAAGCGATGTCAAAAGCACATCTCCTCCTAAAATGATAAGAAACTCGTTTAACGTTCCCGTACTGAGCTTAGACGAAAGTTCTTTTATCCTTGCCGCGGCATTCTCGCTCTCGACGACCTTTATCCCGCTCAGAACACCGCTTACGGAAAGCTCGGTAAAAATAGAATTTCCGTTTACAGTTATTATCTCCGTAGGTATTCCCTGTTCTTCGAGAGATCTTATCGCTGCGGCGACCGTTGCCGCTGCCGCCTTTTCAGAGCTTTTCGGAGCAAGTTCAAGAAGATTTTCAGCATTATCCTCGCGCAGAATTATCGGCATATTCCCCGAAATTCGGCAAGGTTCTCCCAAAAACAGCATTATCTCGCTGTTTTCACGGACAGCTATAAGCTCCGCCCTTGAACTGTCGCGCTCCGTATAAGCGACAGCAGTGCTTCTGTCGGCAATAAACGGCTTTTTTTCAAGATAATTCTCGGCGTTCGCGTCGTATTCGTATGACTGAACATAGCTCTTCGCTTCGTCCTGTTCGGTTATCTTTATTTTAGCGAGCGCGTTTGTTCCCGAAACGAGAACATGATTTTCGGGGATCTTCGCGGGTATACTTGAATCGTTAAACAAACAGTTCAGATACTTTTCTCTGCCCGAAACAGCTGCCGCGCAGTCTACCGCGTTTTCAAGCACATCGGGCGCTTTTCCGTTTTCCGAGAAAGTACGTCCTACAAGAACGAGATTTATTCCGTATCTCGAACAGTTTTTCATCAGACCTTTGAGAATGTTTCTCCTGTTTTTGCCGAAATATTTCGGCGCACGGTCGAGCGACTTCAAAAACTCTGTAAAATCGCTTATAACAGCGACCACTCTCGGCAGGTAGACATCTTTCGCCAGCTCGCCGTAATTTCTGCAATGCTTTTCTTTCAGCAGCTCGGCGCGCGCCGCTTTCTCAGCAACAAGCAGTTCCGCAAAATCCACTGCTGTCTCGTCGGCTTCGTCCGAAACCGCGTACTTAATATGAGCGCTTTTTACATTTATCAGTTCAATAAGGCTATGGTCGTTGTCGAAAAGCCAGAGTTCGGCGCTGTCGGGATGGGTATATGCTGTAACTCCGTCTAAAACCGCCTTTACTATAGCCGTTCTGTCGGCGCTGTTTTTGCCGCAAATATAAGTTACATTTCCGCTTATATCGAGGCGCTCTGCTCCTGCGCTCACGGATATTTTCGGCAGGACGCGCGATCCCTTTTCCGCGCTTATCTCCTCGGCTTCTTCAAAAGCGGATACTTCCTGTTCGTTCTCGGAAACAGCGGAGTTTTCAGTCTGTGTCGCGTCGTCCGCCTGTGCTGCGGCAGAGGGTTGCGGAGAAGGCTGAGGTGCGGTATATGTCGGCTGAACAGGCATTGGCTGCGGAGCGGTATACGCCGGCTGCACAGGCGCAGGCTGCGGAGCGGTATACGCCTGCTGTACAGGCGCAGACTGAGGAGCAGCGGCACGGCGCTGTTCTATATATGTCCTGCGTATCGTATCGGGAATATCCGACGGCTTTGAATACCAGAACAGGCTCTCGCGCGTACTGTTCAAATAAAAACTTCCGTTTCTGCTTCGGATATTTATGGAAGAATTTCTCAGATCGGTCACAACGTCGTTGTCCTGTGCAGAACCGTTATGTATAAGTATAAGCATTGTTCCGCTCTGCTTTATATTTTTCGCAAGGTCAATAATCTTTTCAGAAAACTCAGGAGTGAAATCCTCAGGAAAACCGCACAGCACCATAACTCTCGAAACGCAGTTCGGAGAAGGATTTTCCTTTATAGCGGCATATAGTTCCGCGAGCTTGCTGTTTGCCTCGGCAGGCGACTGCGGAGCGACGATAAAAGGATTTATGCCCTTTGCAAATGCGGACATAATGCCCAGAGATTCCGCACTGTTGTTTGCCGGATCGAAATACGCCATATCGGTTATATCAGTTCCGCAATACTTTATCAGATTAAGAAGCAATCTTTCCACGCCGCCGAGAAGATACGCCCTGTTTCTCTCGTCATATTCAAGCATAAGAACGCTGCCCTCTTGGGTAGGAACTCCGAAAGGCGCGCCGATCGTTCTTGACGCGGGGTTATATTCTCCGTTGGAGATATTCGTAAGTTCCTGTTCTACCTCCATAGGAACGGAAAAGCGTATCCTGCGCTGTCCGATTGAGATTTTGCTTTTGTCAATAAGATTTACGGTATTCTGGCTGTTGAATGCGGACTTGTCAAATCCCAAAAACTTTAAATAACGTTTGAAATCCTCGGATAAAACATAATCGCGCAGAGCTTTATCGTGTTTTTCTTTTCTCCCTTCAAGAGCCGCTACGTCGCTGTCATACTGGCGTTTTGCCTGTACTTTACTGCCCTCTATGAGCTTTCTGGTCCGCTCAATTTCCGCCTCGTAGAACAGCTTTTGTCCTGAAGCCTTTGTATAAAGCGACTCGGCGTTCGGGTCGTTTTTAGAATCGAGCTTTATTGTCTGACGGATACTTTCGAGAGCGCCTTCCGAGGTCTCAAACGGCATTTGTGCTTCTTCGAGGTCACTGGCGTGTTCGCGGGCATACTGCATAAGCTCGGAAACCTTACGGATCTTTTTTCGTATTTCCTCAAGTTTTTTATTCAGGTCGTTATCGGACGATCTGCAATAATCATTATATTCTTTGAGAGCTTTATCAATATCAGCGTTGATATTTTTTTCTTCTTGAGCCAATTCCGAAAATTTCCCAAGCATTTCATTAACCAAATCAGCCATAAACTCTAATCTCCTTATATTTTGTCCGCAGACATACTGCGGCTTATATTGATTATACAATAAAATTTACTTTATGTCAATATATTTTATAGAATTTGTACAATTTTTAGTATTCGGTTTTAAAAATTTCAGAAGTACTTCGTAAATTATTATTCATCAGCATTTCACTGTGTCCTGTCCGCTGATAGATGCTTTCTTCTCACAGCTCTGCGCTGACATCAGCCGACGATTTATGTCGTACAGTTAAGGCCGATCGGCTTGTTGAAGTGTACAAATTGTTCATCAAAATAAATTTCATTTTTATTCGGCTATAAAAATTGCGGGGGAACCAAAATCGGCTCCCCCGCTATCCGTCTAAAATGCAAAAAGCGAATTTTGCAGGAAAATATTGTTTGACCTTTAATTTTTAACTGCCGCTTTTACAACATTCACAATATTCTCCGCGCAAAGTCCGAACTCTTTCAGAAGTACCTTTGCAGGACCGCTGTGACCGTATACGTCATTTACTCCGATCTTTATCACCGGCACGGGACATTCTTCAAGCACAACATCTCCGACCGCCGACCCAAGTCCGCCTATAATGTTATGCTCTTCGACAGTAACTATCTTTCCCGTTTCCTTTGCCGCTTTTACGATAATATCGCGGTCTATAGGCTTTATCGTATGGATATTTATAACTCGCGCGTCGATCCCCTGCTCATGCAGAGCCTGTGCAGCCTCAACTGCCTCCGCTACCATAAGTCCGCTTGCAATTATAGTAATATCCTTGCCGTCTTTCATAGTAATGCCTTTTCCGACCTCGAACTTATAATCGTCGCCGTTGAATATCGGCACGGCAAGTCTACCGAACCGAAGATATGTCGGTCCTTCAAAATTCGCCATAGCCATCACTGCTGCTTTTGCCTCAACATAATCCGCAGGAACTATGACCGTCATATTAGGAAGCGCCCGCATTATCGCCACATCTTCACAGCACTGATGAGTAGCGCCGTCCTCACCCACGGATATTCCTCCGTGTGTAGCGCCTATTTTTACGTTGAGCTGGGGATAAGCAATAGAATTTCTTATTATCTCGAAAGCTCTGCCCGCCGCGAACATTGCAAACGAACTTGCGAATACAAGCCTTCCCGTCGAGGCAATTCCCGACGCAACTCCCATCATATTCTGCTCGGATATTCCGCAGTTGAAATGTCTTTCGGGATATGCCTTTTTGAAAACAGACGTTTTTGTCGCTGCCGAAAGATCCGCGTCCAATACGACCATATCGGGTCTTATCTCGGCAAGTTCACAAAGCCCGTCGCCATAGCCCTCGCGGGTCGCACGTTTTACCTGTTCTGCCATTATTTCACGCTCCCTTCAAGCTCGGCTAAATGTTCACGAAGCTGTTTTATCGCACGCTGATAGTCCTCGTCGCCGGGGGCTTTTCCGTGCCATTCGAGCGCGTTTTCCATATAATCAATGCCTTTTCCCTTTGTAGTTTTAAGGATAATTACCGTCGGCTTTTCAAATACTCTCTCCGCCGCGTCAAACGCCTTTTCCATCTGCGAGAAATCGTGACCGTTTATCGTTATCACATTCCAGCCGAACGCCTCAAATTTCTCCTCTATCGGATACGGCGACATGACTTCGCTTATCTTTCCGTCGATCTGCAAACCGTTGTTGTCGATAATTGCGACAAGATTATCAAGCTTGTAGTGAGAAGCGAACATTGCCGCTTCCCAGACCATACCCTCTTCGATTTCGCCGTCGCCTAAAATCGTATACACTTTATAGCTTTCGCACGACATCTTTCCCGCAAGCGCCATTCCGCAAGCCTGTGAAATGCCCTGACCGAGCGAACCGGTGCTTGCGTCAACGCCCGGAACTTTCTTTCTGTCCGGGTGTCCCTCAAGCCTCGAACCGCTCTGACGGAGCGTTTTAAGCTCGTCGAACGGGAAAAATCCTCTCAAAGCCAAAACCGCGTATAATGCAGGAGCGGAATGTCCTTTCGATAATACAACCCTGTCGCGCTTTGGGTCGTCAGGCATATTCGGGTCAACATTAAGGCGGTGTTTGTACATATACGTCAATACATCCGCTATCGACAGCGCGCCGCCGGGGTGTCCGCATTTTGCGTTATAAACGCCCTCAATTATGCCGATCCTTACCTTTGCAGCGTCGATTTCAAGCTCTCGAACAAGTTTTTCGTCCATTTCTCCCTCCATAGAACTACATTTTATATTATCACAGGCAGCCTGCCCGTATTTTTCATCCTAAAGTTTTTCTATATATTCTATCATCTCCGCGACAGCGCCGCTGTTGTTGTCGCAGACGACGACATCCGCGCACTTTTTCACGCTTTCGTGTGCATTTTCGGGTGCAAAACCGAGATCGGCATTCTTTATCATCGTCGCGTCATTTTTATAATCTCCCGCGGCGACCGTAAAGCGGTCTTCAGCATTCAAAAGCTCTATAAGCCGCCGAAAACCCGACCATTTATCAACGCCCTCAGGCAGACACTCGAAAAACAGCGGACCGGATCTTACCCAGTTTACTTTCGGGAAATCTCCCGCATAAACAAATTTTTCCACTTCGTCAATAAGGCTCGGCTCTCCCGTAAAAAGAAATTTGAGCCAGCCGCTCTGCGGTATTTCCGATACCTTTCTGAAATCAGCCTTTACTTGTTCCCAGTCGAGGTGGGTCTGTTCGACTTCGTTCAGATACGGTACATATACCGTTTGCTCACACAGAACTTCCGCTCCGATATTCTCAAACGCCCGTCCTATCCTGTCGACATAATCATATGCGCATTTATCTATCTCGCTTCTCCACAGAAATTTATCCTGTTTGAAATCGTAGACCGCCGCGCCGTTGAAGATTACAGACGGAACGTCGGCAAGCATTGTGACGACGCGGCGCGCCATTGCATACCCGCGTCCAGTTGCCGCGGCGAAAATACCGCCGCCCGCGCGAAAACGCTCTATTGCTTTAAGGTCGCGCTCCAAGATCCGCTTATCGTCGGTAAGCAGCGTTCCGTCAAGATCTGTCACAAAAATTACGTTCTTAAAGTCCATTTACTTTTCGATTTCCCTAAGAAATTTCGTAAAATATTCAGGAAGTTCGCTCGAAAACTCCATATATTTTTTAGTACGCGGGTGGATAAATCCTATTTTCCCCGCATGAAGGCACTGTCCGCAAAGCCACTTCGGCTTTCCGTTTCCGTATACCTCGTCACCCGCGACAGGATGTCCGATATAAGAAAGGTGAACTCTTATCTGGTGAGTTCTGCCTGTTTCGAGCCTAACGGAAAGATGTGTATATCCCGCATAATTTCTGATTACAAAATAATGTGTGACTGCCTCGCGGGAATTTTCCTCTTTTACGCACATTTTTTTTCTGTCGGTATTATGCCTGCCTATCGGCGCGTTTACCGTTCCGTTTTCTTTTATACAACCGCACACAACCGTCTGATATTCCCGCGTAAAAGAATGTTCTTTTATTTGCTCGGAAAGCCCAAGATGTGCAAAATCGTTTTTTGCAACTATAAGAAGCCCGCTGGTGTCCTTGTCGATACGGTGGACGATACCGGGACGTATCTCGCCGTTTATTCCCGAAAGACTGCCGCCGCAATGATACATGAGTGCATTTACGAGCGTTCCGGAATAATGCCCCGCGGCAGGGTGAACTACCATTCCTTTGGGCTTATTCACCACGAGCAAGTCGCCGTCCTCATAGACAATATCAAGCGGGATATTTTCGGGGAGTATCTCGGCTTCTTCCGCTTCGGGAATATTTACTACGACAGTTTCCCCCGCTTTTACCGCGCTTTTTTTATCAGAAAGTTTTCCGCCGACTGTTACAAAGCCGCTTTCAATGAGTTTTACGGCATAACTGCGGCTAAGTTCGGTATTTTCGGCAACAACTCTGTCGAGCCTGTCGGGAAATTCAGCCGAGAACTCAATTCTTTTCACTTTTTCCATCTGCTTTTTTGGCGATCATATCCCGTATTTCTCCGACAATGACTGATACCGCGAGCATTCCCGCGCCAACGACCGCGCAGATGTCCGCGACATTAAAGACCGCGAAGTTTATAATGCGGAAATCAATGAAATCCACTACAAGTCCGTCATTGAATATCCTATCAATAAGATTTCCGATACCGCCGCTTATGATAAGAGCCGAAGCGGCGACCTGTACGGGTTTTTTGATACGTTTTGTGATAACGGCGTACAAAAATCCTGCTATAACGACAGACGTCACTATTATAAGAAGTATTCTCTGTCCGCTGAACTTGCTGAATGCAGCGCCGTCGTTAAGGCAGTAATAGAAATTCAGTACCTCTTTATCGCCGAATTTTATGAGGTTTATCGTCTGTTTCAGCTCCATATTCTCTGTGACAAGCCATTTTGTGAGCCTGTCAACTCCCAGCAGAACTGCGGCGATCAAAAGCCAGATATACTGCAATTTGCTCCTCTTTTCAATCTACTTTTTTACAGACTGCCGACAAAAGCCGCCTTATTCAGACTTATCTTCAAGGCGCGTTATGCGAGAACACAGGACTTTCCCGACGGTCTGAAAATTTTTGTTTTTATTTGGTCTGTAATTTAATATCGAGTTAAATTCAATAAGGAAGAGGGATCTCCTCTTCCCTATTTTAAATTCATCAGAAATTCAATCTGATAACATCCGCACAGCGCTTACATAGGGTCGGATTTTCGCTGTCCGAGCCGACGGTATCGTCTATTCTCCAGCATCTTGCGCAAGGCTCGCCCGCTTTCTTTACTGCGGTAACGGAGCATACGCCGCCCTTATATTCGCCCTCTCCGCTCGTCAGAACGTTCACCTTTGAAACTATGCAGGCGTCTGCAAGGTCGTTTTCCATTCCTTTAAGGCTTTCGTCGTTCGTGTAGACCGTAACCTCCGCCTCAAGCGATTTTCCAATCACCTTTTCCGCGCGTTTTTGCTCAAGAGCCGCAAGGACGTCATCTCTTACGCCCTTTATCTTCGCCCATTTTTCCTCGTCAGCCTTTACTCCCGTCTTTTCGGGCATACTGTTGAACGGAACTCCGCGCAAATCGTCCTCTTTTTTATGCGGCATAAAGCCCCAGATCTCGTCCGCCGTGAATGTCAGTATCGGCGCGACAAGTCTTACTATCGAGTCAAGGATAACGTACATTGTTGTCTGAACGGATTTTCTTGCAGGCGAATTTTTCGCGTCACAGTAAAGAACGTCCTTTACAATGTCAAGATAGAAATTCGACATATCAACCACGCAGAAGCTTATCAGCGCATGATATGCAAGATAATAGTCCATAGCATCATACGCGGCTTTTACCTTTTCAATAACCTCGTCAAGACGCGCCAAAGCCCACTTGTCAAGCTCGCGCAGCTTGTCAAAATCCACCATCTCGGTATTCGGGTCGAAATCCTTGCCGTCAGAAAGGTTTCCGAGGATATAACGCGCGGTGTTTCTTATCTTGCGATAGCTCTCAGAAAGCTGTTTGAGCATATCCTTTGAAACTCTTATATCCGCATGATAATCGAGCGACGCAACCCACAGGCGCAGAACGTCAGCGCCGAAGTCTTTTATGACTTCTTCGGGGAAGATCTGGTTTCCCTTTGACTTATGCATCTGCTGTCCGTTTCCGTCAACAACCCAGCCGTGAGTGCAGACAGCCTTATAAGGCGCCATGCCCTTTGTTGCAACAGACGTAAGCAGGCTCGACTGGAACCAGCCTCTGTACTGGTCGCAGCCCTCAAGGTACAGATCCGCAGGATATGAAAGCTCAGGGCGTTCGTCAAGAACCGCCGCATGAGTACAGCCGCTGTCGAACCATACGTCAAAGATGTCCATTTCCTTACGGAACTTGTTTCCTCCGCACTCGCACTTTACATCAGCGGGAATGAACTCTGACGGGTCTTTAGCGTACCATGCGTCCGAGCTTTCCTTTCTGAACATATCCGAGATAGCCTTTATTGTAGTATCATTTACGACAGTTTTCCCGCAGTTTTCACAGTAGAGTATCGGAATGGGAACTCCCCACCTTCTCTGCCTTGAAATGCACCAGTCCGAACGCATATTTACCATATTTTTAATGCGCTCTTCGCCCCAGTCCGGTATCCACTTTACGCTCTCTATAGCCTTTATCGTTTCGGGCTTAAACGCGTCTACATTGCAGAACCACTGGTCTGTCGCGCGGTAGATTATCGGTTCGTGACAGCGCCAACAGTGAGGATACGGGTGTACTATCTTTTCGATAGCAAGCAGGGTATTGTCGTCCTCAAGGCGCTGTGCGATAACCTTGTTTGCGTCGGAGGTCTTAAGACCCTCGAACTCGCCAGCTTCTTCGGTAAGAATGCCCTTTTCGTTTACGGGAACGATAATTTTAAACATTCCCTTATACTTATTGCAGACCTCATAGTCCTCCACACCGAAGCCCGGCGCAGTATGAACACAACCCGTGCCGCTGTCAAGAGTAACATGATTTCCGACGATTATCGGAGACTTTCTCGGCATAAACGGGTGGTTTGCCTCGATAAGCTCAAGATCCTGACCCTTAAAACTTCCGACAGTGCTGTACTTAGAAATGCCTACGGCGCTCATAACCGCGCTGACAAGCTCGGTCGCCATAAGCAAATATTCGCCGTTTGACTTGCTGTTTTCGTCCTCTACATGAACGAATGTATATTCATAGTTAGGACCGAGGCATATCGCAAGGTTTCCGGGGAGCGTCCATGTTGTTGTTGTCCAAATAACGACGCTTGCCTTTTTTAAATCTATTCCGAGGTCGGAAAACTTTCCCTTGTCGTCAAACAGCGGGAACTTCACATAAATTGAATAGCAGGGGTCGTCCTGATATTCAATTTCAGCCTCTGCAAGAGCGGTATTACAGTCCGCACACCAATAAACCGGCTTTAATCCCTTATAGATATAGCCTTTTTTCATCATCTCGCCGAAAACTTCGACCTGTTTTGCCTCAAATTCGGGCTTTATCGTGAGATACGGGTCGTCGAAATCTCCCCATACGCCGAGGCGCTTGAACTGAGCTTTCTGCTCGTCAAGGCAGGACAGCGCAAACTGACGGCAGCTTTTGCGAAGCTCTACGGGGGAAACTTTCCCGCTGTCAACTCCGAGCTGTTTAATTGCTTTAAGCTCGATCGGCAGACCGTGACAATCCCAGCCGGGAACATAATTCGCATTAAATCCCGTCATTGACTTATATTTTATGATGATGTCTTTCAGCACCTTATTAAGCGCCGTTCCGAGGTGGATATTTCCGTTTGCGTACGGAGGGCCGTCATGGAGAGTATAAGAGGGCTTTCCCTTATTTTTCTCGGAAAGCGCGTAATAAACGCGCTCCTGCTCCCATTTATCAAGCATTTCCGGCTCTCTTTTCGGAAGGTTTGCCCGCATAGGAAATTCCGTCTGCGGAAGGTTTACCGTACTGTTTATATCGACTGGCATAGCTGACTCCTCGATTATTGTTTTTTACTTGTTTTCATTGCTTGAAACGCGCATTGCAAAGCGAATTATCCGCAAGACGTATCAAGCGTATATGAAATCAAGTTCTTATTTATTATCGTTATTCTTTCCGAATTTAAGATCTCCGTGGCGTATAGGCTTTGCCTCGGCAGTATTAGAGCTGAAGAAAGGAAGGTTATTTTCTGCCGTTTTTTCGGGAACGGTCTTTGAGGGTTGGTTCTTTTCGCTCACATTTTCGGAATAAACGGGTTTTTCGTTCTTTTTCTTGTTGACATTATTGTCATTTTTCTGCTGTGCAGCGGCGTTCTTCGCAGCCGCAGCCTTTGCGGCTTTTTCAGCCTCCGCCTTTTCAGCGGCAGCCTTCTTCAAGCGTTCTTCTTCGCGCTTTTCAGCCTCTTCTGCCACTCTCTTTACATAATCGTTCTCGCATTTATCGGGAAGCGAATCTATAAGCGTGATCTGCTCGTTATAACCGTCCAAAAGTCTCTGTCTGAATTCAAGAGCTTCTTTTTTGGTCTCGCGGATAATATTTTCCTGTATCTCGCGCTGTTTTTCCATAAGAGCCTTTATTTCATCCGCCTTATTCTGGGCTTCGGTCACTATTCTGTCGGCGGTATTGTCGGCTTCTTTTCTTGTTTTTTCCGAATATTCGTTTGCGTCATTTATTGTCTTTTCGCTCTTAGCCTTTGCTTCCGCAAGTCTTTTCTCGATATTCTCGTTTGTTTCTTTTGTAAGCTTTTCCGCAGAAGCCTTTGACTCCGCCACAATAGCGTTGCCCTGTTTTTGAGCGATAAGCAGAGCGTCCTTTAATGCCTCCTCGTCCTCACGGTATTCGCGGATCTTATCCGCTAAAACTTCGAGCTTGCGTTCAAGTTCGCCGTTTTCTTTTTGAAGTCTCGAAAACTCTTCCGAAACCACTCTGAGAAACTCATCGACCTCTTCGGTTTTATAGCCGTTGAAGGCGGCTTTTTCAAAATGCTTTCCGATAATTTCCTTTGCGTTCATTAAATTCTTCCTTCCATATTATCCGCGCTTTATGCGTTTTTTATCAAAACATTCCGGTATCATCCGTCCTGTTCTCATAGGAATTGCAGCCATCTCTGCCTTCAATTCCTATGAGAACAGATTATACATACTTTTCGATCTCGACGCGCAGACGTCCTTTCTTTGACGTCCCGACAATTTTCGACACTTTAAATTTTCCGTACCCTCTGAGCGAGAGTACAGAATTTTCCGCAACTATTTTACTTACCTCAAGACACACCGAAAAATCCGCAGTCACAAGCCCGCTTTTAACGAGCGTGGCGGATCTTTCCCTTGAAATGTTTGCACAAGCCCCCACTATACAGTCAAGCCGCATTGACGGAACGCTTGCGATAAAATTTACTGTTTTCGGCTTTTCTATCGGTTTTTTCAGTCCGTCCTCAGCGCAGACCCCTGCATTTCCGATCTTTGTTATCCCGCGGATAAGCTCTGCCTCCGCGTCAAGGCAGAAAACCGCCGCCTCTCCGTCCGACACGACAATATCCCCCACTGTTTCCCGCTTTATCCCCAGGGACATAATTGCCCCCAAAAAATCGCGGTGTGAAAGCCTGTCGCGCTCACGGTAAGAAAATGACACAGCGCTTATCGGAAACAGCTCGTTTTTGGCTTCTTCGGCAAAATCCTCGCCGAATGTCCCCTCAAAAAAGCCGCAGACCGTTCTCACCGCGCCTTCATATCCCCCGAAAAACACAGGAATTACGTTCTCTGTCCGCGCCGTTTGTACTGCTATAGCTGCTTCTCTTTCATTCAGAAATGCCGAAAACTGCGGCACTCCTGTCCTAAAACTGCGTCTAAGCAAATCACAGATATGCGCGGACAGATAACGCTCGTCTTCTGTCAGATCAAGCGGCATAAATCAGTCGATACTGTCAATAAGATCAACATTCTTCGGCGCCGCCGCATAACAATATGCGTCTACCTTTTTGATATCCCCCTGGAAAGCCGCCGTAACACCCGTCATAAAGTCAACTATTCTTATGCAGATGTCGTTTGAAAGTCCGTTAAGGTTTATAAATATGGTCGTTCCCTCACGGATAAGGTCAACCGCAACTTCGATCACTTCTTCATAGCTCTTTGGCTTTAAGATCTTGATCTTTGTAGGAGATGCGCTTCCTGTGCCTATGTTTACGAATTTTGAGCCTGAAGAACTGCTCGAATATGACTTTGGCTCGCTGTATCCCGAAGAATAGCCAGCCTCTTCGTTTGTGACTGCGCTCGACGAGGTATCATAAGACTCGCTTTCATAGTCTACAAATCCTTCGCTGTCGTCCGCCGTCCCGAACAAATTTCTTAAAAAACCTGCCATTTTGATTTCCTCCCAATTATTTGTTATTGTATTGCCTTTGTCCGAAGAGCGCTGAACCAATCCGGACAACGGTAGCCCCATATTTTATCGCCGCCTGATAATCCCCCGACATTCCCATCGAAAGCGTATCAAACAGTCCCCCTTTGCAGTTCGCTTTTATATTTTCAAAAAGCTCCTGCATACGAGCAAAGACCTCTTCTCCACAGCCCGCGGGCGGAATTGCCATAAGCCCTCTGAGCCTGAGGTTTTCGAGGTTTGAGATCTCCCCGCAAAGGCTTTTTGCCTTGTCCGCAGAGACCCCGCCTTTTGTTTCTTCTTCGCCTATATTTATCTCGGCGAGTATATCCATGGTCATTCCGTGCTGTTTTGCGCGGCGGTCAATTTCTTCCGCCAGATGAAAACTGTCCACAGAATGGATCATTGAAACCTTATCAATAATGTACTTTACCTTGTTTGTTTGAAGTCCGCCGATAAAATGAACCTCTGCGGGAGCATAACTCTCCCGCTTTTCAAGGTATTCCTGCACGCGGTTTTCGCCGAGCAGTTCTATCCCCAGCCCCACCGCGAAGTTTACCCTTTCGGGCGGCACGGTCTTAGTGACCGCCATTATCTTTACTTTGTCGCAGCGCTTTGCCAGCGACATTGCGTTATCTACATTTTCACATATCACCCGATAATTTTCTCGAATATCGGGGAAATCTGCTTCATACAACCTTTCCATCATACAGATCCTTGCCTTCGACGACAACGCTGTCGTAGAGCTTCAGATATTCCTCGCCTGCCTCTTGTGTGCAGATGACATAATCTTCGCCCCAGTATTCAACGTTGATTTTCTTGAACAACAGTCTATTGTCGCGTTCAATATAAACTCCGATCTCGCCATTTTCGTTTTCACGCAGAGCATTTCGTGAAACGCGAAGTCCGCCGTAGCTTTTCAGAACGAGATTGAAACTCGCAGTTCTTGAAGCCAGCGCCTCTGCCATAAGATCGTCGCACTCAAAAACGTAAATTGCCTTATTATCCGAGCATTTTTTAACGGAAACGACCCTTGCCTTCACCATTCTGGAGCTTGAACCTATACGAACGACCACATCGCTGTTTGTGCTGATGCCGAACATATTGCCCATATCAATGACCGCCGCCGCTCTCCAGCGATAATCGGAAACGAGCTTTCCTATCACCGACGAGTTCTGCGCCGACTTTTCGGGCTTTGCGATGACCTCGTTTATTTTATCTTCGGTCAGCTTATCGATATCGGAAAAGCCGAATTCTCCCTCATAACCGTCGATACTGCTCACAAAATAGCCCGTTCCGCCGGCATAAACATCATAAAATCCGCCCGAAAGAAGCGCGTTAAGCTCGGATATTCTCTGATTAAGCGCCTGTTTTTTTTCGGAATAGCCGTCGCTTTCTTTTAAGGTTATCTCGCGCTTGCACATTGCGCACAAGAGATTGTTCCGATATTCGGACGCTTTCTCGAAATCGCCCTCGGAAATGCTGTCGATAATAGAAGAATGGCTCTCGTTTATCTGCGCAGAAATCGCCTCAAGCTGGGAATTATCCGTTCCCAAAAGTTCTTCAGCGCTTTCAAGCATTTCGATCTGCTTTTCGAGCTTTTCTATCTCGCGCTTTTTCGTAATATCTCCGTCGTTTTTATAGCGCCTTGCGACAATGGTACTTTTTCCCACTTTTATCCCGTCGTCATACACATAAGACAAAACGCCCGTTCTATTGTCCGTGACAATAGTTTCGTCGCGCAAAAACACCCCGACAAACGGTATCTCCTCGTCGAAATTATAACTGAAAGCGGTCTCGGTCTTTACCGAGCTTCGCCCGACAAAGAAAATCTGTCCCAATGCAATGAGTATGATAAACGCAGAAACAATTATCACTACCGCTCGCGTCCAAGCAGAATTCACTAAAAGCTCACCTTCCCGTCAGAAAAGTGTCTTATTCTTCCGCGCTCTTTTCATAAGCGTCGAGTATAGAAACAGCCTTGAACGGCGTAATTGTAGAAATAGCGTGTTTATAAATAAGGTTTTGCTTTCCGTCCGTATCGAGAATGACGGTATAGTTATCAAATCCCTTTACAATGCCCTTGAACTGGAAACCGTTCGTAATGTAGATTGTAACGGGTATCTTATCCTTACGCGCCTGATTAAGAAAAACGTCCTGTAAATTGATGTCCTTTGCCATAATAAATCACCTTTTCTCTCTGTATTGAAAGCGTTTTTGCGTTTCGTCGGGCATAACGTCCGAAATGTCCGAAAAAAACGAACACTCCCCAACTATATAGATACAGTATAACATATTCTTTCAAAAAATGCTATACTTTTTTTATAATTTTTAGAGTTTTTTTAATAAAAATGCAACAAAATTTAAAAAATTTATTTAATTTTGCCTGCTATTTTCCATAATTTGTAAATTATCGTCAATTATACGCCGCGCTTTGGATAAAATTTCACAAAGTCCGTCGTTTTTTTCTATAACAAGTCTGTTCATTTTCCCGCCGCGCCTGAACCATGTCAATTGTCTTTTGGCATACTGTCTTGTGCGCAGTTTAAGCTCTTCAACACACTCTTCGAGCGTTTTTTCGCCGCAGAGATATGGATAAAGCTCTTTTATGCCGATAGCCTGAGCGGCGGTAGGGCGGTTTTTCTGCGCGAAACATTCTTTGGCTTCATTTAAAAGCCCGCGCTCGATCATCTCGTCAACACGTCTGTTTATGCGTTCTTTAAGCTGTTCACGGTCGGCGAAATCGAGAGTTATCATTATAAATTTATACGGCGAAGGCTCTTTGCGCGAGTTTCTTTTTGACTCGGAAATAGTATGTCCCGTGGTCTTATATACTTCAAGAGCGCGGATAATCCGTCCGATATTGTTTTCATGGAGCATGCCGGCGGTTTCGGGATCGACCTCGCGGAGCTTTTCCAAAAGAGCCGCCGCTCCGTTTTCTTCGGCATATTTCCGCATTTCCTCACGATATTCGGGGTCTTGTTTGCATTCGTCAAATGTAAGATTATCGACAAACGAGCTTATATAAAGTCCCGTTCCGCCGCATATTATCGGGATATTTCCACGCGCGAATATCTCGCCGCATTTTTCTTTGCAAAGTTTTACATAATCCGCAACGGAAAAACTTTCGGAAGGGTCTAAAAAATTCATAAGGTGGTGAGGTATTCCCTGCTGTTCTTCGGGAGAAGCCTTTGCCGAGGCAATGTCCATATCGGTATATATCTGCATACTGTCGGCGGAAATTATCTCGCCGCCGTATATTTTCGCAAGTTCGACCGAAAGCGCAGTCTTTCCTGAAGCGGTCGGACCGCAGATGACAATGATCGTATTCAAAAAAGACCGTCCTTTCCGAAGTTGCCGTGAGCAAAGATTTTACAGCTTGTATATGTATTTAAAGTTGAAACTCAGGCTGTTGAGATAGCCCCGATATACATTCGTTATGTGCGTATCGCATAACGCTGATGATGCAGATGCAGATGTGGATTAATCAACAGTCTGATTTTATTGTATCCTGCCGAAATACCGCTCTATACGGGATTTTGAGATCTGTGTGATAACGGGTCTGCCGTGCGGACAATAGCGTATGTCGTTGTTGCTGAGAACCTCTTTTGCAAGGAAAGTAAGCTCTGCTATGCTCTGCGTTTCGTTTGCGCGGATACTCGCTTTGCACGCCATAGTATGCAGAACGTCGTCAAAAAGCGCGCCCGAAGCATTGTCGTTTCCCGAAGCAAGTATCTCTGCAACGCTTTGCAGAAGGTCTTCGGGATCGCACCCTTCAAGCGACTGGGGAACGCCCTCTACAAACACTTTTCCCTCGTCTGTCAGTTTTATCAGGACTCCAGTGTTTTCGAGCTGCTGTTTAAAGCATTTTACCGCCTCAAATTCCTCGGCGGTCAGATATACCTCCTGCGGCTCGATAAGAAGTTGTCCGTGGATATCCGTTCCGCGCTTGAACTTCTCGAAATTTATCCGCTCATGGGCGGCATGTTTGTCTATAAGCAAAAGCGATTCGCCGCTCTCGCAGAGTATATATGTCTTAAAAAGCTCGCCTATAACACGGACATCGCTCGGTTTTTCGGGGGGTTGAGCGGAAGATGTGTTTTCCTCGGAGTTATTTTCGGCTATGCGCTTTTCAAACGATTTTTCTGTTATGAATGAATAGCCGCTTAAATTAGGCTGTATTTCGCGGACTATCCGAGGCGCGGAATTATTCTGCGCGGAAATGTCCTCCAAATTGTCGTTATTCCCGCGGTCATTTTCGGAAACGTCGGTTTCTTTTTCCGTTATCACTTCTCCGGAAAGCGTCGGCTGGACGGCATTTATCTCTTCGGTCTGTTTTTTGAAAAAACTGTCCGGAGCGGGTCTCGGCTGTTCAACAGCATATATCTCGTTTCCGACGGGAACTTTTACGGTCGGTATCTGCACAGTTGTCGGTCCGTCATCATTCTTTTTGCTCGTCAATATTATTTCGCGGCTTTCGTCATATCCCGTGAGCGCGGTCTTTACCGCGAAATAAACAGCGTCGAAAACCGCCTTTTCGTTTGAAAAGCGGACTTCGGTCTTTGCGGGGGAAATGTTTGCGTCAAGAAGCGCAGGGGCGGTATTTATGCACAGAACGCACGCGGGAAATTTTCCGACCATTATGTTGTTTTTAAACGCTTCTTCAAGCGCCGCACAGCACAGAGGACTTTTTACGCTTCTTCCGTTTACGAAAAAGTTTTGCATAGTACGGTTTGTTCTGGTAAACAGAGGCGAGCTGACATAGCCGGTTACGCCGATATTTCTGTATACGTTTTCAACAGGTATCATCGACGCGGCAAACTGCTTTCCGAAAACGGCGTGAATGGCGCTGTAAAAGCTACCGTCGCCCGAAGTAAGAAGCGCCTGTCTGCCCTCGCGGATAAATCGGAACGAAATATCGGGATGCGACAGAGCGAGCTTTTCTACGACGTTTGAGATATAATTGCCCTCAGTAACGTCTTTTTTCAGGAATTTAAGGCGCGCGGGAGTGTTATAGAAAAGGTCGCGGATAATTATCGTTGTACCCTCCGCACAGCCTATTTTTTCGTATTCAGCAGGCGTAACGCCTTCCGCTTTGTACGAAACGCCGAGCTTGTCCACCGCTCTGCGGCTTATCGCTTCGACCCTTGACACCGCGCAGACCGACGCAAGAGCTTCTCCGCGAAATCCCAAAGTATTTATGTTCTCCAAGTCGTCTGCCGTCAGCACCTTACTTGTGGCATGGCGCATAAATGCCAGCGGCATATCCTCGTATGATATGCCGCAGCCGTCGTCCGTTACGCGCATATACGATATGCCTCCGCGTTTTATCTCAATGCAGATGTTATGCGCGCCCGCGTCTATCGAATTTTCGCACAGTTCTTTTATTACCGACGAGGGACGTTCTATTACTTCTCCCGCCGCAATAAGCTCATAAACGCTTTTATCAAGCTGATTTATCTTAGGCATTTTTTCTCCGTTTCATTCTGCACAGCCTCTTTTATTCAAAGACTTTCTTTAAGTTCTTTTAAAAACATAAGCGCGTCCATAGGCGAAAGGGTGTTCAGATCAACTGCGCGAAGCCGCGCGAGAGCGTTCTGTTCTTCTACCGCGACAAGGTTTATCTGGTTTTCTTTTCCTTTTTCTATGGCTTCGGCGAGCTTTACCTTTCCGCTTATTTCAAGTTCTTTAAGCTCTTGTTTCGCGCGCTCGACGACCTTTGCGGGAAGTCCCGCTAACTTTGCCACTTCTATTCCATAGCTGTCGTCGGTACCGCCTTCGATTATCTTATGCAGAAATTTTATGTCGTCGCCGCGCTTTGTGACTGCAACGCTGAAATTCTTTACGCCTTTATATTCCTTTTCCATTGAGATAAGCTCGTGATAATGCGTAGCAAAAAGCGTTTTCGCGCCGATTTTTCCGACTATATATTCCGCGACCGATTTTGCTATGGAAATGCCGTCGAAAGTGGACGTGCCTCTGCCTATCTCGTCTAAAATGACAAGGCTGTTCTTTGTGGCGTTTTTGAGGATTTCGGAAACCTCGTTCATTTCGACCATAAACGTAGACTGTCCCGCGGACAAGTCGTCAGAAGCGCCTACGCGCGTAAATATCTTGTCCACTACGCCTATCTTCGCATAGCTTGCGGGAACAAAACACCCCATCTGTGCCATAAGCACAATTATAGCTGTCTGGCGCATAAACGTCGATTTTCCCGACATATTCGGTCCTGTTATAATAAGGAGCTTTCTGTCCGAGCCGTCAAGACATACGTCATTCGGAGTGAACTGATTATCGACAAGAATATTCTCTACGACGGGATGTCGTCCGTCCTTTATGTCTATTATGTTTTCGAGCGTTATTTCGGGTTTTACATATCCGTTTTCAAGCGAGACCTGAGCAAAAGAACAAAGCGCGTCTACCTGTGACAGAGCCGAAGCGGTCTGCTGTATCTCTATGAGCTTTGTACCTATAAAATCGCGTATCTCCGCAAAGACCGACTGTTCTAAAGCCAAGAGCTTTTCGTTTGCTCCGAGTATCTCGCCCTCTATTTTTTTCAGCTCGTCGGTTATAAACCGCTCGCCGTTTGTAAGGGTCTGTTTTCTGACATAATGCGCGGGAACTTTGTCCTTAAAGCTGTTTGAGACCTCGATATAATACCCGAAAACGCGTGTATAACCTACTTTGAGGGTGCGTATGCCTGTGGACTCACGCTCACGCGCTTCTATTTCGCGCAGGATATCCTCTGCTCCGCCCGAAACCGAACGCAGGCGGTCGATCTCGTCGTTAAATCCGTCTTTTATCACGCCGCCGTCTTTTAAATTCGCAGGCGGATCATCAGATATAGAGTTTTCAATAAGCCGCGCCGCTTCCGTTATCTCGCTTATTTCGTCGTTCAGGCTTCTGAGCGTGCGCGATCTAAGCAGGACAAGCTCGGACTTTACGGCAGGGATAGCCGCAAGGGTTTTCCCCATAGTGTAAATGTCGCGCGGATTTGCGGTTTTATATGCAATTCTCGACATCAGTCTTTCAAGGTCGTAGACGTCTCTCAGCGCCTCCCGAAGATCCGAAAGCACAGCCGAATTTTTCGTAAGCTCTTCAACTGCGTCGAGCCGTCCGAGTATCTTCGCATGGTCGGTCAGGGGACGTTCGATCCATGAGCGGAGTTTTCTTCTGCCCATAGACGTAACGGTTTTATCGAGCACCCAGAAAAGAGAACCTCGTTTTTCCCCTGTGCGCATTGTTTCGCAAAGTTCGAGATTTCTGCGCGAAGTAAAACTCAGATCCATAAATCCGTTTGTAACATCTGACGAAACGGAAGTAAATCTTTTTACGGTCTGTTTATATGTTTCTCCGATATATCTGAAAAGCCCGCACATTGCCTTTTGTACGAGCGGCATTGACGCAATTCCGAGGGAATTTACGGTGCATTCGCTTTCAAACTGTGATGTAAGCACGGAAATATCCGAATTGTCAAACTTTTCGTCGTCGCACAGCTCGCATGAGCTTGTTTTCAGATTTTCGGAAATAAATCGGCTTATGTCCTTGAAATCAAGAAGTCCTTGATTTATCAATATCTCGACGGGTGAAAATCCCGAAAGCTCGGAGATCGTCTCCGCCTCACGGTTTTTTCCGTGTTTTTCATATACATTCAATTCGCCCGTAGAAATGTCCGCAAAGACTATTCCCATGCCGTCGCCCTCGGCGAAAATGCTTGCGATATAGTTGTTTTTATCCTCGCAGAGCATGGTAGATTCAACTACCGTTCCCGCAGTCACCAGCCGTATCACGCCGCGTTCTACAAGACCCTTCGAGGCTTTCGGATCGGTGAGCTGTTCACATATAGCCACTTTAAATCCCTTGTCGATAAGGCGTTTTATGTATATCTCGCTGCTGTGATAAGGCACTCCGCACATCGGCGACCCCGAACGCGTCGTAAGCACAAGCTCAAGCTCGCGCGAAACAGTCACCGCGTCGTCAAAAAACATTTCATAGAAATCGCCAAGTCGGAAAAACAATATATATCTCGGATAGTTTGACTTTATCTCGATATATTGTTTCAGCATAGGGGATATTTTTTCAGTTGTATTCTCCATTTTTGCAGACCTCGAAAATTAACTCAAACAAATCAAGGAATTATCGGAAAAAACGCTTAACAAAAACGCTCTCCGATAATTCCCGCAAAAGACCTTATCAGCCGCACCCTCCGCATGTCGAGCAGCTTCCCGAACATTCCGCCGCGGGCGGAGCGGACGGACAGGTCTCCGGATCCATTCCTTCTACCGAATAGGTCAGAATGGTGTTTATTTCGCTCATAAGCTTATCCATTCCCTGCTTCGCCACAGTAAAAAGCGCCATATTTTCGTTTGCCATAACTTTTTCATATGCTTCCTGCATTTTTTTGCTCAGCTCTTTTACCTTTTCTCCGTCAACCTCTTCGGGAGCTTTGTCGCTTTCAAGCGCGACGTTCTGACGGATAAGATTGAACTCTCCGATAAGGTTTTGAAGCTCAGCGTCCGCGTCATTTGCCTCTTTTGCCTTTGCATAGGCGATATAACGCTCGTCCGCCTGAACTACCTTTCCGAGCGCTCTTGCCGCTTCAATAACTGTCATAATAATATCCTCCTAAATTTAATTATAATTTTCTTTGACCGACGAAAATCCCGCCTGCCCGAAAATGCCGTTCAAAAAACTTGTCGGCTCTTATAAGAACTTATGGGGTCGTCAGTCTATTGTTCCCAAAAGCGCCCAGTTGAGCGCTTTTTCTATCTTTACATTCACAAATTTTCCGATAAGATCTTTTTCTCCCGCAAAATCGACAATAACGTTCTGCGGAGTTTTTCCCGTAAGCAATGTTCCGTCCGTTCTGCCTTGTCCCATACACAACACGCGAAGCGTCTTTCCGACATATTTTTCGTACATATTCATTCCGATCTCTTCTTGTACGGAGAGCAGCTCTCTGAACCATTTTCCTTTTTCCTCCGCGGAAACGGGATCGGGCATTTTTTCCGCCTTTGTGCCTTTACGGAGACTGAAGATAAACGTATACAGCGAATCAAATCTCACCTGCTCTATGAGCGAAAGCGTGTCCTTGAAATCCTCATACGTTTCTCCCGGAAATCCGACTATAATATCGGAAGTCAGCGCACAGTCGGGAATCTTGCTTCGTATATATCCGACGGTTTCAAGATAATGTGCGCGGTCATAATGCCTGTTCATAAGTTTTAATATTCTGTCCGAGCCGCTCTGTACGGGCAGATGGAAATGCCGCGTCACTTTTTCACATTCTGCTATAGCGTCTATAAGTTCTTTTGTAGCGTCCTTCGGGTGACTTGACATATAGCTTATGCGAAATTCTCCGCTTATATCGTTTATTTCCCGCAAAAGCTCCGAAAAACTTGTCCCAAGCTCTTTTCCGTATGAATTTACGTTCTGTCCCAAAAGCCAAACGTCCTTTGCGCCGTCTTTAAGAGCCTGTTTTACTTCGGCAATTATGTCCGATTTTTCGCGCGAACGCTCTCTGCCCCTTACATACGGCACGATACAATAGCTGCAAAAATTATTGCAGCCGTACATGATAGGTATGCTCGCGGATATGCTGTTCTCACGCAGTATCGGAAGTCCCTCTGCTATAACCCCGTCGCTTTCCGAAACGGAAAAAACGCGCTTTCTGTCCGTAAGCTGTCCGTAAATAAGCTCAGGCAGGGTATATAGAGCGTTTGTGCCGAAAACGAGGTCAACATGCGGAAAACTTTTCTTTATCCGCTCGACAATATGCTTCTGCTCGGTCATACAGCCGCACACAGCAATTATCATATCCGGATTTTTTGCTTTTTCATGCTTTAGCGCTCCGAGATTTCCGAAAACTCTGTCCTCGGCATTTTCCCTCACGGCACAGGTGTTAAAAATAACAATATCCGCGCCTTCGGGACTTTGAGAAAATCCGCAGCCCATTTGCGCGAGCATTCCCTTTATCTTCTCGCCGTCGCTTACATTCTGCTGACAGCCGAACGTATGGACGTGCGCCAGAGGCGGCGAGCTTCTGTTTTCATATATCCTGCTTATTTTTTCCGAGAAAGAGCGCTGTCGCGCCATTTCTTCGGGGGAGATCCTTGTCGTCATAAAATATTATACCTCAATTTTCCGAAAAAATCAACCGTTCTTTTTTCCCGCGTGTTTTTGGGAGGTCTGCGGCTGTTTTTTATGCGAATAATTCTTTGTTTTTGCAAAAACCGCCGCCGCGACATCTTTTGCGCCCGCTTTGAGAAGTATCTCCGCGCAAGCCGACAGCGTGCTTCCCGTGGTACAAACGTCGTCTATCAGGATTATCCTTTTCCCTTTTACGTCGGTATTTTTTGCGGGACAAAAGCTGTTTTTGGCGTTTTCGGCTCTTTTTCTTATACTCAGTTCTTTTTGTTCGAGCTTTTCTTTGCGCGCTTTTATCGCCTTTACCAAAGGAACGCCGCTTTTCACCGAAATGATCTTCGCTATCTTATCCGCAGGAGCAAATCCTCGGTCGATCACGCTTAAAGATCCGCTCGGAACGGGTACGAGAATATCCGCATTTTTAAGCTCGTCCGCGAGCATTTTTTCCATCATGCGGGCGAACGCCTCGGCGGGATATATTTTAGTGCTGAATTTCAGCATATGCACAGCTTTTCTGACGCGATGCAGATAATAACAGCAAGCGTAAAACCGCGAAATATTTTCGATCGGCATAAGCTCGTCCTTCACATACGGAAGATGTTCATAACAGCTTTCACACCAATATTTGTTCCATGCCGTGACCTTTCCGCAAAACGGGCAGACATTCGGATAAACGATCGAAATAATTCTCTTTTGTATGGAGTCTATCTCAGCTCTGTTCAAAATTATTCACTACCATTGCTTTCAAGCATGACATTCTTTCGTCGCGGCGGTCGTTTGAAAGCATAGCGCGGATCTTGTTTTCCGTTCCTATTACGATAAGGGTCGCTTTCGCACGCGTTACCGCAGTATATAGGATATTTCTGTATGAAAGCCTTTCCATGCCGTTTGGGAGAGGTATTATTACTGCGGGATATTCGCTTCCCTGACTTTTATGTACGGTCATGGCGAAAGCGTGTTCTATATTTTTGAGCATATCTCCGTCATATACCGCTCTCCTGCCGTCAAAATCAATGAGAAGCCGCATATTCGTCCTGTCCGCGTCTATTACCGTTCCGATATCGCCGTTATATATGCCGTGGGATTTTTCATTTCCACGCCGCCATTCGACATCATAGTCGTTCTTGTTCTGCATTATCTTATCGCCCTCACGAAAGAGCGTATTTACATATTTTATCTCGCGTTTGTCGTGCGACGGAGGATTGAGCGCTTTTTGAAGCTCATAATTAAGCTTTGCCGTTCCGACCGTTCCCATTCTTGAAAGACAAAGAACCTGTATATCTCCGATCGGATCATAGCCGTAGCTTTTCGGAAGTCTCGCCGAGCAAAGCTCGCAAACGAGCTTCATTGAATGTTCTTCGCTATCGGAATACATAAAGAAAAAATCGTTTTTTCTGTCGTTTAGTTCGGGCATTTCTCCCTTTACGATAGCGTGGGCATTTGTAACGATAAGGCTTTTTGCCGCCTGTCGGAATATTTTTGTAAGCTCGGTTTTCGGAACTTTCCCACAGCTTATCAGATCGCGCAGGATATTTCCCGCGCTTACGGAAGGAAGCTGATCGCTGTCGCCGACGAGAATGAGCCTTGTAGAGCTTTTTACCGCTCTTAAAAGCGACGCGAACAAAAGCGTATCCACCATTGACATTTCATCTATGATAAGGACATCGCATGAAACAGGATTATCCTCATTTCTCCGAAAAACATTCTCTCCTGTCGAAAGATCGGCTTCTAAAAGTCTGTGAATGGTCTGCGCGGGGGCTTCCGTAAGGTCGGCTATCCTCTTTGCGGCTCTGCCTGTAGGAGCGGCGAGCTTTATTTTCAGTCCGCGCTTTTTGCAAAGCTCTATCACGGCGTTCAAGGTCGTTGTTTTTCCCGTTCCAGGTCCGCCGGTTATGATAAAAACATGATTGTTCATACAGCCGTTTATTGCCGCTTTCTGCACTTCGTCATATTCTATCCCGCATTCCCACGAAACGCCGTTTATTTCCTCGGAAAAATCCGTGTTTTCGTCCTTTGAGCGCCTTATCATTTCTCCGAGCTTTTCGGCGATAAACTTTTCCGCGCGGAAATATTCCGAAAGGAAAATATATTTTTCGCTTTCATTCTCAAAAACTTCGATCTCTCCGTCTGACAAAAGAAATTCTACCGCCGAATAATACAGCTCTTCGCTTATCATGAGCCGTGCCGTCACGTTACCGCACAATAGCGTTTCCTTTACACAGGTATGTCCGTCGTTTACGGCTTCTTTAAGTTCACGAAGTATTCCCGCGCTGACGCGCTCTTCGCTGTTTTTCGGAAAACCAATGATCTCGGCAATTCTTTCGGCGTCTGCAAACGGAAGATCTATCCCCCACCCGCAAAGGCAGTACGGATTTCCCTCCGCCGCGCGGATAAGGTCGCCTCCGTATTTTTTCCATGCCGCCGAAACATAAACATAAGGCACGCCGTATTTTGAAAAATATGTAAGAGCCTTTCTTATTCCCGAAACGCCCTGATATTCTTTTCCGATAAGAAGCGCTCTTTCGGGAGTTACCCCTTTCAGCGCGGAAAGCTGTATCGGATCGTTTTCGAGAATGTCCGCCGTCTTTTCGCCGAATGCGTCCACTATTTTCCTTGCTAAGACCGTTCCCACTCCGCCGAGTATCCCCGAAGCAAGGTATTTTTCAAGCATATTAAGGTCTGTCGGAAGACTGCGCTCAAAAATGTCGACGCTGAACTGTCTGCCGTATTTTGCATTTGTCACATATTTGCCGTACATTGTAAGTCTTTCGCCCTCACGAACGTCGCCCATTATGCCGACAGCTTCCAGAAGCTCTCCGTCCGCGTCGATATCGAGAACGATATAACCGTTTTCCTCATTATAGAAAACAACGCCCTCAACATTTCCCGAAAGGCAGACCAAATCCTTGAATGTATCCATTTTTCACCAGTCCGTTTTATTTATGACCTTTACATTGTCGTATTTTTGCGAAAGCCTCTCTGACAGTTCACGCAGACTCTCATTGTTTTCATCAGCAATTATGTATATCACGCCGATATAAGTATCGTGTTGTGCGCAGATAATTAGATCTTCAAGATCCTCGCTCGGCTTTACATAAATGTCAAACGTCCCCGTACAGCCGCTTCTGAGTGCATTCCAAAGCAGAAACGCCAGCATAGCCGCCGCAAAAACGAGCAGAAAAATGACCGCAAACACAGCCGCAAACTCCATATAGCCGCCTCCTTAGAGCAGGTGACGGTGTAAAGCGTACAGTTACGAAGTCTCTTTGCCGACTGATCCGAATTTTTACTCGGCGGTATTTCATAAGAGCTTAATAAGCGCAGCCGACACAATTCAAATCGTCTTTTAAAGCGGCGTACATTTACTGTACACAGTACAACGTCTATACGGCATTATATGTGTTTATGCTCGTTTGAGTTCTGCGCAATTCCAGCCCTCTTCGTTCTTTTTTAAAACGACCTCAAATCCGTTTTCCGAAAGCGCGGACATAACTTCGTCAAAGCGTTCGTCGATAATTCCCGAAACAATAAGTTTTCCGTTCTTGTTCATAAACTTTGCGAAAAGCCCGCTCATTCCGATTATAACATCCGCAACGATATTCGCGCACACAATGTCATAGCCGCTTCCGATAGTTTCGCAAAGCTCCGTGTTGTCGATAATATTTCCGCAAAACGCTTTATAACGCGATTTGTCAAAATGATTTTTTTCAATATTCTCCGCCGCAGTCTTTACTGCATTTTCAAAAATATCGCACAAGACCGCCTCTTTTGCTCCGAAAAGCAGCGCCGCAATGGACAATATCCCGCTCCCGCAGCCGAGGTCAAGCACTCTCTCCCCGCCTTTTACAGCGTCTTCAAGCGTCTCCATAACCATTTTCGTGGTGTGGTGCTGTCCCGTACCAAACGTAGACGCGGGGTCTATTTCAAGTATCCTGTCGCCGACGTTTGCCGCATATTCTTCCCACGAGGGTTTTACTACAAGCGTTTTTCCGACGCGGAACGGCTTGTAATACTTCTTCCAGTTGTTTGCCCAGTCCTCTTCTTTAACGTTCGCAAGTTCTGCGCGCAGGTTTCCGTAAAATCCGTCGCTGTTCTCCGATCTAAGCTCTTCTATCAAAAGTTTTATCTGCGTTAGCTGTTCTCTTCCCTGCTCGTTGTCGTGGACATAGACCGTAACGCACGGCTCTGCGGTCTCAAGCCCCATAAGGCTGTCGTCAACATAATCCCAGTTAGCGTTTTTATCAGCCAAAAAGTCCTTAAAATCCGCGCCGTCTCTTACGGCAAATCCGTCTATCCCTATATCCGCAAGCCTTGCGGTAATTCCGTCAATCGCCGCGCTTGAGGTATAGATATCTATTTGAATGAAGTTGTCCATAAAATACCTCGCTGTACAAAAATACATTATAATTATACCATATCTTGTATTAAAAATCAAGTAGGGAAATCAAAAAAGCAAAATATTTTTAGATGTAAAAGGTAAGAGTTCAGGTCAAAACAAGGTTTGAAAAGGAAATCTTGTCACGGCTCAAATTCTTACCTCTTACTTCTAATAGTACAAAAATTTTAAACAACTATTGACATTTTTTGTGCATTATGTTATAATGTTCATATAGGATTAAAGTGCAAAATCCTGCATGAAAAAGGAGCGTCATATGAGCGAAAAACAAAAGCCGAAATTCAGCCTTTACAAAAAAATCACGTTGATTTTTCTTATTCCGTTGCTGGCAATGGGGTTAATTCTGACGACCTGCTTTGCGGTTGTGTCAAACTCGGTGCAGACATTGCGGTATGAGGACGAAGCAAAAGCGCTTGCAAAGTCATATGCTGTTGCCGTGAAAAACCAGGTTGATATGCTGTCAAAGCAGTTTGATGTTGTCATCAAAAATTCCGACATAGTAAACGAGAGCGTACCGCTTGACGAGCGCAAGAAGATACTTGAAGAGAGCGCATCTGTCAGCACATTCAAGGACTTTGCGATTTCCTATTCTGACGGCAAAACCTATAACGACACGGATATTTCCGAACGCGATTACTTCAAAGAAGCAATGGCAAGCAAGGGCACGTATGTTTCAAGCCCCGTTGTCCGTATGACTGACAATACGCTTACCGTTATGATGGGCAAGTATTTCAGCGCAAACGGACAGGATTATCTCTGCTACGGCGAACTTTCAGAGGATATTTTCACGAATATGATAAGCAATATTGAATTTGGCGAGGACGCGGTGTGCTTTGTTCTGGACAAGGACAAACAGGTTATCGCCTGTAGTAATACGGCTATACCCGTTCTTACAGACCTTTCCGGGAATGCCGAACTTGACAAAAACGTTGCGGGACTTAAAAAACTTGCGGACGGCATGGCAAACGGCGAAAGCAATGCAAGCGTCGTAAACTTCAACGGACAGGACTATTTCTTCGGATATTCGCCGATAGAGGGCGCTGAGGGCTGGAGCATTGCGGTCGGCACTCCGAAAACGCTTATGGTGACAACAATTCTCCTTACCGCGCTGGTTTTCATAGGGATAACAATTATCGTCATATTTATCGCAATTTTCTTCTCGCGCAGGAATATAAAGCACGTCTGCACGAGGATTGAAACGGCTTCTGACAGACTTGCCGACTTCGCAAGGGGAGATATTTCATCTCCCGCGCCTGAGTTCCATTCAGGTGATGAAATCGAGATTATGGGTTATTCTCTGGCGGATATGGTGACGTCAATCGGCGAGTACATAAAGGACATTGAATATGTCTTAAACGGCATTGCAGACGGCGATCTTACCGTTTCTCCGAATGCTGAGTACAACGGAGAATTTACGGGAATAAAGACTTCGCTTAATAATATACTCACGTCAATGCGAACGCTTATGAGCGACGTCGGAAGGTCGGCAGAGGAAGTAAGACAAGGCGCTTCACAGCTTGCGGCAGGTTCTTCCGAACTGTCAGCAGGAGCGGTATCGCAGGCTTCGGCGATAAACGATATTGCTCAGACAGTACACGATATTTCCGAAAAGACCGAGCATAACAACGAAAACGTCAAACGCGCCCTTGAAACTGCTCAGGATACCGATAAACAGGCTGCCGAGGGAGCAGGGAGCATGGCTGAAATGCTGGAAGCAATCCGCGAGATTGAAAAGTCCTCGCAGGAAATTGAACAGATTATAAAGGTCATTGACGACATAGCGTTCCAAACGAACATACTTGCGCTGAATGCGTCTATTGAAGCCGCAAGAGCAGGCGAAGCGGGCAAAGGCTTTGCGGTTGTGGCGGACGAGGTCGGAAATCTCGCGGGCAAATCTGCTGAAGCAGCACAGCAGACAGGACAGCTTATTACGAGTTCAATTAACGCAGTGAACAGAGGGGCAGAGCTTGCACAAACGGCGTCTGACGCGCTTTCGGGAATTGTCGGCGGCGTCGAGGAAGTGTCGCGCGTAATTAAGGATATCTCCGAAGCGAACGACCTTCAGACAGCGGCTGTAAACCGCATATCCCTGAATATAAACGAAGTGAACACGGGTATCCAGAATACCTCTTCGACAGCCGAGGAAAGCGCCGCGGCAAGCGAACAGCTGTCGGCTCTGGCGGCGTCTTTAAGTGACGCGGTGAATAAATTCAGATTGTAATCAGATTGTTTTAGGCACATCAGGAGCGCAGACCTGCGAGGGTTTGCGCTTTTTTGTCCAAAAATTCGGCTTCCGGACATAATTTTCCCTTGACAAAAACAAACCAACGTGTTATAATAAGGTTACCGACAGCGCACAAATTACTGTTTGCATATTACTGTACACTGTAAATTGCACACTGTCAGCTGACAACAGGGGTCGTAAAGGCTTCGACGGGGATTCTGATACACGATAAGCGAGCGGTGCGGGCGAAGCACCTTAAAGCGCAACTTAAATTTAAACGCAGACGAAGATCTCGTTTTAGCAGCTGCCTAAGCGCGCTGCCGCCGACCTTTGCTTTACTGCGGGCAAAGCTTCGGCGTCGGACAGCAGTGAACGTCTTCGGCGAGTTGTCTTGCAGCCGTTGATGTACCAAAGACTACCAAATCCGAAAGCCTGTCTGTCGGCGCTCGGATAAGGGAATTTTAAACGACAGTCTGCGCTCGGAGAAGGTCGTGGGGACGGGTTTTCGGACAGGGGTTCAATTCCCCTCGGCTCCACCATTTCAAATTTCTTAAAAATCCGCATTGTAGCCACAAACGGCTTAGCAGTGCGGATTTTCTCTATTTCCAAAAGTCCGAAAATTCGTTCACAAGTGTGTAAAATCAATCAAAAAAACGGCGTTTTAGAGCATTATGCAACACGAAATGCAACACGAAATTCTCTAAATTTTCCTCTTAACAAAAGGATTTTTGAGCGATAAAAATATTCCTGCACAACAAAAAACGGCAAGCAGATATTCTCCGCTTGCCGTTTTAGTAATTATTTACAACATTAGATCAGTCGTCGTCCTCGCATTCTGCTTCCCAGTCGATTATTCTTCCTGCTTCTTCGAGCTTTTTTGACATCTCTTTGAGATATTGCACTTGCTCCGCCCGAATATCGGAGATGTGATTTTGTACAGTGTCGCGCAGGACGTGCGTTGCTCCCGTTCCGGGGTGGTTTACAGTCCTGCCGAAAATATCCCCGTTATAGCGCATTACGGGCGCAGCTCTGGTTCTTATGGTGTGCGGGTCTACGCCAAACTCAATCCAGTGCGGGTTCGCGTGCGAGGGCAGTTTTCCTTTTTTCTTTACGCGCTGCCACCCGTAAAAGCCTATTTGTAAGGTCGGCTGCCCTGTCTGATTGTCGATTTTTACCCACGTTCCGATGTGGTTTTTAAAGCGTTTAGAGCGCACGGGAATATTCTCCCGCAGATATTTTCGGACAACTTTCCCCGACGCTCTGAGCGCGGTTTTCGACAGCCCCACGAGAGCCTTTTTTATCTCGTCCGAGTTGTCGACAAAAGTCACCTTATAGCCTTGTTCTTCCGCCATAATATCACTTCACACTTTCACGAGATCAGCCTTACTTACCGCTCCCGTAACAGCTCCCGACTTCTGCGTAGAAATAATCACTCTGTCGCCGCTTATCTCTCTGACATACAGTGTAGAGTTATACACCCAAGCTGCAAACCCGCCTTTTGTGTTCAAGTCCTTTGCGCCCTGCCTGAGCTTTACTTTGTCGCCAACTTTGAGCGTTTGTTCTGTAGGCTGCTCGGCAGGCTGTTCAGTCGGCGGTTCGGGCTTGATTTCTTTAATTTCTCCCTCAAATCCGCAGTCTTTTACATATTTGAGCAGATCTTCAGCAACTGCCTTGTTTGTAATGCCTTTCACTGTCAATTGATATTCTCCGCCCGTTTCATCTTCCGGAACGCATTCTTCGGGAAGATAGATAAATCCCAAAAATTTAAAATTGCTCCCCGCGCCCCAGTTCCCGGAGCCTTTCTTTCGAGTTTTTGTGTAAAAGCTCATTCCGCCGTAAGCACTCTCAGAGGTGATTATTTCGGTATCGGAAATCACTTTCTCGACCACGGCAACATGCCCCGCGCCGTCGTTTCCGTTCCATGTCTTTCCTTGCGACCAACAAGCAATAGAGCCGTTTTTCGGCACTTGCCCCTTTTCGAGCTTAGTCGTGCTGTAAAAATCCTCGGCGTTGTATTGCGCAAATACGGGCGTTTCCGTCTGCAAGATTTCCATACTGCGCCCGACAACCCACCCCACGCAGTTAGACAGCACCGTCAAATGCGCGTGTGTCGGACTGCCTTTAATGCTCGGATTTACTCCGCCGTCCGCCTTGCGTATGTAGTACTTGTTGTCATTTTCGGGCATATCTGCCGCCGTGAGCCTCGGTTTATACGTTTTCATCTTCATTCTCCCCCTTGTTTTCCGTCTTGCAGTTCGCCGCGTCCGTCAGCCCCTCGCCGAGAATATAGCCGACAACCGCTGCGCCGCTCAGTATAGCCCCGCTTATCTTGTCCGCGTTCTCCTGCGACCCGCCGAAGATTATCACCAAACCTGCGACAAATCCCGCAATAGCTATCCACAACTTACGGCTTGTCAGCTTTCTTTTCCAGTCAATTTTCATATAATTTCCTCCTTAGAAAATTAAATTTCCCAAATATCCCAGAATTAGAGATATTATTGCCGTTGTAATATAACCCACTACATTCCTCCATTTTTCCCCGTCGCGGCTTTCAAGATCAGTCAATCGCTTTCCTTGCCTTGTTTGCTCTTCAAGCATATTCTGCATATTTAATGCGAGCTTTTCAACAGATGTTGCAAGGCTGTTTATCTCGTGCGTTTGCTGTTCAAGTGCCGTCAATCTGCTGTTCTGCCGTTCATTTTCGGCGTCAAGCCTGCGGCAAAATTCATCGTGTTCGTTTCTCGTTATGTATTCCTCTGTCATTTATTTACCCTCTTTATTGTCTGAACGAAGTAATAAATCCCGTCGCCTCGAACGTGTCGTCCGCGCCCTCAAGCGTTATTGTTAAGTTGTATTCCTCGTCAATTACTACCGTTCCGAGCGTTTCTCCCGCACTGTCCTTAATGTCAACGGGCGTTCCTATTGGACTTATCACGTCGCCGAAAACAAATTTTGTGCCGCCCTTTGTGATAAACCCTCTGATAGCAGGCGGATTTTCCTGCGCGGCAGTTGTCCACCCAAGATACCATTGATAGCCGTTTCCTTTGTTCTCTCCGTCATACAGCGTTATACTTCCTGTCGCGTCAAAAGTGCTGTTTTTATCTCCATGCCCCGACGTTTCGGTCACGGTTACAGTTCCCTCAGCGCATTTTGCCGAAATAAACGTCGTTGTGCCGCTTGTGTCCGTGCCGTATAAGTTGCCGTTAATCTCCAGATCGCCGTTTATAATAACCTTGCGATCATTAGTCACAAGCATAATATTGTGTGGCTCGGAGCTTGTGCCGTCTCCTATTACAAAAACGCAAGAACTAAAAGCCTTATTATATTTCCCAATCACAACATATGGACCGACAGTTGCAAGGGGGGCTGTAAGATGATTTCCCACAAGCACCTTGGCTTCCCCACCGAAAGCATTTCCCCCCGTATTACCTGTTCCAATCATAAATACGTTTGCGCCATTATTCAAGCTGTTTGACGTGCCCAAAAATACGCAGTTGTCGGCTTTGTATGCATCATTGTTATACCCAAATATCATTGTTTTGTTTATGGTGTCGGGCGTGTTGTTGTTGCCTCCTATAAAGCTGTCCTGTATATCTCGATTTCCCCTGTTGTACCCGCCGAAAATCAGATTTCTTGCAAGTACGCCCGGAATGTCAGTTGCGCCCGCAAATTGATTGCTGACCCCGAAAATCGCGTTTCCGCTGCCGCTCGTAAAATTTACGACGTTGGTCGAGCCTGCCACAAGCGTATAAGCATTATTCCCCGCAGACGTCGATTTAACTTGCTGGTAATTTCCTATACAGTAGGTTTCAGCGCTGTTTGTTATGGTATTCCCGTCGCCGATACAAAACGCGCGATAGCTGCCGTTTATGGTGTTTCCCGTTCCAATTGCAAAGCTGTTTTCTCCGCCGAAAATTTTGTTGCTGTCGCCGATTGTCATACCCTTTGGCGTGCCGCCGATAACGTTCCCGCTTCCGATACTCACGCCGTTTTGCCCTTGGGAGAGCTGATTGTTTTCACCCAGCGCAACCCCTCCCTGCGACCCATTAACGGCATTTTTATACCCGCCCGCTATCGCATAATCAGACGACGCAACAGTATTCTGAGAGCCTACCGCCGTGCCTGCCGCACTTCCATTCACTTGGTTTTGCTCGCCCATTGCCGTGCCGCCTGCCGACCCGTCAAGGGAGTTTTTATGCCCGTGTGCCGTCGCATAGTCTGATGTATCTATGGTATTTTCCTGCCCGTCCGCGTGCGCGTTTACGCTTTCGGTTATTACATTTCCCGACCCGTGCGACGCTTTAATAGCGACCGTTACGGCATTTTGCGACATAACGTCCTCTGTGCTGTCGCCTGTTTCCTGCACAACATTTATACTCGTTCCGCCGCCGCCGCTTTTCAATGCTTCGGTAACGGCTTTCTGCGACATTACGTCCGTTTCGCTGTCGCCCGTGGTCTGGACAACATTTACGCCCTTATGCTCGTTCAGCGCGTCAGTCACGGCTTTTTGAGACATCACGTCCTCTGTGCTGTCGCCTGTGGTCTGGACAATGCTTACTCCCTCGCCGGGGTCGCCCTTGTCGCCTTTTTCTCCCTTGTCGCCTTTCGCGCCCTGTTCGCCTTGTTCGCCTTTGTCGCCCTTTTGCCCGCGCGGAATCTTAAAATCAAAATGTTTTCCGTCCTCGGTGTCGGAAAGAGTTATTTCGGGATCGCTTTCGGGAGCTACCGCTTCTATATCAGCGGTGACATTTTTCCATTTTTCCGCTTCTGCCGTCGCTTTTTCCGCCGCCGCCGTTGCCTGCAAAAGAGAGTTATATTCGTCGGTGCTTTCCACTTTTTCGGGGTCGTATGCCGCGGGCATTATGTCGATATAAAACGTCTGAGAAGTGAGGAGAGTTTCTCCCTTGTATAAGCCTATTTCCGCAGTTGCAAGCCCCGACGCCGCTAAAGCCTGCTGCGTAAGCTCGGCGGTAATTTTCCCGCCTGCTATTGCCGCGTCATTTATCACCTGCGTGTCGTCGGGCTTTTTTATTTGCAAGCGCGCCGTTATTCCGTCCTCGAGGATATACGGCTGCCCTCTGTCAAGCGGCGTTATCACGATTTCGCGCGTGTCGTTGTCAAATTGCTTTGCAAAAAGCGTTATCGGCATTGTATTCCTCGCAAAATCAAGAGAGATGTTGCTTAAAATTTTCATTGATTTTCGTCCTCGCTTTCGGTTTTCGCGGCTTTTGCCGCGTTGATTTCGTTGATTATCTCAAAGCACTTTTGTTTTCTGACTTCCGCTAACAGTTCTTCTAAAATCCCCTCGCAGAGATATGCGGGCAGTCCCGTCTCGCTTAAAATCTTATTAAGCGAGCGGAACAGCTCTCCCTTCGCATTTTCCAGAGCCAGACACAGCGGTATTTTGTTGTTCATCTTCTTTTTCCTTTCTCAAAAAAGTTATCGGTTCTGTCGGTAGTTTCGGCGGCTTGTTTTGCTCGACAAATTGCCGCTTTTCTTCTTTTGTGTAATTGTCCTTCCATTTCGCTTTTTTCCGCTTCCTTGCTGTAGCTGCTGTAGTAGCTATGGTTGCAGTCGCCTGAGCTTCGCCGCTTTGCATTTGCGCCAGCTCCTGCACAGCTTTTACAAGGTACGGAATAAACTTGTCGGATTTTACGGAAAGCCGCCCCGTGTCCGCGTTCTCGTCCACAAGTTCGGGCAGGATTTCCTGTACTTGCTGCGCTATAAACCCTATATCTTCGTGCTTTCCGCTCTCTATCCAGTCAAACGATTTAAGCTCAATTCCCTTGATAATATCGAGCGCGTTAATTCCCGTGTCCTCGATGTTTTCTTTAAGTCTTGCGTCCGATTGATTAAGTATCGAGCTGTCGTGCAGGTCAATATTATCATAGCAGTTAAGCAGCGATGTTGTCGTAACCCCGTTCAAAAAATACGTCTGACAGCTAAAATGCAGCCCCTGAGTATATTTTCGGTTGTTCGCGTAATATGAAAATCTTACGGTATATGCGGGGTCGTCGGGTTTAAGCCTTGCCGCCCATGTCATGTAGTCAGCTTCATCTTCGAGGTCAAAAACAAGCCCTCTGAAAGTGTCGTCGTCGTCCCAGTGGTTCGTGCCTATCTTTCCGATTGTCACACCGTCATTGTAGTACCAGGCTCCCGTACTCGTCATTTCCATGAGTAACTGCTTTGTAAATGCGCTTTCGTAGATTTTAAGCGCGCCGCCCGAAAATTCTACATAGTTTGATATATTATTCCACGCTATTTTTACCGCTTCATAGTTCTGCTCGATTTTAGTTCCGAGGTCGCTGTCGTTTACTTTTTTGTTTACTTCAAGCATTATGTTGTCCGAGGTCTGCTTTATCGTCGATCTTGTTTCTTCAAGCGTAGAGTAGTTTTTCAGCGTTTCCGTTATTGTACTTAACAGCTTTCCGTCTGCCGCTGTAAACTCTTGTTTAAGCTCTCTTACTGCATTGTTGGTCTTTGTCTGCTCCGTCTTGATTTGTTCTTTGAGTTCTTCAACTTCCTGCGCCTGTTGCGCCGCCTGCGCCGCAAAAGAGCTTCTTACGTCACCTAACTCTATTTTGTCGTATTTTTCCCTTAAAACGTCGTAAATCGTCTTAATTACCTTTGCTTTCGCCAGAATTCCGAGTTTTTCGTATCTTATATTGACCGTATCGCAAAGGCTCACTCTTTCGAGGGGAGCGACGTTTTTATATTCCTCGGTCTGCCAGAGCTGTACAAAAGATACCGTTATACTTATTTTCGGTATCGTGCCGCGCTCCGTCGTTTTTACATATTCCTGCGCAAATGCCCTTAATTTCTCGGCGGTCGGCGTTTCTTCCATTCCGAATTTGTCGGAAAAATCATAGATATAAGCCTTTTGTGCGCCCATATCCCCCGACGTTCTGAGTGGGAGTATAATTTCGGGAAGGTATATATACTCGTCTGTATATGTACCTGTGCCGTCGTCGTGGTTCCACACCGCATACGGCATTACATGGGTATAACATTCTTCCGTGCTTGTGTCCTGCTTTATGTCCATTAGGTTCTTGCCGTACTCTATGCATACTCCCGCGTCCTTTCCTCTTTGCTTTAACAGCTTAATTGTGTAGTTATCAAACTCATATTCTCCGCCCCATACGTCCAAAATTGAGCCGCTTATCCCGCCCAACAGTTGCCGTACAGTGCAGGGAGCTGTTACCGCCGTCTTGTTTTTGGTGGTAATATCGGAAAAAGCAGTAAACTTATGACTAAGCGGCGTTTCTTCGAGGGCTTTTTCAATCGCTTCCTGCGCATTTACATTTTCCGCAGAAAATCCCGCCAATACAAGCCCGCTTAAATCATAGCTTATATGCTCCGCCGAGTATGTCACAATGCCTTTAAGCGGTTTGGAACTCTTGTAAATGCGGAATAATTGCGCCGCGCCCGTTTCGTTGGACTTTGCTTTTATAATACAGCCGTCTTCAATCTGATTAAACCACCGCCCCGAAATCGGATATTGAAACGACAGCTCAAAGCTCCCGTTTCTTTCTTCCGTGACCGTCGCTTTTACCGTTTCCGTCAGCACGCCTATTCCGTTGTTGTCAAAATCTTCCGTGTTTTTGGCATATAATATCGGGATCATAAGCTGCACCACCTCGGAATTATTTCGAGCCTTTCCACGTCTCCGCTCCATGATATATTGTTGTCGCCCGAATATAAGGCAGGAAACCCGTCCGCCGACATTTTCCCGTTCTGCGGCTCGGTTCCCTTAAATGCGTTCATTATCTCGCTGTCGATTTCGATAAACTCGTCAACGCCCTTAAAATCAAACTTGTCATTGTTTATATTAAGCGTTATATCCCCGCTTCCCGTGATTTTTATATACGGTTTAGACGGAAACGCTTCGGCATTGTACAGAGCCTGAGGTTTATCAATTATAACAGGCTTCTGCCCCTCAAACGAGTATTTAAAAGGCTTCGCGTTAAACGTGAGCGACAGCGTTCCGACCTGCTTTAATTCCTGCTCAATATTTGCCTCGTTTGAGTAGGACGCAAGCCTGAAATATCTCTCGTCGTATAAATCCCAGAGCTTAAAATATCCTTGCTCAGCTAACAGCCAGACTTTTATCAGCCTTGAAAGGTCGCCGAAATTATAAGGCTTGCGGTTGATAAGCGAGAGCTTGTATTTAACGTTTGTATTTTTATACCGCCCGTTGTCAATAATCAGGTCGCCGTCCCGCCCCGGAACGCTTGTATAAGTTACATCTCTCTGCGCTCCTATATACGAGTTTTTTTGTGCAATAACAAGCCCAAAATCAAGCGAGCTTTGCTCTTTGTATACAAGATAAGGCAGTATTTCTCTTACTCTCACCCGAATACAACCCCTTTCCGCTTGATTTTGTCGGCAATGATTTCAAGCAGCGTGTCCGCGAGTTCTTCAACGTCCTGTTCGTCCTCTCCGTTGAGCCGCTCGATATAAATTGACTTTTCGGAAAAATTGATGTTAATTGTCTGATTATTGCCGCTTTCCTCGCCTTTTTGCGCGTTATAGTCCTCGTTTTCGCTTTGCGTTAATACGCGCTCGCCCTTGTGCAAAAGCGCGGGAAACTCATCATAAGGCACATAGTCTATACCTACTCTGAGCCTCGGCAGTTGTACAGTCGGTATTTGCGGTATCGCAGGTATTCCGATAAGCCCCGAAACCGAGTTAATTCCGCTCGTAATGCCGTTTATTACGCTTATTGCGCCGTTTATTACGCTTTCCACAAACGCGGGAATTCGGTTAAAAATGCCCTTAAATACGTTTACAATACCGTTCCAAGCCTGTTCCCAGTTGCCCGAAAATACGCCCTCAACAAAATCAATTACGCCGCTGAATATGCTCTTAAAACTGTCGATAAGATCGCCTATAAGCTTAAACGCCGACGAAAATTGACCTGTCAGAATGTCTGCAACACTTGAAAAAGCCGATTGAAGTATAGGCAAAACATTTTTTGTGAGCGCGCCGAAAAGGTCCATAATCGGCGGTAAAACCGTGATTAAAAGCTCTTTAAGCGGCTCTAAAACCATTAAAAGCAAGTCTAAAATCGGCTGCAACAACGGCATAAGCGACTTTAAAAGCTCCGAAATCGGCGGTAAAATCGTAGTCAGCAGGCTTAAAAGCGGCGGCAAAAGAGCGGTCAGAAGCTCCAGAACTATAGGTAAAATTTGCTGCGCGATTACCTCAAAAGCAGGTAAAAGCTGCTGTAAAAGCTCAAAAAGTACAGGCAAAACCGCGCTCAGAATTTCCGAAAAAATCGGCATGAGAATGCTTATAACCTGAGCAATTACAGGCAAAATTTCCTGCGCAATCTGCACCAAAAACGGCATAGCTTGTGTAAAAAGCTCAATAATCACAGGCAAAACCGCCGAAATTATCGTCTCGCACACAGGCAAAAGCTGTTCAATCAGGTCGAAAATCGACGGTAAAAGCGCGTCGCATAAGTCAAAAAGCGGCGGCAAAATATTGTCAAAAAGCTTTTGAATAATAGGCGAGAGCCTTGTAAAAAGTGCCTGTATCTGAGGCATACGCGACTGTACCAGATCCGCGATTTTTTGCACTACGGGAATAAGCTGCTCTCCGAGGTTGTTATAAATTACCTTAAACGAGTTTTTGAGCTTGTTTATGCTTTCTTCGAGCGTTCCCGACATGGTTTTGTATGCTTGTTCCGTCGCGCCCGCGCCCGTGTTTATCTGTTCGAGTATATCCGCGAAGTCCTCGCCGCCGTCTTTTACCATTGTCAGAGCCGCCGAACCTGCTTCTACCGAGCCGAAAAGGTCTTTTAGCGTGAGTTTGTTTTTCTTTGCATAGCCGTCAAGAAGCGAGAGTATTTCCGCTGTTGTTTTCCCTTGCTTTTGCAGGTCTGCAAATCCTTTTCCCGTAAGCTCTCTGAGTGCCTCGTCCGTAATCGAGCCCGACTTTGAGAGTTCGCCGAGCATTGCTTTTATTTGCGTTCCTGCCTGTGCTGTCGCTACGCCGTTTTTGGTAAGTACCGCATATTGTGTCGAGAGGTCGTTCAGCGCGACATTTGCGCCGTTTGCGACGGGTATCGTCTGACCCATAGACGCCGCCAATTCGTCAACCGTCGTTTTACCGAGGTTTTGCGTCATTATAAGGGTATCTGATATATTAGTCGCGTCGTCCGCCGTCAGCCCGTAGGCGTTTATAGCCGTTGTCAGTACGTCAACCGCCGTCGCCGTTTCCGTAAAACCGCCCTTTGCGAGCTTTACGGCGTTAGTTACAAAATCTACCGCTTTCCCTTGATCTACGCTCGCAGAAATCGCGCCGTAAACCGCCTCGGAAAAGTCCGTAACCGCTACTCCCGTATTTATCGACGCTTGTTTTATGCTGTCAAATATCGCCTGCGCTTCTTTTTGCGTTCCCGATAAAAGAGTATTTACTTTTGCAAATGCGGTTTCGGTTTCTGCGGCGTCCGTCGCCATTTTCATTACGCCCGCCCCAAGTGCCGACGCTCCCACGACGACCGCCGTTCCTACCGCCGCCGCGCCTTTAGCGATAGCCGAAAACGCCGATTTAATCTTATTTGAGCTTGTCTGCGCCTTTTCGGTGGTCTTGTCTATGCTCTTGTTCGCGTTTGTGTTGTCTATAAATACTTCACCAAAAAGCGAGAAAATGCTCGCCATAATCAGCTCCCCTTTCTTTGTTTCTTTCTATCCGCCTCAATAATGGGCATAAAATCAGAGATTATTTCCTCTGTTGTTTTCTTTTTTGTTGTTGCCTTACGGTCGTTTTTGTTGTCGATATTGTCGTCAAATACGCTCTTTAAAAAGTCCTCAAAGCTCATTATCTCTTTTCCGCCGAGTTTTCCGAGTATCATTCCAGACAGCCACAGCGGGAAAAGCTGCTTTTCCTGTTCGAGCTTCGCCTGCTCTGCTTCTTTTTTCCTCGCATATGACAAGAGTTCACCAAGAGCCGATAACGGCAAATCCTTGATGAACTCATAGTCATAGTATTTGTGCAGGAGATTTAAACAGCCTGCTCGACTTTGCGGCGTAAGGCTTTCGAGAAAAAATTCCTTATTCCCTCGTCATTTACAAGGTCGTTTATAAATTCCGCCGCGTCGAGGTCCTGCACGTCTTCCAAAGGTAAGTTTTTGTACACTGCCGCGAGTTTGGGCAGGTCGTCCGCTATTTTCCCAAGCTGCGGCAGTATCGCCGCGATAATATCCGCGCCGATTATGCCCATTTGCTCGTTTGTGAGGTCTTTTGCGCCGTCCGTAAAAATATCCTCAGTCTTGAGTATTTCAATAACGGGCTTTGCGTCAAGTTTCCCGACGATTTTTCCAAGCGTCGGGAGCATTCCTACTGTAATCATTTACATTTTCCCTTTCCGTTTTTATTCTTCTTTCGGCGTCATGTCGGGAGCTTCGGTTATTTCTTCCACTTTCCATAAGTCGCCGTCAAGGTCGGTGTGCGGATAGTGCGCGAAAAACTCAAACGCAAGCTCGCCTTCTGCTTTCTGTTCGGCTTTTGCGGTAAATCCCGTTTCGTGCAGGGGATTGTAAATAGTTATCTTCTTGTATTTCCCGCCGATTGTCTTTGCAAACATTGTAACGTTTTTGAGATAATGCTCCGTCTTGATTACTCCCGTCGGCGGGTTCTTGATTGTCTTGCCTTCGTCAGCTGTTACTACGCAGGTAGGTATAGCCCGCGCTAAGTTCTCCTGCGACATACAAAGCGTCGTTACTTTAATTGACGCCTGCTGTTCTTCTATCGTCTGCATTCCCGTTGTTTTGCCGTGCCGACCGTCAAACTCAATATCGCGCACAGTGACTGACGCGTTAAATTCTCCGCCGCCGCGCGTAGGAGCTAAAAACTGTTCGTCCTCTTCGCCGTAGTTTAAGAAAATAACGCCCTCATCGATCTGTATGCTTTCTATTTGTTTGGTCGTAAGATTAGTTATCATGTCTTACCTCCGTGATTATAAAAAATTCTCGCGGACATTCCGAGCCGCCTGTGCGATAAATCAAATTCGCTTTCCGACACAGAGATATAATTATCAAAGCCGATATGCGCCGCAAACACACCAATTTCGGCGATTACCTCGCCTTGCAGCTCATTTCTCAGCCTGTCGCAAAGCTCTTCTAATTCCACGCTTGCATTTTCCTTTTTTTCGTCCACCCAGACGTCAATATAAAACGACATCTGGTCGCCCATTGCAAGGTCAATTATGTTTATTCCGTTAAACACCGCAAACGGAAAAACCGCATCCTTGCTCGGAGCTTCCTCAAAATACGTCGGCAGGATCTTGTTTATCCTTTCGCGTATTGCCTTAATTGCCGCCGTGGTGTTTGCCATAGTCTAAGCCCCCTCAGTCGTCGTTTACGAGTGCCTGACAGGTTAGCTCTATGCACTCATTTTTAACGGGATATGTCCTGATAATTCTGTACATTATCCCGTCATACTCAAAATGTCCCTCTTTGCTGTAGTCGCAGGCTTTAAGCTCTATGCAGAGTTCGGGTCTGTACCCTTGAGCCTGCGCCTGGTAAAATTCGCTGCGCTTTACGCCCTTTTCGTTGCAGAATACCATTGTTTTCAAAAACGTCTTAAAGGGCTTTCCGAGCGCGTCCGTTGTTTCCGTTTCTCGGCATAAAAAGCCGACATTCCGCCATAGCATTTATCCCGTCGCCCCCTCGGATATGTACTCATTTGACAGCATTAAATGCCTTTTGAGCATATTATAGCTTTCCTTGTACTTCTCCGCGTCGGCATTGTCTAAGCCAAATTCCGCTTTAACATAGACTACCACAGCCCTTTTTATAAGCGGATCGCTTTCGTCGTTTACTTTTTCGGGAGAGATCCCGCCCATAATCAAGTCAGCTCTTGCCGCCCCGATAAGGTCCGAAATCTCCCCGTCAAAGTATTCGTGGCTTACTCTGAGATATTGGCGGACGCTGTTTACATATTGCTCTGTTATATCCGCCATTTTTGCCGCCTTTCGAGATTAGTCACCTGCGGACTTCGCCATTTTCACAAACGCGCCCAAGCCCGGAATTGCCTTGCTGTCAAATACGCAAGCTCCGAGGTAGTCTATGCTGTTTGTCGCAAGTCCGCTATGCTCAGACTTAACTACCGTTATATCCTGCGAGTAGTTGCCTACGATATAGCTAAAGTCGCCAAGATAAGCCTCGCCTGTCTTCAGAGAGCCTGTAAAGTACACCTCACAGCCCATTATGTAGTATTTGCCGCCCGCAAATTCAATGAGGTTGTTCTTGCTCTTGTTCATAAGCGGATAGTAGTTCGCAAAAAACGTCGCCTTGCTCATTGTCCAAACGGCGTTTCTTTCATATCCGCTTGCAAGCATACCGTAAGCCTTTGTTACGTCGCCCTCGGTTACATTTGCCGCATATTCTACCAGGTCAACGTCTGCCGTATACGCTCCGCTCTCGCCTTTACCGCCCTGCGCTACGCCGCCCGGCTGACTTGTTCCCGTTCCGACAAAGATGTAGTTTTCAATCTTTCTGGCGATAGCCTCGGCGATAATTTCGACAATATAGCTTTCAAATGCGCTTATTGTCATATTTACCGTCGCCCTGCTCGCCTTGATGAGCTTAACGATTTCGTAGCCCGTCAGCGATACAGAGCCGAGACTGTCCGCCGCCGCTGTAATAGCTGCGTTTTCGGTGTGAATTGCCGCTTCGTCATTCGTGCCTTCAACCGCAAATTTGAAGTTGCCCGGAACGTGGAATATTTTACATCTCTGTAAAATCGGCGCAACCTCATACATTTTCTTTATGATTTGGTTAGCTGTCGTTTCGGGGATAGCGGGAAGCGCGCTCTCTGCCGCTGTTGAATATGCCCTCTGCTCATTGTCCGTTAGTGCCTTGCCCATAAGGTGCTTGAGCCATGCTGTGCGGTACTCTTTTTCATAGTCAAAGTTGTCCGCGCGTGATGTGGCAGCAGGATTGCTTAATACATTTGTCGGAAGCGTTCCCGCGTTAATTCCGTCAAGCGTCTGCTGTCGTCTTTCGAGAGCCTTTGTTTCTTCGTCAAGGTCTCTGAGTTCCTTTTCGATTGCGTCAAGGTCAAGCGTTTCACTGCCTTCGAGCTGTGCTCTGAGTTCTGCCTTGCGCTGTTTGATTTCTGACATACGTTTTGTAATGCTCATACCTTTTTTCCTTTCTGTTTAAAAATTTAAGTCATTGCCAATAGCTTCAGACGGCGGCGGTGCTGCTCCTGCTCCATTGCTTCTTTTTCGCGCTCCGCGGAAAAAAAGTCTCTCGCTGTCGTAATGCTTGTATCGTTATAGGCGGGAAAATCCACCGCCGAAACGTCGTAAAGTTTTTTGATTTTCCTTATCGTGCGCGTCCGTATGTCGCGGTCATAGCTGTCTTCCTGCACAATAAAGGAAAAACTCATTTTGTCCACGCGCCCCTTCTCAATATCACGATATAACGCCTTGTGCCTGCCGTCCTCTTTGTCTAAGTGAGCGACAATATCAAGCCCCCTCGCCGTTACCGTGTATTCGAGCGAGCTGTTGCGGGTTCTGGCGTATACGGTACTATCGTTCGTGCCGTGATTGCGGTTTAAGATAAAGTCCGACATATCACAGCCGTCAAGCGCACCGCTTGCAATTACTTCCTTGTACTCTACGCCGTCTATCTCACATATCACCGTCGGGCTGTCGAACACTATCGGCGTTCCCCTGATAATAAGTTCTTTTTCGTCGTCAAAATCAAAGCCCGCTATGCTCCTGTATTCTCTTTCGTTTGGTTTATACGGCATTGTTTTCTTCCTCACTTTCTTGTTTTTGCTCGTCTTTCGGTTCATCTTTCGGCGGTTCTTTCGGTTCGGGCGCGTCCTCTCCGAGCTGATATTTGTCCGCAAGCTGCGCGTTTACCATGTTCAAGGTCTGCACTCTCCTGCGTCCTTCCTCTCCGCCTATAGGCGGGAAACCGAGCGTTACGAGTGCCTGGTCGAGCATTAAGCCGCCGATTTCCGAGAGATATTTAACCGCCGCTAACTTATCGGAGAGTTTCGCATATTGCAGTTTATTGCCCTCTGCGACAATTTCGTTTCCGTAGCCGCGCTCTTTCGCCGTAAAAAAGCAGTTTGTAAACGCCTGTTGTATCTGCATAAGAAAAGGCTTTACTTCGCCTTCATAGAAATCATCTTCTTGCTCTGCCGTCGCTTTATTCTGCACTATCGCTTCATTCGTTCCGAAATAGTCATAGATCTCGGATTTTATGTAATCAAGCTGTCCTTGCGGTATCGGCGTTGTCTTGTCCGTTATCGGCGTGTATTCATATTTGTTGTCCGTTACTATAATTCCCGCGCCGTTGTTTTCCATTTTGAGGTTATCGCGGATAAAATCGTCGCGCCTTGCTTTCAAGTCCTCGTTTTTGGTCGTCGCCTGGACTTTCAGTATGCCACGCACCACCGCGACAAGCTCCGCAAACTTGCTTATAGATTGATTAAACGTGTTCGCGGTCTTTAAAACGGGCTGTAAAGCCTCGTTCCCGTCGCCGAATACGTCATTGTCCGCAAACATTGAGCCAATGTGTATAAAATCCGTGTAGGGGAAAGTATAACTTTTCCCACTGTAAAAGCGAAATTTACAGAACAGTTCCCCTTGATACTCAATAAGCTGTATCTCCTGCGCGTTGATGTTGTACATTGCTTCTAATTTCCCGCCTTTGCCCCATACGGGATATACAAAAGCATTGTTGTACAGCTTATACTGCGCCGCCAAACGATAGTAAAACTTGTACGCCGTTGTAAGGTCGTTCGGTTTGAATTGCAGTATATTGTTTAACTCGCTCATCACGTCGAGCATTTTTCCGTCGCCGCGCCTTATGTGCCGCGGCTGTACGGTCGCCGCTCTCCGCGCAAAAGAGTGTATAGCCGCTCTGACTGTGCTTACTTCCCAGGCATTGCCCGAAAACGGAATAAAATTGCTCTGATAAGTGTTAAGCAGTTTGTATTCGGAATAACTGCCCGGTTCTGTCGGTCGTTTTTTCCCGAATATAGCCTCGAAAAGCCCGCGCTTTTCTCCCATTTTGTCACCCCACATTGTACATATAGTCGTCAAAGTATTTAACGTAAATCACCCACGCATTTAAAAGAGACACCGCGCCGTCTATGCGCCTTTTCTCGCTTATTTTTATAGGCTGTATGTTGTTTAATCCCGATTTCTTTACGGCAGTATTCGATAAACACCATAAAAGCATGGGATTGTTGTTGTAGTTTACTATCTTGTCGCATAACGCCGCGCCCATTTCTCGCATAGGCTGAGACCATGTAAAAGGACCTTGCGCGACCGCTTCCATTGTAAAACCGTTCTGCTTCATTTCGTCGATCCAATATCCCGCGAGCGCGCGGTCATATCCGACTTTGAAAGCGTCAATCTTGTGTTCGTCCCGCATTTGGCAGAACCACGCCGTAACGTCCGAAAAGTTTACTCTGTTTCCCTCGCAGATAGTAAGCAGCCCGCGTTCCGCCCATAACTTATACGGTGCTTCGTTGGTGTTCTTCTCGTCGAGCTTGTCAATCCGCGCCTTCGGCAGGAAATACTGTTGCAACACATAAACCGTCTTATCGTTTGGTTTGCGGATTAAAAGCGTCGCCGCCGTCAGGTCGGTTGTCGCCGATAAGTCGCAGCCGCCTATAGCATAAGTGTTGTACACTTCGGACATCTCAAAGGTCGCCGTGTTTTTGATTTGCTCATAAGAGAGCCAGACGGAGCTTTCATTTTCGCGGATATTAAAATCCTTGCACAATACGCCCGGCAGGTCGGCAGGCGAGTTTTTCGCGCGCTCAACAAAATTAGCGAGCGTCTTGTATTGCTTAATTACTCCAAGTCCCGGGTTAGCTTTTATCCACATCTGCGGGTCTGTCCATTCGTCGCGCCTGTCAAGCTCGTACAGCACAGGTAAAAACGTGTCGTCCTTTTTGCGCCCGTCGGCAATATCACAAGCAAGCTCGTACATGTTGTCAAAAATACATTCCCTCACCGTTACGACAGTAGGCATAAAGAAGTTTTCAGGCAAACATTGTAAGACAGGTACAGCAAGCTAAATAATTACCGAAAGG
>CANRDI010000007.1 GCA_947629335.1 uncultured Clostridia bacterium | reverse complement strand
GCGGGGAAAACTCTTGTTTTCCCCGCACCCAAGATAAAAAGCCGTAGGCTTTTTATCTGATGCGCTTCGCTGACGCGTTTATTTCGCGGCTTCGCCGCGACCAGAGGGAAAAACTTTTTTGAAAAAAAGTTTTTCCCTCTGGACTTCCTTTTCAAAAAACTTATGTACCGCCGCTTGCGCGGCGGTCGGAGAGCGGAAGCACTTTTCCATTACAGCACGTTACATAAAAGTTTTGGAAAGGGGTCAAGGGGGAAACCTTTTTCAAAAGGTTTCCCCCAAAAAATTTTAAGCGCATTATTCGTTGCTTTGCCTCAAATGCACGCGCCCGTTTTGTTTTCCGCTTGCCCATCACTGTGGGAAAACCAAACCGCGGAGGGAACCTGCCGGTTCCCCCGCTCCCCCTCCAGCGGATTGCCGTTTCAAATGCTTACATTTGAAACGGCAATGCGGGGAAAACTCTTGTTTTCCCCACACCCTTTAGCGCTAAGCTTCGCTTGTTTCGCGGCTTCGCCGCGACCAGAGAGGAAACTTTTTTGAAAAAAAGTTTCCTCTCTGGACTCTCCTTCAAAAAACTTATGTGCCGCGCCTTGCGGCGCGGTCGGAGAGCGGAAGCACTTTTCCATTACAGCAAGTTACATAAAAGTTTTAAAAAGGGGTCAAGGGGGAAAACTTTTTTAAAAGTTTTCCCCCTTGTACTCTTGCCGCGCCTTGCGGCGCGGTCGGAGAATGGAAACGCTTTTCCCTTACAGCACGTTACATAAAAGTTTTGAAAAGGGGTCAAGGGGGAAAACTTTTTCAAAAGTTTTCCCCCTTGTACTCTTGCCTCATTTTAAACCCGCCGTTTTTCCCCCAAAAGCAAAAGCGCGGACATTGCCAGAAGGCAGACCGAAAGCACGGCATTTTCCGAAAATACCTGTGCAGAAGCGTTGCCCGCTAAAGTTTCCTCGCTGATATTCGGGATAAAAAAAGACAGTATCGCGGAAAATGCCGCGCTCAGTGCTGCCGCGGGTATCCTCGAAAGCATAAACTTTCCGAGAGGAAATCTCCCTTTGACAATATCGGTTATCTGAAGCGCAACGCATACTCCCCCAAAACTTAAAAGCGCCGCGCATATCGGCACGGCATATGCCCCCGACGGTATCTCCTTTATCCTCGTGACCTCCAAAACAGCTGAGAAAACTGCGCTGTCGCCGAACACACGCTCCAAAAGACTGTTTACGCCTATTATACGGAGCGCTGCCGAAATTACCGAGAAAATAACTACCATTGTACATACGGAAAACATTGCCCTTGCCGCAGCAGAAACCGAGTTTATAAAACACCCCGCGCTGAGATCGTATTTCAGCGCGGTTTTTTGGAGCGTTATTTTGCCGCCTGCCCCGACTTTCGCCGCAATAACGAGCGATGAAAGAAAACATGAGGCGAAAATTATCGTCCCCGCAAGCGTACTGTTGAAAACAATTTTGCCGACCATTCCGATAATAAACGACGGACCGCTCCCGAAACAACAGCACATAAGCCTTTCCGCACCGCTTTTGTCTAATTTTCCTTCTACCGTCAGAGCGGAAATAAGGCTCGCTCCGACAGGATAACCTCCGATATTTGAAAGCAGAAATATCCCGCATATATCCTCGTCGAGCCTTAGTATTTTCGACAGCAGAAGTGTGAACGGTTTCAGCGCGATCTTGTAAAGTCCGCTCTTTTGTAAATAAATGGAAAGAGCTGAAAATGCAAATAACGACGGGATTATTATTTCAAGGCAGTCTGAAACAGCGTCCGAAACCGCCGTCCGCACTTCTCCCGAAAAAACGAGCAGAAATGCCGCAGCCGCTAAAGACACAGCGGAAAAAACTATCTTTTTCAACTCGTCACCCGTCCTTTGCATTTACGCCCGAAACTCCGCCCGCCGCTCCGAATATCACGCTTAAAGCGATTTTTACAAACATCATAAACGTTCCCGCTTTTCCGAAAATAATTGAAAGTATAAGCAAAGGTATTATAAAAGCTGTTCCGCAAAGCGCTCCCGTTTTTATTCCTTCTCTGCGCCGTGATTTTCCGACAATTCTCCCGCTTACAAAACTCCCCGCGGCTATGGCAAAAATCGCGGATATCCCCGCCGCCGCAGACATATCCGTTATAAGCACTATAAGCGCCGTTATCCCCGAAATACCCGCCAAAACCGCATATCCTATAATAAGTCCCGCTCCATAAGGCATAAGCGGGGAGCTTTTTTTCTTTTTCCGCATAAAAATCACCTCTAACGGATTTTATGCGTGAGTTGTCCGTATTAGAAGTGATTATCAAAGGCTGTTGAGAAAGCCTGAACAAACCTTTACATAATAAGAGTTCCGCAGAAAAAACCCTTTAAATCTATGATTAGTGACTTTTAACAGAAAGTTTATAAAAAATTTCAGAAATTCTATTGCAATTTACAATAAAATATGTTAAAATGATATTTGTAGATAAGTGTCCGAAAAATTTCGGACGCCGATTATAAACTTAGGAGGAATAAACCAATGGCAAGAGAAAAGCTTACGATGGACGGTAATAACGCCGCAGGTCACGTTTCTTATGCGTTTACCGATTTGGCTGCTATTTACCCCATCACCCCTTCTTCCGTTATGGCGGAAGTCACTGATTCCTGGGCAACAGCAGGAAGAAAGAACATTTTCGGCGAAACTGTAAAGGTTGTTGAAATGCAGTCCGAGGCCGGCGCGGCAGGCGCAGTTCACGGCTCGCTTTCAGCAGGCGCGCTTACAACAACATATACCGCTTCGCAGGGTCTGCTCCTCATGATCCCGAATATGTACAAGATCGCGGGCGAGCTGCTTCCGTCGGTTATCCATGTTTCGGCAAGAGCCGTTGCTTCAAACGCTCTTTCGATTTTCGGCGATCACAGCGACGTTTACGCTTGCCGTCAGACAGGCTACGCTATGCTTTGCTCCACCAACCCGCAGGAGGTTATGGATTTAGGCGCTGTCGCTCACCTTTCGACTATCAAGGGAAGAGTTCCTTTCCTGCACTTCTTTGACGGTTTCCGTACCTCTCACGAGATACAGAAGATCGAGGTATGGGATTATAACGACCTTGCGGAAATGGTCGATATGGACGCTGTACAGGCATTCAGAAACAGAGCTTTAAATCCGGAGAATCCTGTTCTTCACGGTACCGCTCAGAACCCCGATATCTTCTTCCAGGGCAGAGAAGCCTGCAATACTTATTATAATAATATCCCCGCTATCGTTACGGAGTATATGGACAAGGTAAATGCCAAGATAGGCACTAACTACAAACTGTTCAACTACTACGGCGCTCCCGACGCAGAACAGGTCATCATAGCTATGGGTTCTGTATGCGATACTATCGAGGAAACGATTGACTACTTGACCGCACAGGGCAAGAAGGTCGGACTTGTAAAGGTAAGACTTTACAGACCGTTCGTTTCAAAGGCTCTTGTTGAGGCTATTCCCTCGACAGTTAAGAAGATCACCGTTCTTGACAGAACAAAAGAGCCCGGTTCTATGGGCGAACCTCTTTACCTTGATGTTGTTGCCGCTCTTAACAGAGAGGGCAAGTTCCAGGGCGTTCCAATCTTCACGGGCCGTTACGGACTCGGTTCGAAGGACTGCAACCCGTCTCATATCATTGCAGTTTACAACAACACCGAAAAGCCCGTATTTACTGTCGGCATTGAGGATGATGTTACAAACCTCTCGCTTAAAGTTACGGAAAACCCGAACACAACGCCCGAAGGCACGACCTGCTGCAAGTTCTGGGGTCTCGGCTCGGACGGTACTGTCGGCGCGAACAAGAACTCCATCAAGATCATCGGCGACCACACCGATATGTACGCTCAGGCATATTTCGCATACGACTCAAAGAAGTCGGGCGGCGTAACGGTTTCTCACCTCAGATTTGGCAAGACGCCCATAAAGTCCACTTACTTCATCAATAAGGCGAACTTTGTTGCGTGCCATAACCCGTCTTATATAGACAAGTACGATATGGTCGAGGACGTTATCCCCGGCGGTTCGTTCCTGCTCAACTGCCAGTGGACAGTTGACGAGCTTGACGAAAAGCTCCCTGCTCCCGTAAAGGCGTATATAGCAAAGAACAACATCAATTTCTACATCATCAACGCTATCAAGGTAGCGAAGGAAATAGGTCTCGGAAATAAGACCAACACCGTTTTGCAGTCGGCATTCTTCTCAATTGCAAACATTATCCCCGCAGACCAGGCGATCGACTATATGAAGAAGGCTGCTTACAAGTCGTTTGCAAAGAAGGGCGAGGACATTGTAAACATGAACTACGCCGCTATCGAAAGAGGCGCGGGCGAAGTTATAAAGGTTGACGTTCCCGCTTCTTGGGCTGACGCTCAGGGCGAGCTTGTTCACCCGCACTTCGAGGGCGACAACAAGTTCCTTATCGACTTTGTAAACAACATTCAGGTTCCCGTAAACGCACAGCGCGGCGACAAGCTCCCTGTTTCGACGTTTGTTGACATTGCTGACGGTACGTTCCCGCAGGGTTCTGCCGCATTTGAAAAGCGCGGCATTGCGGTTGATGTTCCGAAGTGGATCCCCGAAAACTGTATCCAGTGCAACAACTGTGCTATGGTTTGCCCGCACGCTGTTATCCGTCCGTTCGTTTATACCGAGGAGCAGGCTGCGAAGCTGCCCGCGGGAGTTGTTACAAAGGACGCAACGGGTATGCCCGGTATGAAGTATACAATGGCTATTTCTACTCTTGACTGCACAGGCTGCGGCGTATGCGCAAACATCTGCCCCGCAGGCGCAAAGGACAAGGCAAAGAACGCGCTTGTTATGTCGCCTATCGAGACAGTTATGGAACAGCAGAAGTTCTTCGACTATGCTGTTGCTAACGACAACGCAAACGATCAGGCGGTTGAAAAGTTTAAGGAGAGCACCATTAAGGGCGCTCAGTTCAAACAGCCGCTGCTTGAATTCTCAGGCGCATGCGCGGGCTGCGGAGAAACTCCTTATGCTAAGCTCGTAACTCAGCTCTTCGGCGACAGAATGTACATTGCAAACGCGACAGGCTGCTCGTCAATCTGGGCAGGTTCTGAGCCTTCAACTCCGTACACCACCAACAAAGAGGGTCACGGTCCTGCTTGGGGCAACTCGCTGTTTGAGGATAACGCAGAGTTCGGTCTGGGTATGTTCCTTGCACAGGATACTCTCAGAAACAGAGCGCAGAATTGCTTGAAGGTTCTCCGCGAAAAGGCTGAGGGCAAGGGCAACACCGAGGTCGTAGGTCTTATCGACAAGTACTTTGAGACCAAGAACGACGGCAAGGCAAATGCAGAGGCTACAAAGGCTCTCGTAAGCAAGATCGAGGCTTGCAACTGCGGAAACAAGGAAGCGCTCGACGTTCTTTCGCTCAAACAGTACCTCTCAAAGAAGAGCCAGTGGATACTCGGCGGCGACGGCTGGGCTTATGATATCGGTTACGGCGGACTTGACCATGTAATTGCTTCGGGCAAGAACGTTAATATCCTCGTATTCGATACCGAGGTTTACTCGAACACGGGCGGTCAGGCTTCAAAGGCTACAAATGTCGGAGCTGTTGCACAGTTTGCGGCAGGCGGTAAGGATGTTAAGAAGAAAGACCTTGCGGGAATTGCCATGAACTACGGCTATGTATATGTTGCTCAGATAGCTATGGGCGCTGACAGAAACCAGTGCTTGAAGGCAATTGCAGAGGCTGAGGCTTATGACGGACCTTCGCTGATAATCGCTTATGCTCCTTGTATCAACCACGGCATTAAGGGCGGACTTACGATCGCTCAGCAGGTTGAGAAAGAAGCAGTTGAGGCAGGTTACTGGCACTTGTTCCGCTTCAATCCTGCGCTTGCTGACGAGGGCAAGTCACCGTTTACTCTTGACAGCAAGGCTCCTACGGGCGATTACAAGGCATTTATGATGAGAGAAGTTCGTTACAACTCTCTTATGCGTGCTAATCCCGACAGAGCTACGGTTCTGTTTGACAAGGCAGTTGCAAACTCCAAGGCTAAGTATGATCACCTTGTTGAAATGCAGAAAGCGTACAAAGAAGAGTTTGAAAAGGCATAATCAATTTGCTCAATAATAACTCAGGCGGCTGAAGAAATTCAGCCGCCGATTTTTTAGAGGTAAGATGAAAGGGGAAAAGCGTTTTCTCATTCCGACCGCCGCGTAAGCGGCGGCACATAAGTTTTTTGAAAAGGAGTTTGAGGGAAAACTTTTTTTCAAAAAAGTTTTCCCTCAACGGGGGCGCAGGGGCAGCGCCCCCGCAAACATTAAAATTGGGTTTTTTCACAGTTATAAGTAAGCGAACCACGAAGCCGTCAGCGCCGTGTTTTCGCGCAGCGAAAACGCAAACGGAGCGAAGCGGAGTGAGCAGCTGCGCAGCGCAGCGAGCAGCACGGCGCGTCCGCTCGGAGAGCGTGCGGGGTGTGGAAGATGGCTGCGGGTGCGTGCGCTTGAGTTAAGAGAAACGTAAATGGAAACGTTGAAGGTGTAGGGTTTTTTCGGTTTGGTTTTCCAACTGTGTGGAGTAAGCGGAAAATGAAACAGGTGTGCGCCTATGAACCAAAGTAACAAATAACAAAGCTAAAACCGCAAGGTTTTCAAGAGGAAAAACGCAAGGGAGAAAACTTTTGAAAAAGGTTTTCTCCCTTGAACCCTCTTTCCAAAACTTTTATGTGCCGCGCCTCACGGCGCGGTCGGAAAGCGGAAATGCTTTTCCATTACTGCAAGTAACATAAAAGTTTTGAAAAGGGGTTTGGGGAAAACTTTTTCAAAAGTTTTCCCCCAAAAAAATTTCAAAAAACTTTCGTGCCGCGCCTCACGGCGCGGTCGGAAAGCGGAAATGCTTTTCCATTACTGCAAGCAACATAAAAGTTTTGAAAAGGGGTTTGGGGGAAAACTTTTTCAAAAGTTTTCCCCCAAAAAAATTTCAAAAAACTTTCGTGCCGCGCCTTGCGGCGTGGTTGGAAAGCGGAAATGCTTTTCCATTACTGCAAGTAACATAAAAGTTTTGAAAAGGGGTTTGGGGGAAAACTTTTTCAAAAGTTTTCCCCCAAAAAAATTTCAAAAAACTTTCGTGCCGCGCCTTGCAGCGCGGTCGGAATGAGGAAATGTTGTTCTCCGCGCCTCCCCGCCTTTATTAGCCGAGATTAACTGCCCAAAATCTTCACCTGCAAATTTCGGCGTCTTCTGCCGTGTATTTTTCAAGCGAACCTGCCTTAACCTGAATACAAATATAGCTTATCGGTGAATTATCCGCCGCGAAAAATTGCCTTTTTGCTGCGGGCGAAATTCTAAGCCAATCTCCTGCCGCAAGTTCTACCGTTTCATCATCTATGACAGCCTTTCCCTTGCCGGAAACTATAGCATAGATCTCCTCGTTTTGCTTGTGAAAATGAACAAACGGAACGCTTGCGCCTGCGGGAAGATTGTTTACACTTATTTCCGCACCTGTAAGCGAAAGTTTGTCATGAAGCTCGGTTCTTGCTTCTTCTCCAACTGTTGTTTTGTTGTAGTTGCTCATAATAATTTACCTCCGAAAAATAGTTGTAACGTTCTTTGTTACAACAACAGTATAACACAAGTTAGATGTAATGTCAATGGTTACAACACAATTTTGTATATTTGTACAAAATTTTCCTCAAACTGTTGTAACTGTTGACAATACAACGAAAAAGTGATACAATATTATACGGATAGGGGTGATTTTGTGCAGTTCTCTTCAAGATTTACCATAGCGACACACATAATGCTCTGCATAGCGATGTTTGAAAACGAATGTAAAATTACGTCAAATTTCCTTTCAAACAGCATAAACGTAAATCCTGTTGTTGTGAGAAACATTCTCGGAACACTTTCGCGCGCAGGAGTTGTTGAAATAAAACAAGGGATAGGCGGAGCGTTTTTAAAAAAACCTGCCGAGGAAATAACGCTCTTGGAAATTTTCAAAGCTGTTGAAAAAGAAGAACCGCTTTTTCACTTCCACGAAAATCCAAACCCCGATTGTCCTGTCGGAAGAACGATACATTCTGTTTTGGACGGAAGGATAGAAGCAGTTCAATCCGCAATGGAAAACGAAATGAAAAACGTCACGCTTTTTCAGCTTCTTGAAGATACAAAAAAGAAAATGTAATAAAGTCTTCAAAACGCTAAAATCGAGAGTTTATCAGTTGTGAGCAAACCTTTGTTCAAGAGCGTCGGCTATGACGTTTCCGAGCAGTTCGCCCGTGTAAACGACCTCGTTTAGAGAATTTCCGTGACTGCCGACCTCAATTAAAAGTCCTCCTGTGGAAAGGTTTTGATTGTAACAGCGATAGTCAAACAAAACCGCCCTCGCAAGACCCGGATAAGCATTTTCAGCGCAGTCTTGCAGCAAGCAAGCAAGTTTGAAGTTTTCAATGTAATCAGGCATATTCATAGTTCCGTCGTCACAGCCTGAGATTATCATAAACTGAGCGGCATTTTTGCCGTCTATTTCGGCAATCGGCGCGGCAAGCGAACCGTCTGTGTTTATAATTGCGTCGCGGTGAATGTCTATTACTATTTTAATGCTCGGATATTGTTCTAAGTTTCGCTTTATCGTTTGTGCTGAATTTAAGTAAGCTCCCGTAAATGACGGATAATCATGGACGGTACAGTCGTGAACGCTCGATATTCCGCGTTTTGCAAGCGCTTCACAAAGCGCGTCACCTACCGCTGTGATATTACGCTCTGAGCTGAACGAGCGCGTGGGATATTTGTCGTCGTACCAGTTTTCTTCGGGCATAAAACTTTCGGTTGTGTGGGTGTGATATATCAATACCTGCGGTTCGCTCGGATTATAGTTTCCCATAAGGTTCGGAAGCAGTTTTGCTGCTTCTTCGAGCACAGAGTTATTTACATATGTACAATTTCTTATCTGCGCGCCGCTTGGAAGGTTAATATAATCGCTTGACAAATATTTTCCGTAATTAAATCGGTATATAGCTCCGCTGTGTTCAGTAAATACCGAATAGTCTGTCTCGTCAACAAGCTCGGACGCGTTCAGTCTTATTACTGTTCCGCGCACATTTTGTTCAATGTCGTCAGTATTGCTTTCATGATACGAACTGTTTGATGAGGCAGGTTCAATTTCCGATATATAATTGTTTTCGGAAGAAGCAGAATATGACGAGGACGGTTCGGAATTGTTCGGAATGACGGGCTTGTCCGAACTTGAATAGTTGTCTGAATAACTGTTTGAGCCGATCTCGGTCGGTGAGAGGACGCCTGCGGAAATATACGCTGCCGAACGAAGGAAAGCGCCGAACCCGTTGTCTGTACAGATAAAAATGGGGCAGGCTGCCGCAGCCGCGCATATTATAAATGATTTCAGTTTTCCCATAATTTTCATCTCCTTACTGAATTTTATTCGGCAAGTCATATATTTATACATATAAAGTTGCGGGGGATTGGAGAGTGGAAATGCGTTTCCATTACAGCACGTTACATAAAAGTTTTGAAAAGGGGTTTGGGGGAAAACTTTTTCAAAAGTTTTCCCCCAAAAAAATTCGCAAAAACATATGTGTCGCTGCGCAAGCGGCGGTTGGAAAGCTGAAACGGTGTTTGACTTTATTCTTACCTCTAATTCAAGGTTCGCTTGCCCCTTATTGTGGGAAAACCAAACCGAAAAAACCCTACATCTTCAACGTTTCCATTTACGTTTCTCTTAACTCAAGCGAACGCACCCGCAGCCATCTTCCACACCCCGCACGCTCTCCGAGCGGACGCGCCGTGCTGCTCGCTTGCGCTGCGCAGCTGCTCACTCCGCTTTCGCTCCGTTCGCGTTTTCGCTGCGCGAAAACACGGCGCTGACTGCTTCGTGGTTCGCTTGCTTATAACTGTGAAAAAACCAAATTTTAATGTTTGCGGGGGCGCTGCCCCCGCGCCCCCGTTGAGGGAAAACTTTTTTGAAAAAAAGTTTTCCCTCAAACTCCTTTTCAAAAAACTTATGTGCCGCCGCTTGCGCGGCGGTCGGAAAGTGGACGCGCTGTTCGGCTTTTTCTTACCTCTAAATCAGATTTTTGTAAGATATTTTCTGTCAACAGCTCCCGTGATGTCGCCTGTTTTAAGAACAGACACAACAATGCGGTCGCCGTCTATCTCGCGGACATAAAGCGTAGAAGAGTAGACCCAGTCCGCAAATGTTTCGGTCGTTCCGTAAATCGGCGCGCCTTCCTGCATTTTCACTTTATCGCCGACTTCCAGTTCAATCGGATTTTCAGGCTCGCTTGGTGTTTCTTCGGTTATAAATCCCGTATATCCCTCGTCTTCCGCTTTTGCGAGCAGCTCTTCGGCAAATTCCTTTGAAGTGATATTTTCTATTGTAAGCGTATACAATTTCTGTGGAGGTTTGCCGGTAAAGCCGTTCTTCCCCTCGGATTTTATCTTTTCAGGAAAATCGACGTACATATAATCGCAGTCGCACTGCCCCTTGACGCCTGGGATATTTCCGATAACTTCAATGTCGTATTCGGGATTTCCTGCAACCCCGAACTGCCACATGGAATAATCTTTTATACCGTATGTGTTGTTAAGTGTCTTTTCGGGAATATACCCCGCTATCCACAGCGGATAGTCTTTAACGGCATTTTTGTCGAAATAAGCATTATAGGCTGCCGCATATGTATAAAACGCAGGCTGATAGTCAGCCTCGGCGATCGTATCCATAAAAGCCTTTGCTATAGCAGTACATTTATCTTTTCCGAGCTTTAATATTTCATTATTTTCAATATCAATTGATACAGGCAGCGTCAGCTTTCCGTCAAAACCGTTTTCCTTGATAGCCCTGAGCGCAAGCTCCGCTTCAGCTTTCGCGTCCTCCGGAGTTTTAGCGTAGCTGTAATGATAAACGCCTACGTCAAGCCCTGAGTCAAGCGCCTCATTTATATTTTTCACAGCATTTTTGTCAATGCTTTTGTCTACGCTTATTCTTATCATCACGAATGAGATCGGAATTTCCTTGATTTTTCCCGCTTTAACAGCCTTGAAATCAATATCTCCCTGCCACTGTGATACATCAATTCCCGCATATTTAGGTGTCATTTGCCGCATCTCCGTTCTTCATACTTGCCGCGTCCGTCAGTCCTTCGCCGAAAATGTAGCCGATGACCGACGCGCCGCTTAAAATCGCACCGCTTATTGTTTCGGCAGTTTCGTTTGAGCCGCCGAAGATGACAATAAGTCCTGCGGCAAATCCCGCAACAGCGACCCACAGCTTTCTGCTTGTAAGTTTTCTTTGCCAATCAATTTTCATATTTACTCCTCCTTATAAAGTAATGTGTGTAAACATATAACCTAAAATCAGACTAATGACGGCAGTTATCGTATATCCCACTATCTGCCGCCATTTTTCCCCGTCTCGGTTTTCGAGGGTCTTTAGCCGCGAACCTTGCCGCTCTTGCTCTCGAAGCATACTTTCCATATTTACGGCAAGTTTTTCGACAGAATTTGCTATAGTTCCTATTTCGCGGATATTATCCTCTAATAATTCTATGCGTCGGTTCTGCCGCATGTTCTCGCTGTCAAGCCTTCGGCAAAATTCATCATGCTCATTTCGTGAAATAAATTCCTCTGACATTTGTTCACCTCCTTTTCAAAAATAATATCCTGTAAAATACTGCATTTATCTGCAAAGTATTGACATTTAAACAGAAATGTGGTATAATAATTGCAAGGTAATTATTATAGACTTCAATGCCTTGCACATTTAATGGTATAATAAAATAAAGAAAACAGTACGGAATTTGTTTTTGATTGACGAGAAAAATGAGCAGACATTTTATTCGGTCATACTCTGATTGTTCTAAATACGTTAATAGAGACGATCGTTAAGCGCTTGTCCAAAAAGTGCGCGCCGAGTGAATTGAGGTCCTCGGAAATTTTTCCGAAACAATATTTTTGGAAATGTAAACAGCGCGTTTGCTGAAAATGAAAAAATATATCGGATCTTACTGAGCCTTACTGCGGCTGCGTATTAAAGCCGTGTTTCGGTATATAAAACAATGTAAGAAGTTACAGCATTTTCAAAAAATTAGATGTTAAATGTGCTTAATGGGTGAAAAAAAAATTATGCACAATTTACAATTTTTCAAAAAACAGTTGAAATAAGCTCTATAATGTGATATACTCAAATAGAAGATTATTAACAGAATAAACATTCGGTATGTTCTTAGATATTTTTCTCGCGGTTTCGGGAAGATCTGTTCCGCAGTTTTAAGCATTATACATAAGCGCGGTTTATTCTTTACGGAGAGCGGGTTTTAATGGAAGATTTTGAAGAAGAAGAAAATGACGGAGGCGCGTCGTTCAGAAGATACAGGACGATTGATCTTGTTATCTGGACGATAATTGCGGCGGTTATGGAAGCGGTAGTTACGCTCGCTGCGTCAAAGTGGTTTTTGGGTGAAATATATTTCTTGTCCTCGACAATTGCCATAGTATCGATTGTTATGATGCGCTGGGACGGTTTTGCAGCGATACAGGCTGTGGTCGGCGGCGCGGTATATGTTTTATGTATCGAGGGCAGATTTGATATAAAACAGTTAGTAATCTATTGCGTTGGAAACTGTTTTATGCTGTTGGGGCTGATAATGCTGAAAGCGATCGGGAAAGAGAAAGTTCGGCAAAAATTCGTCCTTACAGGTGTTTATGCGGTGACAATGTATGTCCTTGCGCAGGTCGGCAGAGGCGTCGTAAGTATGGTGTTTTACGGCGAAGCTCCGAGCACGATAATCGGATTTATATCTACGGACGTAATAACGCTTTTATTTACATTTGTGGTAGTGCTTATATCAAGAGTGCCGGACGGGATATTTGAGGACCAAAAGCACTATATTATCCGTACTGACAGCGAGAGAAGAAAAGCTGACGGAGAAGACTACCTTTAATTTATGATTTGCATTCTTCGATTTATAAAATTTCACTTTTAGGAGGTTTCAAAGATGCAAGTAAGTGACTATCTGATTTTCGATAAGGAGAGCGGTACCTATATCGAAGATCCGGAGCAGGCAGTTCGTGATGACGTAGAAAAGCATCACTGGCTGAATGTATTGAGGACGATTTTAAGGGACTGGCGGCTTTATCTGATGCTGATCCCGATGATCCTCGTGTTCTTGTTCTGGCGTTATTTCCCGATGTACGATTTGCTCGGATGCTTTAAGATGCCCGACCCGATCGAGACTAACGTTTGGAATCAGGATTACGTTGGCTTTGCTCACTTCAATACCTTGATTTTCGGAAGTGATACAAGTTCAATTTCCCCGGAATTCTGGCGTGCGTTCCGTAATACGTTCCTGCTGAGCTTTTACGGATTGCTTTTCGGATTTCCGACGCCTATCATTGTGGCTTTGTTCTTTAACGAAATTCGTTCAAACATTGCCCGCAGTGTGCTTCAGGTAGCTACATATCTCCCCAAGTTTATGTCAACGGTTGTTATGACGTCTCTTATCATAATGCTTGTTCAGCAAGGCGGACAGATGCAGGGCTGCGGCGTTATTTCACAAATGCTTGAATTTATTGGCGCGATCGATCATGAGACGGCGGTAGCGGGTCTGCTTAATCAGCCGCAGTTCTTCCGAGCGATCTACCAGATAAGCGGTATCTGGGAGGGCGCAGGCTACGACAGTATTGTATTCTTTGCGGCGATAATTGCGATATCTCCTACGAGCTATGAAGCTGCTCAGATGGACGGCGCAGGAAAGATGGCACAGATGAGATACGTTGTTCTTCCGAGTATTCTTTCGACTATCGTAATCATGCTTATTACGAGAATCGGTTCGCTGTTGAGCATAGGATACGAAAAAGTTATTCTTTTGTATAAACCGGATACTTATCAGACCGCAGAAGTTGTTTCGACGTTTGCAATTAGATACGGCGGCGTAGGTGAAAACAGAAGTTCGGGTCTTGGAAAAGGCTGGGGTTCTGCGGCAGAAATGATGAACAACGTTGTCGGTATGCTGTTGGTAATCGGCGCGAATACCATTGCGCGTAAGGCATCTGACGTATCACTCTATTAAAAGAGGTCAATTATGAAAAGAAAACTTGAAATATCTGAGTTAATATTCAAGATCATCAGCTATACGCTGTTGACGATGTTTGCGATTTGCTGTTTGTATCCGTTTATATACACGATCTCCGCGTCGATAAGCGGATATGAAGCTGTAATTTATAACCAAGTAATATTACTTCCGAAAGATGTCCAGTTTAAAGCGTTTACATCAATGTTTAACGACAATATGTTCTGGAATTCTTATACAAATACGCTTTTCCTTACATTTTACGGAACAATTTGGGAGCTTGTTCTCTCAATTCTCGGAGCATATGCTCTGTCCAAAAAGCGCTTGATGTTCCGCAAGGGATTTAACTTCTTCCTTGTATTTACAATGTGGTTCAGTGCCGGTACAGTTCCGCAGTATTTGAACTATTTGGATACTCAAAAAGTATTTAATACTATCGGAATTACCGACGACAAGTGGCTCGTTGTACTTGCAATGGGTATGGCGGCAATGAACATAATCCTTCTCAGAAACGCATTCGAGGGAGTTCCTTCCGAAATAGAAGAAGCGGCTATCGTAGACGGAGCTACAGAGATGCAGGTTCTCTGGCGGGTATACATACCGATGAGTAAGTCAATAATAGCGACAGTATCATTGTTCTTTGCACTGTCACGTTGGAATGGATACTACTGGGCAAAGACGATGATGGAAAATTCATTCGAACATCCTTTGATGGTTTATATCCGTAACACGCTTGAAATTTATCAGGACTCTGAGCGAAGCGAAGGTCTGATAAAGGATAATGCATATGCACCCGACTCGATGATATATGCGATGATTATTTGTTCAATTATTCCCATTCTTATTATTTACCCGTTCATTCAGAAGTATTTCGCAAAGGGCGTAAATGCGGGCGGTGTAAAATAATTAACTTTCTTTGTTGTCAACACGCATTTGGCGGTTGATATATAGCTTAGACAATTATGTCTTAATTAAACAATCCTAAAGGAGGACAAAAATGAAAAAAACAAAACTCGCTGCTTCATTATTAGCAGTATCTATGCTTGCAACATCTATGCTTGCAGGCTGTGATAATACTACTAATACTTCAAGCGGCAATAGTACTCAGAGCGGAAATTCAAGCTCAACAAACTCCGGTAATCCGACTTTGCCGGAAAACTCTGAGTGGACTCAAACGCTTCAGTATGCGGAAAATACTAAGATCCGCATGGCGTGCGGCTATAAAGGTAAGGAAACAGCTATCACCTTTAATGCCGATAGCCTTGGCAAAGCAGGAGACAATGTAAAAGATGGCGTTCTCACGCTTGCTGACGGTAAATCCTATGCTTCCGGCGACCTCAAGCCCACATGGCAGGAAGTTGAGTCTGTTCTTAAAATCGATATCGAGGATAAGTATCAGGGTAACGACGCTAAGGGCGAGTGGGAGTACTGGAAAGAAAAACTCGGCGAAGTTGACTTCCTTGCCGGTAACGCTGACACACTGAACAGCGCAGGTAACGACGGTCTTCTTCTCAACATCGGCGCATACCTCGACAGTATGCCTTTCTTCAAGGCTTATCTTGAGAGAAACCCGATCGTTCGTCTGTCGATTACATCTTCGACGACAGGTGCTTCTTCCGGTGCAATCTACTTCTCACCTTATTTCGACGGTGTAAACGATATCGAGCGTATGCCTCTTATGAGAACTGACTGGGTTGAAAAGCTCCTTAACGGCGACGGTCAGTTTACTGCTGAAAAGATGGGTACAACAAAGGCTGCTAAATACACGCCTTATATGCCTACTTCCGGCAGTGTTGAGGTTGAAGTAATTAAAGCTGACGGTTCTGACAAGGAAACCATCAAGAAGAATTACGACGCATACGGAAATATCATCGACAAGATGAATAATACGAGCGGCGGCGTAATGAGCGGTGTAGACGCTGTTAATATGCTTCGTGAGTATATTGATAAGACTTACGATAATTATTATGGTACTAACCGTGCAGACCTCTTTATCGGTCAGAATGCTGCGTGGGATGCAGACGAGCTCGTAGCTCTTCTCCGCTGCGTATGCGCAAATGCTAATACACTTAACGGCACAGATACTATCAACGGTCTCTTTGCTCGTGAGGAAGCTAAGGCTTCACGCCGCAACAACATTTACCAGCTCGCTGCTACAATGTTCGGTATCCGCGGTCTCGAAGGAAGAATGGAATACTACTATGTAGGCGCTGACAACAAGCTCCACGACTGCCGTGCTGAAGCTGCTACCTACGAGGGACTTTCAAGAATGCACTCTCTTGTTGAAGAAGGTCTGCTTTCTCAGGACTTTTTGACAATGAACGCTGAGGGCGACGCTCAGAAGTACTATCTGCCTCAGGATCTTGGATTTATGATGTACGACTACAGCCAGACACAGACTGTTGGTAACGAAAACGGCGTACTTCAGGACGGCGAAGAGTTCAGACCTGTTATGGTTCCTATTGCTAAATGGGATACCGATGGAGACGGAACACAGGAAACTCTTATGAGATTTACCGAGTCTTGGCGTTCTGTAAAGACTGATGCTTGGGCTATCTCGCTTGAGGGCGTTGGTTACAGCAAAGACAATCCTGCTCCTACAGACGCAACTCAGCTTAATGACAAGGCTAAGGCACTTCTTACCCTTATCGACTTTGCATACAGCCAGAAGGGTCAGATTCTTATGTCATACGGACCTGACGCATTTATTAAGACAAATTCTGACGGAAGCTATGTAACATTTGATTTCAACGGCGAACAGTGGCCTGAGATCAGCGATAAGAACTATGAACAGCTCTGGACACTTGCAAACGGTAACTACACCAACTATGCTCGTTACTTCATCGGCTCTACTTTGAGCTTTGTAAAGAGCCAGGCATTTGAGTATCAGTGCACAACTGAGGCAGGAAGAAAGGGCGCAAAATATATTTCTAATGCAATCGCACTCGGAACTATTAAGCACCCCGAACTTGCAATAAACGGCTGGTATACGTCTGTTCCTACAACTCTGCCGAATACTCCTACTGAAAAGCAGAAGATAGACGCACAGACTAACCTTACTACAAACTTTGATACTTCAGGAAACCCGAAGACAAATGTTCTTACAGACTATATCATCATTAAGGGCTTTACTGAGACAGGCTTTACAAGCGCAGCTGAAGCAGCTGAAACTGTTAAGACAGGCTATGGCGCTTCGATTTCTCTTGAGCAGAGAAATGCAGCTTGGGATAGACTTGTAACTTACTACAACAGTCTTACCGCTTGATCCTTTTTCATGCAAAACTAACTTGCGCGAGATCGTGCGCTCGAAATGAGCGCACGAAATCGCAAAATCCACGTTATGTTGTTATGGAAGGGGAGAGAACCTCCTCTTCCCAACATAAAAGGAAGGTATTATATGTATAAGAAACAAATGATATTTCAGCGAGTAGTTTGCTACTTCGTTTTAATTGCATCAGCAATTGTATTTATTTATTCTTTGGGTTTTTTGACCGATATTTACCGTAGCCTTTCCGGTGCGGTTGACCCATTCCTCAGTGAGGTTGACGAAAACGGTAATATTACCGAGTATTATGAACTTGTGACCGGCGCAAGTTTATATTATGAAATGCAGGATTTTAATACGACTCTTACTACGGTAGGGATCGGGCTGATTCTTGCGTCGTTGGTTTTGTTTATTCTTTGCACACATTCGCGCAGAAAATATTATATCGGAAATTTAATTTCTGTTATAATTTCGCTTGTTGCGTGCGGAGCGGGGACGGCTATGTGTTTACCGCAAATTGAAATGTACAAGAATAAATTCTTGACCGAAGTTAATTTTGAAGAACTTAAAACTTATGTAGAAGCAAACCCCGGATCTTATTACACGGAATCTACATTCTGGTTTGACATAGGTTATATTGTGTTCGGTATACTTATTGTTGCTAATATACTTCTTGTAGTAAATTTTGTTTTGAAACTTATCTTGATGAAGGCTGAGAAGAATGCTATTGGCAGTAGAAAGGGCGCAGGTGTGTGATTATGATGAATGAATCTACAAAAAAAGATTTGCTCAGATACAAAAAGAATTCAGCAGCTGCTATTTTGACCTACTTTGCGATAATATTTGATGTTCTGTTCTTCGCAAGTTTATATAGTTCAGATTATGGAACATCGACAAATGCTGATAGGACTGTAGTTTTTTATCAGTGGCTTATCGGAATATCAGTTGTTTATAATTTGCTTTTCTTGCTTGCAGGATTCTTATGTTCTGAAGGTGTTAAGAATTATAAGAATGGTTATTCTTATGTTCTTATTGTTATGGGTGTTTTGCAAGTTGCTCGTATCTTTATTATCCCGGCAATTGCTGCATTTGGCAGCGTTGAGCGGATGTTTGAAGTCGGAATATTCAGCGATATCTCTGTGGAGTCAGCAGGGGTCATTGAAGGTCTCGGAATAACAGCTCCGGTTATCGATCAGTTTAAGTTCTATTATATGTGCTGCTGTCTATTGGCGTCTGCGGCATTATGTATCATCGCCGGTGTAAATTCGTTCATAAAGAGTACGACCCTTCAAAATTATATGGCTGAACTGAAAAAAAAAAGGGGTAGCATGATATGAGTGACGTAAAATTACAGCATATTGATAAGATCTATGACAATAAGGTTCAAGCTGTTTTTGACTTTAACCTTAATGTAAAGAACGGTGAGTTTATCGTTCTTGTAGGTCCTTCGGGATGTGGAAAGTCTACGACATTGCGTATGGTAGCGGGTCTTGAGGATATTTCCGCCGGCAATCTTATTATTGACGGTCGTGATGTTACCACGAAGCCTCCTAAGGACCGTGACATTGCGATGGTTTTTCAGGATTACGCTCTTTACAATCATATGACTATATATGAGAATATGGCGTTTTCACTTGTTCTTAGAAAAGAAAACAAGTACGAAATTCACCAGAAGGTTCTTGCTGCTGCTGAGATTCTTGATCTTACCGATCAGCTTAATAAAAAACCGAAGCAGTTATCGGGCGGTCAGCGTCAGAGAGTTGCAATGGGACGTGCAATAGTTCGTACACCCAAAGTATTCCTTTTTGATGAGCCTTTGTCAAACCTTGACGCAAAGCTCCGCGGATCGACGCGCCGTGAGATACTTCTCCTGCATAAGCGTTTAAAGGCTACCATGCTTTACGTTACGCATGACCAGACTGAGGCTTTGACGCTTGCCGACAGGATTGTTTGTATGTCGATGGGGCACGTTCAGCAGATAGGAACACCGCTTGAGCTGTATTATACTCCTGCGAATTTGTTTGTTGCAAGCTTTATAGGTCTTCCGCCTATTAATTTGTTTGATGTCGAAGTTAAAAACGGCGAAGTAATCTGTAATGATTTTTGCGTTGAATTGACTGCTGAAGAAAAGACTATGCTTGCTCGTTATGAGGGCAGGAAAGTAGTTCTCGGCGTCAGACCTGAAAACGTTGTTCAGGGCGGAAATATTAATGTTAATGTTTTCTCAAATGAAAACCTTGGCATGACAACTCTTGTTCACGGTAATGTTGGTCAGCAGAAGATCACTTGTAAGTTCCGTGAGTGGAGCAATTTCAAGGCCGGCGATACGGTTGGAGTTTCCTTTACAAGAAAGATCTTCTTTGATAAGGATACTACTGACGCGATTACTTTGTAAAAAGGAGTAGATGGCAAATGAGTCAAAAGCAGGGTGCCGTTAAAACCAGACGAGGTTTTAAAGAGTTTATCCGTAAGATGGTTGTTTCGTTAAAAAGGAGTCCTCAGACAATTCCCCTTATTTCGCTGGCAGTTGCGTTTCTTGTTTATTCGTTGAATTTGTCTTCGATATCACATACGACATCTGTTCTTCTATCGGCTAATATGGGACAATGTGAGTTTGTAGCAATGCTCTTTTCTATTCTCGCTTTTGTCGTTTTTCTCAGAGCTTTTCCAAAACGGCAAAAGGTGAATAAGATTATGATCGTTCTTCTCTTTCTTTTCTTAATATTGCTTGTATTTGCTGACTTTGTTTACATTACGAGGATCAATGCCGCTTTAACCCGTACAGACCGTCCTTTTGTAATTGTTGATCCGACACCGGAAAATCCGGCAGGAGAAAACCTTTTCATCCGCACTGCTAAAAATGTTGTTTCGGTTCATATTATATTTATTGCATTGTGTGCAGTTTTGGTTGCTACATTGCCCTTCTATGGCAAACTGATCAAGAAGATTAATACATCCATTGATGTTGAAGGAAATATGGATATGGGTGAAATCGACATTTCCGGCGAGGAATAAATAGCTTAATAACTGATGAGAGCAGCATCAGCCATAGGCTGTTGTTGCTTTCATTGCAAAAAGGGATAATTTTTGATAGGATAATTTATGGCAAAAAACAACAAAAAAAGTGTAGATAAAAATGCGTCTGAGTATTATAAATTAAAAACAGATGCCGTCGAGAAGCTCGCTGACACTTCAAATGCACCGATCGTATCGGAAAAGGAGTTAAAGAAGTATAAGTCAAAGGGAAAGTTTAGAATTCCCGAATGGCTTAAAATAGTTTTTATAAAATTCTGGTTTGGCGGGGCGGCGTGTTATTTCTTTATCTGGGGACTGGGAATGTATCTGAAAAACTTGGATTTTATCGTCGTTGTGTCGATAGGTCTGGGGTTGGTAACAGATATATTTATAAACCATTTTCTCCGCTTTCTTGAACCTGAAAAAGGCGATTACGATAAGTGGATGATGATTACTGTCAGAAAATTCTGGTCGGTATTCTTAAATATAATTTATTGTACGGTTCTGTTCTTCTGCATCATGTACACCTATAATACGGTTAATCTGATGATAAACGGCGAAACTAATGATCCTGTGCTTTTCATAGGCGTTGAGCCGCTGTTGTTCGGATTGTTGTATATGGGATTTGATATGCTGTTTATCGGAATTAAAAATACTTTTATAAAAATTTTCCGCGATGCAAATAAAAAGGCGTCGGGATCAAAATAATTTTCAGGAGATTTCGATGATTAACACATTATATGTTGGAACTGTTTCGGCGTGCTTCGAGCTTGAGAATACGTCGCCGTATTATTCGCCGAGTAAATTTACTGTTTCGCTTAACGGGCAGGAACAGTTTACCGCAGACACAAATGTTTTTTCACTTTTTTCGCTTACTCCCGGTACGGAGTATACTCTTGAAGTAAGCGGAGAGGAAACGATCAAATTTGTTACGGGAACTGAAAGCTGTGCGATAAATGTAAAGGATTTCGGAGCAGTCGGCGACGGAGTTCATGACGATACAATGAACATTCAGACAGCAATCAACTGTCTGCCTGTCGGAGGAAGGCTTTATTTCCCAGACGGTATTTACAGTTCTGCACCTCTTGCTCTCAAAAGTCATATAACGCTCGATCTTTCCGAGGGGGCGACAATTCTCGGCACGACAGATGAAAGCAAATATCCGGTTGTACCCGGAGCAGTTACGGATATAGTAACAGGCGAGGAAGTTCCTATCGGAGCAGTAGAGGGAAATGCTGTACCGATGAATCAAAGTCTGATTTTCGCAGAATATGCGGAGGACATTACTATTGTAGGAAAGGGTACAATAGACGGAAATGCGCAGAACGGTCAGTGGTGGGTAAACGTAAAGGACCGTGTTATAGGCAGACCAAATCTTCTGTTTATGAACCGCTGCAATAATGTGACAGTTCACGGAATTACAGGACAGAACGCTGCAATGTGGCAGCTGCATCCGTTTTTCTGCAAAGACGTCAGATTTCTTGACTTGGCGATTAATGCACCGAAGGACAGCCCGAATACCGACGCATGCGATCCCGAAGCATGTGATAATGTTGATATAATCGGCTGCCGTTTCAGTGTTGGCGACGACTGTATAGCGATAAAGTCGGGCAAAATTGAATTAGCGCAAAAGTACGAAACTCCCGCAGATCACCATATGATTCGCAACTGCATAATGCAGTTCGGTCACGGCGCGGTCACTCTCGGAAGCGAAATGGCGGGCGGAATTATAAATCTTACCGTAAACCGCTGTATCTTTAATCATACCGACCGCGGACTTCGCATTAAAACAAGACGCGGACGCGGAAGGCTTGCGGTAATAGACGGAGTTTTGTTTGAGAATATAAAAATGGACGGAGTTCTTACTCCTATCGTAATAAATATGTGGTACAACTGTTGCGACCCCGACAGATATTCGGAGTACAACACGACCCGCGAAAAGCTCCCTGTTGACGAGAGAACGCCTTATATGGGCAAGTTTACGTTCAGGGATATGGAGTGTACAAATTGTCATGTTGCGGCGTGCTATTGCGACGGACTGCCGGAAATGCCCATAAAAGAGATCACTGTTGAAAATATCAAGTTTACTTATGACAGCGACGCACAGCCGGGTTATCCGTCAATGCGCAACAATAACGTTCTCCGTTGTAAAACGGGAATGTATTTTGAAAACGTAGATAAACTGACTGTAAAAAATGTGGACATCAGCGGAAACGACGGAGATCCCGTTATCACGGTAAACGTCGGCGAACTGATAAAGGAGTAATATGTACAGCAAAATTGACAAATATATAGATGAACTTCTTGAAAAGTCAAAGCCGGAGGCTCCGTTCTGGAATATCGAGAGTATCCGCCACGGAAAAGCTCCCGCTTGGAACTATATCGACGGATGTATGATAATCGCGCTTTTAGAGCTTAGCGAGATAAAGAATGAGCCGAAGTATGCAGATTTTGCGGAAAAGTTCGTGGATTATTACGTTTTCGACGACGGAAGTATACGCGGCTATAATAAGGATAAGTTCAACCTTGATGATGTAAATGAGGGAAGAGTGCTTTTCGACCTGTATAAGAAAACAGGAAAGGAAAAGTACAAAAAGGCCATAATGCTTCAGTACAGTCAGCTTGAAGAACAGCCGAGAACGTCTACGGGAAATTTCTGGCATAAGAAGATCTATCCCGATCAGATCTGGCTTGATGGACTTTATATGGGTCAGGTGTTCAGCCTGAGGTATCAGAAAGAGTTCGGCAAAAAGGATTATTCTGATGTTGTAATGCAGTTTAAAAATGTCAGAAAACTTATGTTTGACGAAAATAAAAAGCTCTACTATCACGGCTGTGACTGCACGAAAAAAGCGTTTTGGGCTGACCCCGAAACGGGCTGCTCGAAAAATTTCTGGCTGAGAGCGATCGGCTGGTTCTGCATTTCGCTTATTGACAATATCGGTTATGTCGATGATGAAAGCGCAAAAGCTGAACTTTCGGCAATATTCCGCGAAGCAATTGAGGGCATTTCACAGTATGCCGACCCCGAAACAGGAATGTACTATCAGGTAGTTGACAAGGGCGGCAAAGAGGGAAATTATCTCGAAACCAGCGGCAGCAGCATGATAGCTTATGCAATGATGAAAGGTGCAAGGCTCGGCGTTCTTGATAAGAAGTTCGCTCAGTTCGGCAAAAAGACGTTTGATGGAATTTGCGCAAAATATCTTACGATAAAAGACGACGGAGATTTGAATTTAGGCGGGATTTGTCTTGTGGCGGGTCTTGGTCCCGAAAACAACAGACGCCGTGACGGAACGTATGAATATTACATTTCAGAGCCTGTGGTAGAGAACGACGCAAAGGGAGTTGCTCCTTTCGTGCTGTGCTATACAGAGCTTTTGAGAACGATCGGATAAGGTTATGAAAAAGATAAAGATCGCCTATCTGGGCGGCGGGTCTAAGCTCTGGGCAAGGGTGTTTATGACCGATTTGGCTTGTGCAGACGGGCTTTGCGGTGAGATAGCGCTTTACGATATAGACCTGCCCGCGGCAGAAAGAAATAAAAGAATAGGCGATGTGATAAACAGCTCGCCGAACACTGTTTCAAAATGGGATTATAAAGTATATTCGGACATCGGCGGGGCGCTCGACGGCGCGGACTTTGTAGCCGCGTCCATTCTGCCGGGTACGTTCGACGAAATGGAAAGCGACGTGCATTTGCCCGAACAGTACGGCATCTACCAGTCGGTCGGCGATACGGTGGGTCCGGGCGGAGTTCTCAGGGCGATGAGAACGGTGCCTATTTACGAGGGATTTGCGAAAGCGATAAAGGAGCATTGCCCGAACGCATGGGTAATAAACCTCACAAATCCTATGACAGTCTGCACGGAAACGCTGTTTGATGTTTTCCCCGAAATAAAGGCGTTCGGATGTTGTCACGAGGTTTTTCACGCTCAGGAGTTTCTGTGCTGTGCAGTACACGAAATACTCGGCGAAGAAAAACCAACAAGGCATGAAATAACCATTGACGCCTGCGGAGTGAACCATTTTACATGGATAACAGAAGCAAACTATAAAGGAAAGGATATGCTGAAAGTCCTTCCCGAATTTATTGATAAATTTTACGAAAAAGGATACTGCGAACAGATAGGTTTTGAACCGCAGGATTTCCGCGGAAATAATCCTTTTCTCTACGGAAACAAGGTAAAAATGGATCTGTTCAAAAGGTTCGGAGTTTTAGCTGCGGCGGGAGACAGACATCTCGTCGAGTTTATGAACAGCTCGTGGTATATAAAAAATCCCGAAGATGCAGAAAAATGGCTGTATCATCTTACGCCCGTGAGCTACCGCAAAAAGGACTGCGCGGATAAGATCGCCCAGTCGGAGCGTATAGCAAACGGAGAGGAAACAATAACAGTCAAAAAGAGCGACGAAGAAGTTGTCGAGCTTATAAAGGCAATTCTCGGCATAATTCCTCCGATAATTTCAAATGCGAATGTTGTAAATGTCGGACAAATGCAGGATATGCCGCTTGGGGCGGTGGTGGAAACGAACTGCGCGTTCTCGCGCGACAGCGTAAAACCGATAACGGCAAAGCCGCTTCCGAAAAACGTAAGCGTTCTTGTTCGCAGAAACTGCGAGAACATTGAAAACACCTATTACGGTATCAAAAACCGCGATCTTAATGCGATTTTCGAGGCATTTGCAAACCAGCCCCTCTGTTCCGGGCTTTCGCTTGACGACGCAAGAGAGCTGTTTAAGAAAATGGTAAACGCGACGGACAAATATCTGAAAGATTATTTTCCGCTTGAAAAACTTAAATTATGTTAGACGCATTTATATTTGCGGCAAACGCTGTTTTGCCGATAGTTATGCTGATTGCGTTCGGGTATGTCCTGAAACGCATAGGGCTTTTGACAAAAGACTTTCTGAATATCGGAAATAAGCTGACGTTCAGAGTTCTGCTTCCCGTGATGCTGTTCTACAACGTTTATAATGTAAACAGCCTCAGCGATATAAATTTCGGCTTTGTGCTTTACGGAATATTGGCAGTTATCGTGATTTTCTTTATAGGAATTGCGGTCATGTGCATGTTCACTAAGGACAACGCCAAGCGCGGTTCGCTTATTCAGTCGGTTTTCCGCAGCAATTACGCGATAATAGGACTTCCGCTTGCCGAAAGTCTTTTTGGAGCAGAAGGCGCGGCTGCGGCAGGAGTAATGAGCGCATTCTGCGTTCCGACATTTAATGTACTCGGAGTTGTAGCGCTGTCGATCTTCAACGGAAACAACGAAAAGGGAAAAATCAACGTAAAGAAAATCCTGAAGGGTATCGTGACAAACCCGCTTATCATAGGTACGGTCGCGGGAGTTGCGGTACTGGGAATACGCGAACTTTTCGTGCTGGGAAATATATCGTTCAGGATAAAGGACATTGAGTTTCTGTATGATGCGTTAGGCGATGTAAAGTCTATATGCACGCCGTTTGCGCTTATAGTTTTGGGCGGAAAGTTTGAGTTTGCGGCTGTTTCAAGGCTGTGGAAAGAAATAGCTTTCGGTACGTTTGTAAGGACTGTTGCAGTTCCTGTGCTGGGGCTTGGCGGGGCGCTTGTTTTAAGAGCGACGATAATGCCGGAGCTTGGCGGAGCGCATTTCGCCACATATATGGGCGTGTTCGCAACGCCCGTTGCTGTCGCAAGCGCGATAATGGCAAAGGAAATGGGCGCGGACGACGACCTCGCGGGGCAGTTGGTCGTTTGGACGAGCTTAGTCAGCGCGGTCACGATATTTATCTACACGACTGTTCTCAAAACTATCGGGATCTTTTAGCCGGAATTTTCAGACATTTTCAGGCGGCATTTTCAGGTAATTTTTGGTCGGCGAAAGCCGTCCATAAAATAAAAAATTTTAGCGGAGGATACAAATTATGATCTTAGACAAATTCAGCTTGGCAGGCAAGGTTGCTATTGTAACAGGAAGCGACACGGGTCTCGGACAGGGCTTTTCAAAGGCTTTCGTCGAGGCAGGCGCAAAGGTTTTAGGCGTTTCAAATATGCCGAGCAACGCGACACAGGAGATGCTCGGCGCGGATAACTTCCAGTTTATTCAGGCTGACCTCTCTACTCTTGACCCTATCGACAACATCATCAAGACTTGTCTTGACAAGTTTGGCAGAATTGATATTCTCGTAAACAACGCGGGTGTTATCAAGCGCGAGGATACCATTGATTTCAGCATCGAGAGCTGGGATCTGGTAATGAACGTAAACTGCCGCACGCTGTTCTTCCTTTCACAGGCTGTTGCAAAGCAGTTTATGAAGCAGGAAAGAATTGAAGGCAGAAGCCGCGGAAAAATTATTTCCGTTGCGTCAATGCTTTCCTATCAGGGCGGTATCAGAGTTCCTTCATACACGGCTTCAAAGTCTGCTGTAAAGGGCTTTACAATGACAATGGCAAACGAGTGGGCAAAAGACGGGATCAACATAAACTGTATAGCTCCCGGATATATGGCTACAAACAACACAAAGGCTCTGCGCGCTGACGCGGACAGAAGCGAGGCTATTCTCGACAGAATCCCCGCAGGCAGATGGGGAACGCCCGACGATATAATGGGTGCGGCTGTATTCCTTGCTTCTGAGGCTTCGGACTATGTAAACGGCTTTACGATAGCTGTTGACGGCGGATGGCTCGGACGCTGACCGAAAATCGGCGGCTGATTTTCAAAATAATTCATTTGGAGGTTGTTTGAAATGGACAATAAAAAGTTTTTAGATCAGCTTGAAGGCACGGGTATAGTTCCCGTTATCAAGCTTGAAAACACCGACGACGCGGTAAATCTTGCAAAGGCTCTCTACGAGGGCGGTATCCGCTGTGCGGAGGTAACTTTCCGCGCTGCGGGAGCAGATAAGGTAATAAAGGCAATGACGACCGCTTATCCCGATATGTTAGTCGGCGCGGGCACGGTACTTACCGTTGACCAGTGCGATAAGGCTATCGAGGCGGGCGCGAAGTTCTGCGTAGCTCCCGGTCTTAATCCTACGGTCGTAAAGCACTGCCTTGACAAGGGCGTTCCTTTCGCTCCGGGCGTTGCAAACGGCTCTCAGATAGAGCAGGCTCTTGAATTAGGACTTGATTTTGTAAAGTTCTTCCCCGCAGAGCAGGCAGGCGGTCTTCCTTATATCAAGGCAGTTTCCGCTCCTTATTCAATGATGAAATTTATGCCCACAGGCGGCGTAAACGAAAATAACCTCAACACCTACCTCGGCTTTAAGAAGATAGTTTGCTGCGGCGGCTCGTGGATAGTTCCCGACAAGCTTGTAAAGGGTCAGAAGTGGGCTGAAATTACCGAGCTTTGCAAGTCGGCAGTTAATAAGATGCTCGACTTCCAGCTCGTTCATGTCGGCATAAACGCCGAGAATGAGGCTGACGCAAGCGCAATAACCGCTAAGTTCGGCGAGCTTTTCGGCTGGGAGCAGAAGGTCGGCAACAGCGCTATCTTCGCAGGCACTTATGTAGAGTGCAAGAAGGCGGAGAAGATAGGAACTCACGGTCATATCGCGGTTGCTACGGGCAACGTCAAGAGAGCCGTTTATCAGCTTGAACAGAAGGGCGTTAAGTTCGATATGTCCACTGCAACTTACGACGAGGACGGCAGAATGAAGTTTGTTTACCTCGCTGACGAGATCGGCGGATTTAAGGTTCACCTTGTTGAAAAGAAGTAATATAGACTGTATATTCAGGCTTTATCTACAGCCTGAGAAAAAATTAATGATAAAAGGAGATCATACCAATGGCTAAGGTTATTACAATGGGCGAGATCATGCTCCGCCTTTCCACTCCCAACAACGAAAAGTTCATTCAGGCAGACGAGTTTGACGTTTGCTACGGCGGCGGCGAGGCGAACGTTGCGGTTTCGCTTGCAAACTACGGTCACGAGGCTGAGTTCGTTACCGCTGTTCCCGACAACGAGATCGGCGAGTGCGCAGTTGCGGCTCTTCGCAAGTACGGTGTTGAAACAAAGCACATTGCTAAGTGCGGCGAAAGACTCGGCATTTACTACCTCGAAAGCGGCTCTTCAATGAGACCCTCAAAGGTTGTTTACGACAGAGCGCATTCTTCGATTTCCACAGCTACTGCTGCTGATTTCGATTTCGACGCGATTTTCGAGGGAGCTGACTGGTTCCACTTTACGGGAATTACTCCCGCAGTTTCCGACGCAGCGGCTGTTCTCACGGAAGAAGCGCTCAAAGCTGCAAAGAAGCACGGCGTAAAGGTTTCCGTTGACCTGAACTTCCGCAAGAAGCTCTGGAGCAGCGAAAAGGCTCAGAAAGTTATGAAGAACCTTATGCAGTATGTTGACGTCTGCATCGGAAACGAGGAGGACGCTGAGCTCGTTCTCGGATACAAGCCCGGCAATACCGACGTTACTTCGGGCGACCTTGAACTTGCAGGATACAAGTCGATATTCGAGCAGATGGTTGCTGATTACAACTTTGAATACTGCATTTCTTCGCTTCGTGTATCTCATTCGGCTTCCGACAACGGCTGGAGCGCTTGCATCTACAGCAGAGATACCAAGGAGTTCTACCACTCGAAAGAGTATTCGATACACCCGATCGTTGACCGCGTAGGCGGCGGCGACAGCTTTGCGGGCGGCGTTATCTGCGGTCTTGTTGACGGAAAGGATTTCAAGTCCGCGCTCGAATACGGCGTAGCTGCTTCCGCTCTCAAGCACACGATCCCCGGCGACTTCAACCTCGTTTCACGCAAGGAAGTTGAAACTCTCGCAGGCGGCGACGCTTCGGGACGTGTTCAGAGATAATGAAACTGTTTATACGCGCTCATGATCTGGGCGTAAAAGGCGAGGAAAACATCGCTGCAAGGCTCGACGAGTTCGGGCTTTGCGGCGTGCAGCTCGTCGCGTACAAGTGCCTTGACGGGATAGCTTATGCTCCGAACGCTATGACAAAAGAACGCGCGGAGCAGTTTCACAAGGTTTTTGCTGAACACAATAAGACCGTTCCACTTATAGGCGCATATTTCAACCCCGTCCATCCGAACGAGGAGAAGATAACAAACGGCATTGCGGTGTTTAAGGACTATCTTAAACTGTCGCACAGTCTGGGCTGCGATATTGTAGGCTCGGAAACAGGCTCTTATAACGGCGACAAGTGGACATATCACCCGCAAAACCGTACCGAAGAGGCTGTCCAAAGAGTTATCTCGACATTCTCGGAGCTTGCGGATTATGCAAAGGACTGCGGCTCATATATAGGCATGGAGGGCGCGTTCGGGCATGTTTGCTGGAATGTAAAAACGCTCGACAGAGCGGTAAAAGCTATCGGCAGAAATAACATCAAGATAATTTTCGATTTGTACAACTATCTTGACAAATCGAATGTAAACGAGATGTACGATATTCTGCACGAGGGTCTTGAAACATTCGGCGAGAGGATAGTTGTGTTCCATATAAAGGACTGCGTTATTGCAGAGGACGGAACGCTTAAACAGGTAGGCGTGGGAAAAGGAATTTTCGATTATTCGCGGATAATCCCCGAAATCAGAAAAGTCTGCCCCGACGCGAACCTCGTTTTTGAGGGAACGACGGGCGAGGATATCCCCGCCGCGGTTTCTCACCTAAAGCAATTCATTTAAGGAGAGCAATTCAATGACTTTAGACATCAGATACGGAAATCATCCCGATGATTCCAAAAAATACGATACGGAGGCTTTGAGAAAGAATTATCTTATCGAAAAAGTTTTCGTAAAGGACGAGATCGCTCTTACATATTCGCATCAGGACAGAATGATAGCGGGCGGAGCGATGCCGGTAGATAAGGAGCTGACGCTCGGCAGCACGAAGGAGCTTGGCACCGAATATTTTCTCGAAAGACGCGAAATGGGAATGATAAACGTCGGCGGAAAGGGAACAGTCGTTCTTGACGGCAAAGAGTACGAGCTGAATTATAAGGACGGCATCTATATAGGAATGGGAACGAAGGAGATAGTGTTCAAGTCTGCGGACAAGGCAAATCCCGCGAAGTTCTACATCAATTCCTGCCCCGCGCATAAGACTTATCCGACCGTTTATATCACAAAGGATATGGCTGTTCACCGTCCTTTAGGAACGGCTGAGAATATGAACAAGCGCGTTGTAAACCAGTATGTGAACCCTGCTGTGTGCGAAAGCTGCCAGCTCGCTATGGGTATGACGGAACTTGCCGTAGGAAGCAGCTGGAACACAATGCCTTCGCATACTCACGAGAGAAGAATGGAAGTTTACTTCTATTTCGAGCTTGAAGGCGACAACGTAGTGTTCCATATGATGGGACAGCCGCAGGAGACCCGCCACATCATTATGCACAACGAACAGGCGGTCATTTCTCCGTCATGGTCTATCCATTCGGGTACGGCGACCTCAAACTACACCTTCATCTGGGGTATGTGCGGAGAGAACCAGACATACGACGATATGGACAATATAGGCAATCTTGATCTCAAGTAACGGGAGAAATCGCGTTACCGGAAATAAATTTAAAGTGGGAGTACCGTTATGGCATATTTAACTTTACAGGGAATCAACAAAATTTACCCGAACGGATTTCACGCCGTTCACAATTTCAATCTTGAAATTGAGAAGGGTGAGTTTATCGTATTTGTCGGCTCGTCAGGCTGCGGAAAATCGACAACTCTCCGAATGATCGCGGGACTTGAAAACATAAGCAGCGGTGACTTTCTCATAAACGGAGAAAGAGCCAACGAAAAAAGTCCCCGCGAACGCGGTATCGCGATGGTGTTCCAGAGCTACGCTCTTTATCCTCACATGACCGTATATGATAACCTCGCGTTCGGACTTACGCTTGAGGGCGTTGATGATGACGTTATCGAGGAGAGAGTTTACAAAACCGCAAAGATACTTGGTCTTACGGATTATCTTGACAGATTTCCGCGTGCGCTTTCGGGCGGACAGAGACAGAGAGTTGCGGTTGGACGCGCAATTATCCGTAAGGTCGAGATCTTCCTTATGGACGAGCCGCTTTCAAACCTCGACGCAAAGCAGAGAGTTACGATGCGTTCAGAGATCACACAGATCCACCGTGAGACCGGCGCAACTACGATCTATGTAACGCACGACCAGACCGAAGCTATGACGATGGCGGACAGGATAGTCGTTATGAAGCTCGGTTATGTCCAGCAGATCGGAACTCCGTACGATCTGTATTTCAACCCCGCAAATATGTTTGTGGCAGGCTTTATCGGCGAACCTCCGATGAACTTTATCGAGTCCACCGTAAACGACGGAAAACTCAATATAAACGATAACCTTGTTGACCTTACACCTATTGCCGATAAAGAAGTTATCGACAAGTATGAGCACGAGGATGTCGTATTCGGTTTCCGCCCCGAAGCAGTAAAGCTTGTTGAAAAGGCGGACGTAAGAAATGCATTCAAGTTTAGCTGTACAGTAGAGCTTACAGAGCTTCTCGGCGACAATACCAACGTTTATGTTGACATTCGCGGCGTAAAGGCTATACTCAAAGTAGAGCCGCACGAATCGCCCGCAGTTGACTCAAAACTTGAATTTGCTGTTCCTTTTGAGAGCGTATATCTGTTTGATAAAGCTACAGAAAAGCGTATTAAGCTCAGAAACAGCTGAGTTATCCCCTTGCAGAACGGAGTTGAGTATTGATACAATACGCTTTGAGAAAGGATTTTAATGGCAGTCACAGACAGCACTGCCGTAAGCGAAAAGGATAGAAAACGAAGGGAACTTATCCTGTACGGCAATCCTATGATGGTCGTGCTGAGGATTTCCCTTCCGCTTATGGCATTGGGAGCTTTTTCGTACATAAGCAGCGTCATTGACACTGTTGTCGTTTCAACGACCGATAATAACGCGCTTTCGAGCGTCGTTATGATCTCGCAGATAAAGGCGCTTATAACTGCGCTCGGCGCAGGTTTTGCCACGGGAAGCTCCATAATAGTATCAAGGCTTATCGGGCGCGGAGAGTATGACAAGGCGAAAAAGGCCGCGAATACTACGCTTGAGTCGTTTTTTGTTTTGGCGATAGGGCTGATAATAGCCATAGAGCTGCTTGCAGAACCGATCTTGAGGCTCGGTCAGTTTAACGACGAGATGGTAAAACTGGGAATAGGATATTTCCGTATCCAGATCATTTCGATAGGAGTAGGACTTTTTAACCAGGTGTTTATGGGGCTTGAAAAAGCCCGCGGCGCTATGATGAACATAACGCTTATAAACATTATGTCAATGTCGATGAAGCTCGTGCTTACGACGGTTTATGTGACGGTGTTCAAACTGGGAACATTATGGGTCGCATGGGCAACGCTCTGCGCGGACTTGTCCGTGACTTCATATGCACTGATAAATCTGGTCAGAAAGACGTATCTCTTTAAGTTCAGCGCCAAGAACGTTATGTTCAACAAGGACTTTTTCAAGCCCTTGTGTTCGCTGTCAATACCCGTATCTCTCGGAAAATTCGTTTTTTCTATGGGAAAGGTCATTGTAAACGGACTTGCGGTGAATATTGACGAAAAAGCCCCCGGCGCGCTCGGCGTTTCAAACCAGATAAGCGGCTCTGTGACGCATCTTACCTCCTACAGCGAAGACGCCGAAAGCTCGGTTATAAGCTATAACCTGAGCCAAAAGCAGTATAAGCGGATGATACAGGTATTTTTCTGTACGCTCGCGTTAAACCTTTTTATAACGATAGTCGGCTTTATACTTCTCACAATATTCAGCACGCCGCTTTCAAATTTTTTTGCAGGCGACGGCGGTCAGGAAGAAGCCGAACTTATCCAAAAAATATTCTCGTATGAGAGGATAGGAATAATTGCGCTCGGCGTAAATTCGGCGGTAAACGGACTTATTTACGGTCTGGGCTATACAAAAGTTTCGATGGTGTGCAATTTGTCGAGACTGTTTGTATTCAGGATCCCCTCAATGCTGATAATGATAAACTGCTTCCCGGAGCTTAAAGCAGTCAGCCTCGGAATAGCGATGCTCATATCAAATGTCGGCATAGGGCTGATGTCGGTGGTAATAGGTATTGTGTGCCTTTTGCGAATAAAGAACCACAAGACCAAAGACAATATAAAGATGTAATTTTGAGGTGCTGAGTATGAAAGATTTGAACAGAAGCAATTTTCAGGCGGTCGACAGACCTGTAAAAATTATTCAGTTCGGCGAAGGAAATTTCTTGCGCGCGTTTGTTGACTGGATCTTACAAAATCTTAACGACGCAGGCGTAATAAATGCGGGCGTTGCGGTCGTACAGCCGATGCCTATGGGCAGAGTGGCTGACCTTGAAAAACAGGACGGACTTTATACGCTCTGCCTTGAAGGTATCGACAAGGGCGAAAAAGTCCAGAGCAAGCGCATTATCGACGTTCTGAAGGATTTTATCAATCCTTTCGAGCAGTATGACAAATTCCTCGGCTATGCAAAGAGCGAAGATCTGGAGATCGTTATTTCCAATACAACAGAGGCGGGAATTGCGCTCGACAAGACCGATACCGACCTTACAAAATGCCCCAAGAGCTTTCCGGGAAAACTTCTTGCTCTTCTTAAAGCAAGATACGACCATTTCGGCGGCGATATGAACAAGGGTCTTGCGATAGTTCCATGCGAGCTTATCGACCACAACGGCGACGAGCTTAAAAGATGCCTCGTAGAGCTTGCAAAGATAAATAATATGGACGAAAAGTTCATAAACTGGATGACGACCGCCTGCCATTATACCAGCACACTCGTTGACAGAATAGTTCCCGGTTATCCGCGCGATAACGCTGACGCTATACGCGAGGAAATGGGCTTTAACGACAACAACATTGTAAAAGGCGAAATTTTCCACCTCTGGGTACTCCAAAAAGAGCCGTTTGTACAGGAAAAACTTCCCGCTGACAAGTCGGGACTTAACGTTATATTCGCCGACGACATCACTCCTTATAAACAGCGCAAGGTTAAAATACTCAACGGTTCTCATACCGCAATGGTTCCCGTTGCATATCTTTCGGGAATTGATACGGTCCGCGAGAGCGTAGAGGACGCTGATGTAGGGCAGTTTGTAGCCGAGCTTATAAATGACGAGATAAAGCCGACGATAAATCTTCCGAAGGACCAGATGGACGCATTTGCAAACAGCGTCGTAGAGCGTTTCAAGAACCCGTTTATCCGTCACGAGCTTATGTCTATAGCTCTTAATTCCACTACGAAGTTCAAGACCAGACTTCTCCCGACATATAACGATTATCGTGAGAAGTTCGGAAAGTCGCCCAAGCACATTCTGTTCTCGTTCGCTTCACTTGTGGTATTCTACCGCGGAAAGCGCGGCGACGCTGATATAGCGCTTGCGGACGACCCGAAGTATATCGAGTTCTGGAAAGAATTGTGGCAGATGAACGACTATACGGCTATGGCGAAGAAAGCGCTCTCTGCGGTTGACCTCTGGGAGCAGGATCTCGACGTTGACGATAACGCACAGCTTGTCGCAGGCTATATTGAAAGCATTGTAAAGAACGGAGAAAGAAAAGCTCTTCAGGCTTTTCTCGGTAAGTAAGCTATGAAAAGTACAATTAAAATTTCCCCTATAGACAGCGTTGCGGTCGCGCTCGAAAACCTTAAAGCAGGCGAAGAACACGAGGGCGTAACGCTTAAAGAGAACATTGAAAAAGGTCACAAATTCGCGTTAAAGCCTATAAAGACAGGCGAAAAGGTGATAAAATACGGCGAAGTGATCGGAAAAGCGACAAAGGATATCGCTGTCGGCGAGCATGTTCACAGCCACAATATGGCGACAAACCTTGAAGGAACGCTTGAATATTCCTACAGCCGCAAGGAAATCACGCCAATGGAGAAAAAGACCGCGCCCAAAATAAACGTTTACGAACGCGCAAACGGTGAAGTCGGCATAAGAAACGAGCTTTGGGTTATTCCGACGGTCGGCTGCGTAAATTCTCAGGCAAGGAAAATTGTCGAGGAGTTTATAAAAAAGCACCCCGACCTTGAGGGAATTGACGGCGTATTCGCTTATACTCACCCCTACGGCTGCTCGCAGATAGGCGAGGATCACGAGCGCACCCGCACTATTCTGCAAAGAATGGTAAAACATCCGAACGCTGGCGGAGTTCTTGTTCTCGGACTTGGCTGTGAAAACAACAGAATGGACGTGTTCAAGGAAACCCTCGGCGATTATGACAAAGAGCGCACGGCGTTTCTTATCGCGCAGGACGTTGACGATGAAATAACCGCGGGTGTTGCGTTGCTTGAAATGCTGTATTTCAAGGCAAAGGACGATAAGCGCGTAGAAAAAGATATGTCCTGTCTTAAAGTCGGGCTTAAATGCGGCGGCTCGGACGGACTTTCGGGAATTACCGCAAATCCCCTTGTCGGCAGGCTTTCGGACTATATAGCGTCTATCGGCGGAACAACGGTTCTTACCGAAGTTCCGGAGATGTTCGGCGCTGAACAGCTTTTAATGGACAGGGCAAAGGACGAGGAAACGTTCGGCAAGATAGTTAAACTTGTAAACGGCTTTAAGGAGTACTATCAAAAGCACGACCAGCCTGTTTACGAAAACCCCTCTCCCGGAAACAAGGCGGGCGGAATTACGACGCTTGAAGACAAGTCGCTCGGCTGCACGCAGAAGAGCGGAACTCAGCAGGTCTGCGACGTTTTGTTTGACGGCGATAAGCTTACAAGTCACGGACTTAACCTGTTGAACGGACCCGGAAACGATATGGTTGCAGTAACAAATCTTGCGAGCGCGGGCTGTCACATGGTTCTGTTCACGACAGGACGCGGAACACCGTTCGGCGGTTTTGTTCCGACGATAAAAATATCCACCAACAGCGACCTTGCAAAGCGCAAGAACAACTGGATCGACTTTGATGCAGGCTCTATAGTTACGGGCGACAGCTTTGACGACAAGTTAAGCGAGCTTGTAGAGCTTATAGTAAACGTTGCGAACGGTCGTCAGACAGTAAACGAGCGCCACGGATCGCGCGACATTGCGATTTTCAAAACGGGCGTTACTCTTTGATTTAGTTCGCTCACGAATAAAAACCCGTCCCGCAGTTTTTCTGCGGGACGTTTTTATAATTAAAATGCTCCACGATTTTTTCGCGGAGCATTTTAATTTAAGAAGGATTTAATGAAATGAAATTATTTGGTTTTCTTTCTTGAAACAAGAACTGCCGCGCCCGCAAGAGCAAATACTCCGAGCGACATTGCAATTCCTCCGAAACCTGTGTTCGGGGATTTATCCGAACCGCTGTTTGAATTTTCGCTGTCGGAGCTTTCGTTGTCGGAATTGTCGGAAGAATTGTCGCTGTCCGAGCTTTCGGGCGTGTCGGCAAGAGTTCCGTCAATCGTAACAACATACTCGCTGAAATGATCGGTAGTAAATACCATATAATCGCCGTCAAGTTTCGCGTTCATATTGGTGTACTTGCCGTCATCTTCAGCTCTGAAAACATAGAGGGTCTTGCCTTTGAGAGCCGCAGGAACGGGAATTTTTACCGTGACATCTCCGTCGGGCTGAATTTCCTTGTCGTTTTCGGTCAGGGTAATTTCATAAGCAGCCATTGTGCTGTCGGTTTTATCGGCAATCGGCTCAACGTTCAGCTTTGCGCCGTCGGGAAGAACGCCCGCTTCCGCGTCAAGAACTACATTTTCGGTTGTAAGGGTCACGGGCTTTGCAAAGTGGAATGTGCAACCCGCATCATAATGCCCCTTTTCAAGAGTTTGAATGTCCATATGCGTGTAAAGATCATACATATCAGCTGCTCCGCCTTTATGCGGATAAGCGTATACGACTATTTTATCAAACTGTTCTTGCGAGCCGTTGAAATAAATTTCTGACAGCACAGGGAAATAACCGTCAAGAAACATTGTTTTAACTTTTTTGCCGAATGTAAGACTTGTTATGGTTTTTTCTTCGCCAAAATTAGTAAAGCAATAGCTAATCATTTTTACATTGTTCGGTATAACAACATCGCCCTTTAAAGCTGAGCCGTCGATTAAAATATCATTGACAATAACCATCGGATCTTCTTTTATCTTGTTTTCAAGCCAGGGCGTTTTTTCAAATGCACTATCGTATATAAAAGTTACGCTCTTCGGAATGGTTATGTTTTCAAGCTTTGTACAGCCGCTGAAAGTGTCTACATCAATTTTGGTTACGCCTTCGGGAATAACAACGCTTGTAATATTTTCGTTGTCCTCAAAAGTTTCAGGCTGGATTACAGTAACGGTTGAAGGAATAACCACATCGCCCTTGCATTTGCTTCCGTCTATAAGTATGCCGTTGATAACCACAAGAGGATTTTCATCAGATTTCTTTTCGAGCCAGGGAGTATTGTCAAAAACATCGCGTCCGAGGTCTTTTAAGCCGTCTGAATATTTGACTTCTTCAAGTTTTTTACAGTCTGAAAAAGCTAGATTGCCGATTGTTTTTACGCTTTTGGGAATTGTTACGCTTGTAAGATCGGTATAGCCGAATGCTCCGATGCCGATTTCGGTAACGCCTTCGCCGATTTTCACACTTGAAATAGAGCTGCCGGAAAAAGCTCCATAGCCGATTTTCGTCACGCTGTCGGGAATGATTACTTCTGTAAGGTTAAACTTAAGTTCATCATCGTTATACCAACCGCCGGGGGCAAAAGCCCAGTCGCCAATTATTTTAACGCCGTCGGGAACAGTATAAGAAGTATTCGCTTTTGCAGAAGGATAACGTATGAGTTCTGTTTTATCCTTGTTGAATAAAACGCCGTCAACTGATACATAGTTTTTATTGTTTTCGGAAACATTTATGCTTTCAAGGCTATCACATGAGTAAAAAGGCAACTCGCCGATTTTTGTAACACTTGCGGGAATAGTCACGCTTTTAAGATTTTTACAACTATAGAAAGAACTATCGATTTTTGTCACACCTTCGGGAATAACTATCTCCGTTGCCGTTTCACCCTGCTCCGTAACTCCCGTTACGACCGTTCCTTCAATTTTAAGGTTTCCGCTGGGGTCAACAATATCCTGTGCGCTGCTTTCGTCATTGTTGTTATAGTGGATAGTTGCGGTTTCCGGTATGCCGAAATCTTTTGCGGTTTTTTCTTCAAACATTTTCTTCCAATCTTCCTCTGTGCCGGAAAAATACACGTCGGTGAGATTTGGACAATCAAGAACACGCTGATTGCCATAAAATGAACCATAATAAGGTATAGTTATGCTTTTAAGACTATCGTTGCAAATCGCCATATCGCCGATATTGTAAACATCGGGAATTGAATAACTTTCATCTGTTCTGCCTTCGGGATAAAATACCAATGTTAAGGAGTAGTTACTGCCTTGAAACAGAACCCCGTCTATCGAACGTACATACTCATTTCTCGATGAAACATTTATGTTTTTAAGTTTTTTGCAATTGCGAAAAACGTCCAGAGGAAATACCGTATCATCAGGAATATATACGTTTTCAAGATTTGTACAGCTTTCAAAAGAAACGTCAATATGTGTCACACCATCGGGAATAATTATATCTTTAGCCGTCTTTCCTTTTTCTGTAACACCTGTTACAGTAGTTCCCTCAATAATAAGATTTCCGCTTTCGTCAACAATGTTTTGTGTGCTGTCGGCGCTGTCCGTCTGCGAGCTTTCAGCCATTGCCGCCGTAGTAACCGCGGGTGTTGCCATTAGCGCGCCTGCTAAAAGAATTGCGCTTAGTTTTCTTACTTTCATTTAAAAAATCCTCCGTTCTTTTTGCGGTATATTTTTTTTGCCGCGCGCAATTCCCGCAAAAACAAAAAGCGCGCAGCATTGAAGCCGCGCACCTTTAAAAATGCCGGCTTCAAATTGCCGCAGCACAATTCTTTCCCTATTAAACCCGTACACTAAAGGAGAAAGTGTTATTGTAAAATAGAAAAAATTATGCCGTACCTTAATTATACCACAGGCACTTTTAAATTCTGTAATATGAATTTTACCGTAAAAACCGCTTAAACCGCATAGATAAGCCAAAATGAATATTCACTCTCGAAAAGAATAAAAAAATTTTTTAAAATCGGATAAAATTTTATCAATTTCAACAAAAAAACGCGGGAAATTCATTCCCGCGCTTTGATTTATTGCGTTATTTTTTTATCTCAGTTCCCGCAGGCAGCATTTCATATCTTGAAAACTCGGACGTGAACTCTCCAAGCCCCTGAGTTATCTGCCTTAAAACAAGCGCGAAATCCATCATTTCCGCGTCGGGAGCTTCGGCGTTTATCTCGCTCATTCCCTCGCCAATGCTGTTCATTCCCATTACAGAGCCTCTGCGCTTTGACAAAACACTTATAACGTCGCCCTGTTTGTCGTCGGGAACAAGTATCTTATAGCTGCTAAGCGGTTCAAGAAGATAAGGTTCAGCTTGTTCCATACAGCTCTTGAAAGCCATTGACGCGGCAGTTTTGAACGCAAGCTCGGAGCTGTCAACAGGGTGATAGCTTCCGTCAATAAGCGTAGCTTTGAGCCTTACAACAGGATAACCGCCGATAGAGCCTTTCTCGCAGCTTTCCTGCAATCCCTTTTCAATCGCGGGGAAGAAGTTTTTCGGAACAGAGCCGCCGAAAATTTTCTCCTCGAATTTAAGTTCTTCGCCGTCATACGGCTCAAACTCGATTTTAACGTGTCCGTATTGTCCGTGACCGCCCGACTGTTTCTTGTGTTTGGCTTCGATAAGCACTTTTTTCTTTATCGCCTCGCGGTATGCCACTTTCGGCTCAGAAAGCGTCACGTCAATTCCAAACTTGCTTTTAAGTTTCGCCACCGCGACGTCGATATGCTGTTCGCCAAGACCGCCGATAATGCGCTCGTGGGTTTCGTGGTTGTGGATATATTCGAGCGTTCTGTCCTCCTCCAAAAGCCGTCTTATCGCCGCTCCGAGCTTGCCCTCGTCGCCGTTTGCGGCAATTTTCACCGCGCGGAAATAGCACGCTTTCGGAAATTCCATAGGCTCTAATGCTCTGAGGTCGGACGGGTCGCAGAGCGTGTCGCCCGTGTTTGCGTCAAGCTTTGTGAGCGCGCAGATGTCGCCCGCTCTTATCTCGGAGGCTTCTTCCTGATTTTTGCCGACAACTGTCATAAGTTTTCCGAAACGAAGTTCCGCTCCGCTTGTCGAAACGGGAACAGTCTTTGACGTGAGCTTTCCCTGAACGACCTTTACATAGCTTATCTTTCCGATGAACGGGTCTGCAACAGTCTTGAATATGACAGCTTTCAGCGGCTTTGTTTCGTCATATTCGACAGCCTCGCCGTCAATTTTTTCGAGCTTTCTTTCATTAGGCGACGGCAGCATTGAAACTACCGCGTCAAGCAGCATATCAACTCCCGAAAGAGTATCGTTGGCGCAGCACACAACTGGCGTTATAGTTCCGTTTGCAACGCCGTCATGGATACCTTTTACGAGTTCTTCGTGAGTAAATTCTTCTTCATTAAAGAACTTATCCATAAACTCCTCGTTGGTTTCCGCGACAGCCTCAGCCATTGCCGCGCGAAGTCCTGCAATTCTGTTTTCCGACGCAGGCATTTCAACTTCTGTCGGAACGCCTTTTTTGTCGTATTTATACGCTTTCATTGTAAGCAGATTTATGTAAGCCTCGACAGGACCGTTCTTGTCGTAAGGCACAACAATCGGACATACCGTCGGTCCGAACTCGGTCTTCATCTGAGTAAATACGCGGTAAAAGTCGCTGTTTTCAACTTCCATACAAGTGACCGCAAGCATACAAGCCTTATTGTATTTCATTGCGAGCTTATATGCCTTTTGAGTTCCCGCGCACACGCCGTCTTTTCCGTTTACGCAGACAATAACGCTTTCAGCCGCGCGTATACCCTCGTACATTCCGCCGACAAAATCAAACTGTCCGGGAGCGTCTATAACGTTTATTTTTTTATCTTTCCAGACCATATTTGCGATAGCGGCGTTTATTGAAATTTTACGCTTTATTTCCTCGGCGTCAAAATCACAGACGGTATTTCCGTCGGCGATAGTGCCAATCCTGTCTGTTAAGCCGCACTTATAGAGCATTGCCTCGGCAAGCGCGGTCTTGCCGCTTTCGCCGTGTCCCGCAAGAACCACGTTTCTTATTGCGTCAGCCGAAAAAGTTTTCATAGTGAACCTCCCGAAATTTGATTTATACAGCGCAGTTTTTGACAATATTACGCCGTTTAATGATATTATACAATATTGTTTCACAAAATGCAAGTGTTTTTGTGGATTTTTTCAAATTTTCACAATTTCCTATTGAATATATGTGCAAGATGTTGTATAATTAAAATAGGTTTTTAGTCTGTATAAATAGTCAAAACTCAGGCTGTTGAGAAAGCTCATGTATGCACGCATTATCCGCCTGCTGCGGAAAACGCTGCGTCGCAGATGCGGCTTTATCGACAGCCTAAAGGTTGACTTTTTATGCAGTCTGTAGGCTTTTTGTCTATTTTGGTGAGGTGAGAGTTTTTTTATGATAATATTGCCGGATCAGGTAACGGAAGTTCTTGACAGACTTGAATCTGTCGGATTTGAGGCATATGTTGTCGGAGAATGTCTGAGAGAACTTTTTATTGGAAACTCCCCTCAGGATTTTGATGTTGTAACAAACGCACAAATAAACGATATTCTTTTTACTTTCCGAAACTACAGGCTTTCCGAAGAAGGCGCGGCACGCGGCGAGATATTGGTGACTATCCTCGGAATGGTCGTACAGATATCTCCTTACAGAAAAGAAGTATTCGGAAACCGCGTAGTTTATGCGGACGATCTTGAAACCGACCTTGCGCGCAGAGGTTTTACAATGAACGCAATGGCGTATTCTCCGAAAACAGGGCTTATCGACCCGTATAACGCGAAAGCCGCGCTTTCGGGAGAAGTAAAACAGGTCGTTGCGATAGGCGAAAACGTGACGATAAATGTAAAAACGGGAAAAGAAAAAACGACCGAGGTCATTTACGATATGTCGCGCAGTTTTACGGTTCGTCCCTCGCGGCTGCTTGAAGCGATACGCTATTGTGCGGAGGACGAATATGAAATAGAGGCTAAGACCCGCGACTGTATGCTTGCAAACTCTTCTTGTTTTGAATATGCGGATAAAAGCGCGATACGCGAAGAACTAAAGCGCATTATTATGGGCAAATTCGCGGCAAGAGCGCTCGAACAAAACTCGGCGATATTAAAGTGTGTTATTCCCGAAATCGAGCCTTGTATCGGCTTTCAGCAGCAGACCAGACATCATGATTTTGACGTCTGGACGCATATTGCAAAATCGGTGGGGTATGCGCTGCCCGACCCGATAATTCGCTTTACAATGCTGTTTCATGACCTTGGAAAGCCCGACTGTATGGCTATAGACGCAAAGGGCGCGGGGCATTTTAAAGGTCACGGGGAGCGCGGAAGACTGTTGGCAGAGGGAATAATGCGCCGCCTTGAATTTTCGAAAGATATGTTCGACAGGATAAGCTGGCTTATTTATCACCATGATTATCGTATTCCCGAAGACAGAAAGGGACTTAAAGCGCTTATAAGGGAACTCGGACCAATGGACTTAAAGAGCCTGCTGCAATGTGAAATTGCCGACAGCCGCGCGAGAAAGGTCGAAACCGAAACGGAAATGACGGTGAAATTGCGGGCAAGTCTTGAGGCATTGAACGAAATAATGACCAACGGCGAATGTTATGATATAAGTCAGCTTGCGATTACAAAGCGCGAGCTTATCGAACGCCGTCTTGTGAAAAGCGACGCAGAGGCGGATCAGCTTATGAACGCGCTGTTTGATGTTGTTCTCGACAAGCCCTCGTTCAACAACCGTCTTATGCTTTTGGACATTGCACAAAAGAGCAAGTCAAAGCTCGACAAAATTGTTGAGGACAGAAACCGCGAACGCGCCGAAAAGGAAAGGGAAAAAGAGGCGTCAAAGGCAAAGGGCAGGCGCTCCGAACCGCTTTTCAGAAAGAAAAAGTGATTTTGCATAGCAGTTTTTGCGAATTATTTGGGAGAAAACTTTTAAAAAAGTTTTCTCCCAAACCTCTTTTCAAAACTTTTATGTTACTTGCAGTAATGGAAAAGTGCTTTCGCTTTCCGACCGCGCCGTAAGGCGCGACACGAAAGTTTTTTGAAATTTTTTTGGGGGAAAACTTTTGAAAAAGTTTTCCCCCAAGCCCCTTTTCAAAACTTTTATGTTACTTGCAGTAATGGAAAAGTGCTTCCGCTTTCCGACCGCGCCGTAAGGCGCGACACGAAAGTTTTTTGAAATTTTTTTGGGGGAAAACTTTTGAAAAAGTTTTCCCCCAAACCCCTTTTCAAAATTTTTATGTTACTTGCAGCAATGGAAAAGTGCTTCCGCTTTCCGACCGCGCCGTGAGGCGCGGCACATAAAAGTTTTGGAAAGAGGGTTCAAGGGAGAAAACCTTTTTCAAAAGTTTTCTCCCTTGCGTTTTTCCTCTTGAAAACCTTGCGGTTTTAGCTTTGTTATTTGTTACTTTGGTTCATAGGCGCACACCTGTTTCATTTTCCGCTTACTCCACACAGTTGGAAAACCAAACCGAAAAAACCCTACACCTTCAACGTTTCCATTTACGTTTCTCTTAACTCAAGCGCACGCACCCGCAGCCATCTTCCACACCCCGCACGCTCTCCGAGCGGACGCGCCGTGCTGCTCGCTGCGCTGCGCAGCTGCTCACTCCGCTTCGCTCCGTTCGCGTTTTCGCTGCGCGAAAACACGGCGCTGACTGTTTCGTGGTTCGCTTGCTTATAACTGTGGAAGAACCCAACAGCGGTTTCCGGTTTCAAATGCTTGCATTTTAAACCGGAAATTGGGGAAAACTCTTGTTTTCCCCGCTCCCTTTAGGGCTTTTTAATGTTTGCGGGAGCGCTGCCCCCGCGCCCCTGTTGAGGGAAAACTTTTTTGAAAAAAAGTTTCCTCTCAAACTCCTTTTCAAAAAACTTATGTATCGCGCCTTGCGGCGCGGTCGGAGAACGGAAACGCTTTCCTCTACAGCACGTTACATAAAAAGTTTTGAAAAAGGGTTTGGGGAAAAACTTTTTCAAAAGTTTTCCCCAATAATTGTACTTATTCAAAAACCAGAAACAGTGCGGTGTGGTTAAAGTGCTTTGTTCCCATTTGCTCGCCGCAGCACGAAAACCCTATGCTGTTCGGAAATTCTTCCACAAGCCGCCGCTGATAATCGTCCACAGCGTTTTCATCTTCATAAAGTATCGTCCTTGCGAGGCAGTTGAACAAAATAACAAGCGACACATCGGGATTTTCTCTCTTTATCTTCGCAAAAGTCTCTTCCGTTATCTTCTTATAATCTCCGACTTTCATCACGGAAATATCTGTTCCCTCGTGTATTCTTGCGAGGTTTTTAAGGCTTCCGTTTGTGCCTGCCTCGTAAATTGCCGTGACATATGTCTCGTCTCCGACGCGCCGTCCGAGAGGGTGGTAGAAGAAATCTTCCTTTTTTATCTCGTTTACCGAAATTCCCAGTTCGCTCGCGTAAACTTCGGCGGCTGTCTTTGAACCTAAACGCATAACCGTTCTTGAAACGCTGTTCGCTTTAGTCGTGACAAACTGCCTTTCAGTAAGAGGGACATAAATGTTCTCGCGGTACAGCCTTACTTTCCCGCCGAGGTTCTTTATCAGCGCAAACACACAGCCGTCCTCATAAATCTCCCCGTTAAGAGCGACATAGGCATTTTCGGTCGTATTATCGTTTGCGGCAGTTCCGCCGATAACAGGTATCTCTTTTCTCAAAAGCACGCTGTTCAGCGCGACGAGGGCATATTCCTCGTAATTTTTATATGGAACGGTAAACTCCACGCAAACAGTGTTTTCGGTGTCGCCGATATTGTCTACACAGCTTTTTACCCTGTCCGCATAGGTGAGCGCAAAATTATCCGCTTTTGGAAAAACGTCCGCGCTGACTTCAATTCCGTCCTCTATTCCGAGTACTTTAAGAACATTTTTCTCCGAACCGTATGTTCCCCAGAGCCTATATGCCGAACAGCCTATAGAAACTGATTTCGGAAACAGCAAATGAATTATTCGGGCATAATCGCAAAAATCATATTCGTCTGAAAAAAACACGATCAGCTTAGGATCTTTAAAGTCCTTGACCGCTTCTTTTACGCACAACTGCGCGTCATCTTTATTTCTTCCGATGCCAAAAGTACACTTTATCATTCCGAAAGCTCCTTTCGCCATTGATTATTCAAGAACGTAATCCTTATGCTTTATTCTTTCGATAAACTCGCTTTCCGACAGGGGCTTGTCGAAAATAAATCCCTGTACTATGTCGCAGCCGAGACTTTCGATAAGCTCGAACTGAGCGTTTGTTTCAACACCCTCTGCTGCAATCGTAAGTCCTAAACTTTTTGCGAGAGTTATTATACCTTTGAGCATGAGAAAGCTCTTATCGTTATCATCTACCGGCGCTTCGGGAATAAAGCTCTTATCAATTTTCAGAACGTCTAAATTCAGCAGTTTCAACATTCCGAGCGACGAATAACCCGTTCCGAAATCATCTATAGAAGTTCTTATTCCGAGCGAGCCGAGATCGTTTACGACATCGCTCATAACACCCTGATTATACGAATTTTCTCCCTCGGTAAGCTCTACTTCGATAAACTCGTGCGGAACATTGTAGCGGTCAATAACGCAGGCTATCTCTTCTACAAGTTTATTGTTTGTAAGGTGGCGCTTTGAGAAATTTACGGATATCCTTACGGGTTCAAGACCTTGGTCAATGAGCTTTTTCTGGAGCTTGCACACCTCTTCGAGCATAAAGAAATCAAGCGTGCAGATACAGCCGTCCTGTTCAAGAATAGATACAAAACTTCCCGGCATAATATCTCCGCCGTCGTGATGCCAGCGCACAAGAACCTCCGCGCCTCTGAGTTTTCTGTCCTTAACGCCGACCTTAGGCTGATAAACGACATAAAATTCTCTGTCGCTGAGCGCCTTATGAAACTGTGAAAGTATTATCTTTCTTTCGATAAGGCTCATGCTTGACTGTTTATCATACAGCTTAAAAAGCTGTCGATTTTCTCTTGCGTTCTGATATGCAACATTTGTATTAAGCATGATATCGCCGATATCATACTCGTCCGAAAGTTTCAGAGCGCCGATTGACGCGCCGAACATAAAGGTCAGTTTTTTCCCGTCCTTTTCGTAGAATACTATCATATTCTGCAAAAGGTCGAGGAAATAATCGAGGTGGTCGTTAAGTATAAGCGCAATATAATTATCCCCGCCTGTACGGGCTACAATTTCCTTTTTTGTTATCGCGTCCTGTATCATGCGGCTGTATTTTATCAGGACATTATTTCCCTCGACATAAGAAAGTTCGCGGTGTACCGACTTGAAATTTCGGATATTGAAGAAAAGCGCGGTATAATTGCTCGCAGAGCCATTTTTGATAATATCCGAGGCAAAACGCATAAACGCTTTTGAGTTCGGAATACCCGTCTGATGATCCACGAGCGAGAGCTTTTCGCATGACAATTCGAGCACAAGCCCATTCAGTATATAATAAAGCTGTCTGAAATCGACTTCTATCTGCCAAATTTCGTCCGCTGTCAGTTCGTTTTTGCTCTTTTCGGTATAAACCGAAAAAGCGGCTGTTCCTTCGGACGAAAGTTCATATTCAAACCGAAGCGGTTCGTTTTTTATCGGGGAATTATTTTCATAAATAACGACCTCTTTTGCTGAAAGGTCGGGGTCGGCAAGACGCTTTAAGGACAGCAAATACTCTGCCTTTACAATTCCGAATGTTTCGGCGATATTTTCCACAGCATTTTTGGAAAGCGAATTAAATTCATCATAATTCTTAGGGTGACAATTTTTTATATCGTCAAAAAGATGCTTTTGTTCAGTGTGTATAAGCTCCATTTCCGACACCCCCTATTTATAAATTACTCCCATATATATTCAATATAATTATAACATAATTTTACACAAATGTCAACAGCCAAAATAAACAATTTTGTAGGAAATCAACAATTTTCGCATACAATTTTACAGCAGTTTTACAGTAAAATCGAAAATTTTTTAAAAAAAAGGCGTTCTCCAAAAATTGTCGGAGAACGCCTATAGAGGAAAGGTATGAAATCAGCGTGTCTTTTTCTTTGCAACAACAACCGCCGCGCCCGCAAGTGCAAACACTCCGAGCGACATTGCAATACCTCCGAAACCTGTGTTCGGGGATTTATCCGAGCCGCTGCTTTCGCTGTCGGAGCTGTTGTCGGAAGTCTCGATGTCCGAGCTTGTTTCGCTGTCGGAGTTGTCGGAAGAATTATCGCTGTCCGAGCTTTCGGTCGTATCGGCAAGAGTTCCGTTTGTGGAAATTACATACTCGCTGAAATGGTCGGTAGTAAATACGATATAATCGCCGTCAGTTTCCGCGTTCATGTTGGTATATTTTCCGTCGGCTTCTACGCGGTAAACGAAAATCTCCTTGCCGCTGAACTTTTCGGGAACGGGGATTTTTACGGTAACTTTGCCGTCCTTCGGCTGAACCTCTTTGCCGTCAGCGCCCTTGATTGAAATTTCGTAAGTAACCTTTGTATCGTCAGTCTTGTCTGTTACTGCATTTACGGAGAGTGCCGCGCCGTCGGGTATAACGCCGTTATCCGCCGAAGCTTCTATGCCCGTGGTTTCGTCGGTGAATTTTGTTGGACGGACATGGTTGTAATGAATTTTGACTGTACTTCCAAGATACGAGCCTTCTATATTTTCGATTTGCTCCCATTGTTCTTGCGAACCCGTATAATACACATCACTCAGGTTTTGAGTTTTTAAGAAAGACCCATATTCAATTCTTGTCACGCTTTTGGGAATTATTACGTTAGTAAGATTTATACATAAAGTAAAAGCTTCTCTTCCAATGCCGGTTACGCCGTCGGGGATATCAATACTTTTAAGATTAGTACAGTTATAAAATGTAGATGTATCTATAATTTTTAATTTTTTTGGAAGATCTATTTTTTCGAGATTTATGCAATTTCTGAAAGCCTCTTGTACTATACTTGTAACGCTTTCCGGAACTGAATATGATTTATCTGTTTTGCCTGCAGGATAGCAAAGCAATATTTTTATATCCTTTTCAAACAAAACCCCATCAATTGAACAATAGTTTTTGTTTTTGTCGGAAACATTTATTGCTTTAAGATCTTTGCAGTTATAAAAAGCACGATCGCCTATCTCTGTCACGCTGTCGGGGATCTTTATGCTTTCAAGGCTTTCGCAGTTATCAAAAGCTTTCGCTCCTATAGTCTTTACGCTTTCCGGAATGGTCACGCTTTCAAGCGCTTTGCAGTCTTTAAAAGCGCTTTCTCCGATTCCTACGACATTATTAGGAATAACGACGTTCTTAACATCGCTACGGCAGTCAACTAAAACATTATCAACTATACACAATCCGTTTTCGTCAAAGGTCTGGGCAAAATGTATCTCGGCGTCTCCAAACACATATTCCTGCGCGGTTTTGTTGTTAAATTCTTCATGCGGTCCGCTTCCCATAGGATATTCAAAATCCGATACATAATGGTCTCCTTTAAAGGAACGGTTACGGAAACCAACCAATATATCGTTCCAATTTTCTATAGTGCCATTAAAATATACATCTTTTAAATTTTCACAGCCGCTAAAAGCATTACGTTCCATATAGTAAGTATTTCTCGGCAGCGTTACGCTCGTAAGGCTTGTACATTCTTCAAAAGCCATCGCATCGATATTTGTAACACTTTCTATTGTCACGCTTTTAAGATTTGTGCATCTGTAAAAAGCGCATAATCCAATAGTACTCGCGCCTTTAATAGTAACGTTTTCAAGACCCTCACATCCGGAAAACGCAGATACGTTAATAGTTGTAATGCCTTCGGGAATAGTAACATCTCCCGAACATGTCGTTCCGTCGATCAATATGTTGCTTACTATAACAAGCGGATTTTCCTTTCTTCTATCTTCGAGCCACTGTGTTCCGGCAAAAGCGCCGCTGTCAATTTCGGTCATATACTCAGGGAAAGTTATATTTTTGAGGTTTGTACATCCGGCAAATGCACGAGTCATAATGTAATTCACACTATCCGGGATAACAATGCTTTCAATATTCGTACAATCTTCAAAAGCATACTCAAAAATTGATCCCACTCCTTCGGGAATAACTATGTCTTTAGCATTTTTTCCTTTCTCTGTGAGACCTATTACAGCGTGTGTAGCTTTTGCTATAAAAAGATTTCCAGTCGGGTCTTCATAGTACCAATCTTGGTATTCCTCCTGCGAACTTTCCGCCATTGCCGTCGTAGTAACCGCGGGCGTTGCCATTAGCGCGCCTGCCAAAAGAATTGCGCTGAGTTTTCTTGCTTTCATTTTAATGTCCTCCGTTCTTTTTGCGGTCTGTTTTTATTATTGCCGCGCGCAATTCCCGCAAAATAAAAAAGTGCGCAGCACGAAGCTACGCACGAAAAATGCATAGCTCATTGCTGCTACACAACCGTGTTCCATTTTCTATAAAGGATGCACGAAAAGAGCTTGCACTTTTACCTATAGGTATAGTGCAACCTTTATAGACAAATATTCGGTTGTGTAGCATTTTCATTCTATCACAATCCCCGCAATTTGTCAATGGTTTTTTAAAAAAAATAATACCTGCCGAAAAACGGCAGGCATAAAACCGTATAAAAAGTCAGATCCAAGTCTGTTTAGAAAGACCCGTATGCTCTCGTTATACGCCTGCGGCTGATAACGCTTTAACGCAGATTTGACTTATAAAAAGTTCAGACCGCGGAAACCCGCGGTCTGAGTTGTATTATGGGATCAAATCAAAATCCGAAATAGCGCTTTGTGTTGTTGTAGGAGATGTCGCAGACCATTTCGCCGAGCAGCTTTTCGTCATTCGGATACTCGCCGTTTTCTACCCAGTTTCCGAATACGTTGCAGAGTATTCTGCGGAAATACTCGTGGCGCGGGTAGCTCAAAAAGCTTCTTGAATCGGTCAGCATTCCGACAAATCCCGCAAGATAGCCGAGGTTTCCGAGAGAAGTAATCTGGTCGGTCATTCCGACCTTGTGGTCGTTGAACCACCAAGCCGAGCCGTGCTGTATCTTGCTTACGGCTTCGCTGCTCTGGAAGCAGCCTAAAATTGTGTCTATCGCTTGGTTATCGTTGGGGTTGAGGCTGTAAATGATAGTTTTCGGAAGCGACTTGTTCATTTCAAGCGCGTTTAAGAAGTCAGCTGTTTCGCTTGACGGAGCATAGTTGTTTATGCAGTCAAATCCCGTATCGGGACCCAACTTATTGAACATAGCGGTGTTGTTGTCGCGCTTGCAGCCATAGTGAAGCTGCATTACCCAGTTTCTCTTGTGGCATTGTTCGCCCATAAACAGCATAAACGCGGTCTTAAATTTCTTTACGCATTCGGGGCAGGACAGCTCTCCGCTCATTTTCTTAGCAAATATCTTTTCAATTTCCTCGTCTGACGCGGGAGCATAGTAAACGTATTCAAGCGCGTGGTCGGAAACGCGGCAGCCCATTGTGCCGAAGAAATCCATTCTGTTTTCGAGAGCCTTTTTAAGGTCAGCCCAAGAGCCGATTTTAACTCCGCTTGCAGCTTCGAGCTTTTTCATATAGTCGGCAAAATCGGGCTTGTCGATATTCATAGCCTTGTCGGGACGCCATGCGGGATAAACCTTTACATCAAAAGTGCTGTCCTCGGCGATTTTCTTATGCCATTCAAGGCTGTCAATCGGGTCGTCAGTTGTGCAGATGACCTCAACGTTGGACTGCTTGATAAGGTTTCTCACGCTCATGCTCTTATCGGCAAGTTTTTTGTTGCAGAGCTGCCAGACTTCCTCTGCGGTATCGCCGTTTAAAACGCCGTTATAGCCGAAAAAGCGCTGAAGTTCGAGGTGGCTCCAGTGGAACAGGGGGTTTCCGATGCCCTTTGCGAGGGTCTCCGCCCACTTCTGGAACTTTTCTCTTTCGGAAGCGTCGCCCGTGATATACTTTTCGTCAACGCCCGCCGAGCGCATAAGACGCCATTTGTAGTGGTCGCCGCCGAGCCAGACCTGGGTTATGCTTTCAAACTGTCTGTCCTCGGCGATCTCGCGGGGATTTATGTGGCAATGATAGTCAATAATAGGCATCTTTGCCGCATAGTTGTGAAACAGCTTTTGCGCGGTTTCGGTTGAGAGAAGGAAATTCTCGTCCATAAATTTTTTCATTTACAATACCTCACTTTTTTAAAAATAATTAGGCATTTTTATTATATAAAATTTTTACCAAAATGTCAACGACAATTTTATTTTTTCAGTTACTTATCACAAATCTTTTGACATTATGCACAAATATCATTGATGTATTTTATAAAGAAATAAAGCAGCGCGCTCAAGGCTTTGGGCGCGCTGTTGTTTTGTTTCATTAGGAAAAATTTGCGCGGGGTATTGACAAAATGTTCATAAGATGGTATAATTATGTTGCGACGCAATTGAATAATTTCCTAAAAATCGGTTACTTTTACCTTGGTAAAAGTGCTCGCTTTTCTATACCGTTTTTTAGGAAAAAGAATTTGTGTCGCAGCAATTCGGAGCTTGCATTTTTACAGTGCGCGGCTTCGGCTGCGCACTTTTTGTTTTTGCGGGAAAATTGCGCTGAAATAATTTATACCGCAAAGAATACGGAGGATATAAATGAATATCAAAAAACTTAGCGCAATTATTTTAGCAAGTGCATTGATGACAACGACTGTTGTCACCGCAGCGGCTGCGGAAAACTCGCAGACGGAAAGCACAGTTGACGAAAACGGGTATTTTGTTATTGAAAAAAATGTTGTAACAGAAATTACCGACGAGGGAAAAAAGGCGACGAAAATCGTTATTCCCGAAGGAGTTAAAGAAATAGGATGCAGATTAAATGTATGTGAAAACCTTGAAACTTTAGAAATTCCCGCAAGTGTTACATATATAAATAGTTTCAGCTTTGTAGGCTGTTCTAAACTTAAAGAGGTAATTGTTTCAGAGGAAAGCAAAAACTTTTCATCTGCCGATGGAATTTTGTTTGAAAAGAACAAAATAGAGCTTGTATTATATCCTGCGGCTAAATCCGGAACGACATATACTCTTCCCGAAAGCGTGAAAACTATAGGTGTCGGGGCGTTTGGGGACTGTGCAGTACTGAAAAGTATTATCATACACACAGGCATATCTTTCACAGGAGGTTGGATAAGCGGAAAAGTTATTCCCACATTCTCCGCAAACATAAGCGATATTTATTTTACCGGCTCTAAGCAGCAGTGGAGGACAATTTCGGACGTTGAGAATATCGGTCTTGCCGAAACCACAGAAGTACATTACAACTACGGCGCTGCTCCAAAGCCCGAAAGTTCAAGCAGTTCCTCTGACAGCAGTTCAAATGCTCCGAGCAGCTCCGATACACCGAGCAGTTCCTCTGACAGCAGTTCAAATACTCCGAGCAGCTCCGATACACCGAGCAGTTCCTCTGACAGTAGTTCAAATACACCGAGCAGTTCCTATACTCCGAGCAGTTCAAGCGATCCCACCACTTCATCTTCAACTGACAGCGAAGCAAACAACTCATCTTCTTCCGACAGCTCCGACGCTGAAAATTCAAACAGCGGCTCTGACAACGGAAGCACCGAAAGCCCCGACACAGGCTTCGGCGGCATTGCAATGTCGCTCGGCATATTTGCACTTGCGGGCGCGGCGGTTGTTGTTGCAAAGAAAAAGCACTGATCTAAGCAGCTTACTTCCTCAATAAAACAGCGCGTGGAAATCCCACGCGCTGTTTGCTGCATAAAAAATAAAGAGGGGAAACCTTGTTCCCCTCGAATTTTTATCCGCAAACTTCGCCCTTTTTGCGGAACTCGCATCTGTCGCGCATATTGCAGTTGTCACATGACTTTACCGAAACATTCTGCATTTCTCGTGACAATCCCGCAATGCCTACAATAGATTTTGTCGGAATAAGCGTATTTGCGGCAGTAGTAGAAACTCCGATTTTCCGCTCCGCGTCAGCCGCCGCAATAAGTTTCGGCAGAATTTCAAGCGGAAAATCTCCATACCCTGCGCCGAAAACCCATGTCGCCGTAAATCCTTTGTTTTTCTCCGTCAGGTCTTTAATGGCGCTGTCGCTTATCTGCTCGATAAACGCGCTTGCCAAAGCGTCGCTCACAAGCATTTCGAGCGCGCCTCTGACGCTCATTTTTGCGATAAATTTGTCACAGTCCGCCGAAAGCGTCGAGCAGACAATTGCCGCTTTTTCACAGCCCGAAAGATGTTTTTTGATGTCATTTCCCGAAAGCATAAAATCACAGCCGTCAAGAAAAACATCTTCTCCGCTTCGTAAAATGTTGAAAACCCGCCAAATAAACTTCGGTCTTGCCGTTTTCAGCAGCTCGGCTTCGCACTTATCGGCGGTCTCGGCAGTTTTCATGTCAACATTTTCCGAAAACGGCTCTCGAAAACCCATATATCTGTATGCATTTTCGCGGTCTATTCCGATAACCTCTCCGTTCATCAGTCGTTTATAAATCCCGTGAGCGGGGAACTTGCCGAGGCTTTGTCCAAAACTCTGCCAAGCCCCGAAAGATATGCCGCGCGTCCTGCGTTTATTGCATTTTTGAATGCTTCCGCCATCTGCACGATGTTTCCCGCAGTTGCAATTGCAGTGTTTGCCATAACTGCCGCCGCGCCCATTTCCATTGCCTCGCACGCCTGAGACGGTCTGCCAATACCCGCGTCTACGATTATCGGAAGGTCTATCTCTTCAATTAAAATGCGGATAAATTCCTTTGTTGCAAGTCCCTTGTTCGAGCCTATCGGCGCTGCGAGCGGCATAATCGCCGCCGCACCCGCGTTTTTCATGTCGCGCGCCGCGTACAGGTCGGGATACATATACGGAAGCGGCGTAAATCCCTCTTTCGCAAGCATTTCGCATGCTTTTGCAGTCTCATAGTTGTCGGGAAGCAGATATTTCGAGTCGTGAATGACCTCTATCTTGATAAATTCGCCGCAGCCTGCCTCTCTTGCAAGTTTTGCTATTTTGACAGCTTCTTCGGCGTTTCTTGCTCCCGATGTGTTCGGAAGCAGCGTAACTCCTTTCGGGATATGTTCGAGAATATTCCCCGTAAAGCTGTTTACTCTGCGAAGCGCGAGCGTTATTATCTCCGCGCCCGCGTTCTGAACTGCCGCGTTTATAAGGTCGAGGTCGAACTTTCCGCTGCCTAAAATAAACCGTGAGTGAAACTCCTTATTTCCGATTTTCAATACGTCTTCCATTTTAATTCCTTCTTTTGTTTATGATTTTTGGGTCTGTTGTAAAATCCGTAAAACCCCGATTACCGCGCATTTGTTTAATAATTGCGCATGCTTACGATTTTAAAACGTTTGAAACGCTTTCGCTTATTTTTCGGGCAATATACGGGTTGTTCATAGTGTACAGGTGAACTCCGTCAACGCCGTTTGCCGCAAGGTCTATTATCTGGTCGGCAGCATACGCTATACCCGCGTCGCGCATTGCTTCGGGATTTTCGCCGTACTTTGCGATAAGCCTTGTAAACTTCTGCGGAAGCGACGCCCCGCACATTGAAACCATTCTTTGGATCTGCTTTGCATTTACACACGGCATTATCCCCGCTTCTATAGGCACGTTTATTCCTTTTGCGCGCGCCTTGTCGATAAACCTGTAAAACGCGCTGTTGTCAAAGAACAGTTGAGAAATGAGATGTTCGGCGCCTGCTTCGACCTTTATTTTAAGGTTTTCAATGTCCTCGTCAAGATTGTCACATTCCGTATGCCCTTCGGGATAACAAGCTCCCGAAAACGAAAGATTGCTTCTTGCTTTCATATATGAGATAAGGTCTGACGCATGGGGAAAATCGTGTTTCGGCTCAATTTCGGGATTTATATCTCCCCTCAGCGCGAGTACGTTTTCAATCCCCGACAGCTTAAACTCTTCAATAAAACGGTCAATGTCCTCTTTTGTCGAGTTTACGCAGGTGAGGTGCGCAATGCTGTTTGTATGATATTTTTCTTTTATAATGCAGGCAATCTCACGGGTCGAAGCTCCCGGAACGCTCCCTCCCGCGCCGTATGTAACGCTTATAAAATCGGGATTTAGGTCTGAAAGCCCGTCGAGCGTCTTGTAAACGGTTTCAATAGAGCCGTCTTTTTTCGGAGGAAAAATTTCAAAAGAAAAAACCGTTTTTCCGCTTTTAAAAAGATCGGGAATTTTCATCAGCCGTTTTCCTCCGCTTCTTTAATTGCCTTCAGCGCACGCGACACCTGATCGGGACAAGAAGTAGACTTCATTCCGCAGCGTATGCCCTCAAGTCTTTTTATAACTTCGTCCACAGGCAGTCCTTCCACGAGCCTTGAAATTCCCTGCAAATTGCCGTTGCAGCCTCCGATTACCTTAAGGCTTTTTACAACATTGTTCTCTATCTCGAAAATCATTCTTTGCGAACAAACACCTTTTGGTGAATATTCATAAGTCATATCAGACACTCCTTTGTTTTAATTATGTTCCCCCTTAGAGGTTAGAAGTAAGAGGTTAGAATTTGTTTTGAGCGGCGAGGCACATTTCTTTTTAAAATCGCTTAACGAGCGGCGCACATAAGTTTTTTGAAAGAGTGTCCAGAGAGGAAACTTTTTTTCAAAAAGTTTCCTCTCTGGTCGCGGCGTAGCCGCGAAACAAGCGTTAGCTTTGCGCTAAAGGGTGTGGGGAAAACAAATATTACTTTTTCAAGCTGATTTTTTCTTTGCGGGGGCTTCGCCCCCGCGCCCCTATTGAGGGAAAACTTTTTTGAAAAAAAGTTTTCCCTCAAACTCCTTTTCAAAAAACTTATGTACGCTCCCGCCGCGTGGTTCGCCTGTTTTTACATCAGTTGTTTTTTGTCCAGCAGTCGGCTACCGCCTTCGCCACCGCGTCCGCAACGCTCTTGTCAAGTGCCGAGGGGATAATGTATTCGGGCGAAAGCTTTTCCTCCGGAACAAGCGCCGCAATAGCCTTCGCCGCCGCAAGTTTCATATCTTCCGTTATCGCCTTTGCCCTTACCGAAAGCGCGCCCTTGAATATTCCCGGAAATACCAGAACATTGTTTATCTGGTTCGGATAGTCCGAGCGCCCTGTTCCGACAATATACGCTCCGCTTTCTTTTGCGAGGTCGTATGTAATTTCGGGGTTCGGGTTCGCCATAGGAAACAGAATGGGCTTATCCGCCATTGACTTTACCATTTCGGGCGTAACGAGATTAGGCTTTGAAACTCCCACAAAAGCGTCCGCTCCTTTAAGCGCGTCCGCAAGCGTGCCTTTTATGTTGTTTTTGTTGGTTACTTTTGCTATTTCGGCATGAGCGGGATTTTCATAGTTGTCATCACGGTTGATTATACCGCAAAGGTCTACCATTATCAGGTTTCCTATTCCGAGATTAAGCAAAAATTTCCCTATGGCAATTCCCGCCGAGCCTGCTCCGTTTATGACTACGGTGATATTTTTAAGCTCCTTTCCCGCGCATTTGGCTGCATTTATAAGCGCCGCGCCTACTACTATAGCCGTTCCGTGCTGGTCGTCATGGAACACGGGGATATCGAGCTTTTCCTTTAGCTTTCTTTCAATTTCAAAACATCTCGGCGCGGAAATATCTTCAAGGTTTATTCCGCCGAAACTGTCCGAGATAAGTTCTATTGTGCGCACAATTTCGTCCGCGTCCTTGCTTTTTACACAAAGAGGGAACGCGTCCACGCCGCCGAATTCTTTAAACAGACAGCATTTTCCCTCCATAACGGGCATTCCCGCAAGACCGCCGATGTCGCCTAATCCCAGAACAGCCGTTCCGTCGGTAATCACCGCCACGAGGTTTCCTTTTCTCGTGTACTTATACGCAAGGTCGGGGTCTTTTTGTATTTCAAGACACGGCTGCGCAACTCCCGGAGTATACGCCGTTGAAAGATCTTCGCGCGTTTTTATGGGAGCGCGGGAGATGACTTCGATTTTGCCGTGCCATTTTTCGTGCATTTCGAGTGATTTTTCTTTGATGTCCATTTTTGTTCTCCTTTACCTTTTCTTTGCAAAAGTGTTTCGGGGAAGGCTGTTGTCAGATATATTTGCTTGCTTCCCTGATGCTTAAACTGTCCATTTCCTTTTCATGCTTTTCAATAAAACCTCTCACCCATGCGGGGTCGGTTTTTGAATATTCTCTCAATGCCCAACCTATGGCTTTATTTATAAAAAACTCATTACTGCCGAAACAGTTTGTTATTATTTTTTCCAGTAATTCCGTGTCGGTCTTATCTTTTAAACAAAGCTGATGTTCAATAGCCGTTCTTCTGACCCATAAATTTTCATCTTCCGACCATTTTACCATAAGCCCCTTTATCCTGTCATCTCTGAGACCGACATCTCCTATGACCTTGCATAAAAAGTCTATCGTATCCCACCAAGATTTTTCAAGTATGTAATTTTTGATTTTCGGCATATCGTCAAAGGTCACATACTGTTTCATTGCAATAAGATAATCATAAACCAAATATTGAAATTCTCTGTACTCGTCCTCATAGCATTTGTCGAGAAAATCCCAGTCAATGACCTTTTTGCTTTTCTCGGCTTTGAGAAAGTCCTTGTAAACCGCTTTTCTTTTCGGAGTAGGCAAACCATAGAATGTAAATTGGTTTCTCATATATTTCGCCATTGCTTTGGCGTTTTCATCATCTTTGTTTGCTTCAAATTTATTTTTAAGTTCAATATACTTATCCATTCCCGTTTCTCCAAGTCCCGATTTATCGAACCGCGTCACAAGTAAAATTTATGTTTCCAAAGAGATAATCTTTTTAAGCTCTTCGTCGGGAGTAACAAGCGAACCTATCTGAATGGCATAGTGGTTGTAAAACCCGTGGAAATCCGAGCCGCCCGTTTGTATAAGGTCATGTTTTTCGCAGATGCCTGCAATATCCCTTTGCGTTTTCTCGTCCGCGCTTGAATGCCAGACTTCCGCTCCGTCTATCAGCTTTTCTGTTGCCAGTTCTTCGATAAGGTCAAGACTGTCGAAAACTTTCGGGTGAGCGATAACGGAAATGCCTCCCGCGGCTTTTATCATCGTCAGTACAAATCTCACGTCGGGATAAAAATCCGCCTCGGACCTTACCTGTTCTGCGCACAGCCCGTCTTTCGCGTCGAATATCTCGTCGTAAACGCTTCCGTAAAGCTCTGTCGTATAGCCGTAGTCCATAAGCGCGTGCATTATGTGGCATTTGTAAATAGCCTTGCTCCCCGCCGAATAGCGCAGAATGCTTTCGAGAGTTATCGGGTATTTTTCAAGAACTTTCATAGCCAGACTTTTTCCGAGCTTCATTCTGCCGTCGCTTGTACGAAGGCAAAGCCCCTCAAGCCTGTCGGGCTTTTTCGGCATATAGCATATAATATGTACTTTTTTGTCTCTGGCGCTGTCAAATGCCGAAAATTCAACGGCGGGTATAACGTTTACATTATATCTTTGACCGAGAATAGAAGAACGCGACAACGACGCCAGACTGTCGTGGTCTGTAATTGCTATGCAGCGCACGTCATCTCTGTCCGCCTGTCTGATAATATCCGAAATTCCCAGCGAGCCATCCGAAATAGTTGTATGGCAATGCAGATCTGCCTTCATATAAGCCTCCCTTTTATCTGCCGCAAGTCTTGTGCTGAACGAGTTTATACACAAACTGCGGCTTTGTACAACATACATATATATTATACCACTTTTCCGTTTTTTTGTCAACACATTATTATAAATAGGAGCAATGATAAAAAATATTTAAAAAAATTGTTGATTTTTTGCTTGTAATATGTTATAATTTTTACGACTGTACAGATAAATTTATCTGAAATAAAAAAGGGGCTTTCGCCCCGCAAGTATAAGGGGGATTGGGAAGTGGAGAAAAAGCTGTCTTTGTATGGGTTCAATAATCTCACGAAAACTCTCAGCTTTAACATCTACGATGTTTGTTATGCAAAAAGCGAGCGTGAACAAAAGGATTATATCTCGTATATCGACGAACAGTATAATTCCGAGCGTCTTACGCGCATTTTGTGCGACGTTACGGAGAAAATCGGCGCGACAGTTCTTAATATCTCCAAACAGGACTACGACCCGCAGGGCGCGTCGGTAAACGTTTTGTTTGCAGAGGGAAGCATAGACCAGACGCATATTGACGGGTCGTGCAACAAAGGAATGGGCTTTTTTTCCAATATGAACGGCGAAACTATCCACGCTCACCTCGATAAGAGCCATATAACCGTCCATACTTTTCCCGAATATCACCCCGACAAGGCTATTTCGACGTTCAGAGTTGATATAGATGTTGCGACGTGCGGAGAAATTTCGCCGCTGAATACTCTTGATTATCTTATCGGCTCGTTTGATTCGGATATAATTATTATAGATTACCGTGTGAGAGGATTTACGCGCGATGTTTCGGGAAAGAAATTCTTTATCGACAGCAATATGACGTCCATTCAGGATTTCATAAATCCCGAAACGCTTACGAAATACGACGCAATGGACGTAAACGTATACCAGTCCAATATCTTCCACACAAAAATGCTTATAAAGGAAATAGAACTTCAAAACTATCTTTTTAATACCGACGTTTACGAAATTCACCCGCAGGAGCGCCTTGAAATTACAAACAGTTTAAGGCGCGAAATGATCGAGATATTCAGCGGAATGAATATCTATTGACCATATTTTCATACTGAAAGGCGGTGTGGGATTTGAAACTTGACCAGACCCGCGCCCCGCTTTACGAGGCAATGACGGAGCATCGTCTGAACCGCGTTGTTCCGTTTGACGTCCCCGGACACAAGGGCGGGCGCGGAAACGAGGTCCTTACGGACTTTTTAGGCAAGGACTGCCTTAAAAACGACGTTAATTCCATGAAGCCCCTCGACAACCTCTGCCACCCCGTTTCCGTGATAAAAGAGGCGCAGGAGCTTTGCGCGGACGCATTCGGCGCGGAAAACTCGTTTTTTATTGTAAACGGCGCGACGGGCGCTGTACAGGCGATGATAATGTCCGTCTGCAAGGCGGGCGAAAAGATAATTCTTCCCCGAAACGTCCACAGAAGCGCGATAAACGCTCTTGTGGTGTGCGGGGCTGTTCCTGTTTATGTAAATCCCGGCGAGAACAAACAGTTAGGTATTCCTTTGGGAATGACGCCCGCTGATGTTGAAAAGGCGATAGAGGAAAACCCCGACGCAAAGGCTGTTTTAGTGAACAACCCGACCTATTACGGGATATGTTCAAATCTGAAAGCAATTGTCGATATTGCTCACAGACACGGGCTTATGGCGCTTTGCGACGAGGCTCACGGAACGCATTTTTATTTCGGAAAGGATTTGCCGCCGAGCGGAATGAGCTGCGGAGCGGATATGTGCGCGGTGTCCGTACACAAAACGGGCGGAAGCCTTACGCAGAGCGCGGTCTTGCTTATGGGAAAGAGCGTTGACCCCGACTATGTGCGCCAGATAATAAACCTTACTCAGACCACCAGCGCGAGCTATCTGCTTATGGTGTCGCTTGACCTTGCGCGGAGAAATTTAGCGCAGAACGGCGCGGAGTTCTACAAAAAAACCGTCAGCTTTGCGGATTATGCAAGAAGCGAGATAAACAAGGCGGGCGGTTATTACGCTTTCGGCTCGGAGCTTTGCAACGGCGCAGATTTTTATGCTTTTGACAGCACTAAGCTGTCCGTTCATACAAGAGAGATAGGTCTTGCGGGAATTGAGGTTTACGATTTGCTGCGAGATGAATACGGAATACAGATAGAGTTCGGCGATATAGGAAATATTTTAGCGATAATCACGGGCGGGGACAGGGCGCTTGAGATTGAAAGGCTGCTGGGCGCACTCAGCGAGATAAAGCGGCTGTACGCAAAATCTCCCGCGGGGCTGTTCGACCACGAGTATATAAACCCGATAGTTGTGACAACTCCCCAGCAGGCATTTTACGCCGAGCAGGAAACCATGCCCATAGATAAAACGGCAGGCAGGGTTTGCAGCGAGTTTGTTATGTGCTATCCTCCGGGGATACCTATTTTAGCTCCCGGAGAGCGCATAACTGAGGACATTCTCGATTATATAAAATTCGCAAAGGAAAAGGGCTGTAACGTTACGGGCTGCCGCGATATGAGGGTGGAATATCTCCAAGTCATAAAATAATGGGACGAAAGAACAACACCCGTATACAAAAACACAACTACAAGCGCAAAATGCGCGAATACAACAGCCGCAGCAAGCTGTTCAACGGCAACGTCCGAAGCCCCGGAGAGTTTATATTTATCTGGGCGCTGATTTTCGCGTATATAGTCGGATGTTGGATATTCTCAATGAATTTGGGACTGAACAAGAGCGACTATGCCGAAGCGGAACTTTCATTCGAGGGAATATCCCGCAAAAACGACAGTATGGTGTTTACGCTTTCGGGAAATGAATATACCGTGTGGGCGAGTGCCTGCGACATTGACGGAGTGTTGTCGCTTAAAGAGGGCGACAGGCTTTCGGTGATAACCGCAAAAGACAGCCTTGTAAGCGCGGAATTTGGCGGAAGAACGCTTGTTTACCAAACGGCGGTAGAAAAAAGCGACGCCGAGCAAAAGCAGACTTGTTCAATAATTTTCGGCATTTTTGCGGCGCTCTGGGCGGTCTTTGTCGGTTTCTCGGTCTGGGTCATGTGCAATGCGCACAAGCTCCCGTTGTGGCTTGTAAAGCTGTTTGTAAAGCCGAGCTATATAAACCGACCGCCAAAGTAGAGGTAAGAGTTGAAATCAAATCAACATTAGATAGGAAAGGTTGTTCTATCCGTACTGCCCCAAACGTTATTTAAGAGAAAAAGCGCGTTTCGCTTCAAACTCTTACCTCTTACAGCGTTTTCCGCCTGTGGCGGATAATGCGTGTATAATGCGTTAACATCTAACATCTAACAGGAGGAAGAACATTTGTGGAACTTTGGTTCACGGAAAATCACACATCGGGCGTGAAATTCTCGATAAAAATAAAAGAACATTTAGCGTCCGAGCAGAGCGAGTTTCAGAAAATAGACATTCTTGACAGCTTTGATTTCGGGAGGATACTTGTGCTTGACGGCTGTCTTATGCTGACCGAAAAGGACGAGAAGATATATCACGAGATGATAACCCATGTGCCGCTTTCGGTAAATCCCTGCATAAAGCGCGTTCTGGTTATAGGCGCGGGCGACGGCGGAACAATACGCGAGCTTTGCAGGTTTAAGAGCGTGGAGCATATAGATATGGTCGAGATAGATAGGCGCGTGGTCGAGCTTTGCAGGGAATACCTCCCGCAGACGACCTGTTCACTTGATGATAAGCGCGTTCATATTTATTATGAGGACGGTCTTAAATTTGTCAGAGGCGCGGAGAATGAATACGATTTAATAATTGTAGACAGCACCGACCCTTTCGGACCGGGCGAGGGTCTGTTCACAAAGGAGTTCTACGGCAATTGCTACAAAGCACTGACTGCGGACGGAATACTTGTAAATCAGCACGAAAGCACGTTTTATGATGAGTATGCTCAGGCAATGAAACGCGCTCACAGCCGCATAAAGTCGTTTTTCCCGATTGCGCTCGTTTATCAGGCGCACATTCCGACTTATCCGTCGGGGCATTGGCTGTTCGGTTTTGCTTCAAAGAAATTCCACCCCGTTGATGATTTCAATGCCGACTGGTGGCTGTCTCAGGAACTCAAAACCTACTATTACAACCGCTTTGTGCATATAGGCTGCTTTGCGCTGCCGCAGAACGTAAGAGACGTGCTGCGCGAAACAAAGGGAGCGGATCTATGAAAGTAACCGACAGAAAAACCGTAGTAATATGCACTGTCATAATAGTAATTCTGGTCGGAGTGTTTTTCTTTCATACTGTCGTTTCGGGGCTTTCCGAGCTTTTCGCCGAGCCTGTTGAGCATGACAAAGCTGTAAGCGGCGATATTCAGGAGTATTACGCTGTTTACGCGCAGGAGGTCTGCGAGGTGCGGCACAGCTTTTTGGGCGCGTTTCACATGTATGTTGAAAAATATTACGTCACGTCGGGCGCGGACGGGTTTAATCCTGTTGTGATAAAGGCTGACGAAAACTGGTTCTCGGAGAATTTCAGCGCCCAGGGTCTTGCAAACTCTCCCGTTAAAATTACAGCAATGTTAAAGGCTGTAAAGGACAACGGCGCGCTTGACATTGCGAAGATAAACGAGGATATTGCCGAGCTTGGGCGGGTAAGCAACATTTATTACGCCGATGTCGGGTACACGTTCACCGCCGTATTGAAAATTGTCGCGGGAATAGTACTGCTCACTGCCGCAATAACGTTTGTGATGATGTCGCTGTTGTTCAGAATGGAAATACTAAACAAAACGAGCGGCAATATAATGTGCATAGCGTTTATAGTTCAGCTTCTGGCGTTTATTGTTTTGATGATAGTGATAAACTGAAAATAGAATACAGGGTGAACAGTATGTTGAGTGAAGCAAAGGGGAGAGCAGAATAGTGAGGGCGCGAAACAGCAGGTTAAGCATTATCATAGTTTCGGTATGTGCCGCGATTGTCCTTGTGATGTCAATAATTGGCGGCATACACGATCTGACAGCCCCGACCGCGCCTGTTGAAACTGCGGGCGACGGCGAAGTTATCGAATACGACGCGTATTATGCGCTGGAAGTGTGGGTAATTTCGCACAAGCTGTTTGGGTTTATCCCCACGCGGCAGGAGCATTTTTACCTCACGGTAAGCGAGGACGGCGCAAACGAGTATGTTGTCCTTGCAAGCGAGAAATGGATCGAGGATAATTTCGACTCGGACGGGTTTGCGCGCGGCGACGTACATATAACCGCACTTTTGCGGAGGACTGCCCCCAAAAGCGGACTTTACACGAGCGAAATAAACGACTGGCTGTCGGACAGCGGCGTTTCGATAAACGAGTATTTGTATGCCGACGCAGGCTATAAAACGGCAGGCGTTTTTAAAATAACGACGGGCGCGCTGATACTTATTATCGCCGCTTTGATTATAACGATAGTCAGACTTCACGCGCTTCAAATGCTGAACAGCACAGGCGGAAAAGCAGTTGTCGCGGGGCTTGTTGTATCGTTTTTGTCATTGGTTGTAATAATGGTTTGGTTTATTTAGTTGAATAAGTAGGAGTTTCAGCAGCGGGAGATGTGAATGAATACAAAAATTCCGATTAAAATTCCGATTTTTATGCTGATAGTGGTGGCAATTACGATCTACCAGCTTGTCGTCGGCATTATAGAGCTGAACAAACCCGCGGGCGACGACTACAGCGAGGGCGAAGCCGTGGAGATAACGATTTATGCAGGCTTTCGTGCGGCAAGACTTGAGCATAAATTTTTCAGAGTAATAAAAGCATGGAACGATTATTATTATCTTGTTGTTGATAAAAGCGGAATGTGCAAAATGCTTGTCCGCGCGGACAGCTCGTGGAATGATAAATTCAACACCGAAAACGGCTTTGCAAAAGAGTTTATGACCGTAAAGGGAATTGTAAAGACAGCTCCCGAACAAATAAGCGATATCATAAGGCAGAAAAACTATTCGTCCGATTACGGGGTGAGTGAAACGCTTTATATTGATACGCTTTACGAGCGCGTCGCTTGGTGCAGGATAGGCGCTTTCGCGGGATTGTTTTCTGCTGTCGGATTGTTTTTGCTGAGGTATAGGCTTGTTGCTTCGGAGAAAATCAGGACAAGGGGCGCTGCGGCGGTGATAATGTCGTCGCTTATCGGCGCGCTTGTCTCCGGGGCGGTATGTCTTATGACGTATGTATTGATGATGTGAGTTATACTGTTGATGAATGTTATCGGGCATTGCCCGAAAGAATAAATATAATTTTAGGGGGTAAATAAGCTATGAGCAAAGCATTGATAATAGGCGCGGGCGGAGTTGCTTCGGTTGTCGTTGCAAAATGCTGCCAGAACAGCGAGGTCTTTTCGGAAATTATGATAGCGTCGCGGACGAGAGCAAAGTGCGACGCATTAAAGGAAAAATGGCAGGACAAAACGAAAACCGTTATCACAACGGCTGCCGTAAATGCCGACAATGTTCCCGAACTTGTCGCATTGATTAAATCCTATCAGCCCGATATTGTGATGAATATTGCATTGCCGTATCAGGACTTGCACATTATGGACGCTTGCCTTGAATGTAAGGTGGATTATCTCGACACGGCGAATTACGAACCCGAAGATACCGCAAAGTTCGAGTATTCGTGGCAGTGGGCGTATAAAGAGCGCTTTGAAAAGGCGGGCATTACCGCCGTTCTTGGCTGCGGATTTGACCCCGGAGTTACGGGAGTTTTCTCGGCATACGCACAAAAGCACGAGTTTGACGAGATAAACTATATCGACATTTTGGACTGCAACGGCGGCGACCACGGTTATCCTTTCGCAACAAATTTCAACCCCGAAATCAATATCCGCGAGGTTTCCGCAAAAGGCAGCTATATCGAGGACGGCAAGTGGGTCGAAACCGAGCCTATGGAGATAAAGCGCGTGTACAACTTCAAAGGCGTGGGCGAAAAGGATATGTATTTGCTGCATCATGAAGAGCTTGAAAGCCTTGCGCTCAACATCAAGGGCATAAAGAGAATACGCTTTTTTATGACGTTCGGGCAGAGTTATTTAAACCACCTCCAATGCCTTAAAGACGTGGGAATGACAAGCATTGAGCCTATTATGTTCGAGGGCAGGGAAATAGTGCCGCTTCAGTTTTTGAAGGCAGTACTCCCCGACCCTGCGTCACTCGGTCCGAGAACCGTCGGCAAGACGAATATAGGCTGCATTTTCCGCGGCAAAAAGGACGGTAAGGACAAGAATTATTACCTCTACAACATCTGCGATCATCAGGAATGTTATAAAGAAGTCGGCTCGCAGGCAATTTCCTATACAACGGGCGTTCCCGCAATGATAGGCGCAATGATGGTTCTTACGGGCAAATGGAAGAAAGCGGGCGTGTGGAATGTCGAACAGTTCGACCCCGACCCGTTTATGGACGCATTAAATAAGTGGGGATTGCCTTGGGAAGAGGACAGAAATCCCGTTTTGGTTGACTGAAAGGATTTGACAATGGAAGAACTTATTCAGACCGCAGAAAAACCTCTAATGGATAGGTTAAAAGGATTCCAAAGGAGCTGGCTCCTTTGGCGGGGGTGCGGGGGCAGAGCCCCCGCATAAACAGAACCCGCAATAAACTAAAATAGCAATGTGGTTTTTATATAGTCTGCTTATTAGCGGTGTTTTATCTGCTGATACCCGCAATAGCGGGAACGGTGATTTACGCGATAGTATCAAGCATTGCGCTGAGTAAAAAGAATTAGGTGAACAGGCTCAAATGAATTGGATAAATAAAGTCGAAACGCCCTGTTACGTCATTGACGAGAAAAAGCTGAGGGAAAACCTTGAGGTTTTAAAGATCGTCAGAGAGCGCGCGGGCTGCAAAATCCTGCTCGCGCAAAAGGCGTATTCGGTGTATCAGACCTACCCGCTTATTGCAGAGTATCTTGACGGCTGCACAGCGAGCGGCTTGTTTGAGGCGAAATTGGGCTATGAAGAAATGGCAAAGCCGTTTTCACGCGAAAATCATGTTTTTTCTCCCGCATTTCCCGAACAGGATTTCGACGAGCTGTTGAAAATATGCACGCATATTGTGTTCAATTCTCCGCGGCAGTGGGCAAAATACTGCGAAAAAACGCGCAGTTCCGAGCGTTATATAGAGGCGGCAATCCGCGTAAATCCCGAATACAGCGAGATAGAAACCGACATTTACAACCCGTGCTTTGCAGGCTCTCGCCTTGGAACAACTCTCGCGCAATTCACGGAGGATTTGCCGCTTGTTGACGGCATTGATGGACTTCATTTTCACACCATGTGCGAACAGGGCGCGGACGTTCTGGCAAGAACATTGCCGCACTTCGTTGAAAAATTCGGGTTTATGTTCGACAGGATAAGGTGGGTGAATTTCGGCGGCGGTCATCATATCACAAGAGCGGATTATGATGTTGAACTGCTGATAAAGACAATCAAGGACTTCCGCGAAAAATACGGCTTGGAGGTCTATCTTGAACCGGGCGAGGCTGTTGCGTTGAACGCGGGGTATCTGGTGACAAGCGTGCTTGACGTGACCGAAAACGGCGTTAATATTGCAATAACCGACGCTTCGGCAGAATGTCATATGCCCGATGTCTTAGAAATGCCGTACAGACCAAACATAACAGGCGCTGACTTGCCGAATAAGAAGCAGTACACCTACCGTCTTGGCGGGAACACCTGCCTTGCGGGGGACATAATCGGCGACTATTCGTTTGACAAAGAGCTTAAATCGGGCGACAGGCTCGTTTTCGAGGATATGGCTATCTATTCAATCTGCAAGAACAACACCTTTAACGGAATGCCGCTTCCGTCGATATATTTGCTTAAAGAAAGCGGCGGGGTCGGATTGCTGAAAAAATTCGGCTATGAGAATTTTAAAGAAAGGCTGTGAATAAAATGCCCGTTCAGTACAATATGAAGCCGTTTGCGATATTGAAGATCATTTACGGTGACGCGACCGACGGCTTTGAAAAAAACGAATTTGAGGTAAATGAAAACGAGCGCGGCATTATTATGCCGTATTTGCTCAAAGAATTTCTGGCAAAATACGCTTATCTTCCCGTAAACCGCCAGAGCGGGAGCGTAAGATTTTTTCACCCGAACCTTATGACGATAATGCATTTTTCGGCGGAAGAATTCGGCGATCTTGCGCTTTTGTGCGTGGGGCGGGTCGGGGAATATCAGATAGCGGTAAAAAACGAAGCGTCCGAAGATCCCCGCGTTTTCCTTATTCATCTCGGAACGCAAGCCGAAACGCAGGTTCTCCCGTCTGATGATGTGATAAGCGAGCTTATAAAGGTAATGCTTTGCAATGTGCTTATGGGCATGAAAAGTGTTTTTATTGCAGAAGAGCCTGAGGACGCAGTGCGGCTGCTGCGCGAAAACGGCGTAGATCTGGAAAAGATAGAGTGCGATCCGCTGCTTAAAAGGGAATATACATTCTGCTATTCGGAAGAAACGCGGACGTTTGTCATAGCCGAGTTTGTTCAGGGAAATCTTGCGAGGTTCTTTTTTGTGAGGAACGAGGCTTTTAATTGACTTTAAATTATCCGATATACAATCTGCTTTGGGGGAAAACTTTTCAAAACTTTTATGTAACGTGCCGTAAGGGAAATGCACTTCCGCTCTCCGACCGCCGCGTAAGCGGCGGCACATAAGTTTTTTGAAAGAGAGTCCAGAGAGGAAACTTTTTTTCAAAAAAGTTTCCTCTCTGGTCGCGGCGAAGCCGCGAAACAAGCGAAGCTTAGCGCTAAAGGGTGCGGGGAAAACAAGAGTTTTCCCCGCATTGTCGTTTCAAATGCTTGCATTTGAAACGACAATCTGCTGGAGGGGGAGCGGGGGAACCGGCAGGTTCCCTCCGCGGTTTGGTTTTCCCACAGTAATAAACAGAAGAACCACAAAATGGGTGCGCGTCTAAAATTTTTTGGGGGAAAACTTTTGAAAAAGTTTTCCCCCAAACCCCTTTTCAAAACTTTTATGTAACGTGCTGTAAGGGAAATGCACTTCCGCTCTCCGACCGCCGCGCAAGCGGCGGCACATAAGTTTTTTGAAAGAGAGTCCAGAGAGGAAACTTTTTTTCAAAAAAGTTTCCTCTCTGGTCGCGGCGAAGCCGCGAAACAAGCGAAGCTTAGCGCTAAAGGGTGCGGGGAAAACAAGAGTTTTCCCCGCATTGCCGTTTCAAATGGCTTGCATTTGAAACGGCAATCTGCTGGAGGGGGAGCGGGGGAACCGGCAGGTTCCCTCCGCGGTTTGGTTTTCCCACAGTAATAAACAGAATAACCACAAAATGGGTGTGCGTCTAAAATTTTTTTGGGGGAAAACTTTTGAAAAAGTTTTCCCCCAAACCCCTTTTCAAAACTTTTATGTAACTTGCTGTAAGGGAAATGCACTTCCGCTCTCCGATTTTTTCTAACCTCTAACCTCTAATACCCACCCCCCTTCAAAACTTTTATGTAACACGCTGTGCGGCAGAACGTAAATTGCCGCACGGTTTTTTTATTCGGAAATTTTAACGCGAAAATTGTCAAAAAAACTCGCCTAAAGCCCAAGATATAGTTTTTTGGCGGAGAAAAAATTCTATATATTGTAAAAATTTCCTGAAAAAATGATTGATTTTCTACATACTTGAATATTGATTTTTGTTAAAAATGCACAAAAATGTGAACAAAAGTTTATCTTATCTTTTCTGAAAATTCTCTTGAAATTCTCGGATAATTGAGATATAATATGATTGTGGGGAAAAGTGGTTAAAAATTTATAAAAATGGTTTAAAAATTCACTGAAAAATCACTTCGACCGAAAAAATTAAAAAAATGGGGAAATTTTCTACGAAAACGCCGTTTGAGGAGAACGGCAAAAAGACAGATTTCATGGGGGATTAACGCTTTCGGAAAGGGGGATAAAGAAATGTACGGTCAGTACGAGCATACGGTCGACGCAAAGGGAAGAATGAATTTTCCCGCGAAGCTGCTCAAAGAACTCGGCGAACATTTCTATATTTCCAAAAGCATTAATGAAAAATGTCTTACTGTTTATACCGGCGAAAGTTGGGATGCTCTGCGGGATAAATTAAAGGGCAATTCCTCGAAAAACGCGCTTATCGTACAAAGATTTATATTCGGAAGCGCCTGCGAGGCAGAGCCGGACAAGCAGGGCAGGATAGCGCTTCCCGCGGCGCTGAGAACTTATGCGGGAATTACGGGCGAGGTCGTGGTCGTAGGTATGGCTGACCGCGCGGAGATATGGGACAAATCCGCGTGGGAAGAATATTCAAAGGTCTTTGATACTGTTGATTTCGACATTGCACAGGGAGAGTTGGGGATCTGATGGGGATCGAATTCTCACACATCTCGGTGCTTTTAAAAGAAACGGTTGACGGCGCTTTTGGGGAAAAAAGCGGCGTCTATGCTGACCTTACGACGGGCGGCGGCGGTCACAGCTTTGAGCTTGCAAAAAGATTAGACCCGAAAACGGGCGGAAAGCTTATTTGTCTGGATACCGACCCTGAGGCTATAGATGCCGCAAAAAAGCGGCTCGAAGGGCTGCCTGTGATATTTGTAAAGTCGAATTTCAGAAGAATAAGCGAGGTCCTTGACGAGCTTGGAATAAAGGCGCTCGACGGGATAATCGCTGATCTTGGCGTTTCGTCGCATCAGCTCGACGACGCCGAGCGCGGATTTTCGTTTCATAACGACGCGCCGCTTGATATGAGAATGAGCGGCGAGGGTGCGTCCGCGCGTGATGTTGTAAATGAATACGGGCTTGAAGAGCTAAAGCGGATATTGTTTGAATACGGCGAGGAAAAATTTGCGCCGAAAATCGCAAAGGGGATAGTCGATTTTCGTGCGAAAGAGCCTATTGAAACGACGGGACAGCTTGCAGAGATAATAAAAAACAGCGTTCCCGCGGCGTACAGGCGCGAGAAAAATCCTTGCAGAAAGAGCTTTCAGGCGATAAGAATTGAAGTAAACGACGAGCTTAACGCGCTTTCGGAGGCGCTCGAAAGAGGATTTGAGCGGCTGAAAGCCGGCGGAAAAATGTCGGTCATAACGTTTCATTCTTTAGAGGACAGAATTGTTAAAAACAGTTTCAGAAATTTTTGTACAGGCTGTACCTGCCCTCCGGAATTTCCCGTATGCGTATGCGGAAAACTTCCGCGCGGAGAATTATTGACAAAAAAACCGATAACGCCGAGCGAAAAAGAGATAACAGAAAATCCGCGAAGCAGAAGCGCAAAGCTCAGAGTGATAAAAAAAATAAGGACATAAAAGGAGTGGAGACCGATGAGCTACCACAATAACTCAAATCTTGCATATGACCTTTCTCTTTTCGACAGGTCGAACAGGGAAAACCGCGAAAAGCGCGAGGCAAACCCTAAACTGAGGCTTTCCGAAGCGCCGTCGGTTTCAAAAAGCGGTTCAAAGTTTAAGGTCGTGGCGGCGGCGGTAGTAGTTCTTGCGGCGCTTTGCGCGGTGAATTATTCAAACACCAAAATGGACGAAATGGCGCTTATGATCGAAGACCAGCAGGACGAGCTTCAAAACGCGCTCGACGACAACACGCTTTTGCAGAACAAGCTCGAAAGTACGGTAAATACGTCGTATATCGAAAAATATGCCGAAGAAACGCTCGGAATGACAAAAGTTTCTCCGTCGCAAAAAAAGTACATAAGCGTAAATACCGAAAATCTTGTAAAAGTAGAGCAGGAAGAAGATCTCGGTTTTATTGGCAGGATCAAATCCTGGTGGGACGGGGTTTTGGAATACATTGGATTTTGACGGCATAATATAGAGTTGACAAGCTATGCCGTCGGCTGAAAACAGCAAGGCTGACCGTTGCTTACTCTCAGGGGCGCGAAAAATGGAGGGCAAGTAAACATAGGCTTTGCTTTTTTGGTTTTTTTGGAGAGGTGAATTCAGTGATAAATTCAAACAACAACAGAAATATCCCGCCGAAAGGCTCGGAAAATCCGCGGGATAAACGTACTGCCCCCCGCGCTTCTGCCGAAAACTCCGAGCGAACTAACGGAAAACCCCGCGAAACGTTCGGACAGTTTATAAAACGGCAGTTTAAAAGATTTGCGCTTTTTGTGAAGAGGAAAGACGAAGAAGAGGTCGATAAAAAGCCGATATTAGGCTATCGCGGCAGACAGCTCGTGATACTTATAGGCATTTTCGGATTTTCAGCATTTGTGGGGTACAATCTTCTGAAATATACCGTTCTTGAGGGAGATAAATGGAAAATGCTCGCCATGACCCAGCAGACCCGCGAGCTTTCCATTATGGCAAACAGAGGAACGATCTATGACGCGAACGGCTCGGTCTTGGCGCAAAGCTCGACGGTCTGGAATGTTATTTTAGCTCCGAAGGCGGTGTATCTTGCCGAACAGGATCGTCAAAAGGCGTATCAGAAAGAGCTTGAACGGTGGACTGCCGACAAAAATCCCGATAAAGAGCCGCTTAAAGAATATGTTCCGCTTGACGAGCTTATCGCAGATGAATTGTCAACAGTCCTCGAAGGCGTCGACCCGCAGGACATTATCGACGAATGCAAGAACCACGACAAGGGCTATTATATAGTAAAACGCAAGGTCGAAAAGCCCGAAGTTACCATAATCCAGAAGTTTATGACCGATAACGGCATTTCGTCGGACTGCATTACCACCGAGCAGTCAAGCAAGCGCTATTATCCGAACGGAACGCTCGCCTCGTCTGTTATAGGATTTACAAATTTCGACGGCTACGGCGTTTACGGGCTTGAAGCATATTATGACAACTATCTGCGCGGAACGGACGGAAAGGCTTATTATACGACTGACGGAATGGGTCACGGCGTTCAGTATGCGGAGGATTATTACTATTCGTCGGTAGACGGATACAGCCTTGTGCTGACGCTTGACGAGGTAATGCAGCACTATTGTGAGAAATATCTCGAACAGTGTGTTTCACAGTATAAGATAATAAACCGCGCGAGCTGTATAATGATGAACTGTAAGACAGGCGGCATAATCGCCATGGCGACAACTCCGTCTTATGACTTAAACGACCCCTCGGAAATTGTCGGAGCATATGAAAAACAACAGCTCGCCGACCTTGTTGCTTCGGGAGCGACCGACGAGGAAATAGACGAGCTTAAAGCCGTTCTCCGCGAGCGTCAGTGGAAAAATAAGGGCGTAAACGAGCTTTATTATCCCGGTTCGGTATTTAAGACAGTCACCTGCGCTTCGGCTCTTGACCAGGAAGTCGTAGATAAGTCGTGGCAGCATACCTGCACAGGCGTTGCTGTTGTAGCAGGGCAGAGCATAAGCTGCTGGAGAAGCTGGGGACACGGTTTGTTAGACCTTCAAGGCGCTATTACAAACTCGTGCAACCCCTGTTTTATCGCAATAGGTCAGGCGCTTGGGCGCGATAAGTTCTGCGATTATTTCGAGGCGTTCGGCTTTACCGAGAAAACGGGGATAGATCTCCCCGGAGAAGCGCAGAGCCTTTATGTCCGCAGGGCGAATATGGGTCCCGTAGAGCTTGCGGTATCCTCGTTCGGACAAACGAACAAAATAACGCCTATCCAGATGTGTACGGCATTTGCGGCTATTGTAAACGGCGGTTATCTTGTAACGCCGCACCTTGTAGATAAAATACTCGACAGCGACGGAAACGTTGTCGAAACAAAGGAGACCGAGATAAAGCGTCAGGTAATTTCCGAGGAAACATCTGCCGAGATGCGCGGGATACTTGAAACGATAGTTAATCAAAACGGCGGCAGCAACGCCTATATCCCCGGATTCAGAATAGGCGGAAAATCGGGAACAGCCGAGCGCATAGATGAATACAATGCCGCGGGCGGATCGGCGGCGGGAGCTAAAATGACATATGTTTCGACATTTGCCGCGGCTGTACCTATGGACGATCCGCAGATAGTTATGCTTGTTATGGCGGACACGCCGACGGGCGAGGCATATTACGGCTCGACAGTTACCGCGCCTGTCATATCCTCGGTATTCAACGAGGGTCTTTCGCATATGGGAATTTACCCGACATATACTGCCGAAGAACAGGAGAAAATGGACGCGGTAGTTCCGAATGTTATCGGAAACGTACCTATGAATGCCGAAACTTATCTTACCACAAACGGCTTTAAAGTGCGCTTTGTCGGAAATGTAACAGGCGACGAAAAGGCTACCGCGCAGATACCCGGTTCGGGACAAAGCATACCTAAAGGCTCGACAGTCGTAGTCTATTTTGACGACAGCAATATCGAGACCGGCACAGTTCCTAACGTATTGGGGCTGAGTGTTGCGGAGGCAAACGAAAAGATAGTGAACGCAGGATTTAACATAAAGATATCGGGCGGAGCGGCAGAAAACGCAAATGCAGTCGCCGTAAGCCAAAGCCTTCCCGAAGGACTTGTGGGCTATAAAGGTTCTGTCGTCGAAGTAACATTTTTGGTAAACGACCGCGGAGATTGATAGAAATGAAATTAAGCGAGCTTTTTGAAAATATTTCGGATATTCCGAAAGATATGAGAGAGAGCAATGTTTCGGGAGTTACTTCCGACAGCCGCGAAATTGAAAAAGACAACGTTTTCGTATGTATCGAGGGAGAAAATTTCGACGGACATTCTGCCGCCGAAAAAGCTGTTGAACTTGGCGCGGCGGCAGTTGTAACGCAGAAAAAACTCGGAATAAAAAAAGAGATAAACGTGAAAAATTCGCGCGTGGTCTATCCCGAATTGCTGTCGAATTTTTACGGCAATCCCGAAAAAACGCTTAAAATATGCGCCGTTACAGGCACTAACGGAAAGACGACAATTGCAAACCTCTGCGCTCAGCTTACGAGATATTTCGGTCGCAGGACGGGAGTTATCGGAACGCTCGGAACGGACGCGGGCGGCGGGCTTCATTATTCCCACGACGGTCCTCCTACAACTCCCGAACCGCGAAAATTATACTCGCTTTTCGGGGAAATGGTAAAGCAGAATACCGAGTATTGCTTTGTCGAAGCGTCAAGTCAGGCGCTTGCACAGCACCGTTTCGCAAAGAACTGTTTTCGCGTCGGCGCGTTTACAAACCTCACGCGCGACCATTTGGACTATCATAAGACAATGGAAAACTATTTCGCGGCAAAGCTCTCGCTTTTTGACAACTGCGAAAGCGCCGTAGTCAATATTGATGATGAATACGGCAAAAAAGCGGCGGAATACTGCAAAAGAAAAGGCGTTCCTCTGAAAACCGTTTCGATATGTTCCGAGGCGGACTTTTACGCCGAGTTTATAAAAATATATCCCGATAAAGCGGAGTTTATTTTCACTGACAGGTCTGCAAGAAAAAGCTATCCCGTGCGGTTTGCGCTTACGGGAAGATATAACGTTATGAACGCTCTGACGGCTGTTGTTATGTGCAGTTTGTTGGGGTTCGATATGAGTGGGCTTGTAAACGCGCTTGAAAGCATAAAGGGCGTGAGCGGACGGCTCGAAACGCTTTACAGCGGGGAATTTACAGTTATCCGAGACTATGCGCATACCGAGGACGGACTTGAAAAACTTTTGTCAACGCTGAAACCTCTTGCGAAAAACCGCCTAATCTGCCTTTTCGGAGCGGCGGGAGAGCGCGACGCGGGAAAGCGCCCCGACATGGGAAAAACCGCCGCAAAATATTCGGATTATCTCATTGTAACGACCGACAGCCCGCGCCATGAAGACCCGCAGAAGACCATAGATGATGTTGTAAAGGGAATACCGAACGGCGTTTTGTACGAAGAATTTACCGACCGCGAAAAAGCGGTTATCCGAGCGCTTGAAATTGCCGAAAAAGGAGATATAGTCGCACTTTGCGGAAAGGGTCATGAGGACTATCAGGCGATAGACGGCGAATATCTTCATTTTGACGAAAAAGAGATCGTAGAAAATTATTTTAAAAACGGCAGGTGATGTGATATGTTTACGGCAAAAGAAATTGCAAAAGCAGCAAACGGCGTTCTTGTCGGAAACGACGCGGAAATAAGCTCGGTTTCGACCGATACGCGCGCAATAGAAAGCGGAGCGCTTTTTATAGCAATAAAGGGCGAAAATTTCGACGGAAACGAGTTTATCGCAAAAGCGTTTGAAAACGGCGCTGCGGCGGCAATATCGGATGTTGAAAACAAAGCCTCGGATGTTGAAAAACCTGTTATATATGTTGAAAATTCGAGAATTGCACAGCTTAAACTTGCAAGATATTATCGGGATAAATTTAACGTAAAGCTCTGCGGAGTTACGGGTTCTGTCGGAAAGACCTCGACAAAGGATATGATCTTCGCGGTTTTAAACAGCAAATTTCCGACCCTTAAAACCGAGGGCAATTTCAATAACGACATAGGACTTCCGAAAACGCTTTTCGGACTGAACGAAAATTATAAAGCAGCAGTTATTGAAATGGGCATGAGCGACCTTGGCGAGATAAGCGCGCTCTCAAAGGCTGCGCACCCCGACTGCGCGGTGATAACGAATATCGGCTGGTGTCATATAGAAAATCTGAAAACACGCGAAAATATATTGAAAGCAAAACTTGAGATTCTCGACGGAACAGACGAAAACGCGCCGCTTATCATAAACGGCGACGACGAAATGCTTAAAACCGTGAACGTTGACAGAAAGACAGTACGCTTCGGATTTTCGCCGGCAAACGACGTCTTTGCGGACAATATCGTCTTCGAAAACGGCAGCGAAACGTTTACGCTGCATTATGACGGGAAAGAATACAGCGCGGGCGTTCCCGCGATAGGCGAACATCACGTTTTAAACGCTTTGGCGGCGTTTTGCGTCGGGATTGAGTTCGGAATGACCCCAATGGAGATAATCCCCGCATTTATGAATTATGAAGCTTCGGGAATGAGGCAGAAAATAGAAAAGAAAAACGGCTATACGCTTATCCTTGACTGCTATAACGCAAGTCCCGATTCAATGAAAAGCTCGCTCTCGGTCTTAGGAACTATGAACGGCAGGAAAATTGCGGTTTTGGGCGATATGCTGGAGCTTGGGGAAATGTCGGAAAAGCTCCACGCGGGGCTGGCGGATAATGTCGAGAAAAATTCGGATATGGCGTTTTTGTTTGGAAAGGAAATGAAGGCGCTCCGCGACGAGCTTTTCAAACGCGAATTTCCTGTGTTTTACAGCGAGAACAAGTCGGAGCTTACAGAAATTCTGAACCACAATTTAAAAAGCGGCGACAATGTTCTGTTTAAGGGAAGCCGCGGAATGAAAATGGAAGAAATAGCAAACAGAATAGAATAAAAAGAGGAAACCTATGAACGAATGGACAAATGTTATCGCCGCCGCGGCGTCGTTTCTGACGGCATGGCTTTTGGGGTTTGTGGTGATACCGTGGCTGCATAAGCTGAAATACGGGCAGACGATACTCGATATAGGACCGAAATGGCACGCGAAAAAGCAGGGCACCGCCACAATGGGCGGAATTATGTTCATAACGGCGGTCGCAGTCACTTTCGCCGTCGGAATGATAATATACGGCTTTAGCGGCGCGGACTTTACGGGCGGCGACAGGCGCGAATTTGTCGTTTCTCTGTCGGGAGCGGTCATGGCGGTATTTTTCGGCGCGGTCGGATTTTTGGATGATTTCATAAAGGTCGCAAAAAAGCGGAACGAGGGTCTTACGCCGATACAGAAAATAATTTTGCAGGTCATGATAATCGCCGCATATTTTGCGACAATTTATATCAGCGGCTTTGCGAGAACGGTCATAGCGTTTCCGTGGGGCTGGCAGTGGGATTTGGGGATATTCTATTATCCTATTATGGGACTGGGGATACTTTATCTCGTAAACGCCGTGAACCTTACAGACGGCATTGACGGGCTTTGTTCGCTGGTGACGGTCGTATACTGCGCGGCGTTCGCGGCAATTGCGGGTATCCTCGGAATGTTCGGACAGTCTCTTCTTGCATTCTGTACGGCGGGAGCGCTGATAGGATTTCTTGTGTGGAATTTCCCGCCCGCAAAGGTGTTTATGGGAGATACCGGCTCAATGTTTTTAGGCGGTATCGTATGCGCGCTCGGAGTAGGCTGTAAAGCGGAGTTTCTAATGGTCACGGCGGGGATAATTTACGTTTTCGAGGCGCTTTCCGTTATAATCCAGACGACAGTTTTCAAGATAACAAAGAAGATATATCACACCAAAGAGGGAAAGCGCGTTTTCAAAATGACGCCTATACATCACCATTTTGAAATGAGCGGCTGGAGCGAGCTGAAAATAGACGTTGTATTTTCGCTCATTACAGTGATAACGGGCGCGCTTTCGGTATTTCTTGCATTTATGATGTTCTCAAAACAGTGAAAGTTATTGCAAATCGGAGGAAGCTATGGAGCAAGCGAATATGACCCGCGCCCCAAAACAAGCTGCGGGAAAGAAAAAAGACCCGAACAAGATACGGTTTTTTTCGGGTCAGGGCAGAGTCGATATGCCTATGACGGTAATAATAATGGTGCTTCTTGTATTCGGGCTTACCATGATGTTTTCCGCGGGACACGCCCAGTCTTATGCCGACAACAACGGCGACAGCTTTGCATATATCGTAAGACAGGTGATAGCCGCGGCGATAGGTCTTGTGGGAATGTTTTTCCTGTGCTTTTTCGACTATCGCATACTGCGGCATGAGTTCAGGTGGTTCGGCGGGAAATTTAAATTCACCATAGCGCAGGCGTTTCTCGTATTAACGCTTTTCCTGAATTTTCTGTGCATTTTCGGAGTTGAAGCTGAGGCAGGACAAAAGCGCTGGCTTCAAATACCGCTTTTCGGAACATTTCAGCCCTCGGACTTTCTGAAAGTAAGCCTTATAATCTATATGGCGTATTACATTCATAAAAATTCCGACAGCATAAGGCGCTTTTGGGTAGGAATAGGAAAACCCGCACTGCTGTTTGTACTTGTCGCATTTATAATGGGCAAGATACAGTCTCACCTTTCAGGTCTGCTTATTATGACGGCAATATGCGCGGTCATACTCTTTGTCGGAGGAATAAATACAAAACCCGTTATTCCCGTGGCAATATTGGCTGCGGTAGTAATAATCGTGGTTATCTCTCTTTCGGGATTTACATATTTCGGCGACAGAGTTTTGTATATGGACCCGCTTTCCGAGCCGGGCGACAGGTCTTATCAAAACTACCAGTCCGCTCTCGCAATAGGTTCGGGAGGTATCTGGGGTAAGGGCTTCGGAAACTCTACTCAAAAATATTATTATCTCCCGTTTGCAGTAAACGACTTTGTTTATTCGATACTCTGCGAAGAATTCGGATTTGTGGGCGGCGCGGTAGTTATCGTTCTGTTTGTCGTTTTCGTAATGCGCGGGTTTGTTATAGCTTCTCATGCCGAGGACAGGTTCGGCTGTCTTATGGCTACGGGAATAACGTTTCATATCGGACTTCAGGCTTTGCTGAACATAGGCGTGTGCCTTTGCTGTATACCGAATACGGGTATCTCAATGCCGTTTTTCAGCTACGGCGGCACGGCGCTTATGCTGCAATTATGGGAAATGGGACTTCTGTTGTCCATAAGCAAGAGAGCAAAGCTCAGATAACGAGGTGAAAAAATGAACGTGTTATTTGCCGCAGGCGGAACAGCAGGACATATAAATCCCGCTCTCGCCATAGCGGATAAGATGAAGAGCGTGTTTCCCGAAACAAATATATTGTTTGTGGGAAAGCCCGACGGAATGGAAAAAAAGCTCGTGACGAAAGCAGGCTACGAGTTCAGAGGAGTAGAGATGATGGGTTTTCAGAGAAAGCCCACGCCGAAAAACGCCGTAAAAAACATAAAAGCGGCATATTGCTACTTCATTTCCGCAAAACACGCGGTGAAAAAGATAATCGAAGAGTTTAAGCCCGAACTTGCCGTCGGGACTGGCGGCTATGTCACCGCAACGGTGCTTTCGCAGGCTGCGGCAATGGGCGTAAAGACCGTAACTCACGAGAGCAACTCCTATCCGGGACTTACCACAAAAATGCTCTCAAAAAAGGCGGATAAAGTACTTTTGGCGTCAGAGGACGCAGAGAAGTATTTAAAGGATACCTCGCGCTGCATCGTGACGGGAAATCCGCTTCGGACAAATATCCCTATCGAGGACAGACAGTCCGCAAGAAAACGCCTCGGACTTTCCGACGATTTTACAATATTGTCTTTCGGAGGAAGTCTCGGCGCAAACCGGATAACTTCCGCTGTCGCAAGACTTATCGCATGGGAGCATGACACAGGAAGCATAAACCATATCCATTCCTACGGTTCAAAACACCGCGATATGTTTTATGACGAGCTTAAAAACAACGGCATAACCGAGGACAAGAGCCGCCATATATTTTGTGATTATATCGACAATATGTATACCTGTATGTGCGCGGCGGATCTTATTATCTCGCGTTCGGGAGCAATGACCGTGACCGAGCTTACCGAGATAGGCAGGGCGTCGGTGCTTGTGCCGTTTCCTCAGGCAGCCGAAAATCACCAGTATTTCAACGCCAAAACTTTAGCCGATAAAAACGCGGCTATTATCATAGAGGATAAAAATCTTACGGGAGAGCTTCTTGTTGAAACGGTTTCAAGGCTGTATTTCGACAGAAACGCGCTTCTTGAAATGGAAAAAAACGCAGGCTCTATGAAAAAATCGAACGCTTCGGATAAGATACTCAAAGAAATAATGGAGCTTTTCGACGATAATATGAGCTAATCACCAAACGATCTCTTTCAACATATTATGCCGTAGCATATTTGTTGAGAGGTGATCTTATGGATAATCAGGCGAGACTGATAATAAACGGCGGAAAACGGCTTGAGGGAGAAATTGCCGTACAAGGCTCGAAAAACAGTGCTTTGCCGATCTTATCGGCGGCGGTTTTGGTGCATGGCGAGAGCATTTTTCATAATTGTCCGAAACTTTCGGACATTGACGCGGCTTGCCGGATACTTACGCGCTTGGGCTGTAAATGCCGCAGAAGCGGCGATACGGTGACAGTTGACGCGTCGCACATCTCCGAAAATGAAATTCCCGAAAACCTTATGCGCCGCATGAGAGGAAGCGTGATCTTTCTCGGTTCAATTCTCGGAAGAACGGGGCGCTGCCGCTTGTCTTTTCCGGGAGGATGCGAAATAGGTTCGAGACCTATCGACCTGCATTTGTCCGCGCTGAAACAAATGGGCGCGGTAATTACCGAAGAACACGGATATCTCGATTGTCAGACGCCTTCGGGACTTCGCGGAGCGAAAATAACGCTCTCTTTTTCGTCAGTCGGAGCGACGGAAAACATTCTGCTTGCGGCGGTGCTTGCAAAGGGAGTTACCGAGATACATAACGCCGCGCGGGAGCCTGAGATAGTTGATTTGGCGGATTGTCTTAACAAATTCGGCGCGAAAATAAGCGGCGCAGGCGAAAGCACTATCCGTATCGAAGGAGTTACGGAGCTTTCTGGCGCGGAACACACCGTTATTCCAGACAGAATTGTCGCGGGCACATATATGTGCGCCGCCGCAATAACTCGCGGAGAACTGATATTAACGCATTGCGACCCTTCGCAGATGAACGGATTTATCCCCGTTTTGGAGCAGATGGGAGTAAGGACATATACATACGGCGACGGGAAAATTTATTTGAACAGCCGCAAAAAGCTCACCGCTCCGTCTACCGTTCGTACAATGCCCTATCCGGGCTTTCCTACGGACGTTCAAGCCCCGTTTACCGCGCTTTGCACGACCGCCGAGGGAACGTCGGTCTTTGTTGAAACAATATTTGAAAATCGTTTTCGTCATATTTCCGAGCTTGTGCGGCTCGGCGCGTCTGTAAAAGTCGAGGGAAGAGTTTGCGTTATCGAGGGAGTAAAAAAGCTCTCCGGCGCAAAGCTCTGCGCTTCGGAACTTCGGGGAGGCGCGGCGCTTGTCGTAGCGGCACTTGCCGCAGAGGGCACAACGGAAATAAGCGGCGTGAATTTTATCGAGCGCGGCTATGAAAGCATAGAAAACGCGCTGCGTTCTGTCGGAGCGGATATAAAGAAGATAAGCTCCGTTTAGGAATAGGTTATTTACGGGAAGTGAAAATATGAACAAAAAATCTGCCCAAAAAAAGATCGGAAAGCGTAAGTTTGCCGATAATGCGTCGCGTCAGCCTGCAAACGCCAATAGGCAGCCTGCAAACGCCAATAGGCAGCCTGCAAACGCCAATAGGCAGCCTGCAAATGCCAACAGGCAGCCTGCAAGTGCCAATAGGCAGCCTGCAAATGCCAATAGGCAGCCTGCAAGTGCCAACAGGCAGCCTGCAAGTGCCAACCGACAGCCTGCCGACAATTCTAAGCAGAAAAGACCCGTAAAACCGAAATTATTCGCAAAGCGTAAGGCGAAAAAACCCGACAACAATTATAAACAGTCCGAATTTGTAAAATCAAAAGGCAATCTTCCCGGAAACACCGAGCGCAGAAAATTCCGTAAAGCTCCAAAGAAAACCGCTGCCGAACGCGGTGCAATGTTCAACAAAAAAGCCGACAAAGAACTTGCGCGCGTAATGAATGAAAAAACTCCCGCAAAGAAAAAGCGCAGCTTCCGCGGCAGAAATTATGTATTGTATTATATCCTTTTCGCAATAGTTATCGTGACAGTTCTGATAATACTGTCAAATACGGTGCTGTTTCGCTGTACGCAGATAGAAGTGTCGGGAAATATACGCTATACTCCCGAACAAATTATCACAGGCTCGGAACTCGGCGTGGGCGATAATCTTCTGCATATTGACGCGGATAAAGCGGCAAAGAACATCGTCGACAAATGCCTTTTCATAGACGAAGCAGAGGTCAGAAAATCATTCCCCACAAAGCTCGTCATTACCGTAAAAGAAGCCGATATATGCTTCTGCATCTGCGAAAATGGCAAGAACGCCGCGGTTTCGCGCGGAGGAAGAATAATCAAATATCTTGACGATACGAGCGGCATTTTGACGCTTAAAGGTTTCGAGCCTGAAAGTCTTGAGCTTGGCGCTTGGGTCAAGTCAAAAAACGAAACCAAAAACGATCTGCCGTGGGAAATGATAGATATTCTTGAAGCGGCAAAGCTGACAGATGTCACGGAGATCGACATTTCCGACAGATATTCGCCGAAAGTAACGGTTGATAACAGAATTATTTTAAATCTCGGAAGCGCGTCTGAACTTGAAAGCAAATTCCTTGTCGCAAAAGCTCTTATTGAAACCGAGATCGGAGAAAACGAAAGCGTTATAATCTCGCTCTCTAATCCCGAAAAACCCGCTGTACGCCCGAATAACAGCGCTTTGCCTAATATCGGGAATAATGCCGTATCTCCCGAAACAAATTAAATATTTCGGACTGTATAAAAAGTCAAAACTCGGTCAGTTGAGAAAGCCCGATATGCACGCGTTATGCGCGCAGAATATAATGCTGCAACACAGGCGCGACTTTATCGGAAGCCGAATATTTAACGGACTGTATAAAAAGTCAAAACTCGGTCAGTTGAGAAAGCCCCGATATACAAGCGTTATGCTCATGGCGCAAAACGCTGAAGCGGCAATGCAAACAGCCTTTGTGCCTGCCGCAGTAAGCCGCCTCATTATCCTCCTGCGGCGGATAACGCTGCGACGCAGGCGGGGCTTTATCTACAATCGGAATTTTTACATTATTCGTCATTCTATGAAATAAATATATGGAAAATTATAAAAAAATAGTTGCAATTTTTTGTGAGTTGTGCTATAATGAACAGTAGTGCATAAAAAAGAATGCATAATAAGAATGTTAAATCCGAGGATAATATTAAGGAGGATTTTTGAATATGGCTTTTGTACCGGAAAATATAGATGATGGATTTGAAGTTGCCGAGGATTTTCAGCTTGCTACCCAGATAATGGTTTTCGGCGTTGGCGGAGCGGGCGGAAATGCGGTCGAACATATGGTAAATTCCGGAGTGGGCGACGTTGAATATGTTATAGCAAATACCGACGTTGCGGCTCTCAGAAGCAAAGACGGAAGCAAGATGACGCGTATCCAGATCGGAAGAAAAACGACCCGCGGACAGGGCGCGGGAAACGACCCGACACGCGGCAGACAGTCCGCAGAGGAAAACCGCGACGATATTGCCGATAAGCTCGACGGAGTGTCAATGCTTTTTGTAGCTGCGGGAATGGGCGGCGGAACGGGTACAGGCGCGGCTCCTGTTATTTCCTCTATAGCAAAGGAAAAGGGAATACTTACCGTAGGCGTAGTTACAAAGCCGTTTGATTTCGAGGGAAAGCCGAAGATGCGCGAGGCGTTAAAGGGCGTAAACGAGATGAAAAAGAACGTAGACGCGCTTATCGTAGTTCCGAACGAACGCATAAAAGAGCTTAAAGGAAGCAACATTACCATAAAGAACGCTTTTGAAAAGGTAGATGAAATACTTACAAAGGCGGTTATGGGAATTATTTCGCTTATCCATAAGACGGGTTATCTGAATATAGATTTCGCAGATATATGCTCTACGCTCCGCGAGTCGGGAGTAGCGCATATGGCGATAGGTACGGGAAAGGGCGACAGAAAGGTCGAAGAGGCTATCGAAGAGGTTATGAACAGCCCGCTTCTCGAAACGTCTATTTCGGGCGCAAGGCGCGGTCTGCTGAATGTAAGCCTGCCCGAATCGTTCGAGCTTGAAGAGTTTGACGCTCTTATGAAGAAGATTACGGAGAATTTCGATACCGAAGCGAAATATAAGTGCGGAGTTGTTTTCGACGATACGCTTGAAAAGGACGAAATATCTATAATTGCGATAGCTACCGACTTTATGGAAGAAGACGACGCGGCTGTAAATGTTGCGGTAAATACCGAGAAGAATGCGGCGGAAAGCTCGATCTTCGACGACGCAGATACGTCTGCTCCCGCTTCGGCAGAGGTTCGCAGGGGCGGCTTTGGAGAAACCGACGGAATTGATACTCTTCTCAGAAAGTTCAATCAGAGCAGAGAAAACTGATATAATAACATTGCTTGCTGATGTCCCCGATATTTGGGGACATCAGTTTTTTTAAGCCGAGAACGTTATATAAAGTCGAATTGCATTTCTCGACAGTTTTTATACAAGCTGCGTCCTCCTTTTTTCGGGGACTTTTTGTTTTCTGTGCGGGTCATGTCAAAGAAGCAGGAGTTAAAGTCTCATATTTTTTTATAAAAGACTTGATTTTTTTTTGAATTTGTTATACAATATAATATGAGTAATATTGTGATTTTATTCTTAACAGACCTTTATGTTTTACCACAAAGAACGCGCTTTTTTAAAAAGAATTTACGGCGCGTATCTGCGGGCAGCTTATGAGCTTAAAACGGAATTTGGTCATAAAATATGCGAGGACAAAATATGGATAAGGTTGTAGCTTTTTTAAAGAATGTATGGTTCAGGCGAGGCGTAGCGGTCGCGTGCTATGGATATACGGGGTTCCTTATTTGGGTAGCGTGGCTATGTATGGGATATTATATGGTGCTTGAAAATCCTACGCCGCTGTTTGTGCTGTATTTATTCGTCAATTTTGCGGCAATGGGACTTCTTGTATTCACCAGAAAACAGGTCATTACTCAGGTAAACACATTCCTGATACCTCTTGTAGTACTGACGCTTGTCATTTTCGGCTTCGGGCATTGGTTTATCGTGATACCTCCCGCGGTAGTAATGGTTGTGGCATTTTTCTGCGCACGTTCAAATGAAACGCTTAAAACCGTTTTCGGAACGCTGTATCTCTTGTTTTTTGTAATAGGCATTGCGGCATATATTGCAATAAATATGTTTATCGGAAGCATCAGCCTTACAGACGTGGATCTTTCGCGCAGAGATACTTCATATGAATATGTTTCCGAAAGCGGAGATTATCGCATAGTAAGATACCTTCAGGAAAGCGGAATGAGAAAAACAGTATCTTATTATGTTGAAACAACGACGGAAGATGTAAAAATACCTTTGGGAATATGTAAAAAAGTTATCGGCTGTAAACATCTTCATACTGCCGAATATGAAACATTAACCGACGATCTTGTGCGCTGGTCAACAGAAAGGGTGGACGGCGAGGAAAGAGACGTTCCGTATGTAGAGGGAATACGCCGTGAAAATCCGTATCTGGTAAAACCGCTGGACGAAGAAGAATGAAATAAAAAGGAGCATTACGATGGATAAAACGCTGAAGCTGGTCGGGCAAAGCTCGAATGAAATATATGTGCTGCGGTATCCGTCGACGCTGCTCGATTTTTGCGATTATGACCTGTCATATTTCGCAAAGAGAGCGGTAGAAGCGTGCAGCGAGGCGCAAAAGACAGGCGAGATAGATTTTGACCGTTTTGCCGAGCTTAAACGCGATATACAGACCGCGCACTGTTATATTGAACACCATATCCGTACTATATATGAAAAACTGCCGATAGACTGTTATATAGATTTTCTTTGCAGGCGCGACAACGTTGGCACAGGCACGCTCTGGAACAGATTTATCTCCTGCCGTACAAAATTTGAAAAAGCCGTTTTCCAAAGGCTCTGCGAGTTCAGGTATAACCGCGCGATAAACGAGTGGCTCAATATCCTTCGTATAAGGGATTATGCCGTAAGCAAGATCGAATTTGTTTTTATGAACGGCATTAAATCTGCGGCGGACGCGGCGGCTCGGAGAAATTATTTCGACCTTATGTTTTCCGTCACCGCGAGCGAAATGGGGTGCCGAATCGATAAACTCGGAGAAACAAAGGTCTTTTCTATCGGAAGGATACCTAATTCTCCCTTTATGTTTCCGTCGATATCAAAGGACATAATACGAAATGTTCTGGCGGATTTCGACTATTCGGACGATTATTCCGACATAAAAGATTATACGGGAATTTCAGACGAGATAGCTATGGACGCATTTTCACGAATGAAAAACGGACTTTCCGCAGAGCTTTCGAGTTATAATATCATGCGGAGCAAAATGGAAAAGTATGATAAGATCTATATGCCGTGCAGCCTTAAAGCTGTCGTAGATCTTGAAATAGACGCGATAATCGAGTCGGGAGGCTATCTTGCCGTATGTCCGAAATGCAAAAAGCGGTATTACAGAGGAAAGGATTACGACGAGGATTATTGTAATTATCTCCATAACGGAAAGAGCTGTCTTGACGAATACCTTGAAGAAAATCCGCCGAAGCGCATGACGCCCGAACTTGAGGAAAAATCCCGCTCGGTAACGGACGAAGTGTATTCCCGCGTAGGAAGTACAATGAACACCAAAGAATACGAAAACTGGTATTCTTATATGACAGCAATGATGGATAAAGTCCGCACGGGCGAAATATCTCCCGAAGAATTTGACGATTTCCTTGATTATTCGCTTACGGTAGATATTTCAAAAAGTAAGCCGATAGTTGAAGTTCCGAAGGAAAGCGGCAGTAAAGAGCGCATAGTAAAGCCGTTTGTCCCCGAAAGGATAGAGCGCAGTTCTCTAAAGAAGCCCGAACCCGAAGAACCTGAGAACTCTGATTTTCAAGAGGCATTTGCTCAACAGTCTCCCAAAGACGGATTTTTTGTTTCGCCTTCGGTTGCGCGCAGGACAGGCGAGCGCAGGATCTCGCACATTATCCGTGCAGGAGAACCGCGAGGCGAGGAAAATTATACTTCCCGACCGAACCCTGCCGATTTCCGCCCGTTTGCGCCTCAGCAGGAAGAGCCGAAATCTGACGCGGAGGGCAAAAACTCTCCGCGAACCGAGCCTTTTGAGCGGAGAACCGAACCGTATGTCAAAGACACGTTTGTGCGTTCGGAGGAAGCAAGAGCGCGTGCTGATGGTACAAGAGCACGTTCTGAGGAAACAAGAGTGCGTTCTGAGGAAACAAGAGCCGAAATGCAGTCGAATATCCCCGAAAGCATAGAGGACAGGCTTTTGGCGGAGCTTGAAGCGCTGCGCGGACGAACCGAACAAAAACAGTTTTCCGAGCCTGAGGAAACGGTCGGAAAAGAAGATAAGAATGAGTTCAAGTCGTTTTTCGAGCAGGAAGAATTTGTTCGGAGCAATAAAAAAACAGAGCCGAAGTCCGAGCAAAAACTTTCCGGGAAAGCCGAGAGAACCGATAGAACCGAAAAAACCGAGCGTGAGGAAGCAAAACCTGTTCCGAGGACGAGAGTGATAAAGAAGAATGCGGCTGCAATATCGGCATACGGAAAGATGTCGGGAGCGAATGTTGTTCCTCAGCCGCCGGAGATCGATATTGTTTCGCGCGCACTGCCCGAAGATGTCGGACTGTCCGAAGAAAATGCAGAGCAGCCGAGGATCAGGAGAATACCGACCGAGCTTGTTTCAGAGCCTGACAAAGAGCCGTTTAAGGATGTAAACAGCATTTTTGACGTTCTCGAAAATTCTCAAAACACTGCGAATACCGAGGAACGTTTTGAGAAAGAAAGCACGAAACGCCGCCGCTTAGTGAAAAATACGGAAGATGAAAACGAGCCTTCTCCCGAATGGGAAGAAAGCGAAGCACGCGAATATCCGAGCAAGATAACAAAAGAAAACGCTCCTTCGGGCATATGGACGGAGGACAGAAATGTATTTAAGGAAGAAGATCCCCGCTCGGAGCTTGATATTCTAAAGGAAAAGAAACATCCGAAATCGAATAAGACAAAGCGGCTTTTTGATGTGATAATGCGCGAGCCTGACGACAATCCTAACGTAAGAAGAAAAAAGTAAATTTTCCCCAAAACCGCCGTTATAAGCAAATAGGCTTGAACCAAAATGGGTTCAAGCCTATTGGTTTCAATTCAAAAAAGATCTGAATATTATCCGCCTGCGGCTTATACATTCTGCTGTTTACTATACAATATAAACTGTACACTGACTTCGGCAGTAATCCTATATTAAATGCATGGCAGTATAAAAATGTCCCCGATTTATCAGAGGAAATATGTATCTGATAAAACGGGGCATTTTTATGTTTGCCGTGGGATTGTCATTTTCAGAACTTCTGCCGAATATAATTTTAACAGTCAGGTTGTCTGCTGATTTTCAACAGAAAGCGCTTTGAGCTTTTCAAGACAGTTTGTGCAGACGTTCTTTTCGTTGAATTTAATGATGTTTCCCGCATTGCTGCAAAAAATGCAGGACGGAGAATATCTTTTAAGAATGATCTGATCTTCTTCTACAAAGATCTCAAGACCGTCGCGGTCGTCGATACCTAAATTGCGTCTAAGCTCGATAGGAATGACCACTCTCCCAAGCTCGTCCACTTTGCGTACAATTCCCGTTGATTTTACCATAATAAAATTCCCCCTTTTTTTCGTCAATTAAAGTTTTCGTGCATTTATTACCGATTTTTCACACATTTGCAGCATTAAAATCTGTAATATTTGCTTTACAATTGTATTATACCATAATATGACAAATTTGTCAATATATTTCTTGACAAAAATTTACAAAATTTTTAGTAATTACCAGAAAAGGTGAAAATATGAAAGTGATTTTGGTCATCATTCCTGTAATTTCGTTTATTTTTGCAGTATTCAACGGAAAAACAGGCGAGCTTTCGGAAAGTATCCTTTCAAAATCAGGCGAAGCGGTAGAGCTTGTTATTTCTATCTGCGGGATAATGTGCTTTTGGAGCGGACTTATGAGGGTGGCTGAAAAAGCGGGGCTGCTTGAAAAGCTGTCAAGGTTGCTGTCTGTTCCGCTCGGAAAATTGTTTGAAAACGTAAAGAAAGACGGGAAAGCTATGAGACTTATCTGCGCAAATATTGCCGCAAATATTTTAGGTCTCGGAAACGCCTCTACTCCGCTCGGCTTAGCGGCAATGAAAGCAATATCCGAAGAACAGAACAGCGGAGAATATGCGACAAATGATATGATAATGCTGGCGGTGCTGAATACGGCGAGCCTACAGATAATTCCCGCGACAGCCGCCGCTCTGCGCGAGGCAAACGGCGCACAAGACCCTATGGGGATATTGCCGTGCGTGTGGATAGTTTCGGCGTATTCGTTGTTTATTGCGGTAGTATCGGCAAAGATAATGTCAAAAATAAAACGCCGCAAACGAGGAGAATTATGACAGATTATATAATTCCTGTTCTTACGGTAGGGATACTTGTTTATGCGTCAATAAAAAAAGTAGATGTTTTTAAGGCGTTTTGCGAGGGCGCGTCAGATGGGCTTAAAACTTGTGCGGATATTTTGCCCGCGCTTGTGCTGTTGATAGTATGCGTCGGTATGTTCCGCGCGAGCGGCGCTGTAGAAGCGCTTACAGAACTCTTAAAGCCCCTTTGCAGAGCGATAAGTTTTCCCCCTGAGGCAATTTCTCTCGTCATTTTGCGTCCTTTTTCCGGAAGCGGCGCAATGGCAGTTTATAACGAAATTGCTTCGGCAAACGGAGCCGACAGTTTTGCCGAGCGCGTAGCAGCGACGCTTATCGGATCGTCTGAAACAACATTTTATACAATAGCAGTCTATTTTTCCGCTGTCAAAGCAAAAAAGACGCGCCATGCAACTGCCGCGGCGCTTACCGCCGACTGTACGGCGTGGATCGTTTGCGGAATGACCGTAAAACTTTTAATGGGCGAATAAAACGCCGGGCTGTCGATAAAGCCTGAGTTTTGACTTTTTATTCAGTATGAGAGCGTGATGTTATAATGCATAAAATTCACAGAAAATTTTATTAAAAAAAACCAATTTCACAAATGACCTTATTTTACAATTTTCAAAATTCGGACAGTTTTTTGTAGAAAATGATTATAAAAAAGTTCTTATAATGTTTTGTACCTCATAGATTATATTGAGGTGAGAATAATGAAAATAAAGGAAATTTTCTATAAAATTACAAAGCGCCAAAAACCGAAAGCAGATAATTCCGAACTGCGGAAAGAATATAATATGCTTTTGAGCAGGCTTTCGGACATAAGAAGAAATTTTAATTTTGCAGATAATCCTTCTGCAATAGACGCATTGATATACGAAGAAAACGCGACGCTTTGCCGCCTGCATGAGCTTTACAGCGAGGCGCGCAAAAAAGGAATGACGCTCGAAGCGTTTGAATTGGATCAAAAATAAAAAAGCTGAATATTATCAAAAAAACTGTGCAAAATATTGCTGCGGAAGAAAATCCGCTTAATAAATGTGAATTTTCACAGGAGGAATTTAATTATGTCTAACCAGAATAACCAGAATAACCAGAATAACCAGTCCAAGCAGAACCAGCAGAACCAGCAGAGCCAGCAGAATCAGCAGAACCAGAACAACAACCGCTGATCATAATATCAAAGCAGGGAGATTTCCCGAACAATCGGACTGTGGATAAAGAACCATTTGCATTGTTACTGCGTCGGCGGCAGGCACAAAAAAGCCGCCTGCGCAGTTCAGCGGTTTTTGCCGTAGGCAAAAATGCAGGCATAGGTTTCTTTATCCACAGTCCGTAACTTTTACTCCGCATTTCGGCCGACAGCATATATTATCTGTATATTTGCTGTAAAAAAATGAAAAACCTATTGACAAAATTAAACAAATGTGGTACAATATTACGGTAATAGTTGTGGAAAGATGGCTGAGCTGGTCTAAGGCGCACGATTGGAAATCGTGTAACGGCTAAACCCGTTCGAGGGTTCGAATCCCTCTCTTTCCGCCATTAGAGGTTAGAATTTTGAATTCTAACCTCTTTTCGCTTTGTATACAGTGTATAGTAAATAGTTGAGGTATCCGCCTGCGGCGGATTTTATCTGATTGTTTCGGAATTATAACGCATAGGCTTGAACTCACGCGTGTTCAAGCCTATACACTTCTAATTTAAAAACAATTTGAATATTATCTGCGTTCGCAGATAACTATACACTGTACAGCAGCGGGAGGGAGATAAAACGGGATTGCTTTTTTCTGCAAAGTGTGGTATACTGTATAAAAGGGGGCGGTCAAAATGAGCGACAAAATTTATACTATTGCCGAAATTAAAGGTCGTATTATTCCTATTGCAATAAAGTACGGCGTGGAACGCGTATATCTGTTCGGATCATATGCAAAAGGGTGCGCTACTGCGGATAGTGACATTGACCTTCGTATTGACAAAGGAAAACTGCGCGGTCTGTTCGCTCTCAGCGGTATGCGGTTGGATATATGCGGGGCGCTTGACAAGGAAGTTGACCTGCTCACAACAAACAGTCTGGACAAGGGTTTCTTAGACAGAATTCATAGCGATGAGGTAATGATATATGAACAGTCGTGACTTAGAGTTGTTGAAAAACATTATTTTCTACATTGAACAAATCGAAGAAGCAAACAGTCATTTTCAAACTCAAAAAGAAAATTTTGAAACAAACTCGGTATATCGTAATGCAGCAGCAATGTGCGTACTTCAGATAGGAGAGCTTGCGAAACATTTGTCAGACGAGTACAAGCAATATACTTGCGGTGAAATACCGTGGCGTCAAATACAAGGACTGCGCAATGTTGTTGCTCATGAATATGGGAATATTGATTCAGATTCACTCTGGGAAACAATTACCGAGGATATACCTAAATTATATGAATTTTGTAAAGAACAGATTGCTCAGATTGAAGAACAATCTCAAAAATGATCCCGATTTAAAAATGTGAATAAATTGCCCGACCGAACAGTCGGGCAATTTTTGAAAGAGAAAAAATATTATTCCTACAGTATAAAAATTCAAATTTCAGACTGTTGAAAAAGCCCCGTATGCACGCATTATCTTTCACTGTACATCTGTTGATTGCTGAAATTATTGTATAAAATCGGATAAAAATATGTCGGATATTATACGAATAGGACGAAAAATATTTTGTATGATCGAACAATTTCCTTATAAAACCGCATTGCAAAAGTAAAATCTTGATTTTGTGCAAAATAACGGTATATTGACAGATCTTGCTGAAATTGTTATACTTAATTTAATTTCGCAATTAAGGAGTATAACATAATGAAAAGTCATTCAGAAGAAAAAGAAATACTACATCTAAAAAAGGTCTTTGCGGCTATCATTCACGAAAAACGTCTCAAAAACAAAATGACCCAAGAGCGCCTTTCGGAAATTATCGGGATAACCGACGTTTATCTTCGCTGTATCGAAAGCGGGAAAAATGTTCCGAACTGGATAATTTGGCTCAAACTATGTACAGCTCTCGAAGTAGATGTTTTCGAGATACAGCAAAGATTTTTCGAGCCTTATATACTGAATAAAACCGACGTCAATAGCTTTTGAAACGGTTTCTTATCCATTTTCCGCTTTCGGAGAGCTGATCGTCTGTCCAGTTTCCGTTTGCGCCGCCCGAACCTGTTATCGCACAACAAGTCTCATTTTTGTTCGCCAGCGCCCAGTTGCAGTAGCTTACATTAAGGCTGTCAAGAAGGTCGAGCCATTTTGTTGTTTCGGCAAAGTTGTTTCCGCCGCCTCCCGAAGCGTCGCAGCATCCAAACTCCGATACAAATACGGGAAGTCCCGCATTTACACAGTTTTGCAGACGGTTTCTGAGATCGTCGCGGTGGGTGTCCGCATAAAAATGCAGAGCGTACATAACGTTGTCAAAATTCAGCGGGTTTGCAAGCGCTTGGTCAATATCCTGGCTCCATGTCGGAGTTCCCACTATTATCACAGCGTCGGGATCGTTCGCTCTGATGACGGGGATAATTTTTTCCGCATAAGGCTTTACGTTTCCGTCCCAGCTTGCGCCGCTGTTAGGTTCGTTGCATATCTCGTAGATAACGTTCGGTCTGCCTGCATATTTTTTTGAGATGTAGTCAAAAAACTCTGTGGCTTCGTTTGTGTATTTGAGCGGATCTCCGGGATTTAAGACATGCCAGTCGATAATCGCGTACATATCGAGCTTTATGCATAGTTCAACGCCCTTTTCAAGAAGATCGCGGCTGCCTTGCTTGTTGTTCATATAGCATTGCCCGTTGTTCCATTCGTCAACATACATCGCCAACCGCACAACATTTGTGTTCCAGTCGTCTCTGAGCGTCAGGAAAGCCTGTTCATTTACAAAATCGGGAAACCATGTAAGTCCGTGCGTGCTCATTCCTCTGAGCTGGTACGGCTGATTGTTTTTATCGACAAGATATGTGCCGCTTACGGAAAGCTGTCCGTGAGCGGAAACGGGCGTGGTCGCGGTGTTGTTGTCGGAAGAATTGCTTTCGTCACCGCTCTGCTCGGTATCCGAGGTATCCGAACTGTTAAAATAACTTTCCGAAGAAATTTCCGAATTGTTAAAACTTTCGCTCGAATTTGAGCCGAAGTTATTTGAGTTTCCTTTGAATTCGCGCGTACAGCCGCACAGAAGAGTAATTGACATAAACACCGCAAGGGCGATCTTGCCGCAGAATTTTTTCATAAAAACCTCCAAGTTCTGCCGTAAAACTTTATTGAATTTTCCGAAAGCGTTTGCTTTACAACCGCAAACGCTATTTTAATTATATCACCGAAAATTTGTTTTGTCAATATGCCGCTTGCGCGAAGGTTGGAAAGCGGAAGCGCATTTCCCTTACAGCACGTTACATAAAAGTTTTGAAAAGGGGTTTGGGGAAAACTTTTTCAAAAGTTTTCCCCCAAAAAATTCATGTGCCGCGACTTGCTGCACGGTCGGAAAGCGAAAGCGCATTTCCCTTACAGCACGTTACATAAAAGTTTTGAAAAGGGGTTTGGGGGAAAACTTTTTTAAAAGTTTTCCCCCAAAAAATTCATGTGCCGCGACTTGCTGCACGGTCAGAGAGCGGAAGCGCATTTCCCTTACAGCACGTTACATAAAAGTTTTGAAAAGGGGTTTGGGGGAAAACTTTTTCAAAAGTTTTCCCCCA